>CAXBBL010000003.1:0-369096 GCA_963974215.1 uncultured Schleiferiaceae bacterium | reverse complement strand
ACACCTCGCGGCACTAGATCCTAAGTCTAGCGTGTCTACCAATTCCACCACGCCTGCATCAGGGCGGCAAATATACATCTTTTACCAAATCGCAAACAAGATTTTTAATTTTTTTTATATCTATGCTGAGATCACCGGCAAATTAATCCTTAAGCGTTTCACTTTTTGGGGGAAACTTTTACCGAGTCCTTTTAAAGTAGTGGATTGCTGCGCTTCACCTCTTTAAAATAATCCCATACTTTTTCCTTAGGCTAGCTAGAATTCCACTTTTTACCAGTAGTCTGAGGCCAAATATCGAATGAATCTCAAGTCTCTAATTATAGAAAGAGATTTCTAATTGCTTAAAAGTCTCTAAAGCACCATGAATTCCTTAGTTTTGCCTCTCATAATTCAAGCATGAAATCATTCGATTTAAACGATCTTCCTGGTAAAGAAGCACACGGTCATTTACTGGCTGCAGTGGGCCCACGCCCCATCGCCTTTGCTAGCACTATAGATAATGAAGGCAACCCTAACTTGAGTCCCTTCAGCTATTTTAACGTATTCAGCACGAAGCCCCCGGTTCTAATTTTCTCTCCTGCCAGAAGAGTACGAAATAATACTACCAAAGACACCCTGCATAATGCAGAAGCTACCCGTGAAGTAGTAATAAATGTAGTGAACTACAATATCGTTCAGCAGATGTCTTTGGCCTCTACCGAATACGATACGGGCGTAAATGAATTTCTAAAAGCGGGCCTTACTCCCATTGAGTCAGATTTAGTTGCTCCCTTTCGCGTAAAAGAATCGCCAGTACAATTTGAATGCAAGGTGACGGACATTATAGCACTAGGGGACGAAGGTGGTGCAGGAAATCTTATTATGTGTGAAGTAATACGAATGCATGTTGATGAAGACATGTTTAATGAAAAAGGGATAACCGATAGCACAAAATTAGATTTAGTAGCCCGCATGGGTGGTGATTGGTATTGTAGAGCCAACGGTGATGCACTTTTTGAAGTCGAAAAACCCATTCTTACCAAAGGCATTGGTGTAGATCAAATCCCGCCAAGGATACGCAGCAGCATGTTTTTAGATGGTAATGACCTCGGTAAACTTGGTAATATCGAAAGGTTACCCAATCAACAAGAGCTGGAAGAATTTGCTGAAAATTATAAAATCAAAGAAATCTTTGAGAGCTCAAGCGATGGCATGGAGGTGCGTGAAGCCCTGCATCAATATGCCAAAGAACTCCTAGATAAGAATAAAGTAATTAAAGCTTGGAAAGCTTTATTGTGTGATAAATTAAATAGAATATAAGATGGAAGTATCCGGAATCGTAAAGCGGATTGGAGGCACTCAAGAAGTGAGCGCCAAATTTAGAAAGAGAGAAATTGTTGTTACTACAGAAGAACAGTATCCACAGCATATTAGTATCGAATTCATTCAAGACAAGACTAGTTTACTAGATGGTTTTCGCGAAGGTGAAAAAGTAAACATTGGCATTAACCTGCGCGGCAGAGAGTGGACATCCCCCCAAGGTGAAGTGAAATATTTCAACACCATTAACGGTTGGAAAATAGATAAAATGAGTGGAGCGCCAGCACCTTCTAATCCAGCAGATAATATGGGAAGTGCGCCAACGAGCAATAGCTTTGGCAATGCCCCTACCATGGCTCCCTTAAATGATGACGCTGAAGACGATTTACCCTTTTAAGTGAATAAACCGCAGAATGGCTAAAGGATTTGCAAAAAGCTTCGAAGGTGCTTTCCAGTATTTACTGCCAAGCCCTTTAACTATAGCACTTTTTCTTAGCCTTTTTGCCTTTTCATTAGTTTGGTTTTTAGGACCCGCTGGCCTGAGCCAAAATTTCACAAAATCAATCGACTATTGGATAGAGGGGCTTTGGCAAGCCCCTCTTCTTGTTTTTATGGTGCAGATGATGCTGGTCCTAGTTTTAGGCCATATCCTTGCACTTGCTCCTTTCATTAAAAAATTAATTGCTCGGCTTTTAAGTTTAGCAAATAGCCCTGCAGCCATCAGTGCCATGGTTTGCTTTTTTAGTCTTTTAGTCTCCTTTTTTAATTGGGGATTAGGTCTTGTTTTTGGCGCCATCTTCGCTCATCAGGCAGGTCTAAAACTCAAAAGTTTAAATCAAAAGTTTAATTATGGCCTTTTAGGAGCGGCAGGGTATTCTGGATTAATGGTTTGGCATGGTGGTCTAAGTGGTAGTGCTCCACTAAAAGTTGCGGAAGAAGATCACTTGCATAAATTAATGCAAGGCATCGATTTAGGGGCTTATGTGGATTTGCTGCCTCAAACTATCCCTCTTTCCGAGACATTATTCAGCCCCATGAATATCTTTAGCTCACTAATGCTCTTGCTAATTCTTCCGGGGCTTATATTCCTACTTGCTAAATTCTATGCCGAAAGTAGCAGCGAAGGACCTATGGAAGCACTAAAGGCAAAGAAAATCGAAACTCTTAGACTCTATGGTGCTGAAAAACTAGATCACTCCAAATATTTAGGTATTGCCATGGGCTTGGCCATTTTAGCCATTAACTTAAAAATTATTTTTTCGGAGGAAGCTTTATCCTTCATGACGCTTAACTTTATCAATCTAACCCTTTTAGCCCTAGGCTTTATCTTACACGGTAGTCTAAGTTCATTTTTAAAAGCCTTAGACCAAGCGATAAGTGGCGCAGCAGGAATACTCATTCAGTTTCCTTTGTATTTTGGGATTATGGGGCTAATGAGCAATAGCGGTTTAATCTCGCAGCTTAGTGAGTTCTTCAGTACCATTGCTAGTCCCCTTAGTTTTCCCATTCTCAGTTTTTTTAGTGCCGGCCTTGTCAATATTTTTATCCCTAGCGGTGGTGGGCAATGGGCCATTCAAGGAACCGTATTAATCGAAACCGCCCTTCGCTTAGACATCCCTTTAGGTAAAGCGGTAATGGCTCTCGCTTATGGCGATCAATTAACCAATATGCTACAACCCTTTTGGGCCCTACCCCTTCTTGCGATAACCGGATTAAAGGCCAGAGATATTATTCCCTACACCCTTATCATTATGCTAATGGGAATTCTTATTTTTACCACAAGCCTATTCCTTTTTTAATGCCAATTCACGAATTAGATAAAGATTTCTTCTGGTTTCCCGATGCCAGCGAATGGGACAAAGAAGATAGTATTATTGCCGTGGGTGGCGATTTAGATTATCGGAGGTTACAACAAGCCTATCAAAAAGGAATCTTCCCTTGGAATGACCCTGATAGCGAAATACTTTGGTGGCAGCCCTTGGAAAGAATGGTTTTAAGACCCAGAGAAGTGAATATCACCAAAAGTTCACGCAACCTCTTAAACCAAAATAAATTTGAGATCCGCTACAATACAGCTTTTAAAGAAGTCTTACTGAACTGTAAGCGTATAAAACGCAAAGATCAACACGGCACCTGGATTACCGATGAGCACGTAGAGGCTTTTTTAAAATTGCATCTACTAGGCGAAGCCGTAAGTGTTGAAGCATGGCGTGAGAATAAATTAGTCGGGGGACTTTATGGTATTATCGTGGGCTCATGCTTTATGGGGGAATCCATGTTTTCTAAAGAAAGTAATGCCGGGAAAATGGCTTTCATAACGCTCTGTCAAAGGCTTGATCATTGGGGCTTTCGTCTAATCGATTGCCAAGTTTATAATAAGTACCTAGCAAGCTTGGGCGCTTACACCATGCCACGCAAGCGTTTTCTCCAAGAGTTAGAAATAGCTCGTTATGAGAACCTTGACTTGGATGAAGTGTTTAGTAACACAAAAACTTCCAATGAAAACTAAATGGCCAATTTTAACTTGCCTCTTATTTATTGGCATCTACGCCAGTGCGCAAAACCCGAGCGAGCTTTTAAATTTTAATGAGCAAAGATTAGACTATAATCAAAAAGGCATGCTTATTCTGGGCTCCTGGGCTCTCGGCAATATGGCTGTCTCCAGCTTTAGGTTACAGGCTGAAAATCGCGAAACGCAGGCCTATCATCAAATGAATCTCGCGTGGAATGCCGTTAATTTAGCCATCGCTGGCTTTGGATACTACAGTGCCTTAAACGCTTCCGCAGATTTGTCATTAGCCGAAAGCATATTAGAACAAAATAAAATTTCTAAAGTCCTTCTTTTCAATGCAGCCCTAGATTTAGGATATATGGTTGGTGGAGCTTATTTGATGGAAAGATCTAAAAACAGCGAACAAAAGGACCGACTAAAAGGCTTTGGTCAAGCGGTAATTGTTAATGGTGCATTTCTGCTCGTTTTTGACAGCATCATGTATTATATGCATTCCAGCCATGAGAGTAGCATTTTAATCCCATTACTCGAAAGCATTCAATTAAGCTCAAATAGTGTTGGCTTCCTCTGGCAATTTTAAGCTAGGTTTTTCGCACATCTAAAGCATCGCGCAAAGCATTGCCAATAAGCATAAACGCTAGGACCAAAAGCATTATCGCCAAACCAGGAATAATGGCTAAATGTGCTTTTCCCATTATCAGATAAGAATAGTGATCTTTAATCATCGTTCCCCAAGTAGGCGTTGGCGGCTGCGCACCTATTCCTAAAAAACTTAAACCGCTTTCAATTAAAATTGCCGAAGCAAAATTAGCGGCCGAAATAACAATTAAGGGAGCCATAATATTTGGCAATATATGCTTGACGATTATAGAGGTATCACTAAAGCCAAGCACTTTAGCCGCTTGAATGTATTCCTTCTCTTTGATACTCAACACTTGACCGCGCACTACTCTGGCCACTTCTACCCACATGGTAAAGCCAATGGCAATAAAAACCTGCCAAAAGCCCTTCCCTAAAGCAAGAGTGATGGCAATAACCATTAATAAGCCTGGGATTGACCAGATTACATTTATCAGCCACATAATCAGTTTATCGGGCCAAGAACCGTAATAAGCTGCAAAAGCCCCGAGAGGAATTCCGATTAATAGTGAAATGAAGACTGCTAAAAAACCAACCATCAAAGAAATTCTTGCACCTACTACCAATCGGCTTAGCATATCTCTGCCAAAGCGGTCGCTGCCAAACCAAAAGGTTCTTTCCTGCAGGTATTGCTTGGATTTAATCTTATCGGCCGCATAATATTCGCTCAAATCGAGGCTTCTCTCTGGGCCCTCCGCTATTGGAAATGGACGGTAATAAAGAATAGATTTTTCCCTACGCACGGTGCTTATTGGGATAAGTTCCCCTGACTTTTCCACACCAAAAAACCAAGCATCCCAAGCAGATTGTTTGTCTTTTGTTTTTAAGGGGAGGTATAGAAATTGAACCTTAAATCCCGGATCCTTATTAGCTATGCTAAGATTCATGGCATTCGCATTACTGCTTTTATCAGGAATCAATAGGTATGCAAATAGAGCTAAAAAAGAAGCTATCAGAATAATGGATATTCCGATAGCTCCTAAAGGGTCTTTAATTATTTTATTTAGTGTTTTCAAGAACCGTACACGGCAGTTAAATCACTTAAAACTTGCACGGCTTCAAACAAATACAGATCCTTACGCAAGCTTTTATGCCAGTTTTCATTTTTTACTTTCGACTCATCATTAGAGCCTACTGCCTCAACATCGGCGGCATTGGTACTAATACTTAGAAGTTGATGACTTTCGCGCATACCCTTGTATTTTTTCGCCTCATCGCGGTATTCTGCCTGTTCCTTTCTAAAGTTGTCTAAATTTAAGCTAACCTCAGACTTCTCACGCTCATCTTTAATCCAGCGGGCATATTTTTCGATTAACGCAAAATTACTTGTTGTATCCACTCTTAATTTACTCTTATGCACCAAGTTTGGATATTGACTAACGCCCGGGCCCCATACCTCATAGTCTGCTTTTTCAATTTCATCGTACGGTAAAGCATAATTCTGCTCCTTCTCCCCGGAAGGGATATACATATAATTGTCAGGCAAAACTATATCGGGGGTAACCCCTTTAAGCTGAGGCGTTCCGCCATTAATGCGGTAATACTTTTGGATGGTTAACTTTAGAGCACCCAATGGTTTAAGGTTGTTATAGGTCATGCTTACCGCACGGTCCATATCTACAACATTTTGCACAGTTCCCTTGCCAAAGGTCGACTGACTGCCGATAATCAAACCTCTTTTGTAATCTTGTATAGCGGCGGCAAAAATCTCCGAGGCAGAAGCACTGAACTGATTTACCATTACAACCAAGGGACCATCATAAGCCACTCCACGGTCTTTATCGCTTAATACTTGTGGTCTGCGCCCAGATGCCTTCACTTGCACCACTGGCCCTTCATCGATAAACAATCCAACAATATCAATGACACTCTGCAAGCTTCCTCCGCCATTATTACGAAGGTCGAGAATTACACCTTTTACATTTTCTGCTTTAAGCTTTTCTAATTCCTTCGCCACATCCTCCGCACAGTCGTGATTGGAATCACCGTAGAAGTTTACATAGAATTTTGGCAAGCGGATATAACCTACTTTGTCCTCGCCTTCGCCAATTACCGACGATTTAGCAAAAGTTGATTCGAGCTCTACAATATCACGAATGATGGGAATCACCATTTTAGTACCATCCATTTTACGAACTGTCAGTTTCACTTCCGTCCCTTTGGGGCCACGGATATGGGTAACCGCTTTGCGTACTCCTAAACCTACGAGGTCTACAATTTCACCGTCTTCCTGCTCTACTTTTAATATTTTGTCGCCCACTTCTAAGTCACCTTGCTTCCAACATGGGCTGCCTACAATCACTTTAGAAATAGTAACATAATCACCCTTCTGCGCCAGCTGCGCCCCAATACCTTGGAGTTGCCCAGTCATGTTGATTTCGAAATCTTCCTTTTTCTCGGGCGCAAAATATTGCGTGTGCGGATCATAAACTAAAGTTATAGCATTGAGGTAAGCGGAGAGCCAATCCATACGTTCCATATCGTCGAGGCTCTTAAACCAATCTATATGCAGTTCCAATTCCTTTTTTCGTGCCTTAATCTCCATATCGGCTAAAGTCAGAGTATCACTACTTTTTACATCTGAACTATCATTACTATCATCCAGCATTTCATCAATGCGATTCAAAACCCGGAACTTAAAGTACTTGCGCCAGCGATCTTTTAACTCCTCCGTATCATCCGCAAAATCAAGTTTTTCATCATCGGTTTCGTACTGCTCTTTTCGTTCTAATTCAAAAGGTTTGTCTAAGATTTCTTTGTAAAAACCCTTCACCTCCTCATAACGCTTTTGGTAAATTTGGTAGGAACTTTCAAAAAAGCCCAATTGGGCCACCCTAATTTGGTCATCGATATCCATACGATGTGATTCCATAGACTTCACATCTTCCGCCAATAAAAATCTTTTATTGTAATCCAGGCTTTCCAAAAAATTATCGAAAACTTTTTGTGAAAACTCATCATTTAAATCCTGCGGAGAAAAATGATTTGAATTTAAAACCTGATAAATAAGATTTAAAATTACCTTATCCTTTTTTTCCTCTTGACCTATCGGGTTGTAAAACCCTAATCCTAAACCAACTACCACTAACAAGAATAGGTATCTATACTTGTTGACTATCTTAATATATTGCATATAAAACCTTCTACTTAAAAGTTTGTTAAAAAGGGCTTTAAAGTAATTCCCCTCCCGAAGGGTAACATTACTTTTGCCCCGATTTATAAACAGAACCAGAAAGGTAAAAGTAAGTTCTTTTTAAAGATCACTCAATCTACAAAGCGCTAATTCTTAGTTAAAATGCGATTCTTACTAAACCTCCTGTTCTTAGCATTAAGCTTTCAAGCTTTTTCCCAAAATCTACTCCACACTTTTAGCGGCTATGTTCGAGATGCCAAAACAGGGGAGGAACTGATTGGCGTAAATGTAGTTATTCCGAAATTAGGGGACGGCACCAGCACCAACCTTTATGGCTATTACTCCTTGAGCATGGAACCGGGAGTTTATGAGGTATCTATTCAATACATTGGTTATCAGAGCAAAGCCTTTAAAATAGATCTTAATAATGATCTAAAAATGAATATTGAACTTAGTGAAAATTCTACAGAGCTAAACGAGGTAACGGTAATAGCTGAAAAACGAGATCAGAATGTAAGTAGCGTGGAAATGAGCGTTGCTCAATTGGATATTAAGGATGTAAAAAAAATGCCAGCCCTACTAGGAGAGGTTGATATCATTCGCAGCTTAACCCTTTTACCTGGTATTAGCACTATTGGAGAGGCCTCGAATGGTTTTAATGTAAGAGGCGGGAATACAGATCAAAATTTAATTCTATTAGATGAGGCGCCCGTTTATAACTCCTCGCACCTTTTTGGCTTCTTTTCTATTTTTAATGCTGATGCCGTAAAAGATGTTAAGCTCTACAAGGGCGGAATTCCCTCACGCTACGGCGGCCGCTTAAGCTCGGTAGTAGATGTGCGACAGAAAGATGGTAATAATAAAGAGTTTAGCGGCACTGGCGGTATTGGTCTTTTATCGAGTCGATTGCTCTTAGAAGGACCGATTCAAAAAGACAAGTCAGCTTTTATGGTGGCAGCGCGTCGCTCCTATGCTGATATTTTTTTGGGGCTAAGTCCAGATCCCACCATTAGTGACAACACCCTTTACTTTTACGACTTAAACACCAAGTTAAATTATATTATTAGCGACAAAGATCGCCTTTACCTTAGCGGCTATTTTGGGCGTGATGTATTTGAAATCAATAACTTATTTGGATTTGATTGGGGAAACACCACCGCTTCTTTACGCTGGAATCACCTTTTTAGCGACAAGCTTTTCTCCAACTTCACACTAGTTTTTAGCGATTATACCTACTCTTTAGGAACGGCAGACGATTCTGAATTTAACTTTCGCTTAGAGTCCACCATTCAGGATTATCATTTTAAAAATCAGTACAACTATTACATCAATAGTAAAAATGAAATTGAGTTTGGAATTGAAGGTATCTACTACCGCATGAAGCCTGGCCAAATTACGGGAAGCGTAGAGCTCGAGCTTCAAAGAGAGTATGCCTTAGAACCATCTCTTTATTTTAGTCAGGAGTTAGAATTAGGCACGCGATGGACGCTGCAATACGGCTTGCGCTACTCTTCCTTCTACAATTTAGGCTCCCAAACCGTTAGGAACTACAGAAATCCCGATTTACCCCTTACCGAAGAATTAATAGGCAGCGAAAAATATGGTAATGGAGATATTATCGAAGCCTATAATGGTTTAGAAGGCTTAGAGCCAAGGTTTTCGGCCAACTATCGTATTGATGATGAGCGCAGTATAAAAGCAAGTTATAATCGCACTAGACAGTATATCCATTTAATTAGCAATACTTCTACTCCCACTCCGGTAGATTTATATCGACCAGCCGGCCGTTATATTAAACCTGCAACGGTTAACCAGATAGCAGCTGGGTATTTTCAAAACTTTGCTGAGAACCGCTACGAAGTTTCGGTTGAAGGATACTATAAAGATTTCAAAAATATAGTTGATTATCGCAATGGTGCGGATTTAATTTTCAATGAAACCATTGAAACCGAAATCCTGCCAGGCATTGGTCGCTCTTATGGTTTAGAATTTTATCTGCGAAAGCGCACTGGTCGTTTAAGTGGCTGGTTAAGCTACACCCTTTCTAAAACTGAATTGAAGGTAGAGAACGATGATCCTCTTTTAGCCATTAATGCGGGTGAGTGGTATGCCGCTAATTATGATAAGCGCCATGATATTTCCTTAGTTCTAAATTATCAGCTTACTAAAAAGTGGGACTTAGGGATGAACTTCACCTATCAAACTGGGCGAGCTATTACCCCACCAGAAGGTCGATATACCTTTGAAGAGTATAGTGTTCCTATTTACCGCAGTCGCAATAGCCTGCGCATTCCCGATTACCATCGTTTGGACTTATCAGCAAATTACACTCCTGAGAAAGACCCGAATAAAAAATTCTATAGTGCTTGGTCCATTGGCATTTACAATGTTTATGCCCGTCGTAATGCTTATTCAATTTTCTTTGAACAAGGCGAAGAAACCGCTGGTGCTAGCACTCCTAATTTCAATACTCAAGCAGTACGGCTCGCCATTTTCGGGACTATTATCCCTTCTGTAACTTGGAACTTCAACTTTTAAGCATGAAAACATTTATCAAAATAAATCTCTTCGTTTTTAGCCTAATTTTCGCTTCCTGCCAAGACGTGATAGAAATCGATGTTCCTGTAGGTGCCACCGAATTAGTTATTAGCGGGCAAATCTCTGATAAAGACAGTGCCTATGTGCAGTTAAGCACAACCTCGCCCTACTTTTCCCAGGGAGAGACCCGTGTAATTAGCGGCGCTCGGGTCAGTATCTGGAAAGGTAACGCGGAGATGGCACTTTTAAGTGAGAGTATTTCTAAGCCAGGGTTTTACAGTAGTAACTTTCAAGGGAGTATAGGCGAAATTTATCATATCGAAGTGGATATTTCGGGCGACTACCCTCGCAGTACTTTAGGAACTTGGGTTTCGAAAAGCGACACCCTGCGCGCATGCCCACCATTGGATAGCCTTGTTCAAGCTACACTCAGTCGCACCACTACCCCACGCGCTTTTGAAGAGGGAGAGTACGCTCTTATGTTCTTTGGTGATATTCCAGACACAAAAAATTACTACCGTGTTAAGAGAACCCTAAACGATTCTGCCTTTGCTAGAGAGATAATAATTTTTGACGACTTTGGCTTAGATGGTGCTTATTTTGGCGGCGGGGAGTTCCCACCTGTTTCAATATATGGTCCCTTTGAAGAAGATAAAATGGATCTCGAAAAAGACACTTTGGTTGTACGAGTTGAAAGTATTTCTGATGATTTTCAAAGTTTCTTAACCTTGGTTAGTAGTCAAGATCAGGTTGGATCACCCTTCGATGCACCCCCTGCTTTAGTGGTTGGAAATATTCACCGCAAGGATAATGAGAGAGAGTACGCCTTTGGTTATTTTAGCGTGGTTGGCACTAATAGCAACGGATTAAGGTATAAGCCCTAGTGGTAAAATTGTAGCTTTGGCAAAAATAAAACCTTGAAAGAAACTAATATCAGTCATTGGGCCTTAAACTGGCTTTTAGATCAGGGCCTAAACCAAGCAAGTGCCGCAACCTTAACTTTAGCAATAGATATCCTTATCGTTGTGGGAATTAGCCTATTGGCAGATTTAATTGCACGAAGGATCATTCTTAGAGTAGTGACGCGCTACGTAAAACACTCCAAAAATAACTACGACGATATCTTACTTGAGAAGCGAGTTTTTAAGGGACTCGCTCATCTGCTGCCGGCAATAGTTATTTACTACAGCCTTCCTTGGCTCTTCGACGATTTAAGTTCGACGGTTCTTTTGCTGCAAAAACTAGTAATCGTTTATGGTTTAGTGGTTGTAATTGGCGTGGTACACAAGTTTCTCAAGGCCCTTGAACAAATGGCCTTGACCAGTGAACACTTTGAAGGGAAACCCATTAGCAGCTACATTCAAGTAATTCTGATTGTGGTATATATTGCTGGTGGCGTGTTTATCATATCTACCATAGTAGAAAAAAGTGCCGTTGCCATTTTAACCACTTTTGGAGCTGCCACCGCAATAATACTTTTAATTTTTAGAGACACCCTTTTAGGCCTTGTTGCCAGTATTCAGATAGCGGGGAATGATATGGTGCGCATTGGCGATTGGGTTAGTATGCCCAAATACGGCGCTGATGGAGATGTCTTAGAAATTAACCTCACCACGGTTAAGGTGCGAAATTGGGATAAAACTATTTCCACTGTGCCTACCTATGCCTTTATCAGCGACAGTTTTGTAAACTGGCGAGGCATGACCAATTTAGGGGTGCGACGGATAAAACGCAGCATTAATATAGATCTGCAAACAGTAAAGTTTATCAGCCCCGAAATGCGTGAACGCTTTCTTAAATTCGAAAGGGTGCGAGGCTTTATTAATGAACGGCAAAAAGAAATTGATCTATACAATTCTGAAAACAAGAGCGATAAAAGTGTTTATTTGAATGGTCGACAAATGACCAATTTAGGGGTGTTTCGTCGTTATGCGGAAGCCTATTTAAATGAACATCCGAAAATAGCCAAAGGAGAGACCTTAATGGTACGACAAATGCAACCTACCGAAATGGGGGTTCCCTTAGAAATTTATTGTTTTAGTGCAGATATCGAGTGGTTAAAGTACGAAGGCATTCAAAGTGATATTATGGATCATTTACTTTCGGCGGTAAGCTATTTTGAATTGGCCGTATTCCAAAGACCCTCGGGCAATAACTTTAACAATACCTTCAAAGACTAAGTATACTGCCGGCCCTTCCACTTCTTTTTGGTGGGGACCATCATAAAGACCAAACTCAACGCTATATAAAACGGATAAAAAACCGCGGCTAAGGTATATCTTTTCAGCAAACTTTCCTGATTTGTCATCTGAGCGAATTTTCTCAAAAGAGGATAATCCACTACTGCTTTTAAGAGGAAGAACAATAAAACCAGCGGTAAATCCGACCAGCTAAACATCAAAGCCCAAAGCAAACTAAATACTAAGCAGATATTGATAAAGGCCACACTTAATGCTACACTTTTAGCCAAAAAACTGGGGTAGGATACTGCTTTCGCTCCCCACCGGACCCGTTGGTTAATAAATGATCTGAATGTTAGCGGAGCATCAGTCTTTACTGCCGCACGCGGCACAGGAACTATTTTCACATTTTTAGCCCGCCTAGCTGCCTGTACTAAAAAACTATCATCACCACTATCCCAAGCTCTTCCCACTTCTTTAAAGCGCCGCCAGGTAGCAGCAGGATAGGCCATGGCAGCACCATTTGCCATGATCGGTCTTTCTAAAGCCCCAAGTGCCATTCCACTCATCTGTAAACTTAGAAACTCGAAAGCCGCGAAACTACTGATGAAAGTTTTGGCGGGGATCATCTTTACCAAAGCCAATAGAATATCGGCTTGCTCTTTTATTTTAGTCGAAATTAAAATGTTTAAGAAATCTGCATCTAAAACTACATCTGCATCTAGTTGCACAATAAAACTTTCCTTCAGGCCATTTATCGCATCTTCTAAAGCATTCTTTTTCCCGGGTGGGAGTTCATTTTGCAAAAGAAGCGTCTCTAAGCTACTTTCGTTTAAACTTGCCTTTAAGTTCCTTAAATGCGCAGGTGCAGAATGGTCATCTATCACACAAAGACTGAAAGTGCCAGCATAGTTTTGCCTTTCCAGAGATTGTAAAAGAGCCGGAATTTTCTCACTATCATTATAGTGGGCCACTAAAATAACGATACCCTCATGGGGGATGATGTTTAGGTCTTTTTGGTGCTGCGTATCATGCTGTAGCCTTTTCAAGCCGCGCCCTAAAATAAGGATGAGATTTAAATAGGCGAGGTAGGCGCTTAAAAGCAGAATAGATAATCCCATAATGACTATAATGCCCAAAAGTATTACATTAATTTTGGCCTAAGAGATGGAAAAAATAATTTTAGGTATTGACCCTGGAACCCAGATAATGGGCTACGGCGTTTTACAAATCAAATCGAAAAAGGCCGAATTGATACACTTGGATAGCATTAAGTTTAAGGTGAAAGATTCCGCCATATTGCGGCTCAAGGAAATCTTTGAAAGCACCTTAGGTCTAATCGACAAATACTTGCCCGATGAAATGGCGGTTGAAGCGCCCTTCTTTGGGAAAAATGTGCAAAGTATGTTGAAACTTGGTCGTGCTCAGGGCGTAATAATGGCCGCTGGTTTGTATCGCAACATTCCTATTGAGGAATATTCACCGCGGAAAATCAAACAAAGTATTACTGGTAAAGGAGCCGCCAGCAAAGAGCAGGTTTACGCCATGCTAGAAAAGACTTTAGAACGAAAGCTAGACACAAAGTACATGGATGCCTCAGATGGCCTGGCCGTGGCACTATGCCATCATTATCAGGCTAGCAACCCACTAGCGGGATTAAAGGGAAAAGATTCTTGGGATAAATTTCTCCGCAATAACCCCGATCGAATAAACTGAGTTGGATCTTAACTCAGGTTAATTAAATTTAGAGCGGATTTTAACCGCAAAATCTTCCATCTGTGAGTGGGTAAATTGTAGCTTCTCACGACTAAAGTCGATGTCGCTTACTGCATTAATTGGGATAAGGTGAATGTGTGCATGGGGCACTTCTAAACCTATTACAGCCACCCCTACTTTTTTACAAGGAATTGCTTGGCCAATTGCATGGGCCACCTTTTTAGAGAAGAGCATCAATTCCTGATACTCCTCATCTGCTAAATCGAAGAGATAATCTACCTCCTTTTTAGGTATTACTAAAGCATGACCGCCATGTAAAGGCATGATATCTAAAAAAGCCAAGCAGTTCTCTGTTTCAGCAATTTTATAGCTTGGAATTTCTCCCGCGATAATCTTTGTAAAAATAGATGCCATGTTTAATCCATGCTTACTTTAACTATTTCAAAACTCATTAAACCAGCGGGCGTAGCAATTTCGGCGGTTTCGCCTACCTTTTTCCCCACTAGTCCTTTACCAATAGGGCTGTTTATAGAGATTTTACCCGCTTTTAGGTCGGCCTCATTTTCGCTAACCAAGCGATAGGTCATTTCTGCCCCATTCTTGGTGTTTTTAATCACGACCTTAGACAACACCATTACCTTAGAAGTATCCACTTTGGAGCTATCTAAAAGGCGGGCATTGGATAAACTATCCTCCAGCTTACTAATCTTCATCTCCAAGAGTCCTTGCGCTTCTTTTGCTGCATCGTACTCTGCATTTTCTGATAGATCACCTTTGTCGCGTGCCTCCGCAATTTGATTGGAAATTCGGGGACGTTCCACCGATTTCATATGTTCAAGCTCCTTCCTAAGTTTTTCAAGACCTTCAGGACTGTAATAGTTTATTGCCATTTTATTTAAATTTTAGCCAACAAAAAAAAGACCTCAGAGAGGTCTTTTCCTTTTGCAAATATATAAAATATTGACTTCGCTATATGATTTAGAGAGATACAGATACTCCGATACTATGCACTCCATCAAAGAAGGATGTGCTGCGATAAGAGTAGTCTAGTCCAAAGACATTATCATTGTTTTTACTCATAGCTAAATCAAGAGAAACCCCAGCACTAAAACCTGTAAATACGGTAGTAGTAACCTCGTAATCACGATTATCGTAAAAGCTATATCCTGCTCTAAAGCTCAATAGTTCTTTAAAAGAATATTCTACTCCAGCGGTGTATAAATCCTTTTCGAAAGAGTTAGACTGGAACGCACCGGCTACAGTTAACCTTTGTTGATCGAATTCGAAATCATAACTACCTCCAATGGATAAGGTAGTCGGGAGTTCAAAAGTTTCACTTCTTTCGCTGTACTCTTGTGCGTAGCCGCCAGAAGGAACTACTAAAGAAACAGATTGGCCTTCACCGTCGTATCGAGCGGCTGGACCAATATTTCTTAAGGTAATTCCAAACTTCACTTGTTCTCTTTTACCGGTAACATATTGTACACCTGCATCCACACTGGCCGAAGTTACAGTCATATCCACCATGCTAGTCGTGTAAATTTTCACATTCACACCACCGCGGATGGATTTTATAAAGCGTTGTGCATAGCCTAAACCAATAATGGCTGTAGAAGGACTGATTTCACCAATTCCTCCATCAGGGTTATTAATGGTTGTACGCTCCCAACTACCGTAATCGAAAGACACGAAGTTAGCCGAAAGGACTCCATTTGAACCTACCGATTGATTAAAGCCTGCTGCATTTATATTAATGCCTGCCCCAACTAACCATTGGGTATTGGTAAAAGAAACTTCTGTTCCCTCTGTAGAGGCTATACCAGCAATGTTAATGAAAGTAGCTTCTACTCCAGTTACACCAGCAATATTAACACCTCCCCAGCCAGAAGCTCTGGCCCAGGGGTTTATTAATAACTCGGGAGCACCTGCTGAACCAGCACGCTGTGGGTTACCTGCTTCTACGCTTAAGCCAGCGGCTAATAAACAAGCAGTGATTGCAATTTTATTAAGGTATCTCATGTGTTTGATCACGTTAATTCGTTCTTAAAATGCGTTAAGGTCAACAGGTCTCAAGCTACCCATCCATTTAACAACCTTTTGTCCCGCGGCACCAGCATCGATGTGAATCAAGTAAATTCCACTAGCTATAGGTACATTAAACTCATTCTTAAGATCCCACTCTGTATAGGTAAGAGTGTTGTCTTTATTAATGGTTCTTACTAAGGTTCCATTTGGCATGAAGATATTGATCTCACAACGCGGCGGTAAATTGGTAATCTTAACGATATTATCTAGCTGGCCATCTTCATAACCTGAAGAACCATAATACGGGTTCGGCACGACTCTAATTTGATCTAAAGCACTATTGGCAACTGATAAATCATTAGTGACAGACTGAAATCCATCCATTGAGAACTCGTACAGTGGATTACCATCATTTTCAGCGTCTGAAGACTTAGCAAAAGGACTTTGTACTCGTACCTCAATTTTAACTTCGGTAGGAATTTGGTCATAACTATCAAAAGCAAATTGATTTCCTGATACCATTCCAATCGTACACCATGTCATTGCGCCCCATACACTAGAACGGATAATAGCACGATTCATATTCTCCATCGCACTTTTCAAAGGATAATCTTCAATGGCATCTCCTTGATAGGTAAGATCGAGCATTTGGTTATCTACTACAGCTGAATCAGCTAAAACATACAATACATGCATGCCACCTAATACATACTGGCTTCCTTGTGCTAATCCACCTAATTTAGGTTGTACGTTCGCTGTTGGATTCCACAGCATATCATCACCATTTTCACTCTTTAACCAAGAGTTTTCTCCTATTACTAAATTTAATCTCTTTCCTGTTTCGACATTATACGCATACCCAGGGAAGTAACTCCATCCTGTACTAGTTAAGTCTGGGAATAACTGATTACCCACTTTGTTCAAACTTGCATCTGAACGTAAGCGGAAAGTGGCTGCTCCTCCTTCATTTGCACTTGCGAAGTTACCCATTTCTAATACCGGAACACGCGACCATTTTTCTGGATCTGGTGAGATAACTACATCAATGTTTGGTAAATCCTGTATTGGATACATAACATTGAAGTTATTACCATCTCTCAAAGGATAACCAGGACTTGAAGGGGTACCACCAGTACCAGCTAAAGGCACATTACTAGCTAAAGAAACAGGAGCCCATGTACCACCAAGTACATTCTCGAATTCCCCAAATGGGTCTACATTATTGTCACCTGCCGTGTAATCATTATAATACCAAGCTGGTAAATTCTGATCATCCTGAATATCATTAGCTCCTGCAAGTATCCAGTTAGTAGGATTGTTCGCATCTGAATCGGGCAAACCCGAGAACCACTGTTTAGTAGGATCCTCATAGGTAATTGATCCTCCTATAACACCATTCGCAATAGAGCCCTCGCGCTCTAATCCTGGAGCAACTGCATCGTTAATGGTAATACTGAAGCCCAAAGTTTTCTTGGTGATTTCGTCAGTGATAATTTGTTCCGCCGTATAGTCAATACCTTGCTCGCTTTCAGCGATAACAGAATCCGTCCTTACATCTATCAATTCCCAAGAACGAGTCGTATTCACATCGGTAAAGCGCAATTGATAAGTACCATCCCCTATTTTGTAAGGATCAATAACTTTAACTTCTATGGGGGCAAAGCCTGCATTGTAAGTAACTCTTTGCGATGCTCCTGCGGCTAATATAGCCTCTTCAGTTTCTGTAGAAACGCGTAAATAAGAACTTCCATTTCCTTTTCCTGCCACACGAGTGATCTGAACAAGATCTCCCCATTCGGCATTTAGAGTAGTACCATTGTTGCGACTTTCTGTCTTACTAGGTATACCTAAATAAGGTTTAGAGTTTTGACCAATATTTCTACGTCCTGCTAAATACGGAGTTTTTTGAGCGTTTGAGTTATCTCCAGCTACACCAGGAACGAATGTCTTATAATCATTTTGAGCATAAGCCAATACATAAAAATAATACTCTTTATGATTGATTAAGCCACGATCACCTTCCGCAAAGGCATCCTCTAACACACGGTAGCTTAATTTTATACCATTATCTTCTGCTGCCAAGGTCATATCCTGTGGCATTAATGGATTACCAATTAAATCAGGTGATTCAAAGTAGTTAACCAATTGTGTAATTCCATTTCTTAAATCTGACTGCGCAATTAAACGCGATTGAGAAACATCATACAGTTCATCAACACCAACATCAGCGTTAGATACTTGGAAAACTTGGAATCCTTCGAACAAATAGTTGAAATAATTCGCTCTATCTGCGCTATCGATTTGAGTAGCAGTCCAATTGGGATCTGGTGGAATTCTTGGGTCTTTTTGAACGTATCCAATAGTTGAAGCATTGAATGGGTCAATTAAATTAATAAGTAACTCGCGATCTAATTCAACGATTTCAATATCTGGAGCATTAGGACCGTCCAATACTTGGAAACAGTTATCAAATAACTGTTGCGCTTTATCATCGGCCACAATTACATCATTTACCGAAGCAAATAAATCCTGACTTGAGAAGTTACGCGCCCAAACAGCTCCAGTCGTAATAAAGTTAAGTGCCCCTGGCGCCAATGAGAAAGGACCAGCACAGTGCAATCCACGTTTATCCGCTTGGTTATTAGGCGACTCAAACCAGTTCTGATCCGAAAACGGCTCATAGGCAAAGGTCGTATCAAAAGAATTACCTGGATAAGCAAAACGTGTTTGAATAAGTGAAGGATCGTTGGTGTTATAGCCATCGCCATTGCCAGTATTTCCTTTTCCAGCAGGACTTTCAATTACTAAAGGACGACCGTCTTTCCAAATACTATTTAATAAGTTATAAAATTCTTGAGCCGTATTTGGATCAGTTGTACCAGCAGGACCATTAAAGTTGGAGCTGTTGTTGTAATACATAAAACCGGACATAATAATTCTTTCGTTCAATCCGATAGTGGGGTCTTCACCAACACAAATACCATCAATACGCACACCATCAACACAACCGTCACGATCATTATCTTGACCATCAAAATAGTCAGCAAAAGGACCTTGGAAAAAGTCAAAACCTACCGCGGGTGGGTTTGCGCCATAACCTAAGGCACCTTCATCATCGTTATCACCGTTATAAACATAACCTAATCCACGTGCTATATCTGAACCGATAATATCATCGTATGGGTTACCTAAATCCGCATCAAACCAAGTTCCAAAATAAGTATCTCTTAATCGGAAAGTGGAGCGATTAATAATACGGTAATTGTTAAAGGTCATGTTATTCACCTCATCATTCGCTGTAAAAGCAAAAGCTTGAGCACGAATTTCAAATCCTAAAGCCGCAGCATTAGTTTCAGTGTGGATGTTACCTTTATCGTTGTATACCCACCAGATAGTCTGATCACCATATAACAAGTCTACTTCTTTATCTTGGCAATCAGCCTCACGGGTAAAGTCGTAACCAGGGTAATCCCACTCATATTCGTAAAATCCAGGAATACCATTCGTATCGGACTCCTCGTAAGGTGCCAATTTATAAGGCAAACTTCCTCTTATACCATTACCTGGCCATTCAATGATGCTTTGTGGAATGTTACCTGCATAACCTGGAAAACGTGCTTCCGGATCACAAGCAGGATCTTCTTTACAATCGATCCAAGCTTTATGAGTTTCAACCTCTGAACGGTAAACAGTCCAATGCTGGTCATACTCCTGACAAGTTTCTTCGGTAATGGAAGCATTATCATCAAGCGGTCCAGGCCAGTAGTCTACTCCATCCTGACGGTAAGTCATTGCCGCTAACTTTAGCTGATCGGCATCATCATAACCGCCAAGCCAAAGAGCACCAGCAAACATCGAGTGTTTATTACTTCCTTTGGGCACTTCATACTGGGCATCATTTAAATCCCACCACATATCACCGCCACCAAGGATACGCGCTCTTACGTTGTTAATATTTAAATCCGTTTGAGCTGTAGCCGGAGCACAACCTTCTGCAAGAGCCTGCAGAGCGGATTTCTTATTGTTGTTAGCGTGTGGTTTTTCTTTAGCGCTTAGACCGCCAAGGCCCAGGCTTAGTACTAAAGAATATGCTAAAAAGTTTCTGAATTTCATGCAGTTACTTCTTTAAAATTAGAAATTATACGCAACTCCCAAACGGAAGCGACGCGGCAGAGATACATTAAATGGACTAACCATTGCACGATTGTAAAGATCGATATAAGCTTGCTCGCTTACTTGACCCTGTGTTTGGGCTTGACCAGCTTGAGAGGCTAAGAAACCATCATCATCTGGGCTACCAGTGTAAGGATAAACGTTTACGACGTTCATTGTGTTCAGAGCATTTAAAACCTGAATGTAAACGTCTACAGACTTACGACCACGAGGGTCTAACATAAAGGATTTGTTCATTCTAACATCAAAGGTTACTTGCCAAGGTAGACGAGCACCATTAATTTGTCCTTGAGTTTGTGCACTTGAAGATGCAGCAGCAGTAACAGCGTAGGCACGGTCGCGACGAGTGTAAGGACGACCGGATAATGCACTAGTAGTTACGTTAACACCAAAGTTCTCAAGTATTCTTTTTCCGTTAATTTTCGGACCATTGTATTGAGTTCCTCTTCCATATCTCCAATCTAAGCGAAGTAAGATTTGGTGACGGTTATCATAATCGAATGGTAATAGAGTTCTTAATGACGCTGCACCAGCTCTTGCCAAGTTGGCTCCTGTTGTTGCACTAGAACCTGTACCATTGGCAAACTGTAAGGTATAGTTCGCATCAATTTTAATATTATTAGTACGACGCATTTCATATTCTAACTGGAACCCTTTCACTGTACCAAAATCACGGTTACCGTAAGCAATGTAAGTAATAGGATATGCTTCCGGATAGTTTACGGCTTGCAATAAGTCTCTTAACTCGCGATAGAAGGCAGCAATTTTAAGAGCTGATTTTCTAGTAAGCGCTTGTTTAAAGGCTAACTCGTACTCAGTAGTTTTCTGGGGCAATAGATTAGGATTATTTAAAATATTACCATTTCTAAGGTTGGTAAGATTTAAGTAATCAAATGGATCTAAGCGCGAGAAACCAGTAGTAGGACGCTGCGCTAATACATCGTAGTGTGCAATAAAAATTGCCTCATCGGTAATAGGGAAGTTAAATGCAATACGAGGCATTACAACAGTCTGTGGTTCGTAATCAACAAATGATTCCGCAGGAATATCGCTACCAACGCTAGTTTCACTTCCAGGAGGAGTTACTAAGAATGGCTTAATACCACCGCCTGCAGCATCGGAAAGAATACCTGGATCGGTAATTGGCTCCCCTGCGTCGTTATAAAATTGATCACCACTACGGTAACCTACAATTGACGCACTACCATAATCGAAACTACTTACATATACCGCATAATCTTGTCCAATTCCCGCAGGAATATTGGATACTGCATCTTCCGAAAGGGGGGATCCAGATAGATCACCAACAGTATAATATGGATACAAGATATAAGGATCTCTAAGAACACTTTGATTTAGGTCAAAACGGTCAACCCTAACTCCAACGTTAAATGTAAGATCACGGAAGGCAAACTGATCCTGAACATAACCAGCAATGTATATTGGCTGGAATGCAGATACAGGGCGCAAGTATCTACCTTGATCATCACGTGCTTGGAAAAAGTCTGAGACAGAAGCATTGTCAGTGCTAATTTCTCCAGTATAATCATAACCATAATAAGTGACACTAGCCGCACCGTTCGGGTTAACTAATTCATCAGCAGAGAACATGTCCAAAGAGAACATTGAAGGATCTAGGTTGTCAATATTGATTTGATCCACTCCATAAGGATCTAAACCTAAAGCGCTTCTAATTCTTTCTGAGAATTGACTCGCATCCTGAGTATTATAGGCATAATTATAATTGATGGTATCTTGGAAGTTACCAAAAGCATCATAAATTGGAATTGGATTGGACAAATCTAACTGAGAGTTAGGTTGGTTTTGCAACAAACGCATTCTAGTCCAAAGTCCTTGCGCCGCTAAACCGTATGCACGGTCAATACGCTGCTCGTATTCGAAACCAGCAATTAATGAGTGATCACCGATATCAAAGGTAGTAGACGCTGTTACCCTAAACTGACTGTTACGACTAACATTATAACCACCTTGTTGGGTGCCAGTATTAGTCCATAAACCAAATACGCTACGTGGGTTGAAACCATTAATAGGCATTCCGTAACCTAAAATCTCATCTAGTGTTCGTGCGTTTATACCTGGATTAGAAGCAGCGATATTGAAGAACTCGGAAATATAGTTATCACGGTTAGGGTTAACTCCACCTTCGGTATAGTCTACGCCAATATCAAAATCACCTACATATAAAAAGCCATCTAAGCCTAAAGTAGTGTCTGTTCCTGGCACATAAGCCGGACGAGTAGCTACATCATACTTACCAGTGTAGCCGTAATTGAAGAAGTTCTTCCCATGCACTGCATCTGAAGTCTCTCTAAAAGTACGAGTATAATCTACTTGAATAGTATAGTATGCATTTTTAATCAGAGCGTTAGCTGAAGTATCGTTGTCAAAAGTTTGTTGGAAACGAACGTAAGATTGCCAGTCGGAAGCTACCGTTTTCATATTGTTTTCAAAGTTAAAAATATGACTACCATAACTGGCAGCACGATCGTTGGAGTAAACCAATCGACCACCAACGGTTAAGTTAGTGTTACGTGAAGTTTTAATCTGAACGTTACCGGTTAAACGTATATCATTTGTATACGAATTTGGTCTTTGCCAGATGTTAGTTAGATCATCTTCCGTAACATACTCAGAGGCAAGATTAATTGCAGCTCCATTAGGATCTACCAAAATGGGTGTTTCCTGGATGGAAGCTAAAACATTTTCGTCTAACTTAATATAAGGAATGCCCGCTGGCACTGGTCTTGGCTCCTCGGTGTATAAAAACTCTGAGCTAAATAAGAAACCAACAATCGATTGTCCCTTATCATTTTTATAGATAGGTCCTCCTAAAGTGAAGGCTGCAAGGTTAGAGTTCTGACCATCCAAAATTGGACTACCATCACTACGAGTTATATATTTAAAAGGTAAAGAAGTTAAAACTTCCGCACTTCCAAACCATTCACCAGAAGGTCCTTTAGTAGTCGTATTAATTACACCACCGATTGCATCACCGTATTGGGCGGGTAAGCCACCGGTAATAACTTCAGTTTGTGCGATTGCCGCTTGTGGAATGTTTACGCTACCACGCATTTTCACCCCATCAATAAAATAGACTGTACCCTCGCCACGAGAACCACGAATGTTAACATTACCATTGGCATCTTGAGTAACACCCGCAGCCTGACCCGCAACGGAAGTAATATCACGCACCGCCATATTGGAAATATCTTCGGCGGTGGTCACCTTCGAAGTTTTAGTTTTGTCAATAAGAGGTGCCTCGTATTTAATTACCACCTCAGTTAACATTTCACTTTCTTCACTCAGTTTGAAATCCTGAATGGTGATTGAGCTTGGTGAAATAACAACGCCTTGAACTTTAACTGTGGCCAATCCTGTGAAAGAAGCTTCCACTAAATAAGACCCTGGGCTAATTGGGTTGATATTGTACTTTCCGTCGAAATCGGTGGTTCCACCGGTTAAAATAGAGCCTGACGCATCTTTAACTACAACGTTTGCAAAAGGTACTGTTTCACCTGTTCCCTTATCAATTACGGTCCCGCGTAGTGACCCGGGGCGCTGTTGCGCAATCGCAACTGAAGCTAAAGTGGTGAAAAGCAGTAAGAGTAGTTTCTTTCCCATACTAATTATTCGGTTATTAAGATCTCTCCTGAATTTTAAAAGGCCGTAAATATAACATAAAATAGCCCTAGGCAGCAATGCCTAAATTACTAGAAATCTTAGGTTTATTAATAAAATATTGATAATGAACCTCTAAGTGTTAACATAAATTTAAGATTTGCTTAATTCTGCCTAAAATTTTTCATGAAAAGCGCAGTTTTAAGTCTAATTAAGCAATTTTGCAGCTATGAAAAGACACTTATTACTCTTATGGACTCTATCCTTGTTTTTGGTTGCCTCGGGATGTAAAGAAAATAGCAACCGGGATTTTCCTATCGTGTCTTTTGATGAATACATATACCTTAACAACCCCTCTAGTCTCGACCTTTTAAATATTGGCGGTGCTATCACCCATAGTGGTGGTTACCGCGGATTACTAATCTACCGTCGTTTTAATAATAATGACCAAAACGACTTCGGCGCTTTTGACCGCGCTTGTCCAACGCATTATGCACAAGATTGTTCGGTTTTGGAAATTAGCGACGATAATACATTTGCCGAATGTGCTTGTGGTGGTGAAAAATATCTTCTCTTCGATGGATCCCCTTCCACCGACGCGGTTACTAGTTTGATGGAATATCGTTGCACTTTTGATGGCGTGGTAATTCGCGTTCGTAATTGATTAGTAATTAGCATTAAGTAGTTGTTAGTCAAATCATTAAGCACATTTATAGATGATTCTGCCTCCGAATGAAAATCGTAAAACACCCTTCCTAAAATTCTCGGAGGCGAAGGAGGAAAATTCAGTGAGAAAGGAAACTTGATAAGGAGAGAGAAATTCAGTCATCCGAAACGCGAGTTGTGTGGCCTCTATTAAAAAACAGTATTTATTTTTTAATAACCTGAGTTCGGCGTAAAATTAGGCCTCAGATCTCTTATGAATAGTGGGTTCAAAGCCGAAGCAGTGAAGCAATAGCGGGGTATTGCGAAGGGCTAAGGCGCCAAAAACTCCTTTTTAGAAGAGGCTTACAAGTTTTTCCCAATAAAAGCGAAAATCCTGCATCTAGCTCATTTGCTGTAGCCCGCTACAGCTGCACGATCCAGACTAGTCTTTTCCTTTTATTGAAAATCTGAGGCTATAATTTTAGGTCGAACTCAGGTTAATAAATGGCGTTCTTGTACTCATATCCGCACATTTCGGTTAGGAAGGCAAAAATTGAAACGAAAACCTAAATTCTTAGGTGACTTCAAAGCAAAAAAAAACCGCATCGAAATGCGGTTTTTAAAAATCTGTATACAAAAATTAGTCTGCAAGGAGAATAACGTGGTTGTTTTGCACTTCCACTACCCCGCCACTAACGCTTAGTCTCAATACTCTATCGTTGGACTTATCGGCTACAATTGCGCCATTCAGTCCTTCTATAGTTTTAGCCGAAGTAGGAATATTAATTTTCACTTCCCCTTCTTTTAAGGTACTAATAATAGGAGCGTGACCATTCAAGATTTGAAAGAGGCCTTCCTTTCCGGGCAACTGAACTGCGTCGGCGTCACCGTGAAAAATCTTGGCTTCGGGGGTGATAATTTCTAGTACCATCTTCTTTCTTTAAATCAGCTAATTATTAGTTTTAAGCTTCGGCAAGCATTTTCTCACCTGCTTCGCGTACCTCTTCAATGGTTCCTTTCAAGTTAAAGGCCGCTTCTGGATATTGATCCATTTCACCGTCCATAATCATATTGAAACCTTTGATCGTGTCTTCGATGCTTACAAATACCCCAGGGATACCGGTAAACTGCTCGGCCACATGGAAGGGCTGAGATAAGAAACGTTGTACACGACGAGCGCGAGAAACTACCAATTTATCTTCTTCCGATAATTCATCCATACCTAAGATGGCGATAATATCTTGAAGCTCTTTGTAGCGCTGTAAAATCATTTTCACATCCTGTGCACAGTCGTAATGCTCGTCACCAATAATTTCTGGCGCCAAGATTCTAGAAGTAGAATCTAGTGGATCTACCGCTGGGTAAATACCTAAAGAAGCTAATTTACGACTCAATACCGTGGTGGCATCTAAGTGGGCAAATGTTGTAGCTGGCGCTGGATCTGTAAGGTCATCCGCAGGTACATAAACCGCTTGGACCGAAGTAATAGATCCGTTTTTAGTTGAAGTAATACGCTCCTGCATCGCACCCATCTCTGTTGCTAGAGTTGGCTGATAACCTACCGCAGATGGCATACGACCTAAAAGAGCCGATACTTCTGAACCTGCTTGGGTAAAACGGAAGATATTATCAACGAAGAATAAGATATCGAGACCAGCACTATCGCCTTCACCGTCGCGGTAATACTCCGCTAAAGTAAGACCTGATAAAGCTACACGGGCACGGGCACCAGGAGGCTCGTTCATTTGTCCGAATACGAAAGAAGCTTTAGATTCTTTTAAAGATTCTGGGTTTACCTTAGAAAGGTCCCAACCACCTTCTTCCATAGAATGCATGAATTCGTCGCCGTATTTAATAATACCAGACTCCAACATCTCACGCAATAAGTCATTACCCTCGCGGGTACGCTCACCTACACCAGCAAACACGGATAAACCACCGTGACCTTTGGCGATGTTATTAATTAATTCTTGGATAAGTACAGTTTTACCTACACCAGCACCACCAAATAAACCAATCTTACCACCTTTAGCATAAGGCTCAATAAGGTCGATTACCTTAATACCTGTAAATAATATCTCAGTTGCCGTAGATAAGTCTTCGAACTTTGGCGCTTCACGGTGAATTGGCATTCCGTTTTCAGTAGGCAAATTAGCCATACCGTCAATCGACTCACCAATTACATTAAAAAGTCTACCGCGAATTCCTTCACCCGTAGGCATTTTAATTGGGCTACCAGTAGCCGTAACGGCTTGACCGCGCTGCAATCCATCAGTAGAATCCATGGAAATGGCACGAACGGTATCATCACCAACGTGCTGTTGTGTTTCCATCACCACACGGGTACCGTCGGGACGAACTACTTCTAGGGCATCATAAATTTTAGGAAGCTCATTGTTTGTGGTATCGAAGTGAACATCCACTACCGGTCCAATAATCTGAGCAATTTTTCCAACAACTTGAGACATGTGTTACAATTTTAAGGGCTTAATTGGCCTTGCTTATTTCGCGTGCAAAATTAGTCCATTTTATATTAATTTTCAGAAGGCATTGGAAATTTTAATTTCTATAATTTTGAACACTTAACTAACAATGGGTTTTATTGGCCCTTTGTGACACCCTATAAAGTTTAAAAATTTGAAGGTTTATTACTCTCTTAGTGATTTTCAGCCTCTTACCAATGCAGTAGTAACCACTGGCACCTTTGATGGAGTTCATATTGGTCACCGGAAAATTCTCTCTCAACTTAATGCCGTAGCCCGAAAACATGGGGGAGAAAGTGTTTTACTTACTTTCTTTCCGCATCCAAGGATGGTTTTACAACCCGACCTCGAATTAAAACTGCTTAATTCACAAAAAGAGAAAATTGAACTTTTAAAATCTACTGGCCTCGATCATTTAATTATTCATCCCTTCTCTTTAGAGTTTAGTCGCACCAGTTCCCTCGATTTTGTACGATCCATTTTAGTCAACCAAATTGGCGCTAAAAAATTAGTAATTGGTTACGATCATCATTTCGGCCGTAACCGCGAAGGCAGCTTTGAACACTTAAAAGAATACGGTCCGGTATACGGATTTGATGTGGAAGAAATTTCCGCCCAAGACGTTGAAGACATTACCGTAAGCAGCACCAAAATACGTGAGGCCATAAGTTCTGGCACCATTGAAGTGGCCAATCAATATCTCCAGTATAAATTCCCGCTTTTCGGCCAGGTGGTTAGCGGCGAAAGAATAGGTCACACCCTCGGTTACCCTACGGCCAATATTCAGCTGGAAGATTCCTATAAAATAATTCCCGCTAATGGAGTTTATGCCGTTAGTATTGAATTCCCTCACAATAACAATGCGCCCAAATGGGGTATCTGTAATATTGGAATGCGCCCTACCTTCGGTGGGAAGTTCCAAACAATCGAAGTACACCTCTTAGACTTTAATGGCAATTTATACGGACAAAACCTCAACTTGCGTTTTTATAAAAGGCTGCGCGAGGAAATGAAATTTGATGGCCTCGAAGCTTTAAAACTACAACTGCAAAAAGATGAGCAAGAAGCTCGTACTTATTTTAGCGCTCTTTAGTACTGCATTACTTGGGCAAAAAAAACTGGATCGCTTTTTAACGCATCCCGCGAAAGCGGAACTGCAAAAAGTAGATTTAAGTGACTGTAATTTAGATAGTTTACCCGCAGAACTCGCGCTTTGCCTCCAGCTAAAGGAACTCGACCTAAGCGATAATAATCTTAGTGAAATCCCATCTTACCTAAGCGCTCTTCCCTTTTTAAAGGAACTAAACCTGCAAGAAAATAAATTTACTGGTTTACCGCGCTCGCTGGCAGATGCGCCCGCCTTGGAACGACTGCTTTTAGCCCAAAACCCCATTACGCAGTTAACGCTTACAGCAGATGCCTTCTCACAGCTGAATTATTTAGACTTATGGGATTGCGATATCCAGGAAATTGACCCCAGCATTTGTCAGCATCCCCAACTCAAGGAAATCGACTTACGACGGAACTTTCTAGGCACCCGCGATTTAGAATGGCTTTTTGAATGCGCTCCGCAAATAAATATTGAAAGCACCTGGGGTTGTAATTGTGATTAACTAGCGCTTATATCCAAAACGCTTTAAATCGGCATCATTAGAGCGCCAGTTTTTACGCACCTTTACAAAAAGATCAAGAAAAACTTTTTTCTTAAAAAAGATCTCCATTCGCTTGCGCGCACCCGTGCCCGTTTTCTTAATCATACTGCCTTGCGCACCCACAATAATTCCCTTTTGGGTATTGCGTTCGGTGTAAATATTGGCGCGAATACGAATAATGGTTTCCTCTTCTTTAAATTCCTCCACCTCTACTTCTACTGCGTAAGGAATTTCCTTGCTATAGTTAAGGAGGATTTGCTCGCGCACCATTTCTTCTACAAAGAAACGCTCGCTTTTATCGCTTAAATCTTCCTTATCAAAAAAGGGCGGGTTAAGCGGCAGCATCGAAGAAAGTCGCTCCTTAAGCATATCCACATTTACTTTTTTCAAAGCCGATAAAGGCAAAATAGCCGCATTTGGGAATTGCTCATGCCAATAATTAACTTCCTTCTCTAATTGATCTTGATCTATCTTATCAATTTTGTTTACGATAATAAAAAGTGGCATTTCCACTCTCTTTAATTTCTCAAAAAGCTCATCGTCTTTTAAGGAACGAATACCGGGCTCTACCAAATACAAAAACACATCAGCGTCTTCGAAGCTGGCTCTCACGAAATCCATCATGCCTTCTTGCATGGCATAGGCAGGCTTTATAATCCCTGGCGTATCGGAAAATACAATTTGATAATCATCACCGTTTAGCATTCCCAAAATTCGGTGACGCGTTGTCTGCGCCTTGGGCGTAATTATAGACAGTTGCTCTCCCAATAAAGCGTTAAGTAAGGTTGACTTACCCACATTAGGATTACCGATAATGGTAACATATCCGGCGCGGTGATTATTTATTTCTTCCAAATTGTAATTTTTACTCCTTCGTTTAGGCTGCTAAGGATTTGCAAATATCTATTAAGTGAATCAGAATCATAGCAGAGTCTGCGGATTTCTACCGACACGCCAAGTTTTAAATGCCCAGGGCCCAATTCCTGCGCATCTAGCGAAAGCGTAAAATCTTCATTTTCGACTCCTCCGGGTGCTTTAATTTGGTAACGATATCCTTCAGGCAAACCTTTAAAACCGCAATTCCACTGGGCCTTTACCAAATAAGGCAAGCAGGTCACCCTTAAGGGAGATGCATCAGCAGAAGCAAGGATTTCATGAATGGGAATCGTAAAAGTTATCGAATCGGTTTTTAGGACACTGCGATAATTCTTCAACTTGGTGATGCTATCGCCTTCCCAATGTCGGGCTGGAAGTTGATTATGGACATCAACCAGTAAATTGTCGAGAGAATCCGCCAAGAGATAATCTTGCAAAAGCTTAGAGCGGAAAACGCCATTCCAAATTATTTCGTTTTGAACACGGTAAAAGCTAAAAGACTCATTAAAGTTAATTTCCGTGTTGCGAATGAAATTAGGGTCTGCCTCCCGACCAAAATTTAAGGTATCGATGGAAGTAGAAAAACTGTCTTGCGGATTAAAAAGCAGTACTTGCCCCTCGCTCAAAGGGCTGGGAATTTCATTCAATTGTGCAAAGTCGCCTAAAATAGGGCCTGCAAAAATGTATTGCCAACTCGGATTACCTGGCGTTTGGTAAGCCAAGGCGCGGGCCTGAAACTGCCAAGGAGAAATATAATCGCTTTGTAGCGCACCACTAGCAGCAGATTTAACCAAAGCAAGTCGATAGGGAATTTCAAAATGTTTGAAAAGCTCTTGATAAAAGGAATAAATTAAACCGTATTCGGTAAAAACCTTCGGCTCTTCGGGTATGGACTGAAGGTGATCCCGAATTGCTTTTTCCTGTAAGGAATGCATCTGCTGTAAAGCGTACAAAAAAGTGTAGGAACTATCGCTTTTAACTTTAGTTACTAAATTTTCTAACTGCAACCAACGATCGGCATATTCGCGACTTAAACGCCAATTGCCTTGCGCGTTAACTTCATTGCTGATTATTTGCTCATTGCGATCGCGGTAATAGCGCAGAGGTTGCTGCCAGGGACCATAAAACTGTTGCCAACCGAACTGTTGGCTCAAGGAGTTGCGATACACACTGTAATCACGCACGACACCCTCGTAAAAAATATGACTCAGCAGATCGGGCCAATTATCGGTTTCCTCACGATCGTAATAATAAATCTGATCTTGCCAATCTACCAAAACAAAAGGCTGCGAAATAGCACGCGTATCGATACCCTGCATCACGCCATCCGCTGGCACACTATCTACCTTAAAAGAATAAATAAGATTATCCCATTCCCGCTTTTCCTGTTGCTCTACGGCAGATGAGGCCTTATAGCGCAAAGGACTTTCCGAAATGATAATTAGCTCTTGCCAAGATTCTTCAATGGGCATATCATCACTAAAAAACAGCTGATAAGGCAAGGGCACCCCGTTGCAGGAAATAATTAACTCGACGGTACATTCGGGTTCTAAAAAATCAAGATCCAAATAAAAGCTATCGCTGTGTAGGGAAGCATTGATTAGATGCGCTGGGATTTGCGAATTGATACTGCTAGATCTCGCTTCGTAAATAAGCAAGTTATTTTTCCAAATGCGGTAATCAATATCCAAAAGTCGTTCATGCGGTGGAATTCTAATTTTTATCCTTCGATTGTGCGCGATAGATTCTGCGGTAGGGTATTGAAATTGATAGTATTTTTGATAGAGTTCGCCGCTAAATCCGCTGTTGGAAGAAAAATATTTGCGGCTCACCACTCTTTTCACCGCGGTAAAGTGGGAAATTCCGTAATTATAAACCGGTCGCGGGAAGCTTTCCCAGTTCTTTTCCCAATACTCAGCCTTTAGTCTTTGTGCTTGAATATCAAAGGATAAGAAGCAATAAACGAGGCAAATAAAAAGGATTTGGAGGCAGATTTTTCCTTTCATGTTGTGAAAATACAAGAAAAACTATAAAAGCTTGTGCACTTTAAGAAATGCTTATATATTTGCCGCCCACATCGCGGGGTGGAGCAGTTGGTAGCTCGTTGGGCTCATAACCCAAAGGTCGTAGGTTCGAGTCCTGCCCCCGCTACTAAGAAAAAGTCTCGAAGCATCAGCTTCGGGACTTTTTTCATTTACAGGCAAAGAGAAGTACACCACCAATATTGTAAAATTCCACTTCACATTTTACGCGTTGGGCCCTTATCCGCCAAAGGCGGACGTAGGTTCGAGTCCTGCCCCCGCTACTAAGAAAAGTATCGAAGCATCAGCTTCGGGTATTTTTCATTTACAGACGAGGCCTTCCGAAAATGAAACTTTGAAGACAAGGGTGAAAATGCATCTTAAATTCCTGAATTAGCCAATGTACAATGAGGTAATTTTGGAGTACACATCTCCACGGTTGATCAAGTCAATTTTGGCGTGGGAGATTGTTATGACAAATCCTCAATTCAGAGTATGGCCAAGGTGCTATCATTCAGCTTGGCCTATATATAATTGGCAATAAGGTATGGGAAAGAGTAGGCGAAGAACTTTCTGGAACCCCATTTAATTCCCTAGTACAACTGGACGCAGATAACTGAATACCTCGTAATCCATTTCTAAACGGTGGGGCATTCGTGATTACCGATATCCTTCTGAGTAATTTAAAAAAAACCTAAAGAAAAGTTTTTAGAGTTTGTTAGAAGTATATCTAACCACACTACCGTGGACCACTCTGCTAAGGTTGCTGCTTCAGAAAAAGCGGTAGGTTAAAGAAATAAAGCCGTTTGTAATTTCATAAAATCCTACGGAAACATAAAGAATAAACCGCGTGATGTGCTTGACTTCTATTTCCACCTTTGCTCACTACCAATGAGTTGCAAAGAGCTTTCAGAAATGTTCCTATTTCTAGCAAATGATGGTAGAAGCGTCCAAAACCACCAGTCCCTTGTGAGTGAAAGTCAGTCAAAAAGAATAGATGCCCTGCAAACCTGTGCCTTGTTTGGCGGATCGGGAGAGTTTGCCTTTACCGTAGGCCTCCCAGGCAAGAGTGGCTTGAGCGGAGGAACTATAGTGGTACACCCTGACCAATATGCCTTGGCGGTTTGGAGCCTTAAATTAAACAAGAAAAGGAACTCTTTTAGAGGGGTGAAATTTCTTGAGGAATTCACAACCAAAACCAATTTGTCAATATTTTGAAACCGTACTTTTGGGGACTTTACTTTTATCATTTGGTCCTTCGCCACTCCTACTTTTCTAAAACCACCAATCCAAGTAATTTTTTTACCTTTCTCATTAATCTACTCTGCATGTTGAAAAGACTCTACTTTATTCTTTTTTCGCTTTTTTGCTTTGTCGCTGCAGCACAAACTGTTCTGCGCTACGAGCAATTAGCGCCCAAAGGCTTACCCTATTATCCCACCGATATTCACGTTTTTCCCGATCAGTCTGCGATTATCAATGTAAATGGGCCCTATATTTATAGGTTCCCACTTTTCAATGACTCTACTCTCCAAAATTTCGGATATAATTTAATTTTCACAGATAGCCTTGTTACCGGCGCACGTATGGAAGTTCTTTCTAATCGTATCTTCACCAAAGGGGAGTATATTACTCGCGATGGTGGTGTTAATTGGACCTTGATAAAAAGTCAGGACTTTTTAAACTTTTGGTTTCTCAAACCCGATTTTTGGATTTTCCATAACATACAAGGGCAAATATTTACCTCCCGTGATTCCGGTACAACTTGGCAAAGCGATAATGTCCCATATAAATATGCGCTCGGTGACGAAGACTATCGAACCTTAATTCGAGAATCTGACAGTACTGTTTTTCACCTTTACCAAGACACTTTAATTCCACGAGTAAAATGGACCCAACGCTATCCTGGTAAAAACCTGCCTTTATATTATCACCAAGTAGATAGCCTGCGTTATCTTTTTGAAGTAGATCTGCAGCTTTACCGTTATGAGCTTGACCTAGACACTACTTTTGAAGTAAATGACATATCTACACTTAACCGGCCTTTCATAAACATTTACACCCCTGGTGATCAATTTATACGTGAAGACAATCTTTCCTATGTTTTCCTTTTTGCCGACACAACTATGCAGTGGATTAATCGGAGTAAAGTATATAACGCTGGCTCTTTTGAGTATTCCGATGGCCGTATGTGGTACAATAGCTATAAACCCTTCCACCCATTTTCCTTAGGAAATATTGCTTTTTTCCGCCCCCTTAATAATCAAAAAGTGATTTGGGGAGATAGTGAAGGGTTCATTCCTCAAATAGCCAACACTTCCATAGACAGCATCTTTTATACCGAAAAAAACTATCTCGACAGCAAGGGCCTGGCCACTGGAACACCTCACAATAACAGCTTTAACCCATTCAACCAAATGGAATATGGCTTAGGTATCGCTTTTGAAAACTATAGTTTTTATGAGACCACTGATGATGGCCTAAGCTGGCAAGAACACGTGAGTAACGCATCTGGAATTCCCATCGAATTTAGCCTAAGAGACTATAACCGCGCCGCAGATACCAGCTGCTTTATCGAACTATACTTGCGCTACCTCGACCCTCGCGTTGAAGCAAAAATAATTCTAAACGACGGCACAAACAGTCTTCTACAAAGTATTAACTCCAATGGCAATAATGGAGAATATCTAAAGTTTCCGAATGGTATTGGCTTCAAAGATTGTGATACCGGTTCGGTTCTGATAGACAATCGATTATATCGCACCAATGACGGGGGCGCTAATTTCGACTCACCTTTTACGGGAACAAAATTTTACAATTTTAAGAGAATTGATAGCTCTTTTTATCTCAGCTCGGACTCAGGCATGTATACGTCTAACAATTATTACGACTGGCAACTCTTCGGAGGCCCTCTTTTCAACAAACGCCTCGATTATATTTTTAATGACTCTATCTTCTTCAATCTCGGCTCAGAAGGCACCATAACTTATAGTCTCGATGGAGGAAATAGCATAAGCACTTTAAACCTACAGAGCCTTTCATTAAACGATGCTGCGGGTATTGGCGATTCTGCCTTATTTGTAACATCGAATGGGGGCGCGCTTTTTAAAATTTACCTCCCCTGGGCAACTGTCCCAATCGCATTGGAAGAAGAATCAATTCAACTCCCCAAAATTTCCATTTTCCCGAATCCCAACCGCACTGGTTTCATTACTATAGATGCGTCAGTAGACTTTAATAACTATAAAGTTTATAACATTAATGGTCAAGAAATCGCTCGCGGGCAGATGCGTGAAAACCAAAAAAAGCTCCAAATAATAAAGCCACAGACGGGCATCTACTATTTAGAGCTTAATACTAATAAAGGATTTCAATACCGAACTAAAATTGTATTTGAATAATCCCCTAATTTATAAATAACGCTTTTCCCTTTCTTGAATGTAGGTTTCTACGATAAACTCAATATTGTTATAGATGAGTGGCTTGGTAATAAATCCTTTCACTACATCAAATTCGTTCGCTCTTTGTTGATCTTCTTTGATTAAGGAATTACTCATGGCAAAAATGATGGTTTCCTTATAGGCAAACCGTTCCATATACTCCGCTAAAAACTCAAAACCATCCATTACAGGCATGTAAATATCGAGGAGTATTACCGCCGGGAAATCTTCCTCTGCGGTCTCTAACCTCTGTAATTCCTCTATGCCCTCAGCCCCATCGGGAAAAAGTGAAACCTTAGCACCAGAATAATTACGAGTAATAATGTTCTTAAGGACAAAGCTGTTTACTTGATCATTATCAATGATCATTATATTCAATTCCTCATCTATCATATTTGCTTCGTTTTAGAGGGCGAAATACCAAACTTATCTTTATAAGCCTTTCCAAAGTAACTTAAGCTACGAAAGCCCAATACATGCGATACTTCAAAGATGCTGACCTCTTCGGTTTGCAACATATTTTTCGCTTTACTTAAGCGAAAATCGTTGATGTATTGAATAGGTGTCATGCCCGTTAAACGCTTTACTTCACGTTCTAATTTAGGCGTAGAAAGATTCATAAGCTCGGCAATTTCAGGAATGCTAAATTTACGAAAGCGAAAGTGATTGACCAACAAAGCCTCCATGTGTGAAAGCACGGGGTCTTTCACGCCAAAGTCGTGATTGATAGGCGCCGAGATATCGTAAATGCGCTGCAATTGCTCCCGGGTTTTCAACAAGTTATTTACGCGTGCTAAAAGGATATCGAATTTAAAGGGCTTCACAATATAGTCGTCAGCTCCAAACTTATAGCCATCAATACGACGCTCATCCTCCCCTAATGCGGTGAGTAAAATGATAGGGATATGCATGGTGCGATCATTTGACTTCACGCCTTCCGTAAGCTCATAACCATTCATCTTCGGCATCATAATATCACTAATGATAATATCGGGTAAATTTAGCCTGCACTTCTCCAAACCTTCCAAGCCATTCGTGGCTTCGTAAACCACAAAATAATCCTCAAAAAGAGCGGTCATAGAATTCAAGAGCTTCTCGTTGTCTTCTACAATTAATAGTTTCTTTTGCATAATTTAAGATTTAGGGAGAGTTATGGTGAAGGTGCTTCCTTGCCCCACTTCACTTTGAAGTTTTATTTTTCCTTTATGGAGATTAACAAATTCTGAAACGATGGATAGGCCTACGCCGGTACCCGAAATATTACCCACGTTAGATCCGCGATAAAAAGACTGAAAGATCCGTGTTTGATCTTCTTCGGGAATACCAATACCCTTATCCTGTACCAATATTTCAAGGGAATCTTCCTGATAACGCAAACGCACTTTCACATCAACAACCTCATTCGAGAACTTAATAGAGTTACCGATTAGGTTGGTAAATACATAACGCATCAACGAATAGTCCGCTTGTATTTCAAAAGGCTCACCGCCATCTATAATTAGATCGAGTTGATAATTATTTTCCTCCCCTTTATAGATATCCATCAGGTCGGTAATTAATTGCTTCACATCTACGGCAGTGGTATTAAAATTCCTTCGCCCCATGGTTAAGCGCTTCAGCTCCAGCATATCCATTATCATATCGTTTAAACGATCTACCTCTTCCTCCATGGTAGTTAAACCCAGTGATAGAAGTTTTGGACTTTGCTTCACCTTTAGCATTTCAATATTCGCCTGAATAATGGCTAATGGAGTTTTAAACTCATGGCTGGCTATAGAATAGAGATTAGTTTTAAACTTAGACAACTCCTGTTCTTTAGACAAAGCCTGCATAAGATCGTCGGTAAGATGTACACTTTCCGTAATATCTCTTGTGGTACTTAAGCTGCGGTAATTCATACCTGGCTCAAGAATCGTATAAGTGGTTTCTAACCAACGTAGTTTGCCCCTGCCGTGCTTTATTTGGTAGCGAATACGCGTTCCGGGTTGCTCAAAAAAGCGCATTAGCGTATTGAAGTCCATCTCGTTAATAAACTGTTCGCTTAAAAAGTCGGTTAATTTCTTACCTAAAAGATCCTCAGATGGAAATCCTAAGATGTCTTTTGAACTAGGCGTAGCGAAGCGAATGGAATTATCTCCATCATGCAAACACACCAAATCGGTGGTATGCATGGCAATGAGCTGAAACACGCTTATGGAAGAAAACATGACAGATTAATTTGAGTAACAATAATACAACAAAATTAGCTAAACAAGCATAAACAAAGAGACATAGACTAGCTAAAAATAAAAAAGCCTCCATTTCTGGAGGCTTTTTAAAATAATAGGAAGCTAATTTCTACTAGTAGCGGTAGTATTCGGGCTTGTATGGGCCTTCTACTTTCACACCAATATAAGAAGCTTGGTCTTCACTTAAAGTTTCTAATTCAACACCAATTTTCGCTAAATGCAATTCTGCTACTTTTTCATCGAGGTGTTTAGGAAGCGTAAATACTTCATTTGGATACTTCTCAGCATTTTTCCAAAGTTCGATTTGCGCTAAAACTTGGTTAGTAAAGCTGTTAGACATTACAAAGCTCGGGTGACCGGTTGCGCAACCTAGATTCACTAAACGCCCTTCTGCTAAAAGCAAAATATCGCTACCATTAATAGTGTACTTGTCTACTTGTGGCTTAATTTCTACGTGGCTAGCACCGTGATTCGTCTTTAACCAAGAAACATCGATTTCATTATCGAAGTGACCGATATTACAAACAATGGCCTTGTCCTTCATAATTTCGAAGTGACGACCTTTAACGATGTCTTTGTTTCCAGTAGCGGTAATAATGATATCCGCTTCAGGAATGGCATTATCCATTTTCTTAACTTCAAAACCGTCCATTGCCGCTTGCAAAGCACAAATTGGATCGATTTCCGTTACGATTACTCTACAGCCTGCTCCGCGCAAAGATGCGGCAGTTCCCTTACCTACGTCACCGTAACCTGCTACAACAGCCACTTTACCAGCCATCATAATATCGGTAGCTCTGCGAATAGCATCTACTGCAGATTCGCGACAACCGTATTTATTATCAAATTTAGATTTAGTAACCGAATCGTTAACGTTAATGGCTGGCATGGGCAAAGTACCGGCCTTCATACGCTCGTACAAACGATGTACACCAGTAGTTGTTTCTTCACTTAAACCTTTAACGCCGCTGGCTAATTCTGGATAAGTATCTAAAACCATATTGGTTAAATCACCACCATCATCTAAAATCATATTCAAAGGCTGACGCTCTTCTCCGAAAAATAAAGTTTGTTCGATACACCAATCAAACTCTTCTTCGTTCATTCCTTTCCAAGCATAAACTGGAACGCCTGATGCCGCAATAGCCGCAGCAGCGTGATCCTGCGTAGAATAAATATTGCAAGAAGACCAAGTAACATCAGCTCCTAATTCTACTAAGGTTTCAATTAACACCGCCGTTTGGATGGTCATGTGTAAGCAGCCTGCAATACGAGAACCTTTCAAAGGCTTCTCTGCACCAAACTCTTCTCTTAAAGCCATTAGACCGGGCATTTCAGCCTCTGCCAGTTCAATTTCTCTTCTGCCCCATTCTGCCAAAGAAATATCTTTAACCTTGTATGGAGTGTAATTTCCTACCTTCGTACTCATATCTAAATTTAGGTGTTATAAATTTTCGGCAAAGATACCCTAAATCTCGTCAATAAAAAGTGTAACTTATTAATATGGCTTTACATAGAATCTATAAATGGCAATGGTTGCAAATAGCTCTATGGAAAATTGAGCTTGATGATCAGATTGAGGTAGAGAATCTTCAGCTATCCCCCGCAGATAAAGAAAAGTGGCAAAAAATTAAACATTCTAAAAAGCAAGCCGAATTTTTAGCCTCGCGCGCCGCTTTAAAATATCTGATAGAAGATATTGATAGCTTAAGCTTTACTAAAGAGGGAAAACCGCAAGTCGAAAACTTTCAAGGCGTTTCTTTAAGTCATTGCCACAATTACGCGGTAGCGGCCATTAGCCGAAATTTAGATATCGGAGCCGATGTAGAAAATTACCGCCCGCAATTCCCCAAAATCGCCCAACGCTTTTTAAGCGATCAAGAACTAAATTCGCTAAGTAAAACAGAGTCTTTGCGACAATTAGCCGCTTTTTGGTGCGCCAAAGAAAGCCTGATTAAATTAACGGGCAACACGAAACTCGATCTAAGAAAAGACTTACGCGTCTCCCCCATCAACCTCAGCAATAGGCAAGTATGTCAAGGATTAATCCGCGAAAATCAACAATTAATTGCCCATCCCGTTTTCCTAAAATCGGAAGCAGATTTTTGCTTAGGATTTAGCTACAGAAAGCCGAATTTAAGCTAAATCATAAAAGGATAATTTAGTAGGTTTGTAGCCCATGACAAGGAAGGCTATTTCACCTATAATCACCACAGCTAAAGCCCATTCAAAAAAGCTATTAGCCGTATTAATTGATCCCGACAAATTAGAGGAGCAGGCTCTTATTAATTTGGTACAGGAAGCCAATGCTGCCGCTGCTGATTTAATTTTTATCGGCGGAAGCCTAATTACAGGCACTAGCTTAGATTCTTGCATTGAAACCGTAAAAGAGCACAGCAGCATTCCTGTAATCCTTTTCCCAGGTAGCATTATGCAAGTTTCGCCCAAGGCAGATGCGATTTTATACATGAGCTTAATCTCGGGTCGCAACCCTGATCTTTTAATTGGTAATCAGATTATTTCTGCGCCTTATATCAAACAAATTAATCTTGAAACCCTTTCTACCGGCTATATGTTAGTAGACTGCGGCCAGAGTACCACCGCTATTTATATGAGTGGCAGCGCTCCCCTTCCTTACAATAAACCTGAAATTGCAGCTTGCACCGCCATGGCCGGTGATATGCTAGGATTAAGTCAGTTTTACTTAGACGGAGGTAGCGGAGCCGACAAAACCGTAAACCCCGAAATTATTAAAGCAGTGCGCGCGGTTGTGGACAAGCCGATTATTGTTGGAGGAGGAATTCGCAATGTCGCCCAAGCTAAATTAATCTGCGAAGCTGGCGCCGACGTGATTGTAATAGGCAATGTTACCGAAGAAAATCCCGCGATTATTAAAGAAATAGCCACGACAATACATAGTTTCTAAATGAACATTAGTGTTGAAATCTCCATGCATCCTCTTTCAGAAAATTATTTAGAAAGAGTAGATAACTTTATTAAGAGCTTGCAAAATTACCCGCAAATTAAAATGACGGTAAGTCCGCTGAGCACGCAAATATTCGGCGATTCCACCCTAATTTTTTCGGCTTTAGAAAAAGAAATCACCCAGGCTTTTAGTGAAGGTCAGGCCCCCTTTGTTTTAAAGGTTTTAAAAGATGACCTTTCCAATATGGACTTATCCGCTTATTAATGCGGGGATACTTAAAGCAGATTGAGTGGCTCGCGGTTATTAGCAGTATTGCCTATACGGTGTTACTAACGTATCAGATAATCTGGTGCTGGCTTTTCGCTTTTCTTGCAGCCATAGCCTTTATCTACCTCTGCTATGTAAAAAAAATATACGCCGAATTAATCTTACAAATTTTTTACCTTCTAATGGCCCTTTACGGCTATCTCAGATGGGATATCAGTCTTTTTACCAATTTGCAGAGCCTAGGTTGGGAACTAAATTTGGCCCTAATCTCCATCGGAATTTTGCTAAGTACCCTATCAGGCTATAGCCTAAAAAAATACAGCGATGCTGAACTGCCTTGGCTAGATAGCTTCACTACGGTTTTCAGTATTATCGCCACTGCTTTAATGGTTAGTTTATTTCCCGAAAATTGGTTGTACTGGATCGTGATTGACACGGTTTCCATCTACCTTTACATGCAGCGCGGATTAAAACTTACCGCCATCTTATTTGTTGTTTATACATTTTTAGCCATTAACGGCTATCTAACTTGGATCTAATGAAGATTGTTGTAACAGGCGCTGAATGCAGCGGAAAATCGCAGCTTTGCGCTGAACTGGCAGAAATAACCCACAGCCGTTGGGTACCTGAATTTGCTCGTGAATACTTAGAGAAAAACGGACCTGACTACAACTATCAAGATTTTATGAAAATCCTTGATGGTCACCGTCGCCGCCAAGCAGAGGCGCTTCACATTAACGCGGAATTGGTTTTTCTAGATACGGATCTAATTAACTTTCAAGTTTGGGCCGAACGTAAATTCGATAAAATCCCCCCCGCCCTTTTAAGTTTAAAAGAATCTACCGAAGGGAAAATCTACTTTGTGTGCTACCCCGATTTAGAATGGGAAGATGATCCTTTGCGTGAAAACCGCGATTTTCAATTGGAGATTTACCAAAGGCACCTAGACTTAATTAAAGAATTTAAGAGACCTTTCGCTATTATTAGAGGCCAAGGGAAAGATCGCTTGCGCCGAGCTTTGGATGCACTGCAAGAATTTCAGGAGAAAGAAGGGGATTAGCTTTTAATAGTTAGTATTAAGTCGTATTCTAAATAATCAAAAAGCGCTAGTCCTTAAATAAGGCTAGCGCTTTTCTTTTCTCCCCTCTTTTAAATCTTTCGCTTTAAGGTAAGTACATATTAGTATACAGTTGCTGGAGCTGCTCATCCGACAGCTCCAATAAACCTTGCTCTCGCATCCAAGTGGCGTAGTTTTGCCATTTGGCCTCTTGCATTACACCCCAAGTTTTACCCTTCATAAAATGCAAGTGAATGTCTTCCATAGCGACTTGTACAAATATGGAATCATGCCAGTTATCATGATCCTGACTAGCCCGTATTTTCACAAGTGATTCAGAAGGATTTCTGGCCACTTCTGCATAAGCGCGCGCTAAAACCTTAAGCATTCGGCGACAGCGATCGGCTGCAGTAGAATCCATGCTTGTAGGCGCCATAATTACCGACGAGTAGCCATAGGGCACACCGTAATCATTGGGAATAAAACTCACTAAGTCTATTCCTTCCCGCTTAGCCATAGCCGCTTCCCAGTGCAAAAACACCCAAGCCACCTGCCCCAAATCTTGTTTAAAAACATCCCATACTTGCAATCTACCGGGCTGCTGTATCTGATAAGCCGGTTCGCCGCCGTCATTGCGTATCATACCATTAAGAACCTCATGCTCCAAGGGGGTGTGATAACCTAAGTAAATCGCATCTTTAATTTCTGCGGGGCTGTTTACCTGCGCATCTGCCTTGAGCACAAAAGCGCTGCGATCGGCTTGTAAGATTGTGGCAACTGCCTGCGCTCTTACCCCATTGCTATCTGCTGCAAAAGCAAAAAGATGCTCGGATGGACCCACCGCGAAATCTACCTCTTGATCTAAAAGTCGAAAAATTGGCTTTTTGGTGTAATTATCAATTTCGGGGGTATCCCACTTTAGGTAGATGCCTTCTTCCTTAAACCATTCGGCTTGCTCGGCTAATAAAATGCCCGCATGTAAAACATTGGGAGTCCAGTCTAAAGCTAGCCGTATCGTATCTAGGCTGGTGCTTGGGTTTAAGCCATTGCTCACTTCCGTAGATGCGTTTTTATTCTGCTGACAAGCAATTAATGCCATTAGCGCTAGCACAAATACATACTTTTTCATAATCTTCTAAAAAACTAGTCTTAAAGTAGCGTAAGCATGCAGCGGGGCCTGGACGAAATAAGCGGGACCACCATTAAAATCGGGCGCACCGTAAGTATAATAAAGTTCATTAGTAAGGTTATTCACCTGAACACTTAAAGAATGCTTTTGGTAAAAGTTCCAATTGGCATTAAGATTCAGCACCAAAGAAGACGGCACCACTAAGTCCTCATTATTAGTAAGTTCCATAAACTGCTCGCCCAAATAACGCGCCCCAATACCGAAGCTAAAGTTTTTGAGGGGTTTATAATTAAACTTGACTTGACCATTTACCTGAGGACTTAAAATTGGAGTGATATTTTCCAATGTCTCATTTGAACCCGCTGGCTGATAGCTGCTAATCTGCGCCTGCAGCCAACCAATTTGCCCGGTTAAATTAAGTCGATTGGGACTTTGAGAAAAAGTATTACCCAAATCCCAATTACCATTTAGCTCAATTCCTTGGCGGGTACTGGCTTGCTGGTTCAGAAAAACTTGCACGAAGCCCTCGGGAATATACTCGCCGATGGGCGCAATTTCGTTTTCAAACTGCATGTAAAAAAGATTTAGCTCTAAGGCTACACTTTCAGTATTCCAGCGTGTCCCCACTTCTACGTCGTTTACGTACTCCGCTTGAATGGAATTAACATCCCTTGCTAAAGCAATATTAGAAGCATTTACCGCCGTAGCCCCTAAAACATCAAAGCGGGTAGGCTCGCGGCCGCTGCGACCAAACGATGCGTAAAACTGCCACTTAGTATTCACTTGGTAGCTAATTCCGAGTTTTGGATTTATAAAAGTGTAATTGCGAATCGGAATAGCCGGTGTTTCGCCCAAAAAGTTTTGATCGGCACCTAAATTTAAAGCTAATTGACGTAATTGTACATCAGCATAAATCTTCAGGTTTTCGCTGCCGCTAGATCCGATACTATAGGCCTTTTCCCATTTAGCAAAAAAAGCAATTTCATCTTTAGTACTCTCGTCTTCGTAATAGGGAGCGTTGCGATTAGGAATTATGTATTCTAAATTACGGCGACTAAAAGTATAGGCGTGCAAACCAAAAGTAAAGTCACCGGCTGCGCCTCCTTTTGTATTGTAATTAGACATTAAACCCGTATGGGTATTGTAGAGCGGATAATTGATCTGCTCGAAGCCTCCCAATGAATCCGTAGCATATCCGAAGGGAAAATCACCGCCTGCTCCACCATAATACACCGTTGAAACGAGGCTGCTTTTTGCGCCGATACGATAGGTATGCTGCAATTGAAAAAGGTACTGACCGAAATTATCGATGTCATTTTCCGAAACCAAATTAGTGCGCGGATCTTGTTCAATCAAGGCCAAAGGAACAGGAGTGTAGCCCAACCCATTCTGGCTTTGACCCGCAAATCCCGTAAACTTAAAGGCATGCTTCTGACCAAAATAAGCGCCAGAGAAAAACAGTGAATTAGCGGCCGTACTGGTATTATAGCGATAACCATCACTTTGAATTCTACTCATACGCGCATAAAAAGCGGTTCGATTTTCTTGTAAGCCCGTGCTTACTTCCGCACTGGCCCTAACGGTATTAAAGGAGCCACCCGTAAATTGTACTTCTGCGGAAGGCTTGGCATTCGCCAGCGAAATAGACTCAAAATTAATTGAGCCGGCATAAGATGACACGCCATTACTACTCGTGCCCACCCCGCGCTGAATTTGTACCGATTCAATACTATTTCCGAAATCTATAAAGTTGGAGAAGAACACCCCTTGATCGATCATATCATTAAGAGGCACCCCATTTAAGGTAATATTAATGCGGGTTTGATCCATTCCGCGCAAGCGCATTTGCCCATAATTGCTGAGGCCCGTACCCGATTCAGAATAAGAGACTAACGAAGGACTTAACTTTTCTAAAAGAAAGGCCCCATCCTGACCAAAAAATTGTTTTTCGATTTCTTTGCGATTAACTGTAACCTGCGCAACGGGGGCATTTTTGGCCGCACGTACGGCAGAGATGGTTACTTCCTCTAACTGTTCTACGCGCAAGCTATCCTCGGCGCTTTGAGCTTTAGTGACCTGGGAGCTCAATCCCAATACTGCTAGAACTAGTAGTCGTCTTTTCATAAAAATTAATTATGAAAGGAAAACCGGGGTATGTTCCTAAATTATTATTAATTAAACTTCTGGATGCCTTTAACATCCTTTCCCTACGCCAGCATTATCTGGATCAGGTGCTTACCGCAAGAAGCGGTAATGGGTATAATCTCAGCCCACAATTAAATGCGAGCACCCCGTGAGAAGCGGCAAAGGTATATTATTTCTTAATTCAGCGGCCATGCTTCAATTTTATTATAGTTTTGGCCGCCGAAAATCGTTTTATGAAAAAGCTATTTAGCCTTCTATTGGTATTGGCAGCCCCTGCAACTTATGCCCAAGAACTCCTTGACACTGTTGTGGTTTCTGCCGCAGCTTACAAGCAAAGTCTGCTTAACAGCAATCGCAATGTGCAAATTATTAATCGCACCGAAATTAAAGAGGCGCCGGTAAATTCGGTGGCAGAACTCTTGGATTTCATCACTGGTGTAGATGCGCAACAAAGAGGAATATTCGGCACCCAAACGGACCTCAGCATTAGGGGCGGTACTTTCGAGCAAGTGCTCGTTCTAGTGAATGGCGTGCGTTTAAGCGACCCACAAACGGGTCATCATTTAATGAACCTTCCTTTTGCACTTAACGATATTGAAAGAATTGAAGTCCTGATGGGCGGCGCTTCCTATATTTTTGGTGCCAATAGTTTTAGTGGCGCTATTAATATCATTACCAAGAAAAATGAGGGCGAAAAAACCAATGCCGAAATCCAAATTGGCGGTGGTAGCTTCAATAGTTTCAACTCACAGGCTAGTGTGGATTGGAGGGGCGAAAAGCATAATTCGCGCATTAGTGCTGGCCATAATCGCTCGGGCGGATTTAAAGAAAATACCGATTTCGACCTCAGCACTCTATGGGCGGAAAGTAATTGGGACATTAACGGCAATAGCCTAAAATTTAATGGTGGATTTAATCTGCAAAATTTCGGAGCGCAAAACTTCTACTCTACCCGTTTTCCCGAGCAATATGAAAAAACCCGTACCCTAAACAGCAGTTTAAGCTGGGAGCAAAATTGGGGTAAATCTACTTGGAACAGTCAGCTTTATGCCCGCAGTAATTGGGATGAATTTCAACTGTTTAGAGAAGGAGAAGATTACTACCAATACAGTAATGGTCAATTTATTAGAGGAAACGATACCGTCCCCAGCTGGTACGGCGATCACAACTATCATCGCTCGGAAGTTTATGGACTCAGAAGTAGCGTAAAGCTGGAAAGTAAATGGGGGAAAACAAACCTAAATGTTGACTATCGTTACGAGCAAATTCGTAGCACCAATCTTGGGAAACCATTAAGCGAACCATTAAACGATGAAGGACGCGGCAGCCTTACCTTGGGCGACCAGAGAAACAATATCTCGCTTGCCGCCGAGCATTTGATTAGCTTTCAAAAAGTAAATATAAACGCGGCTTTACAGGTAAACTATAACGACGTGTTCGGATTGGGTTTCTATCCCGCTTTAAACGCTGGCTACCGCTTTAATAAACAGCGTATTTACGCGAGTTTCAACCGTTCTTTTCGTTTACCTAGTTTTACCGAGTTGTATTATAATATCGGCGGCGCCCAAGGCAGTGAAAACTTAGCTCAAGAAGAATCTTTTAACTACGAAATTGGCTACCGCTTACTAAATAAAAACTGGCACTTCAATGCCACAGTATACCGCCGCATTGGCACCAATATTATTGATTGGACCCAAGATTGCGACACTTGCGATTTATTAGCCAGCAATGCCCAAAGCGCCAATTTCACAGGTGGAGAGCTCAGTCTCGCTTATAATATAAAGCCTTCCCTAGGGTCGCTCTATCTCAATAATATCAATTTCGGCTTTAGCTACAACCAAAGCGATGCCATTGAAAACCCGCCCTATTATTCGGTTTATGTGCTTGACTATCTCAACTATAAGTTCAATCTGCGATTAATGCAAAAACTAACGGAGCGTTTCAGCTTAATGTACACCATTAGCTATCAGCAGCGCGAAGGCAGTTTTATTAGAGTGGGTGGTGGTAATCCTGAAAACTATGAGCCAGTTTTACTATTGAATGCCAGCGCCCAATATCAATTAAAGCAAGTGCGGTTTTATCTGCGGGCCCAGAACATTGGCAACCAACGCTATTTCGATCATGCCAACGTAGAGTTACCCGGCTTTTGGTTAAGCGGAGGACTGAGTTTTACCTTTTAAGCTGAATGCTTTTAGCTTTACAATTCCTTGCGAATCTCGGCTAGGGCCTGCTTAATCATTTTCAGTTTACTAATCACCTCTGCTACCTGAGCCGTATCTTCTTTATTGGCTTTTAGCTTGGCCTGTGCGCCTTTTAAGGTAAAGCCTCGCTCTTTCACCAAATGGTGAATCAGCTTGAGATTATGCACATCTTTCGGGGTGAAAAGACGATTCCCTTTCTTGTTTTTCTTGGGCTTGAGGATATCAAACTCCTTTTCCCAAAAGCGAATTAAAGAGGCATTAACATCAAACATGGCCGAAACCTCTCCCATGCTGTAATAGCGTTTTTCGTCGTCGATTGCTTCCTCTTGCATTAGTCGAATGATTGGTTAGACTGACTGGCCATTTCGATAATGGTATTGAATTCTTCTGCTGATAATTCGCCGTAGTAGAAGTTTACGGGATTTAGTCTTTCGCCATTTAAATGCACTTCATAATGCAAATGCGGTCCGCGCGAACGCCCAGAGTTACCCACAAACCCTATAAGATCGCCACGTTTCACTTTTTGCCCCACGCTTACATTGTAATCGTTAAGGTGAGCGTAAATAGTGATGTAACCGTAACCATGGTCAATTCGAATGTGATTACCAAAACCACTCGATTTAGAGTCGGCGCGAATTACCTCACCATTGCCTGTAGCATAAATTGGCGTACCTATTTCGGCCGAAAAATCCATTCCGAAGTGCATTTTGGGCGCTTTAGTAAAAGGATCTAAACGCCAACCGTAACCTGAGGCCATGCGTCTCAAATTTTCGTTAGCCACTGGTTGAATAGCAGGAATACTAGCTAAAAGCTTCTTCTTATCCTTGGCCATTTCTACAATATCGTCGAAAGATTTACTTTGTACATAAACCTCCTTCGTAAGTTTGTCGAGGCGCTTTGAGGTGGATTTTATCAAGTCACTATTTTCAAATCCTTCTAGCTTGGCATAACGATTTGCCCCACCAAAACCTGCTTCACGCACCGATGCCGGCAATGGTTCGGCCTCAAAAATTACGCGGTAAATATTATCGTCTCTTTCTTGCAAATCCCTTATTACGGTGCTTACCTGATCCATTCTTTCATTAAGAATAGAAAACTGAATTTCCATATTTTCCAGCTCCCTAAGTAGGCGTTTTTCCTTGGGAGAATCAATAAAACTATCGGCTAGCAGAATTAACACAAAAGCCGCTAGAATTACAGAAGCTATGTAAATCAGGCCGTTACGCAAGCGATAAGCTGCGTTTTTCTCAATTTTTCGATAAGAAAGTGTTTTCGGGTCGTAATAGTACTTGACCTTCGCCATAATCCTTAATTTTGGCCTGCGTTAAAAAGACTTTTAGGGCTTCGAAGATACAATAGCTCGCAGTCTTTATCAAGCGTAAGATTTTAGGTAATAAACAAGCCTTTGTTTAATTCATTATGAGTACAAATACTAAGTGGACTGCCCAAGCCATTCGTCAACAATTCTTAAACTTTTTTGCTGAAAAAGGCCACAGTATCGTGCCTTCAGCGCCTCTAGTTATAAAAGGCGACCCTAGCCTGATGTTTACCAATGCCGGTATGAATCAGTTTAAAGATGCCTTTTTAGGTAACGCGCAGGCAGAAGCGCCCCGTATTACGGATAGCCAAAAATGTTTGCGTGTTTCGGGTAAGCACAACGATTTAGAAGAAGTAGGTCATGATACTTATCACCATACCATGTTCGAAATGCTGGGCAACTGGAGTTTCGGCGACTATTTTAAAACCGACGCGATCAGCTGGGCTTGGGAGTTACTGACCGGGGTATTTGGCATCGACCCCGATAAATTATACGTTACGGTTTTCGAAGGCGACAAAGAAGATCGCTTAGAACGCGACAGCGATGCTGCCCAAGAATGGGAAAAGTGGATTGCCAAAGAGCGCATTCTAAACGGAAATAAAAAAGATAACTTTTGGGAAATGGGCGCCACTGGCCCTTGTGGCCCTTGCTCTGAAATCCACATCGATTTGCGCGATAAGGCCGAAAAAGCTAAAATTAGCGGCGCCGATTTAGTAAACCAAGATCACCCCCAAGTGGTAGAAGTGTGGAACTTGGTATTTATGGAGTTCAACCGCATGGCCGATGGTAGCCTTAAAAAACTCCCTGCGCAGCACGTGGATACGGGTATGGGCTTCGAGCGTTTATGCATGGCCCTGCAGGGGGTGCAGTCTAATTATGATACCGACGTATTTCAACCTATCATTAAAAAAATTAGCGCTATCACTGGCGTAGATTACGGTAAAAATGAAAAGAGTGATATCGCCTTGCGCGTTATTGCCGATCACCTGCGTGCTGTGGCTTTCGCTATTGCAGATGGCCAACTAACCTCCAATACCGGCGCTGGTTACGTAATACGTCGCATTTTAAGAAGGGCGATTCGCTATGGCTTCTCTTATCTTAATGCCAAAGAAGCTTTCATTTATAAGTTAATCGACACCCTTGCCGATCAAATGGGTGAGGCATTCCCTGAACTCTTAAAGCAAAAGGAATTAGTAAGTCGCGTTATTCAGGAAGAAGAAAATTCATTCTTACGCACTTTAGAAACAGGATTAAACCGCTTAGATCAAATCTGCCTAGAGCATAAAGATGGGCCTATTGCTGGAGCCTTGGTTTTTGAACTGTACGACACCTTTGGTTTTCCACCCGATCTTACAGGCTTAATTTTAAAGGAAAGAGGACTCAGTTTTAACGAGCGTGAATATGACGCCGAAATGACGCAGCAAAAAGAGCGCGCCAGAGCCTCCAGTAAAGTAGATACAGGCGACTGGGTAATTATTGAAGAAGACGATAAAGAAGAATTTGTTGGTTACGATCACACCGAAGCTAAGGTACGCGTCACACGCTACCGCGAAGTTTTAGCGAAAAAGAAAAAGCAATACCAATTAGTTTTAAACCTCACTCCTTTTTACCCCGAAGGTGGTGGCCAAGTTGGTGATACAGGGAAATTGGTTTCCGAAAACGAAAGTCTGGAAATACTGGATACTAAAAAAGAGCACGGGCTAATTATACATTTCAGCGATAAGCTTCCGCAAGATGTGTCTCAACCTTTTCAAGCGATTGTAAATGCAAAAAAGCGTGAAAACACCAGTCTTAACCACTCGGCCACTCACCTCTTACACCAGGCCCTTCGCGAAGTATTAGGCACACACGTAGAGCAGAAAGGGTCATTGGTAAATGATCAACATCTGCGCTTTGATTTTAGTCATTTTAGCAAATTAACCAAGGAAGAAATTGATGCCATCGAAGACTTAGTAAACCTAAGAATTCGCGCTAATTTTGGTTTAGAAGAATTTCGTCAAATCCCGATCGACGAAGCCAAAAGCATGGGCGCCATGGCCCTATTTGGTGAAAAATACGGCGATACCGTGCGCGCCATCAAATTTGGCGAAAGCATTGAACTTTGCGGTGGAATTCACGTACCAGCTACTGGCAAAATCGGCGTTTTCACTATTGTAAGTGAAGGAGCCGTTGCCGCAGGCATTCGTCGTATTGAAGCTTTTACCGGGGCCAAAGCCCAAGATTTTTACCGCGCTAAAGTGGATTTACTGCACGAAGTTCAGCAGGAGCTTAAAAACCCTAAAGACCTAGTGTCGGCTTTGGCCAATCTTAAAAGCGAAAACCAAGGACTGAAAAAGCAAGTAGAAGCTTTTCAAGCTGCTCAGGCCGCCCAAGAAAAGAAGAATTGGGCCACGGGACTGGAAAGTGTTGATGGTTTTGATCGCCTAATTTTAGAAAGTAAATTAGATGCCAAATCAATTAAAGACGCTCTTTTTCAATTAAAAGCTGAATATCCACGTTTAATAGCGGTGGTAGGTAGTCGTGCCGATGATAAAGCGCAAATTGCCGTGGCCATTGGCGACGAACTTTTGGCCGCAAAAGATTGGAAGGCAGGCGATTTAGTAAAAGAGTTTGCCTCCGAAATTCGCGGCGGCGGTGGTGGACAAGCTGCTTTTGCCATGGCTGGCGGTACTTACCCTGCAGGATTAGATAAAGCGCTTAACAAAGCCAAAGAATTATTAAATTAAGCACATGAAAAAACTTATTCTCCTTAGTTTACTAGTAAGTAGTCTTAGCGCTTGGGCGCAGCCCGACGATGAGATTGTTTATTACACCGACAGCAAGGTTACTCAATCGAAATTTCGCTTGCACCTTAATGCTAATCCCTACTATACTGACATGCGTCTTATTAACAATGACGCTGCCAGTACGTTGATCAACTCTTTTAGTGAGGATAATAAAACTAAGGGTGGTTTCGCTTTTAATTTCGGCCTAGACCTTTTCTATGAATTAGCCCCTTCTTTCCATGTTGGTTTGGGGGTAAATCGCGCATTTGGTCGTTATACGGTAGAAGGTATTAGTCTAGACTTAGATGGTGATGGCACTTATTTCAATGCTAACGATGAAGTAGAGGTTAGCATGATTTCCGTTCCACTAAAGGTAAATTTCAACACCAGTATTTCCGACGTATTTAGCCTAGAAGTAATTCCCATGGTGGAGATGAATTTCTTAGATAGCTATGTTGCTAATATAAATTACAGCGACCCCAGTATTGACGACACTGTCTTAAACTTAAGCGACGATTTACGCGACTTTAACTGGACAGTAGGCCTTTCCCTAGGTGGCACCTACTGGTTTAGCGATAATTGGGGAGTTTTTGTACGTGCTTCGGCCAAATACATGCTGAATGATATGATTGCCAAAGATTGGCCGCGTGAGACTCTGATTAATTTCGGGGGAAACCTAGGTTTACAGGTAAAGTTCTAATCCCCATAAAACATAGATTAAGGAACTAAAACGGCCTCGATATTATCGGGGCCGCTTCCGTCATTAGCGGTAAAGCTTAAAGATATTTGGGAAAAAGAAGCATTGGCTTGCCCCGATCCTTGAAAGGAAATTCCGCCACTATTTTGATTGGGAATGGTCATGCTATTGCCTGAAATGAGCGCTACTACGTTAGTGCCGGTTTCATTGTAAAGACCCGCTATAACAATCTCATCGTCTTGCGTTCCCGCACTAATATTTACCGAATAAAACTGGGGATGGTTAATACCCGTATTTTCTGTAACCTGCCACACACCAAGGTATTTAGCACGATTAGCCAGCGGATCTTCCGTGGTGTCATCTGGCGCACAGCCTAATGCTAAACCCAGTAAAATCGCGACAATGGGAAACCAAAATTTTATTCTTAAGCTTTTCAATTTTATTCTTTTTCACCTTTTTTAGTGGCATAGGTTTTATTTAAACCCTCTACTACTATATCGGTAATATCCCACTCAGGGTTGGCTGCTAAAACACTAGATGTTGGATCGAAGCTAAAAATAAAGTCATAACCCATTTCTACTTTCAGGCTATCGAGAAGCTCATCCATATCTTCCTTTAGCAATAGGGTTAATTCCTGCTCTTCCATCGCTAAGGCTTGGCTTTGCTCATCGCGGTACATCATAAGCTCTTGCTGCTTTTGCTGCAACTCCGCTTGTGCTTGTTGAATTTGTTGCGGACTCATATTGACTGCTTGCTGCTCCAAAATGGTAATATTCTCTTGAAATGCTTTTGACTTTCTGGCTAAATCAGCTTCAATATTTTTTGCTCTGCCCTCCAGTTTTACTTTAAGATCTTGGTGATACTCATACTTAGCAACCAAACTATCGGTATTAACATAAGCTAAGCGTAATTCTCCTGCACTTTTGGCTGGCATTTCTTTGGTTTGGCTTTCGCCAGATGCGCTCGAAGCATTATTATTCTGAATCAGCAGGTAAATCACTCCAATTAGAGCTAAAGAGGATAGTATAGTACTAAGATTTTTCATCGTTTAATTTTTTGCAAAATTAGTGATTGATTTAGTTTAATACCTGAGTTCTACTATAAATAAGCGTTTCTAAAATTTAATATTAGAAACGTTTAAGCATAGGCTCTGTATTTAAGATAAAGAAGACTAAAAATCAAAGTGATAGCTAAATCGAAAATCTAAAAACTCAGCCACCTGTGCATGCGCTTTTAAGGCTGGTCCCAGACCGAAATTTGGCCAAGGATAATAGAGCAAATAGTAGCGTTGAAACCAATCTGCCTGAGCGCCGTATTCTTTGTGCAAATAAAAGCCCGCTTGCTGTCCGAAGCGGAATTTCCCTAAAATAAACTCGTGGCCTAGCAATGCGGCGGCTTGCCAACTATCTTCTTGACCAGCTACTCTTTCAATTTGATCTTGATAAGCGTAATTCTGAACGATTGACAAGCCCGCAGTAAATCCTGATATCCTAGCCCATTGCTGATGATAATGCGCACTAATTCCCAATACTAAATAAGTAACATCCTGCTCATTAAAAGCATCACCGACCGTAGCACCTGCTTGAGCGGCCCAAAAAGAATTGAGTGAGAAAGCGCGCGTTTCTTGTTGCCGCCAATTAGAAGTCCCCTTGCTTAAATTAAAACTAACTGGCGCTAGACTGTAATCCAGCTGCAATGCTAAGCTGGGATAATTTAAGCCCTTATTGGGTTCGCGAATACCGCCGTTGGAAACGTGGTTATAGCGGGCGCGTAAGCCTAAAAACCATTGCTCATCTAGGGAAACCGAGAAACCTGCCCCGACCATAACAAAGGCTGAAAGCGGTAGGCTATAACTTAAGTTTAAAGGATTGCTTTCGGCATCGAAAGGCTGCGTTAAAGCGCTTAAACCGACACCTCCCCGAAAATGAAAAAAGAGCCGATTGGATAATTTATACCAGGGCTCGAGATAGCCATAGAGAGGGAAACCCGAACCTAAAACCGCTTGATTATTGTAATAATGCCAACCCGTGCTTAGTCCAATGCGAGGATAACAATTGCAGGTTTGATAATTAGCATTACTGATACGCCACTGAGAATAATCAATATTTATTGCGCGGGGATAAGACTGCCCAATGGGAGCCACATCTTGACTGTGTAAAAAGAGAAAACCATAATCACCACTAAGAGAGAGCACTGCGGCCTTTTGAGCGTGAATTTTTAAACTTAGGAGCAGCAAAAAGATCAATTTTACAGCTCTCATACTCTAGAAATTTAGTTTCCCTACTAAATGGGGATACAGCAAATCTAACCATTGGCGCTGCATTTTCGCCGAAAAATGTAAGCCATCGGAAGCAATAAGACTGGCATCATTAAGAGCGTTGCGACTGAGTGTTGTGATATCTACAAACTGCACCCCTTCTGCGAGGGCGATTTGCTCTTGAGCCGCATTAAAATTATCGATTTGTTCGGAAATAAGTGCCCGGTTACCTGCTCCAGCTGGGCTAATACCCCAATCGGGTATACTTAACACTAAAACGCGACTGCTATCGCCATCTGCGAAGGCAATGGCTCGATGTAATAATTGGCTAAACTCGTTTTCGTATTCGCTAATCGAACGTCGTTGGTATTGGTTATTTACTCCAATTAAAATAGTTACCAAGTTAAAATTAGAATCAGGTTGAGCCGCATTAATGCCATTTTTCAGATCAGCGGTAGTCCAGCCATTTTGTGCAATTACCTGCACAAAAAGACTATCAATAGTAGCTTCCTGTCGCGCGCTATCGGCAAAAATTTGGGGATAGGCTTTTTCTGGGCCAATGGCAGTCCCGATGGTATACGAATCGCCTAAAGCCAAATACCGAAACCGCAAGGGAGGCATTTGTGTATTTACCTTTACTACTTGTGCCTCATTTTTGGAGCAGGCAAATAAGGATATTATCAAAACGAATAGTAAAGATCTGCGCATGGATTTCTTTTTTGCTAATTTAATAAGGGAAGCTTAAACTTGAGTGCGACTTTAAATTTGGTTTAAATCCTTTTTAAAAGACTAAGGCTTTAATGGGATCGAGCATTAATTCTTCCGTTTAAAAAGGCCTTGAGGATTGTTATTGCCGTGAATGAAAAAACTGAGGCTATAAATTATTATCGCAACACGTTAATTACCTTCGCGCCATGGAAATCACATCGGCCGAATTTTTATTGAGCAATACGGACATCACTAAATGTCCGCAAGATGGTAAAAACGAATACGCCTTTATTGGACGTAGTAATGTGGGTAAGAGCAGTCTTATTAATAAACTCGTTGGTAAGAAAAACCTCGCACACACCTCAGGGAAACCTGGTAAAACCCAGTTAATCAACCACTTTACCATTAACGATTCTTGGTATTTAGTAGATTTACCGGGCTATGGATACGCTAAAGTTAGCAAGACCAGCCGTAGCAAGTTTCAGAAAATGATTGAGGATTACATTCTCGAGCGCCCCACATTAATCAACCTTTTTGTTTTGATCGACTCAAGACATGAGCCTCAAAAAATTGATTTAGAATTTATGGAGTGGTTGGGTGAAAGCGGCATTCCTTTTAGCATGGTTTTCACGAAGATTGACAAGTTAAAAAGCAATCAGCTTAATAAGAACTTGAAGATTTACAATACCAAAATGCTAGAAACTTGGGCTGAGCTACCCATGCAGTTTTCTACCTCAGCGGAAAGCGGCGCGGGTAAGGCCGAAATCCTTAGCTATATTGGTCAAATCAATAGTAAGCTTCAATCTAAATAAAGAAGTATAGTCTTAAGAAACGCGTAATGCTAGTACGCGGCATTTCTATTTTAAATTAAAAATCTAGAACGCCACTTTTTAGGCTTTCTAGCTACTACTTTTTTTTTAAAAATTTCTATCTTCCCGTCCTCAATTTTTCCCCATGAAATACCTCGTACCTTACGATTTCACCCCTATCACTAGAATAGCTTTAGAGCATGCTTTAACTATTTCTGAAGCTGATGCAGAAAGCGAAATTCAAGTCTTACATATTGTTAAAAGCGAAAAAGAACAAAGTAAAGCTGAAAGTCTTTTTGAAGAGTTAAAAAGTAGTTTAAAGCCAGAGCAAGCTGCTAAAATCAGTACTAAGGTTAGCGTGGGTGATATTTTTCAAGATATTGGCAAAGAAGCGGAAGACGGTGGTTTTCAGCTGTTAATTATGGGAACGCACGGAGCTAAGGGACTGCAAAAGCTGCTAGGATCTCATGCTATAAAGGTTATCACTAGTTCTAATACTCCCTTTATTATCACCCAGAAAAAAGGGCCAAGCGAAAGCATCAATCGCATTGTTTTGCCAGTTGATTTATCGTACGAGAAAATTCAGATGGTTGGCTTCGCCAGCAAAATCGCACAGAAATTTAATGCGGAAATTCATATTGTGGCAAAAGCACAAAGTGATGACTTTTTAATCAAGCGCTTAGCCAATAACCTTAGCAAGGTTGGTCGTCAGCTTAACAAAGACGGGGTAAAACACGTGGTAAATACTTTAGACGACAAGCAATCTTTTCACAAAGCAGTAATTAGTTACGGCGCCGAAATTGGAGCCGACTTATTTGCAATAGCCCATTATCCAGAAACTATTATCCCACAATTTGAAAAATTTTCGCAGGAATTGATCACTAACGAATGGCAAATTCCGGTGTTAATTGTGAATGTTGAAGAAAGAATTGGAGTTAAATCGAATTACTCTTTTGTGGGCATATAAAGAAGCAATGAAGACATTACATTAGCTTTTATATCCATGCCTCTCAGCAGATTTAACAACAAATTACTGAGGGGTTTTTCTTTTTCTGCTTTCCGAGTTGAGTTTGAATGAAATTCGGCCTTACGCTTGTCAGCTGAAACGATATTTCGCGGCAGGGATTGCAGTGGAAAGCCCACAGCGACAATAACTCTATAATTAGAAAACCCTAGCGACCAAAGGAAGCTAGAACAAATAGAGTATTGGAGCGAGGACTTGGAGCGTAAAGCCCGGTTGCCGCCCAAAAAAAAAAGTAGTCTAATAGGTGATTGGTTTAAGCGCCGGCTTCTTTTCGCAATCGCTCTAAAACCAATTGCTTGCGCGGCTTTAATACCTTGAGAGCGAAGTCGGTCCAGTAATGATGCTTTTCTAAAAATTTAATCTGAATACCAAGCCACTCCTCCGCGCTAAGTACAATTCCATTTAGACCTAATTCATCGCGCAGACTATCCGATATTTCTCCATAATTATCGCCTCCTAAATAATCTAAATCCGCATCACAAAGGACCTTTTCGATCTTATTACTTGGGCTTTGAGGGATTTTCGTAGACATGATTAAACTTTTAATCGCGGTAATTTGCTCGGGAGTATAACCAAATTGCGGTAAGGCTTCTGCGGCTATTTCACAGCCAATTTCTTCGTGATTTTTATAGGCAACGGTAAAGCCGCTATCGTGGTAAGCAGCAGCCGTAAGCAACAGTATTATTTCATCTTCTGATAAACCTTCCTTTTTAGCCAAATATTCGGCAGAGTGTAAAACGGCCAAAGTATGCTCCATAGAATGGTAACGCAGGTTTGCAGGCAACTCATTTTGCAGTTTACGTAAAACGAAATCTATTGCTTTAGTATGTTCCATAATTTGAGGCGATTAAATATTTTGGTCTGAAATTTAATAGGCTTTATTTAATCTTCGAATTTATTGAGTTTTTATTTAGCAGGAGCATTTCTAATTGCCCTTTTCCCCTTAGGCCATTCTTTGCACCAAGCACTGTCCTGACCTATTCTGTGAATTTCGTAGCAGTTTTCACTAATTTAAAACTGCCCCATCGCCGCTTGACTAAATTGGACCAGCAAGTTTAACGGCAGCTTCTAAATTGTCGTATTGACATTTTTTACAACCCACGGACCTAGTCACCACTTGCCTAAACATGGTCGAAGGCCCATTGCCATGAAGAGACAGTTTAGATTTTCCTTTTGCAGATTACAACGCTGAAAAATTCTTGTATTCTCAAGTGTCTATAAAAAATCTTAAAAGTAAACTGAGTTCGGTCTGAAGTTACAGCCACTGATATTCGCTAGAAGCAAAAAAAACAAGAGAACTCGAAAAACTAGCCGCGTTTTAAAACGCTCATTTTCTCGCCTAGTTCCAAGCTATATTCTCTTAAATCTTTAGCTAGTTCTGCCTCACCACCTGCACGTTCGAGCGTATCGGCTAAAGCCATAATATTTTGGTGAATGTATTTCTTCATTTGGTCTAAAGGCATGTCTTTGGTCCAAAGATCGATGCGCAAAGTTTCTTGGGTTTTATCGTCCCAAACGGATAACATTGTGGCCTTAGTTTTGGTATTTTCCACTCCGCTATCGGGAGCATTCCACGTTATGGTTTCGGGAACTTTATTCTCGTCAAGAGAGATTTCTAATGTTATGTTGGAAGTATGTGCAATAGCCATATTTAAATTTTTGGCAAAGGTACATTTTCACGAGGGTAATTCCCCTTAGATAGACTAATGCTTAGGGCTTATAGTTAGACAGCTTTAAAATTTTCGCTGCATCTTTCTCTTCTAAAAGTTGCTTTAAACTGAGCTCAGGATTTTCCTCCATATAGGCCGAAACAATATTATAACCGAACCAACGTCCTACTCCTCCGGGAGTTTGTGGATCGGTATCAGTGCGGAATTTGCTAAAAGGCGCCACGTCAATAAAACGTCTCTGCAGCTCAGCATCACTTTTAAAAAGCACGCCATTTTCAATAAAATAAATCCACATATTGCGCTCGTGTTCTTCGCAAAATGCCATTTTCTTCGGGGGATAAACTAGGAGCTCATCCTGGCGTAAAAAAGGACATAATTGATCCGTAACATACAAGAGCTTTCCGTGATATATCATCGCATCAAGTAGCTTGTTTTCATCTACTTGTAGGCCGAAAGTATTTTCAGCAAGAGCAAAGGCGACATCTCTTAATAAAAACTGCGGTTGCCTTTTAAACTGCAAGTAATTGGGTAAAGATGCGTAATAGTCATTGTTCTCTCCCAAGTACATATCTAAACCAATAAAACAATAAGGCGGCGCCACAATTATGGGATATTCGTAATCTAAGCGAGAGATATAACTATAAACCTGAAACTGTTTATCTTGTCCGAAATAATAATAAAAGCGCTTAAAAATACGGTTCAATTCTGCCTGCTCCTTTTCCATATCGCCAAAGAGTTTTTCGGTCTGCTTAAAAAGCTTCAGTTGCAATTCGTCTTCGCGTTGATTGCGCCAAAATATTTCTTCAGTTTTTGCGCTAAAGAAAGGGGGAAAATCTTGCTCTAAAGCGGCTAAGTTTTGCGAGAAGTTGAGGGTATCCATGGTGAAAAAAGCCCGATCAAAGCGTTTTATATCCGTTTCAACCTCTATGGTGCTTAGATCGATATCCTTCTCATTCTCACAAGATTGAAACGGCAGTGTTGCCATCAGGAGCAGTGTAAAAAATAAAAGCAGCTTCGGATAGGCCTTCATTCTTTTAAGGGTCTTAATTTTGTTCAAATCTAAAACTTTTAACATGCGCTTAAGTATCACTGGTCTTTTCGTATTTCTAATGGTTGGTCTAAGCTCGGGGCAAGATCGCAAATTTCAATTAGGAGTAATCGGCTCGAGCCAGATAAGTTACCTCAATACCAATCAGGCAAATGCCAGCGGTGGCTCGGCTTTAACTTTTGGTTTCGGCGCCTTAGCCGAGTTTAATTTTACTGAGCGCTACTCCTTTACATCGGGTTTCGAGTTTGTTCGTCGCGGCGGATCTTTAAATCTTAACGATACTACTGCAAGTTACCGTGCCAATTTCATTCAGATTCCCATTCAAATTAAAATGCGAACGCGACAATTTGGCTACAATACTTATTTTGCAGAAATGGGTTTTGCCCTAGGCTTTGAAACGGGCGAAGAGGTAAGTTGGGAACCGGGACGTTTTTTTGAAAACTCTAGTTTAATAAGTCTTTTTGATGCCACATTTCGCATTGGTTTAGGCTGGGAATACGATCTCGGTGGTGGCACTAAAGCGCTAGGGCGTTTTCAGTATCACCGTGCGCTCACTAATAATTTACTAAGCGATGAAGATCCCCGTTTAAATGAACAATCGCTCTACCGCTTTGATTATATTTCTGTTACTGTAGGCATCTTATTTTAAATCGGGTCGCTATGAAGAAGCAAGAAACCATCGAATACATCGTAAATTGGTTGAAATCGTACACGGAAAAATCGGGTACCAAAGGATATATTGTGGGCGTTTCTGGCGGCATTGATAGCGCCCTTACCTCCTACCTCGCTGCACTTACTGGCTTTCCCACCACTTGCGTGGAGATGCCTATTTACCAAAGCCTCAAGCAAGTTAGCAGAGCCCGCCAACACATTGATAATTTGCAGAAAAAATTCTCCAATGTTAGTCGTGTTGAAGTAGACCTCAGCCCAGTATTTGACCATTTTATTGGCAGTCTTCCCAATGTTCCTGGTTCGGATGCGAAGGATATGAGCCTCGTAAATTCGCGCGCGCGGTTACGCATGACTACCCTCTATTATTTCGCCGCTCTAGAAGGAAAATTAGTGGTAGGGACTGGCAATAAAGTGGAAGATTTCGGTGTAGGCTTTTATACCAAATACGGCGACGGAGGTGTAGACCTAAGTCCGATAGCGGATCTCTACAAATCAGAAGTTTTTGCCCTTGCCAAAGAACTAGGCGTAATTGAAGATATTTTAGTAGCTCCACCTACCGATGGACTTTGGGGCGACGATCGTACCGATGAAGACCAGTTAGGAGCCACATATCCCGAATTGGAATGGGCCATGGAACAAGAAAAACGGAATAAAAGTCCCAAAGATTTTCAGGGACGTGAAGCAGAAGTGATGCGCATCTACGAAAAGTACAACCGCGCCAATAAGCATAAAATGCTGCCGATACCAATTTGTGAGATTCCCGAAGATTTGATGGCTGGGGAGTAAACTTCAATAGTTCAGTTTTCCCTCCCTTTCGGTAGATGCGTCTTTAAAAACAAGAATTATGGGACATGACCACCGTCATACTAAATCTGGTAAAAATCTAAAGATCGCTTTCCTACTCAATGTGGGCTTTACCATTTTAGAACTCTTCGGGGGCTTTTATGTGAACAGCGTGGCCATAATTTCGGATGCCGTGCACGATTTAGGGGATAGTCTTTCTTTGGGGACGGCTTGGTTTTTAGATGCGAAATCAAAGCAAGAAGCCAATTCTAAATTCTCTTTTGGCTATGCCCGTTTCTCTCTTCTAGGAGCTTTAATTAATAGTATCGTTCTCATTGCCGGATCAATCTATGTAATTTACGAAGCGGTAGGTCGCATATTAGAACCTCAACATTCCGATGCCAATGGAATGATTCTATTTGCGCTTTTTGGAATTGCGGTAAATGGTTATGCAGCTTGGAAACTGAGTGGTGGAAAATCGCTCAACGAAAAGGTAGTTTCTTGGCATTTACTGGAAGATGTATTAGGCTGGGTAGCGGTATTAATAGTAGCCATCATCCTTAAATTCCAAGATATTCATTATCTCGACCCTGCACTGTCACTTCTCATTAGTGCTTACATTCTTTGGGGGGTAATTGGCCGACTCAAAGAGACTCTTTATGTTTTTCTGCAAGGTGTGCCGCAGGATATCGACTTAAAAAAGATTGAGCAGCAAATTCTCGCGGTGGAAAATATTCAGTCTTTACACCACACCCATATTTGGTCACTAGAAGGCGAACATCACGTATTTAGCAGCCACCTAAAACTTAAAAACATTGAGCGCTTTAAGCAGATTGAAACCACTAAAGTAGCGGTGCAAGAAATTTTGAAAAAGTATAATTTCCAACATTTTACGCTGCAAACCGAATTGGATGGTGAAAACTGCGATTTGGAGGCGGGGAATGAGAAAAACTAAGCTCTTTACAAATAAAATTGTCGCTAGCGTGAATAGTCTATCTTTGCAAAAAATTTAGAGTTTTGGGCAACATCATCGCCATTGTAGGAAGACCCAATGTGGGCAAATCCACTTTATTCAACCGACTTACCGAAAATCGCACGGCCATTGTAGATTCTGTGTCTGGGGTAACCCGTGATCGTCTTTACGGCAAAGCAGAATGGGCGGGGCACCAATTTTCAGTTATCGACACCGGTGGTTATATCATGGGATCTGATGATGTATTTGAAGGGGAAATTCGCAAGCAAGTAAATATTGCTATCGAAGAGGCTAGTCTTATCCTTTTCTTAGTAGATGCCGACGATGGTATTACGGGTATGGATGAGGAAGTAGCCGCCTTGTTACGTCCTTCCAAAAAGCCTTTAATGGTAGTGGCTAACAAGGTTGATAACGCTATGCGCCAAACTCAATCAGCCGAATTTTACAGCTTAGGATTAGGAGAGGTTTTCAATATTTCAGCCAATAATGGTAGCGGCACAGGTGAAATGCTTGACGCGATGATTGAAAAACTTCCTAAAGCAGAAGAAGAGGAAGAATTAGACATTCCAAAAATTGCCGTAATCGGTAGACCTAATGCGGGAAAGTCTTCTTTTATAAATGCTATTACTGGTGTTAATCGCAATATCGTAACCGATGTAGCAGGCACTACCCGCGATGCGATTAATACGCGTTATAATTTATTTGGTAAAGACTTCATTTTAGTGGATACCGCAGGTATCCGTAAGAAATCTAAAGTACACGAAAACCTAGAGTTTTACTCAGTACTTCGTTCCGTGCGTGCCATTGAGGATTCGGACATTTGCTTGATTATTGTAGATGCTGAACGCGGTTTTGAAGGGCAAGATTTAGCCATCTTCTCTTTAGCCGAGCGCAATCGCAAAGGCATTGTAGTCTTGGTGAACAAATGGGATCTGATTGAAGAAAAAGAGACCAATACCGCCAAGGAGTTTAAAGAAATGATTCAGTCACGCATTGCTCCTTTTACCGATGTTCCAGTTATTTTCATGAGTGTGCAATCCAAGCAAAGAATTTACAAAGCGGTAGAAGAAGCGGTAGCGGTTTACGAAAGACGCAGCCAGCGAATTCCTACTAGCAAGCTGAATGAATTGATGCTTCCCATAATTGAAGCTTATCCTCCTCCCTCCACTAAGGGTAAAGTAATTAAGATAAAATTCTGTACGCAGTTGCCCACGCGTTCGCCTGCTTTTGCCTTTTTCGCCAATTTACCGCAGTACGTGAAGGATCCTTACAAGCGTTTCTTAGAAAACAAATTGCGTGAGCACTTTAATTTCAATGGCGTTCCTGTAGAAATTTACATGCGTAAAAAATAAGAGCCGACTAATTCGTCAGCTCTTTAAAGATATCTTCTAAACTAAGCGACTGTTTTTGCATTTCTAAAACCGCCGCTTGGTTTTCTACGGCAAATTGAAAGATAGCCGCGCGCATATCTACGCTGGCTTTGGCTTCCAGTAACCAGCGATTGGTTCCATTTTCCTCAATTTTACTGATACCGGTAATTTTACGCAACTCACTTTTCGTAAAAGTTTTATCAAACTCCACTCGGTACTGCGCTTCAGGTTTGAGGTTTTGCAAATCGGCAATGGGACGATCGGCGACAATTTTACCTTTATTGATAATAATAACGCGGTCGCATAAATACTCCACCTCTTGCATAATGTGGGTACTCAACATTACCGTTTTGTTCTTGCCCGCTTCTTTAATTAACTGACGGATTTCAACCAATTGATTTACATCTAAACCGGTCGTGGGTTCATCTAAAATTAAAACTTCGGGCTCATGGATAAGTGCTGCTGCCAAACCTGCTCTTTGGCGATAACCCTTCGAAAGCTGTCCCAATTTCTTATGCTTTTCGGGTTCCAAACCTACTTTTTCAATTATAATCGGCACTTGCGCTTTATCCGTTCCGTAAAGGCCCGCAATAAAAAACAAGTATTCCTTTACATACATTTCCAAATAAAGCGGATTGTGCTCAGGCAGATAGCCCACCTTTTTACGCACCTCAATTCCTTCTGCCTGCACATCGAGTTCACCCACAAAAGCCTCACCCTCGCTAGGCGGAATGTAACCCGTTAGAATCTTCATCATGGTAGATTTCCCCGCTCCATTGGGACCTAAGAAACCTACAATCTCTCCTTTCGCTAAAGAAAAGCTAACATTATCTAAGGCTTTTTGCTCTCCGTATAACTTCGTTAAATTCTTAACCTCTATCGACATGTAATTTTTTTAGAGCGACGAAGTTAAAGCTTTTGTTCAAGCCTCAGGAATGCGCACCTTTGCAAAATGCAAGGTGAAGGAATAGTTATCAAATCTACCGGTAGTTGGTATGCGGTAAGTACCGAAGATGGCATTTACCAATGTCGCATCCGTGGCAAGCTTAGGCTGAAAGGAATTAAAAGCACAAACCCAGTAGCAGTAGGCGATCGCGTATGGTTTGAATCGCAAGAGGGTGAAGTAAGACAGGGCAATATCACCAAGCTTTTAGAGCGCAAAAACTACATTATTCGCAAATCGGTAAACCTAGCCAAGCAAACCCAAATTATTGCCGCTAATATCGATCAGGCCATTCTTATTGCCACGCTAGATTTTCCCAAAACAACTCTGCGCTTTATTGATCGCTTTGCCATTAGCGCCGAAGCTTATGATATTCCCTTCATTTTAGTCTTTAACAAGATTGACCTTTACGGAGAAGAGCAAGCAGATGAGTTAGAGTTTTTAAAGGTTGTTTACAATCAAGCGGGCTATACGGTTTTAGAAAGTTCAGCCACAAAAAGCATTGGTATAGATGCGCTTAAAGAATTAATGGCGGGCAAAACTACCCTATTAAGCGGTCACAGTGGCGTGGGTAAAAGCAGTTTGGTAAACGCTTTAGACCCCAGTCTCGATTTAAAAACCAAAGCCATATCGGTGGCTCATAACCAAGGACAACACACCACCACCTTTGCAGAGATGCATCCCTTGCCATTTGGCGGATATATAATAGACACCCCTGGAATCAGAGGTTTTGGCTTGGTAGATATGGAGCCCAGTGAAATTGGCGATTATTTCCCCGAAATATTTGCCTTGAAGGGCAGCTGTAAATTCCATAATTGCTTGCATCAACATGAACCCGGCTGCGTAGTAAAAAAAGCAGTAGAAGAAAACAAACTCGCCTTTACTCGCTATGAGAGTTATTTAAATTTTATAGAAGGAGACAACGATGAAGAACATTTTCGCAAAGACATTTACGCTAATTAGTGCCCTAGCTTTGGTCGCTTGCCAGAACAGTCCTAAGAACCCATCTGGCGAAAGCCGCAGTAGTGATGCCTTAATAATGAGCACCTTATGGTTACAGAAATCGCAGGAAGCACGCTGGCTGCTGGAGCAGAATTACGAGCAAGCCAAAGGGAAACTAATGGTAAACCGTCTTCTTTACGCCTACGGACCAAAGCAATCTGTCGTTTTAGATTTAGATGAAACCGTATTAGATAACAGTCCTTACGAAGCACGCGTGGTGAAAAATGGCGGTGCATTTTCTAAAGACAGCTGGAGTGCTTGGGTGGAAGAAGCACAAGCCGATTTGATTCCCGGTGCGAAAAGTTTTCTTCACTTTGCCGACTCTATGGGAGTGGAAGTATTTTACATTTCTAACCGTTCTATAGAAAATTTGGGGGCGACTATTGCTAATCTTGAGGCCCATAGTTTGCCCAATGCCGATTCGGCCCACGTTTTATTAAAAACCGACGATTCGGATAAAACTGCCCGTCGCGCTCAAGTAAACGAACAGGCGCGTATAATCCTCCTTATCGGCGACCAATTGGGCGATTTTAGCGAAGAAGTAACTTATGCTTTACGCGATTCGATGTTACAGCATTTCATCCTTTTACCCAACCCTATGTATGGGAGTTTTTCACGCTTGCCCGACACTTTAAAATCGGCCTCCGAAGGAGATAAATTAGCTTGGTATCGCTCCGTTCTAAACAGTAAAGATTGAAAGCCTTTATTCAACGCTGCAGCGAATCTTCCGTAAAGGTAGAAGACAAAATTGTAGGCGAAATAGGAAGCGGCATTTGCTTGCTCTTGGGCATTGGCAAAGACGATGATGAAAGCGACCTTGAATGGTTAATCCAGAAAATTATCAAACTGCGCATTTTCGATAATGCCGAAGGCCTAATTGACCTTTCCCTGACTGACATAAAAGGAGAAGTATTAGTTGTGAGTCAATTCACCTTACAGGCGCGCCTTAAAAAAGGCACTCGCCCCAGCTTTACCGACGCCGCTGCTCCATTAGAAGCCGAAGCGATGTATGAAAAATGTATTCTACGTTTTAAAGAAATACTCGGTGAGGAGAAAGTGCAAAGCGGAAAGTTTGGCGCTCACATGGCAGTAAGCTTGGTAAACGACGGGCCTTTTAGTTTATGGATTGACACGAAGAATAGGGTTTGATTGCGAGTTTTGTAGCCACGAGCAGAATCGAATCTAATTTTGTAAGTCCCTTTATTCTAGGTTTTTATAATTGCTTTCTCAAAATCTACTGAAACAAATGCTTCATTTGGGTGCATTCTGATGCATTTGAGTGCATTGTGGTAAGCTGTCTTTGGATCATTCTTGTAAAAGTCAATAATAAATATTATTTGGCTTTATGAGCCAATTGCACAATGCATTTAGCTGAAGCGAGAATGCAAAATGATATCTGTGAGGGTTCTCGGTTAAGTGCTATTTTTTATAGAACCGATAGGTCTTGTGGTGTTAGAATACTACAAGGATGTCGGATGGCTTAATAAAGGAGGCTAAGGCCTTCTAAGGGTTTTCAATAAAATGGATATCCATTGAAAGGCAAAATATAACCGGAAATAACAGGTTGATTGTATTCACATCTCAACAATAGTAAAAACCAACGTGCATCAGTGAATTGCCTTAAAGGTGATGAAATCTAATTATTTCACTTACAAAAATAGGTGCCAGTTAGCAAGGAGTCGGAAGTGTTCGTGATGAAAATTAAATTTCCCCTGTCGTTAAGGAGACCGCGAAGCTCATGCTCTAAACAAGCAAATTGACGCGGAATCCATTCGATTTCGAAAATCCCTTGATTAGCCAAGAACTTCTTAGAATAAAAGGTCTTTTGTTTCAACTCAACCATCCCAGAAGAGAAGTTTTTATAATCATACTTAAATTCAATGGATTCATTTTTTTTCAATCCCCTTATCGTCCAAGGCCCTTTATTTGATTCTAATTTAATCCATTCCGCTTGCCCTAATCGATAAGAAAGAACTCCCAAAGTCAAAGTATCATTTTCTTGAATATTTAAAACTCTTTCAAAAAGAAAACTTTTAGATTTTAATATAAATACGACACTATCTAAGCCACTTGAATTAGCCGTCGGGGTAACGTCAACCCTTAATGAATCATAGCAGTTCTCAGCCTTAAAATTAACTTTTCTTTCGTTAATCTCATAGTACCCACTAGAAGGAACGTACCTTCCAAGAGTATCATATGCGTTATATAAATACTTATTATTTGGAAAAAGGAATAACTCAGCCATTAAATCCTTTTCACCATTTATTTTTTTTAATAATGTAAATTCTTTGACCTCACTTAAAGGGTAGTTTATCCTTTTATAAACACAACCATTAGTTAGCCAAAAAGCTGCAATTAAACTATATACCTGGATATAGCAGATTACCTGATGCATCATATAAGCCTTGTAAATATTTTCTATTTATAGATCCGAAGGAATAGCCTCCGTGGTTTCTGGATTTGGGCATTGAGCCTGCAGAAAAGCCAAATTGAGCTTTATAAGCATCAACTTCCATAGAAAGTCGATCTAAATGTCCGAGACCACCTTTCCATGCTGGCGACTCACCTCTTCCTGTAATAATTAATTCGTTTCTAGCATTCTGGCCTCCATGTCTCAACTCATGTACCTCCATCGATGGGCTTGAATACTCCATAACGACCATTCCATCTTCGCGATAAGTTTCTCCAACGGCTCCTGGAATTTGTTTAAGAGTGTAAACCTCGTCAAGATCTTTATCAATCATCGTCCAATCTTCTATGGACTTTTCAAGCTGAGATATACGGTCTTCATTATGATCAATTTCGCTTTGTTTTTCGCCTATTTTCTTTTTTAGCGTCAGACCAATTTTTGCTTTTATACTCGTCAATTTTAGCCTGTTTTTTTTGATTTGATTCCTCAAGATCAGTCTTCGTATTTTCAATAAAGCCTTTCAACTCAACCGCTTTGTCTTTTACAGCAGGATCCCAAGTCATCCCGTTAGGGTCAACAAGCATGAGAGGGTTATTCTTTACAAAATGATAAGGCAGTAGACTAGGGTCTCTGCTGCTCAACGGATCCACACTCAACCACACACTAATCTTCGGATCATAATACCTGGCCCCATAGTAGTAGTTCCCAGTATTTCCTCCTGTTGTGGTCATAGGTGTAAAAGTAGTCATCATCGCTCAAAAGACATTTGTACCATAAAACATCAAGCTCTATAAAAGAGCATTCTCGATTTACAAGTGAGCAGAGACGTTCTTGCAATCGGAGTTAATCCTTGATTTTCTCAGCGTACATTGCTGGGTAAAATTTGAACTCATCATAATTACTTGGAATCAATAATGATAGTAAATATCTTAATTCTGATATTAGGTAACAATTTTTTTCAATAGCACCAGATCCGCAATAGTGATAATCATATATATTCACTGAAACTGTGTCTTCAATGCTTTGAATACTATAAATAATAGGCTTTGCTGTAGTTTCCCAGTAAAAACATTGGTCTTTTCTAAAGAAATCATTTTGATCAAGCAGTAATTTAAGCCTATAAAGAGTTAGCACATCCAAGTCTGTATATTCAATTTTAATCGATTTATATCTGCAACATTTTCCCCCGAAAATTGAATAATCCCATTCATATGCTGCAGCAAATAAACCACTGCTATCCAATTTATAGCCAACAAACTTAGGACCTAATGTACCCCCTAAGTCCATTGTAATTTGGTATTGGCCAAAACAAGAAAAAGAGGAAAAGATTAACATTATGGATGTAACAATTGCTGCCTTCATAATTTATAACTTTCTAATTGATCAATACGCACGTATCACGGCATCCAAAAGGTTACTCCCTTTGAATGTGCTAATAAAATAATCTATAAAACCCGGTGAATATGTGCCTTGTCTAATAAATGCGCCTAATTCCTCGGATCGGGATTGTTTACTTCCTTGGAAACGTTTATTAACATGATAATTCTCATGGACAATTACGCTCTCATTAAATTCTGAATTAGGATATCCTTCTTTCAAATAAACCGTCCAGGCGCTTTTTCCATCTTTACTCGGAGTCGTCAACCCTGCATTACCCTCTGTTTTAGCATCATTTATTTCATACTTAACTACAGGACTGTTCTCATCAATTATTGAGTTGAACTCCTCCTGAATATCCTTCCACCCTCTATATTCCTCAGCTAAATCTGCGTAGTCTTCTAATTTGTTGTCTGACAAATCGCCATTTTGTCTTTTGGCCTCGTACTTATCCATATCTTTCTCCAACTCACCTATCATTTCATTCGTTCGCCTGTAGGCGGCATCAAATCTGTCCTTTGCTTGTTGCGTAGCAAAAGTCGTATCTCTTCCGTCAGGATCAATCAGCATAATTGGATTGTTGGATGTAAAACTATAGGGTGATTCATGATATTTTAAGATAGGATCCACACTCAACCACACGCTAATCTTAGGATCATAATATCTGGCCCCGTAGTAGAAATTGCCTCGCCATCGCGGCAGGCTGGCTCCTTCGCTAAAATAAGCCACCGGCTTATTTTTTAACGCTTGGTCCTCATTGAAACGGAATCTACTACTAAAGCTGGTATAGCTTTTAGCATACTGGTTTTCTGACCCGCGCGGTAGGCTGGCCCCTGCGCTAAAAAAATCTACCAGACTTTTATCAAACGCTTGGTCCCTCAAGGAGTATTTAAGAAAAATTGATAGGCTTCGCCGCGCATGTCCGAAATTCTACCGAGCCGATTAATATTATTTTACGGCTCAAATATAGAAGATAAATGAGCCGAATAGAGAGTTATCTCGGCTCACTACAGCATCAAGTAACGAAAATTTGCATTTATGAAGGTGTGCAGAGGAGAGTGGTACTTATTTACAAATGTTTGAGTTAGCTTTTAAGAACAGATAGGTATCGTGGTGAGAAGTAAACACTGAATAAGGATGTGGAAAAGCTAATTAAAACTATGACGGGTTTTCAGGAGTATTTAACATTAGATGGGAAAAGTGTTTCATATTAGAATTTAAAAGTTTGTCCCGTGCCGCTCCTGAAGACCATTTTACGCAATTCACTGCCCTCCTCATACCCACTGAAGACCAGGTCACAACAGCCTGCGCCGTCAGTACTATTGCAGATGTTCGCGGCAAAAGAAAGCTTACACTACGCTGCTAATAATAGAATTTAATTACTTCACTATCAAAATAAATTGAATCTGTTTCTTCTTTAGCGTATTTTTTAAACTCTAACAAACGATTCAAAATCACATCTTCCTTAGATTCATGATCTGGGTTGAAATACATACTTAATGTGTCAGCACCACTGATATATTCTACATGATAAAGTATACCATCCTGCACTCTTAGATAATCATCATTTTTCGATAAATTGTTTAATATTAAATTTCTAGCGAACAGGAAGACACTATCCTTCAAATTACCACGCCAACAAGGATACATATAACCATTTAAAGCATCAGTATCCTTGCAATAAAATATTTTATTACTTATAAACCTTATTGCCTCATGATGATCATCAGGATCTTGACCTTTTCCCTTAAGAATTGAAATCTGTTCAGTTTTTTCCGAACAAGAGAATAGCAGAAAGAATGCAGTGAATTTTAGAAGAGCTTTAAACATACTTATTACAAAGTTACATATTCTAAAATTCCTTGGAAATCAATACGATATCACATTCATTGAACGCTTCCAAATTGATGTCTTACCTGGTATGAAACTCGATTAAAAGCTTTTGCAAAATAAGTTGATAAACTGTCTGAACAGGAATAAAGATGCTCCCGCTAGCCATCATTCTTCAGGAGCTGGTTTTATAATTTCAAAATAGCCGTAAATCTCTTCGGTTTTGCCAGCTACTACAACGTGATGATCGTTTAAAGGAATAATCATTAGTATCTCGAAATCATCCTCACTAAGATGCTTTCGTTTAATGAATTCACCAATCCATTCTACGGAGACCAGATCTTCTACGGTACATTTTTCTTGCCCAAATGATATTACGGTTTTGTTTTGCTTAACCTCATCTAAATCAGCAGATTGAACCCCAGTTAGTTGACCGTTGACACCATTAACTCTGCTACAAAAGACTATCACTTGCCCATTCATATTCTGCACACCTAATAGACAGACAATTGAAATTAATGCTTTCTTCCACATAATAAATTAATTGAATTTCTTCTTTCTTAAATGGTTAATACAAAATCACCATTATCACTTTGCTTTGGGCTAGAGTTTGTCCCTGCTCCAAAATCCTAACAACTAAGTTAAAAGCAAACTTGCCCATAAAGATAATCTTCCCATCCCTGCGCTAAAAACACAATCTCCATTTAGTCAATAAAATGCTGAAGAGCCATAATCGGAATCGTTGTTTCACAACCCATCTTGCGCAAAGCAGAAAAAGCAAAGTGCAGACTGTAAAACGATTAGCACTAACCCCCTTCCCATCCTCCTTAATTCTACTAGCTTTGCCTTTCCAAATAAAAAGACCATCATGGCAACAGATATAAAAGCGCTTCAAAGCATCGTAGACGATTGGATTCAAAATCACGGGGTACGTTATTTTAACGAACTTACCAATATGGCCCAGCTTACGGAAGAAGTCGGCGAAGTGGCCCGTATCATCGCTCGTCGTTACGGCGAGCAAAGCGAAAAAGAAAGTGATAAAGCCAAAGACCTGGGGGAAGAATTAGCAGATGTGCTTTTTGTGGTGCTTTGCCTCGCCAACCAAACCGGTACCGACCTGCAAGCCGCCTTTGATAAAAAGATGGAGATCAAAACCAAAAGAGACCACGATCGCCATCAAAACAATAACAAGCTGCATTAATACAGCCGATTTTCATTAACTATCTTTGCCGAAATTTTCGCCCTAGGCTATGATCTACATCGAAAGAAAAGAGCGCTTTAGTGCCGCGCATCAATTATACAATCCCAATTGGACTGTTGAGCAAAACGATGCCGTTTTTGGCAAATGCGCCAATAAAAATTTCCACGGCCATAACTTCACTTTAGTAGTTACCGTGAAGGGAGAAATCAACCCCGACACCGGCTTTGTGATGAACTTGGTAGATCTTAAAAAGATTATCCAAAACTTGGTAATTAGCAAACTCGATCACGCCAACCTCAACCACGACGTGGATTTCATGCGTGGTAAATTTACCAGCACCGAAGTTTTAGCAGAAGAAATATGGAAAATCTTGGCGCCGGCCATCGCCGAGCATAACTGCAAGCTGCATCGCATTCGCCTGGAAGAAACCATTAATAACGCCGTTGAATATTTCGGCTAATACTAATTGCGGCTAAATTAGCCCTAAGAACCAACACATCATTTCTATGAAAGCATACGTATTTCCCGGACAAGGTGCCCAGTTTACTGGCATGGGTAAAGATTTATACGAAAACTATCCCCTAGCCAAAGAACTTTTCGAAGAAGCCAATTCCATATTGGGCTTCCGCATTACCGATATCATGTTTGAAGGCAGTGCCGAAGATTTAAAGGAAACTAAGGTTACCCAACCGGCCGTATTTCTGCACTCGGTAATTTTAGCAAAAACCTTGGGAAATTTCCAAGCCGATATGGTGGCGGGGCATTCTTTAGGCGAACTTTCGGCCTTAGTAGCCAATGGTACTCTCGCTTTCGCAGATGGCTTAAAATTAGTGAGTGAGCGTGCCCTAGCGATGCAAGATGCTTGTGAAGCAGAACCTTCTACCATGGCTGCCGTATTAGGCTTAGCTGACGAAGAGGTAGAACGCATTTGCGCCGAAACTGAAGGGGTGGTAGTAGCCGCTAATTATAATTGTCCCGGACAATTAGTTATATCAGGCGCTTTAGAAGCGGTAAAACTAGCCTGCGACAATATGAAAGCAGCCGGTGCAAAAAGAGCTTTAATCTTACCCGTAGGTGGCGCCTTCCACTCGCCTTTAATGAAACCCGCAGAAGAGCGTCTCGCCCAAGCGATTGCTAATACGGAGTTTAAAAACCCAATTTGCCCAGTCTACCAAAACGTAAGCACCACGGCTATTTCCGATCCAGAGGAAATTAAATCCAACCTTATCAAGCAATTGACTTCACCGGTAAAATGGACGCAAAGTGTGCAAAACATGATTGCCGACGGCGCGAGTGAATTTATCGAAGTAGGTCCTGGAAAGGTTTTACAAGGTTTGGTTAAGAAAATCGAGCGCGAAGCTTCCGCAAGAAGCGCAGAAGCGGGCGAATAAAATAATTAGAACCATTACTCTTAGCTAGGGTTAAGAGCCTATCAAATTAGCACTATGCAAAGCACTTGGCGCAGTCCATCCAATATCGCACTGGTTAAATACTGGGGTAAATACGCGAATCAAATTCCGGCGAATCCCAGCATAAGCTTTACGCTTAGTGCCTCTTACACCCAAACTACCGTAAGTGTGGTGGGCGAGAGCGGTCATGCCGATATTGATTTCGACCTTTATTTAGACGGGGAATTAAAGCCCGACTTTAAAGGCAAAGTGCAGCAATTCCTCGAGCGCATAAAAGGTGAGCTCAGGCCTTTGCGAGGCAAGAAACTTAAGATTGAAACCCACAATAGCTTTCCCCACAGTAGCGGCATTGCCAGCAGCGCCAGTGGCATGAGTGCTTTAGCTTTATGCCTGCTAGACCTCCGCAGCGAATTAGGGAAAATAAAAGAATTAGACTTTCATCGCAAAGCTAGTGAGTGGGCGCGTTTAGGTTCTGGCTCTGCCAGTCGTTCCCTTTATGGCCCACTGGGGCAATGGGGCGAATTTTCAGGCATCCACGATAGCAGCGATGAATACGGCATTCCCTACCAAGGTGAAGTGGCAGCAGTCTTCCAAGATTTCTGCGATTGTATTCTTCTAGTGGAAAAGGGACAAAAACAAGTTAGCAGTACAGCCGGGCACGGTTTAATGAATAACCATCCCTTTGCAAAAGAACGATTCAAGCAAGCTCATCGCAATTTAGAGGAGCTTTTAAGCATATTAAAAAGCGGTGATTTGAGTGCTTTTGGCACTTTGGTAGAAAGCGAAGCCCTAACGCTCCACGCCATGATGATGAGCTCTCATCCCTATTTCATATTAATGAAGCCCAACACTTTGCAGATAATCGAAGCGATTTGGGCCTTTCGCAAAGAAACTAATATCCCCGCCTATTTTACGCTAGATGCGGGTGCCAACGTGCATCTTCTCTTTCCTAAAGCCTTCGAACAAAAGGTACTAGACTTCGTTAAACGAATTATTACCCCTTATTTAAAAAACGGGGAGTATATTTGCGACCGCGTCGGCAATGGTCCGGAAAAGATTTCACTATGAAAAGTAATCCGTTTTACTACGCTAAGATTCTACTCTTTGGAGAGTACGGCATCATAAACGATTCCAAGGGTCTTTCTGTTCCTTACAATTATTATCAAGGTGCCTTTAAACAGGCCAAAAGCTTAAGTGGCTTTGCGGAGAAATCCAATGCCAGCCTCGCTAAATATTACCAGCATTTAGAAAATCTTCAGGAAAGTGGCGAAATTATCGCTCCTTTAAATTTATCCGCCTTTCAAGCCGATATCGCTGATGGTTTTTATTTCGACAGTTCCATTCCCGAAGGTTATGGCGTAGGAAGCAGCGGCGCTTTATGTGCGGCTATTTACGATCGTTATGCGATTAATCGCATTGATCCTGAAGCGGACATTAGCAAGGATAATATCCAAAATCTAAAAAAGATTTTGGGGCAAATGGAATCTTATTTCCACGGAAAAAGCTCTGGACTTGATCCGCTAATTTGCTATTTACAGCTGCCTGTGCTTATCCATTCGAAAGATGAATTAGGCACCGTTAGCATCCCAAATAGAGCCGAAGGTAAAGGGGCAATTTTTCTAGTAAACAGCGGCGCTCCCGGTGAAACCCAACCCATGGTTAACATCTTCATGGAAAAGATGAAGCAGGAAGGTTTCCGCACCGTAATGAAAGAACAGTTTACCAAATACAACGACGCTTGTATTGCGGCTTTCTTAAAAGGTGATACCAAACCACTTTTCAATAACTTGAAGAAATTGAGCCATTTGGTTTTCGAAAACTTTACCCCTATGATTCCTCACAGCGTGAAGGACTTATGGCAGCAAGGTTTTGAAACTAATGCTTATTACCTGAAACTTTGCGGGAGCGGCGGCGGTGGTTTTGTATTAGGCTTTACCGCCGATTACGAAAGAGCCCAAGAGCTTTTAAAAGACTACGACACCGAGCTTATTTACCGTCTCTAAGTTTTGGCACTGCGGCGGCGTGATAAGATCCAAATCTACAAGCTATCAGCCCTACTTTCCCTTGTTCGCTGGTATAATATTTTCTTCTTAGCCTTAGCGCAATACCTCACGGTCATTTTTGTACTCAACCAACCGCAACATTGGCAAGGCTATCTTTTAGACCCCAAAGTGCATTTCATTGTATTTGCCTCCCTTTTTTCGGTCGCGGCCGGATACATTATTAATAATTTTTACGATTTAGAAAAAGACCTCATCAATAGGCCCAAAAAAACCTTTTATGAGAAAATCTTAAAACAAAGTACCGCACTGCGACTGTATTTCGTTTTCACTTTCACGAGTCTCATCTTAGCTTATAGCGCCAGCTTAAACGTATTTCTCTTTTTCGCCGCTTATAACTTTAGCCTTTGGTTTTACTCCCATAAACTCAAAAAAATAACCTTCATTGGCAATATGATGGCGGCCCTACTGAGCATTACCCCTTTTTTCGCCATCTTCCTTTACTTCCGTCTCGAAGACCTTTTAATTCTCACTTATGTAAGCTTCCTACTTTTGGTTATCTTCATTCGTGAAATTGTGAAAGACCTTGAGGCCCTTAAAGGAGATGTGATTGTTGGCTACCCTACTCTACCCGTGACCTTAGGGTTAAAACGCACCAAGTGGCTGATTGCTTTTTTCACCTTTTCGGGATTGATTCCCGCCTCTCTTATTTTTTACAAAGTGGGCTTTAGCGGAATTGGCTACTTCCTCATTGTGGGTTTGGCCGGTCTTTTTTTCAGCGCCGGTCTTTTGGCTTTCGCCGAGAAGCGTGAACACTTTCATTACCTCAATTACCTTTACCGATTGTTAATTATTGGCGGTATTCTAAGCTTGGTTCTACTCGCTTAAAGAGTACTCATCATTTTAAGTTTCAAAAAGTTCCAAAAGGAGCTAGAATTATAGCCGCCTATCCTTTAGCTCAGCCGAAATCATTCTTACCTTTGGGCTAAATCACAAATTTTACTATGTCCTCTCAAAAAGACTATATCCAAAAAAATAAGGAGCGCTTCGTAGAAGAACTCTTCACGCTATTACGTATTCCTAGTATTTCTGCCGACAGCGCCTACAAAGGTGATGTTATGAAAGCGGCGGAAGTAGTAGCCGAAAGTCTAAAATCGGCAGGAGCCCAAAAGGTGGAAATCTGCCCGACGCCTGGCTACCCCATTGTTTACGCCGAAAAAATCGTAGATCCAAGTTTACCAACCGTTCTTATTTATGGTCACTACGATGTGCAACCACCCGATCCATTAGAGCTTTGGACTTCAAAACCTTTTGAGCCCGTTATTCGCAAAACAGACAAACATCCCGACGGCGCAATTTTCGCTCGCGGAGCTTGTGATGATAAAGGTCAGATGTTTATGCATGTAAAAGCCCTAGAGGTAATGAATGCTACCAACACCCTTGCTTGTAACGTAAAGTTTATGATTGAGGGCGAAGAGGAAGTGGGATCTGAAAACCTCTCGTGGTTTGTAGATCGCAATGTGGAGAAGCTTAGCGCAGATGTGATTTTAATTTCCGATACTGGCATGTTGGCCAATGACGTACCCAGTATTACTACGGGCTTGCGCGGCTTAAGCTACGTAGAGGTAAAAGTTACCGGTCCTAATCGCGATTTACATTCTGGCCTTTACGGCGGAGCAGTGGCCAATCCGATTAACGTATTAAATAAAATGATTGCCAGTCTGCAAGACGATAACAATCACATTACCATTCCGAACTTTTACGACGATGTGCAAGAGTTAAGCGAAGCCGAAAGAGAGGCCATGTCTAAGGCACCGTTCAGCTTAGAGAATTACAAACAAGCCCTCGATTTAAGCGATGTTTATGGAGAACTAGGCTACAGCACTCCTGAAAGAGCTTCGATACGCCCTACTCTTGATGTAAATGGCATTTGGGGCGGTTATATGGGCGAAGGAGCTAAAACAGTAATCCCATCTTGGGCGAAAGCCAAAATTTCCATGCGTTTAGTTCCGCATCAAGATCCCGATAAAATCACTCAACTTTTCCAAGAGCATTTTGAGAAAATTGCTCCTTCAGCCGTTAAGGTAGAAGTAAGCCCTCATCACGGTGGCTTACCTTATGTATCGCCCACCGATGATCCTGGCTACCGCGCGGCTAGTAAAGCCATGGAAGAAAGCTTTGGCAAAACCCCCGTACCGGTGCGCAGTGGTGGCAGTATTCCCATCGTAGCTTTATTTGAGCAAAAATTAGGATTGAAATCTATCTTAATGGGCTTCGGCTTAGATAGTGATGCCATTCATTCTCCTAATGAGCACTACGGCTTGTTTAACTATTATAAAGGCATTGAAACTATTCCATTGTTCTTTAAGCATTTTCGGGAGAATAACTAGTACGTTTCAATCCCATTTTAATGGCGATTTAATATAAGTAAGCATCTAGCTAAAGCGAGATTTTTTAAATACAATAGCAATTACAAAGCGGCCTTAAAAAGCCGCTTTGTTTGTTTTTAAGACTCAAGCTAAAATTTTCTTAAATTCGACGCAAATCTTACTTATGAAAAAATTATTAATCTGCTTTCTACTTGGTCCTATTCTAATTTCTGCGCAGCAACCTTTTGGCAAAGACGCTACTTGGCATTTTACCTATGCTGAAATACCCTATTACGGTTTTTTAGAAATAAGCTATTCGAGTGATACTATTATGAAAGGGCTTAACTGGCAAAAATTCCGCGTGGCAGGTTTAAGTGAAGTCAGAATAGGCCCCCTTCCAGGAGATATTTTACAAGATACCGTAAACAGAGATCCAATATACCTGCACAGTAGAAACGATTCTGTTTTTAGGATGCTACCCGATACTAGCGCCCAGTTGCTCTTCGATTTCAGTACACAAATTGGCGATAGCTGGCAATACGATCAGTTTCGTCCCCAAGACACGAGCTTTTCGGAATGCTATGACCCCCCAATTGCCACGGTACTCGACATTGGCTTTGACACCATTAATGGGCAAATTGCTCAGTATTGGTTGGTGGAGTCAACTAAGGATACCATAATAACCCCTTGGGATACCACCTATCGTTGCTCTTCCCCTTCATGCCTCAACGGTAAAATCTATCGAGACTTTGGCTTATTATTCTACCGCGCATTATTTACACCTGTACCCAATTATTGCGGCAGTAATTTTATAGATTGGCTGCATAGTTTTAATCTACGTTGCTTTACTAGTACTAACCTCTCTCTAAACTTCACCAGTCAAGATTGCGATTATTGGTCGCGAATTGGTATCGATGAAATAGAAATAAGTCCTTTAGAAATCTATCCTAATCCTAGCAATGGAACCGTATTTATTGAAACCGATTTAAGCATAGAAAAGATAGTTGTTATAGATAGTCGCGGTCGTAAACTTTCCGAATCTACCGCAAGTAAAAGTATCCATTTACCCCCACAAAGCGGATTATACTTTTTAAGTATTCAGATAAAAGACCAGCCGCTTAGGCTTGAAAGAATTATTAAAGAATAGAAGGAATTAAAATAAACAAGAGCTTTCTTGGGAGATAGATTGTTAACTCACTTTCGCTTTTCTATTACTGCGATACATAGCAATTAAAGCTACAAAGAACAAGGCTAGAGCCATGTAATTTCCGCCAAAGTAAATGGCAAGGGCAATTAGTGCCGATAAAGCAAAAGCAGCAGCCGCGGTGATAAACCAGCCACCAATAACATTAACTACTCCCGCTACGCGATAGGGCGCACTACCTTTGCCCCATGCCCGATCGGCCAAACTAGCGCCCATGGCTACCATAAAGGATACATAGGTGGTTGAAAGCGGTAATTTTAAAGAAGAAGCAAATGCAATAAGGATGGAGGCGATTACCAAATTAACCGCTGCTCTAACGAGGTCGAAAGCCTTCTTATCTTTCTCTTGAACTTCTTTATAGTGAAAACGCTTGTCAATTTTCCGCAAAGCGTGATTGGGAACGATCGTGGTGAAAATTCCATTTAAAGCATTCGCTAATTTAATAACGCCATTGGAAATAAAATTGGGCTTAAAGCGCTCATCCACCGCATCTTGGCTACCTAACTTAACCGAGGTATCGGTTACTTTCTGTGCTTTCGCAGAAAACCATAAAGTAATAACCATTACTAATCCCGCCGCGAACAGCAATATTTTAGGCGTTTGTACCGCTTCTGCCAATGCACTCATGCTAAAGGCATCAGCTGCCAAGCCTGACTCTTGCCACATACCATAGGACTGGTAACCCGTAATAGGAACGCCGATAAAGTTTACTAAATCGTTTCCGGCGAAAGCCATAGCTAAGGAGAAAGTACCTGCTAACACCACTACTTTAAGGGGATTAACATCAAATATTTTTTGCAGCACAAATAAGATCGCAGTGCTTAAGACCAAAGAATAAAGGACTATGCTACCGGAAGATTGCTTGAAAAAATTATTAATGCTAGCACCAAAATCAGCGCCCTTTATGCCCTTGATTAAAAGGAAATAAATAATAACAGTCATACAAAGGCCACCGAAAATCGCCCCGTATTTTTTAATGCCGGTCCTTGCATTAAAAGTAAAAAGCAAGCGAGAAAACCATTGTGCCGCGGCACCGACCGAGAAGGCCACCGCAATGGAGAGAAATATCCCACCAATTATTTGAATGGCTTTGGCTGTGTTTATCAAGTCGAGGAGCTCTAATTCAGGATGCTGACCCGATTTCAACATTAAAAAACCGACCATTACACTAGCCCCTAAGAGCTCGAACACAATGGAAACAGTAGTACTAGTTGGTAATCCGAGGGTATTAAAAGTATCTAAAAGAATAAGGTCGGTAATCATTACCGCCATAAAAATGACCATTACATCGGCGAAGGAAAAGAAGCTGGGATTAAATATTCCCTTACGGGCTACTTCCATCATACCAGAAGAAAAGGCCGCTCCTACGAAAACACCCGCCGCCGCAATTATAATTATGGTTTTGCGATTGGCAACTTTAGAGCCTATTGCCGAAGTTAGAAAGTTCACTGCATCGTTGCTAACACCAACGATCAAGTCACCCACGGCTAGTATAAGCAGAGCAATTACTAATAAGAGATAACTATCCATGTGCGGGTTGACCTTTGTTTACCTTTGCAATGCAAATGTTAAATTCTAATGTTATCTCCATGTTAAGCATCGTAAAGGCTAGTAGATTATTTATAATAATCATGGCTCTAGCGGGGGTGCTTTCTACTGGTTGCGAAAATAAAAGCAAAATGTCTATCCACAAGAATAATCTTAAATATTCCTTAAGTCCTTATTTACAACAACATGCCAATAACCCAGTGCATTGGCAAGCCTGGAGTGAAGAGGTTTTAAGCCAGGCTCAAGAGCTTGATAAACTTCTCATTGTAAGTATTGGCTACAGCAGTTGCCATTGGTGCCACGTAATGGAGCACGAAAGTTTTGAAGATGAAGAAGCGGCTACGGTAATGAATGAACACTTCATATCTATAAAAGTGGATCGCGAAGAGCGTCCTGATATTGATGAAATTTATATGAGGGCGCTGCAGTTAATGACCAATAGCGGCGGCTGGCCCCTTAATGTAGTTTGCCTACCCAATGGCAAACCGATTTGGGGTGGAACCTATGTACCTAAAAACAAATGGATGGAAGTTTTAGGGGAGCTCAACAAAATGTATCATACAAATCGTGAGCAGGTTTTAGAATACGCCAATAAACTGACCCAGGGCATCGAACAAAGTCAGCTCATTGCCCTCAATACTAAACTAAGTTCCTTTACCGAAAGCGAGGCCGACAGTGTTTTTGAAAACTGGCGCAACACGCTCGATTGGGAAGAAGGCGGTGCGAATCGTGCCCCAAAATTCCCCATGCCGGTTAACCTCGACTTTATGCTACACTACGGTGTGATTAGCGGCAATACAGAAGCTTTAAGCTATTTAGAGCTGACGCTTGATAAGATGTATCAAGGGGGGATTTATGATCAGATAGGAGGCGGATTTTCCCGCTATAGCACCGATAGCTTTTGGAAAGTGCCGCACTTCGAAAAGATGTTGTACGATAATGCCCAGCTCATTTCGCTTTACGCGAAGGCTTACCGTCATTTTAAAAAACCGGCCTACCAAGAGGTTGTGGAAGAATCCATTGCCTGGCTAGAAAGAGAATTGAAAGCCGAGAATGGTCCTTGCTATTCGGCTTTAGATGCCGACAGCGAGGGCGAAGAAGGGAAGTTTTATGTCTGGCAACTAGGTCAACTAGAAGAATTAATTCCTCCCTCGGATTGGCCACTATTCTTTGACTATTACCAGCTCGAAAAGGAAGCCTATTGGGAAAATGGGAATTATATTTTATTGCGAAAAGAGAGTGACCCGCGCTTCTGCGAAGAGCATAAGATAGGCGAAGAAGAGTTTAAAGCGAAGAAGGCCCATTGGCAGGAAATCCTATTAAGTGCTCGTGCAGAAAGAGTTAGACCGGGCTTAGACGACAAGGCCTTAACATCCTGGAATGCTTTAATGGTTGAAGCCTATATCGAATCTTACCGCGCCTTTAATCAGGATGAGCATCTAGCGAAAGCGCAAGAATTAGGGCACTGGATTTTAGAGCAACAAAGCCAAGATGAGCAGCGCTTATGGCATGCCTGGCACAGCGAAAATAGTCACGTTGATGGCTTAATTGAAGACTATGCCTTTGCCAGCCGAGCCTTTATTTTTCTTTATCAGGAAACGCAGGAGGATGCTTATCTAGCGCAAGCGGAAAAATGGCTAAACTATGCCCAAAGCGAATTTGAAGATACGAAAAGCGGGCTTTTTTACACCCGTCCGAAAAGTGGTGAAAAGCTGATAGCGCGCAGTTTAGAAACGTCCGATAATGTTACTGCCTCGGCGAATTCCACCATGGCGCATAACTTTTTTATGCTCGGGAAGATTAAGCAAAACTCGGCTTATAGTGAACAGGCGCAAGTGATGCTAAACCATTTAAAAGGTCGCGCGATTGAGTACGGCGAGAGCTACGCTAACTGGGCTAAGCTGCTGGTATTTGAAAGCTATCCTTTTTATGAAATAGTGGTTTCTGGCCCCGCAGCAAAGGAGAAATATCAAGAAATTAACCGCGGGTTTGAACCACAAAGTTTAGCCCTTTGGGCGGATAAAGAAAATGACGCGCCTCTTTTTACCCAGCGTTATGTGGCCGATAAAACCCTTATTTACATTTGCACCGATGGTGCTTGCCAACTTCCAAAAACTGATGTTTCGGAAGCACTAGCGCAAATTCATGGTGGTAAATAAATCTTCTTTGCGAATTAACATTTCGCCTTTGCGGCGGATTTGTAAGGTAAGCTGTTCTTCCCTTTTAAAGAGTTCAATTACCTCGCAATAGGTCTCTGCTGTAGCGGGATAAATTGACTTACCATTAATTGATTCAATCGTATCACCCAGTGCTAAGTTCAGTTGATCACGTAGGGTGAAATCGTTGAGCTGGCTAATAATAATGGCATTATCCTTTAGAAAAGGAGAAGTAGGATAGGATTTACTATTGCTAAAGTTTAGGCTATCATGCGGTAAAAAGTGCATCTTTCCGGCGGTCCAATCCATGTAAATGCGAAATTGACTAAAAAATGACATGCCCAAGAGACGCGCATCTTTAGCACTTTCAAATTCAATCGGACAGCGATAAGGCAGCGAGTCTAAATAGAAATCTAAAAACTGATATTCGACCGTATCTACCACGCTACCAAAAAGGCCTGCACTTAAAATTCCATAAGCCTTAAAAAGAACACTATCTGCGTGGTAATTAGCATTCCCAGTTTTCCCCAAACTGAGCAAATCATTCGAGCCCGTATCAAAGGTAATGTTACGATATAAGGTATTACCGAGGCGTAAATCCATAACGGGAGTATAGGTGTTTTTAACTTTGAAGGTTTTACTGATTAAATTCGAGGTGTCGAGTGGCCAATGTTTTGTACTCGAGCTCATGCGTAAATAACCAGTAGCAGCATCCATTTCCCAAAAAGCATAGCGCATTAAATTGGCACCAATAATGCCATCAATATTTAGGCAAGCTAGAATGGGACTATAACGTAAATCGGCTTCGATGGCCGTTAAGTCGGTAAAAAGAAGTTCACCAATAATGAGCGAATCGACGGTTACGTAATTCTGCACTTGCGACTGATTCTGCGAATCATAAACCTGCTTCTGTGTTCTTATTTTAAACTGAAACTCTTCTTGTAACTCCTTCGAAATTACCATCGGCGCCCCAGTATCAAAAAGAAATCGATATTCCTTATCAGCAATTTCTACGCTGACAAAGATTAAATTATTACTTTGAGTGGTGCTAAGAACTTGATCAAATTGAAGACTTTCTCGAGACTGCGTTTGATGCAATTGGCCCTCCTTAAAGAGTGTGCGACTAGAGCTGCAACTCCAAAGTAAAAACAAGGAAGACAGAATAGTGAGTTTAGATGATCGGTTCATGAAATTAAAAGCTTCAATTTGCAAACTAAGATAGTGCAGTGCCAGTAGAATTAAGTTTGATAATGCCTTTTTTTAATGCGGGTCGTTTCATTGCGGAGGCATTAGAATCTATTCAGGCGCAAAGCTTTGGTAATTGGGAACTCATTGCAATAGATGACTATTCGGAAGATGATTCGCTGGAAATACTGCAAAAATTTGCCACGAAAGACGAGCGGATTAAGATTTTCCACAATCCTGAAAAAGGCATTGTGCCGGCCTTAAATTATGGCTTCTCACAATGCCGAGGGAAATTTATTAGTCGTTGTGATGCCGATGACATTTACCCGCCCGAGCGCTTCAGTAAAATGCTGAACCTTATAAAGATCAGCGCCCCTAAAACCGTTGTAACGGGTATGGTGAGTTATTTCTCTGAAAAAAATGTTTCGCGCGGTTATCGCAAGTATGAAGCTTGGCTTAATGAGACAAACATAAGCGGCATTACTTGGTCACAGGTATACCGCGAGTGTGTTATCGCCTCGCCTAATTGGTTGTGCTCCAAGGCAGATCTGCAAGAAATTGGCGCATTTCAAGGCTTAGAATATCCCGAAGATTACGATTTAGTTTTCAAGTGGTATAAAAATGGTTTTCAAGTAGAATGCCTTGCTGAAGTAAGTCTTTATTGGCGCGAACATCCCCTGCGTACTTCTCGCCTTTCGGAAGATTATCAGCAAAAAGCATTTTTTAGTTTAAAGCTTAAACGCTTTTTAGAAATTGAAAAATTCACCAAACTCTACCTTTGGGGTAGTGGTAAAAAAGCAAAGATCTGTGCCTCCTTATTAATCGAAGCCGGCCTAAACTTTTCGTGGATGGATTTAGAAAGTCAGCATTCTGAGGAAAAGGAAAGCATTCCGCGCGAAGATTTTCGTTTTACTAATTTAAGTAATGGCGCAAAGTTGCTGATTGGCATTTATCCCAATCCCGCACAAAGGCGCAATATTGAAGACTTCTTAATGGGGCAGAACAAAATAGAAGGTAAAGATTATTGGTATTTGTAAAACCAAGTTCGGCCAGAATTTACACCCTTTGGTTTTAAGTTTCAGCCGAAACATCTGTTTGTGGAAGACAAAAAGAAAAGGTACTGCCTTTTCCTTCTTCACTCTTCACCTTGAGGCTGCCGCTATTTTTCTCGATAAAATCTTTGCAAAGCATTAGGCCCAATCCCGAACCTTCTTCATTGGAAGTACCCCTCTTGCTTCGCAGATCCAAGCTAAATAGCTTTTTCATCTCTTCGGCAGACATGCCAATGCCTTGATCACTAACAGCGATTTCTAAACCTTTTTTACCAGGACTAGCACTAATGCTAATTGTGGTGGACTCGTTGCTAAACTTTACCGCATTACTGATTAGGTTACGTAATACGATTTTTATCATCTCCTTGTCGGCCAGAACAAGGGCTGACTGATCTATATCAAGTGTCACTTCTAAGGATTTCTTTTCCAAAAGGGCATTAATGGAATGGAGTACCTCGAGCAATAAGTCATTTAAGTTAAAGCTCTCCCTTTTAATACTTTCCCCTTTCTGCTGAGAGCTTGCCCAAGAAAGTAGGTTTTCCATTAAGCCTACACTTTGATCTACACTGCTTGAAAGGTCTTGCATCAAAGATTCCCTTTCATCCTCACTGAGAAGATTTGCATTCACAAGACTTAGGACTTCTTGTAAATTATGCAAAGGCCCTCTAAGGTCATGGGCAATAATAGAGAAGAGTCTATCTTTTAAACGATTTAACTTTTGGAGCTCTAGCCGTTGCTCCTTGAGCCTTCTATCGCCAATAACCCGCTCGGTAACATTTTTAAAAAGGATAGATTGCCCTATGACCTTTGACCCCTGATTAATGTCAACCCGACTTAATTCGTAATGATGATCGTTGTATTTAATCACGTTCGCAAGGCGAGATTTTTGGCTAGATATATTTTCACCAAATATTTCATCCAAGCTATTGGCCAACAAGTCTTCTTCCCGCTTAAGACTCAACTTTAAAAAGCTTTCATTAAAATCACTAATCCTTCCTTGGTCGTCGATTAACACAAAGCCATCTCCCATTTGGTTAATCACCTTGGCACGGGCGACTGGCATCAAATCAAACAAACCAATTCGTAATAAGCCCATGGCGATAATAAAAGCCGTTAGTAAGAAAGCAAATGGGGTTAAATCGAGATGCCCATAAGGTCGAATTTCTAAAAAGACATAAGCCACGTTAACCAAAAGCGGGATAAGGGTACTAATGATGATAATTATATTCTGCTTCCTAAAAATCGACTTGGAGCTTCCTAAGTAAAAAAACAAAGAAATATAGCCCCAAATAACCATGGCATAAAATATCAATGTATGTAACCTATACCAAGGACCAGGTTCAATCTCTAATAATGGAAAAGGCGCTGCAATTGTATTTAACTGCGTACTTGCATAAAATAGATGATGCGAATTATTGGTGAATATGGCAATGTAAGTAGAGACTGAATACAAAATAAAAATCCCTAAGCTGTAGGGATTAACCCAATACTCTCGACCAATAAAGTTAAAGCAAAACACCAACCAAAGGGTAGGAAGAGCACATATCCCAATGTACTCTATTTTAATCCAAAAAAGCATTTGCTCTAGGCTTTGCGAAGCCAACTCGAAACCATAAGCAACCGCCCAGAGAGCGGCGGCAAAAAGAAGAAGAGAATACCAGTTAAAAAGACTTTTATTCTTGTGAAGTCCTATCCATACCGCTAGAGCAAAAGCTGGAATACTGCTAAAAATTAAAGCCAGTGAATAGATATTAAAAATGTATAAGCCTTCCATCCCTTCTAAGGTATCATTTACAGCAGCTTCTTGGGCTTACCCGCCTGAAAGTTTTTAACATAAAGCGGCTCAAAATAGGCTAAGTCCTCAAAGATCTTGACGGCATATTTGCGAAAAGCAATTTCACCTAAGGCGGAGGCGGAGGGATAATAAAGTTTTGGGAAAAAGCAATTTTTTCCTTGAAAAACCGACTCAAATTTACTGGCTCCATCACCAAAAAAATAGCGAGGTCTCCCGTCATTATAAATATCTTCCGTTATAATCTGTGCTTCTACTTTCCTTAGCTCTGCTAACTTAGTAGAATAACTGGCTGTATAAACTTCCATGCGACGCGCATCAATCATAGGGTGCAATACCGCTTCTGTCGGTAACACGTCCTGCTTTAGCAGTTGATGTGCCAATATTTCTAAGCTATTTGCACTTATAAGAGGTAGGTTTAAAGCAAAGGCCAATCCCTTAGCGGAAGATAAGCCAATACGCAAGCCCGTATAAGATCCAGGGCCGGCTCCTATCGCAATAGCATCGAGGTCTTTGGGGGCGAAGTTTTGACTTTTCAGTACCTCATCAATGAAAACATGCAACTTTTCCGAATGAATAAACTGCTCCCCTACTTCTTCTTTGAGGGTCAAGCAATGTTCATCCTTAAAAAGCGCTACTGAACAGTTTTTAGTGGAGCTTTCAATCGCTAAAATGTAGGCCACTTAATCTTCTTCTTCTGAGTCTCCCGAAATTTCTCCCTTAGCCTTTGGCTTAATCAGTTTGCCATTAGATAGCTGCTTAGAAACCGCGCTATAAGGTCCAATAACAATCTCCTCGCCCTCTGACAGGCCTTCGGTAATTACAATATTTTCATCGTTCTGAATGCCTGTTTTCACAACGCGTAATTCGGCTTTACCGTCCTTACTCACAAAAACAACTTCAAACAATTCGTCCTTATCTTCTAGCTTTTTGGTGCTGTAACCGTTTTCACTAGATGCGGTATCTGCTCGGGTAGTTACTGCTTGAATCGGTACGGATAAAACCCCCGCTTGGCGATCGGTTAATATCTCTAAACTTGCGGTCATACCGGGACGAAAAGGAGTTTCTTCGCCTTCTTTTAATAAGCTTTTGTAAGAGAAGGGTAAAATCCTCACCTTCACCTCAAAATTGGTTACTTGGTCGATGGTGGTGCCTTGCAGTCGCGCCGAGTTGGCAATCTCACTTACAATACCTTTAAATTCTTTATCCAGGTATGCATCTACCTCAACAAGCGCTGTATCGCCTACTTCAACGCGGATAATATCATTCTCATTAACCTCTACTAAGACCTCCATCATTTGCAAGTTGGCGATGCGTAATATTTCGGTTCCGGTCATTTGGGCCGTTCCTACCACTCGCTCCCCCACTTCTGAATTTAACATACTAATCGTACCATCCATGGGAGCGTAAATTGTAGTCCGCTCTAAATTATCTTTTGCCTCTTGCAAGGTCGCTTGAGCACTTACTAATTGATATTGTGCGCTTTCTACACTTAGTTTTGCTACTTCGTTCTGACGCTTTGCCGCATCATATTCAGCATCGCTGATTACAGACTGATCGTGTAACTGTTTATTACGATTGAAGTTATTTGCCGCTTCTATGGCTTGCGCTTTGGCACTGGCCAAACTAGCTTTTGCGGTATTTACGCTGGCGCCAGAACGGTTTAAAGCGGCTAAAAATAAATCGGGGTTAATCTTAACTAATAAGTCACCCTTTTTAACCGCCATTCCTTCTTTAATGGGCAACTCCACAATTTCTCCCGAAACTTCTGCGCTAATATTCACTTCCACCTCTGGTTGAATTTTACCACTTGCAATAACGGTTTCGGTAATAGAGCTTTTTTCCACTTGCCCTATTTCCACTTCAATACCCGGAGTACTGCCAACCCAGCCTTGCTTTTTAGCAAGTACCAAGACTACTACTAAAACAACTACTACGGCAATAATTATCTTCAGACTTTTACTCATAAGGCTACTTGATTGGTACGGTAAAACTCCAGCACTTTTATTTTAAATATATAATCGTACTTGGCTTGTGAAAATTGACTTTTTGCAGAAGCAAGGTTATTCTTGGCGCTTTCAAAATCTAGCTGGTTAATTGCACCCACTTCAAATCGCTGTTGCGCATATTTAAAAGCTTCTTGACTAGCATTAACAGAAGTTTCCGCTGCTTTATACTGTTCAAAAGCAGCTTTGGCATCTGCATGCGCTTGATAAATGGTTTGCTTGAGGCTATTTTTGGCTTGCTCTAAATTCAACTTTGCGATGTCGGCATTAATCTTTGCATTTTGCACCGAATTACGTACCGTCATGCGGCTAAAAATTGGCACCGAAAAGTTAATTCCTACTATTTCGTTTAAGTTATCACTAACCTGCGAACTAAAAGGTTGAATACCATCTATGGTCGGTATACTTTGAGCGCTTAAGCTCGTCACCAATTCTCCGGTAGACTGCACTTGACCAATAGGCAAGATGACATCCGTAGCACCAGTAATATTGGGAATTTGATCCGAATAATTTGTACCCACTTGGGCGACTAAAGAAAGAGTTGGCAGATAAGAAGCTTGAGCGATAGACACATTCTGCTTACTTACTTGTTCTCTAATTTCCGCGCTTTTTATACTGGGCTGATTTTCCTTGGCAGTACTATAAATACCTGCCGGTGAAGAACTAATTAAAGCCGCTTCGGGTATTGCAATTTCTGGTGAACTAATATCAAAATTGCTGGGATCTTCTATTAAAAGTAGGTTTGCCAATTGCAAGCGACTAAGCTTTACATTATTTTGACTAGCGATTAAATTTTGCTGATCGCGCGCTAATTGAGCTTGTAATTGTAAAAGATCGCCCTTAGGCAAGGTCCCCGTTTGCACCATTTTCTCGCAACGCCGCACTTGCAAATCACTAATGCGCATCTGCTCGAGCGCCACCAATTCGATTTCTTTATTGAGTAAGATTTGTAAGTAAATGGACGCAACGTTAAGACTAATATCATTCTTAGCGGCCTCATAATCGAGGCGAGCTGCCAGCAAACTATTATTGTCTCGCGCAATTGTTTTGTATTTACGACCACCTTCGTAAACACTCCAATTAGAGCTTAAATTGAAATTGGCCGTTTGACGAGTTTGGCGACTAATCTGGTTGGTTACTGGGTCAATGTTAAGACCGAAGTTCCAAAAATAATTAGTCCCAAAATTTAGACTGGGAGCATAACTCCACTGAGAAACATCGAGGTTATTGCGTGCCAAATCGGCATTTAACTTCGCTTGTTGAATAGTGATATTATGATCAATCGCCTGATTGATACACTCTTGCAAGGTCCATTGCTCGGTAATACTATTTTGAGCGGAAGCCTTAGTACTCAGTGTGAGAACTACAAGCAAAAGATAAGGCAGGAATACTTTCATAAGGATAAAGATAGTAAGTCCGAGTAGCCTCGCAAAGATATACTTTATCCCTTGATTTACTCAGTTTTAGTCTGAGTTTGCTGCTTGCGGTGACGATATATAGCGTAGCCTACCACGGCCATTATGAGATAGGGGAAAGACATGAGGTATATAATTCCTCCATTTAAGCCCGTAGCAACGGTACTGCCCGCTTCGGTGCTCGACTCTGCCACAGCTTTACACATGGCACATTGTGCTTGCGCAGATAAGCTAGTAAGAAAGAATAAACCAAGAATTGTAAAAACACGCAAAGACTTAAACATAATGACTAATAATAAGGTCGCATAAAAACATAAACTAACACGCCCGTAACGGCAACATAGAGCCAAATGGGAAAAGTATAATACACAATTTTCTTGTGTTTAGAATACTCCTGGGTCCAGCCGCGGTAAATGGCAAACATAGCTAAAGGTAAGACGGGAACGCTTAAAAGTATGTGTGAAATTAGAATAAAGAAGTACAAACTTCGAATAAAGCCTTCTCCCCCGAAAGGGATAGGGTCGGCATTAATTTTACTAATCACGTACGAGACTAAAAATACGGCCGAAAGCCCAAAAGCACCAAGCATTACGGCACGATGCGCTTCCACTTTCTTCTGCATTATCAGAAATAAGCCCAGAAGTAACAGCGCTGCAGTAGTACCATTTAATACGGCATGAAAGGCGGGTAATGTTCCTCTATCTATTCCTAAATCAGCTGAAAATACTTCTGGGAAAAGAATTAACAAAGCGACAGCCACTGGCACCACGATAGAAAGCGAAATAATGATGGGTATCATAACCCGATCGCTCTTCTTCTTTTCTTGATTCAAATTTTTAATTTTCCCCATCTCTGCAAAGGCTATTTTTTTGACTCGCGATACTCAGTAACGGATTTATATTTTTCATACTCCGCAATAAGTACTTTAACATCGTCCTTAAGTTTATTTACTTCATCGGGACTCGTGCCATTATAAACCGCTTTTAAGTTTCCTTGTTCATCGGTTCTGCTGCGAATTCTTCCTTCCCAGTCAACAATCACCAAATACTCCGAATGTAAAAATCCTCCGGCTGCGGTAGAGTCTTCCATAGCATTTACAAAAAAGTCGCGCGCCGTTTTGTAAAGGGCTTCCTTTTCCCCGGTAAGAAAAAACCAGCGTCCGTTTACGGCCCCAATCTTCTCTTCATATTCTTTTAGCACTGCGGGGGTATCATATTCCGGATCTACTGTAAAGGAGAGAAAATAGATATCCTCATAGCCAAGAAAACGATCTTGGACCTGCTTTAAGTTATAGTTCATAGCCGGGCAAATAGTAGGACAAGAACTGAAGAAGAAATTGGCCACGTACACTTTACCGCGCATCTCATCCGAGCTTAATGTAGTATCCTCCTGATTTATAAACTCAAAATCAGGAATCACATAAGGCATGGTATCAGTAACCATTTGCCCATCTTTTTCTACGGAGACAATTTCCTTCGGCCCAACATAATCGAGGGTTTTAAAGAAATTTCCTTCGGCTCCGTAAACAAAGATTAAGTAAAACAAAGAAGGCAGTATTAGTAAAACTACTAAAACTGCCTTCTTAGATGGTGTATTTTTATTCATCTATTGATTCATCAATACGTTCATGTATCCGCCCTCGGTTAATAGGACAAAGGTTAGATAAGGTATTAAAATAACGATGGGTAAAGTGATGGTCCAAATGAAGTTTTTACGCTCGTGACCTAGGTGCATAAACTCTGCTACAATGTAGTAAGCTTTAGCCAGGGTTAACACGATAAAGATTACGTTTAACAAAGTGGTGCCTAAAAATTGGCTTAGTAATATTTCCGGCTTAATAATACCGAGTGCTACCTCAACAGTAGTAACGGCTAAGAGAATCCAAAATACTTTCCAAATCCAAGCGGTACCTTCTGGTCCGTCGTGGTGTTCGCTGGGGTTATTGCTATGATCTGACATCTGAGAAATGTTTTATTGTAAAAATTAAACCAAATAGAAGAAGGTAAATACGAATACCCATACTAAATCTACAAAGTGCCAGTAAAGACCAACCTTTTCTACCATTTCGTAGTGACCTCTTTGCTTGTAAGTTCCCATCAATACATTAATGAAAATGATGATGTTTAATACTACTCCAGAGAATACGTGTGTTCCATGAAAACCCGTTACGAAAAAGAAGAAATCGGCAAATAACACATTACCGTATTCGTTTTCGCGTAAACTCGCTCCCTGAATAAGCTTTGCCGTTTGAAAGGCCTTTACGGCTTCTTCGCGCGTCATGGTTGTTTCCGCTTTTCCTGGAAAACGCAGAGTAACATCGGTATTTAATCCGAAAGCACTAACTACGTCACCAGTAGAAAACTCGGTATGATCACCATGTGGCTTCTCTACACCAGTTACCAATTCGTAAACACTTAGTATTTTTCCTTCCGAACCTTCTTTGGTTAAGTATACGATGGTATTATCTTCCAATTGAATGGCTCCTTTATCACCATTGATAAAGTGATACCATTCCCAAGCCTGTGAGCCTAAGAACATAAAACCGCCTACAATAGTAAGCCCCATCCAAAGTACCACGCCCTTGTGATTGTTTTTATGGCCGGCGTTTACCGCTAATACCATAGTTACCGAGCTCAGGATAAGTATAAAGGTCATTAAGGCCACGAAAAGCAAGGGATGCTCTCCGTGTAGCATGGGAAAGTGGGTAAACACATTCTCCGCAATGGGCCATGTTTCTTCGTACTTGAAGCGGTAAAGCCCCATAGCCGTTAAAAAGCCTGAAAAAGTTAAAGCATCTGATAATAGGAAGAACCACATCATCATCTTACCATAACTAGCGCCAAATGGTTGACGTCCTCCACCCCATAGTGCAGAGGTATTTTGTTCTAAAGCAGCACCGTTAGCCATGCATCAAAATTTTTGCAAGTTTAGCGAATAATTAACAAAAAGACATATAAATAAATCCACAGAATATCCAAGAAGTGCCAATAAGTGGCACTTACCGTTAGTCCCTGAGAATCTTCCTTGGTATACGCACCAATATTTGCGCGGTAAATAGTGTATGACAACACTATCAAACCTGAAAACAAATGTAGCCAATGTAAAATGGTAAGAACATAAACCCAGCTTGCAGAATTACTGCTACCTGCACCGGTAAAATACAGACCTCTACTCACTAAATTATCCCAGCCTAAAAACTGAAAAGCGGTAAAGGCCAAGCCTAAAAATAGACTAATTACCAAATAGTTAACGGTCATTTTTTGCACACCTGCCTTGGCCGATCTTTTCGCTAGTATCATAGTGATACTGCTCAATACAATGGCAAAGCTAGCATACAAAAAGCTATCAGGAAGGGGAAATTCTAACCAGCGATTATCTGCCATTAAGGCCGATCTACTAACCACATAGCCACTGGTCAGACCCGCAAAGGTCATTACAATACTGGTTAAGCCAATCCATAATAATGGCTTCTGTACTTTCTTTTTATCCTCCTTCGTTAATGTTCCCACGTCATATAAATTTTTCGATCACATACAATAATTGCAGTACAGGCAGGTAAATGATACTGTATAGCATCAATTTGCGCGCATCTGCAATAGCGTGTGAACGGTACAGCTTAATAGCAAAAAACAAAAATACAAAGCCCATTATACCAATTACCAAGGCCCAGGGCCAAGTAAAAAATAAAGTTCCTCCCATCCCGAAAGCGGGTAAAAGGCTTACTGGTATTAAAAAGCTCGTATATAAAACAATTTGAATAGCACTTTTCTGATCGCGATTGCCAGAAGGTAATAGCACGTAATCCGCTTTTTTGTAATCGTCATCCGCAATCCAAGCAATGGCCCAGAAATGCGAAAATTGCCATAAAAACTGTATGGCGAAAAGCAAGCCTGGTTCAATATCAAAATCATTCGTAGCGGCTACCCAACCTAAAAGTGCTGGAATTGCACCAGGAAATGCGCCAACAAATACCGCCACGGGACCATGAGCCTTTAGTGGAGTATACACTAAAACGTAAACAAAAAGCGCAAAAGCGCCAAAACCTAAAGTTAGCGGGTTAATGAGGTAGAGTAACCACAAGCCTGCTAAGGCCATTACTGTGCAGGCAAACATGGCTTCAAAAACACTTAAGCGACCCGTTGGCAAGGGACGGTTCTTGGTGCGATCCATCAGTGTATCACGCTCACGCTCTATCACCTGATTAAAACCATTGGCCGCTCCAACTACTAAATAGCCACCTAAACAAACTAAAGAAATAATATACCAAGAAATTTCGGTTGCACCTAAAAGGTAACCCGCAAGGGCCGAATAGACCACGCTCATGTTCAGTCGAGCTTTGGTTAGCTCTAAAACTGCTTTCGCTTTTTGCTGCAATGTTATACCTTGAATATTTACCTCGCCACTTGTGTTCAACCGAAAAGATTTTGGTGAGCAAAAATACGTTAACGTAGCTTGCCCACCAAAATAGAGTGATTCTAACTTAGCCTTTAGGCTTCACAATAAACCAAGGATTTAATAAGTCTTCCTTGTTGTATTCCAAGGGATTATTGCTATTAGCTTGGTAAATCTCAAAACCAGCTCCTTTAGCTATACCGTGACCAGCGGCAGTATCCCATTCCATGGTTGGCGCAAAACGGGGATAAACGTCTGCACTACCTTCGGCTACCATGCAAATTTTTAAACTACTTCCTTTACTGATAATTTCAGAGTCGGGGTACTGACGACGAATGTCATCAAAGAAGGCCGCCGTTTCATCACTCATGTGCGATCTGCTACCCACCATCGTATAAGGTCGCTCTTGGCTTTCGGGAAGCGCCGTACCCATATCTATCCAGTCGCTAAGGTTATCGGTTTCCTTAACGTGGGCTGCTTTCTCTACGCGGTAGGCTCCTAAACCTTCCGCTCCAAAATAAAGGGTTTCATCTACGGGAACGTAAATTACCCCCATAATGGGAACACCCTTTTCCACAAGTGCGATATTCACGGTAAACTCACCGTTTTGCTTAATGAATTCTTTGGTTCCATCTAAAGGATCTACAATCCACATTGTAGACCATTGATTGCGCTCATCGTACGCTAAAGAACGGCCCTCTTCACTAAGAATAGGTATACCGGTTTCTTTAAGCATTTTTACAATCATATGGTGCGCGCGCTTATCGGCAAGGGTTAAAGGCGACTTATCATCCTTTAATTCCACCTCAAAAGCACTTTCGTAAACGTCTAAAATTTCTTTACCTGCTTCGATGGAAGCAAGGATAGCATCGTAGGCTAAAAGTTTGATTTCTGTATGGTCCATGGTAATAATTTTAAAAAAAAAGCCACGCTAAAAGCGTGGCTGTAAAGTTACGAACTTAAGCTTATTGAAGCTTAGCATTTATCGGCAAAGTGAAGCTCATTCTTACTGGCTTTCCTCTTTGTTTTGCCGGAATTAGTTTAGGTAATTTTTTAACTACTCGTACAGCTTCATCATCAAGAAGTGGATCAACACCCCTTACAATTTCTACATTAGTGATGGAACCATTTTTTTCAATTACGAAGTTCACATATACTCGACCTTGGATACCCATTTCCTTCGCCATTTCTGGGAATTCAAAGTTTCTAGATACGAATACAAGAACCTTTTGTTGGAAGCAAGCCTTACGCTCATCGTTATCCTTTGCATCCTCACATCCTGGAAAGATGGGAACAGACTCTACTACGGCGAAGCTTAAAACTTCATCCGAAACCTCTTCTTCCATTTCAATCACTTCTACTTCCTCCATCATATCGGTTTCGGTAGTTTGCATTTCAAGCTCATCTTCAAGCTCTACATCATCTTCTACTACTTCAATAACCTCTGGTGGGGGCGGAGGTGGTGGGGGTGGCGGGGCCACTTCCCTTTGTGTGATGGGAATAATTTCATCATCCATTTGCACTTCTAGCTCTCCTAAATTGGCAATAGACTCATCGTAAGTCTTATACTCAATTAGGAAAATAGAGAGAAGCAAGGCAAGTACAATCCCAAACTGGAGGAATACTCCGCGGGATTTTTCTAAATCTGCTTCGGGCGATTTTTTAGGTTCCATACTGATTTTTTCTAGTGGGTAAATATAAATAAATTAAACGCGCTTGCGCAAAGGCAATTGCCATAAAAATTATTGCAGTTTAAAATTGACAGGCACTATCACACGGACCTTGACGGGATTACCCATTTGGGAGGCAGGACTAAAGGTTGGCATTGATTTTAAAACGCGGATGGCCTCTTCTTTCAAATCTTCATCCTCCCCACGCAGAACGGTTACTTCTTCCACCCTTCCCTTTTCTGATATTAAGAATTTTAAATAGAGCTTTTCTTCTACTCCTAAATTACGTGGACGTGCGGGGTATACGGTTTCCTCGGCAAGGTAACGACTAATCCACCTATTGAAACAGTCCATTTGTTCGGACTTATCCGATAGCCCTTCGCACTCCATCGGGCGCGCCATATTTTGCACTAAAACAGCATCTATTGTTTCAATGGGAAGAGGATCGGTGGGTTCCGAAGGTATGTCCGTAAGATCGCTGATATCAATAGTAGGACGATCAGTAATTTTAAAAGTATTATCTACTTCCTTAAAGCGATCGGTGGGCTTTACCGGTTCCACTGGCTCGGGTTCTTCTGTCTTAGGCTCTGGCTTCTCGGGTTTATCCGGGAACGTATTTGGTATATCAAAGCCTGCTTCATAAACAACTTTTTCCTCCTTTGGAATAGCGGGCAATTGGTACTCCATCTTCATTTCAAAAAGATAGAGTAAGGAGGACATGGTAAACGCTAAGCCTATCAAAAAGAAGATGGGGCGGTAGTTTTCTAGATTCGCTTTTGCTGATTTTTTCTCTTGCATAATGGTGATTTTTGGTTTTTACTTCGCCTTGCGGCCTAAAGTAAAAGACCACAAAAGCACACTAATAGCAGCTCCAGTATTATTGGCCCAGAAATCTAGCCAATCGCCGTGGCGCCGAGAAACAAACTCATGCTGGAGGATTTCAATCATGCCTCCAAAAAGCAAGCAGAATAAAAAAACGAGAATTGCTGCCTTAATGCTTAAGCTCCTTCTGAAATTATAACGGACTAGGCCCAAGATTATTAGACTAGCAGAGAAAAAATAAATAGTACCATGAATCCATTTATCATTTAGGCTGGCCAAAGACTTTGGCACCTGGGAACCTGGCATTAGAGTAAAATAGGCAATCAAAAAACCCCAGACAATTGCTGGGGTATAATATGTTAATTTGTAGGTTTTCAGCTTCGTGATCACCCTACCAAATCTTGGTACGCTTCTGCGCTAAGCAAATCTTCTAACTCGGCAGTATCGCTAAGTTTAATTTTTACCATCCAACCTTTACCGTAAGGGTCGCTGTTTACTATTTCTGGATTCGACTCAATCTCTTCGTTAAACTCTAATACTTCACCGGATACTGGCATAAACAAATCAGAAACAGTTTTTACTGCTTCCACAGAGCCAAAAGTCTCTTCGCGATCAAGGCTTTCCCCTTCCGTTTCAATTTCAACAAATACAATATCACCTAATTCTCCTTGGGCAAAATCAGTAATTCCTACCACAACGGTATCATCACCTTCAAGACGCACCCATTCGTGGTCCTTAGTATACTTAAGATCGGCTGGTATATTCATAATATCATTATTTGCGGCAAATGTAAAGAGTTTTCTTTGTTATTGGCCAAGATTTAGCCTTACACTTATTCCAAATTGATTGGTAGTTAATGGGAAGGCGTTGGAGGTCTTGAAACGCGACATATTTAGATCGTAGAAAACCTTGGTTTGCACGCGTTGGCTAATACGATAATCGGCCGAGACCTTAACCGTAGTTATTCTTTGCCCAGAAGTGGCTTGATCGGATTCCTCAATGATGCGGCGGATTAATATGATATTGTCGCGAATACCAACATCGGCTCTTAACTCTAAATTAGATACCGGGTTGGTGCGACGAGAACCCACTCTTACAAATTTCAATTTCACATCCTTGATGATATAGCCTGCGCCGATTACCCATTCACTCCCACGGTTTTCGGTAATCTGATTATTGGTTAAGCTTAAGATCATGCTACGATCGCTCTTATACTCTACCCGCAGTGTCATGTTATTCTTCAGCTTCGTGTTAACCCCAATTAAAGGCGCAAACTGCTCCGAAAGGCTTACCGAGTTGATTTGATTGAAGGGTAATAAATCACCATTATTATCTAAAGGAACCACATCTCGGTTATCCTGTTTGGCCTTCTGTCTAAGTAAATTGGTAGTCATATTTGAGACCGTGTAAGTAGAGCGGTAGGCATGACTAAGCGTAAAACTATTGAAGTACTTTTTAAAGAACTTCATCTTGGTTAAACCATCGTAAGTAACTTGCCAGTTGGGCAAAGGAGTTTTCCGGGTAGCTCCCAGATTAATATTGTTCACATCTTGTCCTGAGTATGCTGCTATGAAAGCCGGAATCAATACATCCTGTGAATTGACACTAAAGTAACGGTAACCAAAATTTGCTGAATCCGACGAACCTACCAAATCTGGGGAATAAGTACGCGATGTGGTATCTGCGTAATTACTCGCCATTCTTTGCGAAATAATTAAACGATTCTGTCTAAACTGCTCGTAAGTAGCTGAGCTATATTCTGGAGCGGATATCGATTCGAAAGCCGTTCCTAACATAAACCAAGAACTTGAGAAGGTTTGCGTGCTAAACTCATTTTGATTCTTAAACTTATCCGATATCGTATCATATCGGAAGAAAGATGATAAGTTCTTGGTTTCGCTATTCTGTGCACTTATTACTATCCGTAAAGCGTTAACTGGCTCGGCCGTTATTCTCATATTAATAGTGCGAGCGTAAGTTTTACGGTACTGATTGTTTAGGTTTTCATTGCGCACCAGCCAGTCATTGGCTACTGACGAAGAGCGAATATCATCTTGCCCCCCCAAGGTGAACCATAAGCCTGGGGCATAGCTACCCCCCGCATTATCTAATCCAAATAACTGCGGGCTATTGGCAAAACCTGGTAAAAACTGTCCGTTACTTTCACTAAAGCTGTAAGACCCCGATTTTACCATCATTAAAACCTTAGCGCTTTCCATTAGTATTTTATCTAAAGTGCTTTGCTCCTCTTCTTCTTCGTCTTCTTCAGGTTTATTGGTAGCTCCGGGATTATTCCTACCAGGGCGTGGCACACCACGCGGTCTTCGCCGCTCATCTCCTTGCGCTCCTTGTTGCGCTTTTTTCAGATAGGGAACTTTGGCATATAAAGCCGAGAAGTTTAAGGTACTATTCAGTTGTACTTGTTGATTATTTTGAATGGTATTGCCAAAATTCAAATTAAAATCCGAGCCCGTACCACTTGAGTTTCTTGCGGCAGCATTGGTGGTTTGAGAAGGAGCTTGCCAGTCATAATCACCATTATAAGTAGCACTTACCGTGGCAAAATCTATCAGGGGAATCTTGCTTAAGGGCAACTGCCAGTTCAGCGTAACCCTTTGGTGATAGTTTAAGGCTCTTCCTAACTGCTCCAAGTTTCGCATTATTTCCGCCCGATTCGAGTCGGTGTTTGGCGCTCCTTGTAATTCATCAATCCGGGCATTGGTGCGGGCATTATAGTCGAAACGCAAAGACTCGGTAAGATCAAATAGTAAGGTATACTGGCGATTAAGGTTAAAGTTCTTGTTATAGGTTGCATCCAAATTCCCTAATAATTCTGGCGGAATATCATTTAAAATTGCATCAGTATTCCGCATTTGCATTGCCGTGTAACTCCTATCTGCACTAGCAATAGCGGTAAAGCTTTTAGGGTAAGGATAAAAATTGAAATCACGCAATAAAGCCAAATAATCACTCTGCAACCACGACACCTTACTAAAAGGCTTCACCAATTTAGGACGGGTTCGATAGGTATAGTTCAGACTGGCATTATGCTGACGATTCAAATCGAAACGCGTGTTGATGTTTCGCCTAAAGGTTTCGCTAAATGAATAGCTAGCGGCGAAGTTTTCAATATCGTATATCTGCGGGTTTTTCTGTCCTTTCGAAGCCTTGCGTTCTTTGCGAACATTGGTGAAGTTAATCGAGCGTCGACGCGTATAATCTTGGGTGGCCTGACGAAGCGAGTCTGCCCGAGCGGGGCTTTCCACATTCTCTATCGCCTGATCGAATTCAATATCCGGATCAAGGGGGTTAAAACGGGGGTTAATCCAAGTTTCGCTGGTTCCGTAAAACATAGGTATGCGAATACCATAGTCTTTATTAAAGAATTTGCCCAACTCTACATTCGACTGCAAATCGTAAGAATACATCTGTTCTTGGCTAAACTCCGAAACCGTTTGATCGAGCGAACCAAAACCGATGGAGCTCGTTCTACCTGTGACCGAAACATTGGCAAAATCTGCCAGCTTTGCTGCAACCCTTGCGTTGGCGGCCCAACCTCCATCTTGATCGAAATCGGTTAGTCGCAATTCGTTAATCCAAACTTCCGCGCTTTTAGCAAGGCCATCATCGGGATCGTTGGCTAGGCGCTTTTTAGGATTTCGAACACCAATTAATATGGTCCGCACATTGCCTAAGTTCGGTGCTCCTACCACGGTTATTCTACCTCCTGCTTTTTGCGTTGAATAAGGTTCATTCAAGGGGTCACCAGTATTTTGATAGGCAGCATTTCGCTCTAGCTTCACTTCCTTCAAAGCATTTAAGGGAAAGTCTAATTCATTAGAACTCGGCCAAATTAGATCGGGGCTAGTTGCAGATGTTCCCCAAGGAGTAACTGTAAGTGGAATTTCGTATTCGTAATAATTCAGATCGTAATCGCTACCTAAACGTATAAATAAGCGCAGATCGCCATTACTTACATCGTCAAATTCACCAGCAGACTCTAAGTGAGAAAATAAACGCAAACGTTTATAAAGACGCATATCGAAATTGATATTTCTAAATACCGCGCGAGCATCACCGTCTTCTAAGTTTAAGATGCGTAGGGATAAAGCTTGTTCGTTTTGCTGGTTCGCAGATGTGGTACCGAATAAAACCTGACGATCAATTCCAGGAGGAAGAACATAAGGAATAGGTAGGCGCGATCCGTTTTGTTCAATGTTTACGGCATTCACTTCGAAAATTGTATTGTCTTGATCATCTTGCGACAAGCGATCACGCGTGCCATCTAGAGCAAACTGATAACGGCGCCACTCCCCTCTTACTAGCTCCATTCGTGCAAAGCGAACCACTATATCATCGGAAAACTGTGTTAAAAAGGCGCGAATAAAACGGATGGAACGAAAGTCATTGATAGGCCCCACCTTGCTGTCGGGGTTAAAAACCGGAATTTTAAATTGTATCCACTGAGCACGATAGGTTTTACCATTGGGCTGTTCTGGCGAGTTAGTCGTATAAATATCGGTAATGTAATTTTCACCTACCTGATTAAGGTCTTGCGGACGAATACTAATGCGGTACTGGAAATAGGTTTCTGTTTTGCTTAAGGTTTGATCGCGGTTAATGTCCTCAATATCGGGCAAGTTGGTGGCAAAAGCGGAAACCCCTCCGACGGGTGTCGGGTTACTGTTGCCCTGTGGATTGTTAAACAATTTATAGCGTTCCAAAATATTGGCACTGGCCTGATCTAAGCTAGAACCGCGGTAATACTGAAAGTTATCCGCAGCTGGATCAGCATTGGCCTGAATTTCAGCAGCTGTACCTGCTCCTAAATTATCCACAATACGTTGAATATAATTAGGATAAGCCGAATCATAAGACCAAACACGTTCTTGCGGATCATTTAAGAGGTCATAACCAACATCTTGCAAATCGCGTGCGGCGGGATCCGCATCAAAAGCAACTACGGGTGGCCGAACATTGGTGGCATAACCCCAATTAGTAGAGTCCAGCTTAGTCAGGTCACCATTAACAGGAATACTATTCTCAATAGCCTGCACTCCATCTTTTAGTATATCTTCAGAAATACTTCCTAAGTTGAAATAAAGGTCTCCACCTTCAGGCACCTCATCAACACCAACAAAGGGATTGAGCATCCAAAACTGGATAAATTCGATATTTTGTTCTTCAAAGTTAGTTACGGTAATGTCACGCATTATTCCACCCCATCGTGAACTAGGATCATTTAACTCACCGTCTTGATTAATACCTGCTGAATAGATAGTTGGTTCCACATCATAATTATAAGGGCCTCTTTCTTTAGGGTAATAGGCTAAATCAAGGGTAGCTACATTTCGAGGCTGTGAGGGGTCCAACTGTAAATTAGGAAAAACCTCACTTACCAATACTTCCCTTACAGGGTTTGTGGATTGTAAATTTTTATCATTTCTAATGTTGTCTGGTGTTCGAGCTTCATCATTGTGAAAAAGTGGATCGATAGAGTACCAAGCTAAACGCGCACGGTTAAAACCGTAAGCCAAAGAGCTTTCTGAAGCCTCTGGAAATAAATTTATTTGTCCGGAAGGGGTACTCGCTAAACGCCAAGCATTAGGATTACGAATATCAATAGTAGTTTGGCTGCTTTCAAAATCATCCAAAAAGGTAGTTTGCTCGCCATTAATTTCAATACCTCTTGGAGTCCCCGGGATAATGCGTGCCACTTCACCACTTACTAAGAAGTTTGAAGGCTCCTTAGTATCTATAAAAGGGATGGCATCTACCATACGGGTTAAAAAGGGGGACTCTTGACTATAAGATCCATTCATACCAATAATGGTATTGGAAATTGGTTCATCGCCAATATTTACCTTCTGCGTAAGCGGCCTTTCGTTCAAGTTTACCAGCGTAGCCCCTAAGTTGAAGTTTTCATTAAAACGGTACTCGGCATTTACCCCCATAAAGGTTTTAGTTTGGAAATTGAAAAGCGCATTGTTCTCAAAATCTACTTTAATAGGAACGCCCGAGTTAAGGATGCCTTCATTTAAAATACTTACGCGGCCAAGATTATAATCAACCGAATAGTCTTGCCCCTCAATAAGCCGAGTTCCTCCCGCCGTCACCGAAACGGATCCGGGCGGAATGTTAAAGGCATTTAACTGAATTTCACTGCTAGAAGATGATTTAAACTGCCCTTTGATCAGGTACTTATTAAGGCGCGTCTCATTTTGGGCCACAAATCGCGTGGAGTCGTATAATTGCTGGAAAACATAGCGATCACGTGCTTCGTCTGAATCTAATTTATTCGCTAAGTTGCTACCAAAAGGCTCGAGCACCGGGAAGAAAATCCTTCCGTTTTGTGGATAGATCGTTTGGTTGGGAATGAAATCGAAAAATCCATCCGGAAATGGATCATTATTCTGGTTGAGACGATCCAAATCCATTACCCTCAGTAAAAGCTCACTGCGCAAATTACTCTCAGGCAAAAAGGGTACTGGAGAACCTGTCTCATCATTTTGATACATTACCTGCAAACGAAAATCGTCGGCTCCCACCTGAAAGGCACTTAAGGAGTAAACGTTCTTCATCATTAAATCCCAGGAAGGCAGGCGCACATCGAGGAAGAAGCTCTTCAACATTTTAACCACCAAGTTATTGGGTGGGGTTACTCCATCGGTGCTAAATTCACCTACCTGAAAGGTTCTTCCGCCAGCGGTGTATTGAAATGCCACCGCTAAAACTTCATCTTGATTTAAAGCCGTGTTAAGCGAGATATAACCTAATTGTGGGTGAAAGGTGAATTCATTAGGACTTAACTTTCTCGCATTAGCCAATTCTACATACTCAGTAGCCTCATTAAATCCAGCAGCATTTAAAACTTGATTGACTTGGGATATATCTCTAAACCCGGGATACTGGCTGGCTAAAGCTTCGGGATTTAAAGTATTCAATAGATTATCGGGAAATGTAACATCTGTGCCACTGCCAGGGAAAATTGAAGGGCCAGGGATTTGACCATTTCTATAGGCGGAGTTTTCATTCTCCCCTAAGTCCATAAAGGCTACAATATTCCTTGTATCCTGAGTGTTCTGACGGTTATTGGTTACCCAAACTTCTACTTTCGTAATTTGTACGGGCGAAGTTATTAGCGGGGCGTTTAACTGAAACTCTTCGTAATTATCTCTAAAATAATGTGCTAAGAAATAGTGGCGGTTGGCTTCATACTGATCCCCCCATATTTCAAATTCGGTAGTGGTTGCTCCCCCCTGAATATTAATGGAAGATGACTGACTACGTTGCTCAGAGAAAACCCCGGTTACATTTAACTTCCCAAATTGGAATTGTCCTTTTATCCCGAATAAGCTTTGTGCTCCAGTAATTAAAGATGAGTTTAAGGGCAAGTTGACATTACCGAGTTCCAGCTTTTTTACTATATCGTCTTCATCACCGGTAAACTCTAGTTTCACTTGGTTTTCGAAGGCAAAGGTTGCTTCGGTATCGTAGTTAACGTTCACCTGCATTTTTTCGCCGATACTACCCGTTACATTCATCTGAATACGCTGATCGAAATTAAAAGTGAAAACATTTCGGTTACGCTCGGGAATAATGGGGTTATCTATCTGCTGAAAGCGTCCACCAAATGTTAATTCTGCAAAACCTTGCGGACGAATATCGATGGTATTGCTACCAAAAACTCGATTAAATAATTGGCTATTAACCTGAATTTGCGGAATCAAAGAAGATTCTGGATCCCTACCTTCTGCCTTAGCGGCGGCATCACTTTGGGTTTTCTGATCCCAATACTCTAAGGCTTGTTTACGGGCTACATAGTTGCGGTACTCATCGGGAGTCATTACTATGGGCGACTTAGCGGCAAAACGGCCGTAGCGTTGATAAACAAAATAATTACCCGAATTGGCGTCAAATACTACGTCCTCCTTATAATTGCTAGGGTTTGATCCGTAAACGCCTCCACTTTGCCCCGGTTTAAAGGGGTATTTTAAGGAATCGGGTTCATTAGTATCTGCAACAGAAAGCATATTACCAATAACGGAGCTACGCATTGTAGAGCGCACCCTTCTGCCTGTAAAGGCGAACCACATTACAGAGCTTAGAGCGAGAAGGAGCAGGAGATATGATTTCTTAAGACTCAAAGTTTCTTTAGGGCAGCTTTAATTAGTTCTTCAATGGTGAAATCGGGCGATTGCTTGAGAATGGTATTTAATACTCTTTCGCTTTGGCGAACATTATAGCCTAGAACTTCTAAAGCCGCGATAGCTTCGGTTTTAACACCAAAGGCTTGCGGTAGGCTAAGCTCATCATCGTGAAGCTTAATTAATTTATCTTTTAGGTCTATTATTACTCTTTGCGCCGTTTTAAGGCCTATTCCTTTTACCGATTGCAACATGGCTACATCTTCTCTACTAACACCTGCTATTACTTCGGCTGGGCTTAGGCTACTTAATATTGTTCGCGCAGTGTTACCCCCAACGCCAGAAACAGATATTAATTGTTGGAAGATGCTACATTCTTTTTTAGAATGAAACCCATAGAGGGTTTGAGAGTCTTCTTTATAGATAGGGTGTAAAAAGAGCTGTAATTCCTTAAGTCCACTAATGGCAGAATAGGTATTTAAGCTAATATTAATTTCGTAGCCCATCCCATTGCACTCTACGATAGCCGTGGTGGGATTGACCTCTACTAAAAATCCTTTAATATAATGTAGCATAGCTCTCTCAAATAGACTTCAATTAAACTGTCGTCTAGCTTTAAAAAACGGCAAAATTACTGATTTCATACACGACCAAACAAAAAAGCCACCATAATAGGTGGCTCTTTTAAAAATTTTGGGTGAAATGTTTAGTTAACCACTAATTTTTTTGAAGTAACTAACTTATTATCAACCTTTAAAACACAAAAGTAAACTCCTGGATTTAAATTTGTGATATTAAGATTAAAACTACTTTCTGCAGATTGCAAAGATTTAGAATAAACCTTTGATCCTACTAAATTGATAATTTCAAAGCTAGAATTCTCTGCACTTTGTCCAGAATAGTTAACCTGCAAACGGTCTGTCGCCGGATTTGGGTAAACTGATAATTCGGGCATGGTCGCAATCTCCTTAACAGAAATACCACTGCCTTCTACTTTGTACTTTACTGAATAAGCTGCAGAATCCGATGGATCATCAGAGTTAAAAAACACATAAGTAATGTTTCCTTCTCTACTGATGTCGTCTTGATCAGGGTAAACATGTGTACTAGCCGAAGCTGTATCACCTGGTGCTAAATAAACTGAATAAGAGGGAGGAGAAACTGAAATTGATTCTATAAAACAGATTCCCCAACAGATGGCATTGTTATCCGTTAAAAGATTGTAGTTACCATCAATCCTTTTAAATCGCACTAAAACGGTATCCGAAGAAACATTCTTTACCGTGCCATAACCATAGATATCGTTATCGGAAAGCGCATCGCCCGTAACCAAACTGTCGTAGGCTTCAACCACTAAACTCTGACCAAAAGCAGGACCAATCGCTGCGATTGCCAGTATTAGAGCTATAAATTTTCTTTTCAACATGAGGCTATATTAATACTAAGGTTAAAAATAGAAAATCAGGAAGAGGCAAAAATGCTTCTTCCTGACTTTTTTAAAATATGTTAATCCTACTTAATGATAAGCTTCTCTTGAGAAACTTCGCCATTAATTTCAACCTGTACGATATACGCACCAGCTTCTAGGTTAGCAACAGAAGTGGTTAAACTTTTAGCACCTTCAAGAACTTCGTCTTGAGCGATTACTAAAACTTCTCTTCCAGTTACATCAATGATTGTAGCGCTTACAGTAGCAGAAGCGGCTAAATCAAAATTTAAAGTAAAATTATCACTTGCAGGGTTAGGATAGAAATCGAAAGCTTGACTTAAAGCTTCTTCTTCTAAACCAACGTAAGTGTTGTTTTGAACTTGGATGTTATCCACATAAAGGTTGTTACCGAAATCAGATAAGCCGACAAACTGTATTAGTAACTCAGGTGTATTGTTATAAGCTGATAAATCAACTGATTCAGTAGCCCAGTCGCTAGCGGTTGGATACCAGTTTCCTGCTTGTGGCGAACCTGTAGCTAAAGCAGCACCAGATTTAGAGAATACAGTTGACCAAGTAGCACCGCAATCATCAGAAACTTTAATTTCTAATTGATCGGCAGAAGTTTGATACTGAGCATGGGCATAGTCAAATACAATACGATTATCGTAAGTACCAGTAAGATCTAATTTTTCGTAAAGTAAGCTAGACTCGATTCCAGCTGCAATGCTGTAGAAGTTCCAACGTAAACTTTTGGCTGAATTGCCGTAACCACCAATATCAAAATTGATCGTCGCGTTTACTCCTTGATCAACCACAAAAAATCTTGCACCATCAGGGTTAATAGTCAAACTATTACTGAAAGCATTACCACCTAAAGCGTAAGACTCGAAATCTTCGAAGTGCGATGTACCGAAAGGAGCGTTAGGGATTTGAATTAAGGTAGCACTAGCCGCCATGTTATTTGCGCTCGATAGATCAAATAAATTTGGGTTATTCGCAGTAGATACCTCATACGATATAACGTTTTCACCTTGCGCTAAAGTAGCTCCTGGGAATGTTACAGAGGTAGAGGCACCAGCAGCTAAAGGAGCTGTTACGTTTTGTGTTACAGGAGCACCACTATTCAAGCTGTAAGAAACATCAAAGTTACTTACGGCAACACTACCATTGTTAGTAACAGTAATTTCTGGCGTAACGTTAGGATCGCAATAACTAGCAGGAGCACCAGCACCAGCAGATGCAGCTAAGTCAGCTACAATCGCACCAGCAGGAGCCGTGTACGTAATAGGACCCATAGCACCAGAAATAATTTCAACTTGACCCTCAGCTACAAATGCAGCGATTTCCAAATCACCAACTGAAACAGGAATACCATTGATAGCAGCTGGAATTGGGAAAGTGTACTGACGAGTTACTGTAGTACCAGAAGTCGTAGTAGTAATAACTTCACCCCACTGACCTGTTAGCATATCGCGTAACATGTGTTGGTGATTGTATTGTCCGTCAGGTAACATTTGACCCGGATTTGAACTACCACCTGTTTGAGGACCAGCAATATTATTTTGTAATAAAGCCACATTCAAGTTTACTGAGCTAACACCTGCTGGAGGGTTGGCAGTAAAATACATTTCTACGTCAACGGTAAGAGTATTGGTATTTAAATCAATATCACCTTCTAAGGCCACGTTAACATAAGAAGACTCTGCTAGGATCACTCCTGAAGCAGCAGTCCAATCTCCACGACCCATTGCCGTACCTGAACCAGACTGGCTATAGGCTGAGAAAAAACGACGGTTAACGGTTCCGGCTGGGTAGCCAGTTACACCCGCTTGATTATTAATAGCAGTTCCAAAGGTAGTTCTGAAATCTGGATCACTAGGGCCCGGAGCAGCAAATGAACCAGCATGGATGTTAATTAATACAACATCACCAGGGTTTGCAGCGGCTAAGTTAGCAGCTCTAAGGTGTCCATCAGGACAAAAAGTACAGTAAATACCTGTAAACTCTTCTAGGACTACGTTCTTATTTTCTGCAGTAGTGCTCACTGGAAGCTGAGCAAATAAGCTGCTTGTTGCTAAGACACCTAGCCCTAAGGTTAGTAAACTTTTCTTCATAATTTTTAATCTAATTGTTCTTCCCGTAAAAGTATATAAATCCCCTGATAATCAAAATATTTTTCCACCTAATTAAGGCAATGTAAAATAAGGGCTACTTAAAAATTAAGATTTCAAGCTAAAAAGCTCGACTAATCTTGCAAAAAAGAAGGTAAACGTTAGTTCTATTACCAGTAAATCAAAGACAATTAAAAAGTCCTCACTTGAATTTACTTCCTTCCGACTTAGCCAAAGCAGATATTTATCGTTTTGTAGAGGACTTCTTACTTTTAAAAGGTGATCTTGAGTGGCAAGTGCGCAGAAAATACTTAATTTGCTCTTGAAACAAATTATTCCTTTCAAAAATGAACACCAAGCTATTAAAAACTCTGATGCTGCTTCTAACACTTTCTTGCGCTGCAATAGCCCAAGATAATATCCCTAATATACAGCTTAAAGACCTAAGCGGCAATATGATAGATGCAAATCTCCTTGAAAATGATGGCAAGCCGATGATTATTAGTTTTTGGGCTACTTGGTGTAAGCCGTGCGTTTTGGAGCTTAATGCGATAAATGACCAATACATTGATTGGCAAGAAGAATCTGGAGTTAAACTTATCGCCGTGTCGGTTGATGATTCGAGAAATTCCTCGAGAGTAAAGCCGTTTGTAACGAGTCAAGGTTGGGATTACGAAGTGTATCTAGATGAAAACCAAGAGCTAAAACGAGCCCTAAACGTGAACAACATCCCTCATACCTTTTTAGTAGATGGTAATGGAGAAATCGTTTGGCAACATAATGGCTATATGACGGGCGACGAGGATCATCTTTACGAGCTCATTGAGAAATTAAATCGCGGTGAGGAAATCAGCGAGTAATATTAGCCCCTTCTAAGCAAGTTTTATGAAAAGAATACTATTCCTCGCTTTTTCATTTTTTGGTATCTCAACTTTCGCGCAGGAAGCAGAAAAAGATTACGGACAGATTCATGGGAATTTTCAGACCAACACGCAATATTACCTTCGTGATACTATAATTGACCCTACCGGTACGGCCTTTCCAGACGAAAGATTACTGGCAGCAGGCTTTCTCAATCTAACTTATTCTAAAGGTAATTTCATGGCGGGTTTACGCTATGAAAATTATCAGAATAACCTCATTGGATTACCCGAAGGCTTCAAAGGTGAAGGTATCCCTTACCGATTTATACGGTATAAACACGAAGGATTAGACTTAACCGTCGGTAATTATTACGAACAGTTTGGTAGCGGACTTATTTTCCGAACTTATGAAGAACGCGGCTTAGGGCTAGATAATGCCATGGATGGTTTGCGTTTAATTTACGAAATACGACCAGGATTAAAAGCGAAAGCCTTAGTAGGGAGACAAAGAATATACTTTGAAACGGGAGATGGTATTGTACGTGGTGGTGATTTAGAATTTAATCTAAATGAATTCTCAGGAAACAGAAGCAGCACCAATCTTATAGTAGGTGCCGGCGCCGTAAGTCGTTTTCAAGAATCGACAGACCCTATCTATAACTTACCCGAAAATGTTGCCGCCGCCTCTTTACGTGCAAATTTTATTAGCGGAAACTTCAATATTTTTGGCGAATACGCCTATAAATCCCAAGACCCAAATAGTGGCAACCGCTTTATTTTCAAGCCTGGTCATGCCATTTATGCCAACGGATCTTACTCTAAAGGAAATTTAGGAATAATTTTAGGGTATAAATACTACGACAACTTTCTTTTCCGCTCAGAGAGAGTCGCCAATTTCACCGAACTCCTTATCAACTACCAGCCGCCACTAGCCGAATTGCACACCTATGCATTGCCTGCATTGTATAGCTACAATGTGCAAGCCAACGGGGAAACAGGTATGCAAGCTGAAATCGCCTATAAATTTGATCGGGGTACTGCCATTGGAGGAAAGTATGGAACGCTGGTGAATCTGAACTATAGCAATAGCTATGCTTTAGATAAGAATTTTATTACCCGTTTAAACTTTGATTCGACACAAACTATTTCAGGCACAAATGGTTATGATGATTGGGCTGGGTTTGGAAACATCCAATACTCACAAGATTTCAACGTGGAGGTTAAAACCAAAATCAACAAGAGTCTAAAAGGAACTTTTAGCTATTATAATTTCATCTACAACCGCAGCGCGCTTTTAGATGGAGTGGTTGATGATTTGGTTTCCGATCCCAACAGTTTGGAAATCGTTTACGTTAATGCTATGGTAGCTGAAATTCTTTGGAAAATAAAGCCCAAGCACTCTTTACGGTCGGAAGCGCAGTTAATGCTTACCGATCAAGATCGTGGCAGTTGGGCCTTACTTTTACTGGAATATAGTATTGCGCCCCAATGGTTTTTTGCGGTACAAGATGCCTATAATTATGGACATCCTAACCCAGATTTAAGAGTGCATTACCCCTTAGTATCTATGGGTTATACGCGTGGAACAACCAAGTTTCAGTTTAACTACGGACGCCAACAAGAAGGTGTATTTTGTGTGGGTGGTATCTGCCGCGTGGTGCCTGCATCTAATGGCTTCTCAATGATGATAACGACAAACTTTTAATTATGAAAAAGATATTTCTAAGCCTTGCTGTTCTCGCCTTAACACTTGGCGCTTGCGACAAAATTGAAGAAGGTGATTACTTAATTCAACGCGAAGGTGGCGGCGGTGGCCCCATTGAAGGTGGTCAAGATTCGCTTCATGTCATCCTCCTCGAAGAGTTTACCGGGGTTAAGTGCAATAACTGTCCTGCGGCCAATGCGAAAGCAAAAGAGTTACAAGGAATTTATGGACATGACCGCCTTATTCTTTTAGGTATTCATGCGGGAAACTTGGCGAAAACAGACGACAAACACCCGAAAGCCTTTAATACTCCAGAAGGAACAGAGATGTTCAACTTCTTTAACCTTTTTGGCGTACCCGTTGGTTTTATTAACCGGATCGATTACCTAAACTCGGATATTATTAAAAATGAAGGCGACTGGGGCTCAATCATTTCCCAAGAAGTTTTAAGAGAACCAGTAGCTTCAATCGGTCTGAAAGAAGAAAGTTTTAATGCTGCGAATTCTACCTTGACGGTAAGTGGTTCGGTATCTACCCTTCTTACTTTCAGTGCCACCAATGTGAAAATTTGCCTATACCTTGCGGAAAATGGTATTGTTTCCCCGCAAACCATGCCCGATAAATCGGTAAATGACAATTATGAACATAATCATGTTTTCCGCGGTTCTTTTACCGGTACCTATGGCACCACTATCGACTTAAGTAGTGGAACTAATACCTTTAACGAAAGTATTGTACTTCCGTCAGATGCGGTTAAAGAAAACTGTGAGGTTATTGCTTTCATTTACGATGGAGATAGTTACGAAATCTTACAAGCGGCCTCGATAGAAATCTAAATCGCCCTTCGCTCTAAAACATTTAAAAAGCCACCTCCTGCCTTTGCATTGGGTGGTTTTTCATTTCCATAGATGCGCTTGCACAATTGCATTACTGAAAATCTGAGGCTATAGTTGTAGGTCGAGCTCAGGTTTTGAGAAAATCCAAATTCCTCCTTAAACCAGAAAATTTAGTCCGTTTCAAAGCTGACTTCTTGAATACTTTTCGGAATACTTCCTCGGAAATTTCATCCCAGTCTTGAGGCGTCATGTCTAAGAGCTCCTCTTGGGGATTTAAATGCTCCTCTTGATGCGCTTTTGAAAATCTATTCCAAGGACACACATCCTGACAGATATCGCAGCCAAAGGCCCAATTTTCCATTTGCCCTTTAAACTCATTGGGAATTTCATTCTTCAACTCGATGGTTAAATAGCTAATGCATTTTGAGGCATCCAAAAGATTAGCATCTACCAAAGCATCTGTAGGGCAAGCGTCAATACAACGGGTGCAAGTACCACAATGATCAAATTTCGTAGGGGGATTAGGTTCAAGCTCTAAATCGAGGATTAACTCAGCGATAAAGAAAAACGAGCCTGACTTTTTGTTGAGTAATAAGGTATTCTTACCTAACCAACCCAAACCCGCCTCCTTGGCCCACACCCTATCCATTACGGGAGCGGAATCCACAAAAGCCCGACCATCCACCTCTCCGATGTTTTCACGGATAAAACCAAGCAAGGAATGTAGTTTATCTTTTAAAATATAATGGTAATCTTCCCCATAGGCATATTTCGCAATTTTCGGGGCCTCAGGATGGGACTGTTCTTGCGCTGGATAATAATTAAAAAGCAAACTAATAACGCTTTTTGCTCCGGGCACCAATTTCCTCGGATCTAATCTCTTATCGAAATGGTTCGCCATCCAAGCCATCTCTCCCTGATAATTACGCGACAGCCATTCATCCAGCCGCGGTGCTTCTTCTTCTAAAAAGCGCGCTTTGGAAAATCCGCAGGCTATAAAGCCTAAACGCATCGCTTCCGCAGAGATGGCTTCCTTATAGTCTTCCTTAGATATCAAAGAGACCGTTTTGAATGCGAGGATCGCGCTTATCTAAATGAGAGTATGCTAAATCCGTGACAATACGTCCCCGCTGTGTGCGAGCCATGAAACCTTGCTGAATTAAATAGGGTTCATAAACTTCTTCAATAGTGCCCGCTTGTTCTCCCACCGCGGTTGCAATGGTATTTAAGCCCACTGGGCCCCCTTTAAACTTATCAATGATGCAAATTAAAATTTTATGGTCCATCTCATCCAAACCATAGGTGTCTACATGTAGTGCCTCCAAACCAAAATTGGCGATCTCCAAGGTGATTGTTCCTTTACCTTTAATTTGAGCGAAATCACGCATTCTTCGTAAAAGGGCATTAGCAATACGGGGCGTTCCTCTGCTTCTACGGGCAATTTCCACCGCTGCATTAGCCTCAATGGGAACATCTAATATATGAGCGGAACGCTCCACGATATTCGATAAAAGTTCTACAGTATAGTATTGTAATCGGCTGTTAATTCCAAAGCGCGCTCTAAGCGGAGAGGTTAACAATCCCGAGCGAGTGGTCGCTCCTATTAAAGTAAAACGATTGAGGTTAATTTGCACACTTCTGGCCGCAGGACCACTATCAATCATAATATCGATGCGATAATCTTCCATGGCCGAATAGAGGTATTCCTCTACAACGGGGCTTAAGCGGTGTATTTCATCAATAAACAAGACATCGCCTTCTTCCAAATTGGTTAGTAAGCCAGCTAGTTCGCCCGGTTTATCGATTACCGGCCCAGAACTTAACTTCAAACCAGCATGTAATTCATTAGCAATTATATTCGCCAGCGTAGTTTTACCCAAACCTGGAGGACCGTGTAATAATACATGATCTAGGGCCTCCCCTCTTTGATTGGCCGCGGCGACGAAAATTCGTAAATTCTCGAGTATTTTATCCTGTCCCGCGAAGTCATCAAAGCTTAATGGCCTCAGCTTCTGGTCAAGATCCTGCTCCTTAGAATACGACTCCTCTTCTTCATCAAAGTATTGGGACATGCATGCGTTTTAAGCAAAGGTAAGAGAAATAGAAAACGGAAAATGAGCAATTCTTTGATAAAATAATTAAGCTAAAAAAAGCCCCTTAGCATTCACTAAGGGGCTTCTCTATATTTTATAAACTAGTGGCCATTGGCAATCTCATCCTCCGACATAGGAACTGTTTGAGGCACGAAATCCTCTGCCGCACCAGGCTTACTATAATCATACGGCCAACGGTGTACCTCTGGAATTTCTCCTGGCCAGTTACCATGAATATGTTCTACTGGCGTGGTCCACTCTAAAGAGTTTGCTCTCCAAGGATTCTGCTCTGATTTCTTACCGCGGAAGGCGCTATAAAAGAAGTTAAAGATGAATACTACTTGAGCAATACCGCCTATGATTGCGAAATAACTAACTAATACATTGATATCAGCAAGATCATCAAACATCGGGAAAGCGGTGTTGGTATAGTAACGACGAGGTAAACCTGCCATTCCTAAAAAGTGCATTGGGAAGAATACTCCGTAAGCAGCAATGAAAGTGATCCAAAAGTGAATGTAACCTAAAGATTTATTCATTCTACGGCCATACATCTTGGGAAACCAATGATAAACTCCGGCGAATAATCCAAAGATGGCTGACAATCCCATTACAATGTGGAAGTGAGCTACTACGAAATAAGTATCGTGTACGTTAATATCTAAGGCGCTATCTCCTAAAATCAATCCTGTTAAACCACCGGTAATAAAAGTAGAAACAAGACCGATAGAGAAAAGCATCGCTGGCGTCATCTGCAAATTACCTTTCCACAATGTCGTTATGTAGTTAAAGGCCTTTACGGCAGATGGGATAGCAATTAAAAGAGTGGTAAAAGTAAACACCGATCCTAGGAATGGATTCATACCAGTTACAAACATATGGTGACCCCAAACGATAAACGATAAGAAAGCAATCGCTAAGATGGATCCTACCATTGCACGATAACCAAAGATTGGTTTCCTCGCATTTGTCGAAATAACTTCCGAACTAATACCAAGGGCTGGTAAAAGAATGATATATACTTCTGGGTGACCCAAGAACCAGAATAAATGCTGGAATAAGATAGGACTACCACCTTGATTACTTAAAACTTCACCCGCCACCATAATATCTGATAGGTAGAAACTCGTTCCAAAACTTCTATCAAAAATTAGCAGAAGTGCCGCCGAAAATAGAACCGGGAAAGAAAGCACCCCTAAAATCGCAGTTACAAAGAAAGCCCAAATTGTTAAAGGAAGACGCGTCATGCTCATCCCTTTAGTTCTTAGATTAAGAACGGTTACAATATAATTTAATGCTCCCAATAATGAGGAAACAATAAACAATGACATACTCACTAACCAAAGCGTCATACCCATTCCTGATCCTGGTACCGCCTGAGGCAAGGCACTAAGCGGAGGGTAGATTGTCCAACCAGCCGCGGCAGGCCCGCTTTCTACGAAAAGTGACGTAACCATAATAACACTGGAAACAAAGAAGAACCAGTAAGAAAGCATATTAATAAAGCCAGAGGCCATATCACGTGCTCCAATTTGTAGTGGAATTAACAGGTTTGAGAAAGTACCACTTAAACCAGCGGTTAATACAAAGAATACCATGATGGTACCGTGTATCGTAACTAAAGCCAAATAGATGTTAGGATCCATGATACCATCGGTACCCCACTTACCTAACAACATTTCTAAAATGGGCCATTCTTTGTCTGGCCAAGCCAGTTGAAGACGAAACAATAAAGACATAGCCACTCCAATAATTCCCATAATCATACCGGTTACGAGGAATTGCTTGGCGATCATTTTGTGATCGGTCGTGAATACGTATTTAGTGATGAAAGTTTCTTTGTGATGTGCGTGTGCTTCCATTATTTCTTTCGATTTCTATCCTTTAACTAATCAAATAAATTATAACATTTCAGCAAAAGTCTGCTGTTCCTTCAACCATTTGTTGAAATCTTCTTCCGATTCAACAACCACTTTCATTTGCATATTGTAATGAGCTGCCCCACAAATTTTATTACATAAAAGTACATAATCAAATTCCCAAGGATCCTCACCCTTCGCACTGCGAATAGAATTTACGCGCGCAACTTTTTCAATTACATCACTATTCATACGCATCTCTGCAGTAGTCATAGATGGAATAAACTGAAATTGCGTTTCGGTACCTGGCACACAGTTCATTTGTACTCTAAAATGAGGCAAATAGGCTGAGTGAATTACATCTTGAGACCTGAACTTCAAGAGAACTGGACGATCTTTAGGCAGTCGTAATTCACTAGTAATGATGTCATCACTTGAGTTTTTATCTTCTGCATCCACTCCTAAAACATTAGCTCCTTCAATTAATCTCACATTAGCGAAACCGAGTGTATTATCTCCACCAGCATAACGAGCCGTCCAACCAAATTGTTTAGCGTAAAGCTCTACCACGATTGGTTCTTGTGTTTTTTCAGGGAACATAATATCGGTCCAAGTAGTAAGTCCATAAAGGATTAAACCCGCTAAAATAACCGCAGGAATACCAGTCCAGAAAAGCTCCAATTTATTATTGTGCTCCATGTAGGCCGCCTTGCGGGTTTTTCTACCACGGAACATATATGCAAATCCAAATAATAAAGGCTGGGTAACTAAAAAAGCCAAGATGATAACTCCCATTGATATGTCCCAAAGACTATCGATTTCATTCCCATGCTTAGAAGCAGATACCGGCAGGGTCAACTCCATATACTCACTAATCATCCAAGCAAAAGCACCAAAGAAGAAAATCAAGAACAATAGCATTAACCAACCTTGGGTATTGTTATCCTTGTCGTTTACCTTAATGTCATTATCAGTACCCTTAATCTTTGAAGATATCTCGAAGATTCTAATGGCCTGCGTTAAGGCAATTACAGCAAGAAGGGCTACAACAATAATTAATAATGTATCCATTTATAGCTAGCTATTTAAAATTAAATATGGAAATGTTTACTCTCCACAAACATCGGGTGGTTCTTAATCATCAGCGGTGCTTTCTTAATTGTGTTAAACACTACTAAGATAAATAAGCCTACAAATCCTAATAATGTTCCAATATTAATTAAGGTAACACTGCCACTTGCACCTACTGAACCTGGCATAATCATAATAAAGATGTCTAACCAGTGTCCGAATAATATAATAATACCCGCAGTAAAGATGAAACCACGATTACGTTTTGAATCTCTACTCATAAGTATGGTTACCGGGAATACAAAGTTTAAGGCAACCATGGTGAAGAATAAAGTCTTGTACTCATCAAAGCGCATCATATAATACGTTACCTCTTCTGGAATGTTTGAATACCAAATCAACATATACTGAGAGAACCATAGGTAGGTCCAGAAGATGGAGAAGGCAAACATAAATTTAGCGATGTCATGGATATGACTCTTATTAACCTCTGGTAAGTAACCCTTTCCTTTTAGGTAAAGAACCACCATCATTAAAGCAGTAAGAGAAGAAACAAAGATGGTTGCAAATACATACCAACCAAACAAAGTACTAAACCAGTGCGTATCAATACTCATAATCCAATCCCATGCACTCGTGGAGGAAGTTACTGCGAAGAAAACTAAGAAGCCTGCTCCAACATTGCGCATCTTAGCCCAGTTTTGATTGTAATCCACACCAGACTGCTCCATTTTCAAACTCATCTTACGCAATAAGAATGCTGCACCAATCCACCCAGCTAAATAAACCAATGATCTAATGGTGAAGAATGGTCCATTTAAAAAGCCTTCTTTACCCGCAATTATCGCATCGTAATTTTCACTTCCTGGAGTCATAATACCCTCGGCCATCCAGTGGTAAACATGATTGCCACCGAGGTGGAACCATCCAGTAAGAATAATAATTAAGATTACTAAACCTGGGACCCAAATGAAACTAGTCATTCCTTCTAAAACACGCAGAAGAACAACCGTCCAACCTACCTGAGCAGCATACTGAAGTGCCATGAAGAATAATGCCCCTAAGCCAATCGCTAGGGCAAAGAAACTATTTACCAATAGGTTCGCCCAAGGCTTATTTTGTTCTTGATGATGCGCGTGTTCGGCATCATGCTCAGCATCGGGTGATGTGTAGAAATGATTATTCTTTGGAATTGCTCTTGAAGCCCCTTTGTGATAATTAAAATCATCAGTCTTTGGCATAGCATCATGACCGTGGGCATGACTTGCGGCTGGGCTGTGATGAGCTTCAGTAGTTGCGTGTTCTCCTTCCCCGTGACTCGCTTCGTCATGGTGGTCACTTCCTCCTGCGAAGAAGCTAAACCCTACGGAAATAGCACCGATAAGAATCAGTACGTAAGAAATTGTTTTTAAGCGGCTTGAAAATTCAAACATCTTATAATAGTTAAAAGATTGTTTTAATGCTTTATCTAGTCAGTTTACTCTACGCTACCCTCGGTAGTCGCTTCTTCTTTAGGCGTCATGTCGCTTTTCAACTTCATCACATAAAGAGCCAACTTCCATCTTTCTTCCGGAGTTACTTGAGAGGAATGTGAGCCCATAATTCCTTTTCCGTAAGTTATTACGTGGAAGATTGTACCGAAATTGATATCTCTATCACCGTAAGAGGGAACACCTAAGAATTTTTCGTTCTTTACCAAAATACCTTGTCCCATACCTTTATCACCGTGGCAATGAGTACAGAAAATATTATAAAGCTCTTTGGCTTCGGCTATCGTTTTCTCATCAGCCATAATACCGTCAGGCATAGTCATCTCAGCCTTGGCCATTGCATAACCATCCGCGCTTGGGCTGTATTCTTGATAGCTCATAAAGCCTCTGGCCACAGTACCTTCAACCGGCTTTAGCGATGATAAACTGTCCCCAAATCGGTCGTAACCTTGGTATGCCTCTATAGCTGGGCCATCATACATATCGGGCATGTACTGATAACCTCTGTGGTTTTCTTCTTGCTTACAAGAGCTGATTAACAGCCCTGCACTTAGCAGTAAAGCTATATTTTTCACTAATTGTCTCTTAAGCATGTTCCGCGTTGTTTACACTTACCTCAATAGCACCAGTTTGCTTTAATAAGCTCATTAATTCATCAGTATCTCCGTTTGATACAACCTCCATAAGGAACTTGTCATCCGTAGTTCTTGGATCCGGGTTTTGTGGTTTACATCCTGGATAGATCTTATTTCTAAAGAAGAAAGTCCAAACCATCAGGTGAGCCGCAAAGAATACAGTTAATTCGAACATAATGGGAACGAAAGCTGGCATGTTTTCTCCCCACGTAAAACTCGGTTTACCACCGATGTTCATAGGCCAGTCGATGATCAACATACCGTAGGTCATAGAGATAGCGGTGGTTAATCCTAAAAGGCCGTATAAAAAGGCTGCAATAGCAATACGAGTTTCCTTTAAGCCCATGGCCTTATCTAAGCCATGCACTGGAAAAGGAGAATATACTTCCTGTATCTCTAAGCCCTTTTCGCGCACTTGTTTTACACCTGCCAATAATACGTCGTCATCGTCGTATAGGGCATTTACAATAATATGGTTAGTGGTCGCCATGATCTTCTTTCTCTTGAAGTTTCTTATAATTATCTCCAGATGATTTCAAAATTGTTTTCAATTCCGCTTGAGCGATTACCGGGAAAGTACGCGCATAAAGAAGGAATAATACAAAGAAAAAACCTATAGTACCGATGAAGATGCCAATATCTACGAAAGTAGGTGAGAACATACTCCAGCTTGAAGGTAAATAATCGCGGTGTAGCGAGGTTACGATGATCACGAAACGCTCGAACCACATACCAATGTTTACAATAATAGAGATGAAGAAGGTGAACATTAAACTTGTTCTTAGCTTCTTGAACCACATAAACTGAGGTGAGAACACATTACAGGTCATCATACTCCAGTACGCCCACCAGTAAGGTCCTGTTGCTCTATTTAAGAACGCGTATTGTTCATATTCCACGCCCGAGTACCAAGCAATAAATAACTCAGTGATGTAAGCCACACCTACGATAGAACCCGTAAGCATGATTACAATGTTCATCATTTCAATATGCTGAATGGTAATGTATTGCTCCATAGAGAATACTTTCCTTACAATAATCAAAAGTGTTTGTACCATAGCAAAACCAGAGAAAATCGCACCTGCCACAAAATAAGGTGGGAAGATAGTGGTGTGCCAACCCGGTATAACCGAGGTAGCAAAGTCCATAGATACAATGGTGTGTACCGAAAGCACCAAAGGAGTCGCTAAACCTGCTAGCACCAAGGAAACCTCCTCGAAACGTTGCCAGTGTTTTGCCTTTCCGCCCCAGCCAAAACTTAAGATTCTGTAGATATGCTTTTGTACTGGTTTAACAGCGCGATCACGAATCATCGCGAAATCAGGAATTAAACCTACATACCAGAATACTACCGATACCGAGAAGTAGGTCGAAATTGCGAACACATCCCAAAGTAAAGGCGAGTTAAAGTTTACCCATAAAGAACCAAATTGGTTAGGAATAGGTAATACAAAATAAGCCATCCAGATACGTCCCATGTGAATACCAGGGAAAAGTGCAGCTTGGATTACTGAGAAAATAGTCATCGCTTCCGCAGAACGGTTAATCGACATTCTCCATTTCTGACGGAATAATAAGAGTACGGCGGAGATCAAGGTACCGGCGTGACCGATTCCTACCCACCACACAAAGTTGGTGATATCCCAAGCCCAACCTACAGTTTTATTCAAACCCCAGGTACCAATTCCCACTCCAATGGTGTATAGGATACATCCTACCCCCCATAAAAATGCTACTAAGGCAAGGCTAAACACAATCCACCAAGATCTTGGTGCGGATGACTCAACCGGACGAACAACATCTAATGTTATGTCGTGGTACGATTTGTCGCCCTCAATTAAAGGTTTACGTATTGGCGCTTCGTAATGCATGAATTTCCTTTAAATTTAAGCAGTTGTATTCTTTACTTTAACTTGGTAAAATACCGATGGCTGTGTTCCAACTTCTCCTAGAAGGTGATACATCCTTTGGTCTTTCTTCAATTTAAACACTTCACTTTGGCTGTTATTCACATCACCAAAAACAATAGCGTTTGTATCGCAAGCACTTTGACAAGCAGTTTTAATTGCACCATCTTTAAGAGCTTTACCATCTTTCTTAGCCTCTAATTTACCAAGCTGAATCCGTTGGATACACATAGAGCATTTTTCCATCACACCACGTGAACGAACGGTAACGTCTGGGTTTAATACCATACGACCTAAGTCCTCATTCATTGCGTAATTGTCGCCAAAGTTCTTGGTATTGTTGTGATACTCGAACCAGTTGAAACGACGAACTTTATAGGGACAGTTGTTAGCGCAGTAACGCGTACCGATACAACGGTTGTAAGTCATGTGGTTTAATCCTTCAGACGAGTGCGTGGTAGCAGCTACTGGACAAACCGTCTCACAAGGAGCATGATTACAGTGCTGGCACATTACCGGCTGGAAGAATACTTCTGGACTTTGGCTTGGCACTTCCATATCAGCATACATATCTGTAGCTCCTTTACCAAATAAACCTAATCCTTCGTAACCATTTTCCTCTGCATTCTCTGTTGTAATATCAGAACTGTAGTAGCGGTCTATACGCAACCAGTGCATATCACGGCTCTTTCGAACTTCTTCTTTACCAACAACGGGAACATTATTTTCTGAATGACAAGCTATAACACAAGCTCCACAGCCATTACATAAGTTAAGGTCAATAGACATATTCCACATATGTCCTGTTTGATGATCAAAATCATCCCACAAGTTAGCATCTTCGCTAGTTAAAGCACCTTTATGTGTCTCAAAACGTGGAGGCTCGTTCCAGCCCGTATGATCTTCTGTTTTACCTGGGCTCGCTAAGAAAGTATCTAAAGAAACTTCTTTTACGATATCGCGACCCATCATGGTATGCGCTAACTGAATACAAGCAAACTCATGCTTAGATTCTGCAATGGCTTCTACCTTTACTTCAGCGTGGTGAGCAACCGCCATTAATGGGAATGCATTTACCCCAACCTTATCGGCTACTGCACCAGCTCCTACTCTACCAAAACCAACGGCTAAACCTACGGTTCCTATAGTTTGTCCGGGCTGAATAAAGACCGGTACATTTTCTAAAAGAACACCATTAACTGTAACATTGGCTAGGTTTCCGTTTAAGGCACCATTAGACTCATTCCAATGACGTAAACCGAGTTCTACCGCATCTGCAGCAGCAACAGTTAAATAGTTATCCCAACTAACACGGCTAATCGGATCTGGGAATTCCAATAACCAAGGGTTATTAGCAATTGTACCTACACCCATACCAGTTAGCCGGTTAAAGTTTATTTCTAAACCTTTAATAGCTTTTGCTTCTTTAGCGACTCTTGTGCCTACTCCGGCCAAGTCTAGGTTTAGGCTTGAACCTAAACCTTCCACTACTGCATCCATCATGGGCGTGCTAGCAGTGGCTGTATAAACACCATCGTGCAATACGGTAGACCATTGAGTGCCGTTAAGAACATTGCTGTTCCAGTGCTCCTTGATATAGCTATGATAATCGGCACTTAAACCAGTCCACCTTAATAAGTTATCCTCGAAAGAACGCGTATCAAATAGAGGCTTGATAGTAGGCTGCTGTAAGCTGTAATGACCATCAGCGGCCATGAAATCGCCCCAAGACTCTAAGTAGTTATTTTCTGCGGCAACCAGATTGGAAATTTGTGCCGTTTCATCGTACTTCATGGTTACGGCAACCGTAGTTGGCACCTTTTTAAAGGCCTCTGCTACATTAGCCATTCCAGTAGCAACGTAGGCTGGGTTTAAGTTGTTAGTGATTAACACTCCCACTTTACCAGCATTCATTTCGGCGATTAAAGCTTTGAAGGCTTTGTCATCACCCTGACGTAAATAAGTTCTTGTTTTGTAAGAAACCGTAGTCTCTTTATTGCCTAAGAGATCATTAATAGCGATACAAAGCAATTCATGGTCCTTATTATTACCACCACAAACTACTAAGGCAGCGTTACCCGCATTTAATAATTCTTTGGCAATTGCTTTGGCTTCATTTTGCATAGATGACGTAACACCTGATACAGTGCTCGCGCCTTTTGCACTAGCTAACTCATTGTAAAGTGCTGCTAAAAATTGGCCGTGCTCCGAAGTTTTAAGCTTATAACGCTTATCAGCATTAGAACCCGTTAGGCTCATGCCCGCTTCAATTTGGAAGTGACGTGACATATCCTTGCCTGGCACACGAGTTTTAGCATAGTCTCCACTAACGCTTTGTCCAACCCAATCGCCAAGAAAGTCAGCTCCAACACTAACAATAACTTTCGCGTTTTGGAAATGATACATAGGTAAAGCACGTTTCCCAGTAGCTTCTTGCCAAGCATCTAATTTCTCAGAGTAGCTAAAAGGATCTTGACTTACATGCTTAAAGTTGGTGTACCTTGCGCCGAAAGTTTTGATCAATTTCTTTTGACTCGGGCTTAAAACGGTTGAAGTTAAAACAACTACTTGCTTACCTTCTGCTTCCGCTTTCGCCAAGCCCGCCATTAATTCCTTATCTAGGCTCGACCAGTTAGACTCTTGACCATTAACAGCCGGCCTTTGCAAGCGAGTTGCATCGTACAAGTTAAGTACTGAAGCATGAACACGAGTATTCGCGTTTGCATTAATACCTGCTTCTTTATTGTTCTCTACTTTAATCGGACGTCCCTCTCTTGTTTTGATTAACAAGGAAGCAAAGTCATGACCATCGTAATAACTTGTGGCATAGTAGTTAGCTATACCAGGGATGATTTCCTCGGGGGCCACTACATATGGAAGTGATTCATAAACTGGACTCTCACAAGCAGCTAATGTTGCTGCGGCCGTTGAGAAGCCCATGTATTTTAGAAAATCACGTCTTGAAGTATGAGTACTGTCTAGGTTTTCTTTATTACCTAAGAACTCTTCATTTGAAATTTGATCAGGAAATTCTTGCTCGCTCAAAGCTTTAACCATCTCTGGGTTCTCGAGCTCGGAAATTCCTCTCCAGTATTTTTTGTTTTCAGCCATTCTACTTTGGAGATTTAGCTTTTAATAGTGACATTTTCCACATTCCAATCCACCGATCATTTCTACGGTGATCTCTGCATTCGGGCCATACTTTTCTTTAAGCTTGGCATGCATATCCTTATAGTAGTCGTTAGACTTAACGTCTACTTTAGTTTCTCTGTGACAGTTTATACACCATCCCATAGTTAAGGGAGAGTACTGATAAACTTCTTCCATTTCCTGAATAGGACCATGGCAAGTTTGACATTCAACGTTACCAGCCGTTACATGCTGTGCGTGGTTAAAATAAGCAAGGTCTGGTAATTTATGAATACGCACCCATTTAATTGGCTTCTGCTCATAATCCTCAATATAGGTTCCGCTTTCTGGATCAAAGCCAATAGCCGCGTAAATCTTACCGATTTCCTCAGTACCATACTTTGGTCCTTCTTGAATATACACGTGGCAATTCATACAAACATTAGCCGAAGGAATATTAGAGTGCTTACTTTTTCGAGCGCCAGAGTGGCAATAATTACAGTCAATTTGGTTGGTACCCGCATGTAATTCATGTGAGAATTTAATAGGCTGACTGGGCTGATAATTAGTATCGACGTTTACCACCATTAAACCTAAATAAAGTTGCTGTAAGAATACTACCGCTACCAGAAGAGTTAAGACCGTTACTACACGTGGGTTTTTAAGAGCAGTGCGGGTAAAAATATTGGCATCTTGCGTAAGCGTTGTTACGCCTTCGCCTTGCACTTGCTTCAAGGTGTTTTTAACACGCGTTAGAAGAAATACTAAGAAAATTAAGATTCCACCAAGGATGTATAATAATACACTATTGTCACTTTCTGCCTGAACCGCTACTACATCACCTTCAGTAGGAGGAACCACTTTAGGCGCCGAGCCTTCAATGGTATAAGCTAAGATGTCATTGATATCATCATCCGATAAACCAGGAAACGCTGGCATTATAGAACCATTATACTCTTCGTAAATGGCGATAGCATCCGCATCACCTGATTCACGTAGGGCCTGATTATCTTTAATCCAGGCGTATAACCATTCTTTTGAGCGACGGGTTGTTACCTCCCCTAGTGCGGGACCAACTACCTTTTTGTCGAGCTTGTGACAGGCAGCACACTGCCCGTTGAACAAGGATTTTCCATTAGCGACATCCCCGGTAAATTCTTGCGCCTGCAGTGTACTTGCTGAAAGTACCGCAATAAATAGCATCAAGAAGGAATGCGAAAACAGCCTGAGAGTACGTTGTTTATTCATAGATGAACCTAATATCCTAGATTTCTAAGTTTGGATGGCAAATTTAAGCTATAAAGCCTTTCTCGAAAGAGTCAATGCAGACTCCTTCTAATTTAAATTAGGTCTAAATAACTTTGCCTGCCATTTATTTCAGGTCACAAATAAACTACTTTTGCGTTAAATTTTACTTAAAATCTATGCTTAAAAATTCAATCCTTTGCGTTTTTTTCTTGCTCTTTGGCTTTCAATTAGATGCACAAACTATTTCACCAAACGTGGGCAGTGCTCGTGTGGAAATGAGTCCTGCTGTGCGTAATACGCTACACTTAATGCAGCAGAAAGGAGAAAAATTCAAGGAGCTCAAGGGCTTTAGAGTGCAGATTTTTAATGGAAATAAAAGTGACTGCCTCAAGCAAAGGGGGCAATTTTTAAAAACTTACCGCGATGTACCTGCTTATTTACTGTACGAAGTACCCGAATATCGCACACAAATTGGAGATTTCAGATCACGTTTAGAGGCCGAAGCTTTTCTACGGAAAATTATAAACGACTTTCCGGGCAGCTTTGTAGTAGAAACCAATATTAAGTACCCCAAGCTTAATTTGGAGGATTAGTAGTTAGTAGTAAGTAAAATATAAAAACGACTTTAACTAAAACTCTAGCCTAAGATTTTTAATAGAAGTAAAGATTCTTCTAAGCCATTAAAAAAAGTAGTTTTCTAAACTTTAGCCATTCACAATATCTCGTTATTGCGTCGTCGCTTTGTTTTAGGACCTAGTATATAAGCAACCTTAGGCCTAATTTTATATGGCAATTGGGTGATTCGTAAAAAATTTGCACCTTCATTTCACCTTCAAAGAAGAATCAAAATTTGCCGAGCATAAAAAAAGCCGACTTTCTCAAGTCGGCTTTTAAATATATGAGCTATTCGTTTATAGCGTTTTCTTAACTTCTACTTGTTGGTAGCCTTCGATTATATCGCCGACCTTGATATCGTTGTAATTCTTGATATTCAATCCACATTCGTAGCCTTTCTTAACTTCTTTCACATCGTCTTTGAAACGTTTCAAGGAAGCTAATTCTCCTGTGTAAACCACTACTCCATCGCGAATAATACGAACATCGGTATTACGTGTAATCGTTCCATCTAGCACGTAGCAACCCGCAATGGTTCCCACTTTAGATATCTTGAAGGTCTCACGGATCTCCACGTTACATACGATTTCCTCTTTAAAGTCTGGTGAAAGCATACCTTCCATCGCATCTTTAATTTCGTTAATCGCATCATAGATGATAGAGTAAAGGCGAACATCCACCTGTTCTTTCTCCGCTAGTCTTCTAGCACTGGAAGAAGGACGTACTTGGAATCCAACAATAATCGCATTCGATGCCGCTGCAAGAAGGATATCTCCTTCCGAAATCTGACCTACTGCCTTGTGGATAATATTCACCTGAATTTCTTCCGTAGAAAGTTTTTGTAAGCTGTCTGCTAATGCCTCAATAGAACCATCCACATCACCTTTAACAATAACATTCAATTCTTGGAAATCTCCTACCGCTAAACGACGGCCAATTTCTTCGAGAGTAAGGTTTTTCTGAGAACGTGCACTTTGCTCACGTTGCAACTGCATGCGTTTCGCCGCAATGTTTTTTGCCTCGCGCTCATCTTCCATTACCGTAAAGTTGTCACCCGCTTGTGGAGCGCCATCTAAACCAAGAATAGTTACCGGACGGGCAGGGCCTGCCTCTACAACTCGGTGACCTCTTTCATCAAGCATGGCCTTAACTTTACCGCTATATTGACCTGCTAATACATAATCGCCGATTTTCAAGGTACCATTCTGCACCAAGATTGTGGTAACATATCCGCGACCTTTATCTAAGGCTGCTTCAATTACGGCACCACTTGCACGACGGTTAGGATTTGCTCTTAAGTTAAGCATTTCTGCTTCAAGCAATACTTTTTCTAAGATTTCATTCACCCCAAGACCCGACTTAGCAGAAATATCTTGCGATTGTACTTTTCCACCCCAGTCTTCTACTAGAAGGTTCATTTGTGCTAATTGCTCTTTAATCTTTTCAGGATTCGCAACATCACGGTCTACCTTGTTAATCGCAAATACGATTGGTACACCCGCTGCCTGAGCGTGACTAATAGCTTCTTTAGTTTGAGGCATTACTGCATCATCCGCCGCAACAACAATAATAGCAACATCGGTAACCTTGGCCCCTCTCGCACGCATCGCCGTAAAGGCTTCGTGACCCGGAGTATCAAGGAAAGTAATATGTTGTCCACCTTCAATTTCTACGGAATATGCACCAATGTGCTGGGTAATACCACCTGATTCACCTGCAATAACATTTGCTTTACGGATATAATCCAGTAACGATGTTTTACCGTGGTCAACGTGACCCATTACTGTAACGATTGGCGCACGTGGTAAAAGATCCTCTTCTATATCGGCCTCTTCTGCAATAGCGTCGGTAACCTCCGAATCAACAAATTCCGCTTGGAAACCAAATTCTTCTGCTACAATGGTAAGCGTTTCCGCATCCAAACGTTGGTTTAAGGTTACCATCATACCGAGTGACATACACGATGAAATAATTTGAGTTGCCCCAACATCCATCATATTTGCTAATTCACTTACGGTTACGAATTCTGTTACCTTAATTACTTTATCGTCTTCCTGCTGTTGTGCCTCGTTTAAGGCATCTTGCTCTCTTCTTTCCTGACGTTTCTCACGACGAAGTTTAGCACCTTTGTTCTTACGTCCACCACTAGTTAATTTCTCTAGGGTTTCTTTAATTTGCTTTTGTACTTCTTCCTCCGTTAACTCGCGTTTTGGTTCTGGTTTGGCACCACGACTAGGTCTTCCTTTATTCGGACCTCCCGGTCTAGATGCACCGCCACCTTGGCTAGGACGATTATTAGTATTGGTTTCTCCTGCGCTTGGAATTCTCTTCCGCTTGCGCTTTTTATTAAGATCTGCTTTATTATCAACGCTGGAAGCTACCTTCTTCTTCGGTTTCTTCTCAAATTTACTAAGATCTACCTTCTCACCTGTAAACTTAGGACCACTAAGCTTGGCGTATTTGGTAGTAATATCGTTATTCTCTTTGGGAGCATCTTCTGCTGCAGCTTCCGTCTCCGCTGGTTTTTCGGCGGCTGGCTCTTGCGCTTTTGGCTCTTCTTTGGGAGTTGCCTTGGTAAAACGCACCACAGGTTTTTCGGCCGCAGGCTTAGCAGGAGCTTTTTTCGGCTCTTCCTTCTTCTCTTCTACCGCAGGGGTTTCCTTAGGCTGCTCTTCTGCTGCTTTAGGTTCTTCCTTCGGAGCTACCTCCTCTTTAGATGTAGTTTCAGCAGTTGGACTTTCTGTCTTCTCTGCAGAAGCTGTTTCGGTTTTAGGCTCTTCCGCCTCAACTTTTTTCTCAACTTCTTTAGGGGCTGCAATTTTTTCTTCTTGCGGCTCCTCTTTTGGAGCAGGTTCTGCAGGAGCGGGAGTTTTTTCCACCGCAATCTCCTTAACCTCTTCTTTGGGCTCTGGAGCTTTTGGCTTGGCTTCTTCCCCTTTACTGGCAGGTTTAGCTTTAGACTCTAAATCTATTTTCCCAACCATTTTTGGTCCGGATAAAATAGGTTTTGAAGCCTCCTCCGCAGCGCGTTCCTCCTCACGCTCACGCAACATTGCTTCTTTTTCCTCTTGCTTCTTCCGAACTACTTCTTCAGAAGCCTCTTTTTTAGCTTTGTCTGGCGCAAATTTCTCCAAAACTTTCTGGATATATTCACCAGAAACTTTGGTATTAGGGCGTAACTTTTCCTCCACACCTAGTTGCTGAAGAAAATCAGAAACTGTGCTTACTCCAATATTACACTCTTTTGCCAGTTGACTAAGTCGTAGCGACTTTTCAGCCATGTAATTAATTTAAAATTATTCCTCAAACTCAGCACGCAGCACCCTGCGTACATCTTCTATGGTCTCTTGTTCTAGATCCGTTCTAGTAACTAATTCTTCCACAGATAAATCTAACACACTTTTGGCGGTATCACAACCGATGGTACGTAGAGCCTCAATAACCCAAGCTTCGATTTCATCTGAAAACTCAGTTAACTCAACATCCTCATTCTCATCTACGTCGCGATACACGTCTATTTCATAGCCGGTTAATAAACCTGCTAATTTTATATTAAGACCTCTTTTACCGATAGCTTTAGAAACCTCCTCTGGTTTTAAAAACACATCTGCTCTAGCGGCCTCAGTATCTAAAGTAATGCTGCTAATTTTCGCAGGACTCAAGGCCCTTTGAATCAGAAGCTGATCATTACTTGTATAATTGATAACATCAATATTCTCATTTCCTAGTTCACGCACAATACCGTGAATTCGGCTTCCTTTCATCCCAACACAAGCACCCACTGGATCAATGCGATCATCGTAAGACTCTACGGCAACTTTGGCTTTTTCACCCGGTTCGCGTACTACTTTTTTCACAGTAATTAAACCATCAAAAACTTCGGGGATTTCTTGCTCAAATAACTTCTCTAAGAACTTTTCGCTGGTGCGGGATAAGATAATAACCGGTTTGGTTCCTCTTAAATCCACATCCTTTACAACTGCGCGAATCGTGTCTCCCTTACGGAAGAAGTCGCGTGGAATTTGCTGATCCTTTGGTAGGATCAATTCGTTCTGATCATCATCATAAATAATAACTGCACGGGGTCTAACATGATGTACTTCTCCAGTAAGGATCTCTCCTTCCATATCCTTGTACTTCTTGTAGATAATGCTATTGTCGTGCTCCTGAATTTTCTGAACCAAATTTTGACGGAAAGCAAGAACAAAGCGACGACCTTGATCGATAAGCTTTAATTCTTCCGATACCTCTTCTCCTACTTCAAAGTCAGGCTCGATTTTCAAAGCTTCACTAAGAGCTATCTCCGTGTTATCGTCTTCCAACTCATCGTCTTCAACAATTACCCGATTTCTCCAAATTTCCACATCGCCCTTATCCGGGTTCACGATAATATCAAAGTTATCATCGCTGCCATATTTTTTCTTAAGCTGATTACGCAGAGCATCCTCCAGAATCGCCATCAGCGTTACTCTGTCGATGTTTTTCTCGTCTTTAAAGTCGGCAAAACTCTCTATAATAGCCTGATTTTCCATAGCTGCCTATTCCTTAGTTGAATCTCACCTGAACCTTAGCTTCTTTTACATCCGCTAAAGCTATATGAGCCTCATTTTTTACTGTTACTTTTCCTTTCCCAACTTCTTTGGGCACACGTTCTTCCCACTGCAAAGTTAAAACCTCATCCTCAAATGAAAGCAATTCGCCCATAAATTCCTCATCATTAGTTGTTTTGACCTTTAAGTCGCGACCAATATTTTGAATATATTGTTCTTTAACTAATAAAGGACTTCCAACACCTGGAGAACTTACACTTAATTCAAAGTCTTCAACCTCGCGGTCTAAATTGTGCTCTATCATGCGACTAACTGCAGTAATACCCTTTAAAGTAATACCCTCCAAAGTATCGACGCTTACGTTGATTACATTGGATGAACTTATCGAAAAATCAATTAAAAAGGCCGACTCTTGCTCGAGAGCCCGATCCAACAATTCCTTAACTTTCGCCTTATCCATAGTTATCGCCTAATAAAAGAGGGGACAATAGCCCCCTCAATTTGCGGCAAAGATATAATTTATAAATGGAATTTTTAAGGCGCTAAGACATTAATAATCTTGCAAGTTCCATAAGTCCCTGCGCCGCTTTCGCGGGATAATGATAAATGGGCTTAGGGCCTCTGAAACTAGGTTCATTAGGATCAATTAAGAGGATGTCTGTTTGCTCTCCGACATAATCGAGCAAGCTCGCCGCCGGATAGACTGCTAAAGAAGTTCCAACCACAATAAGCAAATCGCATTGCGAAACAATTGTCAAGGCCTCTTCAAAAGCTGGTACCATTTCACCGAACCAAACGATATTGGGACGTAATTGAAAACCTTTGGGACACAAATCACCCAAAGAAAGCTCGCTCCCCTCAATAGAAAAAACTTCCTCGCCTGGTCCGGTACTGCGCGATGTCCGCAATTGCCCGTGTAAATGCAACACATTGGCCTGACCAGCTCTTTCATGCAGGTCATCCACATTTTGAGTTATGACCCTCAATTTTGGAAAGCGCTTTTCCATTTCTACCAAAGCTTCGTGGCCTTTATTGGGCTTAACCTCCAATAATTGACGACGCCTTTGATTGTAAAATTCCAATACCAAGGTCGAATTGCGATGCCAAGCGTCAATACTGGCCACATCTTCTACTTTGTGATTATCCCACAAGCCATTACTATCGCGGAAAGTACTTATTCCACTTTCCGCACTCATGCCCGCTCCTGTGAACACAACTATTGAACTCTTCGACTTTATTTCCGACCGATTAGCCCATTCCTTTATATTTTTTATCGTTTTGTTCATAATTGTATGTGCTACACGTCTTAAATTTTAAACCTTTAATCTAAATTTGGGAATTCTACATATATTAAAAAATACATTTGTAGTGTTCAAAATGAATTTTACGAGACCATGAGTGATAGAGCAAAAATATTAATTGTTGATGACGAACCGTTAATTCGTGACGCATTAGCCTTTAAACTAACCAAAGACGGTTATGACGTTGATACTGCTGAAGATGGGGAAAAAGCAATCCAAAAAATTGAGAGCGAAGAGTATCAAATAATCATCAGCGACATTATGATGCCCTTTATTAGTGGTTTCGAGTTGGTTAAAATCTTAAAAGAACGAGGTACGGATGCCCCAGTTTTAATGTTAACCTCTCTAAACTCAGAAACCGCAGTATTGAAAGCATTTGACCTTGGAGCAGATGACTTTATGACTAAGCCATTTAGCCCGAACGAATTATCCGTTAGAATTAAAAAGCTGTTGAAAAACGCTAAAAAATAACTTATCGTGCGCAGATTTTTCACTGAAACCTATTACTTCCTTGTAGCCCTTGAGCCGCGTTATAAAATTGTGCTCTTCTTGGTTATTACGCTGCTTTTACTAGCAGCTGTGATGGTTATTATTGTGCTGCGCGAGCGTTCTAGAAAAAACAGTGTTGAAAATCGAGAAAGACGTATCAGCCGAAATGTTGAGCCTATTATTCAGGAAATTGTTTTTAGCGAATACGACGGTGGTGAATTTAAAGATGCCATTAAAAAAATCAATCGTATTGTAGATTCCGCCCTTTATCGCAAGTCGAATATGGCCATTCTCAACGAGCTTATACTTTATTACCATCGTAACCTCGGGGGCGAAGCTTTCAACCGCTTGGAGATGCTTTACCGTGAAATTGGTCTTAAGCAGATTGCCTTAGACAACCTTCGTACGGGTGAATGGCATATCAAAGCAAAAGCGATTAACGACCTCAGTACCATGCGAATGGGCGAGTCTTTATTCGATATTCTTCAATATACCGATCATGATAATCAAAATGTGCGTTACGAAGCGCAGTATGCGGCGGTGAAACTAGGCGGTAAAAAAGCTATGAGTTTTCTTGATGACCTTGATACTCCAATGAGCGAGTGGCAACAAATTAGATTACTCGATCAGAGTTTGAAATTTGAATACGAACTAATTGATCGCGTTGGTACTTGGCTACGATCTAACAATAACTCAGTAGTGGTTTTTGGATTAATGATTATGCGTCACCTTAATCAGTATCACGAAAAAGGAGAAATCCGTAAACTACTGTATCACAAAGACGAAAAAGTACAAGAAAAGGCTATTGAAACCGCACGCGAACTAGCTTATGCGGAATGTCTTGAGAACCTCTACGAAGTGTACGAACTCACTAAGAAAATTAGAATTAAGAAACAGATTCTGCGCGCCATGGGCGATTTAGGAGGATCCAAAGAAGTAGGCTTCTTACGGGAAACTATTGCCAGAGAAAAAGAATACGACTTGGTTTTTGAAGCCGCGCAATCCCTAAAGCGGATGGGGCGTAGAGATGTATTAGTAAGTTACAAAGAACAGGAGCTTTCTGAAAAAGGAGAAAGCATTGTGAAGCATATTTTGGATGATAGAATTTGATAACCAAAATTCAGTTGTAGACGTTTTAATCTATATCTTTTATTTCATCACTTACGGATATACGGTATTCGTAATGATTTCCTATCTGGTACTTGGTCTCTTATCGGTAGTCCAAGCTCGTAAGTATCTGCGCCGAAACTCCTACACCGATTACCTAAATATTTTACAAAGCCCAGAGGCACCCACCGTTTCTATCTTGGCGCCAGCCTATAACGAGGAAGCTTCGATAATTGAAAACATACGATCGCTCCTTTCTATACGCTATCCAAACTTTGAGGTAATTGTAGTTAATGATGGTAGTCGCGACAGAAGCCTTATCAAACTTATCGAAGAATATCAGCTCGAACCGGTTGACTTTGCCGTAAACTATGCCTTGGCAACAAAAAACGTGAAGGCGGTTTACAAATCAAAAAACCCAACCTATAATAATCTTGTAGTTGTTGATAAAGAAAATGGCGGCAAATCAGATGCACTGAATGCGGCCATTAATGTTTCTACTGGCGATTACACCTTAAACATTGATGTTGACTGTATTTTAGAAGAGGATTGCCTATTAAAGCTCATGAAGCCTTTTTTAGAGGAAACTGAAAAAAATATGATTGCCACTGGCGGTGTGGTAAGGATTGCCAATAACTGTAAAATTGAAAAGGGACGCATTACCGAGATTAACGTTCCTAATAAACTCTTATCTCAGTTCCAAACCTTAGAGTACCTGCGGTCTTTTTTACTTGGACGTGTTGCCTGGGGCTCTTTAGACGGATTACTTTTAATAAGTGGTGCTTTAGGTGTTTTCCAGAAAGAATTGGTTATTGCCTGCGGCGGCTACGATGATGATACTATTGGTGAAGACATGGAGCTTACGGTTAGAATGCGTCGTTATGCCCGTGAAAAAGACATTGACTATGTGGTTGGCTTTGTGCCCGATCCACTATGCTGGACAGAAGTACCCGAATCTTGGGCTGTTTTGCGTCGCCAAAGAAATCGTTGGACCCGCGGAGCTCTGGAAACCCTTCTCGCTCACAAGCGCCTTTTCCTAAATCCATATTATGGAAAAATAGGAATGATTAGCTACCCTTACTGGTTATTATTCGAATGGTTAGCTCCACTTATTGAGGCCTTTGGGATTTTACTTTTAGTATTGTTTAGCCTTCTTGGGGTAATCAACATTAGCTTCCTTTACCTATTTATCGCCTTAATTTACGGGTACACGGTCTCCTTTACTATTGCAACCTTATACATAGAAGAGATTACCTTTTTCCAATACAAGAAACGGCGTCAGCTTTTACGTTTGGTACTAGCAGGACTTTTGGAACCACTTATCTTCCACCCCTTCTTGGTGTATTGTTCTGTAACGGGTAACTGGGACTACTTCTTTGAAGGCAAGAAAGCTTGGGGTAGTATGAAGCGCGTAGGATTTAAAAAACCTGGCAATGGTAATAAAGGACGTAAGATCACTTCTTCCAAAGCCACGTCTGGACCTAAAAACCAAGTGCGTACTAGCCCTGCCGGGGCCTGATATTCTCCTATAGATAAAACTCAAATAGTGGCCCTTAAGTATTAGTTTGCTAATTCTTAGGGGCTATTTTAGTATTTCTCCCTTGGCTTTCTTAGAGAAGACTAAGCCCAATACTGAGCACCTATATTTTATACCGAACTCAGGTTATCAGACTTTCAGTAAAAGGAAAAGATGCAGCTTGACTCATGGGTCTAAAGCAAAGGTAGCAGAAGAAGAGTTTTCAATTTTACTATTCCGCATCTGCGGAAGCGAAAGAAAGCTGCAAGGCAAGATCCAGAGCAAAAAAAGTTGCCGAAAAAGACGATAATCTCTTTGGCAACTCTTCGATAACTTTCTGAATTGACTCCTTAAACCTTTAAAAGCCATGCACCTGGATAAGAGCCCAATAAATTTATCAAGGCTCTATCCGCCTCTTTAATGGAGGGATAAGATCCTTTGGAAATTCGATAAGTTCCCTTTTCGGGGAAGTAGATCAGCTTCATGTCCTCAGATTTCTTTTTCTTTAAGAAGTCTTCCGCCTGTTCTTTCTCGGTAAAACTGGCCACAATAATATGATAGGCCTTTTCATTTTCCCCAGCTAAAATCACCGGCGGTAATGATTCCTGTACTTCACCTCGAGGTTTTAAGGGATCTATAGCATCTTCTTCCTCAACCTTTGAATCCTGTGGCTCTGCTTCGACAGTCTCTTGCTTGTGTGAAGACGGCAACCTACCTCCCACTCTATACCGATTTGGATCCGAAACAATCATCACCTCATTGAGCAGTTCCGATTCCTCGCTTGTATCCTTATTCTCATCAATAGCCTTAGGTGAAGAGCCCGCAGCTTTTAGTCGCGCACCACGCTTATAACTATCTTCGACTTGAACCTGCTCCACTTGCTCCTCAGAGGCAGCTTCTGCTGCTTCTTGCTCTGCCATGGTAGCCTCAATCTTCGCCTGCCTAATTGCGGCTAAAGAATCTTCTCGCGACTGTAATCGTTCTTCTCTTAATAACCTTAAAGAATCTCTATAAGCCTCTCGCTTTGCTAAATCTTCTTTGCTTAAAGGTATCCTATAAGGCAATCTACCACCCCTTCTTAAAGCGGGTTTCACGCCTGCATTTTGCATGCGATATCGCGGATTAAATTGTCCATCACCACGGATAGAGTCGAGACGACGTTGATTAATCGAATCGCGTTTTTCTTGCGTTTCTTGTTCGAATCTTGCCTGGGCTTCTAGTTCAGCTATTTCGCCTTGACTCAGGTAAACCGTATCACCATACTCTCCAATATAATACCCTGTTCTTGCGGCTTCTTCTCTTTCTGCCTGGAGCACTGAATCGCGATAAGCTCTTTCTTTATATCGGGTTCCCAAAACTTCTTCCGGATCATAAACCCTTCCACTGGCAATCAAGTCGATATCCGGCAATGGCATATTGTTACGGCGGTAATAGGGCACGTAGTTGGGATAAGAGGAAGGTAGTGGCCGCGGGCCAGAAATAGAGTCCTTTATCTCAATATAATCTTCAAATATTCCGGAAATCAGGGGCTCGTAGTATTCCCAAAAGAACTTCTTACGATCAAGCTCATCTCGATTATTGTAAAAGAACTTCCGTAAGAATTGGACCCCTTTAAAATAGCTCAAACCAAAGGGCGTCGGGCTATCTGCCCAGTCACCACAGAAATACCACCGAAGATTTTCCTTATGATCGGCTAGGATCGCGGGAAATTCATTAGGTAAAAGTTGTGACCCTAAAATTGAGTCGCCCCTTGCATTGGTGTGTATCTTATAGGTTGCGTAAACATTATTCGTGTCTTTGGCAAAATTAATATCAAACCAATAAGGGTAACGGATAAATTCAGGTAGGCCGTAACGTTTTACTAAGGTATCTCCGGTATTTAAAATGGGGATTTCGTAATCAAGATCTACACCCGCTTGCAAGATTAAAATTCTTTCTGTCTCATGCACTAGCACCAAGCCCGGAATATCAGGATAATCAAAAGGCTTCTTGTAGTAACGACGATGCAGACGCTTCATCCAACCCGGAATATCAGGGTTCAATAGCGTATCTAAGGAATGGTAATAGCGACCTGTCCAGCCAGTAAAATCAGATTCTAAAACCCGCTGCATCTTATAGCGTAAGTTTAATGAAGTAGGTGAGGCAATATTGTTAAACTCAGTAATGGTTAATTTCCTATTGCGGAACATCTTCTCAAAAAGCAAATAACTCTGTTGCGACAGTCCACCATATACCAAACGCGACCGTTCATTGATATCTCTTCCGTAAACCCACTCATTGGTATAGATGCCATAAGCATCCGTATAATAGATGTATTCTAAGTCTCGCGCCAAACTATCAATCTCCTTTTGGCTGAAAACAGTTAAATCCTTAACCACATATTCGGGTCGGTTTACTGGAAAAAAACCATAGTAATCTTCCGTAATCTCATACTGCGATCCATCTTTCTTTACGTACTTATTATTGGTCGTAATCCAGTTAAAGGAACGGTGTTCAACACCCGAGCGATCCAGAACCGTTTTGTCTAAGATTAATCCAGGTAACTCAATTTTGGGATAAAAAAACCAAACGAGAAAACTCCAAAAAGGAATTAGGATTATAAGAAAGAATAGGATTTTTCTACCTAGATACTTCAATTTGTAAATCTATTTAACTAGCAATTAGCTACTAACAAAATAACCTGACGAAATTAAGCAAAGAAACTGCTTCACTCAGCACAATTTACCATTTTTACTAACAGCCACTCGGGCACAAATAACGGTTTAAAGATAAGACCACAGTGGCTTAATTTTACATCGAACTCAGGTTAACAGCTTTTTAGGAAATTATAAATAGCAAAATAGCTACTTTCGCACGGAATAGCAATAAAACCTATTTAATGTCATCAAAACAAGACCGATTTACCAAGAGAAGATTGCGATCTGCCTACCTTTCGGTGGTCATTAGCATTGCCTTGGTTCTTTTTGTTTTAGGGGTTTTTGGTGTATTACTAATTAACACACAAACGATTAGTCGTTCCATCAAGGAAAATTTCGCGATTAGTATCCTTTTGCAGGATGACGCATCTACGGCTGAAGTGAATCAATTTTTCACTTCCCTTAAACTGGCTCCTTACACCAAATCGGCACAAATTATCTCCAAGGAGGATGCAGCTGAAGAATTAAAATCAATTTTGGACGAAGATTTTGTAGACTTTCTCGGCTACAATCCTTTGCACGATGGCATAGAACTCAAGTTAAAAGCCGAGTTCCTAAGCAGCGAAAAGCTCGCGGAATTAGAACGAGATTTCTCTAACAAAGCATTCATACAAGAAATTGTTTACGACAAAATTCTTGTCACTAAAATGAATGACAACCTTCGCATTCTTAGCATCGGTCTCATTAGTGGCGCGTTTCTACTTACCCTAATTTCCATAGCGCTTATCAATTCTAGCATAAGGTTAGCTATCTACTCCAAGCGCTTTATCATAAAAACTATGCAATTGGTGGGCGCCACCACAGCTTTTATCCGCAAACCCTTTCTCTTCCGCAGTTTGGCGCAAGGGATTTTAGGATCAAGCATCGCTTTAGTGTTATTATTCAGCCTGATTACCTGGCTCTCATCCTACATTCCTGGCTTCGCCGAATTCCAAAACAACTATTTTCTATTAATTCTTGGTCTTAGTATTCTAATTTTAGGACTACTAATCTCACTTACTTGTACTTTCTTTGCGCTAAAGAAATACCTGAGACTAAAAACAGACCAACTATACTTTTAACTATGCAAAAGCAAAGCTTTGTTTTCGAAAAAAAGAATTACCTGCTAATGGCTCTAGGGATAGCCTTTATGATATTGGGCTACCTACTAATGCAAGGTGGAGGAAGTGAAGATCCGAACGTTTTCAATGAAGAAATTTTCAATGCACGTCGCATCACTTGGGCCCCTTTAATGCTCATCATTGGTTTAGTAATTGAAGTTTATGCCATTATGGCCTCAAATAGCTCTAATGGGTAATTTAGAATCTTTAATTCTCGGTGTGATTCAAGGTCTCACCGAGTTTTTACCAGTCAGTAGTAGCGGTCATTTAGAGTTAGCTAAGGCCCTTTTTGGAGATGACTCTTTACCGGAGGAAAGTCTCCTTTTCACAGTTGTAGTCCACTTTGCTACTGCTTTAGCTACCATACTTGTTTTCCGCAAAGAAGTAGCCACCATTTTCTCTGGATTGTTTCAATTTAAAAACAACCAAGAATTTCGCTTCTCCTTAAATATTATTATTTCCATGATTCCTGCGGCTTTAGTGGGTTTGTTTTTGGAAGAAGAGATTGAGTCCTTATTCGGTGGTAAAGTTTTATTAGTAGGACTAATGCTATTAGTTACAGGCGTTCTTCTATTATTTGCAAACAACACCGAAGCGAGCGATAAAAACGTAAGCAAAGGAAAAGCCTTTATTATTGGCGTGTCCCAAGCTATTGCCATTTTACCCGGTATAAGCCGCAGTGGTGCTACTATTTCTACCTCACTATTATTGGGAATCTCACGTGAAAGAGCAGCTCGTTTCTCCTTTCTAATGGTCGTTCCACTAATTTTAGGTAAAATGGCTAAAGATGTTTTAGATGGCGGCATCGTTGTTTCAGATGGCATACCACTTAATATTTTCATTGGCTTTATCGCGGCCTTTGCAACGGGTGTATGGGCTTGTAACTGGATGATCGATATCGTAAAAAGGGCAAACCTCAACTACTTTGCACTCTACTGTTTTATCGTAGGAATTATTGCCATTATCGCTAGTCTTATTGCCTTTTGATTTTCAGCAAAGAAGAAATTGAGGAAGGGCAGTTACTGCTTATCGATAAGCCATTGGAGTGGACTTCCTTTGATGTAGTGAATAAAATCCGCTACAGTATAAAAAGAGCCTACGGTTTTAAAAAAATCAAGGTGGGTCACGCTGGTACGCTAGATCCGCTCGCTACTGGGCTTCTTCTGATAGCGGTTGGCCGGAAAACCAAGACCATTAACGAATTAATGGGCCTTCCTAAAACCTATACTGGCACCTTTAAGCTGGGAGAAACTACTCCCAGCTATGATGCGGAAACAGAGGTGAATCAAACCTTTCCTTGGAATCACATTAATGAGGAGCTCATCAACAAAGCCAAAGAAAGCTTTTTAGGAGCGCAAGATCAGATCCCTCCTATTTTTTCGGCCATTAAAAAAGATGGCAAGAAGGCCTATGAAAGTGCTCGCGAAGGAACCATAATAGAAATGCAACCGCGCAAAATTACCATAATGGATTTTCAGGTCTGGTCTAAAAGTCCGCAAGAATTAGACTTCAGCGTTAGCTGTAGCAAAGGCACTTATATTCGTTCTTTAGCCCATGACTTTGGCCAAGCCTTAAATAGTGGCGCCTATCTCACTGCTTTACGCAGAACCGCCATTGGCGACTTTAAAATTGAAGATGCACTTAGTCTTGACACTTTTCTTGCTAGCTTAGAGGTCCAATAATGGATTAGGTTTATGCCGCAAGAATCATCGGTATTTCAACAACTTCGCGAAGCGCCTATTTGGGATCAACAGCTACAGCTGAAACGTGGCGATTACCTGCAACATGCCGGAGTTTCCAATACCAATGTCTACCTAATCTTGGAAGGCTGTTTACGAATCTACATTCTTGAAAATGATGAGGAGCAGAATATTCGCTTTGCCTACCAGAACAACCTTATAACCGCTTTAGACTCTTTCACAAGCGGCGAACCTAGTCAGTTCTATATACAGAGCTTACGAAAATCGCAGGTGCTTCTTTGTTCTAAAAAAACCTTTACCGAGTTCTTTAGCCAGTCACCTGAACGTCAAAGCCTTTGGATTAACAGCCTGCACCAGTTAATTAACGAGCAACTAGAGCGGGAGGTAGATTTACTGCAAAGTAGTCCTGCCAAGCGACTCGCCCGAGTACTCAAGCGCAGCCCGCAACTTTTCCAAGAAGTTCCACATAAATACATTGCCAATTACCTTAGAATGAGTGCCGGGACCCTTTCACGCTTGTTAAATCTTGATTGAAGTCAAGATTTGAAAAATTGTCTTAACCGATCTTTGCAGCCTAAATCAATCACTATGCGAACAAGCATTTCACAACAAGACCTGATAAAAGAACTTCAATCTTATACTGCTGATCATCTGCTAAGAGCGGAAAAAATGCATGAGCTAGATTTTAATCTAGTCAGTCACAGGCCAAACGAAAACTCTTGGTCAGCCAATGATTGTGCCCAGCACTTAAATATGTATTTCGATTTTTACTTACCCGAAATTAAGAAGAGACTTAAGAATACTGCTTCAAAAAGTCCGGCCAAAAACTTCCGCGCTGGTCTACTGGGCGATTACTTTGCGAAAAGCATGCTTCCGCAAGAAGAGCTTAATACCATGAAAACTTTAAAAAAGACTAATCCCCTAAATTTTAAGGTGAATGAAAATGCACTGGCTGAACTTATCGAAAATCTAAAAGAGATGCAGGCTATACTAAATACAATCGCTGCCTTTGACTTGGCTCAAATTAAAACAAGTATAAGCATCTCCCCGCTTATTAAACTTAAGCTAGGAGATACTTTAAGAGTGGTGATTTATCATAATGAACGTCATCTGCGCCAAGCGGAAAAAGCACTAAAGGCTTAATCTAAATAGCGACTATTCCACAGTTCCGAATTAAAATTCTTTATTCTGCTAAAACCGTATAAAGCAGTAAGACCGCTAAAAGCTAAGAAGAGATAGAAGAAAAAAATCACTCTTAAGCCAAAGGAATGACTGTCGTAGGGGCCCATCATAATGGAATCGGGCACCAAGGCGACAATAAAAGCTGCTAAAGCTGCTACGGTAAATAACAGGGTTTGGAAGCTGCGGAAAGGGTAAACCATTAGGGCGCGTAGGGGATGTAAATCGTTGCCCCATTTGTGTACTAAATAAAAACGATCGTTACCCAAAGGCAGCATTAACAATGGGTCTTTATCTTTATTCTGCAGATTGAACATCGGGGCCGGTGCAATCATTTTAAAGGCCCGCAACTCAGTATTATGATCACGTTGCAAAGCCTTAATCTTACTTATCGCCTCGTAAGGTACCTCCCCTTTAAAATATTTGGTATCCAAAAAACGCAAGCGATATTGGGTACAAAGGTTTTTAATTTGTTGGGTAGTGAATATTTTCGCTGGATCCAGATCTTTTATTTTAAGTTGATTACTCAGATCGCTCCCCCCTTTAAAAATAGCCTCTAAAATTTCATCGTCCTTCTTATCATCATCGGCTAAAAGTGCCTTAAAGGCTTCCAATATGGTATCAGGATTTTTAGCTTCCTCTCTTTGCTTTTCACGAATTAAAGCTTTCTCTAAATCTACTCCGTTCATATTCATTTGCTTACATTAGATCCTACGGTGAAATAAAAGTATCAAAAAAGCTTCAATATCAAAATTTCACCTAAGATCTTTTAACGCAATTTATCGAGCAAGGTTCAAATCCTTGAATTGTATATTTGCGCAAAGGCCCGAACATGAACATTGAAGAATTAAGGAATCTGTGCTTATCGCTGAAAGCAACGGATGAATCATTTCCTTTTGATGACAAAACTTTGGTTTTCAAGGTTATGAATAAGATGTTTATTCTTTGCAGTCTAGAATCCAACCCTTTGCGCTTTAACTTTAAAGCCCTTCCTGAAGATGGCATCGCTTACCGCGAGAGCTATCCAGCGGTAATACCTGGTTATCACAGCGACAAAAAACACTGGAATACCGTCTCTTTAGATGGGTCCGTTCCCACAGAAATTTTAGAGAAATTTATTCTCGACTCCTACAATTTGGTAGTATCGAGCCTACCCAAATACAAACAGAAAGAACTTCGCGAAGATGATACGCAGTATAGTTAAGTATTTCCTCCAAGGGGTTTTGGTGGTAGCACCTATTGCGATTACACTTTATGTGCTAATCCAGATCTTTTTAGCGCTAGATAATTTAGTACCGCTTAAATACCCAGGCTTAGGCATTATTGCCGTTTTGGCTGCTATTACTGTGATTGGTTTTGTGGCCAATTACCTTATTTCCGACCGACTAAAAATGTGGTTTAACCGCCAAATACGCAAAGCACCGCTCATCAATTTGATTTACACGGCGGTTAAAGATGTACTTAATGCCTTAGTGGGCGATAAACGCAGTTTTAATAAACCCGTGCTGGTGCAGCTCAGCTCCGATTCTGCCGTAAGGCGAGTGGGATTTATTACCGATGAAGAATTTGTTAAACTTGCAGGCTTAGGGGAAGACTACATCACTGTTTACTGTCCGCATTCTTACAATATTTCTGGAAATGTATATTTGGTTCCTAAGAGTCAAATTACAGAATTAGATCTTCCTTCCTCCGATGTTATGAAATACATCGTTTCGGCGGGAGTCACACAAATCAATAAAAATCCATGAGAAAAACGCTACTTCTACTTTTAACTTTTTTTAGCACCATTGGCCTTGCGGCAGATGGCGATACCACCCGTGTTTTAGCGCATCAAAATACTGATCTTACTTGGTATAAATCCTACAAAGACTGGGCGGTATTCCCCGCTAGTTCTAGCAATTGGCACGAAATCACGCTGCGTTATACCATGGGATGCGCCACCGGAGGTTGCAGCGATTGGGATTACACCACCCTAGTAAACTTATTTGTACCCACTGGTGCTTTGGATAGCAATGTCGCTAGCATCGATACCATCAGCAACAACCCATTAACCATAGATACCACTTGGAATATTTTTCCCGTAAAGGAAAGAGTAGAATTGGCCAAGGTAATCACCCCTTATGGTGGAGCCCTTTCTAACGATTGGACCCGCACCTTCTATTTTGATGTAAGCGATTACTACCCTCTTCTGCACGATTCGGTAGAAATGGAAGTTTTTTACCAAGGCTGGAGCAGCGGCTTTAGTGCGACTTTGGAGTTTATAATGATTGAAGGCAAACCGGTGCGCGATGTTTACCAAGTAGAGAATCTTTACCGCGGCGGATTTAATTACCTCAGCCCGACCCAGTTTGAAACCAATCACATGCCAGCACGCACTTTAAATTTAAATGCGAACGCTACCCAGTTTAATCTTAAAATGGCGCCTTCAGGTCATGGTTTTATTAATGCCCTAAACTGCGCCGAATTTTGCGATAAAGATTACCTCGTTTATGTAGATGGTCAACTGGTAACTCAGCAAGCCATGTGGCGTGATGACTGTGGATTAAACGGTCTTTGGCCCCAAGCTGGTACTTGGCTTTATGACCGGGCCAATTGGTGTCCAGGCGATCGCGTAAACATCTACGATCACGACCTTAGTGCCTTTATGGCGAATGCCTCTTCCATTGATATAGATATCGAAGCTTATAATTATACGGTTCCCAGTGGCGAAACCCCTGCCAATTACAATATGTCGGCGCAACTATTTCATTTGGGCGATTTCAATCAAAACCTCGATTTAGTTTTAAATGATATAATTTATCCCAGTAATAACGACGAGTATGCGCGCCTCAACCCCATCTGCAACAGCGCCAAAATTCGCCTTAAAAACAAAGGAGCGACTACCATAACTAGCGCCGAAATTAGCTACGGCTTAAAAGGAAACCCAAGCTGGCAAAACCATAGCTGGACGGGAAACCTAGAACCTCTTGCTACTATTGAAATTGAATTGCCCATGATGCAATTAAGCGATTGGCAATCTGCCAGCACTCCTTTAACTTTTATGGCCCAAATTGAGCGGGTAAATGGACAGGCGGGTGATGAAATAAACTTCAATAATCGTAAAAGCGCACAAGTTGCTCTTACGGAAGAATTTCCCAGCAATATTCGCTTTGAGCTTCGTACCAACAATGCTGCGGCTCAAACTTTCTGGAAATTAGAAGATGCTAGCGGCAACCTTATCGCATCAGGTGACAACCTTTCGAACTCTACTACTTACCGCGACACTTTTAACCTCAGCCCAGGTTGCTATATGTTACTTATTGGCGATCGCAATAAAGACGGACTTTCCTTTTTTGGGAACAATGATGGTTCCGGTAGAATTATCCTGCGCAATATTGGTGGCGACTTTTTCAACAAGACGCTTAACCCAAATTTTGGCACAGAAATTCGCCAGTATTTCACTGTGGGCTATGGCATTGGTATAGATGAGCAATTAGCCACGCAAAAGTTAAACTGGGAAGTTTATCCCAACCCTAGTAAAGGTGAGTTCACGCTGTTTTTACCGCAAGAAGAAAAAGAAGAGATAGCAATTAGCTTATTCGCATTAGATGGATCAAAGGTATTTGAAGCCGCCGAAAAGCTTCCGGCCGAAAGGGAAATCAAACTCGCACTACAGCATTTAAATCCTGGTGTTTACCTTCTAAAAGCTCAAGGCAAGAAGGGTATTTATCAGGAGAGGATTATGATTGAGAAGTAGCTTTAATAAGACCGCAGTAGATTCTCACGAAATTATAGCTTGTCAAAGCACCTCTAACAATATAGCTCATCAGTCCCCCTTCTTTTCCCTAAGTAGGGGAATTTTTTATGCTTATAAAAACCAAAATTGAGGAATTCCCTTTCGAAAAAAATAGCCATCAATACCGCACCATGAGTATCCCTGCTTAATACTCACAACTTCCTCTCCTCATCTTTTCCCAAACTATTCAGTAAAGAATTCACAAAGCTTAAGACGAAACTAAAAACCAAAGCCCACCAAAAGCCATCGACGGAAAAACCTGAAATTAAATTATCGGCCATGAGAATTACCACCGCATTTATCACAAACAGGAAAAGTCCTAAAGTGAAAATTGTGGCGGGAATAGTAAAGAGAATTAAGAGCGGTTTAATGGTGACATTCAGCAGGGCCAAAACAATGGCCACCAAAATTGCGGTACCGAACCCATCGAGGTGAACGGCATTACCCATTATCCAAGCGGTGATAAAAACACTCAGCGTATTTACGACTAACTTAATAAGTAGATTATTCATGGATTCTTAACTTGCGTCCTCAAAATTAACAATAACATGAGAATTAAATCCCTCTCGGCCGGCCTTTTGGCTTTTGCCCTTTTTTCTTGTCAAAATACAAACACTCCTAAAACTGAAGATGAAAACCCTATGCTTGTAGAAATGAAGACTGGCGCAGATCCCCATAGTTATGCCCAAGAAAATGCCGTGGTTAAAAGCCTAGCTTGGGACGCAGAAGTAAATTTCGCGCAAAAGCAAATTAGCGCTACCGCTACTTGGGATATTGAAACCCAAGCTGGTGCAGAAGCGATTTACTTCGATATTTTCGATCTAGACATTAAAAAAGTTACCGTAGATGGTACCGAAACAGAGTTCAGCCTAAGTCCCTTCAATGAAATATTAGGACAAGGATTGCGCATTCCCATCAGCGATCAAGCGAAACAAGTAAGCATTACCTACAAAACGGGCGATAATGCCCGCGCCCTACAATGGCTAGATGCGGAGCAAACGGCTGGTAAGCAAAAACCCTTTTTATTCACCCAAAGTCAGGCCATTTTAGCCCGCAGCTGGGTACCAACGCAAGATAGTCCTGGCATCCGTTTTACCTATACCGCCAAAGTAAAGGTTCCCCAAGATATGTTAGCCCTTATGAGTGCTTCCAATCCGCAAGAGCGCAATGAAACCGGCACTTACGAGTTCTCCATGCCCCAAGCTATTCCTTCTTACCTGCTTGCCTTAGCGGTAGGCGATGTGTATTTCGAAAGCATTAGCGATCGCACGGGTGTTTACGCCGAAGCTTCTTTATTAGACACTTCTGCCTACGAGTTTGCCGATCTTGAAAAAATGGTACAAGCAGCGGAAGGTCTTTACGGCCCCTATGCTTGGGGACGCTACGATTTAATTGTATTGCCTCCTTCTTTTCCTTTCGGGGGAATGGAAAACCCACGCTTAACCTTTGCTACCCCTACCATTTTAGCAGGCGATCGCAGTTTAGTTAGTCTGGTTGCGCATGAATTAGCGCATAGCTGGAGTGGTAATTTAGTTACCAATGCCACTTGGGATGATTTCTGGTTAAACGAAGGCTTTACCGTGTATTTTGAACACCGTATTATGGAAGCCGTTTACGGTAAAGAGTATTCCGAAATGTTGGCTAGTCTTACCCACGATGGTTTAGAAAAAGACGCGGCGGAAATGCTAATTGATATTCCCAATGATACTAAATTGAAACTAGACCTTACCGGTCGTAACCCTGATGATGGCGTTACCAGTATTCCTTACGATAAAGGTTATTTCTTTCTGCGTTTAATGGAAGAAACCGTGGGCCGCGAGCGCTTCGACGAGTTCTTGAAAAATTACTTCCAGACCAATAAATTCTCGGTAATGACCACCGAAGAGTTTATCGATTATTTAAGAGCCAATCTTTTAAGTGACGAAGAGTTTAAGAGCATCGGTGTAAAAAGTTGGATTTACGAAATAGGTTTACCCGATAATTTACCAACGGTAAGCAGCAATCGTTTTGCGGTAGTAAGTGGGGCCTTAGATACTTTTTTAAACAAAGGCACTTTGCCAGCCGCCAGCTTAACGGATAAGTGGACTACCCACGAGTGGTTGCACTTTATCAATAGCCTGCCCGAAACAATTACAAAGGAGCAATTAGCTGAACTAGATGCCGCTTACGGGTTTACGACTAGCGGTAACAGCGAGATTTCTGCCGCTTGGTTTCAACCTACTATTGCCGCTGGCTATGAGGCTGTTTATCCAAAAGTGGAAAGCTTCCTAATTTCGGTAGGAAGAAGAAAATTCCTTACCCCAACCTATAAAGCGATGTTAGATGCAGGTCAAGCCGAGATGGCTAAAAACATTTATGCCAAGGCCAGACCTAATTACCATGCGGTAAGCAGAGAAACCTTAGATGCGCTTTTTGAGGCGGAAAAAGAGGCAACGAAAAGCTAGATAAAAAGAGCTAAAAACCTTTAAAGAATTTTCCAAATAGCCACGGGATAAATCTCGTGGCTATTTTTTTAAAGTGGAATCCTAAAGCCGATCACGCCATTAATTTGCGCAAAGAAAAAAGATTGTTCAGCCGAATCCATCGGGCTGGCGGTGGTGCGAATACTGGGCATATTGATATAGCCACTTTTAAACTCACTCTGCAAAAAGAAATAGCGATAGAAAGTGAAATTAAGCGCTAAGACTGCCGATACCCCAAAGCCCGAAGTATGAAACTCATCGTAACGCTCTTTCCCTAAAAGTACCGTGTTAGTTTTGGGAACTAATGCTCCTAGTCCAATACCCTCTAAAACGCTGAATTGAATTTTTTTGTAGTCCAAAATTTGATCGGCTCTGCGCAATTCTAAATTGAGGTAATTTAGACCGTCTGTGTGCTCGAACTGAAGAAAATCACGTGTCATTTGAATTGCCTCTCCCTGGTAAGAACCGGCAAACTCACCATAGGCCTCACCAATAAAGCCGTTGATGCGCACAAACTGATCTTGCTGCATCACGTATTTCATGTGATCCGCACCAAAAGATATCTCCCAATTTTCGCTTAAGTAATAACCAATACGAAAGTTATACTGCGGAATAGTCATCCGACCTACATTTAAATAGGTATCACTTTCAAAGGGAAACTGCTTATCGCGTGCTTTAACTTGCTGCAAAGTGAAATCGTAATCTTCGCCTTTAAAACGAATATCCGAATTCGTAAAAGCATCCCAATTCCAACCCCAGTAAAAGTAAAAGCTACCTTTTTTGGAGGGGCTTTCTTGAGCTAAACTAAAATAATTGATACCAAAAGTGAGAAGGACTAAAAGGAAAAAACGTATTAATTTCATTTTTAGGACATAAAATACACCCGCTTCACGCGCTGCGAAATACCAGTTAAAACTTCATAGGGAATCGTATTCATATCTCCTGCGAAATCATAAATACTTCTTTTGTCGCCAAAAATAAGAACCTCATCGCCTTCTTCAATAGGATCTTCAAAAATATTTACCATTACCATATCCATGCATACAGATCCTACCGTTGGGTATAGCTTTCCTTTAATCATCACCTTACCTACTCCAGCGCTGAGAGAACGTGTAAACCCATCGGCATAGCCAATAGAAATAACGGCAATTTTGGTTTTCGCATCTGCTTTAAAGCGCCTGCCATAACCTACCGAATCGCCTGCTTTTAGATTTTTAATTTGTGAAACCCGCGCCTTCAATTCGCTAATCGGTAAAAGGTGTTTGCGCTCCTCTTCTGCATTGGAAACGCCATACAAACCAATTCCCAAACGCACCATATCAAAATAAGCTTCGGGAAAACGTTCAATGCCACTGCTATTGGCAATGTGCCTTAAAAAGGGATAGGATAATCCAGCGGCAATCCTATCGCTCATGCGTTTAAAGGTGGCTATTTGCAAGCGGGTAAAGTCACTTTCTGCTGGGTCGTCCGCTGCCGCTAGATGCGAAAACACAGAAGCCACGGCTATAGTAGAATGCTTTTGTAATACTTGAATAAGCTCGTCTAAATCGGCCTCCTCAAAGCCCAAACGATGCATACCTGTTTCTAACTTGAGATGAATTAAAACCTTTTCCTCGGCGGGAGAAGCCTCCAGTAAATCGACTAGCTCACCTAAACGTGCTAAGCTGTATATTTCGGGTTCTAATTTATTCTTAATCATGGATTTAAGCGCCGAAGATTCGGTATTTAAAACCATAATGGGAAGTTCAATGCCTGCCTTGCGCAATTCTAAGCCTTCATCTGCGTAAGCAACCGCTAAATAATCTACCCCATGAAAGGCCAGTACCCGCGCCACTTCTACTGCTCCGCTGCCATAGGCAAAGGCTTTAACCATTGCCATTAATTTGGCTTCGGGTTTCAATTTGGAGCGGTAATAGTTAAGATTGTGAACGACACGATTAAGATGCACTTCCAAAACCGTTTCGTGGCGGTGCATGACTAATCTTTCGGCAATCTTTTCAAAAGCAAAAGAGCGCGCTCCTTTTAATAGCACCGCTTTTTCTTTAAAACTATGCAAATGCATATTTATTAAAAAAGCATCGGTAGTAGGATAGTAGGCACAAATTTGCGGCCTCTCAAATTCTAGCGATTCCAAAGCTTCGCCAATTAATATGAGCGCCTCTAATTGAAAGCGTTCAATAATTTCACTCAAGGCCTTATACAAGTCATCTGGCGCCAGACCAATTTGCTGTAAATCGCTTAATATTAAAACCCGGCCTCGCTCGCCTGCATGAGCGTCTAAAAAGTGCAAAGCCAAGCGCAGTGATTCCAAATCGCTATTGTAGGCATCGTTAATGAGCAAGCCATTCTGAATGCCCTCCTTCATTTCAAGGCGCATTTCTACAGGAGTGAGTTTAGATAATCCTATATTAATTTGCTGCTGATTCAAACCCAATAAAAAAGCAAAAACGATACTGTGCGCTGCGTTTTGCAGGCTAGCCTCGTCTCCGAAAGGGAGAGAAAGCGTATAATTTTTGCCTTGCCAAACTAATTCCAATTGGGTGGAATTGGGCTGCGCATCAATTATCTTAAACTGAAAATCGGCTCCGGTTTTCTGCCAAGACCAAGCGTGTAATTGCAGGGCCTTTTTCGCCGCAAAGCTTTCAATCTTATGGGCCAAAAGCGAATCATCCGCTTGATAAATAAGGTGTTCGGCATTTTGAAAGAGCTTTAGTTTCTCGTCGATTTTCGCTTCTACATTACTAAAGTTTTCCGCGTGAGCACTACCGATATTGGTGAAAATCCCCCATTTGGGCGCGAGCATCTGCGCCAAGTTTTGCATTTCATCGGGTTGACTAATACCCGCTTCGAAAATCCCCAATTCATCATCGTTTTTTAAATTCCATAAGGAAATCGGAACGCCAATTTGGGAATTATAACTCTTAGGGTTTTTAGTCAGTTTAAAATGCGGCTGCAGCACCTGACCGAGCCACTCCTTTACCACTGTTTTTCCATTACTACCCGTTATGGCAATAATTTCAGCGCTAGAATGCAGACGAATTTGTTGCGCTAAATTTTGCAAAGCTTGCAAAGTATTAGGCACTTTATAAAAACTAATTTCGGGATAATTCTTAACCGGAATCTTTTCTACCACGAAGGCTTTTACTCCCTTGGCAATAAGCTCTTCTACGTATTCATGTCCATTGTGGTGCTTACCGCTGATAGCAAAAAACAAGGCGCCACTGCCTGCCGAATATTGGCGGCTATCGTATAAAATGCGCGTCACCAACTGAGCGGGAGGCCCGATTAACTCAGCTTGTAAATAACCCTCTAAAAGTGGCGATCTATTTTCCAATTTCTTTTTTATTCAACTTCATGGCTTCATTAAAAGCAGCCCTACTCAGCGGTTCATACTGATCTTTCGCTCCTAAAAACACCTGTTTTTCGCCACTTACAATGCGATGCGAATGATTGGCCAAGTTGCCCGTTTTTACGCAAACCGCATGTACTTTAGTAACGTATTCGGCGGTGGCCATTAAGTAGGGCATGGGACCAAATGGCTTGCCTTTAAAATCCATATCTAGTCCGGCCACAATAACCCGCGCGCCTCGATTGGCCAATTCATTGCAAACTTCTACGATGCCTTCGTCAAAAAACTGCGCTTCGTCGATGCCAATTACGTCTATGCCGTCGCCGTAGATTAAGATATTAGAACTGCTTTCTACCGCAGTAGATCGAAAGGCATTATTATCGTGGCTAACTACCTCTTCCTCACTATATCGCGTATCGATAATCGGCTTAAAAATCTCCACCGTTTGCTGGGCAAATTGGGCTCTTTTTAAGCGACGAATAAGCTCTTCGGTTTTACCCGAAAACATGCTTCCGCAGATTACTTCAATCCACCCGCTATGTTTTTGATGATTTACTGTATTTTCGAGGAACATTTTTTATGGCTATTATCGCCACAAAACTAAGCATAAAAGAAGCGGTTAAATGAAAGATAGCGTTCGCAAAGAATTAAAGGAACTTTGTTACTATATAATTGAGAATAATAATTCCTTAGCCAGGCCCGAGCAACTTACTCGTGTACAAATGCTTTATGAGCGCCTTCTGGTTTTAAACTATTTGGAAGAATTAGAAGAAGAAGGTAAAACTATTTCCGTTCAGGCACCGAAAACTGCCACACCATTAGCACCGAAGTCCGAACCAAAAGTGCCTCTTAAAACCGAAAGCATTACCAAAGCTCCTAATAGCTCAGAGAACGCATCTAGCGAAAGCGAGAAAAACCCCAGCCCTAACATAGTAGAAGCTCCCAAACCGGCAGCAGAAGAAATAAAGCCCGCTCTCCAAGAGGTGGCAGCCGAAAAAGAGATTAAAGTAGAAACTACTGCTAGTCAGAGTACCATAAATTCGGAAGCAGGACAAAGCCATAGCATAAACGACAAGCTAGCCAAAGGACCGATAACTGTGGGCTTAAACGATCGTATTGCCTTTGTAAAACATTTGTTTAACGACAGTCAAGCGGATTTTAATCGTGTGCTGTCCCAGCTTAATACCCTCGATACTTATCTCGAATCGATGTATTTTATTGAGAATTTGGTGAAACCCGATTACGACTGGGAAAACAAAAAACCTTACGAAGATCGTCTCATAAGCTTGGTAAAGAAACGCTTCGGCGAAGATTGGTAATTAGAAGCAAAGGCTTTTTTCACTACTTTTGCGCCCCTAATTTAAACTTCAAAGCCCGTAAGCTATGAAAATGAAACTTTCTCACTTTGGCTATAAATTGCCGCAAGAGCTAATAGCCAAGCACCCCACAACCCATCGCGACGAAAGCCGCTTAATGGTAATCAACCGCAAGGAAGGCACCATTGAACACCGCATGTTTTCGGATGTCATGGATTATTTCAACGAAGGAGATTCCCTTGTACTCAACAACACTAAAGTTTTTCCAGCCAGAATGTATGGCAATAAGGAAAAAACTGGCGCTCGCATCGAAGTTTTCTTACTACGTGAGTTAAATTCCGAAAGTCGCCTGTGGGATGTTTTAGTAGATCCCGCTCGTAAAATTAGAATTGGTAATAAGCTTTATTTTGGCGAAGACGACAGTCTTGTGGCCGAGGTAATTGACAATACTACTTCACGCGGACGTACCCTACGTTTTCTTTTTGACGGTTCTTATGAAGAGTTCCGTGCTAAATTGAAAGAACTCGGACAAACGCCTTTACCTAAGTATATCGATCGCGAGCCCGAAGCAGAAGACGAAGAGCGTTACCAAAGTATTTTTGCCAAGCACGAAGGTGCAGTTGCTGCTCCTGTGGCCAGCTTACACTTCAGCAAGCAATTAATGAAACGCCTGGAAATTAAAGGGGTGAATTTTGCCGAATTAACTTTACACGTGGGCTTAGGAACTTTCCGCCCCGTAGAAGTAGAAGACTTGAGCAAACATAAAATGGATTCGGAGCAGTATATGATTTACGATCATACCGCCGAAGTGGTTAACAAAACCATTAACAACCGCAAAAAAGTTTGTGCTGTAGGTACTACTTCTATGCGTGCCATGGAAAGCTCAGTAAGCACTGATGGACGTTTAAAGCCTTTTAACGGCTGGACTAATAAATTCATCTTTCCTCCTTTTGAATTTCAAATTGCAGACATGATGGTGACCAATTTCCACCCACCGCAAAGCACTTTAATGATGATGACCGCCGCTTTTGCAGGTTATGATTTATTGATGAAAGCTTACAAAGAAGCCGTAAAAGAAAAATATCGCTTTTTAAGTTATGGCGACGCCATGATTATTATTTAGGAAGACTATTTCTACATTATAAAGGCCGAGCAAAATTTTGTTCGGCCTTTTTTTATGCTCCACTGCGAGGACTAAGAAAAACCGCCCCTATCAGCAGAAAACCTACTCCTGTAACTAGGGGAGGACGCATAATTTTCTCAGGTAAAAATCCTAGGTAGATCATGTAGAAGCCTAGGATGATTAAAATTAGTGCAGCAATTTTTTTGAACATGTTAATTTTGTGTTGATTAGAAGGGTTTAAGATAGAGAAATCTCAGCGATAAACGCAGGGCTATGGAGCAAACGAATATCATTTTAATGCTCCTTAGATGACCAAAACCTGCATCAAGTACTCGTTTTAAGCCACTATTTACTTTAAATTCAAAGCTCTGAAAATCAAACTTAAGGAGTTCCCCTTCAGGTCAGAAGGGGAAGAATTTCGCCCCGGGATTTTACTCTGGAAAGGCTAATCGGTTTGGCGAAATTTGGGGCAGTTGAAAGATACTAAGCATTTGGTTATGAATTAATAAAATCCTGAAACGTTTACCCATGACAGATTCATTTAGTAATTCCGTTTCTTAACACTGCTTCTCGATACAGTAAATCTTCTCAAGATTTCTTTGCTTTTCATTTTGCCTTGACGCAAAACGAAACAAAAAAGTCAAGGCTCCAATTCCTCACCTTCAAAATATTCCCCTTTGCCAAGCTCAGTGGGCGAGCTTCCTTCGGTCGCTTCCCAATTCGCTAGGGCAAAGGCCTTTATTTTTAAGCCTCGTAATTGAGGCCGATCAACCTACTAATAATGATTTCGGTAGATTGAAAATTTTGAAATTTCTATGCTTTTGCTTCCTATATGTCATCAAATTTTCTTGGTTTACCAGCGGAAAACTCTTCTCTCAGGATGACCGTGTTCCCAGTAAGTTTTAAGATCGCAATAACTCACCCCTACCGTTATTCCGAATTTATTTCGGAATCTTCTCCCTTTGAAAAACGATTACAACCTAATTTCCCTGCGAAGAAAAAAACCTCCATCATTACCTTGAACCAATCTCAAAACCCAAATCGCTATACTCACTTCTATCTCCTTACCTTTGCTGCGTGGAAAACAAAAGAGACATACGCGCCTTAACGCGCGAGGATATAGAAAGCTATTTTACTGAAATTGGGGAAGCTCCTTTTAGAGCCAAACAAGTATATGAATGGCTTTGGAAAAAGGGGGCTAAGGATTTCGAGAGTATGACCAATCTCTCCCTCCCATTACGTGAAAAGCTGCAAGCCAATTTTGTGATCAATCACATTCGGGTAGATGAAATGCAACGCAGTAAGGACGGCACCATTAAAAACGCCGTGCGCCTCTACGATGGCAAGGTGGTGGAGTCGGTTTTAATTCCCACCGACAATCGCATTACTGCCTGTATTAGCTCGCAAGTGGGCTGCAGCCTCGACTGTAATTTTTGTGCTACTGCGAATTTAAAACGCATGCGCAATCTCAATCCCGACGAAATTTACGACCAGGTGGTGGCCATCAAAAATGAAGCGGAAAACTTCTATGGCCGTCCGCTTACCAATATCGTTTTTATGGGCATGGGCGAGCCTTTAATGAACTACAAAAATGTTTTAGAAGCCATCGAAAAGATTACCTCTCCCGACGGATTAGGTATGTCGCCCAAACGTATTACTGTTTCTACAGTTGGTCTGGCCAAGATGATTCGCAAATTGGCCGACGAAGAACCGCGGTTTAAATTAGCGCTTTCCTTACACTCCGCCCGCGATGAAGTGCGTGATAAAATTATGTCCATCAACCTTAAAAACCCGGTTGAAGAACTCAGACAAGCCCTAGAATATTGGTATTCGAAAACCAAGAGTAGAGTCACCTTAGAATATGTAGTTTGGCGCGGCATTAATGATCAAAAGATTGATATTGACGCTTTAGTGCGCTTCTGCAGAAGCGTACCCTGCAAGGTTAACTTAATAGAATACAACCCGATAGACGACGGCATTTTTCAGCAAGCCGATGAAGAAGCGGTTCTTGCTTATGTAAAAGCCTTGGAAGCGGCCGGCATAGTAGCTACCATTCGTAAATCGCGGGGAAAAGATATTGATGCCGCCTGCGGACAATTGGCGAACAAAAACGAATTGGAAATCTTTAACTAAGCATAATCGTCAAAATTTTTGATGCTTATATTTTACGCCAATTCTTGTACTTAGTTTACCTTTGAAGCGCATGCAGAACCTTAAAGCGATACAGGCACCCATCAACTCAGAAATGAAGGCTTTCGAGCCCAAGTTTCGCGACTTCATGGCGAGCAAGGTGGCCCTCCTCGATCGCATTACTTATTATATTGTAAAAAGAAAGGGCAAGCAATTGCGCCCCATGTTGGTGTTTTTAAGCGCTAAACTGCATGGCACTATCGACGAAAGTAGTTACCGTGGCGCGGCTTTAGTAGAACTAATGCATACCGCCACTTTGGTACACGACGATGTGGTAGACGACTCCAATATGCGTCGTGGCTTCTTCTCTTTAAATGCCCTTTGGAAAAATAAAATCGCTGTTTTAGTGGGTGACTACTTGCTCTCACGCGTTCTTTTACTTTCCGTAGAGCACAAAGAACATCAGCTCCTCGAGTTAATTAGTACCGCTGTACGCGAGATGAGTGAGGGGGAACTTTTACAAATTGAAAAGGCACGCCGTCTCGATATCGACGAAGAAGTTTATTTCGATATCATTAAGAAAAAAACTGCCAGCCTTATTGCCTCTTGCTGTGCTGTTGGCGCTGCCTCGGTGAAAGCCAGCACCGAAAGCATTGAAAATATGCGCCTCTTTGGGGAGTATTTAGGAATTGCCTTTCAAATTAAAGACGATCTCTTTGACTTTCAAAAAAGTGGTAAAGCGGGGAAACCTACCGGCATTGACATTAAGGAGCAAAAAATGACTCTACCTCTTATATACGCGCTTCGCAATGCCGAAAAACGCGATAAGAAGTTTATGATTAAAGTGGTGAAGCGCTATAACCACGATCGTAAAAAGGTAGAAGAAGTAATGTCTATGGTGCGCCACTCCGGCGGTATCGAATATGCGGAGCAACAAATGCTCGACTATCAAGCGAAAGCGTTGAATATTTTGGATCATTATCCCGCAGGCGAAGTGAAAACTTCCTTAGTAGCTTTAACTGAATACGTTATAAGCCGAAGTAAATAATTACTTTTGCCAGCTATTAAACCCACATTCTAAATTTTACATGGATAACATTCAAGAAATCAGCGGCACACCGCTGGACATGGCCATTAAATATGGCACATCATTAATTTTAGCCTTACTCGTCCTTTTTATTGGATTGGCTGTCATTAAGCGCATCACCAAGGTAACGCGCAAACAAATGGTAAAAAGAGATATGGATGCCAGTCTGGTTCCATTCTTAAGCTCTATTATCAATAGTTTCTTAAAAGTTTTACTGGTAATTTCAGTTGCCACCATGCTTGGTTTCGAAATGACCTCTTTTGTAGCGGTATTAGGTGCTGCTGGTTTAGCGGTAGGTTTAGCCTTGCAAGGAAGTTTATCGAACTTCGCAGGAGGAGTTTTAATCTTAATTTTAAAACCTTTCAGAGTAGGTGACTTTATTGAAGGCGGCGGTGCTGCAGGAACGGTAAGAGAAATTCAAATTTTCTACACCTACCTAACTACTCCTCAAGGTCAAGAAATTATGGTACCGAACGGAAGCTTATCGAATAACAATATCGTTAACTACAACTTCAACCCTACGCGTAGAATTGACATGACCTTTGGTATTGGTTATAGCGATGATATTGATAAGGCCAAAGAAATTCTTCACCAGCTTTGCGCTGAAGAAAAACGCTTCCTAGCCGATCAAGGCATTACCATTTTCGTAGAAGCCCTAGCCGATAGCAGCGTAAACATTCGCGTAAGAGGCTGGAGTGCTACCGGTGATTACTGGGGTATTTTAGGTGATTTCAACGAAAAAGTTAAGAAAGCCTTCGATGCAGCGGGTGTTGGTATCCCCTTCCCGCAAATGGATCTTCACTTGGTGGAAGATAAAACCAAATAAATTTAAAACTTTCGAAAGCGGCCTTAAAAGGCCGCTTTTTTTTGTTCCAAACTCTTTAGGTAAAAGGAATTAATCTAAATTCACCTCATTAATACCAAACGAAAATGGAACAAATTAACACCTACCTCGACCAAGTAATCGCGCTTATTGTACAATACGGCGGACGCGTTGCCTTAGCCATCATAGTTCTAATAGTCGGCCTAGCCCTCATTAAAAGGATTAGTCGCTCTATTGATCGCACCATGGTAAAGCGCAATTTAGATCCTTCGCTGCGCCCATTCATAGGAACATTGCTAAATGCATTAATGAAAATAATGCTGGTAATTTCCATTGCCAGTATGGTAGGCATCGAAATGACCTCCTTTGTGGCGATTCTTGGTGCCGCTGGACTAGCCGTTGGTTTAGCCCTGCAGGGAAGTTTAAGTAACTTCGCCGGTGGTGTGCTAATCCTCACCCTAAAACCCTTTAAAGTGGGCGACCTGATCGAGTTTAACGGAAAAACCGGCTTTGTGCGCGAAATTCAAATCTTCGTTACCAAAATCGAAACCTTCGAACATATTATTCACATTATTCCCAACTCGCCTATTTCTTCGGGTACTTTAACCAACTATTCGGAAATGCCCACCAAAAGGCAAGATTGGGTATTTGGCATTAGCTACGGCGCCAATATCGATTTGGCCAAAGAAACGCTGATGCGAATTGCCCAAGAAGAGGAGCGGATTGCCCAAGACCCTGCACCACAGCTGTTTGTTTCTGAACTAGGCGATAGCTCTGTAAATATCACGCTCCGTGTTTGGGTGCAAAATCAAGATGCGCCCGCTGGTAGCACCATCATTGCCGAAAAGGTTAAAAAAGCCTTCGATGCGGCGGGTGTGGGCATACCATTCCCGCAATTGGACCTGCATATTGTAGAAGACAAAACCAAATAAACTAAATTCTATAGCTAATTAGAAAGAAAAGGAGTCATTTATGGCTCCTTTTTTATTGGATAGTAGTGCTTAGATTTGCAACAATGATCAGCCAAGAAAGCATCCAGAAAATTCTCGACACCGTTCGCATCGAAGAGGTGATTGGCGATTTTGTAACATTAAAAAAAGCGGGTAGCAACTACAAGGGCCTCAGTCCTTTTAGCAATGAAAAGTCGCCCTCCTTTATGGTTTCTCCTGCCAAGCAAATCTTTAAAGATTTCAGTAGTGGCAAGGGCGGCAGCGCGGTTACCTTTTTAATGGAGCACGAGCAGTACACGTATCCAGAAGCCCTGCGCTTTTTGGCGAAGAAGTACAATATCGAAATTGAGGAAACCGCCCAAAGCTCAGAAGTTATTGCCGCGCGTGAAGAAAGAGAAAGCCTTTTTCTGGTGAATGAATTTGCCAATAAATACTTTCAAAATCAACTTTGGGAAGATCCAAAAGGACGAAGCATCGGCCTCAGTTATTTTCAGGAACGTGGCTTTAGCGACGAAACGATTAAAACGTTTCAGCTCGGCTACAGCCAAGATGGTTACCAAGTTTTTACTGATCACGCTTTAAAAAACGCACATAGCCTTGAATTTTTAGCCAATGTTGGTCTTACTAAGGTAGATGGCGACCGCAAGCTTGACCGTTTTAGGGGACGCGTAATGTTCCCCATTTTATCGCATACGGGCCGAGTTTTAGGCTTCGGCGGACGTATTTTAACCAAGGACACTAAGGCCGCCAAATACCTCAACAGCCCCGAAAGCATTATTTACCATAAGAGTAAAATTCTCTACGGAATTTTCCACGCCAAAGGCTTTATCGCTAAGGCAAATGAGTGCTTTTTAGTAGAAGGCTATACCGACGTAATTAGCCTTTTTCAGGCGGGTGTAAAAAACGTCGTAGCCAGTTCTGGTACTGCCCTTACGGTAGATCAGATCCTACTGATAAAACGTTTCACCAAAAACATTACCCTTCTTTATGATGGCGATCCCGCTGGTATAAAAGCAAGCTTGCGCGGAATCGATCTTATTTTAGAACAAGGCATGAATGTGCGGGTGGTTCTTTTCCCAGATGGTGAAGATCCCGACTCCTATTCCAAAAGAGTATCGGCGGTAGAATTAAAAAATTATCTCGCCGAAGAGCGCACTAACTTTTTACGTTTTAAAGCCAAGCTTTTATTAGACGAAGTAGGCAACGACCCCTTAGAGAAAGCCAAAGCAGCGCGCGAAATGGTACAAAGTATTGCCCTGATGCCGGATGAGTTAGATCGCACTGCTTTCATCCAAGAAACGGCGCGCATTCTCGCCATGGAAGAGCGCATTCTTTTTAGCGAATTGGGGCAAATTCGTTCGCGCAATATCACTAAAGCAGACGAACAAGCGAGGCGGGAGAGTCGTCCCCAAGCGGGACCAGGAGAAGCAGAGGCTGGCGGCATGCACGTAGTAGAATCGATCGAACCGGTTGCCACTTCAATGCTTTACCCCCAAGAAGAGGCTTTATGTTCCCTCCTTCTCAATCACGGTGAAAAGGAAATCGTTTTTGATGAGCCAGACGAAGAAAATGAAAACCCCGCCGCCGAAAGTATCGCTGCTTATATTTTATCCGAATTGGTTAGTGATGGCTTAGAAATGGATGACCCACTATTTCAGAAGGTTTTTCAGCATTTTTTAGACATCTATAATAATGAGGAGCAACGCATTGCTAAGGCAGAAGAGTTTTTAAGAGGCGGTAATAAAGATTTAATGCATCAGGTGGTCGACCTCATTTCGGAAGAGCCCGCTCTGCACGATTGGAAACGCAAGAAAATATTCCCTCCTGAGCCCGATGCTCATTTGCGTATTTTCACCATCGAAGCCGTACTGCGCTTTAAAGAAAAGAAGATTGCTAGCCTTATAAAAGGCGTCCAAAAAAAATTACAAAGCGGCGAAAAGGTTGATATGAGTGATCTAGAAACAGTGAAAAACCTCACCCTCCTCAGAGTGGAAATCAACAAAAAGCTGAAACGGATTTTATAAACTGAATTTTCTAAAAGGCAAAGTATATAAAAGGTTGTACCTCGGCACTTAAGATTTGATAAATTACCAAAGTGGCGGCAAAAGCCAGCAAGAAGAGCGCCCAAACAGGTGCGGTACTCACGGCCAGGCGAAGGCGCGCTTTGTACACACTAGGAATCCAATGAATGAGGTAACCCAAGATGAGTACCACAAAATATTTCCAGTTGGACATAAAAACCTCATCCACCGTCGCCCAACCAAAATCATTGGGGATTTTCGCCAAAATCTCAATGGCGCCGTCCCAAGTAGGAGAGCGGAACCAAGCTCTTGTGAAGGTAATAAAAATGAGCGTTAAAGCCAAGCCTATACTGCGATTGTACCAACGGGATTTATCCGCCCAAGGGGATATTTTCTTCCAATTCTTATAAACTACCAATCCTAAACCATTTAGAGTTCCCCAAGTAACAAAGTTCCAAGAGGAGCCATGCCACAGTCCTCCAAGTACCATGGTTAGCATGAGATTGATATTGGTATTGACCCAACGCTCCGCACTACTATTGTAGCGCATGAGAAGATAAGCAACTATAAAAATTCCCCCTAATACAATGGACAAGAGCAAGCTGCCTACTACCAGAGAAATCATCACCATAAAGGACAGAACGATAAAGTAAGAAGCCGGCGTTCCCTTGCGATTTCCACCGAGTGGAATGTATAAATAATCCCTTAACCAGGTGGAGAGAGAGAGATGCCAACGGCGCCAAAAATCGGCTACCGATGAAGCTTTATAGGGACTGTTAAAGTTTTTAGGAAGGGTAAAGCCCAATAGCATAGCAATGCCAATGGCCACATCGGTATAACCCGAGAAATCGGCATATACCTGCATGGAATAGCCAAAAAGGGCGCTCATCGTTTCAAAGCCACCATAAAGCTGGGGATTATCGAACACGCGATCAATAAATTGTACCGCGAGGTAATCGGCTAAAACCAATTTCTTAACTAGGCCATTTAAGATCCAAAAAACGGCTAAGCCTGCGCGCTCTTTACTGAGATTATAAGGCTGGTAAAGCTGGGGAATGAATTCAGAGGCACGCACAATGGGACCTGCTACCAATTGCGGGAAAAAGCTAACGTAAAAGCCGAAGTCTAAAATATTTTTTACGGGCTTCACATCACCACGATAAATATCTACACTGTAAGAGATGGTTTGAAAGGTGAAAAAAGAAATTCCCACGGGGAGTAAAATACGGTCAAAAATAAAGTTGGTACCAATCGCTTCATTGGTCCAAAGTGCAAATTGGTTAATTACCTCCCACTCGATTCCCGTAAGGCCGTGAATAAAATCGGCCACGAAATACGCGTACTTAAAATAGCCTAAAACAAAAAGATTAACTAACACGCTGAGCGCCACCAAGGCTTGTTTTTGCCAGTTTACTTTATTGCGGTAGATGGCATGTCCAATGAAGAAATCTACGCAAGTGGAAAAAAGGAGTATTACTAGATAAAAGCCACTGGTTTTGTAATAAAAGAAAAGAGATACCGCAAAAAGGAATACGTTTCTACGTGCCGTGTGCTTATACACTAAACTATAGCCCGCCATTACTAAAGCAAAGAATACCCAAAAGTAGAGCTGCGTAAAGAGCAAAGGAGTATCTGCTTGATACGTGAACCACTCGACTATGTCCCAGCTTTGCATCATGGAACTAAAGACTGAAGATGTGCTTCGTAGCCTTCCCAAATAGACCAAAACAAGAGGTCGGAGTTTAGTCGATAACCCGCATTGGTAAAATGAATTTTATCTGACTTAGCTAAGCCTTGCTCTTGCCAAACAGCGATACTATTTAAACCGCCCATTGTGCCAAACAAATCCCACAAGGCTGCATCGTGTTTCTTACTTAAGGCTTGCATTACCTCAACTACATCTAAGGCGTGTTTATTGGGTACTCGACGTTTGTAATAACTATCGTTATTGGTCATAAAAATAAACTCACAATCGGGATTAATCTCGCGAAACCAGTAGACCAAAGAATCATAACGCGCTTCGTAGTCTGCTGGATTCCATTCGCTATCTGGCTTATAGGCATCATTAATCCCTAATCCGAAAACAACCAAGTCTGGGGCGACGTAACGTCCTTGTTCTACAAAGTTCTCACTGCGCAGAAAGCTTTTGGTGGCCGCTCCATTTACCCCAAGGGCATGGTAAACCAAACCACTTTCTGGGCGCACCATCTGAATACCCTGCAAGGTATAACGTGGTTCCCCGACCTCAGGAGCCTTGAAGCGGACGGTTATGGAGTTTTTTAGCGTTTTAAAAAACCAACGGCGTACCCCTGCCATGGTATCTAAAGCAATACTATCGGGAGCGGGTACACAAATGGGAACCATGGTATTGGAAACCATATGCTCAAACAAGCGTATCTCTGTAAAGGCATAAGCTTCACCCGGGCTGGAAAAGCTTTGTAATTCAAAACCGGCATCGGGGTCTACGGTTATTGCGTCAATGCCGCTAAATCCCCAAGGACAATCATTTCTAAGTATCGAGTTTCTACAACCTTCCCAAGTACCTTTTTTCTCAATTTGAATATTGCCAGGCATATTGGTATTAGCCAAACTATGCGGAAAAAAGAAGCCTCGTTCTACGTTTAAGTTAGGCGCCAATTGAGCTAGGTTCTTTCGCAGAGTATGGCTTAGGGTGCCGCCTTGAACATGTGAGCCGCCCATGTGAACGATGTTTACCTTCCCTTTTTTCTGGAAAATTACCTGATCTAGTTTGGTAAAGAAACCCTGTAAGGCATTAGAGTCACCGTAATATTGCAGGTGACTTTTACTGGTGTCTAAGAAAGGATACTCCCAGGCCAACTCATGCATTTCCTTCTGTCCAAAAGCTAGGAGCGTTGGTAGTATTAAGATTAGACTTATTATTTTTCTCATGAGGTATTTCTTGTTATTGGGTATTAGCTTCTGCCTTTTCAGCTCGCTTATGCTCCTTATAATCGGCTTGTAATTGATCCAGTGCTGCCACTAGTTTATATCCTACCAACTTCGCCCCTGCTGGGGTAAAATGGCAATAATCCTTTACCGCTAAGGCTGGTTTCTCCTCTTCTACCCAACGGACCATGGCGCCCTCACCGCCCATAACGTCGTGCAAATCCCAATAGGCCGCACCTCTGGAAAGGATTTCTTTGCGCAAGGCTACTCTTAATACTTTAATGATGGGATAGCTCCGCATCTTTAAGCCATTTTTCTTCGCCATATCCGAGGGACCAATGTAGAGTACCGATGCCTCAGGGCAGATCCGTTTGATGTATGAAACCTGCGAGGCCGCTGCTTTGGCAAAACGCTGAACTTCAACTGAATCTTTGAGATATGGAACTGCATTACCTCCAAATTGAAGGATAATTAAAGCATAGTTCTCGCGTTGGAGGCTTGCTTTAAACTGGTTCTGGTTTAGCTTCCTAAATATCATTCCCGAAGCGCCGCGCATGGCCACATTATCTACTTGCACCCCCGTGCTACTTTCAAAGGAAAGACCATAAATTCTCGGACTTTTTTCCGCCTTCATAACCATAGAAAACTCGTCTGCGAAAGGTACAGACAGGCTCAGTGTATCGTCTAGGTTCGCAGGAATAGAATGGGAAGTAAAAATTGTGTCGCCAGCGAGAATCTCTATTAAAAGTGGGGCGGTTGTTGCCAAACTCATCTTCAGTAAACTGAAATCACGCGCCAGTTGGTATCCCCAATTTCTCTTTTTAAAAGTCACTCCGCCTTCTACCCCTGTACTATCGCTGGCGGGGAGCAAAGTTGTAAAGGATGCTAAATGCCCATAGCGCATATCTTTAATAGCCGTGTCTCGCATTCCAAAAGCTGGTTTACGCGCTAAGCCATACGAATTTATAAAGTCTAGAGAAGCCGGTTTCACGAGGGGTTCAAGAGCTACATAGCCAAAACCTCTGCCGCCGAAGCGTTTTTGCAAAACATCCCTAAACTGCATGGTAATGCGATCCCCTTCTAATTGTGAATCGCCGTAATGAATAACCCGAATGGACCTGCGTTTTCCAGCAGATAATGCTTCTAAAGCATTAAAATAATCTTCCATCGCCTTAAAAGAAGCCACTTGGATTAGAGTATCCAAAACAGGTACTTCAGCTAGGTCTTTCGCAAGACTATCTATGGAATTTATAGTGTCGGAAAGGGAGGATGCCAAAGGCTTAAGTCGGGCGGAACCTTCAGTTTGTTCTGGCCATAAGGGACCTAATAAATCATGGGGCCTAAAATACCCTATTTCAAATGGACCCAGTGTCCATTTTTCAGCGGGGCTGAGCATGCTAACTCCTACCATTATCCCATAAAGGGCGAGGAGAAATATAAGAAACTGCCTCGGCTTATTCATAGCCTACAAGGTACTTGGGTATTTTTCAGGACTATAATCGCTAATAGCATTAGTGTTAATTTTCAGGGTTTCGCCTGGTTTAATAACCCCTGACACTGCATTCCAAGTCTGAATGTTTTCCGCACTTACGCCCGGAAATTGTCTGGCTATACTCCAAAGCGTATCACCAGCCTTCACCTCATAATTAATAAACTTTGAATTGGTATTTGCGGCATTTACCGGGGCCTCTTCTCCGGGAAATTTTTCCTTTTCTCTACTAGAATCGGCGGAAGTTGAAGTCGCTTCCTGCATCGCTGCTACCTTTTTTAACGGGAGCCAAACGATTAATTCTTGTCCCGGATAAATAGTATTATCACGTAGCTGATTCCACTTACGTAGATCGCTAAGCCCAACACCCATCATATCACTTATACGGCCTAGAAAATCTCCACTGCGCACAGTATAGGTAATTGCCTCGTGGGTTTCAGGATCGGGTAAAAAAGATATGGTCTGCCTTTTGCGTTTTTCATATTGCTCAACAAGGTCTTGACGATAATTTTTATAAGCAAGAGTTAAGGCCGACCAGGTCTCTTGGCTTGGTTGCCACGAAAAACCATAGAGGCTCGCTCCTTTTGGTAAAATGTTTTGGGTTAGATGAGGGTTTGCCGCTTTAAGTTCAGCGAATGACTTTCCTAAGTCATTGGCAATATCCGCAATTAAAACTGCTTCATTTTGATTAACGAAACTAAGTAAATCCTCTTCTGCTTTCCATGAAAAGCCATGATAGCTTGCCACCGCTTGCTTTCCTTTAAGGGGATCAAAGCGCTCATCTAAGCACGCATTAATCTTTAGGCCAGCGCTTAAACCTTCGACTCTTGTCAGTGCAGAAGTTCCGTCTAATGCCCAACCAGCGTGCGCAAAGTTGTAAGGCACAGACACGAGACCCCATGAACGGTCAGAAATAATACTAATATTTTCCGCCCCATCTTGCGCTATTGAAAACTCTGCAACAAGGAGAAAGCTGGTTAAAAAAAAGATGAAAAGGCTTGAAATACGCATATGCCCAAATATAAGGTTTGGAGGCTCCAAATTTATTCAGCCCTAGAATAGGAACATCCAAGTTTTCCTCAATATTTTGTGAACAACTCAAATAGCTTGATAGGCGACATTTCAAGTGGAAAAAAACAACACGGTCACTATAATTACTTATAATAATCCGTGTTGTTCTTGTCTAGAATCAGGGAAATGATTGCTTTTTGAAGGCTATCATCTTAGGGTCCCTATCCATAGCACTTCAAATCTATTTGAGGTGCTATGTAGCGGCAGTCAAAATTTTTTCCTTTTTTTGAAATACTATTACCACAAAGAACATAGACTTCTATAATACGTTAAATAACCAACAAAGGCATCAGAAGAATTAACAAGTCTACATGGCTAAAATATAGATTAGCAAGTATTTACATGCGCACTATTTTTACCATCTTAGCGGAATAATAGTACTCATAGGCCATGAAAAATTCTCAAGAAATTCTCGCTAACATCCGTCGAATCAGAATACAGCGTGGAATAAGTCAAGCAGAAATCGCCTCACAATTAAATATGGGAGCCAGTAATTACCGAAAAATGGAATCTGGTACTTCGCCTTTAAGCCTCGACCGCTTTATAGAAATATGCCACTATTTTAAGATTAGTCACTACGATCTTCTCGACCACGCCATCGACCACCAAGAAGTAGCGGTTATTAAGGCCAATATGTTGCATTATCAAAAAGCAATGATTGACTTAAAGAGAAATGAAGAGCAGCTTTGGTCTACTATTCACAAACTCCTAAAGATTGTGAATCCGAAAGACAATGACCAGGCCTTTCAGGTGGTGTACTCGAAATAGTAGAACTCAACTTTATTTATAATCCTAAGCAATTGCTACTGCGATAAAAAATCGTGCTTTCTTCGCGGAAAAAGGAAAAAGGTTTCAATCCAGATATTCGTAAATTCTTATAGCCAAGATCTTTTGCGATACTAAAGACCTCTTGGTACTCAGCACGATCTGAGTCGTCAAGTATTAAAACCCCATCTTCCGTAAGGGCACTAAAGCTAGCCTTGGCACAGGCCACTCTTTCGCGGCCATCTACTAAAACCAAGTGATATTTACGGCCCGTTTTGGAAGCGCCGTTAATATAATCTTCGCCCACTTCCTGAAATACTAACTCTGCATTAGAAACTGGCGCCAAAAGCTCTTCTACCTGCTTTCGCCAAGCCAGATCGTATTCGATAGAGACAACCTTATTTAGTCTTTCCGCAAACCAAATACTAGAGAAACCAGCGCCATACTCGAAAAGGTCTAAAGCTTTATTTAAACGCTCATTTAAAAACTCCACCATCGCATAATTCATCCAAGGAATGGGCGACTTGTTTTTATCGATAGGCTGAATATGTTGATGACTTTTTATAAAACCGGTTTGATTTAAATAGGAGTTTTCGCGGGCAATTAGCTTATAGGCCACCCATAATTTGCGTAATCCTAAATAAAATGCTGTCTTTTTCAAGCTTGTTTCTTTTAAGGAAAGGTAAAAGGCAAAGTACTACTTTAGCCTCAAAATATATTCTTGTCGGCAAAGCTAACCCAAAATATTAGCTATTTATCCCTTTCCCAAGTAGCTAACTATATATTCCCCCTCATAACCATACCTTATATCACCCGGGTTTTAGGTCCAGAGAACTATGCTATTGTGGAGTTTGCTGCAGTTTTCATGCTTTACCTTATTGCGGTGGTTGACTACGGTTTTTTAAATAGCGCCACTCGTCAAGTTGCCCAAAACCCACATGACTCTGCGCATCTCTCGAAAGTTTTTTCTGGGGTGATGCAAGCGCGCTTACTCCTCTTTTTAGGAGCTTTAACTGCTTTTTGTCTTTCGCTCCTCTTGGTACCGAAGTTTAGCCAAAACAGCTTGGTACTCTTGCTCAGTGCCCCAGTGGTAATCGGGATGGCCATTTATCCGAATTTCCTCTTTTTCGGCCAACAAAAAGCGGGCGTCATCGCTCTCACTAATATTCTAGTAAAAGGACTAAGTACCGCCCTTATTTTCATATTAATCCGCGACCAGTCCGATTTTCTGTGGGTAAACTTACTCAACGGCTTATCGCAGATTGCCATCAGTTTATTCACCATCATCTATGCTTTTCGCAGCATTCCCAATTTAAAGCTCTTAGCCTGGGATTGGCAATTAGTGCAATTTGAATTGAAGGAATCCTTTTACCTTTTCATCTCTAACTTTTCTACCCGCATTTACGGATTCTTAAGCATCCCCATGGGCTTGTTTCTGCTAAATCCCTTACAACTGGGGATTTTCGCGGCGGCTTCCAAATTAATTAATGTGGTGCAGAGCGTACTTTTCCAACCCTTGCATGGAGCCCTTTTCCCTCACTTATCCCAAGCTTACGCGAAGGGAATTGAGCATTACCGGAAAGAACACCGTAAAAGCCTCGCTTGGCTTAGTCTCATCACAGGGCTAGCCACCATTTTTTTAATCGTATTGGCGGAATTTATAATTCGCATCCTTTTTTCAGAAACCTATATCGAAGCGAGCCCACTTTTACGCATTATGGCGCCTATGCTAGCCGTTGGGGCTTTTGCTCACATGTATTTGCAACAGGGTTTAATTATTCTCAAGGAAGATAAGGCCTATATGTGGGTCCTGATTTCTATTGGCTTAAGCAGTATCCTTTTCAACTACTTTTTTATTGCAGGCTTTGGCTTAAATGGTGCGGCTTACGCCAGATTAGCCACCGAAATTTTACTGACTATTATAGCTAGTTTTGCCTTTTACCATAAACTAAAAGTTCATGCTTCAGCTTAGCGTAATATGCACAGTTAAAAATGGCTTTCCTTATATTGAGGAAACTATTCAGTCAGTGCTAGATTCGAGCTACCAAGATTTTGAATTTATTATTGTAGACGACGGCAGCACTGATGAAACCACCGCTTATTTAGAGTCCCTGAAGGCTCCGCAAATCAAAGTAATTTGTCAAGAAAACACCGGTGTAGCAAAAGCTAAGAATCGCGCCATCAGTAACAGTAAAGGTAAATTTATTGCCATTATTGATGCCGATGACCTTTGCAGTCATGATCGCTTTAAAAAGCAAGTACAATTCTTAGAAGAGCATCCAGACTATTCACTTGTAGGTGGATTTGTAGATATCATTGACAAAGATGGCAACTACCTATATACTGAGCGTAAACCCATCAGCGATGAAGCTATTCGTGCGCATCAAGAAGATCGCAATCCTTGGACACATAGCTCGGTTATGTTTCGCCGCGAGGCCTTCGACGCCGTTGGAGGCTACTACGAGCCGGTTAAACAATATGTAGTAGATTATATGTTACTTTATCAATTATCACGCTACGGGAAAGTGCATCAGCTAGATGAAGTGGTCGTAAGTTACCGCATTGTTCCTACTGCGCTATCTGCGAAAGCCAACCCCAAAGAATTTGAAGAAATATGCACGCGAGCGGTAAAAAAAGGCTCGATGTCGGCAGAGGACTTGCAACGCATGGATGAAATTAAGAATAAAGAAAAAGCGACGCCCGATTTCAAAAAAAGTATGTACCACCTGTATATTGGTCGTTCTTTCTTGTTTCACAATTTCCGCAGAAAGGAGGCAATAAAGCACTTGAAACTCTGCCTGAAGCTTAATCCAAGCCTAAAAGTCGCGCAAGCTTACTTGCTGATGAGTCGCTTTTTGCCACAGTTTTTAGTGAAGCGTATTTATCAAATTCTCAGTCCTAATGCTGGCTTAACCTATGTGCGGAAAGATGTCTAATACTTTTGATATCATCGCCATCAGTACTGGGCAAAACGAGGATTTAATAGGCGGGCTACTATCTAGCATAGCCGCATCGCATGGGCAGGTGAAAATTGGCCTCATCCTTATCAAACAAGGGAAAGCGTGGCCGAAAGAACAATTTTCTCCGGTTTTACTTCATAGTATTAATAGCTCCGAAAGATTAAGCCTATCGAAAGCACGTAACTTAGGTTTAGAATATCTCTTCCAAGAAAAGCTGAAAGCCAAACATATTATCTTTCCCGACGACGATAGCACCTTTGATGCAGAGTATTTTGAAAATTACGCTCGGCTTTGCCAAGAAGATGAGGCTTATTTATCGAAGATTAAAAACCTCGAAGATGGAAAAAATTACAAGACCTACCCCGAAAGCAAAACCACAGGCGGAATAGAGCTACTTCCTTTTGTGGCAAGTGTTAGTCTTATTATTCCGCATGCTTGGGTAGAAAAAATTGGTCTTTTTGATGAGCAGCTCGGGGCCGGAGCCCCCTATGGCAGTTCAGAAGATTTAGATTATTTCCTGCGCGCCTTAAATTACGGTAAGTTTAGCTTTCTACCTGAAATTTACAATTTACATCCCTCGCGATTTGGCAAGTACGATAGCTTAAGCAGTGCTCAGATAAAACAGCGTTTCCAAACCTATACAGATGGTTATCTTTATGTTTTCTTTAAGCATCAATTATCTCATAAACTAAAGCTCTTCCCCGAAAGGGCTCTGGGGGGCTTTGTTATTTCGCTTTTAAAATTTGACATAAAGCTGGCTATGCAATATTTTCAACTCTACCGTTATCGGAAAAATCAAATTCAAGTTCTCCGAAAACAAAATAGCACAAACTAATTACTATGAACTTAGACCTTCTAATTTCGGTAGTACTTTATCACAATAGTGCCAAAGAAATAAATACTATTATTGAGAGCTGCCACGGATCGCGCTTGAACTTAAAGCTGGTTTTTGTAGATAATGCCGCAGACCAACAAAGTTATCCCTTTGAAGACGCTCCACCATGGGTAAAATACCTGCCCCTTCAAGATAATATTGGCTTTGGCGCCGCTCATAACAAGGTGATTTTAGGCGAGGACAAAGCTAAAAACTACCTCATCTTAAACCCCGACGTAGAGTTTAAAGTAGAGGTACTGGAAAAAATAGCGCAGCATTTGGAAAAGCATTCCAAAATATCTCTACTGATGCCAAAAGTGATTTGGCCATCCGGCGAAGACCAAGGCTTACGGAAATTACTTCCTAGCCCTGGCGATTTAATTCTGCGCCGCTTCATCCCTAGCTTTTTGAAACAATTTTTCAGGACCAAGGAAGCCCAATATCAATTGCAAAAACTCGATGCCAAGCTACCCATGCAAGTGCCCGTGCTTAGTGGTTGCTTTATGTTTTGCCCGCATCAAATTTTACGTGAAGAGGGCGGATTTGACCCGCGTTTCTTTTTGTATTTGGAAGATGTTGATTTATCGAGACGTCTTTACCAACGGGGCCTCAACCTCTATTGGCCAGAAGTGGAAGTGATTCATCATTATCAAAAAAGTTCTTACCGAAGCCTAAAGCCCTTGCTCTTGCATCTAAAATCGGCCCATAAATACTTTCAGAAGTACGGTTGGCTTTTCGATAAGCAGCGTTTGCAGATTAATCGCCAATGCTTGCAGCAAGACCAAAATATTTTTCGTTAAACCTAAGCTCGCCCTTTAATTAGTACTTTTACCAGCGCATGGAGAATTACCAAACATACCTTTACGGGGCGGCATTTGTGACGGCATTTCTCATCACCTATTTCTCCATTCCCGCTATCATTCGCCTTTCACTCGTTAAGAAGTTATACGATCGCCCAGACGATCGTAAAAAGCACGGTCAACGTATTTCTCCGCTTGGCGGTATCGGTATTTTTGGAGGCCTCCTGCTTTCTTTTGTATTTTACACTGCCCATCTTGCCAACAGCACTTTAAACTCGGTATTGGTGGGGCTTTTCATTTTATTCATCACTGGGGTTAAAGACGATCTTTACCCTTTAGTCCCCTATAAAAAACTACTGGGGCAAATTTTAGCTATTAGCGTTGTTATTCTGCAAGGGGATATTCGTTTGGTGCAACTTTACGGCATCTTCAACATTTATGAACTCCCTTATTGGTCGAGCATAAGCATTAGTGCTGTGTTTTTCTTAGGCATTATAAACTCCTTCAATTTTATTGATGGCATAAACGGCCTAAGCTCAATGCTAGGAACTCTTGTTAGTCTTGTTTACGCTCTATTATTTACCTATTTAAATCAACCACTATTTATCACTCTGGCGCTTTGTATCGCTGGCTCGCAGATGGCCTTTCTACCCTATAACCTGCTAAAGGCAAAAATATTTATGGGAGACAATGGCTCAATGACGATGGGCTTTTTTGCCGCCTTGATGAGCATATATTTTTTGCAGAGTAATGCCCTTAGCGATCATCAGATACTAGAGCATGTAGATGCGGTACTCTTCGCGTATGCCATTCTTATTGTGCCGATTTTAGATACCCTACGCGTAATATTCATTCGCATCTTTATAAAGCGAGTTTCGCCCCTAAAGGCCGACCGAAACCATTTACACCATGTACTTTTAGACATCGGCTTAAATCACCTTAAAGCTACCTTGGTTTTAGTAAGCGCAAACTTAGCACTCATCTTAGCCACTTGGTTTTTAAACCCCTACATTCGGGCTTCCTTGCTTTTCCTAATTATTAGCTTTAGCGCTATTATGCTTTCACAGATTCCCTTTGTAATTAAGAAACGCCAAAAGAAAGCCAATATCTATGAGCCCCAAAGTTAAAGCGCGCCTAGAGCATGTTTTTTTTAGCTTATTACTACTCTCTTTAGGCAGTTTGGCTTTTGGCATTGCGGCACTCACCAATTTAAGCTTAATGAGTTTAGCCTTGATTGGCCTTCTTATTATCACTAAAAAAGAGTGGAGCAAGAGTTTAAAAGACCCTATCACTCTTAGCTTTTGGCTGTTTTTCTTTGTCTACCTTTTCTCAATTGCCTATAGCTGCAATAGCGAAAGTGCTTGGCGTAATATTGAAACCAAAATGAGCTTTCTTATTGCCGCTCCTATCTTACGGGCTTACCAAGCGCGACTTAAGCAAGCTCAATTACATAGAGCCTTAAAAGTCTTTATCCTCGGCACTGCCGCCACCTTGATATTCCTACTTCTTTACGCCACTTTCCGTAGTCTTCAGGCGGGCTCTTTCAGTTACCCTTCGCCGGGCGGAACATATGAGCTTTATTTCTTCCTTTACGAAAGCTTTTCTGAGCCGGTAATGCACCCGGGTTATATTTCCCTTTATATAGGTATTGCTTTTATTGGTAGCCTATTTTTGGTTAACGAATCTTACTGGCCAAAAAAACTGGTACTTGCCCTGCTAGCGCTCTTCACCCTTGGACTTCTGCTACTACAGGGTCGAATGACCATAATTGCCCTCGGTCTAAGTTTGGGAATTTGGATTTTAGTTCGCCTCACTAAAGGTCGCAATTGGCGTTCTTTCGCCCTGTTTGGTAGCATTGGCCTTATCGCCATTTTGGGCGTATCTCAATTTGCACCAAAAAGTTTGAGCGAACGCTATTTAGCTTTCCCCGACTTCTCCTACGACATTAGTGGCGATGAATTTAACAGTGCCACGTATCGCTTAGCCGAATGGAAATGCGCATGGGACGGCATTAAAGATGCACCAGTATTTGGCTATGGGGCTGGCTGCGGGCAAGTTGAGTTATTTAGACGCTATGATAAGCTTGGATTTTGGCAAGGCCTAGAAAGGCAGTACAATGCCCATAACCAATATTTAGAAACTTGGCTAAGCACGGGCCTAGTAGGGCTAAGCGCTTTACTGCTAATGCTTTTTGCTATTGTTTACCTATCCGCTAAAGAAGGGAATTACTTCCTTCTATATGGATTACTCTTTTTCGCTCTTTGCCTAACCACTGAGAGTATGCTAGAAAGAGCTTGGGCGGTTGTACTTTTCAACCTCATCTTTCCGCTTTTCGCTAATCTTCGCCCTCGTTCCTGAGCTTAGACTTCTTAACACTACTCAAAGCCTTATCGGGTATGGCAATCATAATAAAGAAAACCGAATAGAAGAAACTAAAAAACACCACTCCAGCTTGGCGCTGAAGCATGCTCTCTGTAAAAAAGCTAAGGGCGCAAATTAGCAGAAAAAAGCCTGCTTCCGTTTTATAGGGATGACGGGCAATTTTAAATAGAGGATAAATGAATAAAGCTAATAAAACCAAAAAGGCGAAGACACCATTAGCGGCGAAAGTTTGCAAGTAAGAATTGTGATAATTATAGCGCATCTCATAGAGTTGGTAGGTTTGATGACCATCCCAAAAAATCGCATCTACATTTTCCAACTTATCGTTCAAAGCCATGTCTTCAGCGCCCGTGCCCGTTCCAAACCAAAAATTTTCAGCAATCACATCTAGCCCTGAGCGCCACAGAAACTTGCGCGGATTCGTCTGCTTATTTTCTATCATCCGCTCGAAGGAACGCATTTCATTATAGGTATCTACCAAACGACTTCTACTGCCCGGAAAAAGCATTAAAAGTCCAAAAAAAGCAAGTGAAAAAGCCGCTAAACTAGCTCTCGCTTTCCACGGCCCCATGCGCTTGCGCAGATAGGCATAAAGGATGAGTACATTAATAAGGATAAAAACCAAATATTGCATGCGTACAGAAAGGAGAATAATTCCAGCGAATAATAGAAGTAAAGCCAAAATATTTAAGACCCTTGATGTATAGACCGGCTGATTTTGCACAAGACGATGCAAGAGAATGGCGTACGAAAAGCTTAAATACAAACCCATATAATGCGGAGGGACTATTACCAAGCTTAGCAGCTCTGCAAAGTAAAACACCTCCCCCTGCGCTCCGTTTGAATAGCGATAAAAGGCAAATAAAAGTGAGGCTGCCAACATCACAAGATTGGAGCTGATAAACACTTTAAACAGTAGATTAAGGCTTTGCTTGCGCAGTCCAATGGTAGTGGAGAGTAACAGGGGCCAAACTATAAACGGTACCTTTAGTAATAGTTCATCTGCGGCCGCTGCTGGGCGAGAGGAAAAGAGAGCGCCCACTCCCAATAAAAGATAAAGAATAAAGAAAAGAGCGACGTATTTATTGGCAGACAAACGCGTTAGTTTAGCTTTAAAATCGGCAGAGATAAGCCAAAACAAGCCGGCTAACATCATCCCTAAACTTATGGGCAACCACTTTAGTTGCCAAGGCATTAAAACTGTAAAGTATAGAAGGCTAGCATAGAAGAGAAATTGCACGCCTGTTGTACCCGCAAATTTCAGTTTCATTTTTCCGGGCTCAAAATTCCTTGATAAGCCTCCTTATCCTTTAAAAAGTGAAGGGCTTTTTTAATATCCATATCGTGATTCAAAGCATTTTCTAAGCGGCCACTTTCGAAATAATAACGCGAAACAATTTCTTCTTGCAAAAGCTCCTTAATAATCGACTTATTACGCTCCAGCTCTAAGGCTTTTCTTTTTTCATAAGCTTGCTTCAGCTGCGACATTTCCTGAGACATTTCTTCATCGAACTCTTCTTCTGTTGCAACTTTCTCTAAATTATTGAGAACCCTGCCGGTACGAGTATCAAAATCAAAATCTCTTTGAGACAACCACTTTTTAAAATCATTGAAAATGGCATCATCTACTCTAAAATCACCCGCTGAAGTGATTTCGGGATGCTGGAAGTAATAATGGGTGGCGAAATCAAAAAACTGCAAATCGCGAAATAAGGCCATGATAAGTTCGGTTGCTTTGGGGCTTTCGGTTTCTATATCGGGGTCGATGCCACCACCGTCGTAAACCACTCTACCATTGTTTGTTTTAAAGGCATTGCGCAAAGAATCGGGAACTTTAGCAACACTGCCATCTTCTGCTCTTTCGGCATAGTCAATAGCTTGTATCAGTCTTCCACTAGGGGTATAATATTTAGCAATGGTCACTTTTAGTTGAGCACCGTAAGGCAACATACGAGACTCTTGCACGAGACCTTTCCCGAAGGAACGGCGGCCAAGAATCACGGCACGATCGTAATCCTGTAAAGTTCCTGCCACAATTTCCGAGGCCGAAGCACTACCCGAGTTAATTAAAACCACCACGGGAATTTCGGTGTTGAAAGGTCTGTTATTGGTTTTGTAGGTTTTTTGCCATTCCTCTAATTTCCCTTTGGTCTGCACTACTACCTCACCTTTAGGGATGAATAAATTGGTAAGGTTAATTGCTTCTACCAAAAGTCCCCCTGGATTGTTTCTTAAATCTAAAACTAAGCCTTTGACCTCTTTCTCTTTTGCCAACTCTTCCCAAGCTTTGCGAACTTCGCCACTGGCGTTTTGCGTAAAGCTACTCAGTGAGATGTAGGCAAAATCATCGCCCAGAAAGCCGGCAAAAGGCACGGAACTGCGGTGCACTTTTTCGCGCTCCACGGTCTTCGTTATTTTCTCTCCCGCGCGTTCAATTTCAAGATCTACTTTGGTTCCAGGAGCACCTTTCAATATTTCGGATATCGATCCGATGGAGCGATCCTCAACAGATTCGCCGTCGATCGACAATATAATATCGCCCACGAGAAGTCCTGCCTTAGAGGCAGCGAATCCCTCGAATATTGAGGTTATAATAACTTGGTTGAGATGCTCACCGACACTAGCACCAACCCCTGCATAATCGCCCGTTTGCTGTATTCTAAAGTCCTCTACTGCTTCCTCGGGAATATAATTGGTGTAGGGATCTAAAGAAGATAACATAGAATTTATGGCATCCTCGGCCAGCTCACCCGGTTGGGTATCGTCAACATAGTAAAGACTGACTTCTTTAAAAACACTAGTGAAAATATCCAGCTGTTTGCTTAGCTCGAAGTAGTCAGGCGTATAAGAAAAGCTTAAAATTAAGGCTGCACCGATAAGGATACCGCTAAAAAGCTTGGGGATTCGTTTAAACATCGCTAAAATCTATGTTGCTAAGTTAGGATAAAAACGAGGCTTTTCAAGATAGATTGTTTAGCTCGCTCAATAGCTTTTTCAAAGTGGCTTCAATTTCCTGAAAGTCATACTCCTGCGAGGTATTATACATCAATATCATGTTCAGAGAAATACCCTCAATAGCAGAAATATCATGCTTATTTAAGCGGTAGGCCTCAAGCATCCGGCGCTTTATTCTATTGCGATCTACTGCTTTAGCAAAACGGCGCTTGGGTACGCTAAAAGCAATTTTATGCGGTAGGGCATCTCCAGAAGGGAGAAACTTTAGGGCAAGAAATTTCTTACGGATAAATTTACCCTTATTAAAAAGTGTCGAAATCGACTCTTTACTTTTTAATCTTTCATTTTTCGCAAAGCTCTGTGGCATAAAAAAAGGCCGTGATAACACGGCCTAAATTAGTGAGATATCTTATTTCTTGTTGGACTCTTTTATATAATCCTCCAAGGCCATTGTCATAGATGGGTATTTTGGATGCGGCGCTTTGATATTAACAGATAAGCCTGCTTCCTCGATTGCCTTGTGTGTGGTTGTTCCAAAACCTGCAATTAGTGTATTCCCTTGTTCGAAATCGGGGAAGTTCTCAAATAGAGACTTAATACCCGATGGGCTAAAGAATACGAGAATGTCGTATTTAACGTCTGCCAAATTCGACAGATCACTGCTTACGGTATTGTATAAAACAGCTCTAGTATAGTTAACCTTGGCATCGGTCAGCACTTGCGGAATTACCGGTTTTAAGGAATCAGAGGTGGGTAAGAGATATTTCTCTTCCTTGTGTTTCTTAAAAAGCGGAGCCAGATCAGCAAAGGTGCTTTTGCCAAAGTAAATTTTACGCTTGCGGTACACTACATACTTCTGTAAATAATAGGCGATCGCCTCGTTCGTACAGAAATACTTCATATCGTTGGGCACAGTAAAGCGCATTTCCTCTGCAATACGGAAATAATGATCCACCGCATTACGACTGGTAAGAATTACGGCAGTATGATTCGCCAAATTCACTTTTTGCTTGCGAACTTCGGCAACATCCACACCGGCAACATGTATAAAAGGTATAAAGTCGACTTTCAACTTATACTTCTCCGCCAAATCAAAGTAAGGCGAGTTTTCGGTTTGTGGTTCGGGTTGCGAAACGAGAATTGATTTTACCTTCACGGTTATACTTGTTTTACACCCCTACTAATTATCTCATTTTCAATAATCTAAACTAAGAAAAGTAAATACGAAATAGGGATTATTTCCAGCGCGCAAAGGTATAAAATAAAATAAGTTATTGGGACACCTATACGAAAGGTATATACACTTGTTTTAAAAATCGCTACAAGCAAACCGAGCAACAGCACAACAATCAACAGCCAAGCGGCATATACTGGCCACGGACCAAAATAAACTAGTAGTGATAGAAGCGCTGTAGAGAGCGCTACCCAGTTAAAGTGGGCTAAAAAAATATTCTGTGCAACGATTAATTCTTCCTGAAAACTGAAAACCCAGCCAATAATACTTGCCATGAAACTTTTAAAAACAAGAAAGGTTGCAGTTAGCAAAACCATCCGCAGATATTCCGCCCAACCGAAAAGGTAAAAGGTATTGAGATTTGCCGCTAAAATTAACTTTGTAGCAATAATAGCCAAAGGCAAGCCTGTTACAGCGGCAATTAGCATTAAAGCATCTGTGCTTACACTGCGCTTATCTTGATTAAAGCTTAGCGCAAGCTCATCGCCTCCGGCACTAAAAAACAAGCTAAGTAGCTGCCTTGTCCTAAGCCTATTAATAAAATTAGCCAGCACCAAAAAGGTACCGGCTAATAAGCTTATAATTATTACCCAATCGGTACTACGTCCGTTTACCAGATTTTCCATTGGGCAAAGATAAAATCAATCCTTCAGCAACTGGGCACTAAATCCCTGCGAATCACTTAAAATGTAAGTACCCTTTGCTAATTCCGACACATCAAAACGAAAGTGATTCTGCTCCATGCGTTCGCCTTCTCCCAAATTAAGTACCAGCTTACCACTAAGATCCATCACCTTAAAGGGCGCTTCCAAATTGCTATTTGCACTTAATACAAAAAGGTCTTGTACTGGATTGGGGTAAATACTAAGAGCTACAGTAGCGCGCTCATCTATACCAATGCCACTTGCAGCCTTGTTTAAAACTAAATTATTAGTAACAATAACATCGCCATTGGTACTTCCCGTATTGTCGGAAAAATTTACCGCCACGTAAACTGTAGTTTGGTCTGGTGCTTGACCAGCATCCCAATCAAAAGCCCACATATTACCGCCGGTTGCGCCATTTCTGCCTGCACTTGTGTGGGTAATATAGCTTCCAATCTTTTTCGTATCGGTGGGATCGGTAATTACAATATTACCTTCGAAACCCGCTGCACTTTCTACCGAAGCAGAAAATCCCATTTCATTGGTACCCGTTCCGCCATTATCAGCCATTATGGATATTTGATAGACCGAATCCTCTTTAAATCCTGTAGCTGGGATTGTTGTGGTTATACTGATGGTCTGACTGCTTGCACTGGGACCATTATGACAACCCGCACGAGCACAGGTATTGTTATTACCATTAGGGCCGCCACTATTCCCAGACGGTGCGCCGCTAGAATTAGTAAACGCGTCTGTAACAATAAAGGCACTTAAGGCAAAGCTCAGAGTAAATAATAGGTAGTTCTTCTTCATAATTTTTTGTTATTAAAGTTCTAAAAGTATGATATTCGCTACTATGGTATAACTACATTTGTAAAAAATTGATTAGATGGCAAGTGATTTATTTGAAGCACCCGACTATTATCAGATAGACGATCTTTTACAAGAAGAACATATTTTAGTGCGAAACGCAACGCGCGACTGGGTTAAGAAGGAAGTGAGCCCGATCATAGAGGACTATGCTCAAAAGGCAGAATTTCCAAAACACCTTATTAAAGGTTTAGCAGAAGTAGGCGCCTTTGGGCCCTATATTCCCGAGGAGTATGGCGGGGCAGGTTTAGATCAGATAAGCTACGGCTTAATGATGCAAGAAATTGAGCGCGGCGACTCTGGTGTTCGTTCTACCTGTTCAGTTCAATCATCCTTAGTGATGTATCCCATCTTCGCTTACGGCAGTGAAGAGCAAAGAAAAAAATACCTTCCCAAATTAGCGAGTGGAGAATTTTTAGGTGCATTCGGTTTAACCGAGCCTAATCACGGCTCCAATCCCAGTGGGATGACTACCAATTACAAGGATATGGGCGACCATTACCTTTTAAATGGAGCGAAAATGTGGATTTCCAATGCACCTTTTGCCGACATTGCAGTGGTATGGGCTAAAAATGAGGAAGGTCGTATTCACGGCATCATTGTAGAAAGAGGCATGGAAGGTTTTACCACGCCTGAAACTCATAATAAATGGAGTTTGCGCGCTAGTGCTACGGGCGAATTGGTTTTCGACAATGTAAAAGTTCCCAAAGAAAACTTACTACCCGGTCGCAGTGGATTAGGCGCTCCACTTAGCTGCTTAGACTCTGCAAGATATGGCATAGCCTGGGGTGCTTTAGGCGCTGCCATGGACTGCTACGACACAGCACTTCGTTATGCCAAAGAGCGTATTCAATTTGGCAAGCCCATTGCGAGCTTCCAGTTGCAACAGAAGAAACTAGCAGAAATGATTACCGAGATTACTAAAGGTCAACTTTTGGTATGGCGCTTAGGCGTTTTGAAAAACGAAGGTCGCGCCACCACTGCACAAATTAGTATGGCCAAACGTAATAGTGTGGAAATTGCCCTGAAAATCGCGCGTGAAGCACGTCAGATATTAGGCGGCATGGGTATTACCGGTGACTACTCTATTATGCGACATATGATGAACCTAGAATCAGTTGTTACCTACGAGGGAACCCATGATATTCACCTTTTAATTACTGGCGCAGATATTACCGGCATCCCTGCCTTTCAATAATTCTTTACGATTTTATGAAATAGGCTACAAACCTGAGTTCGTCCTAAATTTTAAATCAAGTTCAGATTTCTCACAAAAAAGCCCCGCGTATTTCTACGCGGGGCTTTTTCAGTTTATCATCTTCAGATTCTATTGATATAGATCTGATACATTAATATTCCCCGGCAAATCGATATACCAGTTTTGGTTAGAGCTGCCGCCACTTTGTGCCCAAGATCCGAAGAAGCTATATGCAGAAGCAATATCAACACGCTCCTCGGGATAGCTAAATCCGCCTACAATATTAATAGCCCAAGGAAGGTTATTAGAACTCTTATAGGTGTTTTCACCATTCGGGTTGGTATTATCGTCAATTGTTCCGAAAAGTGCTGCATCCGCTAAATCAGTGGGCGCATAACCCGCTAAATGCACTTCTCTACCTCTAGTTCCATTTATAAAGATGAAAGGATTAAATGGTGCTTGACCCAAAGCTGCAATCAATTGTGGTGTGTTAAAAGAAATGCTCAAATCTAAGGTGTCATTATCTACTTTAGGATTGGCACTTACAGTGTTTACGAAAGAAGCTCCGGTAGTATTAGGTAAAATTGACTTAGCATTATCGTAAACGATGATAGTAGCATTAGTTTGACCTTGCTCCGTGCCATTAGCAGAAATGTTAACTATGTTTTCCGTAATCACGGCGCCACTTACCGCACTAATTGCTGCACTGGGAAGATCCAATTGAATACCGAAGCCATTTTCATAATCACCACCAAGACAACGCGTAACAAAGCGACCTACTAAATCAACCACTTCATTATCGGAATTTAATACGTTTTGGAAGCGGTAGTCTATCACTAAATCGTTGAAGTCATAGTCACCAAAGGCGGGCCATAAGTCTTCGTAAGCTAAGGTTCCGTAAACATTCTCTCCTGGGAAGTAGCTATTAGCCGCACGGCTCGCATCATTTGGATAAGCATCTAATTCATCGGCAATGCCATCGTTATCGGCATCGGCAATAGTAGAAACACCATTACCCTCTGGATTACAAGCTGAAGTTTGGATCGTTACATCACAGGCAGCTTTAGCTCCATTTTTAAAAATATTGTTAGGGAAGTTTTCAATTCCGTCGGCGTCACAGTACTCTAAGTTCTTCTTAATTTCAGAACCCCAGTTGGCATCTGATCTGCCGCTAACTTTAATAATTGAGGTACTGCCTTTACCTTCAATCTTTCCATTAATCCAGATATCCTTGGTGCTCAATTGTGCTCCATCGTCAAGGTAAATTTTACCACCACCATTGATCATTACACGGTCATCAACACTAACGTAAGCTTGATCATTATCAAGATCGCCGTTTACATTTAAATCTCCCTCGCAGATAAGGGTGCAAAAATTTTCAAATTCACTTCCTCCTGAGATGGTTAAATTCCCGCTAAAAGTCATGCTTCCGTAATTCTTCACATCTCCATTAAGAGTAGTAGAATTATTAGTAACTACATTGAAAGTACCATAGTTCTTAAGCTTAGCATTGCTGTTTAAGCTTAAGGCAGAAAGACTAATAGTACCGTGATTGGTAATATCCGAATTAGGACTGAATGTATTAGTGATAGTTAATGACCCACCCGCATAAACGATAATTTCATTATCGCTACTGCTATTTAAATTCAAATTATTGATAGTAACGTTAGCGTCACCCGTAATTTCTAATACACCATTATCAATAGTAACGTTAGGAATTGAACCGCTACCGCATAAGCGCACTATGCTTTTGTCCTTAATAGTAATACCGCCAGAGCCATTGTAGGATCCCGTTACGCAGTAGGTTGTTTCGTCGCGCGATTCTGAATCTTCATTAGCAGTCCACCAACCACTATGAGTTCTAGACACATCGCAACCGCTGTTGCAGTCTGGGCTAGATGTTTCCATTTTTCCAGATTGGTTCTTTCCTTTATAAAAAGTATGATTTAAGGATCCACCTGAAACGGGAAGAACGGTTAAAAAACTACTTCCATCAGGGGCCCATAATAGTACATAAACTTGATTCACTTCCGCTGGAACCGCTGCACGAAAATTTAGGTTGGCACTACTTGAGATAAATGACTTATATAAAGAACCTGCACCAGCACTGGGAATAGTAGAATAAACCTCCAGTAAGTATTTACCATTTAGAGGGGCTTGGTCTAGGTTAAAACTAAAATTCAAGTCTTTACTAGTTTCAAAATTAAAACTAGCAGGAACTTGCAGTTCCAAAGTAGAACTAGGACTAGTGCTTTGAACAACGCTATCCGTGGCTGTATCCTTTTCGCAACTCACAAAAAGTGATGAAGCTAAAGCTAATGTGAAAATCTGTTTTATGAACTTCATTTTGTAGAGTTTATTTCTGTTCAGTTGAATGACAACAACACGAGTGCCAGTATTTAATTTACTTAATTTCAATACTTTAGGTAGGTGCCAAATTTTACAATCATCCCATTTTGGGAAATTTTTACCAATATGGGATTATTTAAACTTTTCTGTACCTCGCAACAAGTCCCAAAAAAGCCAAAAATCACAAGCCAAACTATACATTGGGTATTGAAACGTTGCAGGGCGATTCTTTTCAAAAAGAAATGCCCCACCCATGCAAAACCATATCCAGCCAGTGGCGCTAAACCTAAATATTTAAACTGCAAGGTAACGAAGAAAAGTAATAAAAAAACGATCACTAAGCCTGTACCAATAAAATGCAACAATTTAGTCACAAATCCCTGATGCTGTGATTTATAAAATGGATAAAAATCCACAATGCTATTGTACTCTCTTAGCTTTTTCAAAAGACTATATTTTAGGTTCTTTTTGCAATTTACAAGATTTCACTTGCTCTAAAATTTTTAGTGCCTCCCACTGGCCAAATAAACGTTTAAAAATCTTTAACCGATCTCCGCCCTCTTGCAAAAGATAGCCAATTCCATAAAAGACTAGAATTTGGAAAATCCGTTTTAAGGCCAAAAGCAGGGCTCTCATTATTGAAAAAATCGTTTTTTGTCACCTTTGAAGAAGCGCGTGACGCATTTGAAGAAATAGACGCTAGGTTTCGAGTACACCGCCCTTTAATTTTGCCATGTACTTAAATGTTGAACATGAGAAATCCAAGATCTGAGCAAAATCACTTTTTCGAACTTGTCCAAGGGAGACTAGAAAGTGAGGAGCTTATTGTAGATAAAGTAGCGGAAATTCTCCACCTTAGTCGCGACTCTGCCTACCGAAGGATTAGAGGCATTACCGATCTAAGCGTGCGTGAAATGGCAATCCTCGCTCGTTACTATGGTATCGGTTTAAATAAACTTATCGGAGAACACGAGAATGCAGTAGTTTTCCATCGTAGACCCTTCATTAAATCACTCGATGATTTTAAAAACCATTTAATTGGTGAACTGCAGGAGCTAGAAAACATTAGTAGCTATTCCGATCACCATGTTTGCATTCAAGCTAAAGACATTCCGGTCTTTCACCTTTTCCGCTTTCCGAAGCTCGCCGCCTTTCAACTCTACATTTGGCTTAAGTCTGTTTATGACTTTTCCAAAATTGAAGGTTTACATTATGATTTAAGTAGGGTTCCCCAAGAACTAGTTGAGCTTGCCCAACAGCAACATGAAGCTTACAATAAACTCAATTGCACTGAAATCTGGAACGACACCACCATTCTCAGCCTAATCAACCAAATTGAATACCACTACGAAGCAGGCCTTCTAAGCTCTAAAGAAGAAGCTATAAACCTGTGTGAAGAAATGCACAAGATGATGAAGATCATCTACCACCAGGCCCTGCAAGGGAAAAAGCTGACCAAAATTAAGGACAAAGAATTCGGTAGCACCAATTTCAAAATGCACTATCATGAAATTTTGCTAGCCGACAATCATATTCTTGCTGAGTTCAATAGAAACCAGCGCCGCTATTTTATTCCTTACGCTGGGATTAACACCTTGAAAACTGGTGACCCTATCTTTAATCGAAACATTCACGATCACCTAAAAGCACTAACAAAAAAATCCTCTCTTATCAGCGATATTTCTGAAAAAGAGAGGAATAAATTTTTTATTCGGATTAAAAACCGAATCGATCGCTTAAAAAGTAGAATTGAAAAAACTGACCCTTTTATGTAATCGTAAAGGCTAAAGCAGCAATTGCTACTATTATAAATACAATTCCAACTTTTTGCGCCAGATCTCCATTTTTTTCAATTGTTGACATGGCATTCCCCGTTTAGTTAGTGGGTTAAAAGTAGGAAAAAAAAGCTATCATTGAAAAAAATGGAGATTTTAATCAATGCTAAGCATCTGATAACTAATATCAACTACCTTAAATTGTTATAAACAAAGAGAGCGGCAGCCAGAATAAGGGCGATTACCATTACTACAAGAGCGCGTTGCAAATAATCTTTAGAACTTAACTTAGACTTGTTTGCCGTTTGAATGCGCCTTGCTCTTTGCTTTATTAATCTTTGTCGTGTTTTATCATCCATAACCCTGAAATTTTCCCTGTGAAACACCAAGGTAATAAATTTTTCCTTTAAGAAATTGGATTTAATACTACACTGAAAATTGTTAGACTATTTGGATCTCTCCCAAAATGAAGTTTATCAAGGGCTTCGGGAATATCTTTCGCTCTAAAATAACTCGTATGCAATTCGTTTTCGCCGCTTGCCGACCATTGAACGGTGTACGAATTTTGCTTTTCATTATGCTCTTTAACGTATTCATACATCTGCTTTAATGCATCAATACGGTCGTGGCCAGATGTGTAATGAAATAGAAAAGACTGATTGTGACGTGGGTTTACGGTAATAATATCCAGTCGAATGCCTTGTCCTGTCTCTCGATAATCAAATATTACTTGTGTGCTGCCAAGACTAAGATACGATTCAATCTCCTTCTGCAATTTAGCAATCTCCAGATTACGACGATCTGAGGTCATATTTCTTGTTTTTAATGAAGCGCAAAGGTAATCCTTCGCTTACCCTTCTCAAAGAAGCTGCCTAGTATTTCCTGCACTTTAGTTTCTGACTTTACTTTAAGAAGAGTAAAAAACTAAGATTAAAACTGCTTTTCAAAAAGCTCTAGTGCGATTTCCAATAATTTCGATAAGCCTCTGTTTAGCTCATTTCCGCAGTACACTGCAGGAAGATGCTCCGGACTTGCTTTTCCCTTTTTAGTGAAAATTTGAGGCTATAATTTTAGGATGTACTTCGGTTTACAGGCCTAATGTACAGGAGCAATATGGCTTAAAAAAACCCGTAAATCATCCATTTGTAAAGCCAGATAATTTTCATCTAAATACAAAACCTCCCAACTGTCTTTAACATGCTTACTTTTCGGATCAATAAGCTTAAGCGACTGTGCCTCCCAGGCATAGTTTAACTGCCCTGTATAACCGTATTCATTATAATTTTCGGGGTTGATTAACTTAAAGTACAATTTCCCATCTTTAAACTGATAATAATCTGGCACTGCCTCCTTAATATCCTCGATACTTAAATTAAATGATAGACTTAAATCTACATAAGCCAAAGATTCCCAGGCCCCAATTTTTAATAGTGAATCACAGTTCAGTCCGCAAGAGTTCTTCTGCTTGGCCGATAAAACTTCAAAGACCTTTTGAATGGCTTGTTCAGAACTAACCGTAGCCGATTGCCCATGTAAAAAACAGGAACTAGATAACAGCAAAAAAACAAGGGGTCTTAAAATTTTGAACATGAAATTGAACGTTTAAAATGACATTGCAATATATCGTAAATGAAAAAGGCCGACTCTAAAAGTCGACCTTTTCAAATATAATTTATCCGTAATTTAAGAACCGCAGGCGATACAATCGTCTGGATTATCAAGACTACAGCTTAATTGCTCTTCGGCGGTCATTGCTGCCGCTTCTTTAACCGCCTTAGCTAACTCACTTGCGCGAATCTCACCTACCGCCTCAGCCTCGGTTAATTGAACCTTTGGAGCACTTGGAGCAGCAGTAATCTTAGCCGTTTGCTTACTGCTTAATACCGGTTCAACCTCACTTTTGGTTTGCTTTTGTACGGTAAACTTAATGGCATCAGAAGCCGCTTTAGTTCTCAAATAGTACATACCTGTTTTCAGACCTTTTTCCCAAGCATAGAAATGCATTGAAGTAAGCTTAGCCATATTAGCGCCTTCCACAAATAAGTTTAAGGATTGTGACTGATCAATAAAGTAACCACGCTCGGCACTCATATCAATAATATCACGCATACTCATCTCCCAAACTGTCTTGTACAGAGCTTTGATATTATCGGGAATTTCCGGAATACCCTGGATAGAGCCATTGGCGCGAATGATCTCACTTTTCAGTTCTTCATTCCAAAGTCCAAGATTAACTAAATCTAATAGAAGATGCTTGTTAACCACTACAAACTCGCCACTTAATACTCTACGTGTGTAGATATTAGAAGTATAAGGCTCAAAGCACTCATTATTTCCTAAAATCTGACTGGTAGAAGCGGTTGGCATGGGTGCTAGTAACAACGAGTTACGTACACCGTGCTTTTTAATTTCCTTACGTAATTCTGACCAATCCCATCTGCCGCTGAGCTTGGACTCTTCTACACCCCAAAGGTTAAATTGAAATTTACCTTGCGAGATAGGAGAACCTTCATAAGACTGATAAGCACCATCCACACTGGCCTCATCTTTACTTGCCACTAAAGATGCATAGTAGATAGTTTCGAAGATATCTTTATTTAGCGTTTTTGCCTCTTCTGAGGTAAAAGGCATGCGTAATTTGATAAAGGTATCGGCCAAACCTTGCACGCCTAAACCTACAGGACGGTGACGCATATTGCTATTACGTGCCTCAGGTACTGGATAGTAATTTCTATCAATAATTCGATTTAAGTTCTTAGTAACTTTATAAGTTACCTCGTACAATTTCTTGTGATCAAAAGTGTCACCATCCACAAACATGGGCAAGGCTAAAGAAGCCAAGTTACAAACGGCTACTTCATCTTCACTGGTGTACTCGATAATTTCGGTGCATAGATTAGAAGAACGGATTGTACCTAAGTTTTGCTGATTACTCTTACTATTGGCCGCGTCCTTATACAACATATAAGGAGTTCCTGTTTCAATTTGTGATTCAAGGATTTTACCCCAAAGCTCACGTGCCTTAATGGTTTTTCTCCCCTTACCTTCACTTTCGTATTTGTGGTAAAGAGTATTAAACTCTTCACTGTGCACGTCAAATAAACCAGGACATTCATTAGGACACATTAAAGTCCAAGTCGAGTCGGCCTTCACTCTTTCCATAAACAGATCGGGAATCCACATCGCATAGAACAAATCGCGCGCACGCATTTCTTCTTTACCGTGGTTCTTCTTCAAGTCTAGGAAATCAAAAATATCAGCATGCCAAGGCTCAACATACATGGCAAAAGAACCTTTACGTTTACCACCACCTTGATCTACATAACGAGCGGTATCGTTAAATACTTTTAGCATGGGCACGATACCGTTAGATGTACCATTGGTACCACGAATGTAAGAACCGGTTGCACGCACATTATGAATGCTTAAACCAATACCACCAGCACTCTGGCTAATACGCGCACATTGCTTTAAGGAATCATAAATGCCATCAATACTATCATCTTTCATGGATAGCAAAAAGCAACTGCTCATTTGTGGCTTTGGAGTACCACTATTAAACAAGGTTGGTGTTGCATGAGTAAAATATTTCTTACTCATTAAATCGTAGGTTTCGATCGCTGCATCCAGATCGTCCATGTGGATTCCAATTGCCACACGCATAATCATGTGCTGAGGACGTTCTACAATTTTGCCACTCATACGCAATAGGTAGGAGCGCTCTAAAGTTTTGAAACCGAAATAGTCATAACCGAAGTCACGATCATAAATAAGAGTGGAATCTAAAAGCTCGGCATTTTTTTGGATGATTTCCAAAACATCCTTGGCAAGAAGCGGAGAATGTAAGCCTGTTCTAGGATTTACATAGTTGTAAAGATCTTCTGCAGTTTCGCTAAAAGACTTTTTGGTGTTTTTGTGCAAGTTACTTACCGCGATTCGTGCGGCCAGCTGCGCATAATCTGGGTGGCGAGTAGTTAAACTTGCGGCTACTTCAGCTGCTAAGCTATCTAATTCAGAAGTACTTACCCCCTCGTAAATTCCTTCAATCACTTTCATGGCTACTGAGGTTGGATCTACCAACTCACTTAGTCCATAACACAGTTTTTGTATTCTAGCAGTTATCTTATCGAATTTAACTGCCTCTTTTCTCCCATCTCTTTTTAATACGTACATCTACTATCTTTTATCGGTTGCTTTAATTTAAAAATCGGCGTCAAACTCAATGTTATTGGACTGACTGCCTTGCACTACACCACTCTTTTGGTACTCCGCTACGCGCTTCTCGAAAAAGTTGGTTTTCCCTTGTAAACTGATCATTTCCATGAAATCGAAGGGGTTTTCTGCGTTATATACTTTTTCACACTCTAGCTCTACTAATAAACGATCGGCCACAAACTCTAGATACTGCGTCATCATTTTGGAGTTCATTCCAATAAGGTTTACGGGTAAAGATTCGGTGATAAACTCACGCTCTATATCAAGGGCATCGGTAATGATTCCTTTAATTCTTTCTTTAGGGACTTTGTTAATAAGGTGCTTATTATGCAGATGCACGGCGAAATCGCAATGCAAACCTTCATCACGCGAAATCAATTCATTGGAGAAAGTTAGTCCAGGCATTAAGCCTCTCTTCTTTAACCAAAAGATAGAGCAAAATGCACCACTGAAGAAAATACCTTCCACTGCAGCGAAAGCCACTAAGCGCTCGGCGAAAGAATCACTCTCAATCCATTTCAAAGCCCAGTCTGCTTTGCGCTTGATCGCATCAAAATTTTCGATTGCTCTAAAAAGACGATTACGATCTTCTTTATCCTTAATATAAGAGTCTATTAATAAGGAATAGGTTTCACTGTGGATATTCTCCATCATAATTTGGAAACCATAGAAAAACTTAGCTTCGGTGTATTGCACTTCATTCACGAAGTTCTCGGCTAGGTTTTCATTAACGATACCATCGCTGGCAGCAAAAAATGCAAGGATGTGTTTAATAAAGTAACGCTCCTCTTCATTAAGCTTGTTCGCCCAATCGGTAATATCTTGTTGTAAGTCTATTTCCTCTGCGGTCCAAAAGCTCGCCTCTTGCTTTTTATAATACTCCCATATATCGTGATGTTCGATAGGGAAAAGTACAAATCGATTGCTATTCTCTTTTAAAATTGGTTCCTGCTCCTTCATTTTGTCTCTTTACTTGTTAACGCCTTGTTACTGGGGAGAGTAGCCTTTTAAATACATCTGTAAAAACTTGTTTTCCAGATATTTAAGCTTTTATATTTCGTATGGTTTTGAAAACCTCCCCTTAGGTTGTTATACAAATATGACCAATGAATCAAGGCCTCGCAACCTCTACTTTTCCACATTTGACCTCACTTATTAACAAGGTGATTTAGGTAAATATTTGGCAAAGTCAACAAAGACGTGAGGTAGAAATAAACCAAGTCTTATTTGGAAAAATATTATGAATAGTAATTCACACTGATTGTTAAAAACCTTGGGAGCAAATGAAAAATTTACAGAATTTCAATTTACCCTTAGCAACTAATCTTCAGTAATTTACATCAATAAACTGATTTCTAATTACTTAACGAGTCAACCATTCTTCTGCTATCTGCTCAAGCTCATTATACCAATCATCCCCGTACTTTCGTATCAAGGAATCTTTCGCGAACTTGTATACTGGCACTTTTAGCTCCTTACCTAAAGAACAGGCAGGACTGCATATTTCCCATTTATGATAATTGATAGCATCAAAAGAAGGATAAGCTTGAATGCGGATGGGATATAAATGACAGGACACTGGTTTGCGAAAAGAGGTTTTACCCTCCTTCCAAGCCAGTTCAATTCCGCACAAAGTAGTTCCTTTATCATCGAACACTACGTAAGCACACTCCTTTTCATTTACCAAAGGAGTAACAAACTCCCCGTCATAATCATCAATTATCGCCGTGCCTTGATCCTCTATTGCCTCTATACCTTCTTTACGCAGAAAGGGCTTTATGTTGGGATACTCCTCTTTTAAGATTTTCACCTCCTGCAGATCCAAAGGCGCACCTGCATCTCCTTCAACACAACAAGCTCCTTTACACTTCTTTAAATCACAAACAAATTGCTCTTCAAAAAGATCCTGAGAAATTACCGTTTTACCATGTGCTATCATAAGGGCAATATTACGAAGCCCTCTGCAATCAAATTGACCTTTTTCCAATAACCTGAGCCGATCCCTTAAATAATATTCCAGCATCATGGGAACAAAGCACTTAAATTAGACAATACCTAAAATAAATCAACTTTACCAAGGACTTGCAATGTCTATCCCCATTCATTAAGCACTTACAATTCTCCAGCTACAAGAGCAAACCCGGGTCTCAACAGAGTCATACCGCCACTACGAATTAACAATAAACACTCCTATCGAGATTCTTATCTATAGCAATACCAAGCACATAAGTAATCGATTGGGCAAAAAGACAATTGATATTAAAATTATAAGTACCTTTGCGGCAAATATCCTCTTAGCGGTAGGTCTTATGCCTTCCTTCGTAATCGATTTAGCTAGGATGATTAAAAGCTAAATTGATTAATAGTAGTGAGAACTACCTAAAAGAACCGCATTATTCATAGTTACAAATTTTCCCGCACTCAAGATTTACAGTTTTTCAAAGCTTTAAACGAACGAGTAAACCACTATTTCACCGAGAACAATATTTCTAAAAAAGGAGGTTGGCCCATCTGGATCAAATTCTTTGCTATGTTGGTCTTATATTTCGGTCCTTTTGCTCTACTCGTTAGCGGCACCATTACTAACTTTTGGGTATTCACCTTTCTGTGGGTATTAATGGGTCTTGGCACCGCTGGTATTGGCATGAATATCATGCACGATGCGAATCATGGTTCCTTTTCATCCAATCGCACTATCAATAATATTGCTAGTTTGGTGATGAATATGTTGGGAGGCGACGCATCTATTTGGCGCCTACAGCATAATGTCTTGCACCACACCTATACCAATATTCACGAGGCAGATGAAGATATCATCGGACCTCCTCTTCTGAGATTTTCTCCACACGATGAATACAAAGATGTCCATCGTTTCCAGTTTGTTTACGCCTGGTTTCTTTACGGTTTAATGACCTTAATCAAATTGACGTATACCGACTATAAGCGCGCACTTCGTTACCACAAAATGGGTTTGATAAAAACCCGTCAAGAATTGCGTTCGCGTATCTTTAAAATAGCCGCAGGTAAAGTGGTTTACTTCAGCTTTATATTAGTTCTTCCTATGTTTTTCGCCCCTCATTTCTGGTGGGTAATCATTGGATTTCTAATCATGCACTTAATCACGGGCTTCTTATTGTCCATTATATTCCAAACTGCGCATGTTATGCCTAGTTCAGAGTATCCTTTACCTGATCTTGATGGTAAAATGAATAATAATTGGGCCGTTCATCAATTGAGTACCACCACAAATTTCTCACCTAAGAGTCGCATCTTTTCGTGGTTAATTGGTGGCTTAAATTATCAGATAGAACATCACTTGTTCTCCAATATCAGTCATGTACACTATCGGAAGCTTTCCAAAATAGTGTCTGAAACAGCGCGTGAATATGGTATCCCATATCACTGTCAAAGCAGTTTTGCCGATGCTCTAAAAAAGCACGGAAGAATGCTTTATCAACTCGGTAGAGTGCAGGCTAGCTAATATAGCTTCGCACAATCACATACCACTATTTTAAAAATATGAGCGATTATCGCAAGAAACCTTCGCGTCCGGCTAACGGCTATGCGCAAAGAAGACCTAGTTCTCCTAATAGAGGAAAGAAAAAGGGTCCAGAATCCAATTTGAAAGCCGAAGACCTGCAGCAACAAGCTCAGGCACGTGAAATAACCAACTATGTTTCCGAGCGTACTTTTGCAGACTTCCCCATTCACGAGAAGTTAAAAAGTGCCCTAGCACATAAAGGCTATGAAAAGCCAACCGAGATTCAAGATCGTAGTATCGAAGACCTTCTAAACAACCGCGACCTTTTAGGCATTGCCCAAACAGGAACAGGAAAAACAGCCGCTTTCTTAATTCCCATTATCGACAAGCAATTGCGCGATACCAAAACGGAAGCCATTTTAGTTTTAGCACCCACCCGCGAACTAGCAGTTCAAATTGAAGAAGAATATCGCAGCCTAAGCCGCGGCATGAACTTTCAAAGTAGCTGCTTTATTGGTGGTACTAATATTAACCGCGATGTAGATCGCGCACGTCGTAGACCCGACTTGGTGGTAGGAACCCCAGGACGTTTACTAGATCTTTCAGATCGTGGGGCCTTAGATTTCCGCGACTTTAAAGTATTAGTACTAGACGAATTTGATCGTATGCTTGACATGGGCTTCGAGAAAGACGTAAACCGAATTACCAGTGCCATGCGTAACCGCAAGCATACCATGCTATTTTCGGCAACTTTAGATAAAACGCAGCGCAACCAAATTGACAGACTGCTAACCAATGCGGTAGAAGTAAAAGTTAGTAGCGGTGAAGCGAGCAACGATCACATAGAACAAGATATTATTAAAATTGCGGAGGGGGAGAACAAGTTTCAAGTCCTACTTAATTTAATAGATAACCCAGAATTTGAAAAGGTTTTAGTTTTTGCTGAAACAAAAAGATGGGTTAGTAAAGTGCGTAGTCAATTAAGTAAGGCAGGAATTAAAGCCGATGAAATTCACGGTAATAAAACCCAAAACTACCGACAAAACGCACTGAAAGCTTTTAAAACTGGTAAGATTAGAGTGTTAGTGGCTACCGATGTTGCTGCTCGCGGGCTTGACGTTGAAGACGTAAGTCATGTAATTAATTACCAGGTTCCTAAAACCATGGATAGCTATATCCACCGCGTAGGTAGAACAGGTAGAGCAGGTAAGACGGGAAAAGCTTACACTTTTATTCAAGACTAATAACCAAATTTTTAATTTTCAAATGGGTAAATCACAAGAAACCTTCGGGAAGAAGGAACGAGAAAAAAAGCGCCTAAAGAAGAAGGAGCTGAAAAACAAACGCAAAGAGGAAAGAAAAGCCAATCCAGAAGATAAGGGTGATAACATCACTTATATGGATGTTTATGGTAATTTCCACGATACGCCGCCTGAAGCAGCGGAAAAAGTTAAAGCTAAAAACATAGAAATCGGTATTCCACAGCGTACCGCAGAAGAGGAAGCAGCCGATCTTATTAAAAGAGGTACTGTTACTTTCTTTAACCATTCCAAAGGTTATGGTTTTATCAAAGACAAGAAAAGTGGTCAAAGTGTGTTCGTTCACATCAACGCTTTAACTGAAGAAATTAAAGAAGGGAACCTCGTTACTTACGAAACTGAAAACGGACCTAAAGGACCAAGCGCAGTTAATGTTAAAGTTTCTAGATAAACTATTTTAAATCAAAGCTTTACAAGTTAAATTAAGTCTATATTAATTCTTATAATTTTCCTTTTATAAAGAATTAAAGAATGTACTTTCGCGGCCGAAATAAAACCGCATGAACTTTAGCTTTAAAGAGATCCTATCCGCTACCATGATTCTATTTGCAGTAATAGATATCATGGGCAGCATCCCACTAATTATTTCCCTGAGAAATAAAGTGGGGCACATCCAAAGTGAGAAGGCTAGTATAGTTGCCGCGGGCATTATGATTGTCTTCCTCTTTCTTGGAGAAAGCATATTAAAATACTTAGGAGTGGATATTAATTCCTTCGCCGTTGCGGGGGCATTTGTCCTTTTCATCCTAGCTTTAGAAATGGTTTTAGGGGTTCACCTTATCAAAGACGAAGAGCCCAAGTCAGCTTCCATCGTTCCCTTAGCTTTCCCGCTAATTGCTGGAGCCGGAACCATGACAACCATTGTAAGTATTCGCGCCGAGTTTGAAGCCGAAAACATTGTCGTTGCCATTCTGATTAATTGCATCCTAGTTTTTGCGGTGCTTAAAAGTGCCGCTTGGCTCGAAAAATTACTGGGCGAAGGTGGACTTAACGTATTACGAAAAGTTTTTGGCGTAATCCTCCTTGCTATTGCCGTGAAGCTTTTCTCTGAAAACGCCGTTCAGCTGTTTAAATAAAACCTTCAAGGTTCCCCAAGATACGTTTGGAAGAAAATCATTCGACCGACGAAGGCATCTAGCGAAAGCGACTAAAAACAGAGCCCAAGTAATTGGCAAGGGAGTTTATTTAAGCACGAACCCGGTCTATCGCATGCGCTATTCCCGTATTTAAGAACCCAAATTGCCAAAAGCTAATTACCTTTGCTGCCATGAATCAAGACGACCTTTTTAAGAAAGTAATTTCCCATGCCAAGGAGTATGGTTTTATTTTCCCTTCTAGTGAGATATACGACGGATTATCAGCAGTTTACGACTATGGTCAAAACGGTGTTGAGCTTAAGAAAAATATCCGCGATTATTGGTGGAAAGCCATGGTGCAAATGCACGAAAATATTGTAGGCCTAGATGCCGCAATATTTATGCACCCTAAAACTTGGGATGCATCAGGTCATACCAGTGCTTTTAATGATCCTTTAATTGATAATAAGGACAGTAAAAAGCGTTACCGCGCTGATGTTCTCATTGAAGACTACGCCGAAAAACTGCGAATAAAAGCCGCTAAGGAAATAGAAAAAGCCGCCAAGCGATTTGGCGAAACTTTTGATGCTGAATTATACGCCGAAACCAATCCTCGTGTAAAGAAATACTTTGACGAAGCCGAAGAAAGTGTGCAACGTTTAGCGCGCAGTTTAAACGCGGAAGACCTTGACGATGTAAAAGCCCTCATTGAAGAAAAAGGTATTGTTTGTCCCGTTAGCGGTTCGAAAAATTGGACAGAAGTTCGTCAGTTTAACCTCATGTTTAGTACCCAAATGGGCTCTACCGCTGATGGTGCTTCAAAACTATATTTACGTCCCGAAACCGCACAAGGAATATTTGTAAACTTCCTCAATGTGCAGAAAACCGGCCGAATGAAAATTCCTTTTGGAATTGCCCAAACGGGAAAAGCCTTTCGAAACGAGATTGTGGCACGCCAATTCATTTTCCGCATGCGCGAATTTGAACAGATGGAAATGCAATTTTTTGTTCGTCCGGGTGAAGAAATTAAATGGTACGAATACTGGAAAGAAAAGCGCTTGGCTTGGCACAAAAGCCTCGGCATCGACGATTCCTACTACCGTCTCCACGATCACGAAAAATTGGCACATTACGCTAATGCTGCTTCCGATATTGAGTTCAATTTCCCCTTTGGTTTTAAAGAATTAGAAGGCATCCACAGTCGTACTGACTTCGATTTAAAAGCCCATGAAGAGCATAGTGGCAAAAAGTTACAATTCTTCGATCCTGAATTAGGCGAGAACTATGTTCCTTATGTAGTAGAAACTTCAATTGGTCTAGACCGCATGTTCTTAGCCCTTTTCTCATCCGCTTTGCATGAAGAAGTTTTAGAAGACGGCAGCGAACGAGTTGTGCTAAAATTACCCATGCCATTAGCGCCTATTAAAGTGGCCATTTTACCCTTAGTTAAGAAAGATGGCTTGCCCGAAATATCGCGAGAAATTTTGAGCGAGTTGCAATTAGAGCACTCGGTGCAGTACGATGAGAAAGACGCGATTGGTAAGCGTTATCGTCGCCATGATGCCATTGGCACTCCATTCTGCATCACCGTCGATCATCAGACAAAAGAAGACGGAACAGTGACTCTTCGTTACCGCGACACGATGCAACAAGAGCGAATAAAAAGGGAGGACTTAGCATTAAAACTAGCTAAACACTTAAGTGTGAGTAATTTATTAAAAAAATAATTTCTCAGCCGACTGACTTACAGGGCTTTAAAAATTGTATACATTTGCGCCTTATTGTTTAACAACCAAATCTAGAGAGAAGGATGAAAAAAGTAAGTTTTTTTGCGTTCGCATTAATTTTCGCAGCAGCTGTTGCATGTAACGCCCCTGCCACTGAAGAAGCCACAACTGACGAAGCTACGGAAGTAGTTGAAGAAACTACTCCTGAAGAAGTAGTAGAAGAAACTATGGAGGCTACTGAAGAAGTTATGGACACTGTTATGGAAGCTGGTGAAGAAGCTATGGAAGAAATGCATGATCACGCTGAAGGCGAAGATCACGCAGAACACAGCGACATGTAATTTGCTGTTTCAAAACATTAAAACCCCGCTTATGCGGGGTTTTTTGTTTTAGTAATTTACCTTCGTAGAAAGAATTAATATGGCCATAGCAAAACCCTTTAATCTCCAGAAGTGGATCGATGAGAACCGCGATTTACTAAAACCGCCAGTAGGCAATAAAAACCTTTACCCTGCGGGTGAAGACTATATTGTAATGATTGTTGGTGGGCCTAATGCACGGAAAGATTACCACTACAATGAAACAGAAGAGCTTTTTTACCAATTGGAGGGTAACATAACGGTTCGCATTCAAGAAGATGGGCATCCAGTAGATATTAATCTCGGACCAGGGGACATGTTTCTTCTCCCTGCCAAGGTTCCCCATTCACCTATGCGTTCCGAAGGTTCGGTTGGTTTAGTTATCGAACGCGTTCGTGAAGAGGCGCATCAAGATGGTTTAATGTGGTTTTGCGATAATTGTAACCATAAACTGCATGAAACTTACTTTCCTCTGAGCAATATCGAAAAAGACTTTCTTCCTCGTTTTAGTGAATTTTACCTATCACAAGATTTAAGAACTTGCGATAAGTGTGGTACCGAAATGCCCACCGACCCACGATTCATCAAGTAAATGACCAAAGATCTAGGCGAAATCGAAACCTTCTTGAGGCAGTTACTTATTGACCAACAACCCGCACTTCGCATTCGTAAAAATGAAACCGAAGTTCTTGAAGCTTGCGGCACCAAGGAGGCGATGCAGGGCAAGCAAAAAGTAGATGGCTTTTACTTTGCCTCCATTATGCCTAAGCCAAAAGACGTTCGTTTCTACTTCTTTCCGCTTTACACTCATGTAGATGCCTTTACGCTAAGCCCCGACTTACAAAAAATGCTGAAGGGTAAAACTTGCTTTCACATTAAGCAATTGAATGACGACTTGAAAGTAGAAATTCGTGCAATGATTGAGAGCGGGGTGAAAATTTTTCAAGAGCAAGGACTTACGTAAGATAGATACAATTAATTGGTTATATTTGCCGCCCAATTTCACTGATGCCCAAGTGGCGGAATTGGTAGACGCGTTGGTCTCAAACACCAATGGCTTCGGCCGTGCCGGTTCGATTCCGGCCTTGGGTACTGTAAAAGAGAGCAGGAATTTTCCTTGCTCTCTTTTTTATTTCACCTCCCCTTGCAAGCTGAGTTAGACCTAAAATTATCTCGATTGGAGGGAACACAAAACCATCGTTTCGTGCCGCCTAGCCTAAATGAATTAGCCAACAATTAGACCTTAGCTAAAAAAGCACTACTATTTTTTCAACAGAATCTAGGCCAATTCATTTACATTCAAATTCTTGTCTTAGCGCTTTTCTATTAGACTTTTAAGTTTAAATGAGAATCGCTCCTAAAAGCTTAAAAGATTAGCTAAAAAATCCATTTCTTTGGCTCCATTACTCGTAAAAAACTAACCCTAGCACCCTAAACTCAGGGCTCTCCTTACCAACAAGGTTCATTAAAATGAATTATTTAAAAGCTGAACTGTACAAGCTTCTGCAACAAGATTCTGAGGTATTCGACTTTATTCAAGAAGCCGCCTTAGATGGTCTTTGGTATTGGGACGTTGAAAATCCCGAAAATGAATGGATGAACCCCAAATTCTGGCGCGTTCTAGGCTACAATCCTGAAGACATGCCGCATAAATCAGAGGCTTGGAAAGATAAAATCCATGCTGAAGATTTGAAATTAGCTACGGAAAATTTTAAGCGACATTGCGCCGATGCCACTTTCCCTTACGACCAAGTTGTTCGATATTTTCATCGAGAAGGCCATACCGTTTGGATACGCTGTCGCGGAATGGCTATTAGAGATGAAGCCGGTAGAGCCATCAGAATGCTAGGTGCGCATAATGAAATTACAGAATTAAAGAAAAAAGAAGTTTTACTTACTGAAACCAATAAAATGGCCAAAATCGGCTATTGGGAATTGGATCTAAAAAAGGGGATACCCATTTGGAACGAGGAAACTCGCGCCATTCATGGAGTACCAGACGATTATAAGCCCAATTTAGCTGAAGGGATAAACTTTTACCGCGAAGGCTATTCCCGTGAAAAAATTAGAAAATTAGTGGCGAAGGCCATCGCGGAAGGAATTCCGTTTGACGAGGAACTAGAACTTACCACCTATACTGGGGAAAGTAAATGGATTCGCGCCGTCGGGCTAACAGAATCTGTTAAGGGCAAGTGTATTAGACTTTACGGACTTTTTCAAGATATTGACGAAAAGGTTAGACTAAACCAAGCTCTGGAAACTGAGAAAAAACGCTACCAACAAATTATCTCTGGGGCCAATTTAGGATCATGGGAGTTAAATCTAAAAACCAATAAAATAGGCTTAAATAGCCATGCTCCTAAAATTTTAGGATACTCGACTGCCGAGTTTCAGCAGCTCTTTAGTAATAATTGGACCTTACTACTCTACCCTGATGATAAAAAGACCTTCCTGAGAAAATTAGACCTTTTAAAAAGTAATGAAATAAATACTCTACAGCTCGACTGTCGTATTAAACAAAAAACTGGCAAATGGATTTGGCTGCAAGTAAACGCCAAACTATTTCAACCCAATGCCTTCTTCGGGGATACGCGAGTTGTAGGAACCCTCAAAGATATAGGCAGTGAAAAAGAAACAGAAGAAAAACTCTTATTAAGTGAAAGATCCTTCCGTGAAAATTTCGAGAATGCCGCAATTGGAATGGCCATTTTAGACATCCGAGGACAATGGGTGAGAGCAAACAGTAAATTATGTAGTATCGTAGGTTATAGCTTAGAAGAACTTCGGGAAATGACTTTTGAGAACATAACCCATCCTGAAGATTTAGTCAGCGATTTAGAACACTTAGAAAAACTGAGAGTAGGGGAAATCGATAATTATCAAATTGAGAAACGCTATATCCACAAAAAAGGCCATATCGTTCATATTCTTTTAGGAGCAGCCGCTGTGAGAAACGAAAAAGGAGAGCCCTTAAATTACATTTCGCAAATTGTAGACATTTCGAAACGAAAAATTGCGGAAAACCGCATCGAGAATCTCTTACATCGCGAACAAGAGCGAACTGATAGACTAAACAACTTTGCACATATTGTCTCCCACAACTTGCGCACCCATTCATCGGGAATATCCAAATTACTGGATTTCTTAGAGTTAGAGCACCCTAGCATCAATAAAAGTGAAGCCTTTAAATATTTACATACCGCCTCAGAAGGACTTAGTCAAACCATAGATCATCTCAATCAAGTAGTAGAAATTCAAGGTGCAACACAAGAAAGTTTTGTAAAGTGCAATCTTAAAGAGAGCTTGGAAAGCACCCTTTCTACCTTGAGACTACAAATCCAAAACTCTAAAATCCAAATACATGCTGATATAGATGAAGATCTGAATGTAAAAGGCCTAGAGGCATACATCGAAAGCATATTTTTCAACTTCATCTCTAACGCCATAAAATATCGTGATCCAAACAAAAGTGCAGAACTCACCATAAAAACGCGAATAATCAAGAACTGGCTTTGTATTAGTTTTAGCGACAATGGCCTAGGTATTGACTTAGAACGACACAAACAGAGGCTATTTGGGATGTATAATACTTTTCACAGTAACCCAGAGGCTAGAGGTTTAGGCCTTTTCCTTACCGAAAATCAGGTGCGCATATTAGGCGGAAGAATAGAAGTTAGCAGCATAGAAAGTGAAGGTTCTGAGTTTAAAGTATATTTGCCCTATGAAAAAGATTAACCTCGCCTGCCTAATTGAAGATGACCCCATTCACGTATTTCTAACGCAGAAATACATTGACATGATTGGCCGTATTGAAAACTTAATGATCTGTCATAATGGGAAAGAAGCATTCGATAAGCTTAGCGCGATAATTACTGCTGGGAAATTATTACCCGAGTTAATTCTTCTCGACTTAAATATGCCTATTTGGAATGGTTGGCAGTTTTTAGATGAGTTTACTAAGATTCCTATTAAGCAACAAATTGTAATCTATATCCTTACGAGTTCGAACAATCCTGAGGACTTAAAAAAGGCAGAGGAATATAACTTACACACCAACTACCTGATTAAGCCCATCACGCTGGACAACTTAAAAAAGGCTCTCGACACAGCCATAAATGATGCGGGCTCTACTGAGTAACAACCTAAAGCAAAAAAGGAGCCTACCCGCAAGCAAACTCCTTTTCCAACCAAACAACAATTTTTAGCTAAATCGTACTAGGGTAAAAGCACTTTATCAATTACTTGAATCACACCATTACTTTGGTATACGTCATATACCGAAATATTGGCGACGTTTCCTTTGGCATCCTTCACTTGAATGTTGTGTTTCCCATTCATCATAAAGGTTAATTTCTCCCCTTGCACTGTTTTTAAGCTAGCCATACCATTACCTTTTTTAATCGCTTTGGCTAGCGCATCAAAATCATAGGTTCCAGCAAGTACGTGATAAGTAAGTACGGCAGTAAGCTTTCCTTTAGCTTCGGGCTTCAATAAGCTTTCCACTGTGCCAGCTGGTAAATTTTCGAAAGCATCGTTTACTGGTGCGAATACCGTAAAAGGTCCCTCTCCCTGCAAAGTACTCACTAAACCTGCTGCTTTAACTGCTGCTACCAAAGTGGTGTGATCGGCAGACTCCACAGCATTACTAACAATGTCTTTTTTTGGATACATTGCTTCGCCTCCCACCATTACAGTGTTACTTTGTGCTTGCATGCTTACAGTGATTGCGAATGCTCCTAAAAATAATCCTAACTTTTTCATCTTTTAAATTTCTAATTGATTTCCCTTATTTACGGCCGAAGGAGAATATTGGATTTCTGTCTAGTGATTTTTTTTAGTCCTCTGTAATTTTCGGATCTGATTTCATACTTATATATCAGAGTTCAGTCTTAAATGAGCTTAGAAATTTTAAACTCTTGGAGATATGCAAAAAGCACCGCGTTTTATTTTAATCTTAGGCCTACTAGGAATGGCCGCTTCTCTTTTCAACTATTTCAATGGACAAATAGACTGGTATATAAACCTGCTATCTTTAGTCGGCAGCCTAGGACTAGTTGTAGCCTATTATCAAACTAATAAGTCCTTGGAAGAAAAAAAAGACTAAACAATATTTCGCATCTTTAAACCATGCGAACTTTCTTACTCCTACTCTTCAGTATTTCTGGCTTTGCCCAAACAGAAATACGGCTGCAAGTGCTCGATAGTCTTAGTGCTCCTCCAGAGCTTTTCCTGGCGGGAGATTTCAATGGCTGGGAAGCGGGCGATGAAAATTATCGTTTTGTGAATCATCGGCTTTTGGTTAATGCCTTGCCCGATATAATCGAATTTAAAGTAGTCGGTAAAAGCTGGGCTGAAGTGGAAGCTACAAAAGAGGGAAAGCCGATCGCTAATCGCAAACGTATAATTCGCCCGGGAGCTATCATAGAACTCGAAATTCAAGGCTGGGAAAAGCCGCCCAAGCAAATACCATTAGCGGAAAACATTTATAGCCACCTAAACGAAAAGGATTTAGATTATGGAGGTCAGTCTAAAGCGGTATGGGTTTACCTCCCTCCTTCTTATAAACTAGAAAGCAAAAAAGTTTATCCTGTACTCTACCTCATGGATGGCCAAAATCTTTTTCTTGGCGTAGATGGGAGCGCTGTAAAATGGCGAGTAGGAAAAAGCATGGACAGTCTTCAACTCGACTTCATCGTCGTAGGCATTGAGCATGGCGGAGTAGAGCGTATCCACGAATTAAGCCCTTATCCCAATCCTAAATACGGCGGTGGCGGAGCCGATTCTCTGTTGACATTTATCCAAAAACAAGTACAACCCTTTCTGCGCAAGCACTATCGCATAAGCGAAAAACGCGAACAAAACTTTATTGGTGGGAGCTCCTTGGGCGGACTCTTCGCCATGAACGCAGTGTTAAAAGCGAATGACACCTTTGGTGGCGCATTAGTATTCTCCCCCTCCTACTGGTTTAACCCAGAATTAGCGCTTTACGCATCTCGCTACCGCCAAAAAAAACGCACCTTTGTTTACCAATTAATGGGCGGCCAAGAAGGAAGTGATCCAGCCAAGAATATTGCTCTGGTGAAAGACATGGCGACTATCGTGAGAGCTTCAGACAAGCCTTGGGTTTGCAAAACCAAAATTGTAGCCATGGGGCAGCACTCGGAAAGCTTTTGGCAGCAAGAGTTCCCAGAAGCGATACTTTGGTTGAATAGCAAAATGCTAGAAAATGAAGGAGAAAAGTAAACAAAGAAAATACGACATTGCCTATTTGAGAATGGCAAGAGAATGGGCGAAATTATCTTTTTGCGAAAGACGAAAAGTAGGGGCCTTAATCGTTAAGGACCGCATGATCGTTTCCGACGGATACAACGGCACCCCCTCGGGTTTCGATAATTTTTGCGAAGATGAGGATGGCTATACTCGCTGGTATGTGCTTCACGCAGAAGCCAATGCGATTTTAAAAATGGCCAGCTCCACCCACTCGAGTGATGGTGGCACTTTATACCTCACCTTGTCGCCTTGCAAAGAATGCAGTAAATTGGTCCATCAATCGGGAATTAAACGATTGGTGTACATTCAGCGTTACAAGGATGATAGTGGACTTAAATTTTTAGAAAAAGCTGGTGTAGAACTGGCACAGATACCCGAAGAAGAACTTGAAGAATAAAACTCTCTACCCCATTTACTTAGGATTAGCCGTTTGTATCGGCATTTTACTTGGCATATTCTTCAACTTCCCGCATAAAACGGTAGCCTTTAACGAAACTAGTGAGCGCGAGCAAAAGTTGCGGCAAATTTTAAACTACATCGATTACGAATATGTAGATAAGGTAAATACCGATAGCCTACTTGACCAAACTATTGGTGAACTTTTACATCATCTCGACCCCCACTCTACCTACATTCCCCAAGAAGATGTGCTTGCCTCGGAAGAGTCTATCCGTGGAACCTTTGTGGGCATTGGTATCGAATTTAAAATTTACCGCGATAGCTTAACGGTAGTAAAAGTTATTGAAGGTGGCCCATCTGCGCAAGCGGGAATTTTACCAGGCGATCGCATTTTAAAGGCCGATACGATTCGCTTATTTGGACCTTCTTTAAACGCCGCCAAAGTAGTAAGCACGCTAAAAGGCGCCCGTAATACTAGCACCGCTTTAAGCATTAAGCGTTTCGGCACAGTCCAACCTTTACTAGTAAAAGTAAAGCGTAATAATGTGGATCTCAATTCGGTACAATCAGCTTTTTTAATTAACGACAGTATTGGCGTAATTAAACTTACCAAGTTTAGTGCGCGCAGCACCGAGGAAATCCAAGAGAGCATTAAGAACTTAAAAGCACAGGGAGCTACCGCTTTAATCCTCGATTTACGCGATAACCCGGGTGGGCTCTTAAATGCCGCTGAGCAAATTTCTGATCAGTTCTTAGAAAAGGATGCATTAATCGTTTTTACTAAAGATCGTAACGAGAAAAAAGAAGAGTTTTTTGCCACCCGCAAAGGGAATTTCGAAAAAGGTCAAGTAGCCGTGCTGATCAACCGAGGATCCGCATCGGCCAGTGAGATTGTGGCGGGCGCCTTGCAAGACAATAAACGCGCGCTAATAGTGGGTCGCCGATCTTTTGGAAAGGGCTTGGTGCAAGAAGAAATAACCTTAGGCGATGGCTCTAAAATGCGGCTTACCACCCAGCGTTACTACACGCCTTCCGGCAGAAGCATTCAAAGAGATTATGAGACCTATGATAGCCAGTTTAGCTTTCATGGTAGAAATCCCGCAAGAAAAAGCAGCGCCGATTCCACCGTACTTTTACCGGAAGAACAGGAGTTTTCGAAAGGCCGCAACGAAGGGGGCATCTTACCCGACGTAGAGGTGGGCTACGATACAGCAGGCACTACCCGCTTACTCTATCAACTGGCTATGAGTGTTAACCTCGACGAAAAAGCCTTTGAGTTTGTAGATGAGAACCGTGCGCGTTTTGCGCAATGGCCTAGCGATAGTTTTGTAGATAATTGGCAAGCCGACACAAGCAGCTACCAGCATTTTTTCGGTGAGGAAATGACCAAATATATTTACCAACAAGATAGCATTCAACAGGTCGTATTAAGCAACCGCCTGAAAGCTTTTATCGCCTATAATTTATACGGCAATAATGAATATCAAAAAGTTTACTCTTTCGATGATCCCTATATTTTAGAAGCTATTAAGGCACTGGAGAATCAAAATAAAAAGCAGAGCAATTAAGAGATGGAATACCGCAGATTAGGAAAAACAGGATTACAAATTAGCGAAATGAGCTTCGGCTCGTGGATCACCTTCGGGACCCAAATCGGTAAAGAGCTTGCGCAAGATTTAATGGTGAAAGCTTACGATAATGGCGTTAACTTTTTCGATAATGCCGAGGTTTACGCCGACGGCAAAAGCGAAATTTTAATGGGCCAGGTTTTAAAAGATGTGAACTGGAGCCGCGATTCATACCTGGTTTCTTCCAAAGCATTTTTTGGCATTAGAGGGCTAAAAGACTCACGTCCGACCCAAATGGGAAATACCCGTAAACACCTTACTGAAGCTTGTCACCAAGCATTAGAACGCCTGCAGGTCGACTATTTAGACCTTTACTATTGCCACCGCCCTGATAAAAACACGCCCATGGAAGAAACGGTGTGGGCGATGCACAACCTAATACAACAAGGGAAAATTTTATATTGGGGTACCAGTGAATGGAGCGCCCAAGAAATTATGGAAGCGCACATGGTGGCCAAGCAGTATAATCTAATTGGCCCGAGCATGGAGCAACCGCAGTACAATATGATTGTGCGCGATAAAGTAGAAGTGGAATTTAGTCAGATTTACAAAACGGTGGGCCTTGGCACCACTATTTGGAGTCCTTTAGCGAGTGGTATTCTTACGGGAAAATACAATGATGGCGTACCCGAGGGAACCCGCTTAAACCTCAGCGAGTTAGGCTGGTTGGCGAAAAAAACTTTACAAGAAGAATATTTTGCTAAAGTGAGAAAACTAACGGGCTTGGCTCAAGAGTTAGGCATGAGCATGCCGCAATTAGCTATTGCTTGGGTTTTGAAAAACGAGGATGTGAGCACAGCGATTTTAGGTGCCTCCAAAATTAGTCAGCTTGAAGAAAACCTAAAAGCAGGCGAAGCGAAAGCCTTACTAAGCCATGAAGTAATGACGAAAATCGAGGACATTTTAAACAATGCGCCCCTTCATCCCGACTTCTAAACTAGAAATACATATTAATTTTAAAAACAGCGAGAAATACTAAATTCTCGCTGTTTTTGTTTTTATCTATCCAAGACCAATCATTCATGACAAAATTCTTTTTAGCCTTAGCCCTATTTTCTAGTGCTTGCCTATCTGCGCAAAGCGAAAATGAAATTGATTCTGTGCAAAAGCTCTTTAAGGCACGGGACTATACTTGGGTAGATTTTGACAATAATATTTTTAAAATGCGCAAGGCCTTCAGCTATAAGTGGGGCCTTTTTAGTTGGAATGTAGGAGGCTTACAGCTATTGCCCATGGACTATGATTCCGTCAGTTTTATGACAGATTACGAACCCTTTAGCATTGTAAAACGCAAAGGTCTCTACGGTGTATTTCTCCTTCCCTTTGAAGTACAAGATGCAGCCGAACGCGTGAGCTGTATTTACGAAGAGCTGCAGAAAGTAGAAGATTACCCCCACGACAGCAATCCGCTTTTACTGGCTAAGAAAAACGGCAAATGGGGTCAAATCGACTGGTTTAATGAATTTGAAATCATCCCTTTCACCTACGCATCTGCCCAAGCGGTACCCCTGCAAAAAATAGATAGCTGGGCAACGGAATTAATAAAAGCAGCACGCCAAGAACTGCAGGCCGACTTAGTATTTTTAGACCAAGGCAATGGTGACGGAGTTTTTAAAGCCCGCAATGCCCAAACTATGAAATGGGGCATGTACCAAGGTATGGAAAATGCAGAAACGCTAATACCTGCTAATTACGATAGCCTCGATTTTTTTGGTTGGAACCGTCCCTTCACAGGAGTTTACAATAATGGGAAAGTCGGCTTTTACACTTCGGCTTGGTCTTACGACGATGCCGCCCAAGTGGTGCCCTGCGAATATGATTCGTACCGCATTTTTGAAGGAACGCGCGACTATTACCTAGCGGTAGAACGCGATGGAAAGTGGTGCTGGCTCAATTGGCGGGAAAATACTTTAAAAGGTAATTGGTGCGATGACATTGATAAACTGCGTAACCCGGAAGATGATAGTTGGTAGTTTTAGTATTTAGTAATTAGTACGCTACGCTTTGAGTATTGAGCGCGGAACTCCGTTGTAATTCAGTGGGAAGGACGGTAGATGATGGAAAGGAAATTCGGTTGTAATTCGGATTAGGGTAGAGACGCGATTTACCACGTATCACAAAGATTTTGGTATAAATTATCTGAAAAGGCAATTAATAAACTGCGGTCATCCTGAACTCGTTTCAGGGTCTAACTAATTGATTATTATATCATTACATAAATGAAAAAGATCAACGCAGATGATTACAAAAGCACTCCGTTTAAACTCGGCTTAACCGTTTTTTAAGGAAGAAGATTCCGAAATGAATTCGGAATGACGGTGAGGTGGTGGTTTGCGTTTAAGGCGCTTTTTGTAATTCAAAACACATTGTACGCGGTCATCCTGAACTCGTTTCAGGATCTAAATATCTTTACCCGCAAGCAAAAAAACCAACCCCACTAAAACCCCTAAACAATTCACCCTCCTATTCCTTTACCTTAGCATTAAGAAATAACGCGTGGCCAGCCCTAAAAAAAACATCAGCTATTTAAGAGCAAAAAAATGGTTCCGCAGCATGCAGTGGGAGCCGGCCTCTTTTCAGGAAGCAGCATGGGAAGCCTTTCGGGCGGGAAAATCGGGTTTGGTAAACGCGCCTACCGGCAGTGGCAAGACCTATAGCCTGCTTATTCCCATTCTATTGGAAGCACCTAAACCACGCGGATTACAAGCCATTTGGATTACTCCCATTCGCGCTTTAGCCAAAGAAATTCAGCAATCGGCTGAAAAAGCTGTAGAAGCTTTAGGCCTCGAATTTTCAGTAGAAACCCGCACCGGTGATACCAGCGCAGCCCAAAGAGCTAAGCAAAGCAAGGCCATGCCCAACCTCTTAATTACCACTCCCGAGAGCCTGCACCTTCTACTGGCTTCAAAAGATTCGGCCCGCATTTTTAAAAATATACATACGCTCGTGGCAGATGAGTGGCATGAGCTTTTAGGTTCTAAACGGGCAGTACAACTAGAGCTAGCCCTTTCTCGCTTACGCGGGATGCATCCCCAATTGCGCACTTGGGGAATCTCCGCCACTATCGGCAACCTGGTAGAAGGCATGGACGTATTACTCGGTCCTAATTTTCCCGCCGAGCAAAAGGCTTTAATTCGCTCCGGGCTGAAGAAAAATATTGAAGTTTTATCGGTGCTTCCTGACGATATCGACGTGCTTCCTTGGGCGGGACACCTTGGTATTAAAATGCTGGAAAAAGTAATTCCCCTGCTGGAAGAAAGCGAAAGCACCCTCATTTTTACCAATACCCGCTCCCAGGCGGAGATTTGGTACCAACGAATCCTTGATGTTGCTCCGCATTTCGCGGGCCTCATCGCCATGCACCACGGCAGCATTAGTCGCGATTTACGTTTTTGGGTAGAAGATGCCCTTTATACAGGACAGTTAAAAGTGGTAGTTTGTACCAGTAGCTTAGACCTAGGCGTTGACTTTCGTCCCGTGGATACCATTATTCAAATCGGATCTCCCAAAGGGGTGGCCCGATTTATCCAACGCGCTGGCCGCAGCGGTCACCAACCAGGCGCAAGCAGTCGTATTTACATGGTACCCACCCACAGTTTAGAATTGGTAGAAGCTGCCGCCCTTCGTCAGGCGGTGGAAGACGAAAGGGTCGAAGAACGCGTGCCCTACTTCCGCTCTTTTGATGTTTTAGTACAGTATTTAGTAACCCTTGCTGTGGGGCTGGGATTAAAGGCCGACGAAATTCTCGCGGAAGTACGTGAAACTTTTTCCTTCCAAAGCATAAGTGAAGAAGAATGGCAGTGGTGCCTCGACTTTATCTGCAAAGGCGGTAATTCCCTAGCTGGCTATGATGAATACCACAAAGTAGTGGTAGAGGATGGCATACACCGCGTAATTCAAAGGCGGATAGCGATGCGGCACCGCATGAGTATTGGTACTATTGTAGGCGACTCTTCCGTACGCGTAAAGTTAGAGCGAGGCGCCAATTTAGGCAGCATTGAGGAGTATTTCATCTCCAAACTAAAACCGGGCGATGTCTTCTGGTTTGCTGGTCGCAACTTAGAGCTGATTCGCATTAAAGGCATGGAAGCCTCGGTCCGCTTAAGCAAGCGTAAAAATGGCTTGGTTCCCAGCTGGCAAGGAGGACGCATGCCTCTTTCGGCCGAAATGGGACAAGTGCTGCGCTTAAAAATTGAAGAAAGCTTCAATCCCCAAAGTAAGGATCCCGAGTTGAAGCTAATTGCTCCGCTGTGGGAAGTACAAAAAGAACGTTCGCTGGTGCCTTCGCGCCACCAATTTCTCATTGAAAAGATGGAGAGTAAAGAGGGATATCATTTATTTTTCTACCCCTTCGAAGGTAGAGCGGTGCACGAAGGGATGGGTGCACTTTTAGCCTATCGGCTTTCCTTATTTAAAAAGATGAGCCTTTCCATTGCAATGAATGACTATGGCTTCGAGCTTCTCTCTGATCAGCCCATTCCTATAGAAGAAGCACTGGATTCCGATATTTTAAATACTCGCGATTTAAGACATGATATCCTCCAATCGGTTAATGCCATAGAACTAGCTAAAAGGCGTTTCCGTGATATTGCCAGTATATCGGGATTGATCTTTAAAGGCTATCTCGGGGCACCGGTAAAAGACCGGCATTTACAAAGTAGCTCACAGCTCATTTTTAATGTTTTTACCGACTACGAACCCGACAATACGCTCTTGCTGCAAGCCTATGAAGAGGCAATGGAATTTCAGCTAGAAGAAGGGCGTTTACGCCAAGCCTTGGAACGCATAGAGAAACAAGAAACGGTAATTGTGGAAATTAAAAAACCTTCACCTTTTTGCTTTCCCATATTAGTAGACCGTTTACGCCAGCGGATGAGCAATGAAAGCTTAGAAGATCGCATTAAGAAAATGAAATTGGAGATGGGATAGGCCAAGAAAATAAGCCGTTCCTTTGCAGGATATTCATTTTAAAGCGCGCTTGCCTTGCATCCAAAAAATATTTTCAGCGAAGACTACGATTTCCCTAAGCTTATCAAAATAGTTCCTGCCTTGAAGGAGCATGTTTTCCGCAATGAGTTCGAGCGCGATACCATTAAGTTTTCCGATAATAAAGCGGTTAAATTACTCAACCAAGCTTTACTGAAAAGTCACTATAATATTGATTGGGACTTACCCGCTAAAAGCCTCTGCCCTCCTATTCCTAGTCGTTTAGATTATCTTTTGCACGCAGCCGATTTAATTGGCAAAAAGAATGCGAAAGTACTGGACATTGGCACCGGTGCGAATCTAATTTACCCCATCTTGGCGCAAGCCCATTTTAACTGGCAATGTGTGGGTACTGATGTAGATGTGCAAGCTTTAAAACATGCCCAAACTTTAATTGACAAAAACGAAAGTCTGGGAAAGATTGGACTTCGTTTGCAGAAAAATGCCGGTAAGACCCTTTTGGGGATTATTAATAAGGATGAGAATTTTGACCTATTAATATGCAACCCACCCTTCTATAAAAGTGCAGAGGAAGCCCATAAGAACAACTTCCGCAAGGTGAAAAACCTTAAACTGGAAGAGGAAGAAAACCGCAATTTTGGCGGAGAAGCCAATGAGCTATGGTATCCTGGTGGTGAAAAAGCCTTTATTGAAAAACTAGCTTTTGAAAGCAAGTTTCACGGCCGTCAAATCCGCTGGTTTACCAGCCTGGTAGCCAAGAAAGATCACGTTTATCATATTTCTAAAGCCATTAAAAAGGTAAAACCTACCGATTTTAAAGTGGTAGAAATGAAGCAAGGCCAGAAAGTTAGCCGCTTTGTAGCGTGGACTTTTGCTTAGAGAAACTTGTTTTAAAAAATAAAGAGGTCCACAAAGATTGAAACCTTTGTGAACCTCTTTTTATTTCCATTCAATTATAACCTGAGTTTAGCTTAAAATTATTGGCCAGATTTATAAGAAATAACGGCCATAAGCGACAAATGCAGCGAGTACAATAATCACCACATTAATCATCCAAGACTTTGGTTCATCACCTCTTTTCAGATGAAGGCTAATGGCGCCGATCATAGTTAAGATGACACCCACTGCCGCTAAAGGAGTTAAAATAAGGTAGAAGCCCAAGGCCATGGGAAGAATTAAACCGATGGCGGCTAAAACTTCAAGCAGGCCAATAATCTTCATATTAGTAGCAGAAACATCTTCGGCCCAATCCATACGGCCTTTGCCTTTAGCAATAAGCTCTTCGATGCTGTTCATTAACTTTAAGGAGCCTGGCATTAACATGAAAATAGCCAATACCACTTGTACGATCCATAATGCTGTATTCATAATTTACCTTGTTTTGTTTAGACAAAGATGAAGTAGTCCTAAAAGCTGTGCATTGATATAGATCAATAAATAAACCCGCTAGGCCTTTCTCACCCGACTAAGCGTTTCAGGCGTGATTCCCAAGTAAGACGCTATCATTCGTTGTGGTACGCGCTGGGTAATTTGGGGATAGGTCTTTAAGAAATGTTCGTAACGCTCGGCGGCAGAAGCGCTCATTAGCATAATTACCCGTTTTTGCAATGCTCCGATACGCTTAATAAGCTTAACCGTATTGTGACCTTTATCAAAGTCTTTTGCTCCTGCTATAACTACAGTATCTTCTATGGCATCGATAAACAAATCGGCAGGAAGATCGGCAGGAACATTATCGGCCATCAACCAATCTTCTGGGGCAAACATGTAAATATGCTCCTTGCCTTTTTCATCGATAGAATAACTCCGCAAAAGCCCCGACTCCACTTGGTAAACCTTGGTGTTCGTATCCCCTTTGCGCTGTAAAATTTGCCCCTTTTTAATTGCTAGTCTCTCCACCTATCCTATAAATATTAGACGAGGGGAATTTAAGGAATCGAAATAGATTAAGGCTGCGCATCTACCGTGAGTGAAAAAATGCTAATTCGTTAAACTGCGCTATAAAGCATCGAAAAAGGAAAAATCAGTAGCAAATTAAACTACTCATCTTCTGCGCTGATAATTAAGCTAGTCTTCCTTATTCTTTAGACGCTTAGCATCTTTTAGACTCTTGCTAATCATCCACTCCAACTGACCATTAACGCTACGAAACTCATCGTCGGCCCACTTTTCCACCTGCTTGAATACTTCAGGATCGATTCGTAATGCAAATGTCTTTTTCTTCGCCACAAAATTAGTTTAGAGTACCCGTATTGACCACTGGGATTACTTCCTTATCACCACAAAGTACCACCATTAGATTACTTACCATAGAAGCTTTTTTATCGTCATCGAAATCAATAATGCCATCGGCCGACAATTGTTGTAAAGCATCCTCCACCATACCTACTGCTCCCTCTACAATTTTCTTACGAGCTGCGACTATAGCCACTGCCTGCTGACGCTTCAACATAGAGCTTGCAATTTCTGGAGCGTAAGCTAAATATCCAATACGCGCTTCCATTACGCGAATTCCGGCAATGGCAAGACGCTCGGTGATCTCATTTTCCAAGGCTTCATTTACCTCATCCATACCCGAACGCAAAGTTAATTCGGCTTGATCATCATCAAAATTATCATAAGGATAAGAGCCCGCTAATTTGCGCACCGCTGCATCGGTTTGCACCCGCACAAACTCTTCATATTGATCGACATCAAAAGCCGCTTTATAGGTATCGTTTACTTGCCAAACCAAAATGACATTGATAAGAATAGGGTTACCAATTTTATCATTCACTTTTACGCGCTCGCTATCGAAATTACGGGCACGAAGCGAAATTTTTTGGCGGGTATAAAAGGGATTGGCCCAAAAGAAACCATTGTCGCGCACCGTGCCTTTATAGGCACCAAAGAGCACCATTACTTTAGAACTATTGGGATTTACGGTGAAAAAGCCACGCATTAAAACAAAAACCACGGGTAGCAGTAGTAAAGCAAAAGGATTTTTAGTCATCGCTACGCCTGCGATTATTGCCACCAATAAAAGAAAAACTATAAGAAGGAAAACATAGCCGCTGGAAGGCTTGAGGGTTTTTTCGTTAGTCATTTTAATATCATTTTAATATCACAATAATACAAAAAAATAAGTAAATCTTCCAGTCAAGCTAATTCCCGGGTAAAAGGCTAGCAAGTTTTAATTAAAACTCTTGTTTTGGTAAATGAGAATATCCCCCTCTTGGCGCACTAGCTGATACTGTTTTTTTAAAGCCGCCAAACTTTTCGGTGAAGTAGCGAGTGAATGTTCAAGCGCATCTTGCGAAAGCACAAAATGGGGTGCTGTGCTTGTTGTAAAATAGGCGGCATTAAGACTATCTAAAAAAGGATTTTGCGCCAAACTTAGTAGGTAAGATGGTGAACTAAGTAAATTGTTATCCTCCAAAAGCCAATGGTTAAGACGCTCATCTAAAACCAGATAAGACGCTCCAACCGGTAAAATTTCTGCTTTTTTATAATTGTCGTGATGGAACTTTTGCCGATACCCTTCTGGTTTTAAAGCCTGACTAAAAAAGGCGCCTACTCGTATTTCTGTGGTTTTAAAACTACCCTGCGCCAGAAAACCCTCACCTAAAAGCAAAGCCACGGCTAACCAAAGCAAAGTGTTTTTCCATAGCTGTTTAGCTGGCAAAGTCTGCAGGGCGAAAAAGAAAATCAGCACCCAATTGAGCACCATATAATAAGTGCCTGCATCGGGTCTACTTTTAAAATACAGTAAAGCATAGAGCACCAAAACAAAGGCTAGTCCTTTTTGATGAGGCCTTAAGGCGAGCTTTTTAAGAGGCCCGATAGAGATGGTACCAAAAAGCATAAAGGCCAAGATTAACAAAAGTGCGACTGCAACGAAAAAACCGAGTGAAAGCAATTGAGAACTGTAAGCAGCATTCACATGTAAGAGCGCCCAAAAACGCGACAGCACCGTTTCTAATGGTGAGTAGAAAAGGTAAGGCGTGAGGAAAAACAGCACTAATAGCACTAAAAGTAAAAGTCTTTGTAAGCTTTCTTTAAAAGGAAATCCTTTGCTGACCGTAGTGAAAAATGCTGTCACAAACCAAAGTGCCGAACCTAAAATCCCCACCGAAAGACGCGTATAAAGTAAGACCAAAACTAAAGTTAAAGTGACGAACCCACTAAAGCTAAAAGCAGGCTTTTCGCCTGCCTGAAAGAGCAGTAATACTAACAAGCAAAATGGCAATAAACGCGGAGAAATTAATAGATAGATGGCGGCATATAAAAGCATGGCCTGTGCCGGAGCAATGGTTTGCTTGCGCAAAAAGATGAGAATGCCCAATTTGATTAAAGCATAATAAAATAGGGCTAGACTTAAGTTAGCACCAATGGGTAAAGGGTATTGCAGAAAGGCCAGTGGACCTTGGGGAATGTGCGCGTTAAAAAGAGCAGCAGGGTGCTGAGCAAAATTTAAATTCTGGATTAAGCGAATGCTGGCATCAATGGTGTCACCCAAATGAAATTCAAAGGCGGGTAAACTAAAAACAAAAAGCAGCAGCCAAGCCCAATTTTCGGTCTTAGTAATGGTGGACCAAGAAAAATTATTTGCGGGCTTTTTAGACATAAACGCTAGTAAGGATACTCTTTTTTAAGAATGAAGTAGTCCTTAATTAAGCGGTCAACATCTTCCGCACTGGTACCGTCGTAATAGCCACGAATACGCTTATCGGGATCCACTAGAATAAAGTTTTCTGTGTGGATAAAGTCGGCTTCATCGCCTTTGCCACCGCCATCGAAAATGGCGAAATAGGACTTGCGCGCTAAATCGTAAATATGTTTTTTATCGCCCGTAAGGAGATGCCATTTCCCTTTTACCGCCCCTTGTAATTCGCCATAGGCTTTCATTACGGGAACGCTATCCATTACCGGTGTTACCGAATGCGATAGAATGGTAAAATCCTCTTCCATCAATTCCTCTTGAATACGGCGTTTTTGCACCGCCATATCCTTACAGATATCAGGGCAAACCGTAAAAAAGAAATCAGCTAAATAAATCTTGCCCTCCACATTAGCTTCCGTAATGGTATCGCCAAACTGATTTACCAGCTTAAAAGGTAAAACCTTGTGGTTGATACCCACGCGCTGTAATTCTTCGGAAACCAATCGTCGGTCGAGTTCCGAAGGATTATAAATGGGTAGCTTGGGCGGTGGCTTGAGAATGTAATAACTTGCCGTGATACCAATAATAAAGACGCTGGCCAAGATGCTGAGTCTTATCCAATCCGTAGGACTAAGTTTTACTTTCATGCTGCAAATTAAGAAGGTAATTTCCAATTACCGCGGGAAGTAGGTATAATTCGCCTCGAGCCTCAGAAAATTTATTCCCATTCTACCATAGAGCCTTTGTGCAAATACAATTAGTTTTGGGGAAAATTATAAGATGAAAAAATTAACACTTTTAGCCTTTGTCTTGGGTATTGGCATTGCTTGTCAGAACAACCCTAATACTGAAGAAGAAAGCACCGAAACCACTGCAAGCGCATCTAGCGAAAGCCTAAAAAAAGAGGTAATGGACTTGCACGACAAAATTATGCCGGAAATGACCCCTATGAGTAAGCTACAAGGTCAATTACAAGAAGCGGCAGTGGGTTCACCCGATAGTTTAAATTACATGACGGCGGCGCAAGATTTGAAATTCGCCAAGCAAGCTATGATGGAATGGATGCGCGGCTTCAGCTGCACATTTAGCGACGATATGAGCGAATCCGAAAAAATTAGTTTCCTAGAGGCCGAAAAGGCCAAAATGATGCGTATTGACAGCCTAACCCAAGCAGCCATTAACAAGGCCCAAGAGCTGTATACTGCTATACCAGTTGCACAAGACTCTCTTTAGAAAGAGCCTTTAACTTTAAAGTTATTGCATCCCAAAAAGCCAGGCGAGCCTCCAAAGCTTGCTTGGCTGCTTCTTGGGCCTCTTGCCATTTCGTCTCATCATTACCACAAAGTTCGCTTATCATTTGCTCGGCCATGGGACCATGTTCGTCGCTATCAATTTCAATGTGACGTTCCAAATAATAAACAAAAGCGCTTAATCTTCCCTCGAATTTTTGATTGAGATCTTTCACGATTTCGGTAAACAAATCGGGTATTAAATCTTCCCTACCGAAACTAAAAGCCGCGGCCACTTCATGCACCTTATCGCGTTTTACCACGGCATAGCTGTTCTTCACAAAGTTTAAGCAAGCGGCATCCATTTCCGCCACATTGTATTGCACTAAACTTTTAAGACTATGACCTTCTTTGGATTTGCGCACCAAACGATTGATGGATTGTGTATCGGCACCACATTGTTTCATGGCGGCGAGGTACATTTCGTAATGACTGGAAGGCTGATTATTAATATCTAAGTCACTTTCCTCGGCCAAAACAATATCGTTAATTAAGCGGCGTGCAATGCGGTTATCACTTGGCACCCAGGCTTCACCCGTAGAGGTTAGCTTACGCTGAAGTGTTTTTAAGAGCACCATAAAATCCCAAACGGCATACACGTGCTGCTCCATAAAAAGCTGCAATTGCTCCATATTCTCCAAATACTGGTAGAGCTCATGGTTAAGCAGTTGCTGACGTAAATCTTCAATACTGCGCTTAATGCCAAGAATATTAAAATCCATCTTACTTTGCTTTCTTATAAATGGGTACGGTAGAGCAAGCTTCACCAAACATGATACTTTTGGCCACCTCTTGCAAACGGGTAGTAAAATAAAGATAGGCATGAGGCGGAATCGGTAAATCGCCACAACCTTTTAAAATAACACGCTTATCTAAATACGGACTCAAATCGAGTTCCTTTAAAGACTCTTCCATTAGCATGGCCTCCAATTGCTCGGGGCTGCCGTACACTACCTTTTTAGCGATAGACTGCAAATGAGATGCGAGCAACATATAAGCCCACTGCGGCACTATGGCATCGGCGCTGCAATATAAGGCCACATAAGCCCCGGAATATTGCTGCCAATTGTGCTCTTTTAAATGAGCGCGGAAATCTTTTTCGCGTAAGATTAAGCCTTCGTAAAGCCAAGGACTAATATCGAGCGAAAGCCGAGGACCACGCGGATAGTAATCTTCCAGTGAAAGGGTTATTAAGCCACTTTCAGCTACTTTATTCTTAATCTCTTCCATGCTACAAAAAGCCTAGTTCAAGCATCGCTTCCTCGCTCATCATATCTTTGGTCCAAGTAGGCTCGAAAGTAATTTCTACTTCCACCTCTTTTACCTCCGTTACAGTGCCAGCTTTCTGCTTCACCTCTTCAGGAAGACTTTCGGCCACTGGGCAATTCGGCGAGGTTAGGGTCATTAAGATTTTCACATCTCCCTCAGTACTTACCTGCACATCGTAAATTAAACCTAACTCGTATATATTTACTGGTATTTCAGGATCGTAGATAGAGCGCAGCACATCCACAATATCATCTCCTACCTTTTGCATTTCCGCATCTGTCATCCTTGGCAATTTTAAGCTTTTGCGCCTTGCATAGCCAGCGCATAAAATTTCATTTGTTTAATCATACTTAACAAGCCGTTGGCTCGCGTGGGACTTAAGTGCTCCTTTAAACCAATTTGGTCGATAAAGGACACATCTGCAGCAGCGATATCTTCTGCTTTTTGCCCATCAAAAACACGCACTAATAAGGCAATCAAACCTTTCGTTAAAATCGCATCCGAATCGGCAGTATAATTTATGGCCTTCGCATTACCATCGGCATGCAGCCATACTTGGCTCTGACATCCTTTGATAATATTATCCTCCGTTTTGTACTGCGCATCAATTATAGGGAGCGACTTGCCTAAATCAATTAGGTACTCATAGCGCTGCATCCAATCTTCGAACATCGCAAATTCGTCAACTATTTCTGTTTGTACTTCCTTAATGCTTACCATCTTAAATCGTATTTACAAGGTGTACATGGCTTACCGCCAAATCCTCCTTGGTTTTTGTCCTGAAACAATCAGCCAGTTCAATTTTTTCTAAGTCGTCTATACTTCCTGGGCGTAGGTCCTTGGCCGAAATGCGCAGCTCTAACTGCTTGTACAACTCTTCATAATCACTTAAACGCCAGCGGTTTTGCGGCTGCACATCATTATCTATTCGCTGCCAGGCCTCGGGACTGAAGCGCAGGAAGTTATAGATAGTAATCGAATTATCGAGATGCGCAAAATGATCCGACATATCAATAAAATGACTCATCAGGCCATTTTGTTTAAGCACCCTTTTAAATTCAATTAAGATATTACGTAAGACCCCGGCATGCACGTGTTCAAACACATTATTGCTATGAATCAAATCATAGGTTTCATCCTCATCCTGAAGATCTTGCGCATCCCCAACCCGATATTCGAAATTAAAAATTACCAATAAGGTTTCATAGGACGCATCGGCTACTTTAATTTTTTTGAGTTGGCTAATCCGCTCGGGCAAGAAGTACTCTTTTAAATGCTCCAACTTACCGGCCTTAAACCATTCCTGATATTTCTCGATAGTTTCCCCAAAAGACTCCTTCGTCATTAAAGGATTAAGGTCGATGCTAGTGCAGTTTTTCGCGCCCGCTAAATACAGGGCGATGGGAACAACTGGGTACCAACCTGTTCCTAATTCGAGGCTGCAAAACTGGCCTTGCGGCAGATGCGTTCTAAAATGCTTCAGATGGTCTTCGGCGTGCACGAGTTTATCACCAAAATACTCGTCGCTTAAGCGCACGCCTTTGGAAATATTTTTTTGAAACCAGAAGTTCACCTTATGGCTATTGGGTAGCCACGAAATCAACTTTTGAATAATTGCCTTAAGCACCCATTTTTTCATGCCTTCTAACTTAACATTGCTACGCCTTTTTGCAAAGCGGCAATCATTTGGTCTATTTCAGTTTTGGTATTGTAAAAGGCAAAACTTGCTCTTAAGGTACCGGGAATATTAAAGTACTGCATAATTGGCTGCGTGCAATGGTGCCCAGTACGCATGGCCACGCCTAACTTATCGAGGATTACTCCTAAATCGTAAGGATGGATATCGCCTATTAAAAAAGACACTACGCTGGTTTTATGTTCCGCTTCGCCAAAAATGCGAAGATTGGGGAAATTAGCCTTCAGTTCTCGGGTAGCATATTCTAAAAGCTCTTGCTCGTAGGCAGATATGTTGGCTAAACCAATTTCGTTTACATAATCAACTGCCAAACCCAAACCAATGGCACCAGCAATATTGGGAGTACCCGCTTCAAATTTATGGGGTAAAGCAGCATAGGTGGTTTTCTCGAAAGTCACCTCAGCAATCATTTCCCCGCCCCCCTGATAAGGAGGTAATTCATTCAGTAAATCTTCTTTGCCGTATAAAACTCCGATGCCGGTAGGACCGAAAAGTTTGTGACCACTTAAAACATAGATATCGACATCTAGATCCTGCACGTCAATTTGTAAGTGCGGCGCAGCCTGAGCTCCATCAATTAAAACCTTGGCTCCTACTTCGTGGGCCGTAGCAATCATTTCCTTTACGGGATTGATGGTCCCCAAAGCATTGGAAATATGATTCACCGCTACCCATTTGGTTTTGACAGACAATAAACTTTTATACGCATCTAGCGAAAGCTCGCCCTTACCATTAATAGGGATGACCTTTAAAAGAGCGCCGGTTTGCTCGCACAACATTTGCCAAGGAACAATATTGCTATGGTGCTCGAGATGTGAAATAATTATTTCGTCCCCTTCTTTAACTAAGCCCTTCGCTAAAGAACTGGTAAGCAAGTTTATACCGTCGGTCGTTCCTTTGGTGAAAATGACTTCTTGCAATTTCGCCGCATTAATATGCCGCTGAACTTTAGCACGCGCTCCCTCCATGGCATCGGTAGCCAAGCCACTCAGATGGTGAACGCCGCGATGTACATTACTATTTATGGTTCGATAATAGGAATCTACTCCTTCAATAACCTTAAGCGGCTTTTGCGTAGTTGCGGCATTATCAAAATAAACCAAAGGCTTTCCGTTTACCTCTTGATTTAAAATGGGAAAATGCGCACGAATAGACTGAATATCAAGCATAAATTTATAGGGCTACAGAGCTAAAAAAATATTGAATTCTAAAAATTATAATTCGAAATCGAGGTTAACATTTAGCTTATTGGCAATTTGTTTATTCAGGCGCTTACGCAGAGCCGGTAATTTTACATTCCGCAAAGCATCATTAGCAAAGGCATATAATAATAGGGCCTTTCCTTCTTTCTCAGGAATACCTCTACTCATCATATAAAACAAGGCTTCATCATCAAGCTGACCTATGGTACAGCCGTGTGAGCACTTTACGTCGTCGGCATAAATTTCCAACTGAGGCTTGGTGTCAATCGAAGCTTTATCGGTTAGCAATACATTGTTATTTTGCTGGAAAGCGTTGGTTTTTTGCGCATGAGGATGCACCATTACCTTACCGTTAAAAACACCTTTGGCATTGCCATCATAAATACCCTTATACATTTCATCGCTATAGCAATTAGGCACCTTGTGATCTACCAAAGTATGGTGATCTACCGTTTGCCCATCGCTAATAATAGTAATTCCATCTAGCGTACTTTCGGTATGCTCTTCCTCTAAAAAGAAGTTGAGATTGTTGCGAACGAATTTATTTCCAAAAGAGAAAGTACCCAAATTAACACTCGAATTGCGGTACTGCTTAATGCTAGTACTGTCAATTAATGAAGCGGTATCATTATCGTTTTGAATTTTATAATAATTGAGACGCGAGGAGCGTAATGCGAAAATTTCGGTAGCCGTATTGGTTAATACCGCGCTTTCACTTAAACTCTGGTGACGCTCAATTATAGTTACCTCCGCATTTTCTTCCACCACCACTAAGTTGCGCGGTTGGGTCATTATTTCATGACCGTGATCGGTACTTACAAAAAGAAGTTCTACTGGCTTGTCGGCCGTAATATTCTTTTTGATGCGAATAAAGGCGCCTTCCTTAGCAAAGGCCGTATTCACTGCCGCAAGAGCCTCGTCTTTCGGTAAAGCTTTCGCAAAATACTCATCGCTTACATCCTTGTACTTGTGCAGCATATTACTAAAGGTGCAAACATCAAAACCCTGATGGGTAGTTTCGCTTAACCAAGAGCTGTAAACGCCATCTACAAAAACCAATTTGTAAGTGTCTTGATCGCTTAGAAAAAAGCGTTTGATATCCTTAAACTCTACCGAAGTGTCTTCCTTTGGGAAGATGCGGTAATCGGGTTTTAAGATGGGTTTTAGGTTCGTGTAGCGCCATTCTTCGTGACGCTTACTAGGAAAACCCATCTGCAAAAAGCGCTGAAACGCTTCTCGGCGTAGCGCGTGCACGGCACTTTGTGCCTGACCGTTTAACTCGTTTTCAAGAACGAGGAAAGACGATTCTAATTTATCTTTTAATGCCTCCATTTTAAATCAATTTTTAGCAATTCGACTTAAAGGGCTGCTTCTTCCTTCAACCAATCGTAACCTTTAGACTCCAATTCATGCGCGAGACTTTTGTCGCCACTTTTTACTATTCTCCCTTGGTGCAATACATGTACAAAATCGGGCACAATATATTCTAGAAGTCGCTGATAGTGGGTAATAACGATAATCGCATTCTTCTCACTTTTCAGTTTATTTACACCATTCGATACAATGCGAAGCGCATCGATATCCAAACCAGAATCTGTTTCATCGAGGATCGCCAATTTGGGTTCCAGCATCGCCATTTGGAAAATCTCGTTGCGTTTCTTTTCACCACCCGAAAAACCGGTGTTTAAAGAGCGACTTAAAAAGGCGCTATCTATTTCCAAGAGGCCCATTTTCTCGCGCATCTGCTTGAGCATAATGTTGGCGGGCATTGGTTCTTGACCACGAGCCTTGCGTGTTTCGTTAATCGCGGTTTTAATAAAATTGGTAACCGTTACACCTGGAATTTCTACTGGATATTGGAAGGACAAAAAGATACCCTTGTGTGCTCTTTCGTCGGCATCCAAGTCACTTAAATCCTCGCCTTCAAAATCGATATGACCGGCGGTTATTTCGTAGTCTTCACGACCGGCAATTACCGACGATAAGGTACTTTTCCCCGAGCCATTGGGCCCCATAATCGCGTGAATTTCACCGGGTTTAACCTCTAAATTTATTCCTTTTAAAATCTCTTTATCTCCAATATTAGCGTGGAGATTAGTTATTTTTAACATAGCTTTATTTCTACAATTCTTAACCTACTGAACCCTCTAAACTAATGGCGAGAAGCTTTTGCGCTTCTACCGCAAATTCCATGGGTAACTGATTTAATACATCTTTACAATAGCCATTTACAATAAGGGCAATGGCTTCTTCTTCGCCGATACCTCTTTGCTTACAGTAAAATATTTGGTCTTCACCTATTTTAGAGGTAGTCGCTTCATGCTCTACTTTGGCACTCTTGTTTTGTGTTTCGATATAAGGAAAAGTGTGGGAACCACAACTGCTGCCCATTAAAAGCGAATCGCATTGGGAGAAGTTACGCGCGTTTTCAGCACGGGGACCAATTTTCACTAATCCGCGATAGCTACCATTACTTTTTCCGGCACAAATCCCCTTACTAATAATGGTACTCTTGGTGTTTTTACCGAGGTGTATCATTTTGGTTCCCGTATCGGCTTGCTGATAATTATTCGTTACCGCCACCGAGTAAAATTCACCGACGGAATTTTCCCCTTTTAAGATACAAGATGGGTATTTCCAGGTTACCGCAGAACCGGTTTCTACCTGGGTCCACGAGATTTTAGCATTGCGTTCGCAGATGCCTCTTTTCGTCACAAAATTGAAAACACCACCCTTGCCGTTTTTATCGCCAGGGTACCAGTTTTGTACGGTAGAGTATTTTATCTCGGCATCGTCTAAAGCCACTAGTTCTACTACGGCCGCATGCAATTGATTCTCATCGCGCATTGGAGCAGTACAACCCTCTAAATAAGAAACATAGCTACCTTCATCGGCAATTAATAAGGTACGCTCAAACTGCCCTGTTCCCGCTTCGTTAATACGGAAGTAGGTACTTAATTCCATAGGGCAACGCACCCCTTTTGGGATATAGCAGAAACTACCGTCGGTAAACACGGCAGAATTTAGCGCTGCATAATAATTATCGCTTCTGGGTACGACTGTACCGAGGTATTTTTTCACCAATTCCGGATACTCCTTAATAGCATCTGAAATAGAGCAAAAGATAATGCCCATTTCTCCCAGCTTTTCGCGGAAGGTGGTTTTAACCGAGATGGAATCTACCACCACATCCATGGCTACGCCCGAAAGACGTTTTTGCTCATCGAGGGAAATTCCTAATTTCTCGAAGGTTTTCAATAATTCGGGATCCACCTCATCGAGGCTTTCCAATTCCTTCTTACGCTTTGGTGCGGAATAAAACGAAATAGCCTGCAAATCAGGTTTAGCATATGAAACGTTCGCCCAATCGGGTTCAGTCATTTTCAAAAACTGTTTGTAAGCATCTAGCCTCCAGTCGGTCATCCATTCCGGTTCGCCCTTTTTGGCAGAGATAATACGAATTACATCTTCGCTTAATCCTGCCGGAACTTTATCCGATTCAATGTCCGTGTAAAAACCATATTTATATTCCGAAGCGGTAACTTCATCTAGATAACTCTCTTCTGTTTTCATAATGAGATTTAAAAAATTAAACCGCGAAGCTTTCGCCGCAGCCGCAGGTGCGTGATGCGTTAGGATTGTTAAAGGAGAATCCTTTACCATTTAGCCCGCCGCTGTATTCGAGGGTAGTACCGATTAAGTATAAAAAACTCTTCTTATCTACCACTATCTTTACATCTTGATCCTCAAAAAGTTTATCACTTTCCTTCATTTCTGAATCGAAATCAAGTTTGTAGGATAAACCGCTGCAACCGCCACTATCCACTCCTACCCTTATATATGTATTTTCTAACGCTTTTCCGCTTTCGCCAAGAAGGCTTTCCAAGCGCTTTCTGGCCGTATCCGAAACCTTAATCATACGCTATTTAGATTTAGTCAAAATTAATGCAAAGGTAAGCAATCGCAATTCTTTAAAAAATAGACAGCGTCATTATTCTGATAGCTAAGCAATATCTTAAGAATTGATTTCAGGAAGGGTGAATAACAATCCACTCCTTTTAATACGAACCTATAATATTAGCCGCCAAAATATATCGTTTACTAAAACCCTGCGCTTGTTGTAAAATTAGGCCGCAAGCCCCAAAAAATACTAGGTATTTTAAAGGGCTAAGGCGGCACAAAACGCTTTTTACATGAGGCTTACAAGTTCTTTCCAATGAACGCGAAAGTACGAGGATGTAATGCTGCGTCAAGCTCCGGTTAAAAGGTTCTCTGCCGCCGATTTCCAACGCTACTATCGATAATTAATATCCTCTTAACCTTAGCGGATTAACTTTGCCGCTTCGAATAAAAACCATGATGCGTCACTTACTTCTAGTAATCCTTTTATTTAGCTTCTCTTTACAAGCACAACTAAATGATCTGATAATAACAGAGTACGTTGATTGGAATCCTGGTGCTGGTTGGGCAATTAAAATCTACAACCCCACCAATAGCAGCATCAACCTCAGCAATTACTATGTGCAGGTTTATAATGGTAGTAATAACTCATCTAGCAGCAGCGACCAATTAAGCGGAATCTTAGCAGCTGGCAACTCAACCATTATTAGCAACGCCATTAATAATCAAGCGAGCAGCGACTTCCAGGCATGTTTCAGCAATCAATCCTTTAACTCTAATGGGGTAAACGACGATGACTGCATCGCACTTACGCTGGGAAATGGAAACAATTTTGTAGACATGATTGGACTGCACGGAACAGCGGTCAAAAATAAAGTAGGAGGTGTTTCACGCGCCTTAAAATGGAATAAACTGGTGAGAGAAAATGGCAATTGTACGCGCTATACCTCCACCGATGGAAATTCTGCCAATAGCTGGCCCAGTAGCGCTAACACCAACATGACAGGCTTTATTGTTTCCTCCCCTAACTGCCTTCTTCCTGGCAACAATTACAGCCCTTATAATATTGGAAGCAGTACTAATCTTCGTATCTGCCCTGGTGATAGTGTTTTAATTAACAGTCGATGGGAAAAACAAGCCGGAATCTATAACGATACTGTATCAATGGCTAATGGATGTTTTACCATAAATTCAGTAAATCTTAGCTATAAGGCAAGCCCAAGTGCAAACCGAAATTATACGATTTGCGCTTATGACTCGATCTTTCTTAATAATCAATATTTCCCAGCCGATACGAGCTTTAGTTTTTTAAAATCATCAAGTGCAAGCTGCGATTCACTTATCACCGTCAGCATTAGCGGCGATATTTTTAATGCAGATTTCGATTTCGAATATCTGAGCGAAGATTCGAGCAGTGTGGGCTTTTATCACGATAATCCAGGCTTCAACGCCGAATGGTCTTTTGGTGATGGCAGAAGTCAGTTAAGCGGTGACAGCTCCATCACTCACCATTTCTTATCACCTGGTGAATATGAAGTAACTCTTGTCCTAACCAATGGTCGTGGTTGCCGAGATACCATTACCAAGTGGGTATTCATTCCCGCTAATGACCTTGATGTCAATTTAATTCTCCCCAATATTTTCAGCCCGAATGGAGATGGGTTTAATGACCTTTTCTATATAAATGAGGCCGATAAAATTCCCGATTTTAAGCTGACAATCTTTAATCGCTGGGGTCAAATTCTGGTCTTGAAAACCGCTGCACCTTACGTTTGGGATGGAAAACATCAAGGGATAGACTGCCCTAGCGGTAGTTATTTTTACACGGTGCAATATCAAGGAAAAGAACTCAAACAAAATTTAACGCTAAGCAGATAAACGCCACTTTGCTCGCTTAAGCCTTGGCCAAAACTTGATTGCAAATCCTTTCTTGAAGCCGAATAAAAACAGGCTTATTTGGCTACTTTTGCAAAATGGCAGAAGAAAGAGAAGAAGAGTTTACCAGCTTAGAAAAAATCGGCGAGTTTGGCTTAATTAAGCGATTAACGCAAAACTTCCCGCTCAACCAATCCTCCAGTATAAAAGGCATTGGCGATGACGCGGCTATTTTGGAATTTTTAAGCGGTCGCGTTTTAGTAAGCACCGATATGTTGGTAGAAGGCGTGCATTTCGACTTAAGCTATATGCCACCACAACACCTTGGCTATAAAGCAGTGGTAGTAAACCTTTCAGACATTTATGCCATGAATGGCCGTCCTACCCAAATTACCGTAAACCTCGCCATTAGCAATCGCTTTGGTATTGAGTATCTCGACAAAATTTACGAAGGAATTCGCAAGGCCTGCCAAGTGTATGAGGTAGATTTAGTAGGAGGCGATACCACTTCTTCTTACTCTGGATTAACCATTAGCATCACGGCAATTGGCGAAGTAGAAGAAGGTCAAGAAGTTTTACGCTCTGGCGCCAAGGATAAGGATCTTGTGGTAGTAACTGGCGATTTAGGCGGCGCTTATATGGGATTGCAAATTTTAGAACGCGAAAAAAGAGTTTTTAAAGAAAATCCCGATATTCAGCCAGAGCTCGGTGGAAACGAATACGTTTTAGAACGTCAGCTGAAACCCGAAGCGCGCAAAGACATTCCCGAATTACTGCACAAATTGGGCGTTAAACCAACATCGATGATTGATATTTCCGACGGCCTAAGTTCGGAAGCCTTGCACCTTTGCGAAAGCTCACAATTGGGCATTCAATTGTACGAAGAGAAAATCCCCATCGACCCTACGGTATTTAAATTAGCGGAAGAGTTTAAGCTTAATGCGACCACAGTAGCTTTAAATGGGGGCGAAGACTATGAGCTTCTTTTCACCATTCCTTTAAAAGATCACGATAAGATTAAAGGCAATCCGCACCTTAGCGTAATAGGCCACATGTTAAGTGATACCAATGAGAAAAATCTGGTTACCCGAGATGGAAAATACATTCCGCTTAGTGCCCAAGGTTGGAATTCGTTCGAATAGTTACAACTGAAAATTAGAGTCTAATTTATTCTCTATTTGGACGCAAACTCTTAGACCGCGTAGGTTTTATAGTTTCACATTCTGCAATAGCAGAACACTAAAACTCTTGAGCCCTGTCATAAATTGCCAAAACTCAAAAGAAATAGGGCATTTTACGTATTGCCCCATTTTCAAGCCGCCCCTATATTAGCCTCAGCTTTAAGCCTTAACCAAACATATCAAATGGGTTGAACCTTAACCAATCTGAACCCGCTTGATTAAAACCGTTTCCAAAATCTCATAGTTTGTGGAAGCGGTTTTTTTATGCTTGGGCTTGTCTTCGTAAATCGAAAAAAAGACCCTTTTTAACGATTGTGCGCAGTGAATCTTCCGATAGAGACTAATTTTACCGCATCATACAAGAAGTTTAGAACTCATATTATGCGCAACTCCATTTCTCTATTGATTTTCCTCTTTATCCTTTCCTCTTGCCAAAAGGAAGATAGCAATAGCACAAACTCCAGCCCAGACCCCAATATTGCGATCAAAGATTTAGTGGTTAGTCCAAATTTTGACTTCCGCACCGACGCCCTTATCAATTTAAATATAAGTGACGAAGAAACTTATCGGGTAAAATACACGGTTTTTGCCGCTTTTGATGGACAGCTTGAAGAAAAAATCGCGAGCATTTTCCCACAAGGCACAAGCACTCAAGCACAAATTTCAGTGCCAACTTTTTGCAAGCGCATTAAAATTATTCGCAACGCCAATGGTGTGATTTCCACCATTTATGTGAACATATCAGGCAATGCTGCTTCGGCAATATTTACAAAAAATTCGGGCAAAGCAATGAATTGCTCTGAAACGCTTTATGCCGTAAATGGCCAAGGTGGCTTTTATACCATAGATGTTGAAAGTGGCGACTATAGCGCGACTACAATGCCTAATCTTGCTGGCGGAGGATCTATTGCATGCGCGGTGGATCAAGAAAATGGCATTATGTATTACAATACTGGCACTACGCTACGCTATTACGACTACAATGCGGGAACCTTTCATGTAGCACAAAATGGGAATCCGTTTAATGGCAATTACCCGCGCATGGAGTACAACTATGTAGATAGCCTGCTCTACATCGCTAATGACAATAATAAAATGTACACGATAGATCCATTGACCAATCAAATTGTAAATAATTACAATATTGTGGGTTTAGATAATAAAACAGGGGGAGATATCGCCATTTCTAAAGACAGCACAATTTATATGTGCACGTTCTCCGGACTCTATCGCATAGCTCTAAATGGCAACACTGCCAATGCCACAAGAATTAGTGCCGAGAATCTGCCCTTTCAGCCCACATCAATGGCCATTGATAGGAATGACCGCCTCTATATTGCAACTAATGATGCACAATCGAAATTAATCGAAATGGACAAATATGATGGCGCTTGGTCAGTTGTGGGAACTTATCCTCATAAAATAAATGACCTGGGTTCTTATAAATGTGCCGTGGCTGACTTAGCTAATATTGATAGTGACAACGACGGAGTGATCGATGCCTTAGATGATTTCCCAAATGACCCATCTGCCGCAGAGGCAAAATACACGCCTTCTGATATTGGTTGGGGGTCGCTAGCTTACGAAGATCTTTGGCCCTCACAGGGCGATTTCGACTTTAACGATCTAGTAATAAACTACCGCTTCACTCAAATAGCTAATGCGGCTAATAAGGTGGTTCGCTTAGAAGGTAAATTCAGAATTAAGGCAATTGGAGCTTCTTTCCGCAATGGGTTCGGCTTTAAAATAAATGTAGACCCTAGTTTAATCAGCACGGTAAGCGGCTTCAATCTTACCGAAAACTACATTAACCTTGACGGGAAAGGTATAGAAACGGGGCACAGCAGCGGATCTACCATAATTGTTTTTGATGATGCCTACGATAATATCCAAAAACTTGGCAATGGTCAATATGTAAATACGGAGCAAGGTCAACCTATTTCCTTGGGCGATGAAATAAACGTGATCATTACCTTTACCAACCCTATAGACCCAGCATTACTAGGAAGCGCACCTTTCAACCCCTTCCTAATTGTGGATGGAAATCGCGGTCGCGAATTACATTTGGCAGGCATGGCCCCTACGGACCTCATGGATCTTAGCATTTTCAATACCCTTGACGATGACAGCGACCCTAGCAGCCAACGTTATTACAGAACGGAGAATAATCTGCCTTGGGCGATTAATGTAATTCACGAATTCCGTTATCCTGAAGAAGAAAAAGCCATTAATACCGCCTACAATTTCTTTAACGCTTGGGCGCAAAGCAGCGGCAATAGTTATAGTGATTGGTATAAAGATAATGCTGGCTACCGCAATACCGCAAATATAATTTTAAACTAGAAACGCTTAGTTAACAATATTTACGAAAGTGCTCCACATAACTAGAAGTGGGGCATTTTTTTTGAAGTGCACTCAACTTCTCGCTAGAAATGTTTTTAATCCCACTAGAAGCTCCGAAAAATTCTCAATATGGCTCATGTGGCCTTCACTTAAAACCAAAGGCTCGACCGATTCGTGGAAGAATTGCTCTTCCAATTGCTCCCAAGCCAGTACCGGATCTTTTTGCGAGGCCACAAACAAAATAGGATAAGGCGCAAAGTTTAAGATCACCTCGCGATCGATGCGAATCTTCATCCCCTCCAAAGCGGCAACAATACCCTGAGCTGAAGTCTTAAGTGCTTCTTCTTTAGCCCATTTTACTGCATCTTGGTATTTCCGACGACTAACCGGCCTGAATAAAAGGGGTATTGAGTTACGGACGTATGATTTCGGGTTACGCTTCACCAAGCTTATCGCTCTATCGCGATTGTGCTGGCGCTCTTCACTATCTGCCCTTGCGGTAGAATTCATTAAAACCATTCCTTTCAACATATCGGGATAACGATCGGCTAAAGCCAATGCCACGTAGCCACCCATGGAATGTCCTACCACTATGGCACGGCGAATTTTCAGGTGATCGAGTAAGGCTTTAACCACTTCTGCCATTTCCTCCATACTGTGCACGTAAGCGAGGTTTTCACTCTCCCCGTGCCCGGGTAAATCGATTGTAATGCAACGGTACTTTTTGGGTAAAGCTTCTATAACCTTATTCCACATAAAACGGTTTTCTAAAAAACCATGCAGAAAAACTACCGCAGTTCCCTGCACGGAATCGGAAGCTTTAAATTGAGTATTTTTATAGCTAAAGTCGAAATGCTGCAAATGAAAAATTTTGACAAATTTAAGGAGCCTAATTCTAATACTCTTTTTTAGGATGAGCAAAAAAAACCGCCTTAATCTCTTGACTAAGACGGCTCTTCAATATAATCAAAATGGCTTAGCTATTCATGAAATCTTCAATTTCGGCCACTTCCTTGGGAATACCGCTGGTCATATTGAGATTTTCCTTATCGCCTATTACGATATCATCTTCAATGCGGATACCGATACCTTCTTCAGGAATATAAATTCCTGGTTCACAAGTAAAAGCGTTACCTACTTCCATTTTCGCATCCCAATGACCTACATCATGCACATCTAAACCAATATAGTGTGAAGTTCCGTGCATGAAATACTTTTTGTAAGCTGGCCAAGCAGGGTCTTGATTCTTAACGTCCGTCTTGTCAATTAATCCCAATTGGATTAATTCAGCCGTCATTAAATCACCTACTTCTTTGTGATATTCGTGCAACTGATTGCCCGGACGTAATAAATCGAGGGACGTTTTTTGCACGCGTAAAACCGCATTATACACTTCCGCTTGACGCTTGGTGAATTTGCCATTTACCGGAAAACAACGGGTTACATCGCTGGCATAATTGGCATACCAATTTCCGCAATCGAAAAGCACTAAATCGCCATCCTTACACTCTCTATTGTTCTCTATATAATGCAAAACACAAGCGCTTGCACCACTGGCAATAATGGGCGTATAACTAAAATCGGTAGCGCCGTTTCTCTTATATTCGTGAATAAACTCTGCTTCCAGTTCGTATTCCATTACGCCCGGTTTTAAGAACTTCATAACTCTTAAAAAAGCCTTGGTATTAATGGCGGAAGCCTGAGTCATTAAATCTATTTCAATGGGCGATTTTATTGCACGTAAGCTATGCATAATGGGCGCGGCACGCTCATACTCTTGCAAGGGATACTTTTCCATAAGCATCTTGCGAAAGCGGTCGTCGCGTGTTTCCACAGGAGAAGTGGCACGTAAATGTTCATTCGAGTTTAAATAAACGGACTTCGCTTGGCAGATTACTTCCCGTAAAAACTTATCAAACTCACTTAACCAATATACTGTTTGCACTCCACTTACAGCCGTGGCTTGTTCTTTACTAAGCTTCTCACCTTCCCATCGTGCAATTTGATCATTGGTTTCTACCAGGAACAAAATTTCACGGTGATTTGCGTTGAATGCATCTGGGAAAACCACCAAAATACTCTCTTCTTGGTCTACGCCAGATAAGTAAAATAAATCGCGATTCTGCACGAATGGCAAAGTACCATCGGCATTAGTGGGCATTATATCATTGGCATTGAAAATGGCCATCGCTCCTGCGGGCAGATGTGTAACCAATCGTTTGCGGTTTTCTATAAACAGCTTTGAATCAATTCTATCGTATCTCATGCTAAATATTTGATGTCTCGCAAAGGTAAGAAGATAGCCTGCTCTCGCAATTCCTATGCAGTAGGAGTTCTTGTAATCATTCTAAATAAATTTATGCGTTGGCATGTCCTCTGTACTTGTTAAATTTGCGAAAACACAGAACACCGCAACAAACTATGGCAAACTCAGGGATTTTAGGCTCATCCATCGCTAAAAAGTATTGGATGTCGCTTACAGGATTATTCTTAATATCCTTCTTAATCGTTCACCTACTGGGCAATTTGCAGCTTCTCGACCTTAGCGCAGAAGGGCAAGAAAAATTTAATGCTTACGCAAAATTCATGACCAGCTTTCCGCTGATCAAAATTGTAAGTTACTTCTTGTACGCTAGTATTTTATTTCACGCAGTAGACGGAATTTACCTAGCCATGCAAAACCGTAAAGCCCGTCCCGAACGCTACGCGAGCTACAAGCCCAACCGAAATTCTATTTGGGCTTCCCGTAATATGGGTCTTTTAGGCACCATCATTTTAGCCTTTATTATATTACACATGAGCCAATTTTGGTATACCATGCACTGGGGCGAAATTGGTGTTGATGGCGAAGGAAACAAAGACCTCGCTACCGTTGTTGTAAAAACATATCAAGATGGAACGGCCGGTTTAATTATGGTATTACTTTACGTAATCGCCATGGCAGCTGTTGCTTTTCACTTGTACCACGGCTTTCAAAGCGCCTTCCAAACCTTAGGCATCAACCACAGTCGTTACACACCAATGATTAAAACAGTTGGCGCTGCATTTTCGATTATTGTGCCCTTGGCCTACGCGATCATACCTGTATTTATACTAATGGCAAAAAATTAAACGATAGATTATGAAGTTAGATTCTCGCATCCCCGAAGGCCCTTTAGAAAAAAAGTGGCAAAATCATAAAGCCAATATCCGTCTCGTAAACCCAGCCAACAAAAGAAATATCGACGTAATAATTATCGGTACAGGCTTAGCCGGTAGCTCTGCTGCTGCTTCCCTTGCGGAGATGGGTTACAATGTAAAGGCATTCTGTTTTCAAGATTCTCCTCGTCGTGCGCACTCTATCGCCGCACAAGGAGGTATTAATGCCGCAAAAAACTATCAAAACGATGGCGATTCTGTGTATCGCCTTTTTTACGATACCATTAAAGGGGGCGATTACCGCTCGCGTGAAGCCAACGTTTACCGTTTGGCTGAGGTATCTGCTAATATTATTGACCAAGCGGTAGCGCAAGGAGTTCCCTTCGCACGTGAATACGGCGGAACCCTCGATAACCGCTCTTTTGGCGGGGTGCAGGTAAGTCGTACTTTTTATGCTAAAGGTCAAACCGGACAGCAATTATTATTAGGGGCATATTCGGCATTAAGCCGCCAGATTTCGAAAGGCAAGGTGAAATTATACAACCGCCACGAAATGCTCGACGTTGTTACCGTAGACGGTAAAGCCCGCGGAATTATCGCCAAAAACTTAGTAACCGGTAAAGTAGAGCGCTTCGGAGCTCACGCAGTAGTTATTGCTTCAGGTGGTTATGGGAATGTATTCTACCTTTCAACCAATGCTATGGGCTCTAATGGTTCTGCCGCTTGGAAAGCCCACAAAAAAGGAGCTGCTTTCTCTAACCCTTGTTTCACACAAATTCACCCCACTTGTATTCCCGTTTCTGGCTCGCACCAGTCCAAGCTTACGCTGATGAGTGAGTCACTGAGAAACGACGGTAGAATTTGGGTACCCAAAGATCTTAAAGATGCCGAGGCGATTCGCGAAGGCAGATTGAAAGCAACCGATCTTCCTGAAGAAAAAAGAGATTATTACCTAGAACGCCGCTACCCAAGTTTCGGAAACTTGGTACCGCGTGATGTTGCTTCGCGTGCAGCCAAAGAGCGTTGCGATGAAGGTTTCGGCGTAAACAAAACAGGAGAGGCAGTTTACTTAGATTTTGCCGCTGCCATTGAGCGTTACGGTAAAACTGAAGCCAATATTCAAGGTATCGACAACCCTACTAAAGAGCAGGTTAAGGAATTAGGAACCAAAGTGGTGGAAGCCAAATACGGTAACCTTTTCGCCATGTACGAGAAAATCGTAGACGACAATCCTTACCAAACACCAATGATGATTTACCCCGCGGTACACTATACCATGGGGGGATTATGGGTGGATTATAACTTAATGACCAATGTTCCCGGCTTATTTGCCTTAGGTGAAGCGAACTTCTCCGATCACGGTGCCAACCGCTTAGGAGCTTCGGCCCTTATGCAAGGATTAGCCGATGGTTATTTCGTAATCCCTTACACTATTGGCGATTACCTTTCAGAAGAAATTAGAACGGGCGAAATCGATACCAATCAAGAGGCATTCGCTACTGCAGAAGCAGAAGTAAATGAAACCATCGACAAGCTTCTTAATAAGACGACTAAAAAGCATTCTGTAGATCACTATCACCGTGCCCTCGGTAAAATTATGTGGGACAAATGTGGTATGGCTCGTAATGCGCAAGGTTTACAGGAAGCGATTAAAGACATTCGTGCTTTAAGAGCAGAGTTCTGGGAGAATGTAACTGTTCCAGGAACTAAAAATGAAATGAATCCTGAGTTGGATAAAGCCATGCGCGTGGCCGACTTTATGGAATTAGGCGAGTTAATGTGTCAAGATGCGCTGACACGAGAAGAATCTTGTGGAGGCCATTTTAGGGAAGAATTTCAAACGGAAGAAGGTGAAGCACTTCGTCGCGACGAAGAGTTTGCCTTTGTTAGCTCTTGGCAATACACCGGCAACCCGAGTGAGGCCGAGTTAATTAAAGAGGATTTGATATTCGAAAATGTTGAATTGAAAACACGCAGCTACAAGTAAAATTGGCCTCGAGCCCTAAAAAATTAGAAGCATGGATTTAAAATTAAAAATTTGGCGTCAAGCTAATACCGACAGTAAAGGAAGCTTAAAAGACTATCAAGTTAAGAATGTAAGTGCCGACAGCTCTTTCTTAGAAATGATGGATCAGCTAAACGAAGAATTAATTGATAAAGGCGATGATCCCGTTGCTTTCGATCACGATTGCCGCGAAGGTATCTGCGGTATGTGCTCGATGCACATTAACGGCGAACCGCACGGACCAGAATCGGGCACTACAACTTGCCAGCTGCACATGCGTAAATTTAAGGATGGCGATACTATTTATGTAGAACCCTTCCGCGCCAAAGCTTTTCCAGTATTAAAAGATTTAGCAGTAGATCGTGCTGCCTTGGATCGCGTTATTCAAGCTGGTGGTTTTGTATCGGTTAACACTTCTGGTAATACCATCGATGCTAACGCCATTCCAGTGCCCAAGGCAGATGCAGATGCAGCCTTTAATGCAGCTACTTGTATTGGTTGCGGAGGTTGCGTCGCCGCTTGTCCTAATGCCTCGGCGATGTTATTTGTTTCAGCCAAGGTTTCCCAGCTATCCCTTCTACCGCAAGGTAAAGTAGAAGCTAAAGAACGCGTAACCAGCATGGTAAACCAAATGGACTTAGAAGGCTTTGGTAACTGCTCTAATGTTGGCGCTTGCGCAGAAGAGTGCCCCGTAGGAATTTCCTTAGAAAATATCGCTCGCTTAAACCGTGAGTACTTAGGTGCCAGCTTAACCAGCAGCAAATAAGTTATAATCACCTTATTCTAAACTAAACCCTGCTGTAAAGGCAGGGTTTTTTTTGAATCATAAAAAGAGTAAGCTTTCGTTTTATCAATTCGAGTTAGATTCTTTAACTTAATGCCAATATTATTACAAGCATTAATATGTACTTTTGCCCCTTAAATATGTACACCCTTTGTCTGAAGCGCTAGTAGTCATACCAACTTATAATGAAAAGGAAAATATCGAGCGAATTATTCGCACGGTCTTCGCCCTACACTCTGACTACCATGTTTTAATAGTGGATGACAACTCGCCTGACGGGACACAAGAAATTGTAAAGCACCTACAAGGCGAATACGAACACAAACTTTTCCTTTTGCCTAGAGCCGGAAAGCAAGGTTTGGGCACCGCTTATCTAGCTGGTTTCAGTTGGGCTTTAGAAAGGAGTTATCAGTTTATCTTTGAGATGGACGCCGATTTTTCGCACGATCCCAAAGACTTGGAGCTGCTTTATAAAACCTGCAAGGAAGAAAAATTTGGGATGGCCATTGGTTCGCGCTATGTTAAGGGCGTGAATGTAGTGAACTGGCCCATGAGTCGAGTACTACTGAGCTATTTTGCCTCGCGCTACGTGCGCATTATCCTGAGCATCCCGGTAGAAGACACCACAGCTGGGTTTGTGTGCTTTCGCCGAGAAGTGCTTGAAAAAATGAACTTTAAAAAGATTCGTTTCGTAGGCTATGCCTTCCAAATCGAAATGAAATTTATTACCCATAAACTAGGATTTAAAATAAAGGAAGTGCCTGTTATTTTTACCGACCGCACCCTAGGTACCTCTAAAATGAGTTCTGGTATAATTAACGAAGCCGTTTTTGGCGTGCTGAAATTGAAACTTCGAAGTCTCTTAAAACGCCACCAATAACCTGCTGTTTAATCATGAAAAGGAAGATTTTAATCAAGAATGCCCGTCTGGTCAATGAGGGGCAAACCATTGAAAGTGATTTATATATTGAGGATGGCCGTATTGTAAAAATCGCCCCCAACCTCAGTCAACGTGAAAGTGATACGCAAATAATTGACGCCGCTGGAAGCTATGTTCTACCAGGAATTATCGACGATCAAGTTCACTTCCGCGAGCCAGGCCTCACCCATAAAGGTGATATCTACAGTGAGTCGCGTGCGGCTATTGCTGGAGGAATTACTTCTTATATTGAGCAACCCAACACTAAACCTGCCGCTACAACCCTAGAAAGGTTAGAAGCTAAATATACCATTGCGGCCGAAAAGTCTTTCGCCAACTATGCCTTTAATATTGGTGGCGCGAACGACAACCTCGAAGAACTTAAAAAAGTAGATCCTCGCTGGGTACCGGCCGTAAAAGTTTTTATGGGAAGCAGTACCGGTAATATGCTGGTGGATGATCTAAAAGCTTTGGAAGGAATCTTCTCACAAGTAAATCTCCCGATTATTACACACTGCGAAGACGAAGCCACCATTAAAGCCAATCTTGCGGAAGCAGAAGCCAAATATGGAGAGGCCATCCCCATGTCGATGCATCCCTTAATTCGCAGTCGTGAAGCTTGTTTAAAGTCTTCCAGTCTTGCGGTAGAATTAGCCAAGAAATTCGGGAGCCGCTTGCATGTATTCCATATTAGCACCGCCGAAGAATGCGAGCTTTTCGATAATAAGCTGCCACTAGCGGAAAAGAAAATTACCGCAGAAGCCTGTATTCATCATTTATGGTTTAACAGCGATCAATATGCTGAAAAAGGCAGTCTTATAAAATGGAACCCGGCTGTAAAAGACGAAAGTGACCGTCAAGCCATTTTCAATGCTGTTTTAGACGGACGTATCGACGTAATTGCTACCGATCACGCTCCGCACACCTTAGAAGAAAAAAACAACCCTTACCTATCTGCCCCGAGCGGTGGACCCTTGGTACAACATGCGGTTCCTGCGATGATGGAATTTGTGCGCGACGACAAAATGAGCATTGAAATGCTGGTGGAGAAAATGTGTCACAATCCCGCTATTTTATTCAATATTAAAGAACGTGGTTATTTACGAGAAGGCTATTGGGCCGATATCTGCATCGTAGATCCATCTCGTCCTTGGCGCGTAAGTAAAGATAATATCCTTTCGAAATGCGGTTGGTCGCCTTTTGAAGAAACCACTTTTAGAGCACGAGTAACCCATACTTTAGTAAATGGTAGCCTTGTGTATGAAAACGGAAAAGTTTCCGAAAACAAAGCCGCCCAAAGACTAGAATTTGATCGCGAAGTTTAAATATCATCTTTTTCTTGGCCTGGCCTTTTTAACGGCCTGCGCCCCTGAGGCGCCCAAGAAAACCGCGGATGTTCCCGACTGGGTTATTTCCGAGGACAAGATGATTGCCATTTTAACCGACGTTCATATTATTGAAGGCGCCCGTATTGGCAAAAAGGTTTTGGGTGATACCCTTTACGCTTTAGACCATTATATGAAACTTTGGGATAAGCATCATATTCGGGAATCGCGGTACGATAGTTCTTTTCGTTTTTACTCGCGTAATGCCGAGAAAATGGATGTTCTTTATGAGCAGGTACTCACCAATTTAAGCACCATGAGCAGTGAGATTGAAGGTGAGCCTGGCCTGGAGGAAAAAGACCCAGAAATAGGTGCTTCCAATTCTCGAGTGGAAGTAATTGACAGTACTGAGAGTCCTAATGCAGCCAAAAAAGATAGTAGCGCCACCAAAGAGGATACTGCTATTTCTGCTGATAAAATCTAGTTAAATCGGCAACGGATTTTTCCACAGGAATAAATTCATAGTCTAGGGCCTGTTTCACCTTATCATTTTCATAATAATAAAAACCCAAAGAAGTACGGGCGGTTTCTTTCGTTACCAATGGCGCTTTGCCAGTTATCCTGCTTTTTAAAGCTTTCCAACGCCATGCGAGTGCGCTCATCCACGGTTTTACTTCAGTTTGAGGTCCTTTTACCCCCAAAGATTTCGCCATCATAGCGAAGACTTCTTGATAGCTGCGGTTTTCCGAAACTATTACAAAGCGTTCCCCTTCTATATCCCTAATTACCCGAGCAAGACGTAAAATTATAGTCTTAAAATTTCAAGAAAAGGAAAACGCTCCTAAGGCGCAGAAAAACGCCTTTTATAAGAAGTCTAAGTGCTGTTTTTTCGCTGTGCTCGGGTAATCCGTTGGTTAATGTTTTTGCCTCCTAGTTAACATTACGATCTATTGTACTACTAATCTATGCTGCTCTTGATGCGTTCCTTGTCTAAACTGCAGTTGGTAAACACCCGCTGCTAAACCTAGCTTAATATAATTTTTTTGCCCATTTAAATTCTCAAAATATTTCACCGCCTCACCATTGATATTGAATACTTTAATAGTAAAAGGCCGCTCTTGAGGGTCCTGATTAAAAATCGTTACATTTCCATTTGGAGCGGGGTTGGGGAAAACTTGAAGGTACTGAGGATTTACCTTAAAAATTGGATCTTCAATTCCAATAGAATTGTCCTTATAACCGAACTTTCCCCAAAATAAATTGACTCGATTTTGATCGGGGTTTATGGCACTTCCTGCAAAAATTACTGTATCTGAAGATTTGGGATATGAAATTACACTAGTGGGCCAGATAACGGGCAGTGGAGGACCAGAAGGTATATTGTCAACAAATGCTGCTTTTACGACTTGAAAATTAGGGTTCATGGAGAATATGCTCAGTTTATTTTTCTGCCCTTGTACAACATCATTGGAGTCTGATATACCAGTGAAAACCATATAACCATTATCTAACCAAACACAGCCAGGGTAAGCAATATCCCAATGCCGAGAATTAGAATCTATAAGTTCAATTAGATAAGATGTAACCAGCGAGTCTTCAAAAAAGTTAAAGGTAGAAACGCAGAAATCTTCATAGATAATATTGTTTTGGAGCCTACCCCCGCTACTATAAACTAAAACGGTACTATCACGCACCATAATTCTTGAAAAAAATCCTGCCCCATTATTTCTGGGCCACATTTTTAAAATAGTATCAAAATTGGCATCAAATAAGCCTATGTTAGCCGTTGACATAGTACGATCATTATTATAAAAGTCTAGATCCGCGAGGTAATAGCCCGGTACAGGAGATTCTACAATATGTCGGTTAAGCTGACCCGTGCCAGAGTAGCTAAACTGCTCTTGATAGCCAGGCACTTCGTCTACATTTAATACAGTGGTGCTTTCACTAGATAAATTATGCTTGATTAAAAAGCTTTTAGGAAAACTAGCAATAGCGGAGGGGGTTGCACCACTGACCAAAGTCATTATATCATCCCCCAATAAATTGCCTTGCACCCTAATCTCTGCTGATAGTTGATGGATATAAAGACTGTCTAAATCTAGATCAGCCTGCTTTATGAGAGAATTTTGAGGGCCTTCATAAAAATTAGCAGCCATCAGCCTATCGTATGTAAAGCCATTTTGGGATAGGACATCCGTACTATCCTGTGAAGCAAAGAACAAGGTAACTAAGCTGTCTTGGTTTCTAAAATCCAGCATTCTCAAAGGGACGCCGCTATAATTAATCGACAAAGGAGTGCTGGTATACTGGGTAAAACTGCTATCCCACAGATACTTCGAAATTGTAACTGGACCATTATTAGAGCGGACAAAAGCTATTTGCGTATACTCATTATTATAATCCATATTGAGCACTCCGCCGCCAGTGTTTGAAGTACTGGATACATAATTAACCCTAAGCTGCGCAGATGAAGTGTCGGAGTAAAGTAACAGCGCTAGTAGCGCTGTTACTTTTAAGCAAGTCTTTAATGCAAAAATAGACATGCGGTACTAAGGAAAAGTAGGCGTTAAACCACCAGGCACGGCATAACCTACTGTAAGTTGGTGAGCTACATTTCCAGTATTTTGGCCGCTTAGGTTGACGGAAGACATTAAGGCATATCTTGCTACCCCATTTACATGTACTTCTTCAGCAAGCATAGCACTTTCAGCCTTATCGCGCCAAAACTCCAAGTCAACATTATCTAAACAGGTGTTCGGGGCACCAACGAAAAAATTAGAGGTGTATTGGGTGCTACTACCAGGGTAAAAATCATATGGGATTCCGTTCGAATAAAACCCCCTTACCCAAAGACGATAATTTTGAGAATAGAGAAAACCATAGTCTTCTACGCTGTAGTACCATAAAAGGGCATGTTCTTTAACGGGGCAGTTTACATCCATAGAGAGCTCCATAATTTTTGTGGCGTTGTAGGTAATTGGATTTCCTAAGCAATCTTCGGGACTAGGCTTCGCTCTCGCTTCATCAGTGGCTTGTATTTTTCTTTGGGAACAACTTAAGCGAATTGGAATTCGATTAATACCAAAAGTTAGTCTTGTCCCGTCGGAATCATCCCAAAAAACATTGGTAATTGGCGCAACTGCCTGATTTCCGCTAAAACTGAAAAGACCCAAGTTATCAAGCCATGTAAATAAATCAGCCTCACTAAGATACCAACGGCTATTTTCAGACGTAGCATTAAGACTGTAAGAATCTTCGTGCAATCCGCTTGCGTCTATATCTGTCACTTCATAATCGATATTGTAATTAATAGCATTATAAACCGCTTCAACATAAAAAATCGCGTTATGCACAAGGATGTCAGCAGAAGTACTGGCTGTAATTGTACTATCTAGGTAATCCTGATAACGATCGTATACCGCTTTTACATTAGATGTCACGGCACTAGCATCGTTTAAGTCTTCCGGCATATCATAGATACTGCTAGTCTTTTTAACGTTTTGCATTTTTTCGTTTTGCAAATCTTCTTTACTGCAGGCTGTACTGAAGAAGATTACCCCCCCCAATTAATAAATAAAATACTTTTTTCATAATTAATCTGTTTAATAATTTGCACTAAGCTAATGATTAAATAAATACACACACTTTTTGCTATATTAATTTTTTGTTTCATTAGCTAAGCACCTAGCGTTTTAGACCTTTAAAAGCTTATTCCAGTTTTGTAAGATTAAGTATTAAGACTATTTTTTTTAGAAACACTTCCTAAAATATAAACCCAAAGATGATTTTCATCTATTTCTCATCCCTATCAACCTGATATTGAGGTAAAATTCTAAAAATCCCTTGGCTATTGTCTCGATTTTCATAAGCTTAATAGTAATGGCGTAACCTTTGACTAAACTTATTACTTCCTGTAGTAAAAGAGGTTTGATTGGCTTTTTGTTTTTTTGAGAATTCAGGTACCACCTGTCTCAACGTAGAAGTATAAATATTTCTACTGAAACATTTTCTTAACCCTATTTCTTTTGGTGATGTTTCTGATATACTTGTAACTTATTGAAAAAATTGGGAATTATATTGATAGGTGAATTTTAATGAATTCACTTAAAGTAATTCAATGCAGACCAGTAATTTAACCAGCTACAAATAGTTCAAGGCAACTTTTGATAGAAATTAGCTAAGTCTTTAACCGACCTTTCTACTGGAATAAAGCGGTAGTCTAGAACGTTTTTCACCTTATCATTTTCATAATAATAAAAACCCAAAGAAGTACGGGCGGTTTCTTTCGTTACCAATGGCGCCTTGCCTGTTATTCTGCTTTTTAAGGCTTCCCAACGCCAAGCCAAAGCATTCATCCAGGGTTTAACTTCTATCTGAGGACCTGGCACTCCTAGTTCTTTCGCCATTAAAGCAAAAACTTCTTGGTAGGAGCGGTTTTCCGAAACAAGTACAAATCGCTCTCCCTCTATATCCGTCGTAGCCAAACGCAGCATGATTGCGGCAACATCACGTACATCTACAAAACCATTTATGCCTTTGGTATAATAATTAAATCCTTCGGCAATATTTTTAATTAAAGCAGCTGAGCCCTGCGACCAATTACCCGGACCGAGAATTATGGTGGGGTTAACGATGGCTACCGCTAGACCTTCTTCCCTACCGCGCCATACTTCCATTTCGGCAGCATGCTTACCAATGGCGTAGTTAGAATTCTCGTCGCTCTCAATCCAAAAGCTATTTTCATTTAAATGATTTTCGCCTGGCTTACGCCCCAAAGCCGCCACGCTGCTAACGTGAATAAACTTTTTAACCTTAGCGACTAAGGCCGCATTAATCAAATTCGCGGTAATTTTTGGATTATCGACTACTGTGCTTTGAAAATCGCGCGGATTAAAGCTTACCGTGGCGGCGCAGTGCATAATAATATCTACACCGGGAAGAATAGTATATAAATCGCTTCCATCTAAAAGATCGACCTCTTGCCATTCTATTTTGGCAAATAAACTTTCCGCCTCTTTGCTATAATAGGAAAAGATCTTCAGTAAAAACTCCTTATTAGATTGAGCCCGATGCAGTACTACAACTTCTTCATTTTGCAAAAGCAAACTGTAAACCACATGTGAGCCTACTAAACCAGTGGCTCCCGTTACTGCATACCGCATCTCTAATTTTTAAGCGAAGGTAGCCAAGAAATTAATTTCAAGCATTTTTTCGCACATAATGCTACTAAATGTGTCGATATAAAAAAATACCCCATAAAATTTATAGGGCTTTCCAGCACTAAGCTCTAATTTTGTGAGCCTTTAAGAATAACAATGAGCAATTTTGTAGAAGAATTAAGCTGGCGTGGCATGTTGCATGACGCCATGCCTGGAACCAATGAACAACTCGCTAAGGAAATGACCTCCGCTTATGTGGGTATTGACCCCACGGCAGACTCTTTACACATCGGTCATTTAGTTAGTATAATGATGTTAAAGCACTTCCAAAATGCGGGTCACAGACCATTAGCCCTGATTGGCGGAGCAACGGGAATGATTGGTGACCCATCGGGTAAAAGTAAAGAGCGTAATCTTTTGGATGAAGCCGCTCTGCGCCACAACCAAAGTGCTATTAAAGAGCAATTGCGTCTTTTCCTCGACTTTGATAGTGATGCGGCCAATGCGGCTATTCTGGTTAACAATTACGACTGGATGCGCGATTTCACCTTCTTGGATTTCATCCGTGATATCGGTAAGCACCTTACCGTAAATTACATGATGGCCAAAGATTCGGTTAAGAAACGTTTGACGGGAGATGGTGAAGGCATGTCTTTTACCGAGTTCACCTATCAGCTAGTTCAAGGCTTCGATTTCTTGCACCTCTACCGTGTGTACAATTGTAAAATTCAAATGGGCGGTTCCGATCAGTGGGGAAACATCACTACTGGCACCGAATTAATTCGACGCAAAGAAAGCGGGGAAGCCTTCGCTCTTACTTGTCCTTTAATTACCAAAGCCGACGGTGGCAAATTCGGCAAAACAGAAGTAGGAAACATCTGGCTTTCGGCCGAATATACTAGCCCTTATACCTTTTACCAATTTTGGCTAAACACCAGCGATGCCGACGCGGAGAAATATATTAAAATATTCACCATGCTAGGGCAAGAAGAGATTGCGCAGCGTGTAGCGGAACATGCTGAAGCGCCTCATCAAAGAGCTTTACAGCGCAAATTAGCGGAAGAAGTAACGACCATGGTACACGGCGCTAAGGAATTGGAAATGGCCATTAAAGCTTCCGATATCTTGTTTGGCAAGAGCACCGACGAAGACTTAAAAACTCTTGGTGTTCGCACCTTGCTAGAAATTTTTAGCGGCGTACCGCAATTTGAAATTAAAAAGGAACTGTTAAGCGAAGGCTTAGATATTATTACCCTCCTTGCGGAAGAAACGCAGGTATTTAGCTCTAAGGGCGAGGCACGTAAAATGCTTCAAGCCAATGGAGTAAGCTTGAATAAGGCTAAAGTTTCCTTAGATAAGCAGGTAGATTTGAGCGATACTATTGCCGATCAATATTTATTGGCTCAAAAAGGAAAAAAGAATTACTTCTTGATAAAGTTAGTATAGGCTAACATTTAAAATTCAAAAATACTTAAAAGAGGATTGTTACTGCAGTCCTCCAATTACTGGAGGAAAGACGGAAAGGCCTTGATCACATGAATCAACGACAAGGAGCTTAGAGGATCCAAAAACCTTAAAGAATAATCAACTTTCTTGCTTATGAGTTTTAATAAACGCTATGAAGGATTTATTAATTGAAGTTAAGATAGGAGATTTTCATTTTGAGTAAGTAGCATTTTCTCGAAGTCACACCTAACCGCCTTACGTCTAATCGTTTGCTTATGCTTTTTATTTTTATTCATAACAGAGCATGCAAATAGTTAGCCGTGTCTACTAAACCATTTTTTCGAAATCTGTTCAAAATTTCAAATTCATCGAGATTAGCATTTGTACGATTCAGTACTAATGCTCTAAATGCCTCAATTGCAAGCTCATTATTGAGGTCAATTGTGTCAGTTAAAAAGTCATCAGCTGTCTTCGCGGTAAGTCCGAAACTGAATAAGTACTCATTTGGGAAATCTTTTATATTGTTAGTCACTATTACATTTGCATTAGTCTTAATGGCTGTAGCTAGAACATGCCTGTCCTTTTCATCTGGAAGGGTAAGAGCACTTATTATGGATTCATAATTTTCAACTAAGGCATCGGGAAACGCTTGTTGTGCTTTGGATATTCTTTTTTTTATTTCTTTGAGGGGAATATCTTTTCTTTCCATTACACTTTCCCATTCTTCGAAAATGTGTTTACTCCATTTGGGGGTAAAAAGATCATAAGAAGCAAACCAAAACAGTAAATCGCGTATGTCAATAGGATAAATAACGTTTGTATCAAGGACGCATGTAAATCTTAAACTATGAATCATATAGTCCGGAATCTTCGTCAGCTTTCATTATTTCAACAAGAAGCTTTCGCTGTTTATCTTTTAATTGCTTTTTATATTCAAGAACATCTTGGTATTTGATTCTTCTGTGCTTGCCGATTTTGGTGAAATTAATCCTCCCCTCTTCCAACAGCTTTACTAAATGTGGTCTAGAACACCCTAATAGTTCAGCAGCAGCTTGCGTTGTTATTTCTGTAGCAATCGGAACGATAGAAATTGGTTTACCTTGGCTAGTTTCTTTTAGAATTTTAGCTAAAAGTTTTAGTGCATTTAAGGGGATTTTAATTCTTTCCTTAGTCTCCTCAATTTCTATTTCAGGATATTCAGAGTGGATTTGTTCTAAAGTTGAAGCTAAGGCATAGTATGACTCCATGGCAGCTTTTTGTTCATCCTTAGTGGGTCTCTTTACTTCGTCTATACTCTTCATGTGTTTTTGTCTACTTTACAAAGTAAACGAAATATTCGAAATAATGTTTCGTTTGTTTCGAATAATATTAATGAAACCCAGGGGGATTAATAAACACAAACTGGTTTTTATGAAGCGAAGTTAAGATACGTGATTTTTCATTTCAAGCAATATCGTCCTCTTGCAGTAGTTAGTAGCCGCTTGGCCCTTCTTTATTGTTGGGCCTTGTTTATACTAAATCAAATTTTTGAGAAATGATTCGGTACGATTCGAATATATACGCTCTGAATACGATCTCAGATGACACCTAATTAAGGGTTTATCTATACGACAGCAAGAGTCGCCTTAATAAATACAGGCCCTCAGCCCTCGAAACCCAGAAAATACAAGCGTACTTTTCGTCTTACAAAGCCAAATTCTCCAATAAAATTTCTTCCATCACCTCACGCTGCTTATCGGTCGCTTTATAGAAATAGGTAATTTTAAACTCGCCGTCCTCCCAGCTGTCTTTAACTTTGGGAGCGGTGATAGTATGACCATTGGTTATTACAGCATAAGGACTGGTGGATCCACGAAATACCATAATCACTCGAAAGTCTTTTTCTTCCTTGGAAGTACGGTTGTTCTCGCGAATCACAAAGGCATTTAAATCGCCATAGGAAATCTCTTCCGCATTATGCAGCTCCCATAAAGCCTGAAATCGCTCTTGCTGTTCATTGCGGTTTTTTACGGCAAATATTTTTGAAATCTCTTCTTCGGGAATGCTGCGCTCCTCAATATTGGTTTGATATATATAGGCCTGAATAATTCCTCGGTAAGTATCTTCGCCACGAAAAGCCTCAATAGTATCAATTTCATACAGCTTTAAGGGTAAAATGCTTTTACCAATCACCTCGCCTTCTTTATTGCGTAATTTACGTCCCGCCAAAATCTCTTTATCGGCAAAATCAGCTGCTGTAAAGTAAACCTCCTTACGCGCTTTGTACCAGCCATCGTCGCCTTCAAAGCTGTAAAAGGATTCGCCTGCCTCTAATTCGAAGCTATCTTCTCCGCGCGGCTTTTCTGAAAAAGCGGCTTTTTCCTCGGTTAGCTGAGCGCTTAAAAACTGAGTACCCAAAAGGGCCAATACTAAAAATGTGTGTTTCATAAATTTTATGCTTTCGCAAGGTGCCTGTACTGCCTTAACGAAGGCATTAGTCTTATCGTTTGTTAAATTACCATCAAATTGCAGCCTCTTACTTCAGCCCGATCAAAACGTCCTAATATTTCAAAGCTACCACCCTTATGTAAACGCACCAAATCTTGAGTCTCAATAAATGCACAACTGTCGATATTGGCTAAATCAATAATGTTTAAGCCACCGGTTTTTCCTTGTTTTACTGGACTAAAAGGATCTTCCACCTCCCTAGCCGAAACCCGCATCCAAGGCGGACATTCAAAAAGCCCACTGCCCTTACTGTAGGCCTGAGAAAACAACTCGGTCATGCCATATTCGGAGTGAATCTCGTTGACTTGAAAACTTGCTTTCAAAATATCATGTAGATCACCACGTATCATTTCCTTGCGTCGGCCTTTCATGCCTCCAGTTTCCATAATTATACTACCTGCCAAATCTTGTGGATGTGCTTCCGCTAAATCCAATAAGGCAAAGCTTACGCCCAATAAAAGTATGGGCACACTTGCCCTCTTTTTTTCTGCTAAAAGCGCGGTCAATTCTTCTAGATTATCGAGAAAAAATCCCGAATCGTCATCTTTCGAGTGATTGATAAAATCTTGCACCATCCTAATTAAAGAAGAACCCGATCGCTCTAAATAAGAAGGCAAAAGGGCGGCTATGAAAAACTCATCTTTCTGCGGGTAAAAGGACCTAAAGATGGTACGGCAAACCTCATCGTAGAAGTTAATATCGTACACCAAATGCCTACTGCTTCCGTAGCCTCCGGTGCCAGAGCTTAAAAATTGCTCGGGGGCAGATGCGCTAAACAGACTTACCGACTGCGATTTAAAAAAGTCGATAGGCATAAAAGGAATGTCTTCCAAGCTGGAAACCTTTGCAGGATTTAGGCCTATCAGCTCTATCCATCGGCGATACACGGGATTGTGTTCTGCTTGTAGCTGAAAGACAGCCAAAGCATTTTTGGAGAAATCCAACGCAGTCGTCCTTAAAATCGTATTTTTAAGGCGACCATAGTCGGATAACTTTATTGCTTGATGAACGTTAGTAAACATATGCGAATTAACTCTACAAAACTACTACTCTTAATTGGTCTTGGGCTAGCTTTTGTTGGCTGCGAGCAAAATCAAAAATTTGTAGATCAACCCTATCTGCAGTGGCGCACGGCCAATATAAAATACTTGGGCGATAGCGCCGATAACAGAAGGGTTATTGACCTTACGGTTTACTTTACTGATGGCGATGGCGACATTGGACGCGAAGATATAAACGGCAGCAATGACACTTGCATTTTAAGCGATTACGAGACCTTTTTAAATCGTTTCGATCTCTTTATCTACTATTACGAAAGAGTGAATGGTCAGTACCAAGAAATCCCTCCGGGCGATAGTTGCCTGCCTTTCCATAACATACTTCCCAACCTTACGCCTATTGGTCAGAACAAAACCTTAGAAGGAGATATTACTACGCCCTTCGATTATTCGAATTATCCCTTAAATAATACGGATTCAATTAAGTTCGAGCTGCAGTTAATAGACATTGCTGGCAATAAAAGCACCCGAATAAGCAGTCCTGCTATTGGAATTTAATTTTGTAAATCGCTGGAGGAAAGAGCGGAACTAATATTAGCAGCATGATCGGCAATTCTTTCCATCTCCGCCAGTAAATCGCTGTAGTACATACCACTCTGAATACGGTATTTACCCCTTTCTACCTTTTCAATGTAATCTGCCTTGAGCGCTGCAAAAAGCTTGTTGATTTCGCGCTCAACCTTTACAGAGCTTTCATAATAATCTTTATCATCCGAACTGTCGATGATCTTTACCATGAGGTCCAGACTTTGCGAAACCAGCTCTGATAAGCGTAACACACTATTGCGCATTTCCGGAGTGAAGTAGGCTTTCTGCTCTTTACGATTAGTCAAGTTGCGACTTACCTCTAAATAAATATCGCCAATACGCTCTAAATAATTAGCCACGTTTAACATCACTCGAACGCGATTATTTCCAAAGGTGCTTAACTCACTTTGGCTAATCTTACTGAGGTAATTGGATATTTCCATTTCCATGCGATCAGAAATGTCTTCGTATTTCTCCAGTTTCTCTACATATTGATTCAGCTTCTTTTCATCCATTTCTATTATCAGCAATGGAATATACTTGTACGCCTTGCGAATTAGATCCCCAAAGTTGAGCAACTCTTTACGGGCTTCCAGCATAGAAAGTTCGGGCGTTGCCATTAAACCACTACCGATGTAATCAAGACTAAAAAGCTCATCTTCTGTATTGCGAGATGGTACCATCCAGGTGGCGATCCGCACTAAAAGCGGTACAAAATTTAAGCAGAGCAAAAGGTTAAATAAGTTGAATAAGGTGTGGAACAAACTTAAAGACAGAGCAATAACCGCATCATCTTTATAAGGATTTCCATTAAAAATAAGCTTACTTAATGCGGCCACGAGGTCGAGGAAAAAAGGAAAAAGTAAAATGGCCCAAAGTACCCCGAGCACATTGAAAATTAGGTGTACCCTAGCCGCTCGCTTGGCGTGAACATTTGCCACTACCGCTGCTATGTTAGCGGTAATGGTGGTACCTATATTTTCACCTAATATAATGGCCGCAGCCAATGGGAAAGAAACAAACCCTTCTGCGGTAAGCACCAGAGTAAGGGCAATAGCCGCACTAGAAGACTGTAAAAAGAAAGTGACAACTGTGCCCAGTAGAACAAATAATATTGTTAGAAGTAAAGCAGATAAATAGCTACTCCCTTCGTAATTAAACTGCTTTAAAAAGTTTAAAGCCTCCATGTTCGCTTGCCAATCGGGCAAGGACTCACGCATAAAAGAAAGACCCAAAAAGAGGATGGCAAAGCCAAATATTGCTTCACCGTATAAGCGCAATTTTTCTTTAGAAAGGAAAATAAGGGGAAAGGCCAAAGCCAAAATGGGAAGACTTAATTGCGAAATAGAAAACTTACCCATTCCTAAAACCGCTACAATCCAAGCGGTAACCGTGGTGCCTAAATTGGCTCCCATAATAACACCTACCGACTGTTCTAAGGTAATGAGTCCTGCATTCACAAAACTCACAATCATAACCGTGGTCGCTGAAGATGATTGTAAAATACCCGTTACACTAAAGCCAGTAAAAACCCCGATCCCTCTGCTAGCCGTCATGGTACGTAAAGTACTGCGCAGCTTGGCACCCGCTACTTTTTGAATGGCTTCGCTCATCACCTTCATCCCATAGATAAAGAGACCTAAAGCACCAATAATGGAGAGAATATTTAAGATAGGGAAATTCAAGTTTTTCAGTAATTAAAAAAAGGGGCCCCCAAAGGAGCCCCTTTCCTTTTGTATATTCAAAATATTAACGAATAACTAACTTACGCGTTAGGCTATAATCGGCAGTTTTAATATTTAACATATAAACACCTGCTGCCAAAGCTTCAGTATTTACTCTAACTTCTAAGTCTGTGCTGCTTACTGTTTTAACCAACTGGCCATTAACATTGCGTACTTCAATTGTTTTTTCAGCATTGTTAGATGAGCTAATGGTAAAGTAAGTGCTAGCCGGATTAGGATAGATACTTAAATTATCATTCAATAAATCATTTAAGCTAAAGTTTGGATTCATATCACCTGGGCTACCAACATCGCCATTAATGCTTGAGTAAGCACCATTGTTTCCGCCAGAGGAATTTCCTAAATACATCCCACTCATGTCAAACTCAAGTGATACACCCGCATTAACTGCAGCGCCATCATAGGACACGCTAGAAATTAAGCGACCACCATCATCGTATAAGAATACCGCATCACCATTAGAGCTTAAACCGCTGAAACCGTTAAACTGGTTATCCGTATTAAGAACGATTAGGTTATTTCCTGTTTGCCCCCATTCTGCGATCCAATCGCTTACATCAAGGGTGCTAGCGGCATCTAAGAAAATAGCAGCTTCACCAGCAGGAAGACTTACCGAAGTACCCACTGTGTGCGTACCCGCAGTAGCGCTTTCATCATCCCAACTAATGCCATTGAAATCTACTGCAGTGTTCCCGTTATTTCTAACTTCGAACCAATCGCCACTAATAGCAGAAGGAATGTTAGCACCAGTGCTAGGCATTACTTCACTAATGTATAGGCTAGGTAAAGTAACGGGAATAATATCCATGGTGTCTCGTGGGAAGATTTGGTAACTTTCATCGTGCGGAATAGACGAATCGAACTGAGAACCAGCACCAATTACATCGAAGTAACCAGTTGGAGCGGTAGAACCGTCAATATCAGTATCGCTATCGATACGCATAACTAAAGTATCTATACCATTGGTTATATCTAGGTTTACACTAGAACCTGGGAAAGCAGGCCATCCTGCAGGATTTACTAAGTAAAAGCCATTGAGACGGATATACTCACTTTCGGTGCTTTCATCTAGTGTGGAAACTTGGGTAGGTTGCTTTAAGGTTCTATTCGTAGCTAAAAGAGTGATAGAGTCTACTTTTAATTCCGTCAGACCGTTGTAAAAATCAACCACTCCCGAAACGCGAATCGAATCGCCGCGGTTAACTTGGTAAGCACCTGGCTCATCCACAAAATTGAAAATATTCATTCCTCCCGTATTATCGTAGATGTAGAAGCTATAACCTGCATCTCCATCAAAGTCATCTGTGTAAACAGTTCCAATAATTTTACACTCTACTCCTAAAGAATCAGCAATAAAATCGGCATCTACGGATTTTAAATCAACAATATTATATAAGGGAATAATTTGATCGTTATCCTCAATAATCAGGTCGATAGAATCTGACATACCAATGGCAAGGTTGGCAGAAGCGCTAACCATGTGAACGTATAAAGTTTCGTTGCCTTCTAAAATGGCATCGTCGATAATCGTAAAAACAAAACCAGTTGAATCTTCTCCTGCGGGGATTATTAGCTCTAAAATTCCTGAGGCATTTGGCGCAGGCATCACTGTACCATCGGCAGTAGTTAAACCTAAACCAGGCGTAAGCATGATACTTAAAGTATCATTAGAAGCAGAAACTGGATTGATGTTTACTTCTACTGTAAACGTGCCTGCCGCTTCCGAAACCAAGGTGCCTGAAGCAGTAACAAAGTTTGCCGTGGCAACCATAGGGGTAGTGTTAACACAGGAAGAACTGTGGGCACCTAAGAAGGTAAAAGTATTACTAGGGTTAACAGTCCATTCGGTTGCGCCAATAGCCCAATCGGTTTGGCCTCCTGTGATAGTCATATCCCTAACCAAAGTATTATCTGCTGTAGAACCGGTGCCGACAGGCCAGCTAGAACCCGGATCCACACCAATAACTCCAATAATATCGAGAGTATCATTCATGGTGGTGTCTACTAAGAAAAGTGCATCATCACCGTTAAAATGCGCCACTGAAGGGAAAGACAAAGCGGTATCCGCCACTGCTAACATAGTAGGGTCTGACTGATCAGTAGTAATCGTATAAACTGCACCCGAAGCTAGCATGCCGCTTAGATTAAACGCATTTACAACGCTTCCTCCGTTAACTGATAAGTATACTTTATAAGGACCTAAGTCTAAAGGAGCACCTGTGGGATTGTAAATTTCAAAGCCTTTGTTGTTACTGCTTCCCTCTATATATTCGGAGAAGAAAGGCTTAGAGCAAGGTAGAGCAATACACATAGAGGTATGCGCACCTAAATATGTAAAAGTATTATTTGGCTGAACAGACCATTCGGTTGCACCGATTGTCCAGTCAGTCTGACCCATATTAATAGTTGTATCTCTAACCAAAGTATTGTCGGCGGTTGTACCAGAACCTACGGTCCAGCTAGAACCAGGGTCAACTCCAATAACGCCAATAACATCTAGGGTATCATTCATTGAGGTGTCTACTAAGAAAAGCGCATCATCGCCATTAAAGTGTGCTACAGAAGGGAACGATAAAGCGGTATCCGCTGCTGCTAACATAGTAGGGTCTGCTTGATCCGTAGTAATCGTATAAACTGCACCCGAAGCTAGCATGCCGCTTAGATTAAACGCATTTACAACGCTTCCTCCGTTAACTGATAAGTATACTTTATAAGGACCTAAGTCTAAAGGAGCACCTGTGGGATTGTAAATTTCAAAGCCTTTGTTGTTACTGCTTCCCTCTATATATTCGGAGAAGAAAGGCTTAGAACAAGGGGCAGAAACTACCGCAGTAAACTGGCTTAAAGCCAAGGTTTGTGTTCCAATATTATCGCCTGATTGACCACCATCGTCGTTAGAGAAATTAACCGCGGTATAAATCATGGCATTAGCCGGAGGGTTTGCACCTGGATTCCAGTCGAAAGTCCAAGTATTCACACCCATGTTTGAAGCATTTCCAGCACCAGTATGGGTTATATAACTACCATTAATTTGCGCATTATTACTTGCTGAACTTAAAGTTCCAACATGACCAGTAGCATCTTCAACTGAAGCTTGGAAACCTATAGTTCCATTCATCATCGAACCATCATTGGCCGTAACCGTAACCGTGTAATTGGTATTCGCTTGATATCCGCTTGCGGGGATATTAGTACTAACTGTTATGGTTTGATTGGTAATAGTTCCGGAAGTATGGCAACCTGCTGTGGCGCAAGTTGAAGAACTTTGGGGAGAACCATTTCTACCGGCAGGGGCACCACCAGAATTGGTAAAGCCTTGATAACTAATCAAGCTTGCTCCAATCGTAGCAAATAAGACGGATAATTTTTTAATTTTCATTGTTGGGATTTAAGCTGCAAATGTAAGATTTTGTGCAGAGTTAAAAATACGGGGAGTTTAAGCCTTCATTAAACTTAGACTCCCCCATTTATGTGGATTAATAGAAACTATAAGTATAACCAATTGAAACCGCTACACCGGGAGCTAGACTGGTAAATATCTGTTCCGTCGCCTTATAAGCTTGGAAAAAGCTTTCGCGACGATCGTTTAATAAATTGGAAACCTTAATATTCAAGGCCGACTTCTCATCCTTTCCGAACCGTTTGTTAACGGTTAGGTTTAAACTATGGAAAGGTTCAGTATAAATATCTGGTGCCAGGTTTCCTCCAACAATTTCTAAGGTGCGACCTTTTACATTATAAAAGACACCAGCGCTAAGACCCGTCTCTGCTTTATCGTAACTAAAACCAGCATTGATGATATAAGGAGCTTGACCCGCCATAGCGCGCGTATCGTCAATACTTTGTCCCTCTTTTTCTGTACCCTTCCGAGCAGCGAACTCCACATCCGTCATGTCAATCTGAGAATAGGTGTAGGTGAAGTTTCCTGAGAAGCTAATGTTTTTTAATGCTTCGCTAAGAATCACTAAACCCTTTCTAAATTCAAATTCTCCCCCTATCAAAGTTCCGTTACCAACATTACGAGGCTGGAAATCGCGTAAAGCGGTAGGGATTCGAACTAATTCAATGGGCGCATCAAAGCTTTTATAAAAAGCACTAAAAGAGATAATGTCAGCTCCATCAAAAAATCGCTCCCATCGAATGTCGAAGTTATTGATAAGCGTGGATCTTAAATTTCCATCCCAGTCATTTTGATAGACTAAAAGACCACCATTAAAGGTTCGGTTAGAAATTGGGTCAAGAATCTGGGCGAAGGACAATTCCTTAAAAGAAGGACGTGCAATGGAACGGAAATAAGAAACCCTTAGATTTTGGTCGTCCGTAAGCGCATAAATTAAGTTGGCCGAAGGAAATAAATCCAGCGCATCTAATACTAGTGCATTATCTAAAATATTTGCATTAGGGTCATTAGGATTTTGAGCCCCTACCTGATCACGACCAGTATGACGCTGTTGGAAAAGCTCAGCTCTTAAACCAACAACAGTTTTTAAACGCTCGGTTGGTTTGAACTCTTCTGAAATATAAAATCCGAAATTATTAATGTTCGACTGATACTCATTCGGGTTACCTTTCCCAGCTAACTGTTCAGGATTGTAATATAATTGTCCGTTGGGAAATAAGTTTTCGTCAGCCAAAACCTCATTGGCATCACCACTAAAAACGAGTTGATCACCAGCAAGCTGCTGAAGGTTATATCGGTAAATTACGTAATCGCGATACTTGAAAACATGACTGGCGCCAAACTTTAATTTGGAATCGCGACCGAATAATTGATGCTCATGACTGATGTCTATCTTACTTACTTGGTTCACCTCATTTAGATAACGCCAAATTCTACTAGGATAGCCACCTTCACCGGGATCGAAAGTTGAATCACCGCGGTCAATGGAAAAAGCCGTTTTGCGAATATCAGGATCTTGAATGGAAGAAATAGTAGTTCCTATGGTCCAGTTTACTTCCCAATCACCACCATCTAAATAGTGCTCACCCGCTAATAAAACATTTGTCAGGGCACGTTGATTAAATTCTAAGTTATTGGAAAAAGCTTCGTAATCCGAAACCTGGGCGGCACCATCTAAGGATGCAATATTTAACTGCGCCGATTTAGAAACGGAATTTTGCAGGTGCATTAAAGTAAGCTTGTATTTAGAGCTAAAAGTCTTGTAGCTAATACCGCCCAAACCACCTAAAAGAATGGTATTCTCTGCAACAACACCTGTTTGAGAACTTGCTTCAATCATTTCATACTCATCCGAAAAACGCGAACGTTGGTATTCTCCGAAAACAATATCATCATAAAGCACGCGTGAATTATCGTAGGTAGCGGAGAAAATATAGCCCAACTTGTTGCCGTTGTCCAGCTTGTATTGGTTCCCCATGGATACGCCTAAATTGTAATCCATCAAACTAGTGCTTGGATCAGCCCCTAAGGTCTTATTGAAGCTCTTGTTAAAACTCTCAACCTCTGTATTAGGATCAAATAAAGCAACGGACCCACTGCCATCTGCTCTGGGAATGCTGCGAGTACCATCATCAAAACCTAAAAAGTCAGTCGAACCACCTTCATAAGTAAGGTAATTGCTATTAAAGTGCATACTAGGGTTATAAGTTACACCTACGGAAACATCAAAAATCTTCTTACTGGGAAATTCTTTGGTTTCGATATTAACTACTCCACCAGTAAAATCGGCGGGTAATTCGGCTAGACCACTTTTAAGTACGGTAAGGTTGCTAATTAAGTTTGTTGGAAAGATGTCAATTTGAATGGAGTTTTTATCTGGATCTAGTCCTGGTATATCTACGCCATTAAGCATTGTTTTTGTGTAGCGGTCTCCTAATCCACGCACATAAACATACTTACCGCCTTCTACCGATACACCCGTAACCCTTTTAGCCGCATCACCCGCATCAGAATCTCCTGTTTTACGAAGCTTTGCCGCAGACACGCCGTCTACCAAGTTGGTAGACTTTCGTTTAACGGTTACCAGAGAAGCTTCCGAATTTCGTACGGCTTCTGAAGTAATAACAACCTCGGCCAACTGGCTACTAGCTGGTTCTAATTTAACCGCATCTACAACAGTAACCTCGCCGGCAATAACTGTAACGCCGGTTACTAATAGGCTAGACATACCGATAAAGCTATACTCAATGGTGTAAACACCTGCTTCAGCACTAAGCTCAAAGTTGCCGTCAAAATCAGTGGTTGCTCCATTGGTCGTTCCCTTTATTACCGCATTGGCACTAAAAAGTGGCTCGCCATTTTCCCCGTCAATTACTTGACCTCTTATGATGCCTTTTTGGGCCGAAAGAAATAAGGGTGAGCAGAAAATAATAAAGGTGAAAGCTAATTTTAGGAATTTCATAATCCTTAAAAATTGAAACGATATTAAAATGCAAAAAAAGCCTGCCCCTAAAGGGCAAGCTTGTTATTTTTCTTTTGTTGTAAAAGCTAAATTATAGACCTAAACCGCTTAGTGCACCTGAAGCACCAGCCCATGTCCAAGCGAAACTTGAAGCATCAGGACCTACCGTGTTTTGGTTAGCTCCAACTGCAGTAAGAATATTAGTAGGTACACCTTGGAATACTGAATCAGCAACCTGACCAGCAGCTAAAGTATATTCCCAACCTGAGTTGGTACCAGTACCGTCACCACCGAAAGAAGATACACCGTCTGCGTAGCTAGCTTCCATTCCAAAGAAGTATACATTGCTTACACCTGCATTAGTATTGCTATCCCAGTCAACTAAATCACCGATAGATCCACCAGCATAAACAACACCATTATTAAATTGGTGAGTTCCGCGGTTTAATGAACCTTCTGGACCATCTAATTCGAAAGCAGAACCATTAGGAGTTACGATGATGAAATCAGAACATGTTCCGATCCAATCTTGGTCCGTATCTAAACCGTCATCACCAGAGTTCCAGATTAATACATTGGTTAAGTTAACGCTTCCACCAAACCACTCGATACCATCATCTGCGTTTCCAGTAACTTCGATGTTATTGATAGTGGTAGCAGAACCTACACCACCTAAAGTAAGGCCATTAATTTCATTACCATCACCAATACTAGTACCACCGTGACGAATAGAAACATAAGAGAACGTTCCACTGTTGTCAGCGTCGTTATTACCACCGTATAAAGCATCTTCTGAGGTCGGAACACCTTCGATTTGTAACTCAGAAACGTCTTGATCATTGGCATTCTGTGCAGAAATGTTAGCCTCACCTAAGATGATAACACCACCCCAAAGACCTCTAGTAGAAGGATCCATGTTAGGAGAAGTAATCATCCCTGGCTCAATTGCATCAGCACTAGAAGTGAAGATGATTGGCTCAGCGGCAGAACCTTGCGCGTTAATCATTCCATTACGGGTAATGATTAAGGCAGAAGAGAAAGCTGCTTGACCAGGAGAAGCTTTAATAATAGTACCAGCTTCGATAGTTAAAGTAGCGTTGTTTTCTACAAACACACGACCATCTAAACGGTAGATATTATCTTTGGTCCAAGTAACATCACTAGTGATACTTCCTGATACGGGGATAACGCTAATGTCATCTGGCCCATTTACTATTGGGTCTGGGTCTTCTTCGCAAGAAGTGAATGCTAGGGCAGCTAAAGCTGATAAAGCGAATAATTTAAACTTTTTCATTAGGAGAAATAATTGTTGTTTTTTCTTGGCGCAAATAAAGGGTGGTCTTGTTAAGTCCGTGTTAAGCCAGTTTAAAGCTTAGCCTTAATTTTTTTTAGATGGAATTTTTAGGCTTTAGTTCCCAAAAGGCCTTAAATTAGTGGGCTGCCTCGCAGTAGTAACCGTCAAATAAGACATTGATTTAGATTAACGATTTGTTAAGCTGCCCAAGAAGGCTTTATTAATGGCTATTTTTGACGGCGTTAATCAATACGAAAATGAACAACAGCGACTATACCATACTCCTAGTTGACGATGAACCCGATATTTTAGAGTTCGTTAGTTACAACCTCAAGAAGGAAGAGTTTAAAGTTTTAAAAGCCAGCAATGGTGCAGAAGGACTTAAAAAAGCCATTAAAGAAAAACCACACCTTATCCTACTAGATGTTATGATGCCCGGCATGGATGGCATTGAAACTTGCGATCAAATTAGAAAAACCCCGGGCTTAGAAAACACGCTTATTGCCTTTTTAACGGCGCGTGGGGAAGACTATTCTCAAGTGGCAGGTTTCGACGCTGGCGCAGATGACTATATCACCAAACCCATTAAGCCCAAAGTTTTGATTAGTCGCATCAAAGCACTTTTACGTCGCTACGCACAAAGCGGAGGCACTGAAGTTGCCGTCGAAAACATTCAAGATTTTGGCATTCTCTTCATTGATTTAGATAAATACCAAGTGCGCCTAAAGAACCAGAAACTTGATTTACCACGTAAGGAGTTTGAGCTTTTAACCTTACTCACCTCTAAACCTGGTAAAGTATTTCACCGCGATGAAATTTTAGATAAAATATGGGGCAATGAAGTAGTAGTTGGAGGCCGAACTATTGATGTACATATTCGTAAATTGCGCGAAAAGATTGGCGAAAAGTTTATTAAAACCGTTAAAGGAGTAGGCTATAAATTTGAAAGTTAATTTCCCATGCGCCTAGACAAGCCTGTAACTCTGGCCCTTATTATTGCCCTAGCCATAGGAGGTATTACGTTTGGGATTACCACCCTTTTGCATTTAATCTACAATATTGAAGGAGTACCCATCTATATCTCGGGAACCTTATCCCTTGCAATCACTATTGTTTCCTTTCTCCTCATTAGAATGGGAGTGGAAAACTTTATCTACAGCAAGGTGAAGCTTATTTATAAAAACATCCACGAGCTGAAGGTCGGTTCTGACTTTGATGAGCGAGAAATAATACGTTCTACCGATTTAGATTTAGTAACACGCGAAGTTTCCGAATGGGCCGATCAAAATCGCAATGAAATTGCCGAATTAAGAGAGCGCGAAAATTTCCGTCGTGAGTTTATTGGCAATATTTCCCACGAACTAAAAACACCTATCTTCAATATTCAGGGATATTTACTTACTCTCCTTGATGGCGCTATTGACGATGAGGAAATCAACCGACGCTACTTAAAACGCGCCAACAAGTCGGTAGATAGGATGATCAATATTATTGACGACCTGGAAACCATTAGCGCCTTAGAATCGGACCGTGTGCAGATATTTGCGGAAAAATTCGACCTCGTGGTTTTAGTTAGAGATGTCTTTGAACTTTTAGAATCTCCCAGCAAGAAGAAACACATCCGCTTAAGCGTGAAACGTGAAAACGATAAGGCGGTAATGGTAATGGCTGATCGTTCTAAAATGGAACAGGTGCTTATCAACTTAATTGGTAATGCCATCAAATATGGTAATGAAAACGGGCAAGTAGAGGTTAGCTTTTTCGATATGGATGCGCATATCCTTACCGAAGTAAGCGATAATGGCGGCGGAATTCCTTCGGAAGATCTGCCCCGAATTTTCGAACGCTTTTACCGCGTGGATAAGAGCAGATCGCGGGATGCCGGCGGCACAGGATTAGGTCTATCTATCGTCAAGCATATTTTAGAAGCGCATAAACAAAGTATAAATGTGCGCAGTAGCGAAAACCGTGGTTCTACTTTTTCCTTTACCCTTAAAAAAGGCTAAATAATTCATCCCAATTTGCCAGCTCGTGCTTTTGTTGTACACGGCTAAACCCGAAGTAGGTGCTTGCTTTGGCCAAATCTTGCGAAAGCTTTAGATTCTTTTGCTTTACCGAATAAAACCGGTTTTGCTGAAACAGATGCTTGGCTAAATACTCTTGTTCACCTTGCCCGGGTGTTGGGATTAAAAGTGCGTTTTTATCCAGCTTATAATAATCCATAATGGAGGAATAACCCGAACGGCTGATAATTAATTGCGCTCCTGAAATTAGGCTTTGCAAGCGATCTGTCTCCAAACGTGGGTAGATCATGATATTATCCTGTTTCGTTGTCGGAATACCCGTCTCATTACTTCCCCGCACTAGTAATAGTCGGCTCATTTGTGGATCCCATTGCTCCAATATTTTATTCTCTAATAAGGTCCTTTGCGGTTCTGGTCCACTTAAAACAGCCACAATATAATCGCCAGAAACTACTGATCTAGAGAAATTAAAATGGGACAAAGGGCCCACATACTTAAAGGGAATTTTTATATGATTGGGCACACTTAAATCGCCCGCCAAAAGATGATCTTCCGTATCGGGAATCCAAAGCTGGTTAAAGTTATTAATGAAATGGGCATGGGCTAGGCTAGCTAAGGTAGAAGCCCAGCCGAAAGAAAGTTTTAATTGGTGACTAATATAAACACTTGGCACTTCAGGATGGTAAAAACCGAGGCGATTATCGGAGATAATTCCATCCACCTTGTGGTCTTTAACAATGTCTCTAAGCAAAGCCCTTTCTCGTTTTACAGCAATATTTATTTTGGGTAATTGCAGGGCTAACTTCAACCACTGGCTATTTTTTTTACTGTATCTTACATTATAGGCAGGGAAATCGAAAAATTCTAATTGAGGAAATTCAGTACGCAACCACTCCAAACACTCGCCATCAGAAACTACCAAGACTTCAAAACCTCTATTTAAAAGTTCGTTAATCACCAGCTTTGAGCGTGTAGCGTGACCTAAACCCCAGTTTAACACCCCATAAACTATCCTTTTTGACATGGAAGAGAGAAATAAAAAAGTCAATAAACTACTTTTGCGACATGGCGCGTAAAAAATTAGAACGCTTTGCCGAAAATAAGGCAATGCATCATGTTATAGAACCGAAACGGGAAGAAGTTTTAAAAGGTTTAGACTTACAAGGCAAATGGGGCGAGAAGATCTTTGGCAATGACAAACCCATTGTGCTTGAGCTGGGATGTGGCAAGGGGGAATACACCTTGGCCATGGCGCAGCGTTTCCCCGAAAAAAACTTTATTGGCATCGATATTAAAGGTTCCCGTATTTGGTATGGAGCCACCGAAGCCAAAGAAAAGGGCCTCGAGAATGTTGCATTCCTTCGCACTCAAATTGAGCTAATTGATAATTGCTTTGATGCTGGTGAAGTAGCAGAAATATGGATCACTTTTCCCGATCCACAAATAAAACATACCCGCATTAAACATCGCCTTACACATCCCAACTTCTTAATGCGCTATCAGTCCATTTTAGAAATGGGTGGATTGATTCACCTTAAAACGGATAGCGAATTTTTGCATGGCTATACGCTTGGTTTGCTGCAGCTGATGGGCTTCCCTATTCATAAAGTAATGCACGACATTGATAAGCAACTGAAGAAGGGAGAAGAATCGCTTTTACAGGAAGTGAAAACCTTTTACGAGGAGAAATTCCGCAACGAAGGCAAGAAAATAACCTATATCCGCTTCAGCTTTGCCTAGCGATTTCTACCAACGAGTATATAGCGTGGTGCGCGAAATACCCAAAGGTAGAGTTTGCTCTTATGGAGCGATTGCTAAATTTTTAGGCGCAGCCCGAAGCTCACGAATGGTAGGATTTGCGCTTAAACAAAGCGGTGTTTTAGATTTCTTACCCGCCCATCGCGTATTAAATCGCAACGGCCTTTTAAGTGGCAAGCACGCTTTCGACCCCCCAGAACTTATGGCGGAATTACTACAAGAGGAAGGCATTAAAGTAGTAAACGATCAAGTACTTGATTTTAAAGAGTTATTTTGGGATCCCGCCGAAAACTTAAACTTTAGAGAATTTTAAATGAGCGCAGGTATCTTATACATTGTTCCTACTCCTATTGGTAATTTAGAAGACATGACCCTTAGAGCCATTAGGGTTTTAAAGGAAGTAGATCTCATTTTAGCCGAAGACACCCGTACCTCGGGTAAACTGTTGAAACATTTCGAAATTGATAAACCTCTCCGCTCTTTTCATATGCACAATGAACATAAAGCAGTAGAGTCTTTAGGAGAGCAATTAGAAGCGGGTCGGCAAATTGCGCTAATTAGCGATGCCGGCACTCCTGCCATTTCAGACCCAGGATATTTAATGGTAGCCAAAGCTATTTCCTTAGATATTGAAGTAATATGTTTACCCGGGGCTACGGCTTTTGTTCCCGCTTTGGTAAACAGTGGCTTGGCGGCACACAGCTTTTGCTTCGAAGGCTTTTTGCCTGTTAAAAAAGGACGTCAAACAAAACTGAAGCAATTAAGCGAGGAAGCCCGCACTATAATTTTATACGAATCGCCTCATCGCATTGCCCGCACCTGTCGCGATTTAGCTGAATACCTTGGACCAGAAAGAGAAGCCAGTCTTAGCCGCGAAATTTCTAAGAAATTTGAGCAAACAAAAAGAGGCAAACTACTGGAGCTTGCCTCTTGGTGTGATAACCATAACCCTAAAGGAGAGATGGTTTTATGTGTAGAAGGTTATACTAAAAAGCTCAAGCGCCAAGCTTAAACTGTCATAATTTCCTTTTCCTTAACCGCTAATACATCGTCCACTTTAGCTGAGTATTTATTGGTCAAGTTTTGTACGCGTTCTTCCGCATCTTTAATGATGTCTTCACTTACCCCGTCGATTGTTTTCAGCATATCGTTGGCATCTTTACGAGCGGTTCTAATACCAATTTTAGCCTCTTCCGCTTCAGCTCTGGCACGTTTTACTAAATCGCGACGACGTTCTTCGGTTAAAGGTGGAATGTTAATCATTACGGTTTCCCCGTTATTTTGGGGGTTCAAGCCCAGATTCGCATTCATAATTGCCTTTTCAATTTCGCCGATTAATCCTTTCTCCCAGGGCTGTACAGCTAGGGTACGTGCATCAGGAGTGGAGATATTTGAAACCTGTGATAGTGGCGTAAGCGAGCCGTAGTATTCCAAGCGCACTCCCTCTAGCATAGATGGGTTAGCTCTTCCTGCACGGATCTTTAAAAGTTCTTTATCCAAGTGCTGAAGCGACTTTTTCATGTGATCGCCCGTCTCTTCAAAAATTAATTCAATCTCTTCCATAATTTAAAACAATAACTAATTAGCAACTAAGGTCCCTACCTTTTTACCATCTACTAAATCCTGTAGGTTTCCAGGTTTATTCATGTCAAATACAATAATGGGTAAATCGTTTTCCTTACTTAGCGTAAAAGCCGTCATGTCCATTACGTTTAATCCTTTATCATAAACCTCCTTGAAGGAGATAGATTCATAACGCGTTGCGGTAGCGTCCTTTTCAGGATCAGCAGTATAAATACCATCTACGCGCGTACCTTTTAAAATTACATCAGCATCCACTTCAATGGCTCTTAATGTTGCCGCAGTATCGGTTGTAAAGTAAGGGTTGCCTGTTCCGCCGCCAAAAATCACCACTCTACCTTTTTCAAGGTGACGGGTAGCTCTACGACGAATAAATGGTTCGGCCACTTTATCCATTTCTATGGCACTCATTAAGCGTGTTTTCACACCTGCGACTTCCAAGGCACTTTGCAAGGCAAGACCATTAATTACAGTAGCCAACATTCCCATATGATCGGCTTGTGTGCGATCCATTCCTTCACTTGCTCCTTTTAAGCCGCGGAAAATATTTCCACCACCAATCACAACAGCTACTTCAATATTCTTTGCCACAACCTGTTTAATTTCTTCCGCATAATCTCTTAAACGATCGCCGTTAATGCCGTAATCTTGGTCGCCCATTAAAGATTCGCCGCTTAATTTCAAAAGAATACGTTTGTATTTCATGATGGATAGTGATTGGTATTTGCCGCAAAGATACAAACCTGAGCCCGATCTGAAATTAGCGTATCACATTTTCAGCAAAAAGAAAACGCAAGCCTTTAACTGACAATTGTGATTTGCTACTTACAACGAATCGACCTAAGATTTACATTGATCAGACAATTAGTAAAACCACTTTTCAATCAGCCGTTTTCTGCTCTTCCCTAAGCTGAATTAAAAAGAGAAAAAAAGCCACGAAGGCTATAGGGAAATAAATAAGGGTCACTTTGAAACAAATCAAAGTGACCCTTTTAAAATAAATTAAAATTTAGACTTAAACGCCTAAACCTACGCGTTTGTAAGCAACCGCTTTCAAATCAGCATTCACTGACTGTAAGTACTTTGCTACCGTTAATTTACCGTCGCGAATATAATCTTGCTCTACTAAAGTATTTTCTTTGAAGAACTTGTTCAATCTACCTTCCGCAATTTTGTCTAGCATTGCTTCTGGCTTACCCTCTTGACGAGCTAAATCTTTACCTACCTCGATTTCGCGAGCTACGGTTTCTTGACTAACGCCATCACGATCTAAAGAGATAGGGTTCATAGCTGCTGCTTGCATAGCAACATTTTTACCCGCTTCTTCAGCTTCTGCACTTAAACCAACTAGGGTTGCTAATTTGTTACCCGCGTGGATATAAGTAGCAACGTAAGGTGCTTCGATTACTTCGTAAGATCCGATTTCTAATTTCTCACCAATTACACCAGTTTGCTCAACTAATTTCTCGGCTACCGTCATGCCTTTAAAAGCAAGGCCTAAAAGAGCTTCTTTGTTAGCTGCTTTATTTTCGATAGCCAAGTCTAATAAGCTAGTGGTTAAATCTATGAAGCTGTCGTTTTTTGCAACGAAATCAGTTTCACAATTAAGGCTTAGAACCGCTCCAAAAGTGTTATCACTAGAAGCACCTGAAAGCACACAACCCTCAGTCGCCTCGCGATCCGCGCGTTTAGCTGCGATCTTTTGTCCTTTCTTACGTAGAATATCTACGGCCGCTTCAAAATCACCTTCGGCCTCAACCAAAGCCTTTTTACAATCCATCATACCGGCTCCGGTCTGTTTTCTGAGCTTGTTTACGTCTGCTGCAGTTATATTAGCCATTTGTATTTGTATTTAATGTTGATTTCTAAAAATTAAAAGAAGGGACAAAATTTAATTTATCCCTTCTAAATATTACATACTCTAAGTTAAGAATAGATTAATCTTCTGCAGCCTCGTCGGCATCTACATCAGAATCACCAACTTTCGCTGCTGCTTTCTTAATCTTAGCGTCTTTTGCTTTGTTTTTGTCAGAGTTACGTTCTTCCAAACCGTTGCGAATAGCGTCGGTTACTTTACTTACTAAGATGTTAATCGACTTAGTAGCGTCATCATTTCCTGGAATCGCGTAATCTACTTGATTAGGATCTGAATTGGTATCAACGATTGCGAAAGTAGGAATACCCAATTTCTGAGCTTCTTTAACTGCAATGTGTTCTTTATTGATATCTATGATAAATAGAGCTCCCGGTAAGCGAGTCATATCAGCAATTGATCCAAGCTGTCTGTTTAACTTATCACGCTGACGGTCTACTTGTAGGCGCTCTCTTTTACTAAGGGTTAAATAGCTACCATCTTCCTTCATACGATCGATGTTTTGCATCTTTTTGATCGCCTTACGAATGGTAATGAAGTTGGTTAACATACCTCCTGGCCAACGCTCAGTTATATAAGGCATATTAACACCACCAGCCTGAACCTCTAGGATTTCTTTGGCTTGCTTTTTAGTTGCTACGTACATGATCTTGCGACCACTAGCGGCAATTTTTTGCAAAGCTTCTGCGGCTTGGTTTAATTTCGCTTGTGTTTTATACAAGTCGATAATGTGAATTCCATTACGCTCCATAAAAATATAGGGAGCCATGTTGGGATTCCATTTGCGCGTTAAGTGACCGAAGTGCACTCCTGCGTCTAACATTTCTTTTACAAACTGATCTGCCATGAGATGTTTAATTGTTTACATTCACTAATTACAACCCCAGGGTGGTAGAATACTAACCCCTCGGATTTGGATACTAAACCCAAATAGATAATTCTTAACGTTTCGAGAATTGGAATTTCTTTCTCGCTTTTTTCTGACCGAATTTCTTACGTTCCACCATACGTGGATCACGTGTTAGAACACCTTCTGGCTTTAACGCGATGCGGTGATCAGGCTTGATCTCGCATAAACCGCGGCTAATTCCTAAGCGGATTGCTTCGGCTTGCCCAGTGATACCACCGCCATCAACGTTTACCATAACGTCGTACTGACCAGTAGTCTCGGTGATTAAAAACGCTTGCTCTACCTTGTAGTGCAGGGCAGCGGTGTCAAAGTAGTCTTTGTAATCTTTCTTGTTGATAGTGATTACACCAGAGCCTTCTTTTAAGAATACTCGAGCCACAGACTTTTTTCTTCTTCCAATAGTGTGAGTTACAGACATACTCTCCTTATTATTTAACTGTGTTAATGTCAACTAGTTCTGGCTTCTGAGCCTCGTGAGGATGCTCAGTACCAACAAAGGCGTGCAAATTGCGGAACAACTCACTACCTAAGCGATTTTTAGGAAGCATACCTTTAACAGCATTTTCCAAAACCTTCGTAGGTTTCTTCATCATTAACTGTTCTGGGGTAGTAAAACGCTGACCACCAGGGAATTCAGTATGACGAACATATTCTTTCTCAGTAGCTTTCTGTCCGGTAAGAACAACTTTATCGGCGTTAAGCACGATAACATTGTCTCCACAATCAACATGTGGGGTGAAATTCACCTTATGTTTTCCGCGTAGTAAAAACGCGATTCCAGATGCAAGGCGACCCAGGGTTTGACCCTCAGCGTCGACTACTAACCATTTCTTATCAACAGTTTGGCTGTTCGCCGACACTGTTTTGTAACTCATTGTATTCACAACTACTTAATATTTAAAACGTTACCTTGAGTAAAGCTACTCCCCCGAAAAGGGGCTGCGAATTTACAACAATAATTTTCACTTTACCAAACCTTATTAACCATAAATCGCTGAAAATTACTGGGCTTGTACACAGGTCACTTTCATCTATCAACACAAAGCTTATATTTGCTGTCTTATTTCCCTAATATTCTCTCAAATATGAACAAGTTTTTTTTCTTGTTAACAGCATTAACAACTCTTAGTTTTAGTAGTGCCGCTCAACAAGTAAATCCTGAAAAGTGTGCTTTTGATCATTTCTATCATGAGCAAATGAATGACCCTGCGCAAAAGGAAGCTCTAATTGCGACTGAAAAATTAATTCAGAGCAAGATTGCGGAAATGAAAATGCAGGACAACAAAACTGCTGCTACCGTAGTAACTATACCTGTTGTTTTCCACGTTATTTATGCAAGCTCACAGGATAATATTTCTCTGTCTCAAATTGAAGATGGTCTAAGGATATTAAATGAGGATTTTCGTCGCCTAAATGCTGACACCTCCCAAACCCGTGCAATTTTTAAACCTGTAGCAGCGGATTTCGAAATACAATTCGCTCTCGCTAAAAAAGACCCCCAAGGAAACTGCACCGATGGTATTACCCGCACTCAAAGTATTGAATCGCTTTCTGGCGATGAAGGCTCCAAAATCATTAAGTGGAATCGCAATAATTATCTTAACATCTGGGTCACTCGCAATGTCTCCAACACCTTGCCTTCTAACCCTCAAGGATATACCTTGGGCTACTCCTTCTTTCCCCGCAACAATTCATTAGTTTCGGGCGATGGAGTAATTTTAAGACATGACCAATTGGGAACCATTGGCACAGCCACGGGTAGCCCTGGACGCACCTTAACGCATGAGGTAGGCCACTACCTTGCCTTACATCACCCTTTTGCTGGAAGCTGCAACGGCAATGGCGGATCAAACCCAGTAGGAAATGTAGGCGGATCAACTAGTGGCGATTATTGTGCAGACACCCCTCCTGTATTTGAAGCAAATGATGGCTGCTCTCCGATTAACACTTGTAGCAGTGATAGCCCCGACCTAACGGATCAGATTGAAAACTACATGGACTACACGGAATGCCAAAACATGTTTACCGCCGATCAAAAGGCCAGAGCGAGGGCCGTTATTAATAGCAACGCTTTAAGAGCGAACCTTGTTTCTCAGTCTAACCTGATTGCTACCGGAGTGGTAAACCCACCCGCATGCACACCAACAGCCTCTTTAGAAAGCCCTAAAAATGTAGTCTGTGTAAATGAAGTGGTTCAGTTCAACGACATTTCTGAAGATGGAACACCTAGCACTTGGTCTTGGTCTTTCCCCGGCGGAACACCTAGCACTTCATCTGTAGAAAATCCTACCGTTACTTATGCTAACCCAGGCAAATACGACGTAAGTCTAACCGTAAGTAATAGCGCAGGCTCTAACAGTATTACTCTTACGGACTATGTAAGCGTGAAAAACTCCGCTAGCCCTTTCTTTAATCTTACTTGGGTGGAAAGCTTTGAATCAGGTAGCATTCCTGGCGTGGTTTCGATTATTGATAACGACCAAAATCCTTTTAAACCATATAGCGGAGCGGGCTCTCACCTTAGTAATAGTTTGGTTTTAGAGAAAGTAAATAATAATGCAAGTGGTGATATCGATGAAATCATCACTCCCGCTATTGCTACTGCTGGTGGCTCAAACCTCAATTTATTCTTCGACTATGCCTTCGCCGCACAATCGAATTCTAATAGCGATGAGTTAGAAGTATTCGTATCGCGCGATTGTGGCGAAAATTGGACAAGAAGACGTTTCTACAATAGTGGCCGCTTGCGTACCGCCCCCAATACTACTGGTAACTTTGTACCTAATGGCCCAAGCCAGTGGACTACCGAAACCCTAAACTTTGATGCCTATATTCAAAATGACCCCATCTTAATCAAATTTGTATTTAATAATGGTGGTGGTAATAATTTCTACATCGATAATATTCGTTTTGGACAAGGAACCGATGTGAGCCTTTCTGAATTTGGCGCTGCTGATCTTAAGCTTTACCCCAACCCCAGCAATGGCCGACTTACTATTAAGATGAGCGACTTAGTAGACAATCATCTCAATTTAGAGATTGTTGACCTAAGCGGCAGATCGGTTTATAGCCAAAGCTTTCAAACCAAAAACTCGAGCCTTGAAGCCCAGTTAGACCTAGAGCTAAGTACTGGCGTATACCTCCTTAATATAAAAGGCGATCGTACCAATTTCAGCGAAAAGCTGATTATTGAATAAATCCTTCGATTTTATAAAAAAGCCCCGCTTCTTTGATTAGTAGTGGGGCTTTTTTTGTGCTCGTTCTTCGCGGTCGTACAGCAAAAAATTACAATTAAATTTCTGTTTTCACCAACCCACACGATAAATCGCCCGGCTATAGAACCATCGAATTTCACTTCGAAGGCAGAATCATTAATCAATTCTCCAAGACCATCTCACTACTCAAATCTCACAGCGTAGCGGTCTTAGTACTAAACATCAATGCGCCTCCAGCCAATTAGACCCAAAACCACTTTCTACCAATAAAGGTACTTCTGTTTTTACAGCCGTCTGCATTTTATCTACAATTAATGCGGTTACTTCCTCCAATTCTTCTTTAGGGGCATCAAAAACCAATTCATCGTGTACTTGTAGAAGCATTTTGGTTTTAAATGGCGCCAAAACTTTATCGATATTAATCATAGCGATTTTAATGATATCGGCCGCAGAGCCTTGAATCGGAGCATTTACAGCATTGCGTTCGGCGTGTCCGCGCACCACCGCATTTCTACTATTGATGTCTTTTAAATAACGACGTCTTCCTAACATGGTTTCTACAAAGCCTTGCTCGCGGGCTAGTTCTTTTTGTGCTTCAATATAATCGCGGATGCCAGGGTAGGTTTTAAAGTAGCTCTTGATTATGTCGCTGGCCTCACCACGACTCAAACTGGTTTGCTGGCTTAATCCATAAGCACTTACGCCGTAAATAATTCCAAAGTTCACGGTCTTCGCATTGCTACGCATCTCCCTGCTTACCTCATCTAGGGGCACCCCAAAAACCTTGGCTGCCGTGGCTGCATGGATATCTTCCCCCTTTATAAAAGCCTCCATCATGGTTTTTTCCTGACTGAGTTGGGCAATTAAGCGCAATTCAATCTGACTGTAATCCGCCGCTAAAATCACGTGGTTTTTATCGCGGGGAATAAAGGCTTTACGCACTTCTTGTCCTCGCTTGGTGCGGATGGGTATATTTTGGAGGTTGGGATTGTTACTGCTTAAACGACCAGTAGCCGCCACCGCCTGATTAAAACTACTGTGAATTCTTCCCGTTGTTTCGCTCACCATATCTGGTAGCGCATCTACGTAAGTACTTTTGAGTTTGACCATTTGACGGTAATCCAAAATCTTTTGGATAATCTCATGATCCTTCGCTAAATCCTGCAATACATCTTCGCCAGTAGCGTACTGCCCGCTTTTGGTTTTCTTCGGTTTAGCAATCAACTCCATTTCACCAAAAAGCACTTCGCCCAATTGTCGCGGCGAAGCAATATTAAAGTCGGGATTACCCGATAGCTCATGAATATCGCGATCGAGGTTCGCAATGTCTTCTGCTAATTTCTCCGACAAAGTTGACAGGGCTTGACGGTCGAGGTTAATACCTTCCATCTCCATCTTGGCCAAGACCTTTACCAAAGGCGTTTCGATTTCGGTCAAGACTTTAGCGGCGCTACTGTCGGCTAGTTTCTCTTTAAACACCTGCGCTAAACGTAGGGTGATATCGGCATCTTCCCCTGCATATTCGGCCGCTAAAACTGGATCAACCGCACGCATAGTTTTTTGGTTTTTACCCTTTTTACCTATCAACTCTTCGATAGACTGGGGTTGGTAATTAAGATAGGTTTCCGCCATGATATCCATATTATGGCGCATGTCGGGATTGATTAAATAATGCGCCAACATGGTATCGAAAAGTGGTCCATTAACCGGCATTTCGTATTGATGCAAGACGCTTAGGTCGTACTTTAAATTCTGACCGATTTTCTCAATTTCGGCATTCTCAAAGAAGGTTCTAAATTCTTCTAAAATTGTTTTTTCTTCCCCTTGCGGTAGATGCACATAATAAGCAAGGCCAGGCTTATAGGAGAAAGCTAGGCCTACCAAGTCCGCTTTTTGCACATCCAAGCTAGTGGTTTCGGTATCAAAACAAACCGACCTTTGCTTTAATAAGTTTTCCAGCAAAAGCTTGCGCTCTTTTGGGTGTTGCACCAATTGGTAAAGGTGCTCACTATTCGCTAAATTTTGATAGCTGCTACTACTGGTCTGCTCCTCGCCTGCCACACTCGGGGCCGCAAACATATCCATTTGGCCGCCCGTATCCTTAGCCTTAATCTTCACGTCACCCTCGGGCGCATCTGCCGTAGCCTCTGTGCCTAAAACCCTGCGCGACAAAGTTCTAAACTCCAGCTCCTTAAAGAGCTCTTGGATCTTTTCCACATCCGCTGGATCCTTTTTAAAACTCGACTCTTCAAATTGTATGGGCACATCTATAATAATGCGTGCTAACTTTTTAGATAGTAGCGCTTGCTCCTTATTATCGCGAATTTTCTCGCCTAATTTCCCTTTAATCTCATCGGCCTTCTCATACATGCCTTCCATGGAGCCGTACTGTTTTAAAAGCTTCGATGCCGTTTTCGGACCTACTCCCGGAATGCCGGGAATATTATCCACCGCATCACCCATCATGCCCAAATAGTCTACCACTTGGTCTACATTATCAATATCAAATTTGGCCTTAATCTCCTCAATACCCCATACTTCGGCAGGATTGCCGCTGCGGCCGGGACGATACATGAAAATATTCTCGCTAACCAACTGCCCGAAATCCTTATCGGGCGTCATCATAAATACCTCGTAACCCTCTTTCTCCGCCTGCTTGGCGAGGGTACCAATAACATCGTCGGCTTCATAGCCATCTACCCCTAAAAAAGGAATATTAAAGGCTTCCGCCATTTTGCGGATATAAGGAAAAGCCACTTTTATACCTTCTGGGGTTTCCTCGCGCTGTGCTTTGTATAAATCATATTCAATATGTCGCACTGTGGGCGCACTGGTATCATATACAATCGCGATATGCGAAGGATTCTTCTTTTCTAAAATCTCAAGCAAGGTGGTCGTAAAACCAAAAATCGCCGAAGTATCTAATCCGTTCGAGTTGATCCGCGGGTTATTGATGAAAGCGAAATAAGAGCGATAGATTAGCGCAAAGGCGTCGAGTAAATATAATGTGGGCTTAGACATAGACTTTTTTATGAAGCACGAAAATAAGATTAATAAGCTATCGAGAAAGGGATGAATAGCTTAAATAGCACTGAGAATACTACGGTCCATAAATACTCTGCTTATCTGCTTGATTTAATTCTGCCATTTCAAATACCATCTCGCCCATTGCAAAAGCTATCTACCCTAAAACCCACTATTTATAAGAAGTCTGAGGCCTAATTTTACGTCGAACTCAGGTTTAAAGATTAATACTTTAATTTCGCCGTCGTGCACAATTTCCGCAGCAAGCGGTTTATTCCTAAAAATCAACACGTGTTATTCAGAATCTTATTACCCCTCGTTTTACTTAGTCTGGTAGACATTTACGCCTATCAAGCTTTTAAAACCTTGTCGCGCGACCAAGTTTGGATTCGTTACGGCTACTGGATTGTTTCGGTTATCTTTCTAATTTTGGTACTCTATACCATTTTAAATTTCGACCGTAGTTCTGGTCCGCAAAACCCTGTTTTTAAAGTGGTAATGGCCAGCTTCGTACTCTTATTTGTTCCCAAATTAATAATAAGCCTTTTCCTCCTTACGGAAGATGTGACCCGCATGTTAGTAGGCGTTGCAGGACAGTTTTCGGGTTCCGATTCCGACACTTTCCTCCCTTCGCGCCGGAAGTTTGTCAGTCAGATTGCTCTCGGAATAGCGGTAATTCCCTTTGCGGGAATTCTCTACGGTGTTATCAAAGGCAAGTACAATTATAAAGTTCTCAGGAAAACCCTTTACTTCCCCGATTTACCGGCGGCTTTTGAAGGATTTACCCTCACACAAATTTCGGATGTGCACAGTGGTAGCTTCGACAATGCCGAGAAGATCGCGTATGGTATCGACCTGATAAATGAACAGGAAAGTGATATGATTGTTTTCACGGGCGACTTAGTAAACAATACAGCGGACGAGATGGAACCTTGGAAGCAGGTTTTTTCTAAGCTAAAAGCGCCAATGGGTAAGTATTCCATCTTGGGTAACCACGATTACGGCGATTATATTACTTGGCCATCTGCGGAAGCGAAAGAGGCCAATATGCAGAAGCTTTACCGCACCCACCAAGAAATTGGTTTCGACCTTTTACGCAATGAAAATCGCTTGATTGAAAAAGACGGAGAAAGCTTCCGTTTAGTAGGCGTAGAGAACTGGGGAACAGGTGGTTTTGTGCAACATGGCGATTTAGATAAAGCGACGGCCGATACCAGCGCGAATGACTTTCACGTGCTGCTTTCGCATGATCCCTCGCATTTTGATGCAGTGGTAAAGAATTACCCCAAGAAAATGTCGCTTACCTTAAGTGGACATACCCATGGAATGCAATTTGGCATCGAAATTCCGGGCTGGATTAAATGGAGTCCAGTAAAATATCGCTATCCCAAATGGGCAGGTTTATACGAAGAAATGGGGAAATATCTGTACGTAAATCGCGGTTTTGGTTTTTTAGCTTTCCCAGGTAGAGTTGGTATTTGGCCAGAAATTACTGTTTTGGAATTTAAAAAAGGAGGAACAATCGTCTGATTAAGTATCTTGGCGCTACAAATTTTTTTATGAAAACTGTAACTCGTTTAGGCCTTTTAATTCTATCCATCAGCTTATTATCATTTTGTAAAAAAGAAGAGGACAGCAATGATACGACGCCGACATTATCGACCTTTTTAAAAGGTAACTTCAACATTACACGCACAGACTACAATGGAAGTTTAAGCACTGCTTTAGGCACCGTGCCAGCTAATGGAACTGGCACCAGTACTAGTGGTTCTTTTCTTTTTGAGTCTTTTACCAAAACCACCACCTACCTATTAAGTACTAATATGGAAGTAGGTTCAGATAGTTATCCCCTGTACTTTGGCGGAGCAGGAACCTTTCAAATCCTAGATGAAACTAGCTTTAGTATAAATGATGCAATTACTGGCTCCACTACTTATGAGGTTAGCTCCAGGACTGAAAATAGCATGGTGCTTAGTAGGGGCTACGACCTAGATACACTAGGCGGCAATGCAAGCTTAGTTTTAAATTTATATTTAACAAAAGACTAGTTACAAAGCCCATAAGTATTTACAAGAAGCCTAAGGCCTAATTTTACATCGGGCTCAGCTTCATAAACTGCCTTAATATTTCCCATCATGAAAACTGCCTTTCGATTAGGATTATTAGTCCTTTCCCTAAGCCTCCTCTCTTCTTGTAAGAAAGATGATGACACTAACACCAACACTGCCGCTAGTTTAGCCAGCTTCTTAAAGGGCAGCTTTGAAGTAAGTCGGGCCGATTACGATGGCACCATAAGCACCAATATTGGGAACATCCCCCTGCAGGGTACGGGAAAAAACACCAGTGGGTCCTACTTATTTGAATCTAATACCACTACTTCCACTTACTTAGTAAACAGCACGATGGAGGTAACAATTTTTGGACAAACCAATCAGTATCCCATAAATGTTTCAGGCGGAGGAAGCTTTGATGTTATCAACGAAACTAGCTTCAGCATTGATGACCCCGAAAACGGCTTAACCACTTACCAGGTAAGCAATAGAACGGCCAACAGCATGATGGTAAGCACGGACTACTCTGCCGATACCATGGGGGGTTCTGTTAATTTAAGATTGGATATTTATTTGAGTAAATAAGGTGAGTTCATAGTAATATACCAGCTACCCTAAACTCTAAAAAGCCCTTAAGTTTTTACGCCAAATTTTTCAACATATCCTTGACCATTGCCTCTAGACTAAAGTCGGGTTGCCAATTCCAATGCTCGCGCGCTACCGAATCGTCGATACTGGAAGGCCAGCCTTTAGCAATTTCATTGCGAGAATCTATATTATAATCCATCTTAAAATTAGGCTTTTCCCTGCGAATCGCGGCCGCCAATTCTTCAGGATTAAAGCTAAAAGCGCCTACATTATAAGAGGTTCTAATTTTAACTTGCTCGGCGGGCGCTTCCATTATGCCGATTGTCGCCTTTATAGCGTCGGGCATATACATCATGGGTAAACTAGAATCGGCCCCTAAATAGCAGGTGTAATCTTGATCTTTCGCTGCCTTGTGGAAAATATCAACCGCATAATCGGTCGTACCACCACCAGGCTCTGTTTTATAGGAGATTAGTCCAGGATAACGCAAGCCACGGGTATCGACTCCATATTTTTTAAAATAATATTCGCACCATAGTTCGCCAGCTAGTTTGCTGATGCCATAAACTGTACCAGGGTCCATAACCGTTAATTGCGGGGTATTGTCACGGGGAGTATTAGGGCCAAAAGCGGCGATAGAACTAGGCCAGTACATTTTATTAAAATGCTTTTCGCGCGCCATTTCCAAGAAATTGAAAAGGCTTTGCATATTGAGATCCCAACCTTTCAAGGGCATTTTTTCGGCGGTGGCCGAAAGCATGGCTACTAAATGATAAACTTGGGTAACATTGTGCTTCTTAATAATGTCGAAAGCGGCCTTGGCATCCAGGGCATTGAGGGTTTCAAAAGGGCCTTGGGCAAGGCGCTCGGCTGAGGGCTGACGTAGATCGGAAGCGATTACATTATCCGCTCCGTAATTGTCACGCAGGGTTTCAACTAAGTCGGTACCAATCTGGCCGGATGAGCCGAGAACTAAAATTTTTTCAGACATCTTGCATTTTTTGAGAGAGGGCAAATATATTCACTTATTTGGTCCCTTATAACCTGAGTTTGGCCTAAAATTATAGCCGCAGATTTATATTTACTCCTTCGTTAATTTACAAGATGAACAAATTCTTAAAATCCCTTGGTCCAGGAATTCTTTTTGCTAGCACCGCCATTGGAGTAAGCCACTTGGTGCAAAGTACCCGTGCTGGAGCAGATTATGGCTTTGGGCTTTTATGGGCCGTAATTTTAGCCAATGTTTTAAAGTACCCCTTCTTCGAATACGGAGCACGCTATGCCTGCGCTACCGGTGAATCGCTAATTGATGGCTATAAGCGCAAAGGTCTCTGGATGCTTTGGCTTTATATAGGGATCACAGTGGCCTCGATGTTTTTTGTAAGTGCTGCCGTGGGAGCAGTAACTGCGGGCTTTATGCATCAACTTTTTGGCTTAGAAAAACTCTTTAGTATTAAAATCACCACCGCCTTAGTCTTTATTCTGTGCATCGCGATCTTACTTATTGGTCGTTATAAAATCCTCGACCGGCTGATAAAAGTAATCGGCTCCGTGCTTTTAATTTCTACCCTTAGTGCCTTTTTTATAAGCATATGGCAAGGACCGAAAAGTAGCGACTTTAGCTTCTTTAGCACGGAGGTTCTCGATCCTTCTGGGCCTGGGTTTCTGTTTTTAATCGCTTTAATGGGCTGGATGCCCACTGCAGTAGACTTATCGGCTTGGTCTAGTTTATGGACCATTGCCCGCGCTAAAGAAAGCGGCTACCGTCCTAGTTTAAAAGAAACCCTTAACGAGTTTAGATTTGGCTATTGGTTGAGTGCTTTTTTGGCGCCTTGCTTTTTAGTTTTAGGCGCCTTTTTAGTCTACGGAACGGGACAAAGCTTGTCTGCCAGCTCGGCGGGCTTTGCCAATGACATCATTTCCTTATACACCGAAAACATTGGCGATTGGAGCGAACTTCTTATTGCCGCATCTGCTTTTAGCATTATGTTTGGCACCTGCATTGCAGTATTTGACGGATATGCCCGCGCAGGAAGACGAGTAATTGTACTTCTGCAAAATAAGGAAGGTCTTAGTCAGGCCAATTCCAAGCTTTACTCTTTCCTCTTATTGGTGATAGGAGGCGGCGCTTTAGCAATTTATTATTTCTTTGGCTCCTCGCTTAAATCGCTCGTAGATATTGCTACCAGTATAAGCTTTGTGATTGCACCCATCATCGCTATCGTAAACTTCCAATTGGTGAGTAATCTGCCCGAAGAGGCGGCCCGACCCAAATTAGTGATGCAAATCTTAAGCTATGCCGGCATTGTATTTCTCAGTGCCTTCAGTTTAATTTATCTATTTTTTAGATCCTTTTAACCTGTGTAAGTAATTCGCCACACTCTACCTTTTTGCGAATCAATAATGTATAGTGCTCCCGCTTTATCTACCGCTAAACCGCAGGGGCGGTACTTCGCATCTGCCGGCGAACTCGGATCGTCACTTACACCCGCAAAACCCGTGGCAAAACTGGTATACCCACTTATCGGGTCATTACCTGAGAAAGGCACAAAGACCACCCGGTAGCCTTGCTGTGGAAAGGGCGCCCGATTCCAACTGCCGTGAAAGGCGATAAAAGCACCTCCCTTATAGCTTACTGGAAATTGATTGCCTAGGTAAAACTCAAGCGCATTGGGCGCCCAGTGTCCTGGAAAAGCCAACAAAGGATAATCAACACCTACGCAGCGACCAATGCTATCGCTATTACCACCATATTCGGGATTGAGTAATTTAGTGCGTTTCTTCCAATCGAAATAGCAATAGGGCCAGCCGAAATCAGAATCGGGCTCTATTCTCAAAAACTCTTCCCCAGGTTGCTCCGAACTTTCTTTTTCACTGTACATGTCTGGCCAAAATTCATGCAATTGGTCTCGCCCATGCTGCATAGCGTAGAGCTTTTGATCTTTGGTATTATAAGTGATTCCCACCGCATGTCTTATGCCCGTAGCGTAGCGCTTTCCATCGGCGAAAGTTTGGTTTAAGGTACTGGCACTAAATTTCCAAATTCCTCCCGATGTTTCCAAAAGCGGACAGGGGTCTTGACCGAATACTCCTGGCTGACGATCGGGATCTTGACAAGCATTAGAAGGTGCGCCAATGGTTACATACATACTATCTTGCCCATCAAAAGCCAATGGTTTGGCGGCATGCTGATTTTGACTCGGCAAGGTTAAAACCAATTCGCGTTCGCCGGAAGGAACCAATTCATTACCCTTAAAGGCGCGACGAAAAACCTGTTCGTTCGTACTAAAATACAAGTAATTATTGTGCACCTTGATGCCTGTGCCGCCGGCAATTTCTTCAAAATACTCGGTAACATCCACCTTACCGTCTGCATTGGTATCGCGCATGGCTACAATGGATTTTCCTTTTTCAGCTACCGCTAATCGAGCATAAATATCACCCGCTTTTCCAATGGCCAAATGCCTTCCCGAACCTAAGTTATCGGCATAAATTTCCGCCTTAAAACCCTCAGGAACACTAATACCCGCAGAACTTTGCTGCGCTGCGGTCTCGGTCTCGGTGGTCGGTGCATCATTTTTACAAGCTATAATTGCTAAAGGGAAAAGGAAAAAGGCTAGTTTACGCATGCTGGTATTTTTTACAAACTTAGCATCTTTAGGCATAAAGCAGAATTCATTTATATACTTCTACTAAAGCGTTTCAAAATAAGTTCCAAATCCTGTGGCTTAAAAGGCTTCATAATAAAATCGTCCATACCCGCATCCAGCACTTTGCTCTTCACCTCATCAGGAGCACTTGCGGTTAAGGCGATAATGGGCAAAGGTCTCGCATGAAATTTAGGACTGGCATGAATAGCACGGGTAGCAGCATAACCATCTAGCACCGGCATCTGCAAGTCCATTAAAATAAGATCGTAATCCTCTTTTTCAAAAAGACGCAAAGCCTCCTGTCCATTGTTAGCTATGGTTACTGCTACTTGCAAGCGTTGTAGCATCAGCTTCACAACCTGCTGATTTACTGCATTATCTTCTGCCACTAAAACATTAAAGCCCTCTTCTTTTAAATCTACTTCATCCCATCTCTTATGTTTACTCGCAAAAGGAGCTTTCGCCTTGCGCAAAGGAATAGTGAAGTAAAAACAAGAACCTAAATTTTTATCGGAAACAAGACGAATCTCACCGCCCATTAGTTGCACCAAAGCTTGAGAGATCGCTAAGCCTAAACCCGTCCCACCGTATTTTCGGGTAACCTCTTCCCCTCCTTGCTCAAAGGCGGTGAATAGTTTATCCTGATTGTCTTTGTCGATACCCACGCCCGTGTCTTTAATGCTAAACATTAGACGATCTAAATCCATTTCATGCCAGTGTTCCACCTTTACATCCAGAGTTACCTCTCCCCTTTCGGTAAATTTTAAGGCATTATTTAAAAGATTAATTAGAACCTGCTGCAAGCGCATACTATCTACAAAGTACCAAGGTGAGTTTTCTTCTGAAGTGCGAAAATTATAAATCAAACGAATACTTTTTTCCCGCGCTTTAAAGCGAAACATTTCCAGAAGATAGCGTAATTCTTGCTCTAAATTAAGAGGCTCCTCATTCAACTGCATTCCACCCGCATTAAGTTTTGAATAATCCAAAATCATATTCACCACATTGAGCAAGTGGTTGGAAGAATGCTCACTAATTTCTACTAAATCAAGCTGTTCCTTACTTAAGTCTGTATTGCGCATTAAATGCAAGGTGCCATTTATGCCGTTTAAAGGGGTTCTGATTTCATGACTCATATTGGCCAAAAATCGCGCTTTACCCTTGGCTTCATTTAAGGCATCATCGCGTTCTGAAATCAATTTTTCCTGCAAACGCATCTGCCTACGAGCGTGATTATTCCAGCTAGAAACTAAATTAGAAAGGGGCCAAACGCTGCGGTAAATTGGACTAATGGGCTCGGTGAAATTCTTTTCCAGCAAACTTAACACCTGCCAACTTCGCCACAGTAAAAGAAATAATAGTAAGGACAAGGAGAGAGTAACAAACTCTAAATTAACATTTTGCGAAGGCCATTTCACTTTTAAGGCCCACAATTGAAAAGTAACTAATGCCAGCATTAGCACCCACAATAAGCCCCAAACTTTTACCCCCTTCTTTTTTGGCATATACATTTGGTTTTGCTTATATACGTCCAAATCTTTAAAGTAGATTTGCGAAAGACGAAAAAAACTGAGTCGAACGTAATTCATGTCACCGCCCAATATTTACAATCCCAACATCTTTGCGGTCTAGAAAAACAAATGATTAAGTCCTTCATAACAAGCAACAAATTCGCCTTTATTGGAACCGCAATAGGTTTATTGGCAGGCTATATCTACTACCAACAAATTGGCTGTGTAGATGGCTGCACTATAACGGGAGACCCTCTAAACTCTAGCCTTTACGGCGCCTTAATGGGTGGCATTGCTTTAAGCATGTTGGATGCTAAAAAGAAAGAAAAATGAATATTCAAGATCTAATTAATGCCGGCAAAGGCACAGTAGTAGATGTACGCTCACGCGGCGAGTTTATGGGAGGCAATGTAGCCGAGTCGGTTAATATTCCCCTCGATGAAATTACCCATCGCATCGACGATGTTAAAGCTTTAACAATGCCCTTAATTCTAGTTTGCGCCAGCGGTGGTCGCAGCGGAATGGCCGAGCAATTTTTAAGCGCCCAAGGTCTAGAATGCTATAATGCCGGCTCTTGGTTGAATGTAAATTACATGCAAGCGCAAAAAGTTTAAATTCGCGGCTTCCCCTTTTGGGCACCCCATTTTTTATGAATTATAAAGAGCAAGTAGTAAGCACCGTTTTCCGCACTTCCTGGAGTTTCAGTCGTTGGATAAGATTGGGAATTGGCCTAGCCATTGCCTACAGCGCCTACCGCGACGAAAACGGATTAGTGGCTGGTTTTGCCTTTTTTCTAATGCTCCAAGCCCTAACTAATACCGGCTGCGCGGGCAACCAATGCAGCATTCCCAGAAGCAATCAGGCGGAAAGCACCAAAGAACTGAAGGCCGATAAGCCCAATTAATTCCTAATCTTTTTTAATACTAATCCCTCCTTTGCGAGGGATTTTTTTTGGGTACCAGCCGGGCTATCCGTTTCAAGTCCTCACCTACTCACCGCTTTTTTAAGCCCTGCGGTGGCTTCCGCCTCCTCGTGGCAAAAAAAGCAGGCTCCTAATTTGCGGGCTTTTCACTACTATCCCTGGTACGAGCCACGGTCTAAAACTCATGGACCGCTCCACCAAAAAACCTATCTTTATACGTGACTGTGAATTAAGTGAAGGTCCAAATATGCAAGACCTAATAAGTCTTACGCTGGTCAAAACCAAACTGTCCCTTATCTACAAACTTGAGTTCGATATAAAATCAGGTTTAAAGAAGGCTGTCTGCAAGGACCATCTTTTTTGATGTCTACTTATCTTTTTTTCCTTCTATTTTTAGGTATAAGCGCTCTACCTTTTCTCTCGCCCAAGGGGTTCTTCTCAAAAACTTAAGGCTCGATTTAATAGAAGGATTACTCTTAAAACAATTTATATTGATTCGCATGGAAAGATCCTCCCAGCCCAAGCTTTCCACCAAACTTTCTAAGATATCCACCAGTTTAACTCCATGTAAAGGATTGTTGATTTGCTCTTTTTTAGCTTGGTCGTCTTTTTCCATGAAAGCGAGATTACAAAAATTATATTGTCTTTACTGTCCGAGCAACTGAATACTCCTGAAAAGCAAAGATTGGAAGCAGTAAAAGTAGCCATGATTATCCTATCAAACGGAAAACTCTGCGAGAATTAGCGCATTCTAAAAACCTGATTTCAAGCTGAAATTAGGCATCTAGGCCCCATGTAAATCAATAGATTCGAGCTGAAACCGCAAAGCTATAGCCTGCCATTGTTAAAGGCTAAGATAAATGTGAAAATCTGAAGCTATAACTTATAATCGAGCTTACGTTTTAACCTTTCTAGTCCACCATTCACCGACTAGCCCCTACCACTTAAAAGGCTTTAAGCTTTCTTTAACAACTCTCTACCAGCACCTTATCTACTTTAGCCAAACGAAAACAAACATAAAAACATCATGAAAAAGTTAACATTTTTAGCCCTTGCTGCCGGATTAAGTATTAGCAGTAGCGTTTTAGCAAACCACCCTGGCAACGAAGAAATTCAACTTCCCATTTACATCATCTCTGCTGCTGAAGATGGTGAACCAGGTACCACTTTAGAAAATACGGTGCGCACCTATATCGAAAACTACCACGAAGGTGACTACCAAGAAATGATAAGTGTCTTACACAAAGACTTTACCAATCAGGGCTTAAACCACGACGGAAAATTAAGTGAACGTCAAAATGCGCAAGACCTAAAGCGTCTTATGCAGGGTCAAACCCAAATCGCCCCCGAACTTCAAGAAAACATAATTACCGTAACCGGCATTGAAGAGAATGTAGCTACCGTTTTACTGGAAACCGGCACCGATGTAGCACGTTGGAATGAGTACATCACCCTTGAAAAAGAAAACGGTAAATGGAAAGTGAAAAAAGTGTTTTGGAGTTTTAAATAAACGATCCTCCCTACTTATTCCCTAGAAACCTGAGTTCGATGTAAAAGTAGGCCTCAGACCTCTTATAAATAGTGGGTTTTAAGCCGAAGCACTGTAGCAATAGCGGGCTATCGCGAAGGGCTAAGGCGCCAAAAACTCCTTTTTAGAAGAGGTTTACAAGTTTTTTCCAATAAAGGCGAAAATCATGCATCTAGCTTATTTGCTGTAGCCCGCTACAGCTGCACGGTCCAAACTAGTCTTTTCCTTTTATTGAAAATCTGAGGCTATAATATTAGGTCGAAATCAGGTCTCTACCTTTTCTCTCGCCCAAGGGCATATTCTCAAAACTTAAGTGAGGTCGTACTCTTAACTTGAATTCAACTTGAAGAACAATAGAGGTAACGCCAATATTGTTTCCATTTATATTGGTTTAATATAGGTACGCTAAAAAAGGAGCAGTTCAAAAACTGCCCCTTACATTTATTAATTTTTAATGAACCTGACTTGCCTATCCCCGCTCTTGAGGAGATAAGCCCCTTTCGCTAAATTCGATACGTCCACTCTCTCATGCCCGCCACTGAGTTTAAAATGCATGAGCCTTTGCCCCTGCAGATTGTATAAGACAAACTCCTTCTCGCCGTTATTTCCCAAAGAAATTTCCAGCCAATCTTGCACCGGATTAGGATACACACTAAAGCCAGTTTCCATCTGCTCGGAAAGACCAATTGTACTAGTGAAGCTTAGGGCCATGGCGGGCATTTTGCTAGCACCAAGATTAGGGACATGACTGGTGTCAATTCCTCTATAAATGCCCTTTACTTCCACCATCCCACTAAGGGAAGTCAAGCCTCCTATTTGATAGGGAACTGCTGGACTTTGGTACATACTATAGTAACTATTAGAATCGCTACTCACCGTAAGGTAATAGTCTTGCCCTTCGGTCAAAATAATTTGAGGAGACACAACTACCGAGGGGCTGGCTGCTTGCAAAGGCACTCTTCGTGAGTAAATTTCAACAGCATTAGCATCAAAAACTTTTAAGGTTGCATTGCTAAAGCTATTCTTATTAAGGCTGCTACTTATCCCGTAAAGGTAAACTTCATTTAAACGAAAATTCTCGGTCACTAAATTGCCATTACTCACGCTAAACTGCATTCCATAAACACTATCCAATTGTTGCTTATTAGGCAACACCGCATAGTTAGTGGGGCTAAAAGTTAAGCCAAAAGGACCGCCTAATAGATTTAAGGTGTCGGTTAGGTAGTTGCACCCTTGGGCTTCGCCAAATAAATCGTAAACCCCATTTAAAGGCCTTGTTAAGGTGGAAGAATTACTTAAAAAGTTGAGCCCGTTTAAGCGCCAAGTATAAGTACTTAAGCCTACTGAGTCAAAAAGTTGTAAGTCGCTGCCACCTTTCCCAATAGTAACAGAACCTAAAACAGGCTGAATAAAAATAGAGTCCATTATGCCATTAGCAAGAGTGTCTTTTAGATAAATCCAGGCGGAATTACTACTATTATAGGTTATAACTGGGGCAGCAGAATCACTTACTAAGCTGCCCGGACTCCAATAAGCACCATTATTAAAGGACGAGGCAAAGATGCTGTCCGTAAAGGGAGGACAATAAGTAATTGTATCACTTTGGCTAGGTTTGGCGATGGCTACCGATGGCTCAAAAAACAGCTCTACTGGCATGATAGTCACATTATTGGGACAGCTAAAATCCTGCACCCTGAAGTTAACCACAGAACGGCCTTCTTTGTAATTGTCTAAATCTGCTGTAATTTGAACTTGAACTTCGGCATAGTGAGCCGTAGTCGCACTATTCGTGCTATTTACGTAAGTTACATTAAGGTTATTAAAGTCACTCCAACCCATCGCACTTGAACGAGCAGTATCTAATAAAATACTTTTCACATCGCATAAAAGAGTGTCACCCACATCAACAGCCCTAAATGTTAAGCTGAAGTTCTGACCAGGGGCGATCCTAAAGCTAGGCGGAACCATTCCTCTTTGATAGGTAATGGTATCGGAACCTTCTTGCACACTCAGTGTAGGAGCGGGAGTATTAACCGTATCGGGGCTAGAAAAAACAGGAATATTTTTATGAATCTTCGCCACTAATACACCCTCGGAATAAAAAAGGTGATCAACCCCTAGCACATAGGTTTTATCCATGGCTTGCACATCATTAATATCGGTGCTTGCTATGCCTGTTCTTTGGTTATAATAAAAGGCACCATTTAGTGGAGATTCGGTAGCATCTGGCAAAGGGAATTGAGCACTATAACCAGTCGACCAAATAAGGGGTGTATTGGCATTGGTCTTGGGGTTAGCCAAAATCGTAACTACTGAATCAGCAGTGCCAATGGAGTAAGCACCTAAGTCGAAGCTTTCTTTGCCTATCCCGTTAATTCCAATTACCGAAGTAGATTCATGAGAAGTACTCTGACTAGGCATCCCTCCCTGCGCGTTCGGGTACATTATGCTAGATACATAAACAGCTGAAGAAGAGGTATTCTCAGTAAGTGTTCTATAACAGCACCATGAATAAAAAAACTCCCAGCCTGTTGCCGGAATGGGACCACTAAGAGTAACAGGGCTTGAGGTATAAATTAGGCTTTCAAAGCCGGCACCCGCAGCACAATTGCCAGTATAACAATTGCCAAGATTGTAGGAGCCACCTAAAGAGGTATCTAAATTGAGTTGAATAGAGCCAAAAGGGCCAACAATACTCACAGTAGACTGACCAGAGGCCAGTAAAGGGTTACAGTCACCTATTAACTCCAAGGTAAATACATATTGATTGGGGGAAGTTCTTTCCCAGGTAATACTGCCACCAAGAATATGGGCAGCAGAGCCAGTAACTGAAAAGATGAGCACTAAGGCTAAGGATAAAAATAAACGCATAAGCAGATTAATTAAAGATTTCGGTTTATGTCAAAGTGACGAAAATAACTAAAAAATTAAAAATTAGCTGGAAATAAAAAAGGCCTTATGAAGCAAACTACAAAGTCTAATCCGAACGAGAAACTACATGGTATCGGATAGTATAATCTATAATAGCCTGAAAGACTCTCTACACAAGCACAAGAAAGAGTATCAAGCAAAAGGAAAAGCTCAAGCTATCGCAATACCTCCGAGAAAACGCGACCGTGAAATTTTAATATTGGTATTTTCTTTGGCGAGAAATCTTTTTGCCATCAAAAGGCTTTAAAGGTGATCTAAAAGAATTGGGTTTAATCCCCTAATTCAGTCTGAAAAATAAAACTAACTGAAAATCCATCTCCAAATTTGCGAAAAAATATAAGGCTTTTTTAGAATTCAAAATGCTAACTTTTTTCGTTCGTGTTTATGTTTTCTTTTAATTTTGATAAACTTATATCTCAAATCATCATAAATCAGGCTGCCTAGTAAAATAAAGGCCGCAATTCCCAAAGTGTTTAACTCGAAGTTGAGGCGTGAATAGAGTAAGCCACCCAGTAAACCGCCTGCAAAAAACGAGGCGATTATAAAAATCCGTAGTTTAATATTTGCTTTCAGTTTCTCCCTGTAAGGGTGTCGTTTGGGGAAAAATAATTGCGAAATATCAATTCCTAAATCGGTGAAAAGCCCCGTTAAATGGGTGGTTCGCACGATGGCCTTAGAAATTGTGGTTACAAAAGAATTTTGCAAGCCCATGGCAAAAAGAAGAAGGCAGACGATAAGGTCCGGAGATTCTATCAGATTAAAATTACTAAACAGCGCAATCGAAATTAAGATCAAAGCTTCCAAAAGGGTGGGAAGAACAAAAACATTGAGCTGTTTGGAAGCCCGATAGCGCTCAATTAAAAAGCTCGAAAAAAAAGAGCCAAAAAGGAATGAGAAAATATAGAGGAAGTAAATAGTCCCTTTCCAAAAATCAAAATCAGCCACATCATTTATAAATAGCGCAAAATGGCCGGTCACATTAGTTGTTAACTGTTTAAAAGCTAAAAAACCACTTACATTTACAATGCCCGCAACGAAAGATAAAACCGTGGCAATCTGTAAATTCTGCTTCAAAGTGCGGCTTTTGCCTTGATGTCTAAACATTAGATTATTGATTGGGTCGTAAGCGCTGAACCAAAGATTTCGGTCCATCACGCAAAGATGATTCAATTTTGGCAACAGCACAGAAAACTCAATAAAGCTTAAAAAACCCTACTAAGCTGCTATTTCCTGCTAAAACTAAATAAGCGGCTTGGATTTAAACCCAAGCCGCTTTCTGCGCGAACTGCTATTTCCCCAACTTTCTGGCCATTACAATTTCTCGTACCAGAGGTTAAACTTCCTACTCATCTGCCTGGGATGACTTTCTGTAAGAAAGTGCTTGCCTTTTCCTAAAAACACAAAATCGGCATTCTTAAAATTGTCCATTGCATAGCGCACCGCATCCTCTCTATTCACCAAGCCCTTCTTTGCATAAAAGTAGAGTATCGGAATTTGGGTGTTGCGCATACCGGTTGAAATGGTATCTAACAAGCTTGCAAACTCACTGCTCCCTTTACCTTTTGTATACGAAAGTACTGCGGGATCTGGACCGTGTGTAATGGCATATCTTCTTTTTTCTTCATCCCAAGGTGAGGTGTAAAATACATATGCTTCCTTTGGTAATTTTCGACCCGTAAAAAAATTGACCGCCAATTTTTTACCTGCGAAGTTCCTCTTGACCATTAACCGATCATTACTCTTTTGTTTCCGCGTAAGGCGCATAAAAGCCCTAAAACTAAAAGGCAATTGATCATACATTATTTCCGCTGGCATAAATGGAGCCTCGAATAATGCTATTCCTTTCACATTTTGTGGCTCACGTATCGCGTAAAGCATGCCAGCAATTGACCCGATATCTTGTATAAAAAGAGTGACGTTTTTAAGTTTCTTGGCGGCAATGAAAGCGCAGAGCATTTTATATTGCACTTCTACAGAAACATTGCTGTCAGCAGGGAAACTGGATTTTCCAAATCCTAAAAAATCTAAGGCAATTACCCTTTTATTGCTATCAATATTCGGAATTATATTTCGCCATAAATATAAATTGGCTGGTAAACCGTGCAAAAGTATAATGGGGTCGCCTTGGCCAGATTCCACATAGTGTACTTTCTCCGAACCTATATTGATAAACTTAGATTCAAAAGGGAAATCAGCGGATATATCCTCCTCAACTTGCTTGGCTTTGCCAGGGTAAATTTCCTGCGCTTCGACACTAAAAACTAATAATAACAATACCGTTACATAACTCCAAAAGTTGACTTTTCCATTCATTTTACTTGTTTTTTTGTAGGTTTTTAATCAGTCTTATAAATATGAAGATATGACTTAAAAATGTGGTTAATCCGTAAGTAATAAACATAAGCCAGATAAAGCCTAAATCGTGGTTATATAATTCTAAACCAAAAAACTGAGGAAAGGCCGTTAATAAATCGGTCATGCCTACAATGTTAAACAACCAGACCAAGGGTAATGCTAATTTCCATTTTCCTTTTATGGCAACGGCGGCAATTATGGCCAAAATAGCGGTACTCATATCCCAAATTCCTACCGTATTTAAGAACTCACTAGGGAAACCATCGTAAAACTGCTCCTTAGCCATAAAGGATAAACCTAAATAACGAAAGGTGTTTAAGAACACCAATGGTAATACGGCCATTTCAACTGAAAGATGAGCCAGACGGGGTTTAATCCACCAGTTGAAACCGAGAATAATACTAATGGTCCCAATAATTGCTTGTACATTGATGATAATAAAATTGTCCATTTTTGCTTTTGAATTTTAATTGTTTATTGTTTGTTTTTGAAAAGCTATAATTGCCTGAACCGCCGCTACAATAACCACCGCTATACGAAGCCAATGGAAAAATAACCAGCCGTTTAGCTTCGCACTTAGTTCTGTTGCGTTAAACTCTATTTCCATAAAATCCAAATTCATAGGCAAATGATAGGCTAAGGTTTGAATGTTAATAAGGAGTAAAGCCACTAAGGCGATCAACCAGTGTTGTCTGGCCGCTTTGTTTTCTTTGCTAAGAAAAACTAAGGACAGCGTTGCGAGAAAAGCGGGCATTAAGGTCGCTGTGGTTGGTCCTAGAAGCAGGGGGAAATCCACCTGAAAAGATTCCCTAAAAGCAAGAGGCGCTAAAGATTGCCAGTGCATACCATAACTAAGACCTATGTTGATCATATTTCCCGCAAAAGCTGCAATACCAATAATTGATATATAGCCGAGTATTTTTTTCATATTATTTCTGAGGAATTGCTTGTTTGTTTAATTGCTTGAAAATAAACTTAGGCGCGAAGCGGCTCAGCCATTTCAATTGTTTCGAAATTCCAGGGGTGATTTCCTCCTTACCTTTATTGTAATCTTTCCAAAAAAGCTCCGCCAATTTTTCGGGCGGCATGGGTTTAAGATTATCGTCTTTGAGATCGGCGTCCTTAGCGAGTTTGGTATCAACCACGGGAGGCAGTAATTCCACTACCCTAATAGCATGTGCCTTTAATTGTGGCCGAATGGCTTGGGTCCAAAAATGCAAGGCTGCTTTGGTGGCTGAATAAACGGGAGCTTGAGCGAAACTAACGTAGGCTAAGCCCGAGGAAACGTTGATTAAAGTGGCGTTTTTACTCTTTTTAAGCTGCGGCAAGAAGTGGTGCAGCAAACGTATTGGAGACTGAAAATTAATTTCGATTTCCTCAAATTGCTTCGTCAAATCATTGCCTTCATTGCCACTATCTATTAGTAACATAATTCCAGCATTATTAACCAGCACATCAATACCACCCAACTCTTCTTCCAGTTGCTGCGCCAATTTTTGTACTTGATCTTCTTTAGTAACATCACTTTCGTAGATACTTATCTGCGGAAGCTTAGCTTTTACTTGCTCAAGTTTCGATAAGTTTCTTCCTGTAATAATTACTTGGTGACCCTGTGCTAAAAACTTACTCGCTATGGCCAGTCCGATACCCGAACCACCGCCTGTGATAAGTACTTTTTGAATGTTCTTCATTATCCCTGATTGTGTTCTTTCTTACTTAGACAAGAAAAAACTTCAGGTGTGAACACTTTAGGGAAAAAAAATTAAGTCAGATTTAAGCGGTCTCTCCAATCTGGGCTTTCCAGCACCAACTCCAAGAAATTCTTTTTCTCAAAAGTCGATTTATAACTGTGATCGCGATGCAGTTCCGTATACAGTTGCTCCGCTTCATCGACCAAATAGCTAGCATCCGCCTCTATTGATTTTTTAAAATTAGAGAACTCCTTTCGGTTGAAGAGAAGGTTTTTCGCATCGATGATTCCCGCATCTAGGGCCACCGTTACCTTTTTATTACAGCGGCAGGGGTTATCCTTGTTTACCAAACCACACTTATTAAGCATAAAATTATGCAGCTGTTTCCGTGCATTACTTAGCTTTTTACGGAAATTATCTTTGTTAATGTCCATAATTTCCGCGCCAATAGTATGATCTGCCGCGAAAATATCTCCAATAATATAAATGAGGCGCTGTTCCTTATTAAGGCAAAGCAACATCCCCGAAAGGCACTGCAAACGAACTTCCCGTATTTCTTCCTTTTTTTGCTCCTGCTCGTCGGCAGATAAGTCAACACTAGGACTTGCGTCAAGCATATTACCCATATCTTCAAAGTTGTTCGCGAAAAGCTGACTCGGCTTTTTCTGATCATTTAAAAAATGATTGCGAACAATTCGATAAGCCCAAGTCCGGAAGGAGCTATCGCCCTGAAAAGAACTTAAATTGGAAATAATCTTAAGTAAAGCTTCCTGTGTAAGGTCCTCTGCCTTTATCGGATCACCCAACATTTTCCAAGCGATATTATAGATGAAGGGCTGATGCCTCAAGATTAATCCATTGAGCGAACTTTTATCACCTGCTAAAATCCGACTCACCAAAATATCATCGGGGGTATCGTTTTCATAAGAAGTAGAGAATGGATTCATAATTGGATCTTAACAATTAGAAATTAACCGTTTTCAAAAGGCTAGAGGAAATTTGCTTTGCTAAGCTTTTAACTAAATCGTCAAGGTATCCAATGGCCGTAAATTCGGGCTAAATATACAGTAAGAATCTAAATTTTCTTAGGAATGTTCTGGAGGGTCCTTTTATTTAGAGAACTGACATTAGCTTCTAAATCGGATTAAAATATTATTTTCACAAGTTAATACTATATTTGAAAACCTGAGGAGCTGAATTTTATAATTTCTTTCGCTAATCTCCCTTAAATTTATGAAAAATTTATTGCTGTCCTTACTATCAATTATTCTATCACTCCCCCTTTTCTCACAGGAAATTAAAACCATTTACTTTGAGCAGGATCCTATCGTAAGAAACCCCAGTGGAAGAGGCACTGAACCTATTTACCGAGTTACATCAGACACCTTAAAGTATAGAGGGAAAGGCAGCTTAGTAAAATATCCCCTAAACTTTGCAAGCACCGATACGGGTTATTTCTTCACCTATTTCACTGGCTGTAAAGATGGTATAATCCCCAAGGTGCAACTAGTAATTGTTGAAGATTATAAATCGCAGCGTCCTAAGCTTTGGGTAGATCAAAATGGGAATTTCGACATTAGTGATGATGGAGATCCTGTACAAGTGACGGAAGAAGGAATCGCCATACTCAAGTTGAGGAATTGCACCAACCCACAGGCAGGGATGTATAAAAAATTCTTTCGCCCCAAATTAGACAGTTCAGATATCGCTCGGCTGGAAAACTGGGCAAAGCCCGGCCTATTAAAGAATAAGACATACCGTGAAAAGGTTCCGTTTTGGTTTGCTTCGCAAAGAATGGACACAAAAGTCTACCGTGGTTTAATCGATGGTCAGAAAGTGAGCTTAGGTCTAAATGACTGGAATTGTGATGGAATGTACAGCCGAAATGTAAGGGACAAACTGATGGTTGGTAAATTGGACGACAAAGTATTGTCCTATCGTATCGTAAAAGGGGCCGTCAACCTAAAGGACACCAGTATTTTCTTTATAAACCGCATACCTTATGAGGTGGTGGAAATAGAGAAAACCGGGCAATATATCAAAATAAAAGAATCGTCTACGCCTTTCAAAGCCCCAATTATTATTGGAGATACTTTATCAAACTACAGTTTCCCTTTCGCAGATGACAGCCTAAATATCGATGCCGCTTTAAACGGGAAAGACTACCTAATTATTGACGTTTGGGGCACTTGGTGTGCAGGGTGCACTCAGCAAGTTCCGTTTATAAAAGCTATTTACAAAGAATACGCTGATATCATAAACATCATCGGGCTCAATCAGGGCGATTCCCGCCAAGGCATGGACGAGTTCAAAGAGAAGTTTGCCATAGAATGGGAAAGTGGTAAATTGACCAAGGAAATTAAAGACGACCTCAATATTGAAGGATTTCCCACTTATATGTTAATCGACTCCAATCGAAAACTATTGATGTATGATACTATACCTTTTTATATACAGGAATTTTTAAAGGAAATGAGTGAACTAAAAGCCAAAGCCGCTGATAAGAGCAAATAATTTTCAGCATATCTTAAAATTATGATTTTGCAATGCCAGCTCGCAGGTTAACAGAAATAAAAGCGCATCCTGAGTTGAAAAATCATTCACTATAAAACCTTAGAAAAAGCACATTTCAACTAACTAAAAAAGAGGGTTTTAATTTTATTAACTAATTTTCAGGCTAAACCTAAATTCGATGTTTCAATTTCTATCCTTTTTCTTTCTGCTGATTAGTCTATCACTTGATCTTCCAAGCAATAATTCACTTGCTGTGGCAAGCATCGAAAATTCTGAGCTAAACTTACTTCTCAGTAAAGCAGAGATTCTAGAGCACTTTAAGTCCATTAGTGCGAAGCAATACCACAATGTGGAGTTAGTGGAAATTGAGGAGTATTCAGAACCTTATTATTTCCTTAAGCTTTCCTCCATTAAGCACCGAGCCTATTTAATGCGCTGGTTGGTGCTTGAAGATGATACTCTAAAAATCAAAGACATTTCTGGCGAAAACTGGGATCACCTCAATAATTATGTCGAATGTGAAGGAGACGAAGATTGCTTTCCCAGACTTTTACTAGACCCTGCTGGCATACCTCGCCTAGCCTGCACCGATAATCTCGAATGCGTGAGTCCTGACTCTGCCAAAGAGCACCCTTGCAAACATGCCACCATGCGAGTATTCAACAATTAAACTTCCTATTTAAAAGACCCCAGTGGCCCCATAGGTAACAACGATTTGCAAGATAGGAGCAATACTTTACGATTTAAACTACCAGATTATACGCCGACTCCCATGAAGAATTTTGCTTTGCCTTCCTTTATTTTACTTTCTTTAATCCTACTTTCAGCCTGCGGGACAATTGACTCGCTAAAGGATAAGTCTACCTATGTTTCCTATGCGAGAGTACAAATTACAGAAACATTAGCGGTGGAAGGTCGTGTTTTAAGCATGATAGACTCCACAATAAGCATTGCCATTGATGGTGTTCCCGTTCAATATCACCAGAGAGACATAAAAGATATTACTATTTACAAAGCCCCCAACCCCGAGCTGGTGCAGGAGGACATTGCTCAAAACATGAGGATAACCGCTGGTAACATTGGCTTTTTGTAGGGTTAACCATTGCAACCTTGGTGTTGTTAGTGCTTACCAATCCTCCTATTGCCCCTTAACAAATGTGGCTGGAGGAAAAATAGATCTGCTAAGTACATTTCTCTTAAAATAAGCCAAGAAGTAAAAGCGAGTAAAAAACAGAATCTGCTTACCTACTCTTGGTGCGACAATAGACTTATGGTCGCGATTGGTTCAAAGAGATCAATGCTGCATAATTTGATATTAGCCTTAAAATATATAAACTGCCGAGAGCAGGATTGAACTCAAGCGCATTTGATAGGACCAGTCTGAAACATCCTGCTCATTAGTGCGTGCACCTCTGTTAGAAGTAATATAAGTAAACTCTTGCTGGCCAAAAGTATAGCCAAAGCTCGGTAAGACTTCTGCCCCTAAAATAAATTTATCGCTAAGCTGGTAGTTAAAACCTAGTACTAAATTCATACTAGCAGTAAAAAGTTGGGATGCGTTAGTGGATTGGTCGCTGCCATTAACGAAAATGTTTTCATTACTCGCTTCATTTAATCTTAGCCCTAAACCTAAGTCCAAGCCGTAACGAAAGGTAAAATGCTCATCTAAAGTTTTACGAAACTCTCTACCTGCCATTAGGTCTACGGCAAACCTTTGACTCCTATTCGAAAGGCTATCACCAACAGAATTGTCTGAACCACCACTTACATTTGCGACGCGAAAGCGCCACAAGGCCTCAGCCTTGCCCTGCCGATAGGTTAGCCCAAAACTATTTAGACCTGTAAAGATTAAGCCAATCTCGCGCTGTTTCGGCGCATCCTGACTTTGAGCCATAAAAGGCATCATTAATACTACTGCGAAGAAGGAGATTACGGTTTTTTTCATGTCTAATTAATTTTATGTTGCGAAGATTAGTGTGAAGGGAATATATCCCTTAATCCAAAGAACGAATATTTCGATCTTTAATGCAAATAAGATTATCTCCAAAAGGGAGTCTTTTCCGTGTATTCTGGGATTATTAATAAGCTAATTTTTAAATAAAACAGGCCATAGAACTCTTATAAATATCGATTATAAGCCGAAGCGGTAAAGTGTTTTTGGGCGATTGTGAAAGGCTAGTCCGCCAAAAAATGAGAAAAATAAATTTTTCCAACTTATTGAACTACCAACTTTGTATGCCCTAGTTTTCCCTTGACCGAAAATGCCTCTAGAATATAGGCTCCACTGGGTAATTCTGAGACATCAATACTCAAGTCTGATTGGTCAATTTGAATAGTTTGAAACCGAACAAGCTTCCCGTGTAAATTGAGTATTTGAACCGTAATTTCTTTAGACTCTGGTGGAATTAAGGGATTAAAAGATAAGCTGACTTCATCCTTAGCTGGATTCGGATAGAGTTCGATGTTTGAAAGACGTGCTTGTAATAACTCATCCAAACCAAGGTTTTGACAGCCCGGTGTATCGCAACCCAAACTATCGGTTTTAACTAACCACATATTAGCTCCATTACCATTGCGGTCTAAAAAATAACCAGCAAACAGCATCCCACCATCTTGGGTGAAGGTCATTGATTCTAAGAAGCCATAATCAGTGCCGATATCATTACCATTGAAGTATTCTCTTTTCCAGTTGATTGAGCCAATTGGGTCAATGTTAGCCACGTAACTTTTAAAACCTAAACCTTGGGCAAAGCCACCTCCCACAAAACCTATGTTAGGTGACCATTCAAAAAAGTCAGGAGTCATATTGCGGACGACCCCTCCCATAGTGGTGTCAAGTAGAATTCCATTATTATCCGCTACACCAAACCTTAGCTGAGTGAAGGGTTGCGAATCTGGGATATCAATACGGGTGGTGAAAAATGCGGCAGTACTGTCATCTATTTCTTCTACCAGTACCCGGTGGTTGCCTTCTGGTCCATCCAGCTCTTCACGCCAAACCTCTTGACCTAGGCTGTCAATTTTAAGCAAGATCCCTTTTCGTCTGGATAGTCCATTTGTCCCGAAGAAGAGACGTTCACCACCTATAAAAAAACCGCCATCAGATACCGAAGCAAGGTCATAAAACACAAAGCCACCTTGACTATTCAAGTTTGTGGGAATGTATGTTCGTTCCCACTTCACCTGCAAGGTAGTGTCTAAGGCTAATAGGTAACCATGCATTCTTAGCCCAGCACGAACTCCGTACATGCCAGAAATGAGAATGGTATTGGGAGCAAAAAAATGAACACTTATGGCTTGAGTACTTAACTGATTAAGGTGCGAATACTTTAGAGTTTGTAGAGTGTCTAATTTACTATCAAAGTGAGTAAGGTGAATCCAAATTGTATCAGAATTAACATACATTGTTGCAAGTTTAAGGTAACCGTCCTTAAAGTCGCAAATACCATTAAAGGCACTTTCATAGAAAGTTCCCAAGTCAAAAGAATCAGTCTTAGAATATGCTCCGGTTTTGTTAAAGTGGTGTAAGTGCAGAGCTTCAAAGAGCGGATTCCCTTGCTGCATAACCACATAGGAAGAGTCCGTTTCAATGATATCCGCATTATTATCACCGGGAGGGTGAATGATATTGAAATAAGAGGTTTGTGCACAGAGAGGTGTTCCGAGGTTTAAGCTCAGCCCTAGCAAGAGTGAAATGGCAAAGAAATAACTATAGACTTTAAACATCAGCTTATGCATCTTGACTAAATTAGGGACTAAATATTGAATATCTGCTCAATCCCAAAACAATCGCCCGAATCGGACTGTAACTTCAGCCTAAATGTTGGAAAATCCAGCCACCCCCTATCGCTTCTCAAAACACACCATTTTGCATTTTAGTCATCGTAAAGCTTTGCGCCTATAATTCTACTGTGCTAAGAATGTATGGCCTGTTAATTTGCGCATGATCTTTTTTGGATCAAATAAGACACACCCAAAGAAAAAACCCTTGCTAATCTACTGATTAACAAGGGTTTTAGAACTTTATTAGTTGCCCCACGAGGACTCGAACCTCGACCGACTGCACCAAAAACAGCTGTCCTGCCAATTAGACGATGGGGCATCTTGTAAAATTGGATGGCAAAAGTAACTAAGTGAAAAATTCTGAGCAAATATTTCTTCTTGATTTCTCAGTATTTTTTCAATTAGATATTATGGCCTCTTTTAGCCTTAAGCCGCCTCGCTTTTCACTCCTTCTAAATACGCTCTCAGGCTCTGATTTTTAATAAATAGAAAAGACTAGTCTGCGGCATGCCGCTGTAGCGGGCTACAGCAAATGGCGCAGAAGCGGGATTTTAGCCTTTATTGGAAAAATATAGCCCCTTATAAATAGCGGATTTCGGTGCCTCACTCCCTCTCAATAGCCCGCTATTGCTTCGGTCATTCTGTTTGAACTCCACTACTTAAAAGTGGTCTGAGGCCTTATTTTACTTCGACTCAGGTTTAAACCTGAGCGCGAAGATAAAATTAGAGCCTCAGATTTTCAATAAATAGAAAAGACTAGTCTGCGACATGCCGCTGTAGCGGGCTACGGCAAATGGCGCAGAAGCGGGATTTTCACCTTTATTGGAAAAATATAGCCCCTTATAAATAGCGGATTTCAGCGCATCACTCCCTCCCAATAGCCCGCTATTGCTTCGGTCATTCTGTTTGAACTCCACTACTTAAAAGTGGTCTGAGGCCTTATTTTACTTCGACTCAGGTTTTAACAAACTATTGAGGCCTTCTTAGCGGCTTTATTTTATAAATTCGCCCCGCTACATTAATAATAGACACAAGCATGCTTGCGAACTACAAGAAACTAAACAACATCCTCGGCTGGTTGGCTTTTGCCATCGCTGCGATTACCTATTACCTGACCATCGAGCCCACGGTAAGCTTCTGGGACTGTGGAGAATACATCTCTACTTCCGTTAAGCTACAGGTAGGTCACCCTCCTGGTGCACCCCTCTTCCAATTAATGGGTAACTTCTTCTCTCAGTTCGCCTTTGGCGATGTAATGGAGCAAGCCAAAATGGTGAACTTACTCTCTGCCGCGAGTAGCGCCTTCACTATTCTCTTCCTTTTTTGGACCATTACGGCCCTCGGACGTAAATTTTTAAGCAAATACGGAGAATTAAACGATGCTCGCTTAACTGCTCTTTTTGGTGGCGCCTTAGTTGGAGCCCTCGCTTATACTTTTAGCGATAGCTTTTGGTTCTCCGCCGTGGAAGGTGAGGTTTATGCCATGTCTTCGCTCTTTACCGCTATCGCATTCTGGGCGATTCTTAAGTGGGAAAGCGAGATTAACCATAGCACCCGTGCCCACCGTTGGTTGATTTTCATCGCTTATATGATCGGTCTTTCTATTGGTGTTCACATCTTGGTATTCCTTACCATTCCCGCGATTGTAATGGTTTACTTCTTTAAAACTGACCAAAAAATTAGCCGTAATAAGTTTATCATCTACAACTTGGTTGGTATCCTAATTTTAGGAGCCATCTTCTCTGCTATTATTCCTTTCATCTTAAACATGTTTGGAAAACTAGAGATTTTCATGGTAAACTCGATCGGAATGCCATTTAACTCAGGTACCATTTTCACCATTATCCTAATTGGTGGAGCCGCTGCTTACGGTCTCACTTTTACCCGTAAAAAAGAATCTCCCATTGGTAATACCCTAATACTATCCGTGCTTTTCATCATTTTAGGTTATTCTACCTTCGTTACCCTTGCGGTGCGCTCTAATGCTGATACGCCTATCGACGAAAACAATCCCGAAGACGCAATGTCATTGCTGGCTTATTACAAACGCGAACAGTACGGCGATTTTCCTGTTTTTTACGGACAGTCTTTCAACGCTCCTTTAGATCCACAAAAACCCTTTTTAGACGGCAATCCTGTTTACCGTCGCGATGATGAAGCTGGTAAATATGTAATTACCGACGATCGTAAAGCGAGCATCAGAAATTTTTCCAAAAGTCACGTTGGTTTCTTCCCACGTATGTGGAACGACGACCCCGCTGCAGTGAAATATTACAAGCAATACGCGGGTGTTACGGACATGGATGGACCCATTCCTCTCAGTAAAAACATAGCTTGGTTTTTTAATTACCAATTGGGCCACATGTGGTGGCGCTATTTTATGTGGAACTTCGCCGGAAGGCAAAACGACGACCAACACCGCTATGAGTACACCAAAGGCAACTGGATTAGCGGTATTCCTTTCTTAGATAATGCCAGACTAGGACCACAAAGTAATTTATACTACCACGCCGAAAACAACCCCGCCCGCAATGTATACTACATGTTGCCTTTTATTTTAGGCCTAATTGGTGGCATTGCTCATTACCGTAAAGCAGGAGCAGACGCCTGGGTAGTCAGTTTATTCTTCTTCTTTACTGGTATTGCCATTGCGGTTTACCTAAACCACAAGCCATTTGAGCCACGCGAGCGAGATTATGCCTATGTAGGCTCCTTCTACGCCTACTCGATTTGGATAGGTTTGGGTGTGATGGCCATCTTCGAAATGCTGAAAGGCAAAATGAAAACTCAGGCTATGGCTGCCGTGGTAAGCGTAGTATTATTAGCTGCCGTCCCAGGAATTATGCTAGCCGAAAACTGGGATGACCACAATCGCAGCAACCGCTATGTAGCGCGCGATATTGCCCGCGCTTACCTCGATTCTTGTGAACCCAATGCGATTTTATTTACCAATGGTGATAATGATACCTTCCCGCTTTGGTATGCGCAAGAGGTGGAAGGCTACCGAACCGATGTACGCGTTATTAACCTCAGCTTATTAAACACTGACTGGTATATCGATCAAGCCAAGCGCGCAGTTTATGATGCGCAGCCTGTTCCTTTCTCTTTCGAACACGAAGAGTACCGTCAAGGAACACGAGATGTGGTTTACTATCAAGATCGCGGCGTTAAAGCCCGTTGGGATGTTAAAGACCTTATTCGGTGGGTGAAAAGTGATAACGATCAAACGAAATTTACCGCTTTCGGTGGTGAAAAAGAGTTAATTTACTTCCCCACTAAGAAACTACGTATTGACATTGATAAAGAGTTAGTCCTTGCTAATAATGTAGTAGCTACTAGCGATACCGGTAAAATTGTAAACTATATCGATTGGAATCTTAAAAGCAATGCCCTTTCTAAACGCGACTTAATGGTAATCGATTTAATTGCTAATAACGATTGGACCAGACCCATCTACTTTAGTGTAACAGTAGGAAACAGCAGTCAGGCCTTTTTCTGGTTAGATGATTATTTCCAGTTAGAAGGTTTAGCCTACCGCTTTGTGCCCGTTTACGCACCACGTCCTAATGATAAGTATGATTTTGGCAAAATCAACAGCGACATTATGTACGATAACCTAATGAATAAGTTCGCCTGGGGTAATATGGAAGTGGATGATGTTTACCTAGACGAAACCAACCGTCGCGTAACTTTCAACCTGCGTAATATTTACGGACGTTTAGGCAAGCAACTTGCCTCAGAAGGTAAAAACGAAAAGGCCATTGCGGTTTTAGATTTAGCGGAGGAGAAAATGCCAGAAACTAAATTTGCTTACGATTATTTCGTCTTCAACATTATCGAAGGTTATTATCAAGCGGGCGCGAAAGAAAAAGCCCAAGCAATGATTAGCACTTTCGCCGATCGTTTAGAAGGAGAACTAGCCTATTATGGCCAGTTTAAAGGCAGCAAACGCAAAATGGTACAGAAAGAAATTAATGCCGCTTCTAGCTATTTCCAAGAGCTCGTACGCTTCGTTAATCAGTACGAAAACAATAACAGCCAGCAAATTGAAACCTTGCAAGACAATGAAATTTACCAGCGTTATGCCAAGGCTTTACAGCCTTTTGGCCGCGCTTAAGTTTTAAAACCTTAATACTTAAATTGCCTCCCTCGTGGAGGCAATTTTTTTTATGAGCTATTTCCTACATAAAAGCCCTTTTTGGTTGCGAAGCTTATTCCCTAAATACATCTGGCGCCAGCCGATAGTTAAGGGAGAGCCTTGCATTTACCTCACTTTTGACGATGGTCCCATTCCAGAAATTACACCTTGGGTTTTAGACCAATTAGCTGCCTATCAGGCACAAGCCACCTTCTTTTGCATTGGCGATAATGTGCGCAAACATCCCGCGGTTTTTAGGCGCTTGCAAGCAGATGGCCATAGTATTGGCAACCACACCTTTAATCATTTAAAAGGCTGGAAAACTGCAACTTCCACTTATGTAGATAACGCCCGCAAATGCGAAGACTACTTTCAAACAAATCTCTTTCGTCCGCCTTATGGTCGCATAAAAAAAGCCCAAGCTGAGATTCTCAGTCGGGCTAATTATAAAATTATTATGTGGGATGTGCTCGTGGGCGATTGGTCTACTAATCTCACCGCCGAAGACTGTTTAAAAGCTTGCCTAAAACATAGCCGTGATGGCTCCATTATCGTTTTTCACGACTCTTTAAAAGCCGAAGAAAAACTGCGTTTTGTTTTACCCAAAGTCTTGGATCACTTCCGTAAACTAGGTTTTAGCTTCAAAGCGATTAGTTAGCAAAATACTCCAACTGCTCAATAATTGCTTCGGCACTTAATACCCCGCTTTGTCGCCATTTTTGTTCTCCCTTGCGGTAGATGATTAAAGTAGGCACTCCCTGAATAGCTAATTTCTGCGCTAAGGGCTTATTGCGATCTATATCGATTTTTAAAACTTGGATACGATCCCCCATGCGCTGTTTAACCTGCTCCACAATGGGAGAAAGAACCTTACAAGGTTGACACCATGTAGCGTGAAAATCAATTAGCACCGGCTTATCGGCGGCTATCAATTCCTTAAAACTCGCCATTGTTTTAACTTATTTAACCAATTCCTTTTGAGCACTTTGCCAAGCTAAAACGCCACCGCTCATATTGTACACTTCGCTAAAGCCGAGCTTTTTCATGGCATTCACACTTTTAGCACTGCGTCCACCACTGCGGCAATACACCACGTATTTTTTAGCGGTATCTAGCTTCTTAACCTCCTCTTGGAAATTAGCATCGTAAAAGTTGATCAGCTTCGCGCCATCTAAGTGACCCTGCATAAATTCTTCGGGAGTACGTACATCAATTAGTACGATATCCTCATTGTCCGCAATCATTTGTGACACTTGTGTAACATCTAAGTTGCTTCCGCCATTTTGAGCACAAGCCGAAAGACCTGTTACTAAAAGAGCCATTAAAAGTAAATTTCTCATTCTTAATTTTTTACTGCCAATACAGAGGGATACCCTCCGGCATTATACACTTCTGAAACTCCATTTTGCAATAACCAGTTTTTCGCGCTTTCGCTGCGCGCACCGCTGCGGCAAAATACTACCACGGCACCTTTACTTTCTTTAAAGCGACCTAAATTAGCAGGCAAAGTATCGAGCGGGATATTTACAGCGCCCGGCACCGCTACTTCAGCCACTTCCGCGGGAGTGCGAACATCTACTAAAAAAGTATCTGCTTTGTTTATTAATTCTTCCATAGTTTTTATTTTACAGCGGCAAAAATAGACTCTTTCTAATTTAGTCCTCGGTGATAGCTATCACTTTAAACACCGTTGAGCGCGATTGATTTAATATCCCAACCAAATTTCCCGCATTCTCAGCTGATCAGCACTTAAATTTTCAATCGCTTTTAATTGATGGGACTCCTCATATTCTATTTGTTGCGCATCTGCCTTGAGCGTTTTAAACTTAAACTCGCCTTCCTTCTTTTTAGGGCGAGCAATGCGCATTTCTACCTCATCGCCTGCTTTTAAACCCGTCTGATAATTTTCTAAAACTTGTCCCAAGTTAGTAATGTCTAAAGAATCACCGTTAATACTTATCAATTCATCCAAGGGTTCTAAACCTAATTCATGTCCAAAGTCGTCAATGCCTTCTTCTTTAGCGATAATTATACGTGAAGTTTCGAAGCTATAGCTGAATTCATCGCAACCTAAACTCCAGCCTACAGTAGTACCAGTAGGACTATATAAAAAGCCAAAGGGCTCTAACAACTCGGCATAAGGAAGCGGCTCTGTCCCAGCGAAATGACGGAGAAGAAACTCTTCAACTTCTGGGAAGCTATGCTCCGCGATAATGGCAAACAATTGATGATCCTGAAAGAAAGTATCTGCTGGATAAATATCTTCCAAGGTTCCTAAAAGATCGATTAAGCGCATTTTCCCCTCCGAGAGGGTCATTAATTTCAAATCCAAAGCCATAGCTGCTAATGCCCCTTTTTGGTAAAAATTAAGATACTGATCTTTAAAGTAAGTAAGGGTGTATTTACTAGCTAAAGTTAAGGGGATGCTGCTATCAAAATCATCGCTACTAAACATCTTATCTCTTAGCACTTCGATAAACTCTTGCTCGTTATAATTCTTATTACGCATCTGTACGAGATGTGAGTTATACTCGGTAACTCCTTCATAAAGCCAGATATGCTCAGACATTTCGGGCGCAATAAAATCAAAATTATGGATGTACTGCGAGTGAATACTAAGTGGGGTAACGATATGAAAAAACTCGTGCGCCGTAATATCACGAATACCATCGTAAAAGAAATCGCTCGCTACTTCAGGCATGTACAAAACTGTAGAACGATGGTGTTCCAAAGCCCCGTAGCCTGTTCCCATATCTTCGGAGGAAGCGCAATAAATTAACACCGCATATTTATCTACGGGAAGTTTTCCTCCTAAATAATCGGCCGAGCCTTGTAGTACATCACTAATGCGATCTAGGCACTTTTTAGCGCTAACCAAGCCCTGAGGACTATAGAGGCTAATTTCAATTTTAGAATCGCCCACCATCGCCGAAGCTGTATCGGGTAAGCAATATAAAATTGGGTTGTCGTGCAGTTCGAAATAATTGGTAATTTCAAAAATATCAAGACTATCACTGCGCTCTCCTTCCAAAGCGGTGCCACCATAAAAACCCGCTGGTTTGCGCACTTGCAGTTGATAAGGAAGATCTTGGTAACCCTTCATATAACCGATGTAACCAAAATTATTAAGGAGAAAAACATCCTTTTCATTGGAAGTCCCTGCTGGCTCAAAAATATCGTGTTCTAAATCACCATCGTAGCTATCGCTTGCGGAATAGGTGATTTTATAGAGTGCCTTCGCACCTAAAATTTGCCAGCGGTTAAGGTCCAAACGCTTCACCTTTAAGGTATCACCTTGGGCAGTTAAAGGGGTGAAATTATTTACGAATTGACCGTAATTATGCACATCATAAGTTCCTGGAACTATACGGGCCATGTGAAACTCGGCGGTATCGCTAGTTTGCAATGGCGGAATGATACTGATACTAATTTGATCATCTACATAAGTGACCAAATCTTCTAAAACCGTATAACTTTCACTCGTTTGAAAAGGCTGAAAACTCGATTGAGCCTGGGCGGAAAGAACGAAGAGTGCTAAAAAGAAAGTAATATATCGCATGAAAAAGCAGAATAAATTTTAGGGGACGAATTTACAGCATTCAAGCTCCAATTACCAAGCTGTGTTCAAGCAAAAATTACCACATTTGTAAACAAGCTGTAAGTAGCTTGTTTGCACTAAAACCTGAATTTAAATGACCGCTATTTTCACTCTCATAGCCAAAGCCCTCTTTGCTTTTTACCCCAATAAAACGGGTGACCGTACGAAAGATCTTAAAGCCTTCACTATTGAAATTCGCGATGAACTCAAAGATGCCCTCTACCTCGCCGTGGGCGTAGGCTCAGCCGCATTTGGCCTGGAAAGCTTCCTCATCCCCAATGGCTTTATTGACGGCGGCGTAACCGGTATTTCGCTTATCACAAACGCAGTTACAGCGGTGCCCTTACCGCTACTTTTAGTGATCTTAAACCTACCTTTTTTAATTATGGGCTGGCGCACGATTTCCTCGCGTTTCGCCTTAAAAAGTATTGGCAGTATTTTTCTACTGGCCCTCGTTATTCAATTTATTCACTTCCCCGTTGTAGCCGAAGACAGTATTCTCGTAGCCGCTTTCGGTGGTTTTTTCCTTGGTTTAGGAATAGGCATGGCTGTACGCGGCGGGGGAATTTTAGATGGCACCGAAGTTTTAGCCATCTATATCAGTCGTAAATCCAGCCTTTCCGTGGGTAACATCATCCTGCTTTTTAATGTGATCATTTTTGGCGCCGGCGCTTATTTCCTTTCGGTAGAAACGGCCCTTTATGCCATTCTTACCTATTTTGCCGCATCTAAAACTATCGATTTTGTGATTGATGGTATTGAAGAATATCTGGGCGTCACCATCATCTCTAACTACAGCGAAGAAGTTCGCTTAGCCATTACCAATAACCTCGGCCGCGGCTGTACTATTTACCAAGGTAAAAATGGTTATACGCCTTCCGGCGGAAGCTCAAAAAATAAAGATATTATTTACACCGTTATTACACGACTAGAAATGAGCAAGTTGAAAACCGAAATCAATAAGGTGGACGATAATGCTTTTGTAATTATGAACAGTATTATTGATACCAAAGGAGGCATGGTAAAAAAGCGCCCCATTGAAAAACTGAAGGCGCAGAACTAAAATCGTCTAGCACTTAGATCTGATTTCTAATTCAAAATCGCATTAGGCTCCGCGCCAAGAATCGACACTGTTTTTTTTCGCGATGGCTAAGGAATGAATCGCTACAATTCCGTAACCGATTACTAAAGTAATTAGGGCTGTACCTACAATTACGGGGGCTTTTATTTCGGTATGAAAAGCAAAGTTGGCCAGCCATAATTGGGTAATATAAATGGCCAAGGGCACGGCTATAATAACCCCAATAAGCATGACCCAAAGTAATTCTCTAAAAACAATATTTACCATTTGCAGTCTTCCCGCCCCCAATAAGCGCCGAATACCTATTTCGCGTGTTCGCAAGCCAGTGGTAAATGAAGCCAAGCCCACAAAGCCAAGAATACTAATAAAGATGGCGATAATTGTTAGGTAAAGAATAAGGCGCGACTGCCGCATTTCTTCAGAATAAAGCTCGAGTAAATCTCCACTTAAAAAGGAAAACTGAAAAGGTGCATTGGGTACCATGCTGGTCCAGCGGCGCTCTAAATCGTCTAAGGCCACATATATATTATTGGGATCTACCTTTACATGTAAAATCCACGACCTTTCTTTACTTAATAGCAAAACCAAGGGCGCCACTTTCGTGTGAAGGGAGTGCGCATTAAAATCTTCCGTCACCCCTACAACTATGGCCTGTAGCATGGCTTCTCCCTTTTCGTTAAAATTAGTGTTTAGCTTTTTGCCTATCGGTCGCTCCCATTGCATAAACTCGACTAAAGACTGGTTAACAATAGCATAGTTAAAGCTAGAGTCTTGCTCATCTTCCGTAAGGAAAGAACGCCCCTGTAAAAGGTCTATTTGCATGGTTTTTAGATAGTCTCTACTAACCTGCAAAAAATCGAGAGAATGCCTTTGAAAACCTTTGTTCCCTTCACGCTCCGCTTCAAAAATACCGCGATAAGCTCCTCTACCGGTTACACTTGCGCCCATGGCCACCGACTTTACATAGTCGCTTTGGGCAATATTATCACGAATCTCTTCCAAGTGCATCACCGAGCTAGTATCCTGCGCCGTTATTAAAATTACATCGTTGGCATTAAAGCCCAAATTGCGACTCTTAATAAAGTTCATCTGCTGATACATGAAAAAAGCGGTAATCACCACGGTTACCGAAACCGCTACCTGAAAGCCGACCAATAATTTACGGGGAATATTGTTCTGCCTTTGCAAGCCCTTTTTATTGCTGAAAGCATCGAGAGGGGAAACTTTAGAGAGGCTAAGTGCAGGATACAAACCGCTGATTATTCCTACAAAAATGGAGAGTATTAAGGGCAACCACCATAAATACGCATCGCGTTTAAAATTTAACTGTAGATCTTTATCTATGGCATTCGTGAGGGGCAAAACCTTAGTACCAATCTCTACCAGGGCGAATGCGAAGAGCAAAGCCAGTATTGAAAGAATTACCGATTCCACCAAAATCATGAGCTGAATATCACCTTCGCTAGCGCCTAAAACCTTACGCATGGCTGCTTCCCGTATACGGCGTAAGCTGCGGGCCGTTGCCATATTTACATAATTAATAATGGCCAAAACCAATACTAAAAGGCCAATGCCTGCAAAACCATAAACGTATATCAAACTTCCGCCAATCGCATCAAATCCAGGGTTCGTATTAAAATGAATATCACTAATCTGCTGCAATTTTATACGATACTCAGCTTGCACCGCATCGGCAATACCTGCCATATAGCAGTTAAAAAATTGATCAAAATTAGCCTCAATGTTTTGCGCCTCAAGGGCAGATGGGACTTTAAGAAAAGTAAAGCGACTCACCTGCCAGAGGGAAACGGCTAAGGATAGCGTGTCGCTGGCGACCCGTGGTTCGGAAATAACCGCATTAAAATTGTGATGTGTATTATCGGGAATATCTTCAAAAACTCCCGTTACTCGATATTCAAAATTGCTGGTGTTGATGGTCCGCCCCAAAGCCGGTTTATCACCAAAATATTTCTGGGCAAAAGATTGTGAAATTACTATGCTCCTTTCTTGCGCTAGGCAATACTCAGCCTGACCTTCTAAAAAATTACAGTTAAACACTTTAAAGAAACTGGAATCGGCTACTAGCAATTCATTCTCATAACCCTTTACACTGTCGCTGCGGAAGTACACCGAATTTTGGAAAGAAAAGAAATGTGTCGCTTCTTCAATTTCCGGGTAATATTCCTTCATTAAAGTGGCTAGGCCCAAACCTGATCCGCCATACTCTTCTTCGGTACCGTTAAGTTGAAAGGAAGAGTTTACTCGATAAATATTTTCAAAATTAGGCCAATGCTTATCGAAATTAAATTCTGCATTAAGATAGATGCTTACCGTAATTGCAACAGCCAATCCGATGGCCAGTCCACCCAAATTTAATAGGGTGTAAAGCTTTTGCCTATAAAGGCTTCGTAGGGCAAATCTAAACTTAGAACTGGGCATGCAAAACCTTCTTTTCCGAAACTACCTGTCCGTCCATAATACGCACAATACGCTGGGAATAAGAGGCATCATGACTGCTGTGCGTAACCATTATTAAAGTGGTTCCTTGGTCGTTTAGACGACTCAACATTTCCATTATTTCATTGCCTTGGGTAGAATCGAGATTCCCCGTGGGTTCATCTGCTAAAATTAATTTGGGTTTAGCAATTATAGCCCGACCTACTGCTACTTTTTGCTGCTGCCCACCGCTTAATTGATAAGGAAAGAAATCGCGCCGATGACCCATCCCAACCATATCTAATACCTCCAATACACGTTGACGACGATCTTGGGCCGAATACCCTAAATAGTGCAAGGGTAACTCGATGTTCTCACTCACCGTGAGGTCATCAATTAGATTGAAATTTTGGAAGACAAAACCAATTTTCTCTTTTCTCAGCTTGAGCTTTTGGCGTTCAGTAAGTTCCGAAACATTGGCGTCATCAAATACAAAAAGGCCCTCATTATAAGAGTCTAACAAACCAATAATATTTAATAGGGTGGTTTTACCGCAACCGGAAGGCCCCATAATGGAAACGAATTCTCCCTTTTTTACGCTCAAGTCAACTTCACTGAGAGCCCGGGTTTCAACGCCCTGCGACTGATATATCTTGGTGAGGTTATGAAGCTTAATCATAAAAAAGGTTTGTAAACAGAAGGGTGAAATTACAAGAAATCCGAAAATAAATACATTTTAACCTGAGTTCGATGTAAAATTAGGCCTCAGACCTCTTATCAATGGTGGGTTTTAAGCTGAAGCAATAGTGGGCTATTGCGAAGGGCTAAGGCGCAAAAAAACGCTTTTTAGAAGAGGCTTACTAAGGTTTTTAGAATTAAAGATGCTCGGATGAGAGATGCATGTAAAAAAATAAAAACCTCGGGCTGAGTCTTAATTGCAAGGAGGATAACCGATTTAACCCTAAATTCTGCTACTTGAACTAATTAAACAACCAAATTCAAATTTTGCAATTAAAGCTCGGTGAAAAGAACGTTGCTGCAAGCAGCTCCCGAGGTTTTTATAAATTTTTACGTTTTAGTTTTCAGTTTATTTATAGGCGAAGGCTGTGCCATAAGCTTAAGTAATTGATTTTCATTAATTTAAATTTTAACGCCATTATTTAAATGTTCGAAAACGGACAGGGGCTTGTTCATTTTCGAACAGAGAAACTACTTTAGCTAAGTGAAACTCCCTGCCCATATAGCCATTGTAGATGACGATCCCGACGTACTTATTAGTGCGCGTCTTTTTTTGAAACAACATTTTCAAACGGTTAGCACCAACGAAGATCCCAGTAGTCTCAATCCGCTTCTTAGCAAGAATAAAGTTGACCTAGTTTTACTAGACATGAACTTTAGAAAAGGACGTAACGATGGCGCCGAGGGTTTGTATTGGCTCAAACATATTTTAGAAATAAGTCCGCAAACCCAAGTGGTAATGATGACGGCTTACGGCGAGGTGGAACTAGCGGTACAGGCCATAAAAAAAGGAGCTTTCGACTTTGTATTAAAACCTTGGACCAACGAAAAATTACTCAGCACTTTAAGCAATGCCTTACGCCTGGCGCAAGAAAAAGCCAAAGTGGAAGTTTACCGCAACAGCAATAAGCAGTGGGAAGATAATGCTGGGCTTGCCCAAGAAGAGCTCCTCAGCAGATCGCCCGCCATGCAATCCGTTTTAGAAACCCTTAAAAAAGTAGCCAGCACCGATGCAAATATTTTACTCTTAGGTGAAAATGGCACGGGGAAGAGTGTGCTCTCCCTCGCCATTCACCGCATGAGCAAGCGCAATGAAAACCCCTTTGTTACGGTAGACCTCGGTGCAGTGGCGCCCAATCTTTTTGAAAGTGAGCTCTTTGGTCATAAAAAAGGCTCCTTTACCGATGCCTCGGATGATAAAGCCGGTCGCTTTGAAACGGCTGATAAAGGCACGCTCTTTCTTGATGAAATTGGTAATCTTGACCTTAGTTTACAGTCTAAATTATTGCACGTTTTACAAAGTAAAGAGCTGCGTCGCGTTGGCGAAAACAGTAGCAAAAAAGTAGATGTCCGCCTTGTATGCGCTACCAATAGTCCTTTACATGATTGGGTGCATGATCAACGCTTTCGTCAAGATTTACTCTATCGCATTAACACCGTAGAAATAACAGTACCCCCTCTGCGGCAGCGCAAAGAAGATATTCCGTTTTTAGCGCGACGTTTTTTTGATCGCTTTCGCAAAAAGTATTTGAAAGAAGAAATTAGTCTTAGCCTCAATGCCATCGATGCCCTGTGCGATTATCATTGGCCAGGCAATATCCGCGAGCTAGAACATTGTTTAGAACGCGCGGTAATTTTAGCATCTAACAAAGAAGTCCAAGCCACAGATTTAGGTCTGAAAGTAGGGCAAACTGGCAAAGAGCCTCCCGGCCTAAACTTGGAGGAGATGGAAAAACATTTAGTTCAAAAAGCGATGGACAAAAATGCTGGCAATATATCTAAAGCAGCAAAAGACCTCGGCTTAACCCGCGCTGCACTGTACCGTAGATTAGAGAAATATGAACTTTAAATCCTACCCTTTTCAGTTTGGCTTGCGCCTGATGGGCATAATCTTAAGCATTGCTTTAGGCATTTACCTCGTGTTAAAGTTCCATCTCTTATTTACCATTTTAGTGCTAGTCCTAGTTATCTTAATTCAAATTTGGGATTTTTGGCGCTATCAATCTTCACTGATTCGTGAAACGAAAAAATTTTTAGAAGCAGCTCGCTTTGGCGATTTCAGCACCCGCTTTGAGCTAGCTAATAAAGGAGGCGTTTTCGCCGATTTAGAAGAGGAGTTTATGCTCTTGCTGGCTCAGTTAAAAAAATCGCGCGCCAGCCAAGATAACCAAGAGGCATTACTGGGTGAAATCTTAAAAAACATCAATCTCGGCATTCTAGGAATAAACGGGAAAAGAGAAATTTTCTTAATCAACGAGAAAGCACAAGAAATTTTAGACATTCCGCCTTTTCAAAAGTGGGAGCGCCTGAGCGAACGCATTCCCGAACTAAAAAACCTCATTGGTAATTTCGATTTTACCGGCCGAAAACTATGGGTGCATAATACCAATGGCAAAAAGACCGAGCTCTATCTCGACTTACAGCATATTAAATTAAAGGATGAAACCTTCCACCTGATCAGTATTAGCAACCTCCACCAAGAGGTAGAAGAGAAGGAAATTGATGCCTGGCATAAACTCATCCGCATTTTAGCGCATGAAGTAATGAACTCGGTTACGCCCGTGGTTTCCCTTTCTGAAACCGTAAGCACCATGTTGGTTAACGATGCCGGAAAGAACAAGAAAATAACGGATTTGGAGGAACAGGATTTGGAGGATATCCGCGAAGCCTGCAAAACCATTGTAAGACGCAGTAAAGGAATGCTGAGCTTTGTAGAAGAGTATCGCAAATTAACCCAACTGCCCGCCCCCGCTAAGGAGGTTATTTCCATTAAAACTCTTTTTGAAGATTGCATCGCCCTCTTACAAGGCACGGCCAAAAAACAGAATTGTGTAATCCGCTATAAGCTAGACCAGCAAAGGCTTGCCTTAAGTGCCGACCGTAAAATGATCGAACAGGTTTTGGTAAATCTTATTAAAAACGCTCTGGCGGCAATGCCCGCTAATCACGCAGGAGAAATTGAGCTCAGTGCTAAACTAGCTGAAAGTGGCGTAGTCATCCGCGTAAGCGATAATGGCGAAGGCATTGAAGAAGATTTAATTAATCAAATATTTGTACCCTTTTTCAGCACCCGTAAAAACGGTTCAGGCATTGGCTTAAGCTTGTCTAAAAACATTATGAAAATGCACGGTGGAGATCTAATGGTCCAAAGCCAAGAAGGGATAGGTAGTAGCTTCTTGCTTCAATTTAAAGATTAGTCCAAATTCCGAAATATTCAAAATTCAATCGCTAACAAGCTCAATTTGAGCCTAAAATCTGTTAAAAATTGAAATAGTAATTTAGGGGCCGATTTAAGCCTCTCCTATGCGCAAAGTTATATTCCTCAGTTTGCTATTGCTTACTGGCTCTCAGATTATTAAGAAAGACATTTCCTCTAGAGAGGCTTATAAAACCTTCTTAGCAGAACATCCCTTTAACAATAGACCTCATTTCACCAAGCAAGAATGGAAGCAGCAGCCCCCGCAAGATCGACCCGATTTAGCCTGGGAGCAAAATTACCTCGCTACCATGGACCCTTTTTTAGGTCGACCCGCGGTAGAACGCCTAGAGCAAGTTTACCAAATTGTGGATCAAAGTAATAATCAACTAAGCCCCAGCATTCCCGGTTCTGCAGGAAGCCCTTGGACCGAAAGAGGCCCCGATAATGTAGGCGGCAGAACGCGCGCAATCATGTGGGACCCCAATGCGAGTTCGGGTAATAAGGTCTGGGCTGGCGGCGTAACCGGCGGACTTTGGTATAATAACAACATCACTTCCAGTACTTCCGCTTGGGTTTCTGTCAGTAATCAATGGGATAATTTAGCCATCACTGCTATTGCCTATGATCCTAATAACAGTCAAATATTTTATGTGGGTACAGGTGAGGGCTGGGGTGCGGGTGCCTCACGTGGCGCGGGTATTTGGAAATCTACCAATGGTGGCACTAGCTGGACCCAATTAAGCTCCACCACTAATTATCATTACATCAACGACTTGGTCGTACGCAATGAAAACGGCAGCAGCGTAGTTTATGCCGCTTGTCGTGAAAATTATTTCCGAGGCCAATGGCATGGGGTAAACGGCCTTTACCGCAGTGCAAACGGGGGAACTTCCTGGTCGCAAGTACTACCTAATATACCGGGCACTTCTTCGCAATATGCCGCCGCCGATATTGAAATCGCCGCTGATAACCGCATCTGGATTGGAACGCAGGAAACTTCGCTAGGTTTAAGCGACCAAGGTGGTGGTAGAGTTCTCTATAGTGACAACGGCACCTCTTGGACAGTTTCTCGCACCATTGCCAATGGCGAAAGAGTAGAACTAGCCTGCGCCCCTAATAATTCAAATTATGTTTATGCCCTTACGGAGATAGGCGGACAAGCGGGAGAAATTGCCCGCAGTACCAATAAAGGCAGCACTTGGACTACCCGAAATGAACCGGCCGATGTTGACATTGGCATTCCCAATACCGACTTTACCCGCGGGCAAGCTTGGTACGATCTAATTATGGCGGTAGACCCCAATAATGCCAATACGCTCATTGTGGGAGGGATTAATTTATTTCGTTCTACGGACGGTGCAAGTACGTGGAGTCAAATTTCAAAGTGGAGTAATAACAACAACTTAGCTGCACTTAATTGCTCTTATGTTCATGCCGATCAACATCAAATTGTATTTAAACCCAACAGCTCCAGCACAGTGCTTTTCGGCACCGATGGTGGTGTTTTTTATACAACTTCATTAGCTACTGCCGCTACTTCCAATGTAATAAGCGCGCGGAATCAAGATTATAATGTAACCCAGTTTTACGCAGCAGCCCTGCACCCGAGTGCGGGAAGTAATTACGCTCTGGCTGGGGCACAAGACAATGGCACCCAAAAATTCACCGCCGCTGGTTTTGGTAGCACTAGCCAAGCTACTGGTGGCGATGGAGCTTATTGCTTTATTGATCAAACCAATGCCAATTACCAAATTACCTCTTATGTTTATAATAATTTCTGGCGCAGTACCAATGGGGGTTCAAGCTGGGGAGGACGTTTCCAAAATGACAATTCCACTGGGCGCTTTATTAACCCTGCTGATTATGATGATAATATGGGCATTTTATTCTCTGCCCGAACCAGTACTACCATCAATCAAGTCCTTGGAATACGAACTTCTCCGAGTATTTGGAGTATAAGCCCCAGCGGATTAAACAGCATGGCTTCTCACCTGCGCGTTTCGCCTTATACCACTACCAGCACCACCCTTTTTGTGGGAACAGAAGGTGGTGATCTCTTTAAAATCACTAATGCTAATTCAGCCCACACTTCCACAAATATCGGAAGTAGCAGTTTTCCCAATGGACACATTTCCTGCGTAGAATTAGGAGCCAATGAAAATGAAATTTTGGTTACTTTTTCTAATTATGGCGTTAACTCGGTTTGGTATAGTTCAAACGGCGGAACAAGCTGGCAAAGTAAGGAAGGGAATTTACCCGATATGCCGGTAAGATGGGCCTTGTTTAATCCTAACAATCGCAACGAAGTGATTCTCGCGACCGAAGTCGGGGTTTGGTCTACAAGTAATTTCAATAGTAGCAGTCCTAATTGGACCGCCAGTAATAGTGGCCTTTCTCGCGTTCGCGTAGATATGTTACAAATTAGAGATAGCGATAAAACGGTCATTGCCGCTACCCACGGACGCGGTCTTTTCAGCAGTAATGGTTTTAGCGTTCCTCAAGTGCCTGTTGCAGATTTTTACGCCGACCCAGAAATGGCTTGTCTTAATGAAAACATCCAGCTCAGCGACTCCTCCACTGGGAATCCCACTGCTTGGCAATGGAGCATTAGCCCCAATACTTTTAGTTTTGTGGCAGGAAGCTCAAGTAGCAGTCAGCACCCACAAATTCAACTCAATGCGGCAGGAACTTATACCGTAAGTCTGATTGTTTCAAATGCCAACGGTAGCGACACCCTTAGCAAAAGCAGTTTTTTACTTGGCGGCGGTTTAGGCCTTCCTTTTGTGGAAGACTTTGAAGGGACAAGTAGTCTCTTCACGGTCGAAAACCCCGACAATGGCGTCACTTGGGCTTTGAATACCATCGGCGGAAGCAGTCCGGGCAATACCGCTGCGGGTATAGACTTCTTCAATTACAGCAGTGCTGGTGAGCGAGATGGTCTTATTAGTCCGCCCTTGAATTTCAGTAATTACAGTAGCATCACCCTCGACTTTGATTATGCCTATGCCCGTTATAGTTCCACCTATCGCGATAGTATGGCCATCTACATAAGTACGGACTGTGGCACAACTTACCAACGTATTGCCAGTTATAGTTCAGACCCCAGCGTGAACTTCGCAACGGTAGCCGATCAAACATCAGGCTTTAGCCCATCTAGCGCAAGCGATTGGTGCGGGAATTCGATTATTACCAGTTGTCCCACGATTAACCTCAATAGTTATGCGGGGCAGTCGGAAGTGCGGATAAAATTTGAGGCAATTAATGGTTATGGCAATAATCTATACCTCGATAATATTAATGTAAGTGGCATACAAAGCTCCAATTTACCACTGGCCGACTTCTCTGCTAACGACAGTTCGATTTGTGCGGGCAGCAGTATTAGCTTTAGCGATTTAAGTAGCAATAACCCGAGTGCTTGGGCCTGGACCATCAGTCCAGCCGGCTATTCCTATACGGGCGGCACAAATAGTTCCTCGCAAAACCCGCAAGTGCAATTTAACAATGCTGGCTCTTATACTATTAGCCTGAACGCCAGTAATAGCTTTGGCAGTACTAACGCCACTAAAACCGCCTTTATTCAAGTAGATGCTACGATAAATCCCAGCGTAAGTATCAGTGCCAATGCCAGTGCATGGTGCGCAGGACAAAATGCAATTTTCACGGCTAGTCCCACGGCGGGTGGCTCAAGTCCCAGCTATCAGTGGAAGGTAAACGGGCTTAATGTGGGATCGAATAGTGCCAGTTACAGCTCCACCAGCCTAAACCAGGGCGATGCGGTAAGTGTAGAAATGACGAGCAATAACATTTGTGTGAGCAATCCTGTGGTCAACAGTACTAGTATTAGTGTCATTATTAACCCCCCAACCGTTCCTAGCGTTAGCATCAGCACGGCCAATACCACGCTCTGCGCAGGTAGCAACGCTAATTTTAGCGCCAGTGTTACGAATGGCGGATCCAGCCCTAGCTATCAATGGAAGCTAAATGGCATTAATGTAGGAACGAACAGTTCAAGCTACGCCAATTCTACCTTGAACAATAACGATCAAGTTTGGGTGGAAGTTACCGGCAGCGGATCTTGCGCAAGCAGCAGCCCAGGGATATCCAATACCTTAAATATGGACATTCGTGCCTTGCCGGTTATCAGCACCATGAGCCCACCCTTCGCACCTCTTTGTCTGGGCGACAGCTTGGTTCTTTCGGCCACGGTAACTACGAATGGAATTCCCGGAACACTTACTTCTTGGTCGGGAAATGGCGTGCAAAATGGAGTGTTTTACGCCAGTCTTGCGGGAGCAGGAACGCACAATTTAAGCATCGGCTATTTATATTCCAGCGCGCCCAATTGTCCGGTCAACGCCAGCTTCCAAGTTAGTGTTGATGCTTTGCCCAGCCCTAGTTTTTCACGCTCGGGCTTGGTATTGAGTGCTAACCAAACCGCGCCCAATTACCTGTGGCTACTGAACGGAAATCCGGCCCCAGGAACCAATAACCAAGCGACTTATAACCTGCAAACTAATGGTACTTATAGCCTAGAACTGAGCAATACTATTTGCAGTTTAGAATCAGACCCCGTAGATATTATTGACCTAAGCATTGAAAGTCTGAAAAGCGAATGGCAGTGGCAGGTTTACCCCAATCCCAGTCAAGATATTTTGCATATTAGTCTCATGAACCCCGGTCAAGCCGAGATGGAAATCTCTCTGTTCGATGCACGCGGAGCTTTACTTTATACTTCACGCCGAAATTTAAATGGGCAGGAAGTATTGGAAAGCTTATCGGTAAAGAATTTTGCGGCCGGCATTTATCACCTTAAAGTGAAGATTGGCGACTTAGTGTTTGACGAAAAAATTAGAAAGGAATAGTGCCCTATCCCGGGCCTTTTTCCGCTTTCGCGGGATGCGCAGGAATGATGATTAATTAATCTACCGTCCAGCTGCGTTTACCCCGCAATAAATCATCTAAATCCGTCTCGCCTTGGATTTCCTTGGCGTGATTAATTTGGGCGATAAGTTGTTCTTCGTAGCAAGGGCGATCTTCTTGGTAGAAAACACCAAAAGGACGAGGAAAGTTATCATCAAAAAAGCGACTTAAAATATACGCCTTGGTAGCATCTCTACTATCGTGAATCCAAAGATCGTTCGCCGAAAAACCTTCTTCCAAGTCAACGATTTCGGGCTTTAAACCATTTAAACGAATACCTTTCTTGCCTTCATCAAAAAGCAAAGGCTGTCCCTCTTCTAACAAAATTATATGCTCTCCTTTTTGTTTTTTATCACTGTAGCTAAGAAAGGCGCCATCATTAAAAACATTGCAATTTTGATAAATTTCGATAAAGCTGGTTCCCTTATGGAGATTGGAAGTTTCTAAAACACCTCTTAAATGCACCGGGTCGCGGTCTATGGTGCGTGCTACAAAAGTCGCATCTGCGCCCAGCGCTAAAGCCAAAGGATTAAAAGGATGATCGAGGCTGCCCATGGGACTACTTTTGGTGCGTTTTCCCATTTCTGAAGTGGGTGAATATTGCCCTTTCGTTAGTCCGTAAATCTCGTTATTAAAGAGCAGTACATTCAGGTCAACGTTGCGACGTAAAAGGTGTATCAGGTGATTTCCACCGATGGACAAACCATCGCCATCACCGGTAATAACCCACACACTTAAGTTGGGATTGGCCATTTTCAAACCACTGGCCACGGCCGGCGCTCTCCCGTGAATGCTATGCATTCCATAGGTGTTCATATAGTAAGGAAAGCGTGAACTACAGCCAATACCAGAAATGAAAACAATATCCTCACGCTTAATCCCTAAACCCGGAATAACCGACTGCATTTGTTTTAAAATACTGTAATCGCCGCAACCGGGGCACCATCTTACCTCTTGATCACTGGCCGCTTCTTTAGCGGTAAATACAGCGCTATTGGGCTCAGTCATTTTCTACTAAACTTTTAATTTTTTCTAAAATCTCTTCCGCTAAAAAGGGCTGACCTTTTATCTTATCCAAAACCTCAGCATCCACCAAATATTGATCACGTATAAGCCGTGCCAATTGTCCATTATTGAGCTCGGGTATTAGTACACGCTCGTAGGCAGATAGGATCGCTCCTAAATCTTCTGGTAAGGGATTAATGTATTTCAAATGCAATTGCGCTACCGCTAAGCCTTGCTCTAAAGCATGTTCTACCGCTACTTGAATGGCACCAAGTGTATTGCCCCAACCCAGCACCAATAAAGGCCCACTGGGTGGTCCTTGAATTAATTTCTGAGCAGGATAATCTTTCGCAATTAAACGCACTTTCCGATCGCGTACTTTCACCATTGCTTGGTGATTATCTGCCTCATAACTAACATTACCCGTTTCTTGCTCTTTCTCCAATCCGCCCAAGCGATGTTCTAAGCCAGGGGTTCCCGGAATAGCCCATGAGCGTACTTCGCGCTCATCCCTTTTATAAGGAAGGTAATGCGCATCGGCTTTTACTATAGGCGGTTTAATTGACGCTAGAGAACTCGCCTGAGGGAATTTCCAAGGTTCGGAACTGTTGGCAATATAACCGTCGGTTAATAAAATAACGGGAGTCATGTGTTCTAGGGCAATGCGCGCCGCTTCAAAGGCTGAGCTAAAACAATCGGCCGGAGAATTGGCTGCGATAACAGGAATGGGAGCCTCACCGTTTCGGCCATAAAGTGCTTGCAATAAATCGCTTTGTTCCGTTTTAGTAGGCAATCCCGTGCTGGGACCGCCACGCTGCACATTAACAATAACCATGGGTATTTCCAGCATAATAGCCAAACCAATACCCTCGGTTTTCAAAGCCATTCCCGGGCCTGAAGTACCCGTTACCGCCAAAGCACCGCCAAAAGAAGCGCCAATGGCAGAAGTTACCGCGGCAATTTCATCTTCTGCCTGAAAGGTTTTCACACCCCGGTTTTTATGCGCCGCTAATTCGTGTAAAATATCGGAAGCCGGAGTAATAGGATAAGAGCCGTAAAACAGCTCCAGTCCACTTTTTGCAGCGGCGGCAATTAGACCTAGTGCCGTTGCCTGATTACCGGTAATATTGCGGTATTCACCCTTTTCCATTTGAGCGGGAGCCACTTTAAAACGACTAATCGCTTCGATGGTATCACCATAATTATAACCCGCATTTAAGGCGCGTAAATTGGCTTCTAAAACGTCGGGCTTAGACTTAAACTTCGCCTGTAAAAACGAAATGGTTGTTTGTAGGCTTCTACTGTAAAGGAAATAGATAAAGCCCAAGGCAAACATATTGCGCGAGCGATCTTTATCGCGGCTACCGAGACTTAAATCTTTAAGTGCCTCGCGGTTTAATTTGGTAATATCGACGGCGTAAACCTGATACTCCTTGGGAATATCTTCGATGGGAGTACTGCTTTCATCGTAGGCCGCCAAACGGAGGTTTTTCTTATCGAAACCGGCGGAATCTAAAACTATAATTCCCCCACTTTTCAGGTTGGGGAAGTTCTTTTTAAAAGCGGCGGCATTCATGGCCACCAGTACATCAGGGCGTCCGCCAGGCGTGTGGATTTTCTCGCTTCCAAAGTTTATTTGAAAACCAGAAACTCCCGCTACCGTTCCAATGGGAGCTCTAATTTCCGCAGGGAAATCGGGAAAAGTACTTAGATCGTTTCCCGCCAATGCGGTCGTATTAGTAAACTGCGAACCCGCGAGTTGAATTCCGTCGCCTGAGTCGCCTGCAAAATGAATGGTTACTTTACTTAAGGACTGGGTGTTCATTAGGGCATCATACTTACTTCGTTGACTTTGAGAACTTCGGGGGCATGCTTTTTAATGGTCATCTCCACGCCGCTTTTTAAAGTCATTTGGTTTACACTGCAGCCAATGCAGGCGCCGTGTAATTTCACCATTACGATTCCTTCTTCATCTAAATCAACTAAACTTATATCACCACCATCCGATTTTAAAAAGGGACGAATTTCATCCAGTGCTATATTTATACGTCTCAGAATATCTTCTTTGTTTTCCATAGCTTATTTATTTACGGCCGAGCAACCAGCCATGGTGGTAATACGAGTAACCTCGGTGGGCGGTAACTCTTCGTTACGTTTCATTAATTCCGAAACCATATTGCGGGTTATTTCCTCAAACTGTTTTTGCACGGCAGTACCCTCTTGTAAAGCTGCGGGGCGACCCACATCACCCGATTCGCGAATACTTTGCACCAAAGGTAGTTCACCTAAAAAGGGCACTTGCAATTGGTTGGCTAAGTTTCGCACGCCACCCTGTCCGAAAAGGTAATATTTATTATCGGGCAACTCGGGAGGACTAAAGTAAGCCATGTTTTCAATCATCCCTAAAATGGGAACATTAATGTTTTCCACTTTAAACATGGCCACTCCCTTACGCGCATCAGCTAAAGCCACATTTTGCGGGGTACTAACGATTACCGCTCCCGAAATGGGCACCGCTTGCACGGTACTTAAATGAATATCGCCTGTACCGGGAGGAAGATCAATGATCATAAAATCGAGCTCTCCCCAATGCGCATCTCGCAATAGCTGATTTAAGGCCTTGGAAGCCATGGGCCCGCGCCAAACAACTGCCTGATCTGCCTTAGCGAAAAAGCCAATCGACAGAATTTTTATGCCATAGCTTTCAACCGGATCCATTTTACTTTTACCATCTATAGTGATAGTACCAGGGCGGGCATTTTCAATATCAAACATGGTAGGCACAGAAGGACCGTAAATATCGGCATCTACCAATCCTACGGAAAAACCCATGCTTTTTAGGCTTATCGCCAGATTCGCAGCTACGGTAGATTTTCCTACCCCCCCTTTACCAGAGGCAATAGCAATTATGTTTTTCACGCCCGGTAAAGCTTCGCCCCTAATTAAATTGGCGCGCTCTTCGGCCGCTTTGGGCACTTCGACTTTTACCTCAACCTTTAGTTTTTTATCTATTTTTTCGTGGATCACTTTTAAGATATCCACTTCCAATTTCTTTTTTACATGTAGGGCCGGCGATTCGGAAATCACTTCCACCACTACTTCATCGCCAAATATTAGAACATTCTTTACGTGATTGGCATCCACCAAATTGGTGCCTCCCTTAGTAGCAGGTATCTCCTTTAATACTGCTAGAACGTCATTTTTAGTTAAACTCATTCTCTTGTAAGATTTAGGCAAAAATAGTGTAAGAATTTAGGTAAACGAAGGATTATGCGCTTTAGACTAAGCCGAGATAAAGGCATCCTATAAAATACTCGGAACTAGCCAAAAAGATGTTGAAATACCTCTTCTACTTTTCCGCAGGAAATAAGTTTTATGGCAAACTTTTCTTTACCTAGTTTACTGTGACTGCTAATTACAATTTCTTCGTAACCGAGTTTTTGCGCTTCGCTAATGCGTTGTTCTACGCGCGCCACGGGACGTAATTCGCCGCTAAGGCCCACTTCGGCAGCAAAACAAAGTTTAGGAGAAAGCGCGATATCCTCATTACTCGATAAAATAGCGGCCACTACGGCTAAGTCGATGGCGGGGTCGTCGACGCGAATACCACCGGTGATATTTAAAAACACATCTTTAGTCCCTAAACGGAAACCACTGCGCTTTTCTAAAACGGCCAAGAGCATATTTAAGCGGCGGGCATCGAACCCAGTGGTGCTGCGTTGCGGTGTACCATAAACGGCCGTGCTACACAGGGCTTGCACTTCTACGAGCATGGGACGGATTCCTTCCAAAGTAGCGGCAATCGCATTACCACTTAAATCGCTATCGCGTTCAGAAATAAGAATTTCAGAAGGATTAGCCACGGGCCGCATACCTTCGCCGTTCATCTCATAAATACCAATTTCATGGGTGGCCCCGAAACGATTTTTATGAGAGCGCAAAAGGCGGTACACATGATGACGATCGCCTTCAAACTGAAGAACGGTATCTACCATATGCTCTAATAGTTTGGGCCCTGCTAGTTGACCATCCTTGGTTATATGTCCAATTAGAAAAATGGGAGTCGCTGTTTCTTTGGCAAATTGAATTAATTCGGCCGAACACTGGCGAATCTGCGAAACCGAACCTGGCGCTGAGTCAATCACCTCAGAATGTAAAGTTTGGATGGAATCGAGAACGATAAATTCCGGTTGGTTAAGACTAATTTGTTTGAATATTTCTTGAGTATTGGTAGCGGTCAAAAGATAGCATTCTTCGTTTTTTATACCGATTCGTTGGGCGCGCATTTGCACCTGTTCCTCACTTTCCTCGCCACTTACGTAGAGGCATTTTTTTGAAATATTAAGAGCGGTTTGCAACATTAAAGTAGACTTCCCAATGCCTGGTTCACCGCCAATTAAAACCACTGAACCTGCCACAATTCCTCCGCCTAAAACACGGTCGAATTCTTCATCGTTCGTACTAAGACGCGGTCTTTGTACAATTTCAGTGTCGCGAATAGAGCGTACCTTAACTTTTGCATTGGTACTCGCTTTTAATGCGCTGGAGCCCGCTTGCCAAGCAGGAGTTTTAGAAGGTGCTTGAATTAACTCTTCTACAATAGTGTTCCATTCGCCGCAGCGTGAACATTGCCCCATCCACTTGCTGTGTTCAGCGCCACAACTTTGACAAATATGAGATGTTTTGCTTTTGGCCATTATAGCTCGGCCATCCTTGCTTTCAGATCTGCCGAAAGGCCGTTTAGAGTAATTCCGTCCAGGGCAAATTTAGCGAGAGGAATTTGCTTCATTAATTCTTGCACATCACTATAGCTTAAGATGCCATCCACTACTTCAAGGTTGGCCACCTCAAAAATGCGGTTATCGCTGGTATTTTCTGGCAGCGCAATTATGAGTTTATCTGCAAAAGATAGATAATCGAGGAGTTTATGAAGGTTTTCCGCTTTGGGCTCCCACTGAGCACAGAATAAAACCAAGCTTGCTTCCCCGTAAATATCCCAAGCACTAATTTGGTGATTCATTTCAATCACCGACTTTTTCTTATTACGTAAGGCTTCTCTTAAGGTCATTTCGAATTTGATTTTAGTTTTTTGCGAGCCCGATAAATAAAGGGCATCGCTATTAGTCCTGCAATGATGGTCATTAAAAACTGCCCGCCATGTACTAAAGTAGCAAAGCTCAATCCATCTACCTGGGAAACACCTAAAACCGACAAAGCCAACATCACCAAATAATGATAAGAACCAATGCCACCAGGCGAAGGAACCACCATCCCCATGCCGCCTGCAATCATTACAAAAAGGCCATTTGCTAAACCTATCTCGGCTGTAGCCGGAAGAGCGAAAACAACCACATAAATCATTAAAAAATAATTGGCCCAAATAAATAAAGTATGCCCCACAAAGGCCCATTTATTTTCCACCTTAGCCAAGGAAGCAAAGCCCTCTTTAAAGCCTTGCCATAGTTCTCTAATCTTAGCGAAGAAAGGTAAGGACTGTATTTTATGACGCAATAAATAAGCGATCAAAAGCAATACGAAGAATCCCCCAATTATTAAAAACTTGGGAGAAATACCCGTACTCTCTTCAACTGGAGTTTGAGCAAAAGCCTCTTCGAAGAAATGAGCGAAATTGCTGAACTGTAAAACTACGGTAAGGGCGATTAGGCTCAGTAGCATAAAACCATCGATTACCCTTTCCAGTACCACGGTGCCAAATAATCTTTCTAGTGGAATCTCATCGGTGCTTCGCAAGGAAGTACAGCGCATAACTTCACCCGCTCGGGGCACAGCAGCATTGGCAAAGTAGCCAATCGAAACCGCGTGAATCGCATTCCAAGTATTGGCTTTTTTACCCAACGGCTCTAATAGCAAATTCCAGCGCATGCCTCTACTTATAAAAGCAGAATAACCCATAATCATGGAAACAATTACAAATCTGTAATCGGCCTGTTGAAAGTCTTCCACCATTTTTGACCACTCAGTTTGCCTAAAAGCTAGATACAGAAAGAGTGCTCCGATACTGGAGAAGAGAAGATATTTGATTATGTTTTTCAGGCTGTTTTTCAAGCGGACTTAGTTTAAGCTATTATTATTCTCGTTGGGGAAAATAATGGTGGGTTTAAAAACCTTAGCCTCTTCAAAAGGCATCTGTGCGTAAGCGATAATAATAATTATATCGCCCGTTTGCACCTTACGCGCGGCAGGTCCATTCATGGTAATTTCGCCCGAACCACGCTGACCTTTGATTACGTAGGTATCGAGACGTTCGCCATTATTAACATTAACAATAGAAACCTTTTCCCCGGGAATAAGGTTCGCTGCCTCCAATAAGGACTCATCTATGGTAATGCTACCGATGTAGTTTAAATCAGCACCGGTAATCTTAACACGGTGGATTTTAGATTTTAATACCTCTATTAACATGGGGCAAAAGTAGTTCAAAGGATTAAAAAAACATCTCTCTAAAAAATGCCTTTAACGAATACTTAAGTTATCGATTAGTCGCACCCCTTCGCAGAGAGCGGCAATGTAGATTCGCACGCTTTTCGCCTCTTGCCAATCGGTGATTTTCTGCATGTTGGTATCGTCGGCCAAATCAACATACTCCAGCACAAGCGAGGATTCGGCAAAGCGCTTAATGATGGCCTCCTTTAATGCTTCGGGACGATATTTCAGATAATTCTCTTTAGCCCAATGCATGCTTTGATAAATGATTTTTGCTTCGTCCATTGCTTGCGCAGATAAGCGAAAGTTACGACTGCTCATAGCTAAACCTGAAGGATAACGCTGGGTTTCTACCCCTATGATTTCAGAGTCAAGGTCAAAAATTTCGGCTACATGTTGAATGATGCGTAATTGCTGATAATCTTTTTCACCAAAGTAAGCGCGGGTAGGTTTTATCATTGTTAGAAGACGTCGTACCACCGTGGCAACACCTTGAAAATGACCAGGGCGATAATCGCCTTCCATACCCTTATCCAAACCTTTTAAGTCAATACTCTCCGAACTAACCTCCTTGCCGTACATTTCTTCTACGGATGGTAAAAAAACGGCATCGACCTTTATAGCGCTTAGCATGGCAATATCTTGCTCGTCTTTACGCGGATATTTCTCTAAATCTTCGGGATTATTAAACTGGGTGGGATTTACAAAAATACTAACGATCGTAAAGTCATTCTCGCTCTGCGATTGTTCGGCCAAGGCCAAATGACCTTCATGCAAGGCGCCCATGGTTGCTACGAAACCAAGGCTTTTCCCTACGCTAGAAACACTCTTATAAAAATTACTCAGCTCCTGAGCGCTTTTAAACACTTGCATTTACGGGCTATTCAAGCGGGTAAAGCTATAATTATAAATTGAGTTATTCATAAAAAAGCTATATTTTTGCAAACCCTAAAGAATATGTAGATCAACAAGGAATAATGGAAAGCAAGCGAATACTTTATGTGAGTCAGGAGATCCACCCCTACCTGCCAGAGAACGAAATATCTAAACCTTCCTTGGAGATTCCCAAGAAAATGAATAACGGCACGAATCAAGTACGGGTGTTTATGCCACGCTATGGCTTGATTAACGAGCGCCGCCACCAATTACATGAAGTTATACGCCTTAGCGGGATTAACATCATTATTAACGATGAGGATCAACCGCTTATTATCAAAGTAGCATCTGTGCCTCAAGCGAGAATGCAGGTTTACTTTATCGACAACGACGAGTTCTTTAAGCGTAAGTCGATCTTTTACACGGAAGACGAAGAGTTCCACCCAGACAATGATAAGCGCGCCTTATTCTTTTGCCGTGGTGTAATTGAAACTGTTAAAAAGTTAGGTTGGAGCCCCGACATTATTCATTGTCACGGCTGGATGGCCAGCTTCTTACCGCTTTATATCAAGAAGTTTCACCACGATGACCCTATGTTCTCACACAGCAAAACCGTATTATCGGTTTATGGTGCTGTAGAAGAGAATATGAGCAAAGACTTACCTAAATATTTAAGCTTCGATGGCTTGAGCGATGAGGAAGCCAAGGCTTTCGACGATGCAAATATTTCTAAGGTTTATAAGGCCAATATGGCTTATTGCGATGGTGTTGCCTTAAGTGGTAAAAGACTTGCCGATGAAATGAAAGATTTCGTAAATGCAAACGTTACTCACGTTGTCGACGTAACCGAATCTACCGAACCTCATGTGGAAATCAGAAAACTCTACGAAGACATTACGGTAGAGGAATCTATTGCCTAAGCAAATATGACATTAAAGAAAATTAAAGTTTTTAGTAAAAGAGCCATTTTAACAATGGCTTCTTTTGCTTTATTAAGTGCCTGCGAAAAACCTACTGACGGCTTGGGCTTTGAACAAGTGATTGGCAGCACCATCGAGGCCGATACTATTCACGTTCCTATTATTAGTTATACTACTGCCGTAGATTCGATCTTGGTTGCGCTTCCTTACCAGCAGCAACTTCTCTTCGGTGGCTATAACTCAACCCGTTTATTAGGACGAACCGTAAGTTCCAATTTTGGCACCGAAGAAGCACGTTTACTCGCTCAATTATTACCCGAACAAGTCAACCCCGATTTTGGCGATAACCCCGTGATTGATTCCGTAAATCTTTACCTGCGAATTACTGAAGCTTATGGCGATACTTCAGTCCCTATGAACATCAGCGTAAGCGAATTAGAGCAGACCTTTAGTAAGGACTCGAGTTTTTTTAGTAATTATAGCCCATTAGTCGGACAAGAAATTGGACGTCTCGATAATTACATGCCGCAACCAAAAACCAACGTTTTTGTAGAAGACCTTTTAGCACCGGCCACTATCCGCGTTCCTTTAGACTTGGCCTTTTTCCAAAGCAAGTTTGCCGATGTGGGCAATGGAGAATTTGACTCATTAGCTAGCTTCACTAATTTTGTAGAATACTTTAAAGGTATTGAGGTTAAAACCGAAAATGGAGGCTGTGTTTTATATACTAACCTCGCTAGTAACTATAGTTTGATACGTATCTATTATCATAATGATTTAGATACTACCTTTACCGATTTAAGTTTCAACCAAGACAAAAGCACGGTGCCAATAACTTTTAGCACTTTTAATCAAGACTATAGCAATTCAGACATTGATTTGTCTAGTATTGATAGCACCACTGCTCAAGACCTTACTTATGTACAAGCTATGGGTGGAGTGGTTACTGCTTTTAAGTTTGATTTAAATAAAATTGACTCTCTTAGTCAAGAGGGATTGATAATCAACAGAGCTTTAATAGAATTTTATACTGCCCAAGGTTTAGGTACTGCGGTTGCACCGAGTCCTAGAATGGAGGTTCGTCTTTTTAATGGCCATGCGTTGGGAGATCGCATTTTAGATTATCAAGTAGATGGTGGTGGCGACGGAAATTTAAGACGTGGCATCTTAAGAGAAAATCGCTATGTTTTTGACGTGAGCCGTCAACTGTTTTCAGTTTTAAACAGCGGAGTTAATAATAGCATGGCTATTACACCATTAACGCGCACCACGGCGGCAAACAGAACAATTTTAAGGGGAGGGAAAGAGCCGCAAAAGCAAGCTAAAGTTATTATTTATTACACAAAACCTTAAAAAAGATCTCTCATTATGTGTGGAATCGTAGGCTATTTAGGAAACAAAAATGCAGTGCCCGTAGTAATTAACGGACTGCGAAGATTAGAATATCGTGGCTATGACAGTGCCGGTATCGCTGTAATGAACGGTGATTTAAACGTAGTTAAATGCAAAGGCAAAGTTGCCGATTTGGAAGCTAAAATGGCTAACTCCGTAGGGGAGTCTAATATCGGCATAGGACACACTCGCTGGGCAACCCACGGTGAGCCTAATGATGTAAATGCTCACCCGCACGTTTCTAATAACGGCGAATTGGTGCTTATTCATAACGGAATTATCGAAAACTATGGTTCTTTAAAGTCAGCCCTAAAATCACGTGGTTTCGAATTTCATAGTGACACCGATACTGAAGTTTTAGTAAACCTTATTCAAGACGTTAAGTCTTCTGAGAACATAACCTTACCGCAGGCGGTAAAAATTGCTCTCAACCAAGTGGTAGGAGCTTACGCCATTGCCATTTTTGATATTGCTAATGGAGATCAGATCGTTGTAGCTAAAAAAGGTAGCCCTTTAGTGGTAGGTATTGGTGAAGGTGAATATTTTATAGCCAGTGACGCTACTCCTTTCTTAGAGTTCACCAAAAAAGCGGTTTACCTAGAGGATGATGAAATGGCGATTATCAATCGTGGACAGGACATTGAAGTTCTTTCTATTCCAGATAATAGAGTTATTGATCACTATGTGCACCAACTAGAGATGGACCTAGCTTCTATTGAAAAAGGCGGCTACGAGCATTTCATGCTAAAAGAAATTTACGAGCAACCTAAATCTATTGGTGATACTTTAAGAGGTAGATTATTACCCGAACAAGGTTTAATCCAAATGGATGGTATTTATCAGTTTCAAGAGAAATTAGTTAATGCTAACCGTATTATCATTTTGGGTTGCGGAACTAGCTGGCATGCCGGTTTAGTTGCCGAATATATGTTCGAAGACTTAGCGCGTATCCCGGTTGAAGTAGAATATGCTTCAGAATTCCGCTACCGCAATCCTATTATCACCGAGAAAGACGTTGTTATAGCGATTAGCCAATCGGGTGAAACGGCCGATACTTTAGCCGCAATTAAGTTAGCTAAAGAAAGAGGCGCCACCATTTTCGGTGTTTGTAATGTGGTGGGATCCTCCATTGCACGCGAAACCCACGCGGGTGCTTATACTCATGCAGGACCAGAAATTGGTGTAGCATCTACTAAGGCCTTCACTTCTCAAGTAGCAGTATTAGCTTTAATGGCTATTAAAATTGCACATAAGAAAGGTCTTCTAAAGGAAAGCTATTACCACCGTTTATTAAGTGAGTTGCACGAAATTCCTAATAAGATTGAGCGCATGCTTAAGAGCGATGCTCAGAGTAAGTTTATTGCCGAAACTTTTAAAGATGCTCCTAACTTCCTTTATTTAGGTCGCGGTTACAATTTCCCGGTTGCCCTAGAAGGCGCTTTGAAATTAAAAGAGATCAGCTACATTCATGCCGAGGGATACCCGGCAGCAGAAATGAAGCACGGACCCATTGCTCTTATCGACGAGAATATGCCGGTAGTAGTTATTGCTCCTAAAAGCGGACAATACGAGAAAATTGTTTCTAATATTCAAGAGGTTAAAGCCAGAGAAGGTAAAGTTATTGCCATCGTAAGTGAAGGGGATAGCGAAATCGCGCAAATGGCCGATTACGTTATTGAAGTAGAAGATACTATGGAGGTATTCTCTCCCTTATTAACTACCATTCCTTTACAGTTACTTTCATACCACATCGCAGTAATGCGCGGTTGTAATGTGGATCAGCCGAGAAACTTGGCTAAATCAGTTACCGTGGAATAAGTAAAATACACTAGAACCAAAAAAGGCGCCCCAGACGGAGCGCCTTTTTTTATACCTGATTTTATTGATTTCCTAGGCTGAGTTCGTCTTAAAGTTTAAGTCGCAGATTTTCAAGAAAAGGAAAAGATCAATCTACACTGTGCCGCTTCATCGAGTAATTGCAAAAGGCTAATTTTAGGTTGAAGCTAGGTTCTTACTCATCTCTTAAAATCCGAGCAGGGTTAGTGCGTGCGAGTTTAACAATATGATAAGCAATTGCCAATATTGTGATTACTAAACTCAAAAGGCTAGCTAAGAATAAGGCGTAATAAGGTAAATTTATGCGATAGCTAAAACCCAAAAGCCATTCATTAATTCCGTAAAGGGCTACTGGACTTACTATTAAGCTGGCCACCACAATTAAAATTAAAAACTCTCTGCCAATCAGTATACTCAAATCGCTTAATTCAGCACCCACAATTTTTCGAATACTAAACTCCTTTAACCTTTGCTCCACAGTAAAAGAAGTTAAAGCAAAAAGTCCTAAGCCGGCAATAAGAATGGATAAAATAGAGAAATAGCTAAATATTTGTAGCAGGGTCTTTTCACTTTGATATTGCTTTTCAATTCTGCTATCTAAAAATTCATATTCTAGTGCATGGCTTCCAGCAAAGTCTGACCACTCCTTTTCAATAACCTCCAGTCCTTCTGCCACCGAGCCGCCACTAAGTTTTATCGAAAAAACCTGACTAAAGAAAGGATTAAAAAGAATAATAAGTGGCTCCAGAGGATTATGCAAGGACGCTACATGAAAATCTTTTACCACTCCTACAACGGCACCATCATTAGCTGCCTGATTATTGGCCAGCAAACCCCATTGCACTCGTTTCCCCAAAGCCTCCCCTGCCCAGCCAAAGCGCTCAGCTGCAGTTTCATTAACAATAAAGCCCTGTTGAAAATCGGTTTGGATATCGGCTGAGAACGAACGTCCCGCTACGATTTCTAAGTCTAATAATTTGAAAAAATCCTCATCTACTCTTAAAAACTTAACTGTCTTATCCTGCAACACACCATCCTGCTCTACCCTAAACATCAACTCGCCCGTTCTGCCCCCTGGCATGGTTTGACTGCCCGAAATTGTTTTAACTTGAGAATGACTAAGAAGTCGGTCTTTCAAGAAGCTGAGATTGTTAGAAATAGCAGTATCCTGCGGTAAATTGAGAACAATCACCTGATCCTTATCAAAACCCAGCTCTTTCTCTTGTAGAAACTTCATCTGCGAGTATATCGCAATGGTACCGACTATCATGAAAATACTGAAGCCCAATTGCAATAGCATTAAAAAGCGCTGCAGATTACCAAAGCGTCCGATCTTGGGTAAATCTGCCCGTAAAATTCGAGAAGGCTGAAAAGAACTAAGAACGAGTGCTGGGTATAATCCAGCAATTAAAGAGCAAATGCCCATGAGCGCCAAGATGGCCAGTAACATTTTAAACTGCATCAAGTCTCCCAGTATAAAGTTCTTATTTGTTACTTGATTGAATACCGGTAAAAATGCTTCTACAAGCACTAAAGCTAAAAAGGTAGCCAGAAAAACAATCAGTATCGTTTCCCCAAAAAACTGTCCTCTAATTTGCAACTTACTTGCGCCAAGTGCCTTGCGTACTCCTACTTCCTTAGAGCGTTTCAGTGACTGACTTAGGTTTAAGTTGACAAAATTTATAGCGGCAATAAGTAGGATAAAAAGTCCGAGTAGCCCAAAAATAAAGAGGTAGCTCAAATTCCCTTTGGGTGTATCAAACTCGCGCGAATTATCAAAATGAAGGCCTTCTATGGGCTGTAAAGTAAAGTCTGCCGTGCTTTCGTTACCGAAGCTCGCGACAAAAGGTTTGATGATGCGCTCAGTAAAATCAGCTAATTTGGCATCGAAATCTAAAGCTTCCACTGGTACATTAAAAAGCAAATAAGTTTGAGTTACCAATCTAAACCAATCCTGATTCAATGCCTGCTGTGCCTGCATCGGAATGGAGGACATGGACACAAATGCTCGGTAATTGATATCGCTGGGCTCGCTCAAATTCGCTACCACTCCGCTTATATTATGCCAATTACCGCCAATGTTAACGCGTTTACCCACAGCGCTATCTACTTGACCGAAATACTTCAGCGCCAGCTCCTCATTAAGCACTACCTGAAAAGGAGCGGCTAACACTTCCTTCGGATCTCCAATTAGTAGGGGAAAAGAAAAGATGTCAAAAAGGCTACTATCCGCACGGTAAAACTTATCCTCCCTAAAAACCTGATCTTTCACCTTAACGGTTTGGCCATCTTGCATGGGCATGATGCGTGTGAAACTCTCTACTTCCGGATAATCTGCTACAAACTGAGGTCCTACAGGAAAACTGGTTAAAGCCGCTTTCACTTCGCCGCTGTGATCAATGCGCTCAACAATTCGCGCGATATAGGCCTTCTTTTCATGAAACTGATCATAGGAAGTTTCATCCTCAATATATAAGGAAATCAATAAGGCGCAGCACAGGCCAACGGCCAAACCCACTATACCAATTAAGCTGTTTAGCCTGGCATTTACCAAATGGCGCCAAGCGGTAATTAAATAATTCTTAAACATCTTATTGCGGATTTAATTCCTTGAGATTATTTTCTTCCTCGCCTATTACTTTTCCGTCGAAAAGGCGAATACTGCGTTCTGAGAAACCGGCATCATGCGGGGAGTGGGTGACCATAACAATAGTGGTTCCCGCTCGATTTAAATCGCTTAATAAAGCCATTACTTCATCACCGTGTACGCTGTCTAAGTTACCTGTTGGTTCATCGGCAAAAATAACTTTTGGGTCACTTACTAGAGCCCGAGCCACCGCCACTCTTTGCTGCTGCCCACCGCTTAATTGTTTAGGATAATGCGCCGCTCGATGACTTAAACCCATTCGGTCTAAAATTTCATTTACCTTTTTTTGGCGTTCCGCTTTTGCTTTACGCAGATATAGCAGAGGGAGCTCCACATTTTCATAGACACTTAGCTCATCAATTAAATTAAAGCTCTGAAAAACAAAGCCTACTTGAGCTTTGCGAATTTTCGCTCTCTCTCTTTCGCTAAAGTTTGAAATATCGGTTCCATCAAAATAATAATGACCTGCAGTTGGCTTGTCCAACATCGCTAAAACATTAAGCAAGGTCGATTTTCCGCAGCCCGATGGGCCCATAATGGAAATAAACTCCCCTCGCTTTATTTTTAAGGCCACTTTGTTTAGGGCCAGGGTTTCTAGTGTTTCGGTACGGTAACGCATGTCTAAACCCTCGGTTTCAATTATATAATCGCTCATTTCTCAATTTTTAATATTTCATAGTTGTCATAGTCATCATAATTATTGCTTACAATACGGTCTCCTTCTTCCAATCCTTCTAGCACCTCAATATATTCAGGGTTTTGCCTACCAAATTTAACTTCGCGACGTGAAGCTTCTTTTCCGTCAGGGCTAAGTATAAAAACCCATCTACCGCCAGTGCTCCCAAAAAAAGCACCGCGAGGCACTACAATTGCTTTCTTACTTTCACCTAAAGCTAAGCGTAGGTTTACACCCTGTCCTGTGCGAATATTCTCGGGCAAAGAATCTTGGTAACTGAAGTCCACTTGAAATTGATTATTTAGAACCTCTGGGTACACCTTTTCCACCATTAAATGCCAGGTTTTACCTCCTTGATTATAAAAGGCTTCTTGCCCCGAATGAACTAAGCGTAAATAATGTTCATCTACCTGAGCCTTCACGATGTAAGAATTAATTACATCGATGCGACCAATGTTTTCACCGCGGTTAACGCTCTCACCAATTTCGGGAAGTAGACTACTTAATTGTCCACCTATCGGTGCTTTTACCACCAAGTTTTCTAAATTGGTTTTAATAGCCGCAAGATTCCGTTCCATCATAGTGATGGATTGATCTATCGCCTCAATTTGCTGGGCGCGATGCTTTTTATTGGTCTCGTAACTCGCTTTAACCAAGGCCTTTTTTTGGCCTAAATACTTAATTCGCTCCCAACTATTATGAAAAGCCTGACTAGCAATTAAGGAATCTTTAAATAACACCGTGTCGATTTTAAATTGGCGTAAACTGGTCGCCTCATCAAAGCTTAAGTCTAAGAGCTGTTCCTGCATTTGTCGTTCACTCAGTTCTATTTGCAAGCGTGTGTTGCGTAGGTTATTAATCTGTTCCACAATTTGGGTTTCCCTACTCATAAAGTCGAGCATAACATTGGTATTACTGAGCCTTAAAATAGGATCTCCGGCCCGCAAGTTTTGACCGGCCTCCAAATAAATCTCTTGCACGGTTCCGCCTTCTACGGCATCTAAAAAGAAACTCTTTTCGGGGGCCAAGGTGCCCTGTAAAGAAACGCGTTCCACGAAATCCGTGCGTCTAACCTCCGCAAAACGCAAGCGCCCTTCTTCAACTTTTAAAATTTGTGAAGAATTAAGATTTACCATTAGATAAAAGCCCAACAAGAGCAAAAGCCCAAGGCTAATCCAAAGGGCATTCTTCTTAAACCAATTGCGCTTTTCTGCAATTACTGTATCCAAAATATTCCTTTTGCCTAAATAGGTTCAATTCTGAGACCTCATTATAATTACCTCTGTTAACCAGCTATTTAAACTAATCTACACGTGAGTTTCATAAAAAAAGTGTTCCATAATTGAACAGTAAATTGTCCGATATCGCTCAGTAACTTAGCCTCTATCCGTGCCTGCAAATCTTTAAATTAGCCTAATGAAAAGTCCTCAGTCTATATTGGTGGTTGATGATGACCGTGACTTAAGTCAGTCTTTGCAGCTCTATTTGAAGCTGCACTTTCAGACTGTGGAAATATGTAATCAACCGGAAGAGTTGAATAGCTTGCTGTCGCAGAAAACCTTTAGTCTAATTCTATTGGACATGAACTTTCGCAAAGGTATGAACGAGGGCCGTGAAGGTTTATACTGGCTGCGCCACATCCGAGAATTCATACCGCAGCAAAAAGTAATAATGATTACCGCTTATGGAGAAATTGAGTTAGCAGTTGAGGCTTTAAATAATGGAGCGGTAGATTTCATCCTGAAACCATGGAAAAATAGTCATCTGCTTAAATCGATTAAGCGAAAATTACAGGATAAAGTAAGCGAAAAAGTAGAAGCTCGGCTTGCTCTATCTGAAACTGACCACTACCAATTAAGCAGCAAGTCTAAGGCTTTTCAGGAACTGATTTCACAAGCGAAACAAATTGCAAGGAGTAAAGTGAACGTGCTAATTAGCGGTGAGCACGGCACTGGAAAAGAGTATCTAGCTCGTTTTATCCATCAAAATAGTCAGCAAAAAGGACATGCCTTTATAAAAATTTCTCTGGCTAGCCTTTCGGCGGATCTGTTTGATGCCGAGCTATTTGGTTACCATAAAGGCGCTTTCACAGATGCCAAAGAAGAACGTTCTGGCTTAATCGACTTAGTACAGGATGGGACTCTTTACTTAGAAGGTATAGAAAATTGTTCACTCAGTATTCAACAAAAATTATTGAGTTTTTTAGAAGATGGACAATATCGGCCTTTAGGGTCTAATGAGCTAAAGCAGTCTAATTTCCGCCTAATCTGCAGCTCTGATGAAGACCTGCTTCAAGCTATGGAAAGCGGCGATTTTCGCAAAGATTTGTACTATCGAATAAATACCGTTCATCTATTCTGTCCGGCTTTACGAAAGCGCCTCGAAGATTTACCAAGGCTGGCCCAAGGTTTTTTACAAGACTTTAATCAAGTTTATGGTAAGAACTGCCGCCTGAATAATTCTGCTCTGAAAAAGCTCTTACATTACCCTTGGCCTGGGAATATTAGAGAATTAAAAAATCGATTAGAACGAGCGGTTATTTTAGAGGAAGGCGATACGATAAGGCACCAAAGTATTGTTCCGATAATTGAGCCGGTAAGCGAGTTTAGCGACAGTAAAAGGTTACAGCTAGACTTAAAAGAGGCCGAAGCAGAACACATCGCTGCCGTATGGCATTTACACCGCGGCAATGTGAGCAAAACGGCTGAGCACTTGGGAATTAACCGCAATACTCTTTACCGTAAACTAACGAAATATGGTATTAGCTAAGTCCCAAATAAAATCAATAAGCTATCTAGCTTCAATTCTGCTTTGTTCTTTAGCTTTAAGCTATAGCATTTTCCGTTTACATTTTATTTTAGGGAGTATTGCTCTTGGTTTTTTATGGCTGCTACTAAGCTATAAGCTCTGGCAAAATATAAACCGAACAAACCGACATCTTAGTGAAATTCTTAGCTTAAGCGCTGCGAATGATTTCCAAAGTAAACTACCTCGGCAAAATACAAAGAGTAGCGAAGGACAGCTTTACCAACTGATAAACCTATGGCTCGATAAATTAGCAGAACTTCGATTAGGCAAGGAAGAAGAACTGCTTAAATACAAGCTTAGCATCGAAAACCTGCCACTTGGTATTCTGCTAATAAGTGAAGCGAATAAGCTCGTGTTAATTAATAAATTAGGGGCTGAATTCTTAAATATTCGTTCGGCCAATCAGACAAAAGAATGGTCGAAAAATCTCCCCTACTTAGAGCGATTCATTGGAAGCGAGGCCGCAAAAGAAAAGAAAGTAAATCTTTACAAAAACGGGGAGAAGCAAAAGTGGTTGTTGCGGAAGGATCAATTTAGCGATGCAGGTCAACGCTATACCATAGTTAGCATTGAAAATATTCAGTTGCGTAGTGAGAATGATGAAAGTGAAACTCTTGATAAAATCACCCACATCCTCACGCATGAGATTATGAACAGTGTAAGTCCAATTAGCTCCTTAATTGATACCCAAGAGCAACAATTGAAAGCGGCGATTGCTGGTGAGCCATTCTTAAAGGAAGAAGAAATACAAGACCTTTATTTAGGCGTACAAATAATTAAACGACGTAGCGTGGCCCTAATGCAGTTTGTTGAGCGCTATGCCCAATATGCCCGTTTGCCTCGACTAAAAATGGAAAAAATAAAGCTATCCTCCTTTTTCCAAGAGATTGTTACGCTATATGAAGAGGGTAAAGAAAGTAAAAAACTCAACTTGAAGATTGACTTAGAATTTCCCCAACAAGTAGTAAAGGCCGACCCTATACTACTGAGTCAGGTCTTCCTAAATCTAATTAAAAACGCCCTTGAGGCTGCCCCCTCCGATCTTGTGAAAATCAACATACGCGTGCGCAATGGCGATGGTTATACTTACATGAGTGTACAAGATGATGGACCACTTATTGAAGATTCTATTAGCGAAAGCATCTTCATCCCCTTTTTCAGTACCAAACAGCGCGGCTCAGGCATCGGTTTAAGCCTTTCTCGTAAGATTATTATAGCGCATGGTGGAAGGCTATACTTAAAGCAGAAAGGCGAGACAAAATCGTTTGAAATTGAAATTCCAGCTTAAAAAGAGCCTCGGCTAAACTATTGTTGAAACCTAAAAAAAGCCTTGGTTTTTAGGCCAAACCAAGGCTTTTTATATTTACAAGCTAAAGAAGCTATTATAAAGCTTGCAGCTTAGTGCGGCTTACTTCCTTACCGTAAGCATTTACTAAACTCACTAAGTAAATACCTGGATCTAAATCAGGGCTAAATGAAAGCTCCTTGTGAGCATCGTCTATTATAAACTCAGCCACTTGCTGACCTTGTGTATCATATACTTTCACGGTCTTCACATTGGCAGCACCTTCAAAATCTATTTGAAGACTTTCTCCTTTCTTTAAGGGGTTTGGATAAAGACTAGTGGAATTTAATTCCATCTCGTTTAAGCTAATATTACTCGCTCTACGCGCCTCATCTGGACGATACTCGAAACCATTAGGATTCCCATTGGGATCTAAAGTATAGCTAGCAACGGGGTTCGCACCATTATTAAGAGGGTAAAAAACCACAAAACTTTTAGTCTCCGTGGCTCCTTGCACTAAACCGAAAGCGGCCATTAACGAAGGGGGTGCGGGGGCCCCACCAAGAAAAACACTATCCGTCTGAACTTCGTCTACTTCAATCATCAGAACATCTACCGGTGTCATAGCATTGCCATTTTCATCGGGAATAATAATTTGACCAGAGCCAACAACCGTTCTTGTTTGCTCTACCTTAAATTGAAAATAACCCGGTGATGCAGATAAACCCGCCGATGCAACTGTTAAGTTAAACTGCACGTTTCGATTGTATTCGCCAGACCAAGCCGATTGAGCTGTTACCGGAAACTTCAAGTAGAACATAGTATCTGGAAAAACTAATCTCTGGAAAGGAATATCCAGTACATCGTTGGCACCCCCTGTAACAGCAGTTAAACTTTCGTTTAAACCTGACACATAATAGCCACAAACGTGGTAGCCATTAGGATTAATGCTAAGAAATTCTGAAGCGGGAAATGTTTGACCCGTGGGGCTGTCCAAATCTCCGTCTGAAAACTGATAGGCACCCGGGTAATTTGAAGCACTATCTACAGCATCATAGTGAACAATTGTTATTGCGCCACCTGTTGGAGTTAAGCCTGAGTAATCCCAAGTTTGATTAGTGCCTTGGGCAGCAACACTTATGCTGGAAGGTATTGCGCGATATAAGGTATCTGTAAAAGCTGCTGGCCGTGCAAAACTAGCCCTAGTAATGGATTGCCCCCTTGAAGTGGAACTTATTGCGAGTAAAAACAAAAGCGAAGGTAAAATTCTCTTCATCGTCATATGTATTTTGGTTATGATTACAAATGTCTGTAGACATCCTAGTTACTCGCTAGCAATTTTGAAACATCTTCTTTAAAATATAGAACTTCTTGTTTCGTATGGCCCATTTTATGGAAGGTTTAGAACCTAGAAGGGCTAAGTCAGAAAGAAGTTCCTGGACTTTAAACCTGACATCGATGTAAAATTAAGTCTCAGAGCTCTTCCAAATAGTTGGTTTAAAGAAATGAACCTGGCGTAACACCATACTTATCCTTAAAGCACTTCACAAAATAGGTAGTGCTATTAAAGCCACAAAGCAGGGCAATCTCAGAAACATTACCATCTTTCAATTCTAATTTGACCTTTGCCTTATCGAGTCTATAATTTTGTATGAGCTTATTTGCGGATAAATCGAGAAGGGCCTTCAACTTACGATTAAGGTGCGTTTTACTCATCGCAGCTTCTCTTGCTAAATCCTCTACCGAAAAGTTGGCCTCTTTAAAATGAATTTCCAATGCATAATTCAATTTATCTAAGAATTCTCGATCGACCTTATTAAGCAAGTCCTTATTAATATTTGGCAAGTGCGAACCTTGAGACGCTCTGCGCCACTCCGCTCGTTGCTTCATCAAATTAGCAATCCTTAAAAGCAACTCTTCCGAATTAAAGGGTTTTAAAAGATAATCATCAGCCCCAATTTCCAATCCTTTATTCTTGGCCTCTTGACCTGCTTTTGCGGTAAGCAAGATTACTGGAATATGGCTGGTACGCAGATCACTTTTCAAGTTTTTAGTAATTTCATAGCCATTCTTAAGCGGCATCATTAAGTCACTCACCACTAGGTCTGGCATGTATTCTTGTGCAAGCGCTAGCCCATTTTCACCATCGGCCGCTTCTAAGACTCGATAATGCTCGCTTAGTTGGCCTAAGAGATAAGCTCGCAATTGCGGATGATCTTCAATTACTAGAACAAGCTTGCGAGACTGATCCTGCTGATCGTCCTCTAGATCCATGTTTTTAACCTCCTCTAACTGCTCTAATTCATCAATTGGAATTAAGTCTGTTGGCAGACTAATGGTAAAACAACTACCCTCGCCCACTTTACTGCTCACCCAAATACTGCCACTATGCTGCTCTATCAGAGCCTTTGTTAAGGCTAGGCCAATGCCAGTACCCGCTGATTCCGTTGTCCTGTTTTCTGAAGCCTGAAAATAGCGATCGAAAATATAGGGCAATGATTTTTCACTAATTCCAGAGCCGCTATCCTGCACGCTCAATTCAATAAATCTTTCTGATTTATGCCTTAAACTCAAGGTAACCTCACCTCCAGAAGGGGTGAATTTTAGAGCATTACTGAGCAAGTTGTTAACTATTTGCTGCAACCGTAAAGCATCCACCCCCATTACTACATCCTTAACTTCTGAATGAAACTCTAAGCGTATCTCCTTGTCATCTGCCAAGGAGCGAAAACTTCCCATTAATACTTCCAAATGAGAGGAAATATTGATAGGTTCGAGATTTAGATCTACGGGAACGGATTCCAGTTTACTTAAATCGAGAATTTGATTGACTAAGTTTAAAAGTCCCAGAGATGCTTCATGAGCGGTGCTTAATATCTCCTTGTTAATACCAGCTGGCAAATCCTTCAGAACCCTTTCTACTGGATCAATCACCAAACTTAAAGGAGTACGCAACTCATGGGATATGTCTTGAAAAAACTGAGTTTTCATTTTACTAATACCTTCTGCCTTGAGCTTTTCCATTCTAATGGTGTTTACCCTTAGCGCTAAGGCGTAAAAGAGAATTAAAGAAAAAAGCAGCGTGCCTATTTGGAAAGCATAAGCCGCGAAGTCGAAGCTCACTAATAATCCCGAAACTTTTAAGGCAAAGAAAATGGCTCCAAGAATCAAGACGCCAAAAGATAAGAGCAAAATTCTGGCGCTTTTATCGCCTTTAATACTTAAGTAAATGGCAATTCCTAAGCTAGTTAGTAGCCAAGTGATCAAAACAATATTTATCCAAACACCAGGCTGCAAAAACAAAATCACGGTAAGGCTCATCAAATTGAGAAGCGTAATCACCCCAAAGAAGCGATAAAGTAAGGGGCAACTTTTCTTTAAGTGTAAGTACTCAGAGATAAATAAAAAACCGAAGAGGATTTCAAACAAAATCGCCAAGTTTGCTTGCTGGCTTCCCTTCAACCAAGGTAGCCACTCAAGAATGTAGCCATTCATGCTTGTTTGCTGCTGAAAATAAACTACAAAAAAGGGCATTACAAGAGCATAGTAAGCCAGAGACTTATTCTTTAAAATGATTGAAGCTACTATCGCAATAACACTGAGCAGCAAAATAAATCCCGCAAAGAAAAACTGAAAGCTTGCCCGTTCTATATAAAGCTGATTAATTGACTGAGCGGTACTAATAAACAATTCCGTAAAGTGGGGATCTTTGTCTTCTTGCGGAAAGCGCAGGTAAACGACAAACAAAGCAGCGTCTTGAGGCGGTACTGCTATTGGGAGATAAACTGTAGAGCTAAAGATTATTCTATTTGAAGGAGCGTCCTCTGCACTAGTGGTACTAAGATAGGGCTTGCTGTTAGGCAGGAAACTAAATAACAAAACTGTGTCGACCTTAGGGCAGAAGCGCAGATATAAAAAGCGGGCAATATTGAGATTATTTATTAACTCGAAAGCGACCCACGCCCCATTTTCTACGGGCCTTTGTAAACCAACACTATGTTCGATTATAAACTGCTCTTGCTCAAGCCCAAGCTCTAAACCCTCAAGGTGAGAGCTATATTGTAATGAATCGGTATACTTAAGATTGTGAAGGTCTTCAGGAGCTAAAATGAATGACTCTGGCTTTTGTGCAAACGAATTAGAGGACATTAATAATAGTACAAGGCTGGCAAGAAAGCAAGCTACTGAAGCCAGAAAATTCCATCTTCCTTTCATCATACTTAATGGTGCAAATTAAGCAAATACCAAATTACGAAGCTTGTAAAAAATAATTGGTTTTCCTAAATAACCTGAGTTCGACTTAAAATTAGGCCTCAGACCTCTTATAGATAGTAGGTTTTAAGCCGAAGCGCTGAAGCAATAGCGGGCTATTGCAAAAGGCTAAGGCACTGGAAAGCGCTTTTTAGAAGAGGTTTAACAGTGTTCTTTAATGAAAATGAAAATCTGAGACTATATTTTTACGTCAAACCCAGGTTAAATAAATGGGGAAGAGGAGACAAATAGGAATAAAAAAAGGGTTCCCAAATAGGAACCCTTAAATAAAATACTATCAAACTATGCTTAAAGCTTAATCGTCAAACGCATCATGGCTCTGGGTATCCAAGAGTAAGAAGCTAAGTTATCTTCTAATTCTTGCTCTTCTTCGGAGGTATTTTCCAGCATGCCTGAAGCTACAATCGTTACATCTGGGCCACCAGCGTAATAGGCACCTAGCTCGATACCAAAACCAGCACGTTTCTTAGGAACAGCTCTACCGAAACCAAAGCCTAAATAAGGAGCGATACCGGTATAGTCTAGCGTAATGTCGATATCACCTATTTCCTCATTATTAATGATCAGGTCTCCATAACCGATATCATCGTTCAATAATACCAAGGTGTTTACCCCTACATTATTTAGATAGGATAAACCTGCCACTAATTTGAAGGCCTTATTAGTAGTAGGGTGATACTCCAACATTAAATCAAATACAGTAGAGTTCAGATTAGCATTTACGTTTACACTCTGACCGCTAATTTCCATATCGGTATTATAATCGTTGAAAGAGAATGCTAAAAATCCTGCTCTAACATTTAAAGAGCGGTTGATATTGTAGGCATAATCGATACCAAAACCTGGTAAACCTGCGCTCAATCCAATGGCACTACGGTTTTTCCACATCGGGTATTTATCAGTGGTAGTTGAGGTAGAATCGTTTGATTCTTGTGCGAAAACTGTTGAAAATCCTAGACCTGTCAACAGTAAAGAGTAAACTAACTTTTTCATACGATTATAAACCTAAGGAATTACAAGCACCTGAAGGTAAAGTAACGTCGTAAACTCTTTGATCTACTACCCTTACATTGGTCGTATCTTTTTCCACGTCATTAAAACGCGCACGGAAGTCGTAGTTAGTATTATTCTGCAGTTGAGGGAATGAAGTTAAACGTACCCCTGCGTTAGCCTGAGTAAAAGTATAGAATAATGAAAATTGGTCACCTGAACCGGTTAATCTATAATACATTTTCACTCCGGCGGGAGGATCCACTAAGGTATTTGAACCTTCGCAAAATAGACGATAACCAATACTTACTGCTGTAGCCTTAGGTTGAAATTTGGCAAAGTAACGCTTCACAGTTCCAAGTTGTGACTCTTCAACACTAATATTATAAGTAGCACGGTCTGAAGCTGAATTAAGCGGGGTAACATTATCCCACCAAACTCTATTCACTCTAAACAATCTACTAGCACCGCGTAAAGGGTTACCAGTAAACCTACCTCCTAAACGAATATATCTTCTATAAATTCTTCCAGAAATGGTTTTATTGAAACTAAAAGACATGTTGGTAGTAAAACTTCCATTGGGTTCAGGGCTACCATCACTTTTAGTTAAAAAGGCACCTAATCTCATTGCGAGTACGGGCGGCGTATATCCTAATCTGTGAAAAAGTCTGAAGCGACCTCTTGCCTGAGTAATTGGATAGTCAATATATAAACGTCCATTTGGCAAGGCCTCAACAGTGAAGTTTAAATTATTAACTCTAACCCATCTTCGCACTCTAGTGTTAAAAAATAGCATTGAAACTTCATCCCCTGCTGCGAAGGGAGCACCCGTTTCAAAATTATTTAATCCTGGGCGTAGGTAAACTCTTGCGGTAGCACCTGACATTGTTTTTCCTCCTCCTAAACTCTCGACTGGCACTCCGTCCACGTCTATACTTAGGTTGAAGTCTGGAGAAGACTGCATTAAAATAGTATCAGCAGAACCTGGTGTTCCGTCTTCTACTGGCTGAATCATTCCACCTCCTAAAGGCATTGCTGCCTGAGCGGAACGTGAAGTATCTGAATAGGATAATACATTAATATTAACTCCTGCGTTAGCAGCACGTTTAGCTACGATAGCATTTCCGTTTTCATCTAAAAAGGTAACGCCTGCAGGTAAGGTAATGTCAGTGGAAGTTGTGCTATCTCCTGAAGCGGCAGTGAAACTAATTTCATTGGTTAAAGCAGAAGAACCTGCTGCAATACTACCAGAAGCAGTATTATTGTTGATACCAGTAGGTAAATTACCTAAATCTAGTAATTGAGCTTGCTCAGATAAAAAATAGTCCTCTTCTTCAATGCGAATAGGAACAATACTGGTTTCATAATTATTGGCTGAAAACTCAATCGCGAAATTTAAAGGACTGCCAGGAGTTGGCTCCATTTCGCGCGAAACCATTAATTGTAAAGTTCCAAAGTTTACTTTGTAATTTCTTGAGCCATCAATATTGTAAATCGCTGCCGCATCATCGCCAGTAATTTCAATGGTAAGGTCATTCGGTAAAGCTGCCTCAGGGTCTTGTAAATCTTCTACCTCAACTTCCACCACATACTTATAAAAGGTTGGGCTGATGTGAACTTGGAAATCATCGAGGATGTCGTCTGGCTTGGTGCAGCTAAATGCAAATATAGCCGCAAGAAAAAGGTAGAGATACTTGTGTTTCATGGCAATTGTGTTTCTGACACAAATTTATAATTAAATGCCAAAAAATTGCCAAAAAAAATATTGAAGCCCTAAATTGCAATTAACTACCTTACTGCCAGACAATTAACTTTAAACAAACCATTAAGCAAGTAAAATTGAATTCAGAACCCAAAGCCGCGCTGATACACATTATCAACCGGTTTAGAAGGTTTACATGAAAAAGTGCGATAAACTCAATAGAGGATAATAATTCCCAATTTGGGGCCCAAAAAGCTTTATTTGATCCAAGATTAATTAAAGAAGCCTCTTTCGGGAGGCTTCTTTAACCAAACCTTTCTTTTCTTCTTTCTGAACCTCAACATCAGGAGAGAACTGAAACCGAAAATTTTAATTCTACTTTTTATAAATTACATACATCTAAACCAGTTTGATCGATGTATTCAACTGGTGTTCTAAGTTTTTCAACTACAAAAGCAGTGTCAAGCGTCCAATCCTTATAGGAAATCTCAACACTCATAGTGTCACCTATACTAATCCCTCTTGTGTCCCACCTTCCGTCTTTCAAGCGGGCAAAGGCCTGGTTACCGCCAATGATACTTGATGCACTAGCCGATGGGAATAAGGTTGTACTATCAGGGCTGGCCGCACAAACCACTTTGATATCATAGCGAGTTCTAAGCTCATAGTTGGCTTCATCCTGATAGTCGGGGCTAAATAAAGACACTGAACCTTGTCCACTTGAAGGAATATTATAAGTATCCCAAATTCGCAATTGTTTGTCCCAATAAGCTGTTAAAGTATAAACTTTAAATTCGACAACCGGAACCGTCGAGTAGAAAGTGCCACTAACTAAATCATCACCGTATTGCGCAGAAGAAGCACCTACAGAATATTTTATTTGTCTATCCATAGCATCATTTTCATCCGCAATCCGATAGCTACCCATGTAATCTATGTTTTCAGCACTACCATCTGCCAATATTGCATCTATTCGATAAGAAAACCTCAAATTCTCTAAATCTGGAACTATACTCGTATCTGGTAAGGTTGATTTAGACAAAATAGTAATGTCATATTCAGTTGTAAAATCCATTACTTCATAATAACCCAAGAATCTTGGTTTAATGTTTGACTGAATGCGCATTTCACCATTGCCCGCTAAGAGTATTGGCAATCGTCTGGATTTTGCACCATTTCTAGTATATTCAACACCTACCTCAACAGAGTCACCAACAGCCCAAGATGCGCCTGAAGATGGATTTAAGGCCGCAGGATCGACAACCATACTATATAAAACTGAGCCAGGATTTGGATATAAAGAAACCTCTGTACCATCATCTAACAATCCTTTGAACTCGCAAACAAAGGTATTGGCAATTCCAGCAGACCTCATCAAAAGAGAGCCTACAACCCCATTTCCATCATACTTAGTTTCGCAATTTCTTAAACTTGACCAATTAGCCCTGCGAGAGTTAAGTGTCTGTGGATTATACAATCCTTCAAACCTTGTGAAAATATCAATTTCATTACCAACGTAATCTAAACGAACATACTTCGAGACAGTTTCCCAAATGGTATCACCATAAACAATGGAATCTCTATTTAAGGGTACTTTTATACCATTTATAACTGCACTATCAACCAATGTTACAACAGAAGTAGGCACTCTAGGTCTTTGAAACTCTTGATTTTGATAATAATAAAACTTTGCCTTATCCTCTAGCACCACTGAAACTGGGTTATTATCATAGTAAGCGGTATCAGCATTTAACTTATTTACCACATTTAAAATACTCCCCTGTCCTCTTTTACCTAAAATACTTCCTCCACTTAACTCGCCATTAGAAGCGGTAGCAGGAAGAACATCTACTCCCAGCTTATCCTTTAACGACTGAAAGCTATACAGTTCAACATTTTCAGAAAGATTAAATTGACCTAAAGATATTCTTACTGGTAAGTTTACCGATTCATAACCCGCCTTTTTAATATTCACATTAAAATTAAGCGCATTCATTTCGGTCGGCTCCATTTTAGGATGCACGGTAAAGGTTAATTCACCATTAACATTTAAACCAAAAGACTGATCACCAAATTCGGTGAAAATTTTGCTAGCATCCTCGCCGCTAAGGGTAATTGTCACCCCTGATTGTAAAGGAACTCCAAAATCGTCAGTAACTAGAACTGAATATCTATAGTTAAAAATATCGGTATTCAAGCTCAGCCTAAAGTTGTCAATCAAGCCTAAAGCTTCGTCTGGTCGGCAGCTTGCGAACATGGCTATAGCTGCGAAAAAGTAAATTATTTTTTTCATAATTACTGAGGATAATATCTTAGTTAAGTTTTACTGTAAGTTTTGCATTGATATTTGGTAGCCAGCGAAAAGAATCTAATCCCTTTTCAAAATTGGCTTCTTGTTCGGCGTTGGCTGTGGGGGTAAATAATTCTGTTGCCTCCATCATCACTTCAGGTGCTCCTACATAATAAGTTCCGAATTCCACTCCAAAACCAACGCGACGCTTGGGAACCGCTCTTCCAAAACCGAAGCCGATATAAGGAGCCATTCCATTGTAAAGGACATTAATATCAATCTGACCAACGTCTTCTGGACCTACCTCTAAGTCTCCGATAAAAACACTTTCGGTTAATTTAATGCTTGCCTTGCCGCCATAATCATTAACGTAAGCCAAACCTGCTACTAATTTGAAAGCTTTGTTTTTTGAGGGTAAATATTCAATCTTCAGATCATAAACAGCAGCGTTTGATTCGAGTCCGATGGCAATGTCGCGCTCATCGACGGTATAAGGAATTTCTATTCCCGATAACTGCAGAAACATACCTCCTAAACGAATATTAAAATGATCGTGAAAATTGTAGGCTATCTCGACGCCATAACCTGGAAGACCTGCTTTTAGGCCGATGGCAAATTTGCCTTCGTAACCTATAATCAGGTCAGGAGAAGTTGAAGAAGGTGCAGACGTTGAATCTTGTGCACTGATGATACTCGAGAAGAGAAAGAGCATCAACATGGTACTTTTTAATCTAATAGTGTTTTGCATGGAAGGTTCGATTTATTATTTTCTTATCTATCTGAAATTCCTAAACTAGTCTAAACAATTGCGATACTCAATATTTTCAAATCTAGATTATCCTGATTCAAATGATTTTTCAAAACTACCAAACCTTCTTAAAAAAAATTCGGAAAAAGTGCCTTTTGGCATGAACAACAAATTTACCAACATAAGTGTAATACTGTTTAAAAGAGACAGATTCACCCAAATTAAGTGACGAAGCCCCTATTTCCCTACCTTTAGCGCATGGACATGTCACGGAAAAAACCGCATTACCCAATTCATAAAGAATTGCGTAAATACCTTAAAAAACACCAACGCGAAGTGCCCTTAGCCGCTACTTATGAAGTACTGCTTAACTTCACCACAAGTATTCCTGTTATTGATTCGCATGGCAATGATACCCTTTGGCAAAGCGTCCTTTACGATAATTTTCTGCAAGATGAAATTCAACTGGCGCTGGTAGAAATTTATGCGGCGCTTAAAACCGATGGCGATCAATCTTTTGTGGGGCAGCTGCGTACCGATCGCATAGACCATTGTCTTTTTGGAAATTCAAACCCTTTTCGAATTCGCATTGTTAATACCATTAATGATAACCACGATTACTACTACATAAAGAAAGCCGATGCTTCGCGTATTTACGGCTTGGAGTTAGAACACTTGCTCAGTCCCAATCGCATTGGCTATTTAACCGACAACGACACATTAGTAGAAGAACATATTGCAGGCATACCTGGAGATGTTTTTCTTAGTCGTTATATAGATCGACCAGGCTTTGCCAAAACCCGTATGGCCAAAGAGTTTGTGAAGTTTAATGAACGCTGTTTTACCATGTTATTAGGCGATATGCGCTCTTATAATTATGTGGTGGATGTAACGCCCGACTTCGATATGGAACAGTACCGCGTAAGACCAATCGACTTTGACCAACTCACTTACGAAGGACGTAAAAACCACTATCTACCGCAGTTTTACAAAGAAAACTTAGAGATAATCCAATTTTGCATGGAGGTGCTTTCGCCCGAAAACGTTGACCAATATCAAACGGAAGAAAGAACACTTATCCGTAAGCGATATAATCACGCCCAAAAAAAGGTTAACGAACTTCTCACTTCCATGCAAAAGGTGCCACTTTCGAGTCCTGAAAAAATTGCCTCGCTATGTCAAGACCTCAACGTATTTCACGAATGCGAAGATTTCTTAGGCTTAAAAAGCATGGGGTCGGTTTTACGCATACACTTGAGTAAGATGATTGAAAGAACGGAAAACAGAACCTATCTCGGTCGTACATCCTTTAAAACCTGAGTTCCATTGTAAATTAAAAATCTCCTACTTTCTTAAGTTTTATCCTTCGCTCTCCCATCAGTATAAAAACTTCTTCCTTTTCATTTCTACGAATTTCAAAATTTTGATCGGGACAATACAAGGTGCTATCATTGCGCAAGTATAAACCTAATTCGATCTTGCCCGGGAGAATTATTTTCAGCTGTTCATTACCATCGGCCTTGATGCTAAAAGTATTGGCTTCACTGAGGCTAAAATTGCCAAGCCAGCTTTTTAATTGCTGGGGTTCGGGTTTTTGATAAAAGGAACGAAAACTATCCATCGCAGGCTCCTCCTTCTCTAAGTACGCATCTACCGAAAGGTAAACCTGCGCAATACTAACTTGTAAGCGCCTGAGCATGCGCAGCAAATTTTGACTGGAATAAGTGCGGTAGGTATGGACGGCGTTTAGATAATAGGGCGATTGCATAAAATACGCCTGGGCTTCCTCTGGCATTTGAGGTGTACCGAGATATCGGAACCAGACAAAGTCTTCCGACCACTTTTCAATGGTGCCGATGGAGAAATCGCTAATACGCTTTTCCATATCCTCGATGGATGAAATTTCGTCGTGGTATAAGGATTCCAATTGCGGTAATAAGGAATCGTATTCCGGACCAAAATAATCAAGGTATCGCTCTAAGTTCTTAAAGGCGTTTTCTTTAAAAGAAATATTATTATAGCTCACTGCTAAGGTGGAATAGCGTGGGTTTGTAAGATAATCCTCCCAAGTTACCTGCTCCGTTAAAACCCGCACGATTAAAGAATCGATTAATTCTAAATTTTCGATATGCTCTTCAAGGTCTTTAAAGTTGACCAACATATCTCTTTGCAGTTCTTTTAAAATAAGCTGTGCTTTGGCCTCTTCCTTTGACCGCTCGTTAAGGTTGTTGATATTCAGGGCAATTAAGATTCCGGCGATTACCAAAACCATTTCTATGGCAATGTAAAGAAGATATTGCCCCAGACCCTTGCCTGCGAAAAAGTTGAAGCGTCCTTTTCTAAAAAGCTTTGCCATGGTTCACAAGTAAATTTTGTTTAATTCTAGAGGCAAAGGCCTTAAAAATTATAGTCCCTAAAAGCTTGAGTAATTTTAGTTAAAAAAGTAACTCAGACCAAATGCTAAAACCTGAGGCAAATATTTTTTGCTTAACTCAGGATTAAACTTAACTATTTCTTAGCATTTTTAACATAGTGGTTTCATTATAACCTCTTTATGGTAACAGCAAATTAACCTTTTAAAAACTCTTATGGCCTTGCTTTGAGCAAATTTCACCCCATGTTTAGAGGTTTAGTCACAAGCTGTTTTCTACTACTTAGTCTGTTTTATAGTTTCGCCCAAAATGTTAGCTATTACAGTTCTATTAATGCAAATTCTACTGGTACTAACTTAGAAAGTGCCTTAAGTACCTTAATTACCACTACACATAGCACTAATATCAGCTACAGCACTGCATTTCAGTTAATGAAAACGGCCAATGAAGATGCTTCTAATACCGCGAATGTTATTCTCATTTATAATGGCGTAAGTGATCCTAAATCAAATAGTTTTGGCGGTGGCGGAACGGGTACGGCTAGCACAGGCTGGACCCGCGAACATATTTTCCCAAAGTCGCTGGCGAACCCAAGTTTGGGCACTTCTGGCTCGGGGGCAGATGCCCATAATTTAGCACCTTGCACCAATAGTATTAATGGTTCTAGAGGGAACAAACGCTATGAAGCAAGCAGTGGTTCTTATGGTAGTGTTAGTACTACTGGATTTTACCCAGGCGACGACTGGCGCGGTGATGTGGCACGGGCCATCTTTTACATGGATCTGCGGTATTCGAGTCAATGCGACCTTAATGCTGTTGCTGATTTAAACTTGCTTTTACAATGGAATGCCATTGACCCTGTTTCGAGCATAGAAGACCAGCGAAATGAAGAAATTTATCTCGTACAAGGCAATCGTAATCCTTTTATTGACAACCCTATTTTCGCTACCCGTATTTGGGGAGGACCAACCGCTCAAAATAGATTTAGTGTTGCCATTGCCGACCCGAACAGCTTTAGCCTTTCCGCCACCAATACCTCAGTAAGTTTTAGCGCTAGCGCCAATGCTAATAGCGATAATATTATGCTGGCTTTTAAAAGTAGTTCGGGGAATTTTGGTGTGCCCAGTGGAACCTATAGCGCCGGCCAAAGCATCAGTGGGGGCGGCACCGTTCTTTACGTAGGTCCTGCTAATAGCATTCCCGACCATATCAACCTCAATTCTGGCAGCGTATATCAGTATAAAATATGGTCGCTTACCAGCAGCAACGCCTACAGCGCTGGCCTAAAAAAATCGATAAGCACCCTCGGCGGCGCACAAGCTGTATCACAATTTCAAAATAGCTTTGAAAACACATCAGCTGATAATTGGACTTATACCACCAGCCCGGCGGCCTACAATTTCAACAGCGACTTATGGGACACGGTGAGAACCAATGGTACTATTAACTCGGGTAGCGAAGGTGCCGTTTTTTGGGGTATTCGAGATTTGAACAATACCAATGGCGGGGGTAATTTTTACCATGAGCTTAATTTCCAAACCATAAATATTAGCGGCCTTAGCAATGTAGAACTATCATTCGATTATTACGCCGAAGCCTTTGAAAGCAGTGACGTTTTAGAATACGAACTTACACTCGATGGCAGCAGTGGCGGAAGTAACGTAGTATTCGTTGGTGGAACAGGCGGCTTGTCTAGTACGGGCTGGCAAGAAATTAAAGTAAGCATTCCTGCAGGCACAAACAGTTTAAGCCTGAAACTGCGCGCTAAACAAGACGGAGGAACGGACTACGCAGGATTTGATAATATTAGAATAAGTTCCTCTTTAAGTCCGCCCAGTTTAGTCCTTACAAATTACAGCCCTACCGCAATTCAAGCGCAAGTAAACGGAAATGCTGCTAATGATTCCATCTTACTCGTATATGCTCAAGGTAATCTGAGTGCCTTTCCAACTGCTAGCGGAATTTATTCGGTAGGCGGAACTTTTGAAGGCCAAGCAACCGTAGCTTACTTCGGTCCTGCCAATCAAAATACCATCATAACGCATCTTAGCGAAAGCGAAACCTACAGCTTTGCGGCTTTTAGCTTTAGTGCCAATTCTTATAGTGATGCAACGATTAGCCGCAGCACCCTGCCCAGCAGCGGTAGCTCAGGAATGGAAACCTTATTCCAACAAGATTTTGAAGGCGGTAGTGCTGCCAACCTATGGACTATAGTAAATGGCGCAGCTAACATTAGTTCCGACCTTGGCACTGCAGATTTCCCTCCAAACGAAAGAGTGCGCAGCGGCTTGGCTAGTTGGCAGGTAAATAATAGCAACACCACCTTGGAGCTTGCATCTGTAAATGTAAACCCCACTGATAGTATTTTCCTAAATCTTCACCTCAGCTCAACGGCGCTAACATCGGGGAATGGCGCAGACGGTAGCGATGAAGTGGCTATTTATTTAAATATTAATGGCAATGGTTTTTCAAGCAGCCCTAACCTGATTATCACAGGAAACAACAATGCTAAGTGGGGTTTTGGTAACTATCAAGCCGGAACTACTACAAATACTGCTTCAGGCACTATTGTCTTTGACAACACTAGTAATCAAAATTTGAGTCCCAATGGAGGAGGCTATCGCGAAGCTGATGCCTATCAAGAAATTAATGCAAAGTTTTACAATATCAATTCCATAGCCATTAAAATTACGGCGATCAATAACTCAGCAAATGAAATTTGGAATATCGATGACATCACTTTAACTGCGCAAGCCAATAATCTAATTTGGAATGGCGCTGAATGGAAAAACAATAACATTCCTTCCAGCAGCAGTGCCGCTTTTAACCTAATTGTTTACCCAGGCGATGAAGCGGAAATAAACACGGGCGCAAAAGTGTCTCATTTAGATATTCGTCGCAATGCCAGTTTACGTGTAAACAGTCTGGCGAGTTTAGAAATTAGCGCTATTGATAGTATAAATGGCCAACTTATTTTAGGGGCCGACAACCTTGGCTCCGCAACTTATATTGGCCCTTCTATTAGCTTACGTAAAGAATATTATCTGGATCGAGACGGATGGCACTCTATTGCTTTTCCTTTTAGTAACGCACGCTTTCGCGAGATGGAATTTACTAATAATGGTAGGATAAGTTATGCCAGTGCAGCGGGAGAATCAGACTGTAGCAGCTGCAATCTTTTTTATTATGATAATGATATTACTAACTCCGAAAACATCGGCAACAGTGGCAGCAGCGCCTTTGGAACTTGGATTGCCGTGCACGATTCCAATGCCATTATTAATTCACAGCGTGGTTATTATCTCTATCTTGGGGCACCGAATTTTGGAGAAACGCCATTAATCTTAAGCCTCGAAGGCATTACTAAAAATGGAAATCAGAGCTTACAAACACAAGACGGCAATGGAGGATGGAATTTAATTGCCAACCCCTTTACTAGTGCCCTCGACTGGTCAACTAAAAGCGACCTAATCAGTCAAGGTTTTGATCAAGCCTATTGGGTTTATAATGGTACAAATTTCGCGACCTACCTCAATGGCATAGGTATTAATGGTGCTGATGGTTATATCGCCAATGGCCAAGCCTTTTTTGTTCATGCCGCTAATCCCCTAACGGGTGCGCAGCGACAAGCCAGAAGCTTTAACGCCTACACCTCCATGCGTTCGGCTAATAACCGAAGGGTACATAAAGGAAATCAAGACCCCCTTATCCGTTTGGAAATTTCCAATGACCGCGGTGATTATTCGGAAGCTGCCCTAAGTTTAAACCTCTTACACTCCAATTCTTTCGACAATACCGAAGATGCCTTAGCGGCCGCCATGTTAGAAGATGCCGCCTTTCACTTTTTAAGTAGCGATGGTCGACCAGTGTCTATTAACGCCGCTCAATTGAAAGATGAGCCTATGTATTTCCCAGTTCACGCTGGTCTCGCTTATGCAGATGGGGCGCAACTTAAACTCAGTGGTCCCGACCAGTACTTTTACTATCTATTAAATGAGAAGGGCGAGATTAAGCCCATCAATGCTCAGGCAGATACGCTTTTACAGCAGATGAGCACTAATTTACAATTGGTAATTAGTAAACATAAGTTGCAATTAGAAGGCTTTGATTTTTACTGGTATCACAACGAAGCCGGTTTGCAAATTCGGTCGCTGCAGGCTTATGATAATCTACGCCTTTTCAACTTGCAAGGTCAGTTGATTTACCAAAGTGAAAAACTAGAAAGCCAAAGTACAATTAGCGCGCTCCAAGGTGGTTTTTACATTTTAGAGCTTGATTTCGGCGATAATCGCATATCGGAGAAGATTGCTTTTTAAACTCGGAGACGTGAAACAAGGAGACGTGATGAAGAGAGGAATTTCTTTAGGATTTGGAGTTGCGTTGCGTTTAGGGGGTTTAGGCTTTAGAAAGTTGGGAGTGGGGATGTGAATGTCATTGGACTGAATAGTGACCCAGTCTGAAAAAAATTTGTACTGTATCAATACGCCCCGAGATGGCAACATTTTGACTTTGGGGTAGACTAGAGACCAATAGACAATCAGAGAGGAATTTTTTTTGGGCTTAAGAGTTAGTTGTTCTTTAAGCACAGAACGCAAAGGGCAGCAAAGGTTGTTTGCTGTGCTTTGTGGGAAGGATGGCAAAAAGGAAGGGCTCCTTAAGGTTAAGAACCGAGAGGCATAGAGGCGGGAGACAAAGTAACGAGAAGAAAAAGAGGAATTTCGTTAAGGTTTGCATTTACGATTAGACTGTTTAGGGTTTAGGGTTTAGGGTTTAGGAGTTTCGAAAGTCTGGCAAAAGGACACTGTACCAGAAAGTGACACTGTACCGAAAAGTGTGTAAATCACCCGAGGTTGGGTTATATAATTAAACGATTCTCAATCATACTAAAGCCATAAAATACCTAAAGATCGAAACCAGCTTCATACGATTACCGAGAACAAAAAAGGGCCACCTGAATTAACAGGTAGCCCCAATCAAACAACAAAGACAAGTTTAGTCTTCGGATCCTTTTTTATCGTAAACCTTTTTTGCACCAAAAGCGGCACCAGCTGCAGCTAGTAAAATCAAGCCGGGTAAGGGCGCAGGGTTATTTGAACTAGGAGGTTTGGGTTGCGCAAAAGCGCTAAAACCAGTAACCATTAAAGCAACTATAAATAATTTGTGTGCTAATTTCATCGTCTTACTATTAATAATTATTTCAAATAAATTTTCTGATTGTGCATTTGACCTTTGCGATCAGTAAGCTGTAGCAAGTACACACCAGTACTAAGATTGTGCAGCTTTACGGCGTGTTTTTTAGCACTAGGATCTAAGTCTGTACTTTGAACTGATTTTCCACTTAGATCGATAAGAACCATTGCAGATAAACCAAGTTGTGCTGCCTGATCATCAATTACTAACTGGCCAGCTGCATCCTGATAAGTAAAGAACTTATCAAAGCTAGTTTCGTCGAGATTTACAGAGGAATTTATACCTGTTTTTAAGTAAAAACGGCCTTTTATAGCACCAATATTATTTACCGTGAAGGAGTAATTACTCGCACTTAAATCTACTTCTTGTGACAGTAAACTATCTATTAAAATGATCTTATTACTAGCATCCCAGTTATTAAGAGAGTCGATAGCAATCGTATATACACCATTTACCCAAGCATCAACACCTAAGGGAATAATCTGCTCCTCATTAGGCTCTAAATAGTCTAAACCTTGGATGCTTAGTTCGTAATTCGCTAGCTCTGAATAGAAAGAATGAAACTGATTCGCTTTGAAGATTGGTGCATCGAAATTGCGATCGAAAGCATCGCTTGCACGATCGTCTAACATAATTAAAATGTTATTCGCTGCACTGTCGCTATTTAAGCTCAACCAAAGTCTTTCGCGAGTTTCAGTTTTATAAAAACCATTGCTGGAATTACCACTTGCTTGGCGCATTGCATTGGTGAAAGTGAAACTTACATTGCCATTAGAGATTCCACTAGTTGGATCCACTTGTACCATAAAACCTTGCATAGCGCGTACATCTTTAGAGGGATTGTTACGATTAGAATTGGCGTTGGCATTCGCTCCACTCGAGTTCCAATTGGCATAATCGCTTTGACCATTATTGGTTGGACTAGCATCCCAATAGTAAACACTACCCGTAATATCCGTATGGGCCGTGCTAAATAGATCAAAGTCTAAAGAGCTTGGGTAGGGATTACCTAATAAGATAAAATCGCCTGCATTTACATTAGTGACCGTGATACTTACATCACCATTATTAACAGTACCGTTAAAGGTGCGGCTATCGCTAAAATTGGTATTGGTAGCAGGTGTTTGAACTGAAGGAGTAGCAATATAACCCAGTCCAGGACTTAGGGTGCCCGTTTGCATGCTACTAAAAGCTTGCGTTGAAGCATCAAAGCGGTAACGATCGGCAGCTAAAGTAGTAGCAAAAACCGTTTCAAACTGGGCGTTAGTTACCGGCGATGACCAATAGCTAAAACGTAGGTGATCGGGAGCTGTATAAGAACGTGTTACGGCGTAAGAACCGGCACCACTATTATTATCGACGCTAGCCGTTTGTAAGAGAGTTGCTTCACTTTCGATAATCATATTGGCCGCATTGCTTATATCACCACTTACAGTTAGTGAACTACCAGCGCTAATGGTAAGAGTGCCGCTGGCTTCAATCGTTAAGTTAGTGATTGCGCCATCAGCAGAAATACTTCCCGTTTCGCCCGTTTTAACCGTTGCATTTAATGCCGCAGTAGAAGAGTTAGGTGCAATATTCCATGCTCCACTTTCGTAGATGAGTTCTGTTACAGCAGCGGCTCCAGGAGTACCACCATCGCCAAAAGACGCACGCCAATTCGCACCAAGTGAATTATCACTCGCTAAATTTTCTAAGGTTAAAGAAGGACCATCGCCATCGGCTGCCGTGGGCCATGGTGCCGCATCATCATAAGTTACTTCATCAATGGTGATATTGGCATTTGAAGGATCAAATAGTATCGCGATAGAGGCGCTACTATTGGTTAGGTTATTACTATTATTTGAGTTTGCAACCGCTGTATTAAGCACGCCTAAAGTATTCGTATCTGGTGTAAAAGTGTTACCTGTATTAAATACTCCGTCGCCACCGCTACCAACGGCAATAGTATAATAAGATCCAGCATTCAATGTAAATGTTCCGAAGTCAAAGTTATTTCCATTGTAAGATAAGCGCCAAGATCCGTCCATTGCTATCGCTGATCCTGAAGCATTATAGATTTCGATCCATTCATCATCCGAACCAGCATTGGAACTATTGTACATGATTTCAGTAATAACAATATCGCCAGCCGAAGGAGCAACAATAGGAGTTTGGCTTCCGCCAGAAATCTCACTGGAGAAATCATCATCAGCACCTGCATTCAATTTATAACCATAGGCGTACACATAATAAGTAGTACCCGTAGTTAAGCCTGTTACCGTTATATTCCCATCTAAATCAGTGGTTTGATTGGCCACACAAAAAGCGTCCTCATTGGCTCCAGCATCCGTAGTTTGAGTACCGCTTCCATAAATGGTGTTGGCCGTGTAACTAGAAGCTTCCTCGCCAATAACGCTTAAGTCAACGCCATTTGGCCCGTCAGATACAAAAACTAAAACACCATCCCAGTCTGTTTGGTAGGTACCGGTTGGTTTTGTCCACTGAATATCAAAACTATTGGCGGTAAAAGTGGTAATACTAACACCGCTTGGATTAGGTGTTGCGCCTGTGGCAGGTCGTAAACCTTGAATCCAAGTAGTATTCGCGCTACCATTTGGAGCACCAGGTGTACCGGTTGAGGATGCTGCAGTTGTCCAATTAGATGGAGTATTCAATGCAGAATTTAAACTAGAGTTCCCTGTGTAAAAAGTAACCTGATTTGAACCCGGACCACTAATGGTAGAGCTTGGATGGGTTACAGCCATATCGTGCACGATAACGTTGTTGTTATCACGTATGGCCGCTAAATCGTCACCGTCACTATTACCAAATGATCCCCAAGAACCAGTAAAGTAAGTCGCATTATTGGAGGCAATAGTTACTTGATAATCGCTAAAGTCTGAATCAGGAACGATGATTCCATCAACATCACCACCATTGTAAATAGCAATAACAGTTCCCGCACTTAGGTTGGACCAATCACTGTGATTGGCAAATTCAACAAACTCAGTATAGCTTCCATCATCGTTATCGCCAATATCCCAACCTCTCAAGTCGGTCCCATCTTGGGTAACCACGATTTCCATCCATTCCTTTGATCCACCAGAACCCTGAGACATTTCATTTACAAAAACGGCTAAACCAGCAGAAGCAGCTAAAACATCGAAGCTGTTACTCGCGAGATTAAATGAGCCATCATTTGCCGTAATGGTAATAGTACCGGTGGCAGAGAAAATTAAATTGTTAAAGGTGGCTAGGCCAGCAGTTGCGGCTATACTAGTAGTAGCAGATCCATCAAAGCTACCGGTGGTACTTAAGGAAACTGTTCCAGTATAATCAAGATCTCTGCTGCCATTTGCGTCAACGGCTTCTACTAAAACATCAGGGGTCATAACGACATTTACAGCAACATTGCTCGGTTGTTGAGCGTAGGCAAATTGAGAAGCACTTACCAGTAATTGATTTTCAGCTCCTGAGGTAGAAGTCGTGGCGGCTCCGGCATCAGTTGCCGCGAATAATGAACCCGTAATATCACCGCTTGCAGAGGAAATGGTTAATTGAATTCTGTCATTATCCGTCACGGTCGAATTAAAAGTGGCATACACACTAAAGTTTAAAGTTCCTTCGTCTGCCGCACTAAGGTTTAAACCGCTAAACGCCGTTGAACTTGAAACAGTGGTTTGTTCACTAATATTAGAATTGCTTGTTCCATCACCTTCGAAGATGGCAAGAGCGGCGATATTATCGGCACCAGCGATAGTAAAACTAAGGTCCGTAAGAATCGTAGAACGCGTATCGCTATCCGTATTATCCGCACCACCATCTCTAATTTGAAACTCCGCAATTTTAATGGCATTAGCGTTTGTTAAAGTATTGGCTGCACTATAGGTTCCATAGGCAATGTTACTTGCGTAAGTAATACCCACAGTGGCGATATCTGATTCGGCACTGCCGCTTCCTTCGATTACACTAAAATCGGATACTGTCCATTGAGAGCAAGAACCAGAAGCAAAAGTGTATTTAAAGGCGACGTAAACAGAAGCATTGTTAAGGCTATTAAGACCCGTATTGTTACTGGTTGTTCCAGCGTTACCCGAGGTAATAGTTGTAATATTAGTCCAGTTCGCTACATTAGGATCACCTGTTCCTAGATAATCTGTGGAATATAAGACCTCGAGGTCTGTTCCGCTAAAGCTCTCACTAGTGGTGAAGCTTAATAACTCACTAGTAGTTGCACTTAAATCTAAAGCTGGGCTAATTAGCCAGTCTTCGTTGGTTTGACATCCGCCGTTAAAAGCATTCATCTGCGCACCAGTGGAAGCAATGTAAGACCAAGTCTCTGAACCACCTACACTTTCTTCGTTCCAGCCATTAGTAAATGGGTCAGAAGCACTTAGATTAAAAGTATAAGGTAGACCTTGAGCAACTATAGCGGTGGTGGTTGTAGTAGCACTGGGCACCGTGCCGCTTGTTAGGAAGTCGATATTCGCACCACTATTCGTATAAGGATAAATGACAAAGTCGTAGCTAGTACTAGCGCTAAGACCGGTAATAGCGGCACTTTCGGTACCATGCGCCACATTAATGGCAAAATTATTATCACTCCAATCGCTATCATCAGCAACGGCCGAACCGTCAGCGATGCTGGCAAAGGTACCCGCGCCTGTTTTAGCGAGGATAAGAAAATTATCGGCCGCAACCGCTCCATCGTTATCAGACCAACTAAGGTCGATTTGAAAGGAACCATTGGCCGTAGCCGTAAAACCGCTAACGTGGTTGGAAGCCTCATTTTGTAAAGTAGTGGCATCTGCCGAAAGAGCGGCTGAATAAGAGGTACCATCCACTGAAAAGGCTTGATAGAAATACTGTGTATTGGCATTTAAGCCCGTATGATTAGGGAGACTATTTGCTGCCCCTACATACCAAACAGTACCGCCGCCCGTCACTGGATCGTTTTGAGTGTAGGTTCCAGTTGGGGTTCCAAAGCTATTGGTAGTATTATATATGACTACAACATCATTACTACTGGCATTAGCGGTTGCGCTTAAATTAATTTGAGTGGCCGAAGTACTTGTAGCAGCAAAAGAAGCAGGCACGGCGGTTCCAGAAGCACTAGTGCCGCTCACTTCTACCGAAGTCACATTGAAACCATCACCAGATCCATTCACATCAAAATCGAATCTTACAACCAATGAACTACCGCCTGCAGTGGGGATATTAACCCAAGAGGGAGTATTTAAAGAACCATCAGCTTTTATAGAAGGACCGGTTACGGGGGTTCCTCCATCTATAATATAGGACCATTGAAAATATTCGTTGGAACCATTGAAAACCGAACCACCTACCGTTGCTGCTACTGCAGAAATAGTAAAATCGGAAAGTAGGGAGATATCAATAGGGTCTGTTTCAAAATAGGCTGCACCTCCAAAATCCAATGAACCTAAAACGGTACCATCAGATTCAAAAAAGTTTCCACTACCATCTGTGGATGGTGTAGATGTGTAACCAATTGTGTAATTTCCACCATCAAATGTTGCAGGACCAGCAGCAGGCGGGTTGGAGGTTGAGTGATTAAAGCCTCCTACCGTGCTAAAGTCTGCGGTATAGACCTGTGCATTTAAAAATGCATTTGTGCCTACCAGTAAAACTAGTAAGACCCAATAGTTTAATTTTTGCCTCATTTTCATAGAGTTAGATTTGGGCGTAAAACTATTTCAGGACGAATGGAATGGGCAGGACTCGCCTTTATCTTTAGTTCATTATAGCATTAATTAAAGTTTAGAGCTATGTTAAAAATGTTAGTCCTTTGTTAATTTACACTGTCTAATGTTAAATTAAGGGCTCTCTATTAATGTCAAACTAATTTAACTATCTAGTATAATATCAATGTTTTAAGCTAGTTAAAAATGAAGCTATAAAACATTAAGCCATGCTGATAGACAGATCGATGGAAAATGAAACTAAGTCACTCTTAACTTAGAGGTTACTTCGCCTCACACTTCCTAACACCTAAAACCTTTTTGAGCTCACTTTTTAAAACTCATCAATTCTTTTCGACAGTCTTAATCTTTAAATCGAGAACCTTAGCTTTAAGCTATGCTAAAAACTATTTCGCCTCTCCTCATTAGCCACCGCACTTTGTACAGCCCATTTATGCGATTTTAGAAAATTGTTCTTGGATCGAAAACTATGTTAAAAGCCATCTTGCGCAAGCAAAGGAAGAACGGTGCATTAGTACAGGCTTCAACTAGGCACTGGCTCTGCTTAAGGCGGATGGGAAAAAGACAAGGAAGGCCTACGAATAAAAAGAAGGGAGTTGAGGGAACTCTTTCAGATTTAGTGCGAAGCTGGGATTCTGACAAATCAATTTTAATACGCATCTGCCGCAAGGCACCCCTGCTTTGCAGTCTTTCTCATTTGGATAAGCGCGGCTTAAACCTAAATTCGAGAATCAATCACAGAATCTCCTTCACCCTACCTACCTGTCCGTCTTCCAGCTGCACTTTAATGCCATGCGGATGTTGGGGAGATTTAGTTAACGTGAGTTCAACTATAAATCATAGCCTCAGATTTTCAATAAAAAGAAAAGACAAGTCTAAATCGTGACACTGTAGCGAGCTACATCAAATGAACTAGATGAAGTATTTCCATTTTTATTGGAAAATCCATTTATGCCCCTTTTAAAAAGCGGCTTTCCGCGCCTCTGCACTTTGCAATAGCCCGCTATTGCTTCACTGCATAGGCTTGAATTCCACTATTCACAAGGGGTCTGAGGCCTGATTTTACGTCGAATTCACGTTAGTTAAGATGCGAGACACAATGCCTTCGGTTAAACTACCCGAGCGCTGATCTTCCTTCAGCACTATCGCTACTTCTGCCCCTATAGAAATATTTTTTCTTAGCGTTCCGCTCATGCCTGCACCTCTATTTTCTCGCCGTTGAATTCTACTTTGTCCCCTACGCGGATTTTTTTACGCTTTTGCATTTCAATTTCCCCATTCACACGCACGGCGCCCTGCACAATAAAGGCATGGGCTTCACCACCCGAGTTAGCCAAGCGACAAAGTTTTAAAAGCTTATCCAGCGGAATATATTCGCTGTCTTCGGTCATTGTAAATACTTGGCTTTTCATAGGAAATCTTTTGAGAGGCAAAGATAGTGATCTGCTGAAAGAGGTTTGAATTTCCTAAAGAAATAAAAATCCCCAGTCTTTTAAACTGTTAACCCACTTCAATTTCTACATCGGGCGAATTACGATACTCGTAATAGCGTAAAACTTCTTCCAAGGCCAGCTTTAAAGCCTGGTTAACCGGCATTATTCTATTGCCTAAACGGAAGTCAATTTGAGCCAAGCGCATATAATACTCGGTGAATATTGGAACTTTTAAACCCTGATTAATAGATTCATTAATCGTTTCATACTTCTCCGCCTGCCCTTCTTTAATAATCTTGCAAGTAGCTAAGCGTAACTTTCCATATTTATCGGTATTTGCCGAAAAGCCGAACAAGCGGCAGATCAAACCACGGTATTTGTAAGTAGCACAGTTTCCTTTATCCACAAAAGCTAAGGGTTGATAGATAAAGCAAGTTGCGCTTTTAGTTTCTGCTAATAATTTCAAGGTGTTTTCGGCCTCGCCTTGTAAAAACAAGTGAAATGCCCAAGGAAAAAACTCCAAGGGAGAAGCCTCGATATCGGGGTGAGTACAGCATTTTCCGCAACCTGCTGCACAGGAAAGACCCGATGATTTTTCAAACTGAACACTTTCCTTTTCTAAGTCTTTGAAAAGGTTTTCTACCCGCTGCACTTTCTGCTCAATCGACATGAATTTTTTTCGAAGGTAGGCTTAAAACTCACATCCTAATTAAGGTCGATACTAATTATTATGACGTTTGTTTTCAGTACTTTAAATCAAATATTTTACTGTAAAAGCCGAGCAGAGTTGTTTTGTGCAAGGCTAAATTTTCTTAGCGGTGGTGTGCTAGGAGAAAGCTTGCATCCGAAGAGATAATTAAGGCTTTATTTAAGTCGCCCATGCCAGATTCATTCTTTACTTTCGTTTTATAATCATGCTTCTCTATAAAGTAGAACATCCCAAAATTTTCTTGCCTTTCATTTTGGCTTGACCCAAAACGAAACAAAAAAGTCAAGGCTCCAATTCCTCTCTTCAAAAATCTTCATAAAAGGCAATCTCGGTGGGCGAGCTCCAAAGGTCGCTTCCCAACTCGCTAAGCCTTTCATTTTAATTTTTGGCGTTCGTAACCGAAGCGCTTTGCGCTGAGCTCAAGAACTCCAATAAAATTCAAGTTCCGTTCTTAATTGAGGCCAGAAAACCTACTAATAATAATTTCGATAGATTGAAAAGAGACTTCCTATGCTATTATTTAGTTGTTATTAGACCTTCTAGGAGTCTGACGCAATTTGTAATTTCAGAACCTGGCTTCTAATCCGCTCGATTAGTAGCGCCATAATGCGCTTGTTAAAGAGGCTGGCTTGCGCACTGTATATTTGAAACTCCTCGAGACTAAACATGGCAATACAAATATCCAAGAGTTTGTTTTTTAGGGCGATGTTCTTTTGGAGGCTATTCTCAACAAAAAGGGCCTTTTTCTCCATTGAAAAAGTATGAAATAGACTTTTCGACTCTTTAATGTAGTTTGCAAATAGCCCCAAAATAAGCTCGTTTTGAAGCTTTAGTACTGGTCTTAAAGTAAGACTCTGAAATTTTTCCTCGGGCCTGCTGTTTTCTAGCTCTTTGGTGGGAATGTGATCCCTTAAACTTAATCGGTCGGTCATGCTTTTTCTCCTCTTCTGGGTGACTTTGAAAGAACCCTACATGCAGTCTTAATGTTTAGTATGAGTTTTGATCAGATATAGTTCTCTGACTTTTTTTTACTCTTCACTAAAAAAAGTGAGTTCTGCTTTAAAGGCCGTTTTTTCAAAATCCTCTTTTTCAATCCACCTCTGAGAAGTAGTTATTTCCACTTCACTATCACCTGTCTTACGATAAGCCCAAATAACCTTAGCGGCATCGCCAAAAGGAACGGAAGCCTCCACTTGATCGCCAAATAGTCTGAGGATTAAATTACTATCTCTTAGGCCCGCACATAATGACTTTAGCAGAATTTCCTCGGTCATCTCTGTTTCCAAGGCTTCTCCTACCAAGTTTGCCTTAATTACTAAGGCTTCGGTATCGGGAAATTTTCCATTGTAGGCCTTTCGTAAGAATTGGTTGATATTAAAAAGATCATAATGAAAAGCTGGTTCACGATAAGATTCCGCTACCTTCTCGGTAAGCATTTCGTGGGCTAGGTTTTGAATTTGGCCATCGCTGAGCTTATCGCCCATTTTATATTTTAAGATAATTTCTGCCGCTTCGGCGGGTTCATAATCCGCTATAGCCATAAATAAAAAATCTAAACGTTCCTGCTCTTTAAGTTCCTTCGCATTAGGATAATCAAATTCCTCCAAGAGCTTGATATAGTCTTCTTGCTGCCAATAATTGTCGAGATGATTTACGGTTTTTAGGTTTAGTATTTTTACTTCAAGTTCCATCCTTCTTAAATTTAAATGATAATTCTACCCGCTAGGTTTTTTTAGCGGTGGTTATTCAGGCGCTTATTATTTATAGCACCTAATGCATGCGGGCTTTAGATTATTTAGGTCTTTATAAACCCAGCGAAAAGCCTGAATTGCTTAAGGTAAGGTTTAGGCTTAGGAGGGGAAAATTTTTGGGCAGAAAAATCTAAGAGTAAAGCTTCTTGACCCTCGTCTCGCTGCACTTCTCCCGCGCCAGGAAGCTTTGAAGTTTGTATTTATTTTATAATTTTAAGCCTGTAATACAAAAGGGAAGCCAATAATACTATTTCCCATCAAATAAAATTCTAAGTTACAAGTCATAGATTTTATTTTATTCCACAACATTTTTTAGCCCTGCAAATAAATCGAGAGTTATTGCTAAATTTTAAACTTATTAAAATGAATAGAAGTACGTTAACCCGGAGTTTAGGACTAGTGATATTATTATCCCTTTCCTGTAGCTGCCGAACTGGAGCGCATATTTTACTTGATAACTCCACAGAAACATTCGCACCCACCGATTACCTATCGATTGACGTTTTCTGCGAGGAGACCACCTTAAAAACACAAATTATACTTGGGGAGGTGGTCGTTAATATCGATGCTGGGGCAAATAGCAAATTAGCTATTAAATACTTGAAGAAAGAAGCTGCTGCCATAGGAGCGCATGCTATTACTAATTTACGTCTAGAGTACGATTACGGTGGTTGGACGTATGCGATAAAAGCTTCTGGTACGGCGGTACGATATAAATTAACTTAAGATGAAAAAATTATATACCTATTTAATCCTCTTACTTCTTGCACAAAGCTGCTCGTTTTCAACGCACTATTTGCAAACTGGGGCTAATTACTATCCTCCTACTAAGCCGGAGTTGGTTAAAGTCTATTCTAACGACCTTAATTAAAGTACCTTACAAGGTTATAGGCCCGGTAGCAGCGAGTGTAAACCTTAATGAGTCTAAGGTTCTAGACAAGTTGAAAGAGGAGGCTGCTTCCATGGGAGCTGATGCCATTATTTTTACTAAACTGAATGAGTTCACTTCCTTTAGCCCTTTTACTGGTCTTTCAGGAGTTGCTATTAAATTTGTTACTACAAAATAGAGGGAGTAAAGTCAAAGTAGCAAAAGCTTCATTAACGCATAAAAGAGCAAGTCTTACTAGACACTACAAACGGTAACACTCATCCGAAACTACCAACCCGTGTCGACAAAGATGATTCTGGTGAAACACTTTATACTCCTGTTCTATGGCATTTGACAGAACCCTGCAAATATGAAAATCATGAAATGAAAAAAGCAATTTTTGCAATACTATCCATTCTGATTTTGATTCCATTTAAAAAGATTCAAGCTCAATCAGACAATCTAGAAAATAGTATCATTGAGATAATTAAAGCCTTTGATTTTAATGACTCTGACAAAATAAATCAATGCATCCATCCTGATTATGGTTTGATTGTATTATTTCGACGTGGGGTAATGGACGAATTCGAAATAACGAAAAAAATTGATTTCAAAAATCCAGTTCCAGAATACTTACCATATTTTCCTTTCAAACTTGATGTGAACATCAAATATCAGACTTTACCGTCACACAATTGTGATTCAGAAAATTGGAATAAGATCGGACTTTATTGTGATACAAATCAGAGAGATGATTTGTTGTCAAAAACGGCATTGAACCTAAACTTATACCGTGATGAAAATATTCCGATTAAAACAATCCAGAATTTTAAGACCTTAGAGAGTAAAAGCCGCAGAGTTGTGCTCATTGACAACGATGGTGGAGAATTGATTTTTTACATAACCTTGATTAATAATAAATGGTACTTAACAATTCTTGATAGAGTCTCAGGTGATTGTAGTGCTTAAAAAAAAGAACCCAATGAAATGTTTTAATCATGCAGAAATTGATGCAGTTGCGATTTGTAAAAACTGCAATAAAGGATTGTGCAAAGATTGCTTGACCGAAGTTGAAAATGGGATTGCTTGCACAGCTACTTGCGTTGAAGAAGTTAACCAAGTGAATTCTTTGATTAATAGAAACAAACAATCCTATAATACAGCTTCAGGAGCATATATGAGAAATGCCTATATATATGGGGGCATGGGAATAATATTTATAATTTTTGGACTCCAAACAGAGGGATTAACTGGATTTCTTTCACTTATGGGATTACTCTTTCTTGTTGGTGCCGGATTTAGTATTAATAGCGCAAAAAAGTTTAAAAAAGGACAATGAAAAAACGCCGTACAACAATAAATATATGAAATGCGGGGCGGTTTGATGGTGAAATGCATTGAAGTCCCGCACGACGCATCTTCATGCTGTTGACGAGTTTGACTTTAGGGGTCCTAACTATTTTTTCCTCCCTTACTATCGGTCAGCAAAATAGTTACGGCTGGTCTTGAAATTCTTTAATCAAATGCTGGTTTTCATCGCTAATACCAAGTAGTATCAATGTTTGGTATTGCTTAGGAAAAGAAATGAGGTTTAATATCCTAAGCTCCGGAAATACCTTATCCCCAAAAAATTGTATGCAAATAAAAAAGCCAGTAAGCACGCCTATCATCGTAAATACTGGCTTTAATATAAGTGGGCCCAGCAGGGCTTGAACCTGCGACCAAGTGATTATGAGTCACCTACTCTAACCAACTGAGCTATGGGCCCTTCTTGCCCGAGGACAAGGGGCGGCAAAAATACAAATTATTGTTAATCCCCAAGAATATAATGCGATTTTAGATACCGTAATTTATCCTTAACCTTGTGCCCCGAAAACAGAAGCTATGATTAAAAATATATTCTTTGACTTTGGCGCCGTTCTCATTCCCATTGACGAGATGAAAACCCGTCGTGCTTTTGAGGAATTGGGCGCACTACCCGCTTTGGCTCAGCAAGATGAGCTCTTTCAGCAATTAGAGAGAGGGGAAGTTAAAGAAGAGGAGTTTTTAAAAAGCATTAGCTCTTTCTTCTTTCGTAAAACAATCCTAAAGAGGGATCTGGCGCAAGCTTGGAATGCGCTCTGCCATGAAGCTATACCGGCGGAGTCTATTCGACTGGTGCGTCAGTTGAGTAAAAAATACGATTGCTATTTATTGAGTAATACCAATCCACTGCACCTAGCCCAAATTAAAGAGAATAGCGGTCGTTTCGCCTACAAGAAGTTTATGGATTCCTTTAAGGATCTCTACCTCAGCCACGAAATGGGTAGCCGCAAACCGGAAAATGCTTTTTACGAGAAGGTATTAAAGGATCATGAGCTAGATCCGGAGGAATGCTTCTTCGTAGATGACCGCGAAGAAAACATTGAAGCCGCCAAAGCCTTAGGTATTAAGACTTGGCACTTCAATGCGAAAAAAGATTCTATTCTAAAGATTGTTAAAAAACTAGACTAGCTCACGGCTCCAATAACCATCATGTTTTCCAGGGTCGGACTTTCACTACCACCCATTGGTTCTAGAGTAATGGCAAAGGCCTGTGCCCCTTCCACAGTAGATAACTCCTGCCAGGCTACATTTTCCTCTAAGGAAACCATACCGAGGCTTTGGGGCTTACCATCTACTATGGCCCACAATTGATATTGACTATCGCTCGGTTCTGCGGGCAAGGCTAAACGGTGGAAATAGGCTTTTTGGGTTACTTTATTCCAGTACATGGCCGAATTGGCATTCATGTCTTCTTTGGCTGGACCCATCACAATCTTTTGCACGTCGGGATCACTTACTACGGCGAGTAATCCATCTTTTAGTTGCATGCTGGATGCCATTTCTTCGTAGTTGTTTTTCAGTTCCTCCATTTGCTCCTGCTGCACCAACATTTCATCCTTCATTTCTAAAGAATTACTGCGGGCACTTTGCCATTGCCAAACCATTAAGGCTCCAAAAATAAAGGCTATCGCTGCGGCGTAAGACCAGTAATTAACCTTGGGGGAATCATCTTTGCCCTTATCAATCTCTGAAAAATCAATAACAATGCTTTTATCTTCTTTTTGCTCGGTAGGGTCTTGCTCTGGCAAGTCTTCTTGCGGTGGAAGATTGTCTAAAATTTTAGCGCGTAAATGTGCGGGAGGCGCTTCAGCGAAGTCGGCTGCCCAAGTACTCATTATGTTTTCTGAAGAACGGAGTACTTCATTAATTTCGGGATAGATCTTGCTTAAGCATTGCACCTCTTGACGCTCCTGCTCACTAACAAAGCCCATTAGATAATCGTCGATTATCCCGCTTTCTATGTACTTTTTAACGTCCAATGTCTCTAGCTAAAAGGGTTTTTAATTCATTTATCGCTTTCCTTGCTCGGGTTTTTACGGTTCCGAGTGGGAGATTCAACTTTTTGGCTATCTCACCTTGAGAATATCCCGAAAAGTAGGCAAGCTCTAATACATTCCGATCTTCCTTTCGCAGCTTGGCAATTTCTTCTTTCAAGCCAATATGATCGACGGGGAACTCCGTGTTATGATTTTGCTCAATAACATGTACGTTGTTATCCGTGTCTTGGATTTGTGGACGGCGATTATTTTTCCGCATCAAGTCTATACAAGTATTGCGTACTATATTAACCATCCAGGTATAAAGTCTTGCCTTGTTTGGATCAAAACTCTTTCCTGCTTTCCAAATTTTAACCATTACTTCCTGAAAGACCTCCTCGGCATCTTCCGTGCTTAGAAGCATCTTCTTGCACACCCCGTACAGGGCTGCACTATAATTATCATAAATTAATGCCATGGCTTTTTCGTTGCCACTCAGTAAGTTACGAGTAATTTCCTCCTCAATTGGCGTCTTGTTGCTCAAATATTTTCGTATTCAGAAATCCAAAAAATACATACTTGCGTAGATGATAGTGACAATTTAAAAAACACAAATACAATGTTCTACACAAGAAATTCAAAACTACTAAAAATCGCCATGGCAGCTGTAATTACTTTTAGCTTTGCTAGTTGTAGTGATGATGATGAAAACAACACGCCGACAACAAACCCCGAACCAGAGGTAGCTACACTATCGGTAAGCAATCAAGTTATTTCGCAAAACACTGTTATGGTAGAAATGATCGACATTCCTGCGGACGGTTGGATTGTAATTCATGCCGACAATGGCAGCAATGGCCCGGTTGTACCGGCAATTATTTCGGAACCTACCTTTGTAAGCGCTGGTGAAAACCAAAACATTGCAGTAAGCTTTAGTTCTGATGCTACTTTAAGCGACGGTGACCAAGTATGGGTTATGCTACACGAAGACACTGGTATGGAAATGCAGTATGAGTTTGACGGCAACAATGACTTAGACCCTCCTTTTATTGCTAGTGGAGCACCAGTAATGACCCCTATTACTATTAGTTCTGCCTCTATCAACTCACCTGATATGGCCGTAAGTAACAACACGGTTGTACTTCCTTCGGTAACTGCTGCGGCAGATGGTTGGTTAGTAATTCACAACGACGACGGAATGGGCGGTATCGTTCTACCCGGAATTATCGGAAAAACCTTGGTGAACAAAGGAGTTAACACCAATGTAACCGTACAATTAGATGCTGGAGTAAACATCATGCCTGGTCAGAAATTATTCCCCATGCTACACCTCGATAATGGTACCATTGGTACTTATGAGTTTGATGGCGTAGGTGTATTTGACGGACCTGAAATTTTTGGAAACGATGCCTTTCCTGGTAACGTAATCTTCACAAGCTTTACTGTAACCCAATAAATTAGAGTAGAGATTTTATCCCCCTCTGAAACGGCCTCAATAGAAATATTGGGGCTGTTTTGTTTTTGGGTAATTCGATTGTAATACAATTGTAATTCAGTGGGAAGAAAGGCGGTGAGGAGAGAGAATTCGGTGGGGATTTAGTGTGAGAAATATGTCGTGCGTTGGAAATAATGAGACCCTGAAACAAGTTCAGGGTGACGGTAGGAACGGGCACTTTTCGGCACTTAAAAGCGCCATTCTTAAATTGAGGCTTAATAATGGTTTCGGAGAATGAACAACCTACGATTGCCAAGGTCATTCTGAACTTGTTTCAGAATCTCAATCCTTTTAAAACGAAAGCGATTATAATCTTTAGGAAACTAAATACTCGACGCTGCTCTAATGGAACCGATTTTATTAAA
>CAXBBL010000002.1:0-391824 GCA_963974215.1 uncultured Schleiferiaceae bacterium | reverse complement strand
GTATGTCGTCGCCAATCTTTAAATCAGCCTCAACGTTTAACGTTGAGGCTTTTTTTTTGTCCTAAAACAACAAGGAAACATATTCTCGGATAAAGTATCGAGTGAGTCCTTAGAAGTAGGTAGCATCCTTATAAGCCCAATGCGCAGATGGTAAAGGGTCATTCCAAGGAGAGTATGTCGTCGCCAATTTTAAAGCTAGCAGCAAGATTGAGTCTTGTCAAGGTGACTTAGACGAAGTGTTATAGTATCAGATTTTCACAAGGAAAGAAGAAACAAGTATAGATTGGGTAGCTTTTTAGGACGATTGAAAATGTTTAGGCCAGAACAATCTATTTTTATTGGAAAACTACGCTGGCCCATTGTAGAAAGCATCTTCCTTAATCTCCTCTTCTTGCAATAGTTCATTATTTACAAGGGGGCTGAGGCCTAATTTTATGTCAAACTCACCTTGTCTCTTTTTCATTATCTCCCGACGCGAGGACTTAAAAGAAGGGCAATCTACTCAACGGTAATAGATTGCAGCGGCAGCGCTATGTTTGTGAAATGCAGAGCAGTCGGATGCCTTACTTAACTATTTTAAGCAAGATAAAGCAGGGATTGTTTATCCGTTTCTTTAAGAAGGTCATGCATAAAGGATTATCGAAAGTACCGTCTATAATCGTCAGTTAATTAGCAATCGGCTTCAATGGCGAGGTTGAAAAATTGCCGTAGGAGCTTTAGCGAATTGGGAAGCGACCATAGGAGCTCGCCCACTGAGCTTAGCTACTACAAGGATTTTTTAGCGGAGGAATTGAGCGGACCAATCACTATTAATATGTGCTAATTGTTAAGGCTGTTTATTTTAATCACCGCGTATTATTTGGCCTATTACGCAAAGTGCGATTAGGACAGCTTCGCTTCAGCGAGAAAATGAAAATTTTAATTCTTCCAATTTACAGTTTAAAAAATTTGAAGCTTTGGGTGCTATGGTTGGCTACTTCTAGATGGAGAAAGTAGCAGCCGGAAGGTAAACTTGTGGTAGGTAAAAGTTGAGTTTCGGAAGGACTAAATTGCTTTTTTTTCAAGACAATTTGCCCTTTACTATTGTAGATATGCAATCTGTTTATAGCGGAGCCTCCTTCTATATGTAGTGTATTATTCACTAGGGTAGGATAGATTTTGAATTGGGGCTCTAAACTTTCTGGCAGACTTATATTCATGGGGATGCAGGCCGAAATGGAGTCAAGTTGAGAGTAAATTATATTGCCATTTTTAAAGTGGCAGCTAATTTTTCCAGCACCTAAAACATCGGGCGTACCACCCGGGGCATTAATTAGACTGAGTGAACCGATGCCTTCTACCCAAATGGGGAATTGGATATTGCTATTATTAGTAGTGGGTGAGAAGTAGTAAAAGCGATGGTTTAAGCCATCTAATAGCTGGCGCGGAATGATCGAATCTAATATGAATAAACCACCTTCTGCCGGAAAGGGCGTTATTGGATTTTTCATGCTAAAGGAATCTCCGACGCTTAAAGAAAAATCATACAAAAGTACTTCTTCATTACCTTTTCCACCGGCAGGATAAGAGAGGAAGACCCTTTGATTAGCCAGCTCTTCGCGAAAAAGAAAGCTGCGCGAGATATAGTGGAAGCCATCCAAAACTTTATAATTTACCCCTTGCACTAGAGTATCGCTATTGATATAGTAAACATCCGTAATGCATCCGGAAAAGCAGCTTGTAAGATGCCATTCGCGCGTGCTATCTAACATGGGGATATAGTTCTGGGCTTTGCTACCAAGGGGCATTAGGGCGAAAGCTAAAAAGATCAAGCTACTTTTTAGCGTCCTTTTTAAGACAGAATCAATTGCATGTTTCGGGATCATCATACCTACTTTTAGGTTTTCGCGTTAAAGGTAGCGAATAGCAAGGGAAGAACTTATGGTGAAATCTTTGATGTAATACAATTTTAGCCAGAGCGAAGGACCTGCTTTTCCTTTAGCTTAGTTACTTTTGCCAATAATTTCCTCTATGCAGAGATTTACTAAATGCCTTTTACAATACGTGCCATTGCTGATCTTGCTCACAATGTCCAGTCAGCTGCTAAGAGGGCAAGGAGAATTAAGGCATAGTCATCAGTATAGTTTTTTAAACAAGCAGGAGAGTTATTTTATCGATACGACCTTGAATGATATGCACTGGTATCATGAATTGAATGCTGCGCAAAAGGATTCGTATGGTAGATTAGTGCTGACTAATTTAGGGTCGGCACGTAACAATTTATTGATTCCCACTACCGGTGATTTTTGGACCTATCAGAGTTTTGGTGCTTTTGATGATTACTTTTCTAGTCCGAGTACCATTCCCTATTACCAAGTTCGTTCGCCACTTACTGATGCGCGCCATCACAATGGGTATGATAGGGGGCAAACCTTTAGTATCCTGCATACGCAAAACATTAATAAGCGCTGGAATGCCTATATTAAATACCGTCGCTTAAATAGTTTGAGCTTCTATGCGAATAACCAAAATAAGCAGGCGAGTTTCACTTTTAGCACCTCTTATCTTACTAAAAATAAGGTCTATTCGGTACGTGCTTCTTTTGCCAGTGAAAAGATGGAACTACAAGAGTTTGGTGGGATAGCCGGAGACTCAGTTTTTACCGATAATCTTCAAAGTTCGCGAGTGGTAATTAATCCGCGCTTGGCGTCAGATAATCGCATACTCTACAATCGGGATTATTATTTTGATCATAAAATTGATTTGCTCAAGTTGTTTAGTAAGAAGCCGAAAAAAGCTGCGGTGGATACTACTCAGACTGATTCTTTAGGTCTTGATAGCATTGCTGCGATTGATACGGTTGCAGTGGGAAGCAACAAGTCAGAAGTGCAAGCAGAAAGTCGCGGTGCCATTTATTTGGGTCATACCTTTCGCCACAACCGTCGCGCACAAGTTTATGAAGGAAATAGCAGTACGTATTATGCTAATTACTTTTTCAATACGGGCAGCTATAGTGATAGCTTAGCTTATGTAGGGGTAGAGAATACGCTCTATTTAGAAAGTACAATTGGCGACACTAGCCAGTTTGAGCTTAAGGCAGGAGTAAAGAGTTTGTATACTGAATCGGGAAATGCCTACTTTAATTTGTCGGCTAATAATTTGGGTTTGATCGGTAAAATAAGAGGGAATTACCGCGATAAATTTGAATTACAAGGTTCGGTAGACTTTATACTAAGTGGTCCTTTGGCCGGTAACTTTGCTTTGGCCGGAGAGTTAGAAACCATGATCTACGGTAAGCTGCGGGCCTTTGGTTCGTACAGGCTTCAAAATAAGACGCCCGATTTTCTGGGACTTTATTACTATAGCAATAACTTTATTTGGAATAACAACTTTAGTCCAGAATTAAGCAATATGATTACCGCTGGACTGAAGTGGCAGAAGAAGAATTACCTGCAATTTAAAACTTGGACCAATCAGAACATGCTCTATTACGATGCAGAAAGTAGAGCGCAATCGGCTAATTTGGTAGCCTATTCATCATTAGAACTTCGACAAGATTTTGAGTTTTGGAAATTCTTACATTTTGACAATCGCATTAGTTATCAGCTAGCTCTGGATGGTGAAGAATACATGCCTTTGCCGGAGTTGGTTAGTCGCAATGCGGTCTATGTGGATTTCAAGTTGTTTAAGGGTGTTTTGGCTTGTTTAGTAGGTACTGAGTTGAATTACTATAGTGAGTATAATAGTCCATCTTATAATCCCGCCTTGGGTCGTTTTCATGTTGCGAACGAATATGCTATCGGTAATTTTCCTGTGTTGGATTTATTTGCACAATTTAAATTATCCAAAGCAATTATCTTCTTAAAGATTGAGAATAGCACTGCTGGTATTACACCTTATAATTATTTTGCTGCTCCGCATTTCCCTTTAAATGATCGTGTTTTGCGCTTTGGAGTAAATTGGCGGTTTTTTAATTAAAGAGTCAGATTTCAAAGAAAAAAGATAGACAAGTCAGGAACGGGTAGTCTAAGGAGCTCTTGAAAAGAGCATAATCAAAGTGTTACACGATGATATCTAAAAAGACCATATTTCTCCTTCTTACTTTTCTCCTAGGCTATTCCATGCAAGGGCAGACAAAATGGGAGAAGGAGCGAGCAAAGGAACATGGTGTTTTAAGATTAAAAATAGATGGTATGTCTTTGGACGACTATTATTATTTTGTCTTTATCAACCCAAAAACTAAGGCTTTCGATACTCTTCGAAATAGAGAGATGCATCTCGATATGGGAAACACTGAAAAAGGTTATTCCTATACTATGGGGCAACTATTAAAAGCGATACCCAAAGACTTATATGGCCATAGTTACCAAAACATATATGGTGATTGGTCTTATGTTAGTTTCCCAATTCTAGGGCTTGCAGAGGGGCAGATAGTTGCCGTTAAAAGTGAAACGAAGAGTACTATGCGAATTCACTTTGAATTTGAATCCACGGATACAGCAGACTTTGTTTTTCAAATGAATTTTCAGGATGGCGATTTTTTGATTGAAGCTCCTCTTCTTAAACATTATGCCTTATCCAAGCACTATAGGAAACACCAGAGTACTATTAAGGCAAGCGAAATTCTAGGCACACCATTTAAAAAGCTTAAAGAACTATCGGTGAATTCGAGTCATACGAGTAATGTCAACTTAAGCATAATTAACATTGGTAATCCGGAGGCACTGATGTGTTTCCCCTTTTATGACAAAATTCGATATTCCAGCCAGACGGAATCCTCGCTTCATGTTATTGAGCATCCCTATCATACGAAAATCAAGTATACCTCTCCTTCGGTTCAAATATCTGCACCTGAGTATATGGATAGTGATCCACGAAGAAATGCTTATTGCCTAGAAAAAATCTACGTAAAGCCTGTCTATCTGTATCGTCCTATGGACTATAAAAGCTATAGAAATAGAAATGATATTCAAATAAATAGGAAGCAGAGAAAAGCTACAGAAGATACCACTTTTCTCGGTTTGGAGTCCTTCATAGAAGCTACCTTATTTGCAAAAAGTATTCCTTGCAATGAGGCCTACTATTCAGTTTCGGAAGTCAATTTCCCATTTAACCATGACAGTTTGATTTCTATAGAAATTACCGAAACGCTATACAGGCTGCCAAGGAAAGATTCGTTAGAGTTAGCTAAATACATCAAGCGCTTAAACAAGGCCATCGCTAAGGCAGAAAAGCCAGCGGAAAAGAATATTTGCAGATTCTTTAAGCGTAAAAAGAAAGTCTGGATTTCTGATGATCCATATCAGCCCAAGTTAGAGGAACCGACCTTGCCGATGCCGGACTATGATGTTGATATTCCACAAGGGTGCGACAGTCTGCTATTCAGACTGCATTCTAGAAACTACTTGAACAATGGCTACTTTAGTTGGGAAGCGGTAAAACCCTGCTATGACATGCATAATCCCAATGACGATGTCCAAGAGTATTATGCTTTGGTTGTTAATCCTTACACGATGGAGGCTTATGATCCAGACGTACTCTTTGGTCCGAAATTTAAGGAGGTTGTTTATAGAGAAATCCTTCAAGAATACAGCAGGCTCCAAGGGTCAAATCAAAAAATAGATTTCCCATTTAATCCACATTATTATAAACCAGAGCTCAGAAGACAAATTAGTTGGGGCTTAGATCAGAGACATGTGATCATCTACTATGGCAATGAAGGAGAATTTGGTGCCTATCGAAAGCTTAAGATACCGCATGAAAGATTCAAATAGAGACCTATTGATCAACACAAAATGCAGGTTCCTACGAAACAGGTCAGATCACCTAAGTCTTGATTTACAGGCTGCCCAATGCAGAGTGCACATGCACTAAGTCTTTTGGTTCTTTTTCTTGGCGGCCGGGAATAAAATATTATTGAGAATTAAGCGATAGCCTGGCGAGTTGGGGTAAAGAGACAATTCCGTTTTAGGATCTCCCACACGATGTTGATAGTCTTCTGGGTCGTGGCCACCATAAAAAGTCCAAGTTCCTTCTCCAAGTTCGCCGTGAATATAACGCGCTTCTCCATAAGGTTTAAATTCTCCTAAAATAAGGACATCACTTTTAATGAGGCTAGAACGAAAAGCGGTGGTCTGTCCCATAAAACCTTTTACAACCTGACTGTGATTTTGAGTAAGCATGGTTGGGACAATATCCCATTTGGCCGAAAACTCAAAGAGACTGAAGAAGTCATCTTCTGGTTTTACTTTGCGATTATCGGTAACATCAATATTGCTAAACTCATAACGATTAGGGTTTTCAATTAGGGTGAAATCCTTAAAAGCTAAGGTCTGGGTATAGTCGAGTTTGTTATTGTAATTAGGTTCTGCAGGATCGCCATCGAACATGGGTTCGCAAATGTCAACACCGCTACTGGCAAGACTAATATCATAACTATCAGTGGCCGAGCACATGGCGAATAAGAAGCCTCCGCCAATAGTGAACTCCTTAATCTTTTTCGCCACCGCTTCTTTCAGTTCGCTTACTTTCGAAAAGCCCAGTGCTGTTGCAGACGCCTCCATATCGGCTTTTTGCTGAATATACCAAGGGGCGTTTTTAAAGGCAGCGTAAAAGCGACCATATTGACCCGTGAAATCTTCATGATGCAAGTGCAGCCAGTCGTAGCGGGGTAATAGGTTGTCTAATACCTCTTTGTCATAAACTACATCGTACGGAATTTCCGCATAGGTGAGAACCAAGGTTACCGCATCATCCCAAGGTAATTTTCCCTTGGGGGAGTAGACCGCAATTTTCGGTGCTTTTTCTAATTTCACCACCGCCTGATTTACTGCGGGGCTACTGATGCTCTTGCGAATACTTTCTGCATCAGCATCGCTAATGGCGCTGTAGCTCACATTCCTAATTTGACATTCTAATTTCAAAGTTTCATCAAAAGGCATCATAAAACTGCCGCCGCGATAGTTTAATAACCATTCTACTGTAGTGCCTCTTTCAGTGGCATAATAGGCAATTCCATAAGCTTTAAGATGTTCTTTTTGCCGTTCTTCATCCATTGGTATCAGTAAATGAATGGCGCTCAGCTTAAAACTGATAAGGCATAAAAGGACAAGGAAACTAAGTCTATTAAAATGGGAAATCATCATTTTCGTTACCAGTATTAAATTCTGAGCCGCCTGCACCCGGTGCTCCGCCCAGATAGCTATCACTATTAATTTTCGATTCTAAAATCATAGGGCCAGCATCTACATTTTCTAAATCGGAGAAACGGGCCATGGAACCTTGGAAGCGCAAGCGTACATCAGCTAAACTACCGTTACGGTGTTTGGCAATAATAAGCTCTGCTTTCCCTTCGGCCGGGTCACCATCTCTAAAAGTTTCAATGTCATAATATTCGGGACGATAAATGAAACAGACGATATCCGCATCTTGCTCAATCGCACCCGATTCCCTCAGGTCAGAGAGCTGTGGTCTTTTATCTCCTGCTCTCGATTCTACCGCACGACTTAATTGTGATAGGGCAATTACCGGCACATTTAGTTCTTTCGCAATACTTTTTAAGGAACGCGAAATAGTGGAAATTTCTTGCTCACGGTTACCACCCTGACTTTTTTGTCCCCCTACGGTCATTAACTGCAGGTAGTCAATTACAATCATGCCGATATTATGCTGAGCTTTCAAGCGGCGACACTTCGCCCGTAAGTCAAAAACACTAAGTGCAGGCGTGTCATCAATAAAAAGCGGTGCATCTTCTAAGGCGCGCACCTTAGTTAGCAGCTGCTGCCACTCGGCATCATCTAGCGTTCCTTTTCTAAGCTTCTCAGAGTTGAGTCCTGTTTCACTAGAAATTAAACGGGTAATAAGCTGAACTGCCGCCATCTCCAGAGAGAATACCGCTACGGGAGTTTTATGATCTACCGCCATATTTCGGGCCATAGACAATACGAAGGCCGTTTTACCCATACCCGGACGGGCGGCGAGAATAATTAAATCCGAGGGCTGCCAACCCGCAGTAATCCTATCTACCTCAGTGAAACCGGAAGGCACACCGGAAAGACCTTCCTTCTTGCTAATCTCTTCAATCCGCGTAATCGCCTCTCGAATAAGGTCTTTTGCGCTTTGATAGTTCTTTACAATATTGCTGTGTGCAACTTCAAAAAGATCTTGTTCGGCCTCATCTAAAAGGTCGAAAACATCGGTAGTTTCATCGAAACTTTTATCGATAATATTGCTAGAAACGCGAATCATCTCGCGCTGAATGTGCTTTTGTACAATTACCCTGGCATGGTACTCTGAGTGCGCGGAAGACGAAACTTTATTACTCAGTTCAATTAAGTACTGCTCTCCTCCTGAGGCTTCTAGTTCACCATTTTGACGAAGCTCATGCGCTACTGTTAAAATATCTACGGGTTCGCTCCGACCGAATAATTCCTTAACCGTTTTAAAAATTAAGGCATGCTGCGTTTTATAAAAACTTTCGGGCGATAAAATGTCGATTACCGAGTTTATCGCGCCATTATCAATTAGTACCGCGCCTAAAACAGCTTCCTCAAAACTGATTACCTGAGGCGGAATACGTCCCTGATCGAGGGCGATAACGCTCGGTTTTTTTTTGGTGCTGAAAGAATTTTGCGGACTTTTGTTATTATCCATGCTCAATTACAAGGGTTTAGAAGAAAAAGGATTAGCTTCCAAAAATAATTATTGTGACCGGCTTAAGGCAATTTATACGACATTGTTTTCAACACGCCCTCGTTTTGGCGCTAATCACCTCATGCTCAAAGGAGGAGGTGCCTTATCCAGAAGTTAGCTTCACTTACATAGATGCGGCCAATGTGAATTTTGGCGATACCCTAAGATTGGGTTTTGAAAGTAGCAATAGTAGGAGCTATAATCTTAGTTTATTGCAAGGTTCTAGAGTTTTTACGCTTCCGCAAAGAGAGGTTTTTAGAGAAGGAAATACGGTCGACCTAGAACTTATTTTTAATGATCCCTACTTAGAAAGCGGAACTTACGATTTGCGTTTACAGGTAGAAAATGCCGACAAGGGAGCCAGTACATTTTCTTCGCTTCGCTATACGGGTTTGGCTTTGGCCCAAAGAGGTTTTGCCCTTTTGGGAGAAACGAGCTTGGAATTAGTCGATAACAATCAAAATCGCATTAGTTTTCCTTTAGCAAGCGCTTACGATGCATTGAAGGTTTCTTCGCGCGACTCTTTAATTTATTTGGCCGCTTTCGCAGATGAGCCAGTAGAAGTGAGACGATTAAAGGACTTTCAGTTGGTGCGAGAATTACCGCTTGTTCAGGCGCCTGGCTTTCGCAATTATTATCAGTTTATAAAGTCGGCTGAGGGATTGTTTTTATTACGAACCGACGGTGGTATAGACTATTTGGAAGAAGGTACAGTGCAAGCATCTACTAGTTTGCCTGCCGGAAGAACGGCACGTGCGGGTTGTGTTTTAAATGAAAAGTTAGTGGCAATAAGCTACGATCAGGCAGGTTTAAATCCCCAACTGGAATTTTTTAATAGTAGCTTAAGCGGAGTTTTTCAAAGCTATCCTTTGAGCGGTTCTAACCACGTGATCTTCCCGCTGCAGGGAAATCAGGATATTGTGGTTTTACTGCGAAGAAATAGCAAGTGGGAATTACACATCTACAATAGTGTAAGCCAAACTTTAAACTTGGAGTATATAGGGAACGATCAAATACCCTTGGCAGGAGCAGCCACCGCGCAAAGTCAGCTGCTAATGTTTAGTACCGATCAGGAATTATATCGCGCTTTTGTGTTTGGTTCTAGCATACCCATTTCGATACAGAGTGGTGTGCATAAAAACTTTCAGTTAAGCCGCTTCGATCAAGGTCTTTATTTACAAAAAGCTAACACTGTTTATCGCCTCAATTTGGATAATAATCTGCAATTTGCGGCCTCAAAATTTGATGCACTTCAAGATTATGATATTCTCTACAATAAGTAAAAAGTCCACTATTTTTTTAGCAATAGCATTAAGCCTATTTAGTTTGAAATCAGAGGCTCAGGCTTTAATAGCTCGCCAGGCTATGGTAAACTTCCCTACCACAAATGAGTTGCAAACTAACAGTGAAACTTTGGTTTTAGTAAACCAATCGGCTTATCCCATTGCCATAGATAGCGTAGCCCGTTTCAATTATTACGGCAATAAAGTTTTCCGCGCCTTAGATAGCAATTTTGTAATCTTAGGCGGAGATAGCATTTCTGTAACGATAGAATTTTCTCCTGAGCATAACATGCTGCACAATCAGGCCTTGGTTTTTAAATCGGCGAGTGGTTTTGGACATTATCCAGTGGGCCTTAATGGTCAAGGAACTTTTTCTAAAAGCTATTACAGCACCACCGAAAACAAAGAGGAGGAAGTTTTGAAAACGGCCTTAAGTAACAAGCTAGCGGCGGGCTATAATTCACTGGGCTACAATACAGCTCGTGATAATATGTATGCAACTCTCGATAATTCAGGGGGGCAAGTTACTTGCGTTTATACCGGCAGAACAGCAACCTTTAATTCGCGCTCGGGAGCCAATACTAATAGTTTCAACTGCGAGCATACCTTCCCTCAAGGCTTTTTTAGTTCCAATGAGCCTATGAAAAGTGATATTCACCACCTTTTCCCCACCGATGTTACTGCCAACAGTCGACGTGGTAATGATCCCTTTGGCGTAGTGAACAGCAGCAGCTGGACCCAAGGTGGCTCAAAGTCGGGAGGTGGTAAATTCGAACCGCGCGATGCCCAAAAAGGCGCGAGCGCGCGCGCGATGATGTATTTTGTAATCCGCTATCAAGACTATTCCAATCATTTCGCAGGACAAGAAGCGATACTGCGAACTTGGCACGATAACTTCCCACCCACGGCGAATGAAATTGCACGTAATAATGGCATTTTCGCTTTACAGAATAACCGTAATCCATTCATTGATTACCCGCAGTTTATCGAACGCATTAGCGATATCAACGCGACGAGCACCGCCACGGCTAATTATTCAGCTTATTATTCTGACGATACCATTATGCTGGCCCAAGGAGTAGGATCTTTTGACTACTCTTTTGTTATTTACAATGGTGGTAATGAGGATATGACCTTCCGCAATTTCCAGTTAAGTGATCCTAATTTAAACTTTAGCAATGGCAATCCTGGAACGATTACTTTAAACCCCGGCGATCATGCACAAATTATGATCAGCTTTGATGCCAGTATGAGCTATAGTGCCACTTTACAGTTTATTGAAGAAGGGCCAGGGAGTGAGCCTCAAACTGTAAATATTCAATCGGGTCCGCAGCTTAGTAGCCCCGAAGCGGCACTGCAGAATGTTTCTTTTTATCCTAACCCTAGCAATGGAATTATTCAAGTGCAAGGTTATGCCCGCTTAAAGCAGATGAGTTTGAACGATGCTTGGGGTAGAAATTGGCCCATCACGTTAGAGCGTGAAATAGATTTAAGGTACTTACCTGCGGGTATTTATTTTGTCCGTTATCAGTTAAAAGGCGATAACGGCTATTACAACGAAAGACTATTGATTAAGTAAATCGAAGTTCGATTTAGATTACCAAAAAGAAAGCCCCGTTGGAATATTTCTAACGGGGCTTTCTTTAATGTATATACAGCTGTGCTTATTTATAAGCACCCATCTTTTCAAACTTGCTTAATCGCTTCTCTAAAAGTTTGTCGGTGTCTATTTTCTTTAATTTGGAGATGTGCTGCAATAGCTCATCCTTTAAAATACTAAACATCTCTTCGGGATTGGTATGCGCCCCACCTTGTGGCTCTTCAATAATTCCGTCGATTAATTTGTTACTCAACATATTTTCTGCGGTAAGCTTTAAAGCGTCAGCCGCTCTTTGCTTAAAATCCCAAGAGCGCCATAATATAGAAGAGCAGCTTTCGGGAGAAATAACAGAGTACCAAGTGTTTTCTAACATTAAAACTTTATCACCTACGCCAATACCTAAAGCTCCACCTGAAGCGCCTTCGCCAATTATCACACAGATAATGGGGACTTTTAAAATGGACATTTCGTAAATATTACGCGCAATGGCTTCGCCTTGTCCGCGTTCTTCGGCTTCCAGGCCTGGGAAGGCTCCCGGAGTATCGATAAGCGACACTACGGGCCGATTAAACTTTTCGGCCATTTTCATCAGACGTAAAGCCTTGCGATATCCTTCGGGATTCGCCATCCCGAAATTGCGGTACTGACGCATCTTAGTATTAACGCCTTTCTGCTGGCCAATAAACATAACTGGCTCATCACCTAGCATACCCCAACCACCAACCATGGCTTTATCGTCTTTTACATTTCTATCGCCGTGCAACTCGATAAATTCGCCATTGGTCATGGCATTTATATAGGCTAAAGTATAAGGTCTTTGCGGATGGCGAGAGAGTTGTACCCTTTGCCATGCGCTTAAATCCTTGTATATGCTTTTACGTGTACTCTCTAGTTTTTTCTCAAGCTCTTTTAGAGTTTTGCCCATATCTACTTGGGTTTCAGTCTCTAATTCTTTTGTCTTGGCTATCTGAAGTAGAATTTCCTCAACAGGTTTTTCAAAGTCTAGGTATTCCATAATTGTCCCTCTTTATATCTTGCAAATATGTAAAAATATGCCAATCGATTACTACTTAGGCGCAATATAGTAGAGATATGCACCAATAAAGCCGAAAACTATATTGGGAATCCATACGGCGAGTAGGGGCGATAGGCTCCCCACAGTGGCGAAAGTAGTAGAGATTTGCATGAAAAATATGTAAGTAACGCAAAGTACCAGGCCGACTGCTACATTTAGGCCTAGACCGCCGCGAGTTTTTTTGGATGATATACTAACCCCAATTAATACCAATATATAAGTGGCAAAGGGCCAAGAAGTACGTTGGTGTTTTTCAATGAGGTAAAAGTTAGTGTTTTCCGAACCTCGCAAGGTTTCCGCTTCAATAAAATCATTGAGTTCGGGTGTGTTCATCATTTCTACCGTGTAAAGTCGAGGTACAATGTCAGCCGCATCAAAATCAAAGCTTCGGGTCAGTTTTCGACCTTGCTCTAATTCTTCCTTGCCATTTTCGTCAATGGTACGGATATCATAATTTTCTAAAGTCCATACATTTATGGATGTATCCAATCGGATAAAATCGGCTTTTAACTTATAGCTTAAGGTGTTGCCCGTAAATACTTCGTAGGTGAAATGGTAGCCAGAATTTCGTTTAGTATTGTAATTCTCGAAGTATATAATGTGACCGGGCTTTATCTGGCGGTGGATGTCTTTAAAACCTTCATTTTCCTTTTTATCGATGTAGGCATGCTGAAATTCCAAGCGTTGTACATTGGTATACGGAATTACAAAATGGCTCAAAAACAGACTAATGCTTGCCACAATGGTTGCGGAGACAAAGTAGGGAAACATCATCCTTTTAAAACTAACGCCTCCCGTTAAGATCGCTACAATTTCGGTATTAGCTGTCATACGCGAGCTAAAAAATATGGTCGCAATAAACACAATCATCGAGCTGAAGAGATTGCCGTAGAAAACTAAAAAGTTCAGGTAATAATCGAAAATAATTTCGCGTGTACTGGCACCACGGGTAATGAAGTCATCGATTTTTTCGGAGATGTCAAAAACAATAGCAATTGCCAAAATTAGGGCAATGGTCAAAAAGAAAGTTCCAAGGAATTTCTTGATGATATAGAGATCAATGATCTTGAAAATCTTCACAGGCGTTGGGATACTTTAATTACCATTTGCTCTTTCCAGCTGGCAAAGGTGCCGGCCTCAATTTGTGTGCGAGCTTCTCCTACTAACCAAATATAGAAGCCTAAATTGTGTACACTGGCTATTTGCCGGCCTAAATGTTCGTTAGCCGCAAATAAATGTCTTAAATATGCTTTTGAATACTGCGTATCTACGAAAGTGGGACCATTTGGGTCGAGGGGACCGAAATCGTCTTCCCACTTTTTGTTTTTAATATTTATAATGCCCTCACTGGTGAAGATCATGCCGTTGCGTCCATTTCTGGTGGGCATAACACAGTCAAACATATCTACTCCAAGGGCGATGTTCTCTAAAATATTTGCGGGAGTACCGACGCCCATTAAATAACGGGGTTTGTCTGCTGGTAAAACGCCGCAAACTATATCGGTCATGGCATACATTTCCTCGGCGGGTTCGCCTACCGAAAGACCACCGATAGCATTGCCATCAGCGCCAAATTCGGCAATGGCTTCGGCGCTTTTGATGCGCAAATCGGTATAAGTGCTTCCTTGAACAATAGGGAAAAGCGTTTGCTCATATCCGTAAAGTGGCTCATTTTCACTAAGCCAAATGCCGCATCTTTTTAACCAACGATGGGTCATTTCCATCGATAGGCGCGCATACTCGTAAGTGCTGGGGTAAGGCGGACATTCATCGAAAGCCATAATGATATCCGCACCAATATTGCGCTGGATTTCCATGGATTTTTCGGGACTAAAAAAGTGTCTAGATCCATCGATATGCGATTTGAAAGCCACGCCTTCTTCGGTAATCTTATTATTGTCGGATAAACTATAAACTTGATAACCACCACTATCGGTGAGAATTGGTCCCTGCCAATTCATAAACTGATGTAAGCCACCGGCACGATTTAAAATATCGGTACCAGGGCGCAGGTATAAATGATAGGTGTTTCCCAAAATTATTTGGGCCTTAATATCCTCTTTCAGTTCGCGCTGATGCACGGCCTTAACCGTTCCAACGGTGCCAACAGGCATGAAAATAGGGGTTTTTATCTCGCCATGCGCAGTGCTTATAGTAGCACTGCGGGCTTTAGATTTGGGGTCTTGATGTTCGAGCCGAAATTGCATCCGGCAAAAATACGTGGAATAAGGGAGATGAAGATGAGAATATTTTTACCCATTATTTTAAAAGCTAATTCGTTGGGCTATTTTCAAGAACTATCTTTGCGCTTATGCAGATGCTTTTACCATTAGCCCTCTGGCTGCTAATTTGCTTAGCACTTATTATAATTCACTATCAACGCTTTCATCGCTTGCGCAGAGGCTTGCGCAATAGCAAAGTAGAAGAGGTGCCTAGGCAAGTAATTCCACTTTCAATAATAGTGGCGGCGCGAAATGAAGCGCATAATATCAAAGATTTTCTTCCGGTACTTTTAAAACAGGATCATCCCAATTTTGAAGTGCTGCTCATTAATGATGGTAGTACTGATAAAACGGAATTGCTATTGGCCGAAATGTCCAAAGATTTTGAGCATCTACGCGTATTTAATCGTCCGGCAGAAGGGAAGAAGAAAGCGATAAGTTTTGCGATTAGCCAAGCGAAACATGAGGCTCTCCTTTTTACTGATGCAGACTGCTGGCCTTCTTCTTTTCAGTGGGCGCGTAATATGTCTGCTCCCCTAACAGAATACGATTTAGTCCTCGGCTTTGGTGGCTTAACGGGCCCTAAAAACTTTGTTACCGGACTCAGTATTTTTGAGACCTTTCAAACCGCGAGTAGTTATTATTCGGCTGCTTTAGCTCAAAAAACCTATATGGGAGTAGGTAGAAATATGGCCTACAATAAAAGCATATTTAATCGGGCTGATGGTTTTACCGAACATAGTGAAGTACTTTCGGGCGATGACGATTTATTTGTTTCGTCTCTGAAAAATGCTCGGGTGAAGCTTCAGTTTAACGACGATAGTTTTACCTATTCGGATGCACCTACAAGCATGGAGCAGTGGTGGTTGCAAAAGCGTCGTCATTATTCGGCTTCTTTTAAATACCCCATCTCGCGTAAGCTTGGCCTGGGCCTAGAAGGTTTGCTACAGTTGTTTTATTACTTATTTCTGCCTTTGGTTTTAATGCTAGCCGCCAAACAGGTCTTGTTTGTATTTTTCATAAGATACATTCTAATGCTGGCGATGGCTAAACCTTTAGCAATGCATTTCAAAGCTTGGCAAGAGTGGTTGGTCTTTCCTTTATGGGAGTTTTCATGGTCTTTATTAACCACTCTTATTCATTTGCAAAACCTCATTTTTGGGCCCCGAAAAACTTGGTAATTATGGAATTAATCTTGAAATACTTTCCTAACCTTAGCGACCTGCAACGGGAACAGTTTAGTCAACTGCAAGCTTTGTACGATGAATGGAATGCCCAAATTAATGTCATCTCCCGTAAGGATACGGAGCATTTTTACGAGCGCCACGTTTTACATTCTTTGGCGATTGCTAAGGTTTGTGAGTTCTACCCCACCGCGCAGATTTTAGATATCGGCACCGGTGGTGGTTTTCCAGGCATTCCTCTGGCTATTCTTTTTCCGCAGGCTTATTTCACTTTGGTAGATAGCATAGGTAAAAAGATTAAGGTAGTGAATGAAGTGGCGGCAGCTTTGGACTTAAAGAATGTGCGTGCCGAGCATTTACGCGCTGAGCAATTGAACGAAAGTTTCGATTTTATCGTTTCCCGGGCGGTTACTCAGATGCCGCGTTTTATGACTTGGACGCGTGGTAAAATTCGCAAAGGTGTATCGGCAGGCTCAAGGGCGAATGGCATTTTATATCTAAAGGGCGGTGACCTTAAAGAGGAGTTGGCCAATTATTCACGTGCCAAGGTTTATGATATCCCGCGCTTCTTCGAGGAAGAGTTTTTCGAAACTAAGAAAGTTGTTTATTTAAAAGCCTAAACCGCTTAGAATGAGAAAAGTCCCGGTGAATCGCATTATCCAAATTCTATTCGTTTTGGTACTGGGTTTATTTCTGCTTAAGAATGCCTTTCAACCCAATTTTTTAAATGAATGGGATGAACGTTTTCATGCGGTAGTGGCTAAAAACTTAACGGAAGATCCCAGTATTCCGCGTTTGTATAAAGAAGCCGCGGCCAGTTCCTATAAGTATAAGCTTTGGTTTCAAACCGAGGTTTGGCTGCATAAGCCACCTTTGTTTTCGTATCAGGCCGCTTTGGTTATGAAGCTCTTTGGTGAGAATTTAGTAGGCTATCGCCTGAATGGTTTTCTTACCATAACATTACTCGCCTTTGCATTTTATAAGATCCTAAGGCTCTATAAATTAGAAGTTTGGCACGCGCTATCTCTGAGTATGGCGGCTATTTTTAGTTTAGCCTTTCTAAAACTTTCTAATGGGGTATTAGGGATGGGTCAGAACGACTTGGCCTTCATCCTATGGGTGAGCTTCGGAGTACTTTTTGCAGAAAAAGCACGCGTAAGCGAAGGTGAAAAGCGACTGAGAAATATAATGTGGTTAGCCCTATTTAGCGCGCTAGCGGTTCTGACTAAGTTTTTAGTGGGATACCTTCCCTTTTTAATTTTGGGTTTAAATGCGCTACTGTATCGCTGGAAAACCAAGGAGTGGATTGCCTTATTCGCTTGGGCACTTTTACCCGCATTGGCCATTGGCTCTTGGTACGCCTATACTTATCAAATTGCGCCCGAGTTAACTTTGGCGGAGCTGGCCTATAATTCGCGTCATTTTAGTGAGGCATTAGAAGGGCACGAACACGGTCCGCTTTTTCATTTGGCCTGGTTTTCGAAGTCTTTTATTATTACGCTGGCTATTTTGCTTAGTCTTTTAATAATGGGCTCCAGAAGTAATTCTTCTGCAGTCAGCAGTTTTTCTCGCCTGCCAAAATCTTTCTATGCTGCAATAGGCTCCATTATATTTGTGCTCCTGTTTTTTACAGTAGCAAAAACTAAGTTACCGGCATTTACTTTGGTTACGGCTCCTCTGTTAATGGTGGCCATTGGTTTGCTTTACCAGCAAGTAGCCATTAGCACAAAGGTGAAGAAATATATTTTCGTACTCCCATTTTTTGGTGTCTTTGGTGGTGTACAGTATATATTGGCTGAAGAGCATCGGGATCCGAAAAGAGAATGCCAACATCATTTTTTTACAGATCTTGGCGCAAGCCTACCCGAAAACACGGTGCTTTTTAATACGGGTGCTTTCAACCACGCGGAAGCCATGTTTTATTCTGGTTTTATTTGCTACACTAATTTGCCCCGCCCTATTTGGGTGAAAGAGGCAGCATCACAAGGTTATCTTCCTTACTTGATCGTGCGTGGAGATGAAAGTGATGAGTTGCTGTCGCTTTTCAAAGGACGAGTTTTAGAGTATCCCTGTGGGATAGAATAGTCAGAATTCACATTAATTATGAGGATCACTAAACGTCGTGTCTTCTAGAAACTTATAATCGCTTAGCGTTCTTAAGAAAGCGGCCAAAGCTTGTTTTTGTCCCGCACTCCAATTTCGGCCAATGCCCGCCGCTTTCATATTTGGATCGATATTAGGATGTAAATGCCCACCGAAATTATAGAAGCCAATTAGGCTGTCTAAATTAGGAATGCTGCCATCGTGCATATAAGGGAAAGCAAACTCGACATTGCGCACACTGGGTACCTTAAATTTGCCGACATCTTGTGCTTTGCCAGTAATACGGGCACGACCTTCATCAGTGTAAACTGCTTTCAGACCGTTGTTTACAAATTGTAAATCTCTTCCAAAGGCTCCAAAGAGGTAGGCCGTTTCTCTTTCGCCATGACAATGGAAACAATCGCCGCCAAAACCTCCATTGGGATCGAAGTCGGAGGTAAATAATTCGTAGCCACGCTGCTCTAATTCGGTAAATTTGGCGCCGCTTTGTAAGCGTATAACCGAGTCAAATTTGGAGTTTGCCGAAATTAAAGTACGTTCAAATTGGGCAATAGCTTTCCCTAAGTTTTCCGCAGTGATAGTGCTAGTGCCAAAAGCGGCTTTAAACATGGGCGGATACATAGGATTTGCTTGTAAACGTGCAACGGCAGTAGCTAAATCGTTATCCATTTCAATGGGATCTTCAATAGGCACTAAAGCTTGCTCTTCCAGCGTTAGCGAACGCCCGTCCCAAAAGAAATTATCGTGAAAAGCTAGGTTGAAAAGGGGCATGGCCTTGCGCGTCCCGAAGGTGCCATGTATCCCTACTGAAGTAGCCGTTGCATCGGTAAAAGCGCGCTCTTGTATATGGCAGCTTCCGCACGATTGGGTGCCATCTCCCGAAAGGGCCTTTTCGTAAAATAAGAAGCGGCCCAGTTTTATCCCTTCTTCCGTAAGGGGATTACCGGGTTGAATATTAGCCGGTGGGAATCCAGTGGGAACTTCTAAGGTATAAGGAGTACCAAAACTTTGGCTCGGGACAGTAGGTTCGTCGTCTTTACATTGCGTAAATACAAGGACACTAAGTCCAATACTGGCGAGGGCTAAACTTTTGGCGTGCTTCTTCATTTTAAAATCCTTATTGCTTCAAAGTTCTTATAATTTATTCGGTTTTAAAGTGACTGTAATTACGCCACTTTTCCACTAAGGCTTGCATGTCTTCGGGTAAGTCTGAATTAAACGATAGAGCCTCTCCCGAAGTTGGGTGCGTAAAGCCTAGAGTCTTGGCATGCAGTGCTTGACGTGGGCATACAAGGAAGCAGTTTTCTACAAATTGCTTGTACTTTGTAAAGGTCGTCCCTTTCAATACTTTATCACCGCCATACTCTTTATCATTAAACAAAGTATGGCCAATATGTTTCATGTGAACGCGAATTTGGTGGGTACGTCCTGTTTCCAATTTGCACTCCACTAAGGTTACATAGCCTAAGCGCTCTACCACTTTGTAATGGGTTACCGCGTGCTTACCAATTTCGTCTTCATCAGCATAAACCTTAAAGATCTTACGGTTTTTTAAACTACGACCAATATTGCCGCTGATGGTGCCTGAGTCTTCTTCCACATTACCCCAAACTAGCGCATGGTAGGTCCTTTGGGTGCTGCGTTCAAAAAATTGATTGGCTAAATGCGCCATCGCTTTTTCATTGGCCGCTACTACCATAATACCGCTCGTATCGCGGTCTAAGCGATGCACCAAACCGGGTCTTTCTTTATCTAAACCGGGTAAATTTTGAAACTTGTAAAGCAGTGCGTTAACCAGCGTACCATCGTAATTGCCAAAGCCCGGATGAACCACCATACCCGGCTCTTTGTGGAGTACTATTACGTCTTGATCTTGGTATAAAACTTCCACTGGAATGTCTTCTGCAATTAGATCGGTATCCCTCGGTGGGTAGGCTAAAACTACTTGTACAATGTCACCCGGTTTAACTTTGTGATTGCTTTTTACTTTTTTATCATTCACCCGAATATTTCCGGCTGCGGCGGCTTGCTGGACCTTATTGCGGGTGGTGTTTTTTAAAAGGTTTACTAAAAACTTATCTACCCGTAAAGGGCTTTGGCCTGGTTCGGCCACTATGCGATGATGTTCAAATAATTCTTCTTGATCCTGCTCTTCTAAAAATTGGTCCGATTGCGGATCTAGTTCTTTGTCCATTAATACGTTTGAATAATTATTTTCTTGCGATAAAGCTCGCTACTGCTTGTTTTTTGAATTTCCAATAAATAGAGGCCCGGGCTCAAATTACCCATATCCCACGTTTCAGTGGCAGGGCTGCGGCGAATTAAAGCGCCATTTATAGTGCGTAAGCCCAAAGTCCAATTGGCTTTTTCCTTTTCAGAGAAAGGGAATTTAATATTTATTATACCCCGACTGGGATTTGGGTAAACTTCAAAATCTTCTTTGCTAAAAGCATCTTCCCGCATGTGTAAGTCACGTGGGGCATAGCCATAAATAGGGCGCATCATTATGGTCGCGCCAAGAAAGGATTGGTATAAATCATCGACTTCGCCATAAAAAGCTTCGGTATAGCCGCGGCGGTTTTGGTCGTAGCCTAAAGTTAAAGGACCTGCATCTTGTTGACGAATGCCAATAAATACTGTTCCGCGCGTAAAAAAGGCCGCCAAATTAGTGTCTAATAAATAGGGCTGGTAAAAATTATGATCGCTAAACTGCGGTTGATACAGGCTGTCACTTTCGTAGAGAATTTGACCAGGAATACCGCTATTGTTTTCTAAAACGATAATGCTAAAATCTTGTTGAGTTACATCGATTGCCGAAGGTAAAAAGTAAAGGTAAAGACCTTTGAGGCTGTCGTTTTGTAGAATATCATAGCGCTGAACTATGAAGCCCCCACGGTTATTAAGAACTTCGTAAGATCGCTCGGCACTACCATCGTCGTAGGCATAATAATTTTTAAAATCTTGCTCTTTGCTTAGGGTGTCGTTTGCGCTGTAAGTTTGACTACCACCGCTGTAGTACTGACGGGAGATAAAACTAAACTCATCGGTGTAAGGCGGATTTAAAAAATCAAGGCGAGGGCGACCGACATCAGCCGTGTCGGGCACGGGAAAACGCGTTTCTACATTATCACCGTGGCTATCATCAAGGTCACCATCGGGTAAACCATTCTGATCTATGATAGTGCCCTGCAGGGTAATTTGATATTCACCTAGAAGCCTTCCTTGGTTACTTCCGCCGGGGTTTACATTGCGTCGGTAAAATAGGCGTAAGTCTTTTTTCGCTAGGGCAGATGGGTTTGCAAGGTTGTTGAGGTGCCACCACGGCAAAGATTCGTAATTGATTAGAAGACTGGGGTGAGGACGGGTAAAGGCCACATCGCTAACTAAAGTGTCAAGGTAATCCCTTTGATCATCCAGCTCAACGTAGTCGATGTGCCAAATGTCATAAGCGCCAGCACGGAAGCCGTAGTTTAGAAAACGGAATTTAAAGTTGCTCGAAAAGAATCGCGTGTCAACGGGAAGCATCACTCTTTCAAAACTTTCTTGAGGACCGCTATTGGTACCCCAGGCAGATTGCCAGACAGAATCGCTGTCATCCCAAAATTGCACCACTAGTGAATCGCTGCTTGCGGGCGGTTCGCCCCAGCCGCCTGCCTGATAATAGAAACTTAGATAAACCGAATCTTGCGGATTACTCAGGTCGATACTAAGTGAGCTTAAGACATCGCAGATACTATCACCGCCACTTAAACGATATGCACGACCAAATTGATTTAAACCATCAAAAGTGGCTACCCCCAGGGTAATCGGGCTTCTGGCCCAGGTTTGATTGATGTATACCTGATTCGTCGCTTCCCATAAATCGGGATTGGCAAAAATCCCCGCACTACTGAAGTCATCGAAGAAGGGAAGGTTTACCACGCTTTTGGAAAGGCTGGCTTTAGGTGCTTCCTGTGAAATTTGCAAAGCAGAAACGCCGCTTAATCTTTCGCTTCTCTGCGCAAGCAAAGAAGAGCTGATAAATAGAAAAAATAGCGCTAAGTATTTATAGAACAGAGTCATTAAGGGTAGAGTCGAGGGGTGTTTGTAATTGGAACTCTAACGAGTCGTTCGCTATTTTGGTATAGTCGTTCGTTAGCCAAAGGTCAATTTCACGCCCCATTTGAATACTAGGATTAAGACTGGGTGGTGGACTTTGACGGTAAACTAGGGCTGCTGCGGTATCGGTAATTTCTTCGTCGTATATAACCGAACCTAAGTTTAAAGAGCTGGCTAGTAAATCTTCACGTGCTTCATCTAAAGTTTTCCAACGTAGGTAGGGGGAAAGAATCAGCTCATCACTTAAGCCTTGTCCTAAAACTAAATCGATGATAGTTCCTTTGGTTAATTTCTCGCCGGGCATTACTGAGCGGTCGCCAATTTTCACTTCAATAACTACATCTTTACCGATGTAAGGAACGTAAATTAAATTCCCAACCACAAATCCTTGCGACTCTAAATCGTAAATAGCGCGCCTTTTGGTTTTTTCTACCAACATTGGCATCTCAATTTTACGGGGTTTAAAGGGATTGATAGTAATGCGAATACTGCGTCCTACTTTTACAGAAGATCCCGCTTCTGGGTATTGGGCTACTACACTACCACGCGGAAATTGAGGATCGTACTCAGACGAATCAATCACTTCATAAAAAAGGCCTTTTTCACTTAAAATCTTATCTACTTCACTTAATGCTAGTGAGTTGAGGTCGGCTACTTTTATGTTCTCACCGTGGCGGCTATAGGATGCTAAAAAGTAATTAAGTCCAAAAAATAAGCCTGCAATAAGTAAGGTCGCTAAAACTAAATTAGCGAAGAAGGTTTTACTTTTAAGAAAGCTAATGATCTTCATATAAATGGATATTGCGCAAAAATAAGGGAATTATAAACGATGCAAGAATTCAAGCGTATCTACATTATCGGCATAATCCCAAAGCCTAGGTTTCTGACTTTCGCCAAAGGCCACCGCGGTATCTAAAGCTTCCGCTTTTCCCACAATGCATTGAAGATCATCTTTGTACTGTTCGAGATCTTTTTTAACGGTTTCAATATCGTCGTAGCGCTCAATATTTAAAACTGAAACGGGGGCGTGTAAAGATTTATCTTCTTTAATAATAAAGAAACCATTTTCTAAGAAATCGATATGCTCCATTAAAAAGATGGCGCGATTGTAATCGTAGTTATTCCCGTATTTATTGTTATTGCCAACGGCTTCAAAAGGGTAGAATGCCTTAAAAAGTCTTTGCACGTCAAAGTCTCTAGGAACATAAGCTTTGGATACATTGCGGCATCCTAGGCCAAAATAACGGAAAATATCTTCACCCAAAGCTTGTAATTCTTCATCGCTTTCGTCGCCTTCTAAAATAGCAACCGAGCTGCGGTTACGACGGATGATGTTCGGGTACTTTCCAAAATAATGGTCAAAATAGCGCGACGAATTATTACTGCCCGTGGCAATCACCGCATCGAAGTTTTCCATTTTATTTTCAGCAATGCTGAGCGAGTGCGCAAAGTCTTTTTCTATGGCTACCAGCATTTGTAGAACAAAAGGAATCAACTTGGCGTCATCGGAACTTGGTTTAACTAAGGCCTTATGTCCGGCCAATAAAACCGAGATTAAATCGTGTAAACCAACCAAGGGAATGTTTCCCGCCATAATAATAGCTACGGTTTTAGCTTCAGTGCGCGGGCTGAAATACTCTTCCTCATAATCAATAACCCACGCTTGTAGTTGCTCTTCGCTTAAAGCTAAGCTCCACTGTTCTAGCGCAAAGTGCAGGTTGTCTTCGCTAAACCAATGGTTAAAAAGCTCGGCATCTTTAATTACAGTATGGTATTCTTTAAGAAAGAATTTGTTTAATTTTTGGAGGTCTTCGTCGGCGCGCGCCTCTTGATACTGACTTAAAAATCTCCCTAATTTTTCAAAGGCAGCAATCCTTTGTTCTAATGAAAGCATGTAGATAGTTTAGTTATTAACTTTGCGCAAAAGTAAGAACAGATTATGGCTATTAAGATAACTGACGAATGTATTAATTGTGGGGCCTGCGAACCAGAGTGCCCAAACAACGCAATTTATGAAGGAGCCCAAGAGTGGCGATTCTCTGAAGGCACGACTCTAACTGGAAAAGTTAAGCCTAAGAGTGGCGGTGAATACGATGCTGATGAAGCACAAGAGCCGGTAGATTATGATGTATTTTATATTGTTACCGATAAGTGTACCGAGTGTATAGGCTTCCACGAAGAGCCCCAATGTGCTGAGGTTTGCCCCGTAGATTGCTGCGTGCCCGATGAGGATAATGTGGAGACAGAAGAGGAATTGCTTTCTAAAAAAGACTTTTTACACATCGACTAATACCTTTAAGCACAACTTTGCGTTAGCAGCGTATGAGAATTTTCCTTCTTATTTTCCTTTTTTCGCTTTCGCTAGATGGGCTCAAAGGACAAGTGGATTTAAATGAATTAGCCAAGGTGGGACGGCAAATTTTGGATTCCCCTGAATTTGCTGTCCGCGATTCCTCCAATCGTTATTTCAAAAAACAACTAAAGGCTTTCCTGGCGGAAGATGATAATTATAAGCTGGAGCTCAAAGAGTTAACCAGCATGATTCGTGTGGCCGACCCTAGTGATAAGGTGGCGTTCTATACCTGGCAAATGCCCGATGAAAATTTCAAGTATCATCGTTTTGGAATTGCGGTGGTTGAAACTAAAAAGGGTCCCGTGGTTACCGAGTTAATCGATGCGCTGGAAGATATTCCGAATTTACAAGAGCGCATTTTAAAACCGGAAGAATGGCCGGGAGCCCTCTATTATAAACTCATCCCCCTGAAGGGTGAAAAAGATAAGTTTACCCTTCTAGGTTACGCTTCGGGCGAGAAGACCCACAAAAAAATTATTGAGGCTATTGAGATTAAGCACAATGGCGGAATTCGTTTTGGTGCGAAGATTTTTAGAGTAGACGATTGGCAGGACAAAATTTTAAAGAAAGCTCCCTATCGTTTGGTTTTGGAATATGGCTCAAAATACGCCGTTACCGTGCGTTGGAATGAAAAGGAAGAGCGCATTATTATGGACAATATTGGTCCGCCAGAGCCCAAAATGAAAGGTCTTTATTTTATGTATGGTCCCGATTTTAGCTATAATGCGCTGTATTGGGAAGACGATTGGTGGCACCTAATCAATAAGGTGAACTTTAATACCGGACAGCAAATCGAGTTTCGCCCACCTTCGCAACCTACTGGTTTGCCCAAACGCGAATAGTTTAGTTTCGATCCTAAATTTCCGTGGGGATTTTTTTCATTTCAGTAGCCTAAACCCCTTGTTTTTGAAATCCTTGAAAAATTAACAATATCATAAAGTGAGGCGGTTTTTTAAAACCGAAGCTAGACGAAAAAAATAGCCTTAGATTTTCAATAAAAGGAAAAGATAAGTCTGGATCGTTCAACTGTAACGGGCTACAGCAAATGAGCTAGATTCGGAATTTTCACTTTTATTGAAAAAAAAACGTATTGGCCTCTTCAGGAAAGCAGTTTTTTGCGCCTTAGCCCTTCGCCTTGGCTCGCTATTACTTCGGTGCTTCGGCTTAAAACCCTCCATTTATAAGTGGCCTGAGGCCTAACTATGCATCGAACTCAGGTTTAAAGCTTAAATTTGCACGGCTTTTAAAGAATTAAAATCAGCAAACATGAAAAAGCACAATTTCTCCGCAGGCCCCTGCATCTTACCTCCCGAGGTATTACAAGAAGCTTCACAAGCAATTTTAAACTTCGATGATCTTGATCTTTCCTTAATTGAGATCAGTCACCGTAGTAAAAACTTCGTTGCGGTAATGGATGAAGCGGTGGCTTTAGTAAAAGAATTACTAGAGGTTCCTGCTGGTTACAGCGTACTTTTTCTGCAAGGCGGCGCCTCCTTACAATTTGTAATGGTTGCTTTCAATTTATTGAAAAATGAAGGTGGTAAAGCAGCTTATACGAATACGGGTACTTGGGCAGCTAATGCCATAAAAGAAGCAAAACGCTTAGGTGAAGTGCTTGTAGTAGGCAGCTCAGAAGAAGATAATTACAATCACATCCCGAAAGGTTATACCATTCCCAGCGATGTAGATTATTTCCATTGCACCAGTAACAACACCATTTTTGGAACGCAAATGAAGGAATTCCCGAAAACGGATGGTACTTTAATGGTTTGCGATATGTCATCGGATATTTTCAGTCGCAAGGTAAATGTGGCCGATTTCGACCTCATTTACGCAGGTGCACAAAAAAACATGGGACCCGCTGGTGCCACTTTGGTAATAGTTAAAGATGAGATTTTAGGCAAAACAGGTCGCGATATTCCTGCCTATCTTAACTATGCGACTCACATTAAAAAAGACTCGATGTTTAACACACCGCCAGTTTTTGCCGTTTACGGATCTATGCTTACGCTAAGATGGTTAAAAGGTATTGGTGGGGTAGAGACGATGGAAAAAATGAATCAGGCGAAAGCAGATTTAATTTACAATGAAATCGATCGCAATAGCAAATTTATAGGAACAGCCGCTAAAGAAGATCGTTCAAATATGAATGCCTGTTTCCTTCCGATAGAAGGGGCTGATACGGCTAAGTTCGACGAAATGTGGAAGGCAGCTGGAATCAACGGAATTAACGGTCACCGCAGTGTTGGTGGTTACCGCGCCAGTATGTACAATGCTCTGCCATTGGAGAGTGTACAAGTATTAGTAGATGTAATGCAAGCTTTTGAAAAATTATAAGAGACTATGACTAAGATTTTAGCTAATGATGGAATTTCTCTATCAGGAAAAGAAAAATTAATCGCAGCCGGTTGCGAAGTAGATACTACTACCGTAGCCCAAGATCGCTTAGCCGAGCATATTTTAGAAAATAAGATTGAGGTTCTTTTAGTGCGTTCTGCCACTAAAGTGCGCAAAGATTTAATAGATGCGACCAAAGGAACTTTGAAGTTCATTGGTCGTGGTGGCGTGGGTATGGATAATATCGACGTAGAATATGCACGTGAACAAGGTATGATTGTGCAAAATACGCCAGCAGCAAGTTCTCGCTCGGTGGCAGAATTGGTTTTTGCTCACCTTTTCGGGATGGTGCGTTACCTATTCGACTCCAACCAAAAAATGCCTTTAGAAGGCGATTCGCAGTTTAAAGTGCTGAAAAAGAATTATGCGGCAGGTATCGAATTGAAAGGTAAAACTCTCGGTATTATTGGTTTCGGTAGAATTGGTCGCGAAGTTGCCAGCATGGCTTTCGGTTTAGGAATGGACGTAAAAGCGGTTGATCCTTTCGTGGAAGAAGCAGAGGTAGTGTTACCTTTTGCCAATGGTAGCGAAATGAAATTTACCGTTAAGCCAGAGTCTATGGAAGCCGTTTTAGCCGCTTCTGATTTTGTTTCTGTGCATATCGCTGGGGCGGGTCAAGCCCTGATAGGTGCCAAGGAAATTGAGATGATGAAAGATGGTGCCGGTATTGTAAACACCGCTCGTGGTGGTGTAATTGATGAAGAAGCTTTATTGGAAGCTTTAGATAACGGTAAATTGAGATATGCAGGTTTAGACGTTTTCGTTAATGAACCTACGCCCGCTTTAAAAGTATTAATGAGTCCTTACACTTCTCTTACTCCGCATATCGGTGCGGCTACTTTAGAAGCGCAAGATCGCATTGGTACCGAAATGGCAGATCATATTATTGCTGCTTTCGCTTAGAAAGAAGCATTTCAAATATTTAAAAACCGTCTCAATTTTTGGGGCGGTTTTTTTTGGGGGATATGTAGATGCCTTGCATGCAACGCATCTACATATCAAAAACCTCAAACCCTAATTTCCACCATTCACCGACCATTTATACCAATCCACCTGAAAGGGTTTTGCTAGCAATACTACTCGATCTACTTTAGCTCCTGAAACTAAAACATAAAAGTGAATCATCATGACAGCTCAATCAAAAAATAAGTCGGTTTATATAGGAGTCGTAATCTTAATCATTGGCGTGGTATGGCTGCTTCGTCGCATGGGGATTTATCTACCTTACTGGGTATTTAGCTGGGAAACTCTACTTATTGCAATTGGTTTTATTATCGGCATCGACAATAAGTTTAGAAACCCCGCTTCTTATATCTTAATCGCCATTGGTTCGGTGTTTTTAATAGACGACATTTTCGATATTGCTTTTAATATCTTCCATTACTTCTGGCCTCTATTGGTAATGGGTGTGGGATTAACCATAATCTTTCAGTCGCGTTTTCGTGGTACACGCATCAGTAAAAATTACGACAGTTCTCTAAACCACGGCGAGGAACTCGATATTACCAGTGTTTTTAATGGCGTAAAACGCAACGTAGATTCAAAGTCTTTTAAGGGCGGTGAAGTGATTACCATCTTTGGAGGCGCTGAGGTGAATTTAATGAATGCCGATTTTAATGGCATGATTAATATTGACTCTACCGTAGTATTTGGTGGTCTTAAATTAATCGTACCTAAAAACTGGGAAGTACGTACCGAGGTAACTAGCATTTTTGGCGGTGTAGACGATAAACGTCAGTCGGCGGTGAATGTCTTGCCCGATGATAAAGTGCTAGTAGTTAGCGGCACCGTGTTATTTGGCGGTTTAGATATCGTAAATTACTAGTCAACGGTTATCGTTCTAAACTGGACCTGCAAATTCATCTTAGAATGCCCTAAATTGCGGTATGACTTCTAATCCACTTTTAGTAAAATACAATTACTTGTACTATATCGCTACCACCTTGGTGGCGATTATGGTGCAGGTTTTTTTTATGGTGGAAGTCTATGAGTTTCCTTGGTGGGACTCTGTTTACGATGCTACGGTACACTGGACTGTACTTAGCCTTTTGTGCTTTGGCTTATTGAACGTCTTCAGCTTTGTGAATCCACCACGCTACCAGTTAGCTATAGTTTTAATCCTGCCTTTGCTCTTGGTGTACTTTTCTTTAGTGGGCGCTAAAATGCTTATTAACTACAATATTAAGAGCGATTACTTACGTGCTTGGCTAGAAGATACTCAGTTTTACCGAGGTACGGTGGCTTATTTACTTATTGCTTCAACTTTGGGCTTTTCCTTTTTATGGTATCGTGTAAGCGAAGAAAAGGCACTGGTAATTAGGCAGCAAGAAACCGAGCGTATTGCCCGCGAAGCAGAGCTTTTTAAGCTACGACAGCAAATTCAACCACACTTTCTTTTTAATGCGCTAAATTCTATCAATTCCCTCATTGGTTCACGGCCTAAGGATGCACGAAAAATGGTGCAAAAATTATCGGAGTTTTTACGCGGCACTTTAAAAAAGGAGGAAGGTGATTTATTGCTTTTTAGTGATGAGATAGATCACCTTAACCTCTACCTGGATTTAGAGCAAATGCGTTTTGGGCACCGATTAAATATAGAAAGGCAAATCAGCGAAAGCGCCTTAAGGTGTAAAATCCCACCGCTCCTTTTGCAACCTTTAGTAGAGAATGCGATAAAATATGGACTTTACGGCACAACGGAAGATTTAACCATTCACTTTAAAGCAGACAAGCAAGCCAATATTCTCAGCGTTGAGTTTCTTAATCCATATGACTCGCAGCAAGTGGAGAATGGTGGCACAGGCTTCGGTCTTATTTCAGTGGAGCGCCGACTTTATCTCCTTTACGGAAGAAAGGATTTACTCGAAATTTCGACTACTGAAAAATTGTTTCGCGCCCGACTTAAAATCCCCCAAGCAGATGTATAGAGTTATTATAATCGACGATGAGCCTCTAGCGGCCGATTTAGTGCAAGAGTATTTAAGTGAGGATAGCGACTTTGAAATTGTAGATCGCTGCCTTGATGGTTTTGCTGGCTTAAAGGCCATCCAAGAAAAGAAACCCGATTTGGTTTTTCTGGATGTGCAAATGCCGCGTTTGACGGGCTTCGAAATGCTTGAACTTCTCGAAGACAAACCGGCAATTATCTTCACCACTGCTTTCGATGAATTTGCTTTTAAGGCCTTCGAAGCTAGTGCTTTAGATTATCTATTAAAGCCCTTTTCGGAAGAACGCTTTGAGCAAGCGATAACGAAATTTAAAGAAAGCCCTAAGGCTTTAAAGGAAGCGGCGGAGCGCATCCCACTGGGAGAAAGTAGCTCTCACTTTGAAAGATTGGTAATTAAAGATGGCTCGCGCATTCGCATTATTCCTTATGATAGATTACAACGCATGGAGGCCGACGGTGACTATGTGCAAGTTTACAGTGAGCAAGGCCACTTTGCTAAAAAACAAACCTTAAGCTTCTACGAAAAACTTTTACCAGAAACAAGTTTTTTACGAGTGCATCGCTCCCATATTGTTAATGTTAGTCAAATAGATCGCATTGATCCTTATGGGAAAAACGACCATATCGCCTTATTGAAAGATGGTAATAGAATACCTATCTCCCGCAAGGGTTTTAGCCATTTAAAAGAAGTGTTAGGCTTGTAAACCTTAAAGGCAACTCTGCGTTCTTTTAGAAAGCCTATTAAAATGTTTGGACTATTTAAAAAGAAAAGTGAAAAGGAGAAATTGCAAGAGCAATATTCTAAATTACTGAAGGAATCGCATCGTCTTTCTACGGTGAACCGCGCTGAAAGCGATAAGAAAGCGGCGGAAGCTGACGCAGTTGCGAAGCTAATAGACGCTATGCCTTAAAATCATCTTCGAGCCAAGCTTTAAAACGCGGGGAGCGTTCTACACTCACAATCATTTCTAGCGAACTAGCGGGCTGCATTATAATTTTTAAGCGCGATTTACTGTAGGTCTGCATCTCCTCGATATAGTTGAGGTTTACGATTATTTGCCGATTAATCTGAAAGAAGCTTTTAGGGTCTAGTTGCTCTATGAGGTCTTTCAAGTTACGATCAATGAGATACTCTCTCCCTGTATTGTCGCTAATAAAACAGTGTTTGCCTTGGGCGAAGAAATAGCTGATATCACTACTTTTTATGGTTTTTAGTCGTTCGCCTGTACTTACTAAAAAGCGTTCTTTGTAACTGGGGTTTAAGTCATTAAGTATTTTATACCAGTCGCTCACGGCAGATGTGTTCTTAGTTTCGAGTTTTTTTAGGGCTGTGCTTAATTCCTCCTTATTAATGGGTTTCAAGAGGTAGTCAATACTATTTAGCTTAAAGGCTTTGATAGCATATTGGTCGTAAGCCGTTGTAAATATTAAAGGACAAGTGATCTCAATTTCTTGGAAAAGATTAAAGGACAGCCCGTCTCCCAAATTAATGTCAACAAAGATTAAATCCACTTCATTGGCGATTAAAAATGCCTTGGCAGATTTAATAGAATCCCGTATTCCTAAAGACTGCCATTGCGGTTTTAACTCGCTAATTATTGAGGCCAGACGCTCAGCTGCCCATTGTTCATCTTCTAAAATTAAGTAGTTCATGCCTCTAATCTTAATAAGGGGATTTTGGCAATATACTGCTGATCAACGATTTCGAAGAGTGGTTTTTTACCGCTCAATATCTCGTAACGCCGATTAATGTTTTTTAAGCCAAAACCAGTACTTGTTGCTTGGTCTTGTCGCTTTTGCAAATTGTTTTCTACCCATAATTCCTCGCCTGTGGTATAAACCTTAATGTGCAAAGGATGGTCCTTTTCGATGCTGTTGTGCTTAATGGCATTGCTAATTAGTTCTTGTAAACTTAAGGGGGGCAGGTACAGTTTTAGGCTATTGTTATTTATATTGAAGCTCGTTTGCAATTTGGGCCCAAAACGGGTTTGTTGCAAAGCCAAGTAGTTTTGAGCAAAGTTGAGTTCTTCTTCTAAAGTAACAACCATTTCTTTGTTCACATCTAGCATATAGCGATAGATATGTGCAAAATCCTCTACAAACTTTTCTGCCTTAGCGGCATCACTACGAATGAGACTGGATAGCACATTTAAACTATTAAACATAAAATGCGGATCGAGTTGCGCTTGTAGATTAGCTAACTGACTTTCGGCCTGTTCTTTTTTTAGCTTCTCGGTTAGGTGCAGACTTTCTTTCCACTGATTAAAAAATCCGATGCCCTCATAAATGCTAAGCACAATAAGCGATAAGGTGGAGCTGAAAATAATGTTGGTGTAATATTGCTTAGCCCCAATGTTTTCGCCTTGATAAAGAAGGCCTAAAGCAGAAAATACCTTTAAGACGATTATATTAACCAAGGCGGTATAGGCTAAAATAAGAAGACTTTCCAGTGGTACTCTTTTCCAAACATTGCCTCGCCAAGGTAAAAAATGGTTTAAGAGCCTAAAAATAATAAGACAGCCATAAGAGATGCCGAAAGTAAGGCTGAGTGAAAATAAAATTACGCTTAAAAAAAACTGCGAGACGGAAGTGATTGCTTGATGTTCACTAATTCCGAGTGCATATTGTATGCTACCGAAAATCGGAGGGAAGGCTGCCAGAATCAGAATGGCGTAGAAGTTCTGGCGATGAAAAACTTCCTTTTTAATTTTTAAAGCTAATTCCCTAGTGGTCATTACAATTGCTTGTTTTGCAGTAGTCGGCGATAAGCTATTTCAATGGTGGGCTTTTGATTAGCCTCCCAACCATAGGTTATGCCATGCCCTAATTTAGCGCTAATTTGCATAGCCTTTAAATGGGCGCCGCTATTGCGGAAACGTAGCATATCGGCCTTTGTTTCCCAAGTGGTAAGGGTACAGAACACGCGTTTTTCTTGTCGCCAGTTTTCCTTCGTGATAATTCCCAACGATTTATTCGCTTGCATAAAAGAAAGCGCAGCTCGCCACTGAAATAAAGGTAGGCTCCACCATTTGCTTACTTTAAAAGCGGTTACACTAATATACATTTCTAAAAACCTGAGTTAGTTGTAAAATTAGGCCTCAGAACTCTTATAAATAGTGGGTTTTAAGCCCAAGTACTGAGGCACTTGCGGGTTAAAGCGAAGGGCTAAGGCGTCAAAAAAGCGCTTTACACGGTTTTTCCTTTTATTGGAAATCTGAGTTTATAATTTTAGCTCGAACTCAGTTTAGAAAGTTATTCGGTAAAGGAACATTGGGAAAAGTCCGAGCTGATTAGTAGTTTCAATGGTGTTGGTTTCTGAATTATATTGTTGTCCGAAAGGATTATCCTTATTGGTCAAGTTCTGAATGTCAACCGCCCATTCTTGAGTGACCTTTGCGCCGGCAATTTTATATCCGATGCGTAAATCTGCTCTAAAGTAAGGAGCGTATTGACCTCCGAAAGCATCTGAGTCATCGTAAACAGCGCGTCCCGCTGCTGCAGAAGCTTTTGGGTCTATCGGTGTGAAACGTTGTCCGCCTGCTAAAGTAAATTTTCCATCAACAGTAAGGGTACGTCGGGCCTTTCCATCGCTTTTTCCTATAAGAAACTCTTTACCGCTTACTACATTCCACACATAATTACCATTAAATGCAGTATTGCGCTCAATGTTATCACTGGCGGTATATTTCGATTCGAAAAGCGAGAGGGTGCTAAGAAGGTAAAAGCCTTGGTCCATAAATTTTTCGAGGGTTAAATCGAGTCCGTAATTATAGCCGGTTCCCTTATTACTAGCACTATCGGGTAATTCGAAATTGAAGGATCCTGAGTTTAAGCTGGAATAGGAGTTTGCGACTTGATCGACAATGGCATTGTAAATATCTTGATAATAAACTTCACCTTTAAAATTCCAGCCCTTGCCAAAGCTTTGCTGGTAACCCGCTACATAGTGATTGCTTTTAACATAGTCTAGCCCCAGATTGGGTTGGTCGAAAGTTCCGTTGGCTTGTCGGAATTGACGATACTGTAGAAGCTGATAAGGCAATTGGCTATGTAGGCCATATCCAAAATTGATACTGCTTTTAGGGCTAAGACTATAACTAAGTCCCCAACGTGGTTCAATCGAGTATTGATCATTATCGGGCGTAATCATACTATGTAAGCCCGTGTTCATTTCAAGCTTATCATTAATACGCCACTGCCAGTTCGCGTAGGGTTGGTAGAGCATATTAGTGCCATTAGCATCACGAATATTTCTAAAGCCGCCATCGCTATAACTGAAAGCCGAGTCGAGTAAATTATAAGAGCGTCGCGTTACAAAGGCACCCACCCGAATAACATTACGCACATTTAGTTTATGATTCACTAAGGCATTTACCTGAAAATTGCTTTCAATAAAGTTTTGGCCGTATTGCGGGGAAATGATGCTTCCGTCCACATTGAAAGTGTCGATCCGGGTTTTGTTTTGGATGCCATTAAGGGATAAAACTACTTTCGAGTAAGTGTTATTGGAGAAAAAGTATTGATGCGAAATGCCTACTACGCCAGAATTCACACGATTCCTTAAATCTTCATTATCGCTGTAAAAACCTCCCGCTTCTTCCTCTTCGCTTTCGCTATCTAAAAAGTCAATAGCGCTAATCCCACCTAAGGCAAATACTTGAATGGTACCAATTTTCCTACTGGGGAAATTTAACTTCAAGTTTAAATCTTGGTACTCTGGTACTGCGGTCCCTGTGCCGAAATTAATGCCCATAGCTGCCATTACTCCTAAGGTAGAATAGCGGTAATTAATGAGATAAGATGATTTCTTATCGCGGTTAATGGGGCCTTCGGCGCCTAGTTCTAATCCGTTAAAACCAATTTGTCCTAAAAATTCGTGCTTATCGTAATTGCCATTGCGCATTTTTAAATCGAAAACTCCAGAAATTCCTTCCCCGTAATCGGAAGGAAAAGCGCCGGTTAAGAAATCGCTATTGGCCAAGACGTTGTTGTTTAACATGCTCACGGGGCCGCCGGTGGCACCTAATCCACCAAAGTGATTGGGGTTGGGGATATCTACTCCTTCTAATCGCCAGATTAATCCGAAGGGCGAGTTGCCGCGAATTACAATATCATTGGCAGCATCATTGGAGCGTTGCACACCGGCGAAATTGGCCGCCATGCGACTCACATCATTATTAGCGCCAGCAAAACGCTGGGTTTCTTCAATACTAAAACTTCTGCCTGAAACATTAACACGCTCATTTTTAGTACGTTCTTTTTCTTCTTTAGCTGTGACTAGTACCTCCGCCAGTTTTTCGGTGCTTTCCAGCATGCTTACATTAAGAACCAGTTCTTTGCTGCCCAGTAATTCGATATTGGAAAGTATCACTGGCTCGTAGCCGATAAAGGTGAAGTGGATGTTAATGCGGCCGGTTTGGATATTCTCTAAAAGGTAATAGCCATCTAAATCGGTGGTGGTGCCGGTCTTTTTACCATTTTGCTCAACATAAATGTTAACACCGGGTAAGGGCGTTTGACTTTGTTTGTCGATGACTTGTCCTCTAATATTTTGACTAATGCTTTTCGGGACTTCTCCTGCGAAAGCGTTAAGCGTAAAAACCAAGAGAAGTAGGCTAAGTTGGAGTGGCTTTTTCATTTTTATGTTTTGTTTACACTGCAAAAATGCCCAGACCAAAGGGACCATGAAAAGGAAAAGTCATGAACGGGGGATTTTAGGGTGTGAATGGGGGTTTAAATAAGGTGATAAATGTTAGTCTTTATCTTCATAAATTTCGTTTCATTTGCCATCTCTCAAATAAACACAATATGGATAAAGTTAAGATGCACCCCGAAAGCCTAATGATGTCTTTCGGTTACAAACCACACCTCTCGGAAGGATCGGTGAAATGCCCGATTTTTCAAACTTCTACCTTTGCTTTTAAAACCGCCGAAGAGGGCAAAGCCTTTTTTGAGGTAGCCTACGGAAAGCGTGAAAAAGGAGCAGATGAGGAGCTGGGTTTAATATACAGTCGTCTTAACAATCCCGATTTAGAAATTTTAGAAAACCGCCTTTGTCTTTGGGATAAATCGGATGATGCTGCGGTTTTTGAAAGCGGCATGTCGGCTATTTCTACCGTCCTTTTAGAGTTTTTGAAACCGGGTGATTTACTGCTTTATAGCAATCCCGTTTACGGCGGCACCGACCACTTTATCAAGCATTTCTTAACTAAAATTGGCATTCACGTCTTAGGTTTTACCCCGAGTGACACTGGCGCCGATATCGAGGCGATGATTGAGGCGCATCCGGCCAAAGATAATTTGGCAATGATATACTTGGAGACCCCGGCGAATCCTACCCTCGATTTATTTGACATTGAAGAGTGTGTTGCCATCGCTAAAAAATATACTCGTTCGGAAGAAGAGCGCGTTTTGGTAGCGGTAGATAATACCTATATGGGCCCTATTTGGCAGCATCCATTACAGCACGGTGCTGATTTAGTCGTTTACTCGGCTACAAAATACATTGGCGGTCATAGTGATCTTATCGCAGGTGCCGTTTTAGGCTCTTTTGAGCTAATGGCTAGAGTAAAAGGATTGAGAACCTTTTTAGGGAATATGGCTAGTCCGCATACGGGTTGGTTATTGATGCGTAGCTTGGAGACTTTAAAGATTCGCATGGAGCGTCAGGCGCTTACTGCAGAAAAAGTAGCGGAATTTTTAATTGCTCACCCTAAGGTAGAGCGAGTTTATTATTTAGGTCACCTCGATGAAAAAGATGAACGCCACGCTGCTATCTATAAACGTCAGTATACTAGTGCAGGAGCCATGCTTTCTTTTGATATTGCCGGTGGTGAGAAAGATGCCTTTAAGGTTTTAAATGCCATGCAATTGGTAAAGTTAGCGGTAAGTTTGGGTAGTACTGAATCTTTAGCCGAACATCCAGCAACCATGACGCATGCTGGGGTGGATGAAGAATTACGCGATCAGTTAAATATTAGTGGCAAGCTTATTCGCTTATCTGTTGGGGTAGAACATCCCGATGATCTGATTGCCGATTTAGGTCAGGCCTTAGACAAAATTTAAGATTCGCCGTAGAGCGTATGATTTTTAAGTTTTTCAGCTATTTCAAGAGCCCGCTTTATGCGGGCTTCTTCGCTTTTAGCAGAATCGATATAATGCAATACGCCGCGTTGCTTACCTGGTTTGCGTGCTTCGAATTCAGCCGCTGCTTCAGGGTCTTGTTCTAGAACAACTTCAAATTCTTCGGGGAAAGCCATGCCGTATTTGCTAGTATCGGCTTTAATTTCTACTTCTACTAAATCGCCAATTTCGCAGCGCCAAGATTTTAAAACCTCTCTACTCAATAAAATTACCGCATAGCCATCTTTACGCATTTGCAAAGCGCGGTGTAAGTTTTTACCATCTGGGCCAAGCACAATAATGCGCGAAGAGTGCTCCTCAATAAAAGCTTTCGCTTGATCGTAATCGCAAATTAAATGCGGGCCATAACCATTAGGTGCGGCTTCGATGTAGGATTTTAGTTGCATGGCTATTGTTTCATTTAAAAAAATCACAACCGAATTTAGGCATTTTCTAAAATAGGCTTCAGCGCCGAAAACGCTTCATGCACACTATTCACGCCTTCAAAGCTGAGGTAGAGTTTATTATGGCGCTCTTTCATTTGTACTTGCTTTTGGGCTCCTAAAAAGGCTAGTACCTTATTAAATTTGTCGCTTTGGAAATAGGGTGAATCTTGGTCGGAGGTGAAGTAGCAGAGCAAACGACTTTGCTTCAGCACAATTTTTTCGAAACCAATTCTCTGACCTAATCTGCGCAAGCGCACCGAATCTAATAGCTCATCTACTTCGGCAGGGTATGGTCCAAAGCGATCTTTCAAGTCTTTGGCAAAAGCAATTAGATCGGCCTCTGCCTCTAGGTTATCCAACTCTTGGTAGAGTTTAAGTCGCTCATCAACCTTATTTACATATTGGTCGGGAATTAGGATTTCCAAATCGGTATCTAAAATGGTATCCGAAATCAAATCTTTATTTTTTAAGTCTTCCGCATAGAGCTCCTTAAATTCAGATTCTTTTAATTCTTCAATGGATTCGGCCAAAATTTTCTGGAAGGTTTCAAAACCGATGTCATTAATGAAACCGCTTTGTTCGGCACCCAGTAAATCACCCGCGCCTCTAATTTCTAAATCGCGCATGGCAATATGAAAGCCACTACCCAATTCGCTGTATTGTTCAATCGCGGTCATGCGTTTACGCGCTTCTTCCGTAAGGGCCGAAAGGGGAGGGCTAATAAGTTTACAAAAGGCTTTTTTATTAGATCGTCCTACGCGCCCGCGCATCTGATGTAAATCGCTGAGGCCAATATTTTGGGCATTATTGATAATAATGGTATTCGCGTTAGGCACATCTAATCCGTTTTCAATAATAGAAGTCGCTACCAAAATGTCGAATTCACCGTTGATGAAATTCAGCATGAGTTCCTCTAATTTCTTGCCTTCCATCTGGCCGTGACCGATACCGATTTTAGCGTCGGGCACAAGGCGCTGTAACATACCCGCTACTTCCTTAATATTTTCTACCCGGTTGTGAATAAAGAAAACCTGTCCGCCGCGGCTCATCTCATACATCACCGAATCGCGAATAATTTCTTCGCTAAAAGGAATTAATTGCGTTTCAATGGGATGGCGATTGGGTGGGGGCGTAGTCATTACACTTAGGTCGCGCGCTTGCATTAAGGAAAATTGCAGGGTACGCGGAATGGGCGTTGCCGTAAGCGTGAGCGTGTCAACATTTACTTTAAAGTTTTTCAGCTTATCCTTTACAGAGACGCCAAATTTCTGTTCTTCATCGATAATAAGAAGGCCAAGATTTTTAAAGGCAACATCCTTTCCCACTAATCGATGCGTGCCAATAATTATATCGAGTTCCCCGCTGGCTAGTTTGGCTAGGGTTTCATCTTGTTGTTTCTTGGTTTTGAAGCGGTTGATATAATCAATATTGCAAGGAAAATCTTTCAGACGGCCAAAAAAGGTTTTATAATGTTGAAAGGCTAAAATGGTGGTGGGCACTAAAATGGCCACTTGTTTATTATCGGCTACTGCTTTAAAGGCGGCGCGCACGGCCAGTTCTGTTTTTCCAAAACCTACGTCACCGCAAATTAGACGGTCCATGGGCATTTCCATTTCCATATCTTTTTTAATGGCGGCGGTTGCGGTAACCTGATCGGGCGTGTCTTCGTAAATAAAAGAAGCCTCTAATTCGTGTTGTAAATAGCTATCGGGACTAAAGCTGAAGCCTTTGGTGGCTCTGCGTTTAGCGTAGAGTTTAATAAGGTCGAAAGCCACTTTTTTAACGCGGGTTTTCGCTTTCGCCTTGGTTTTTTGCCAAGTACCTGTTCCTAACTTATGTAAGGAAGGTAGGGTGCCTTCTTTACCGTTATAGCGACTAATTTTATGCAGCGAGTGGATGCTGAGATAAAGCACATCACCACCGTTGTAAATTAGCTTAATGGCTTCTTGAACCTTGCCATTATTATCTATTTTCTGCAGACCGCCGAATTCACCAATACCATGGTCGATGTGGGTAATGTAGTCGCCCACCTGTAAAGCGGTAAGTTCCTTTAGACTAACTGCCTGTTTCTTTTCAAAACCATTTTTCAGGCGGAATTTCTGGTAGCGCTCAAATATTTCGTGATCGGTATAAACCACCCAACCGGCTTCTTTATCTATAAACCCGGCATGCAAACTATGAATAATCGGCTGGTACTTCATTTCCTGACCAATATCTTCGAAGATAGCCTCGAAGCGCTCCACTTGTTTCGCATTCACGCAAAGGAGGAAGTTTTGCCTTCCTAATTCATTATTCTTTTTAAAGTCTGCTACTAAGAGGTCAAATTTCTTATTGAAACTGGGTTGCGCCGAGGCGTCAAAGTTTAAGCTAAAGCCCGGCTTGAAGAAGTTTTGCGGTCCAAATTCTACTACCGGGAAAGCTTCAATTTTATTTTTCAGGCCTTCGCCATTGATAAAGAGTTCACTAGGCTCGGCTCTTTTGAAATCGCCGATGAGATCTTTAAAGGCTGCGAGTGATTTTCCGTAAAGCTCATCTAATCGCTTGGCGCTCAGGTCTAAGTTTTTAGTCCAAATAATGCTCTCCGGCGAGATGTAGTCGAAAAAGCTTTCGCGGCTTTCCATCAGAGACTTGTTCTCGACATTGGGAACGAGCTGAATTTTTTTAAGGCTTTCGATGCTGAGTTGGCTTTCGATATCAAATAGGCGGATGCTTTCTATTTCATCGCCAAAAAATTCAATGCGATAAGGTTGGTCGTGGGAGAAGGAAAAGACATCTACAATGCCACCGCGCACGGAAAACTGACCCGGTTCTACCACAAAATCTACCCTTTCAAATTCGTACTCGAAAAGTGTTTCATTAATAAAGTCGATGCTTAATTCATCGCCAACCTTAACGCTAAAAGTGTGTGAGCTCAGCTGTTTGCGCGTTACCACTTTTTCGAAAAGGGCATCGGCGTAGCTCACTAATATGGCGGGCTTTTTACGGCTGTTTAGTCGATTTAAAACTTCGGCACGTAAGAGGACATTGGCATTATCGGTTTCTTCTATCACGTAGGGTCGGCGGTAGGACCCAGGGTAAAAGAGGACATCTTTATCGCCAATAATACTTTCTAAATCATTGAGGAAATAGGCCGCTTCTTCCTTGTCACTTAAGATGAATAGGTGTGGTCTCCCTGTGTTTTTAAAGGATGCAGCTCCCGCAATAGCGGATAAAGATCCCGCCAAACCTTTCACATGGGCCTTGGGAGCGGGTCCAGTATTGCTAAAATTAGATATGGATTTAAAGCGATCGTCCTTTAAATAAGGAGTAAGTAAAAGCTCAGAAGAATTTGTCATGCCTGTAAAACGCTAAACCACCCGCTCGGTTTTGAGGGGTGGTAAAATTTGTGGGCTAAGGTAAAACCATTCCTAAAAAAGGCCTCGAAATCTCCGTTTTTTTCAATCCTACTTGGCTAACTTTGGAAGCCATAAAAAACCGTATGAGACCAAGCATTCATAACCTAGCCCATAAAATTTCGGATAGTTTAAAACTCGATCATATGGTAAGCGGTGATTCCCGCTTTTTAAGTTTAATCCACTACAGTAAAAAGAAAATTAGTGCCAGCGGCAAACTTTTTTGGTTTGCCTTAGTCTTGGCCATTGCTGGGGTCTCCACCTATTTTATGGCGGCTGAGGGCTTAACGCCTAGTCAACAATATATTTTCTTTTTATTAATAACGGCCATCGGTTTATGGTTAAGCGAGGCCATTCCGCCTTTTGCAGTAGGGATTTTAATAATCGGCTTTTTAGTTTTCACCCAAGGTTCCGATCAATTGGTTGATAATCCGGTAAATGTGCAGAAATACGTAAACACGTGGAGTAGTCCGGTAATATGGCTCATGCTTGGGGGGTTCTTTCTTGCGGAAGCCATGAAGAAAACCGGTTTAGATTTAGCCTTATTTCGCATTACCGTGCGGGCATCGGGTAAAAGTGCTCGCCAAATATTATTGGCCCTAATGCTTACCACTACGGTGGCTTCAATGTTAATGTCTAATACGGCCACAGCGGCCATGATGCTAGCTTCAATAATGCCTTTAATTAATCGCAATGGCGCCAAGCACCCCCTTAGCAAAGCGTTGCTTTTAGGAATTCCGGCGGCAGCGTCAGTAGGGGGGATGGGAACTATCATCGGTAGTCCGCCCAATGCTATTGCAGTGGGAGCCTTACAAAGTATGGGCTTGCAAATCGACTTTTTGACCTGGATGTATTTTGGGGTTCCCGTGGCTATCTTCCTTTGTATTGCCTTCTGGTTTTTGTTGCAAAAAAGCTTGCCCGAAAAAGAGGCGAAGCTGGACTTGGCTTTCGTAAACGAGGGACTGACCTTTACTAAAGAAGAAAAACAAAACCGGCAAATTGTTTTAGGGGTACTGGTTCTAACCGTTGGTTTGTGGATGACTAATCCTCTGCACGGAATCCCAGTGGCTTTAATTAGCGGAGTGCCAATAGTACTGCTGACGATGTTTTCGGTAATATGGGCTAAGGATGTACGCTCTTTGCCATGGGACACTCTGATGTTGGTTGCGGGTGGCTTGGCCTTGGGTCTGGCTTTGGTGGATTCGGGTCTAGCGGCATTTATCGTTAGTAAATTACAATTTGGCAATCAGCTTTGGCTGCTGTTGCCCTTATTTGCTTTGGCTTCAGTAATCTTGTCCAACATAATGTCCAATACTGCCACTACCACAATTCTGGTTCCCATTGCTTTACTTTTAGTCCAAGGAAATGCCCAGCACATGGTGCTAATGGCTTTAACCTTAGCCTTTTCGGCTTCTTGTGCGCTTTTCCTACCTGTCTCTACTCCGCCCAATGCTATCGCGTTTAGCACAGGTTTATTGGAGCAGAAAGACTTTAGAAAGGGAGGTCTGTTTTTTGGTTTGGCCGGTCCTATTATTGCTATTTTATGGGCTTTGTTTTTAGCGAATTTTGGATTGGCGGATTAATTACTGCCGATGAAATTTTTTAAGGCTGCCTGAAAAATGGCGGGCATTACGGTAGCTTCTTTTTTTGTTTCAGACTTCTCCTTTTTTGCATCGCTAGCATTTAGCATGGCTAGGTCGATGTTTGAATTTTTCCCCAATAATCGCAAGGGAAGAAGTTCAATATTTTCAAAGCCATCTGCTCTAACATTTAGGTAGTATAATCCGCTGGGAAGTGAATCGGTGCTGTATTTCCCATTAAAACCAGATGAAATGCCAGTTACCATCGCGCCATCTTCATCTAAAATAAGTAAGCTGGCCTGCAAAATGCCTTTTTTTGTCTCACTGCTGTAGATGCGTCCTGATATAGAACAATTCTGCGCATTTATGTTTAAGGTACTGGCGGTGAGTAGGCATATGATAAAACTTTTTACTAGGGTTTTCATCGGGTAAAATTTTTAAGGGTTAATAAAAGTTGTTAGAGCTCTTTTTAAATGACGCAAATATTCTATTTACGTTGCCTTAGCATTTTTTAATTCTTAAATTGGCTATCATCTTATATGGGAAGGAAAAGAATCTATTTTTATTGATTGAAGTCAGATGCAGGGTAATTTTTTTCAGGGGCTATTTTCAAGTACTAGAAGCTTGAAGATTTGGGGATTTATAGGACTAGTTGTTTTTAATTTTTCGCTCAAGGCAGATGCCAATTCGAAGGAGCAGCAGCGAAAACAATTGATAGAACTGTCCTTAAAGAATTCACGCGACCCCGTATATCTCGATTCTTTAGCCCAAGCTCTTTTGCACTATGAAGATGATGAGTGTCAGGCCAGAGGTAATTTTTTAAAAGGCCTAGCTAATACCTTCAGAGGTGATATTTCTTCTGCCTTAAAATTCTACCAACGTTCGCTCGACTTAATTCCCGATGCGGGGAAATACGACCAGCAATTCAGTTATTTCATGGTTATGAAAAATGTGGGAATAGCTCATTACCGCAGTAACCAGCACCAGCAAGGTGATTCGATCTTTAATGAAATGGCTGAATTAGCGATTCAACAGGGAGATAGTTTTCAATACGCATCTGCCTTGAGCAACTTAGGCAATGCCCTTAATATTAGGCGTGACTTTAAGGGTGCGATTGCGAAGTTGCGCGAAGCAATATTAATTGAAGAAAGTTTCGATTATAAAGGTTTAGCGAGTTCATACCTAAAAATTGGGACTATTTTCGGTCGCATGGAGCAGCCCGAGGAAGCCCTCTTATGGTTTCGTAAATCGCAAGGCAAATTGCCTAAAGATGACCTGCGAACCCAAGGTCGGATATATAATAACATGGCGGTGGCTTGGCGAAGCTTGGCTAATTTAGATTCAGCCCAGTATTATCTGTACAAGGCATTGGAGGTGCATAAATCCACGGGTGCTTTAATAGACCAAGCCGTGGCATTAGAGAACCTTGCCCGAAACGATATAAGCTTAGAGCGATATGCTCAGGCAGATAGTTTATTAAATGTCGCTTATAGTCTTTTGCCTCCCGAACGCAATGGGGCAACTAGTAGCATTAACCGATTATGGATGTTATCTCTAGAATTGGCTTTGAAGCGAAATAAGGTAAAGCAAGCTAAAATATTTGTCGATTATTTGGAGGCGGTAGATGCAGCCGTTATAAATGAGATTGACTTTTTAGAGTTGAAGGCAAATTACTTTGAGCAGATTGGGGAAAAAGACTCGGCTATATACTTATTAAAAGCAGTACAGGCTCGAAAAAGTGCCTTGAATAAGCAGAATGATGCCGCAAAAATAAAACAAGAGGCGAATGCCATTGAGCTGGCGGAAATGAAACGACGGCGCGAAGTGGAACGAAAGGACGAGGTGTATCGCTACTGGCGTTTGGCGGTGGCAATTTTATCTCTAAGTCTACTAATGCTTTTTGGGCTAAGATGGCTGACCAAAAGGAAAAAATCACTGCCCGTAATTGAGACCGTTTCAAATTTAACCTTATTGGTAAAGGATGAGTACCAAGAGGCGCTTGCAGAAAAAGATGCTCCAAGCGGTAAGGCGGATGCTGTACTAAAGTTAAAGTCTAAGGCCGTAATTAAGGTGGCAGATATTTTATACGTTCAGTCGGAAGGCCATTATGTAAATATCCATCTACTAAATCGTGAAAACCCAGAAGTAGAGCGGATAAGTTTAGCGGCTCTTTTAAAAGAATTAGGCGAAGAGAGCTTTCAGCGTATTCATCGTAGTTATGCAGTAAATGTCAGTCAGCTTAAAGCGGTTTATTCTAATCGTGTTTTATTGCATAATGGTCAAGAGCTACCAGTTACACGCACTTACAATGGCGCTTTGCAAGAGCGTTTCAATAAAAAGGACAGCTAAAGTTTTTCCATTTTGTATTTCGTGCTAGAAATTATGCTTTTGGCGCCAAATACTTGCGTATACTGAGTTCCTGAAGCAACTTTGTACTTCCTATTTAAATAGGTATTAATATCCCCCCTCAAAAAAAGCGACCACTAGGATTAAACCTTGGGTCGCTTTTTAGTATTTAGGTAGTTTAGAAAACTAACCAAACTTCGCAATAAAGTCTTCCGCCATTTCCACCATTTCGGTAGATCCACAGAAGAAAGGAACGCGCTCGTGTAGTTCACTTGGGTCAATATCTAAAATACGGTTTTGGCCATCACTGGCTTTGCCACCAGCTTGTTCAATGAGCATAGCCATAGGATTACATTCGTATAATAATCGCAATTTCCCTTTAGGAGCCGTGGTACCTTGTGGGTAAATGTAAATGCCACCTTTTAAAAGGTTTCGGTGGAAATCAGCTACCAAAGAACCAATATAACGAGAGGTAAGCGGGCGGTTGGTTGCAGGGTCAAGTTCTTGACACCATTTCAAATAACGCTTAACGCCTTCGGGCATGTGCACGTAATTCCCTTCGTTAATACTGTATATTTTGCCGCCTTCTTTAACCCTCATGTTAGGGTGCGATAAAAAGAAGCTGCCGATACCAGGGTCAAATGTGAAACCATTTACGCCATTGCCTGTGGAGAAAACTAACATAGTTGAGGTACCGTAAATCAAATAACCTGCAGCCACTTGTTTATTTCCGGGTTGCAAGAAATCTTCTAAAGTGGCGGGTGTTCCGATAGGGCTTACGCGACGATAGATGCTAAAAATGGTCCCAACAGAAACATTAACATCGATGTTGCTACTGCCATCAAGCGGATCTATAAGAACGATGTATTTGGCATCACTATGAATAGATTCGTTAAAGGAAATGTAATCTTCCATTTCTTCGGAAGCAATTCCACAAATCTCCCCGCGGTTTTTTAGGGTGCTAATAAACATGTCGTTGGCAAGGACATCTAGCTTTTGCTGATCTTCACCTTGGACGTTTTCTAGTCCTACGGCGCCAATAATATTGGCTAAGCCCGCTTTGTTAATTTCTTGATTTACCATTTTCCCCGCCAAGCGGATGGAGCTTAATAAAGCACTAAGCTCTCCTTTTGCATAAGGAAAGTCTTTTTGGTTTTCGATGATGAATTCACCGAGCGTAATATGTCTTTTCATGGTTTGAGAGGTGTATGCCACAAAGTTAAAAGCTTAAGCGCTAATATCACCATAAAAAGGAAGGCTTATTTTAATTGAAGCTAGGTTTTAAGACTTTTTAGTAGCTTCTCTAAATCCTTTCTATTTTTAATGTCAATTAACCATTTCTCGCCATTCTTTAGTTCTATGGCTAAACCTTGTTTGCCACCTGTGCTTAATACGGTGCCGTATTGTGGGCTCTTTCGTTTGCCAAAACCTACAAAAGAAAAGTTTTGGACCTGTGCTTTTTTTATTTCAGCCCAAGGCCACTCTTCATTGGCTAGAATGCCAAAACTCACTTTTATCCCATCTTGGTTTACCTTGGTATCTAGCTTTAAGCTAGCGAAACTGGCGATTAAACCTAGCAGTAAAAAGATCCCGAGCCCTAAGACCCAGTTGGGAATGTCTTTATTGGCAAAGGTGGCTTCGGTAAAAATTTGCAGAACCAAAGCGTAAACACTAAACCCGAGTAAAAGCACCAATAATAGCTGCACTACCCGAAGGTTTAACTTCTTACTTTCAATAAACTCATTCTTCATTTGTCGCTTTATAATTTGGAGGGCTTAACTTTGGCGAAAGTTTAAAAAAATAATGCTAATACCTACAGAGAACGGCTATTTAATCGGGGGTTTATCGGCCTCAGCCTTAGCAGAAGAATTTGGTGCACCGCTTTATGTATATGATGCGGCCAAAATTGAGTCACAATACAATCGCTTAAAAGGTGCTTTTAAGGAGGTGAAGCTGAAGGTTAATTACGCTTGTAAGGCTCTCAATAACATTAATATACTACGCTATTTGCACAGTCTAGGCTCTGGTTTAGATACAGTTTCCATTCAAGAAGTGGAGATTGGTTTAAAGGCAGGTTTTGACCCCGCCAATATTATTTTTACTCCCAATGGTGTTTCCTTGGAGGAGATTAAACAAGCAGTAAAATATGGGGTGAAGGTTAATATTGATAACCTCAGTCAATTAGAGCAGTTTGGTGCCCTTTACGGGGATAGCTATCCAGTTTGTATTCGCATTAACCCGCACATTATGGCGGGTGGCCATGCCAAAATATCGGTGGGGCATATCGACTCCAAGTTTGGTATTTCCATCCATCAAAGTCGCCATTTAGAGCGAATCGTGAAAAGCCTAAATATCCGCGTGGAAGGCGTACACATGCATACGGGAAGCGATATTTTAGATGTGGATACCTTTTTAAAAGGAGCGGAATTATTATTTGATGCCGCTCATGCTTTTCCCGATTTGAAATATCTCGATTTTGGCTCGGGCTTTAAAGTGCCTTACAAAGAGGGCGATAATGCCACCGATGTGGAAGAGTTGGGAGAGAAAATGACTCTTATGTTTAAGGACTTCTGTGCCGATTATGGTCGCGATTTGGAGATCGAATTTGAACCAGGGAAGTTTTTAGTGAGTGAATCGGGGACTTTTATTGCGCGGGTAAATGCTTTGAAGCAAACCACCGCTACTGTTTTTGCTCAAATGGATAGTGGAATGAATCATTTGATTCGTCCCATGTTTTACGATGCCTATCATCATATCGAAAACTTGAGTAATCCCAAGGGGAAAACTAGAGTTTATTCGGTAGTGGGTTATATCTGTGAAACCGACACCTTTGCCTTAGATCGTCAGATTAGCGAAATATCGGAAGGCGATTACTTAGCCTTTCGCAATGCAGGCGCTTATTGTTTTACCATGGCCAATAATTACAACAGTCGCTTAAAACCAGCTGAGGTACTTATTTTAAATGGGGAAGCGCATTTAATCCGCAAAGCGGAAACCTTGCAAGATATTCTCAATAATCAAGTAGAATTAAAAGAATTACTGTGACCGCAAATATACGATTGGGTAAGGCGGACGACATTGTTGCTTTACTAAAACTGATAAAGGAGTTGGCCGAATTCGAGCGTGCGTCAGAGCAGGTGGAGAATACCGAAGCGCAGCTTTTAGCAGACTGGCAAGCAGCTTGGTTCGAGTTTTTAGTAGCCGAACTTGATGGTGAGATAGTGGGAATTTCACTGTATTATAAACGCTACTCTACTTGGAAAGGAACGTGCTTTTATTTGGAAGACCTTTACGTGAAGCCCCATCTAAGAGGTAAGGGTATTGGATTGGCGCTTTTAAAGGAAACGGCGAAAACGGCGAAAGAAGCAGGTGCTAATCGTTTAGATTGGCAGGTGATAGATTGGAATACTCCCGCGGTTGATTTTTATAAAAAGTTGGGAGCAGATATAGAAACGGAGTGGTGGAATTGTAAATTGGACTTGAGTAATTAATTGAAACAGGCGTTTAAAGCAAATCATGATGAAAAATAATCCACTCTTAATTTCAGCCGTATTCCTCGCTTTAGTTCTGACGTCCTGTGCTCGAAAAATGGCTTATAATGACCCAATTCCGGCACACGAAAGCTTTACTGTTGACTCCAAACTGTTGCAAGAGGAGCGGACTATTAATGTTTGGCTACCACGGAATTATGATGAGCTAGAGAATCTCAAAGTTTTGTACATGCCGGATGGCGGCCTAAAAGAGGACTTCCCCCACATTGCTAATACCATTGCAGCGCTAGTGGAGAGTGGACAAATTGAGCCGCTCATTTTGGTAGGGATAGAGAATACCGATCGTCACAGAGATTTAACCGGTGCTTCTCAACAAGTGGAAGATGCCAAATACTGCCCTTTATCGGATGGCGCTAAGGATTTCCGTGCTTTTATATTGGAGGAACTCGTCCCTATGGTTACTATGAAATATCGAGTTTCGGGCGAGAAAGGCTTGCTTGGTGAGTCTCTAGCGGGGCTGTTTGTTATGGAAACATTTCTTGAGCATCCAATGGCCTTTGATCACTATATCGCGATGGACCCCTCGCTCTGGTGGAATAATCACGCCCTACAAAGTGCGGCAGCCGATAAATTGAAGCGCTTCCCGGGCTCAAACATAAGTCTATGGTTTGCGGGTTCTAGTGCCCTAGATATTTCGAAATATACCCAAGCTTTAGCGCAAACTTTAAGTGCAGATGCGCCCACAACCCTTCGCTGGCATTATTCGGATGAGCCCGGTGAAAAGCATAATACAATTTTTAGGGCGACCAAAGAAAAAGCGCTTCTTTGGACCTTTGCGCAGTAGCTTAGTGTTTTGCTGAAAGCGCGATTGATAACTAGAATAGCACTGGGAAGAAGGCTTTATCAATAATTTCTGGCGAGCTTAAGACGAGAGTTAGCTTCCTCAAGATCTAAATAAATTGAAAGTGGAAAAACTGGAAATCGCCGTAATCGGAGCGGGAGCCGCTGGGTATTTTGCGGCAATAGCAGCAGCGGAGAATGGGGCAAGGGTCCATATCTTTGAAAAAACAAACAAAACGCTTACTAAGGTTATGGTTAGTGGTGGCGGTCGCTGTAATGTTACCCACGATTGTGAGTCGCCTGCACAGTTGGTAAAATTCTATCCGCGCGGTGGCCGCAGCTTGAAAAAGCCATTTTCACTTTTCGGTCCTAAGGAAACCCGCGCATGGTTCGAGCAGAGAGGGGTGCCTTTAAAAACTGAAGATGACGGACGGGTTTTCCCAAAGAGTGATTCATCGCAAAGTGTAATTGATTGTTTAGAAGGGGAGGCGAATAGGCTAGGTATTATTTTGCATAAGTCAATGGAGCTTTTGTCTATTGATCCGATCAATGAAACGGAAGTGATTCTAAGCTTTAAAAATAATCAAGCTTTTAGTTGTCGCTCGCTTATAATCGCATCGGGCGGAAGCCTACAATTACGAGCTTACCAATTTTTAGAAAAACTAGGCTTAGAGCTGCATCATCCCATTGCTTCACTCTTCACTTTTAATGTGCCTAGTTCCGATTTAAAAGATCTAAAAGGTTTGTCTGTGCCGCATGGTTCGGTGCAAGTACCGGGTACAAAATGGCGACAAGAGGGTCCCGTATTAATAACACATTGGGGTTTTAGCGCTCCAGCTATTATTAAGCTTTCTGCTTGGCATGCCCTCGATTTCTTTAAGCGTAGTTATCAGTTTCCCATCTTAATTAATTGGACCAATTATAAAGAGGAAGAATTGCGGCAGTTTTTTCTAAGCTTGCGCGATGAAGGGAATAGAAAACGGGTTTATGGCCATGCTCAATTTGGCATACCCGCCCGACTTTGGCAAGCTTTAATGCTCAAGGCAGATGTGGCAGAAAGCAAGGTTTTTTCAGAGCTGTCAAATAAAGAGCTAAATCGAATGGTGCGCTTTATAAGCGCTTGTCCTTTTGAAGTAAATGGTAAAACAACCTTTAAAGAAGAGTTTGTTACCGCTGGCGGTGTGGATTTGCAGGAGGTCGATTTAGTGAATTTTGCGCTGAAAAAATATCCCAACATCCATCTTGCGGGAGAAGTGTTAAACGTAGACGGCGTAACGGGTGGTTTTAATTTTCAACATGCTTGGACGAGCGGTTTTCTCGCAGGATCTGCTGCTACTGGATTCACTTGATTTTTTTTTTTTGAAATTCAGAAATAAAAGCTTTCCTATGTGAAGATTGGGTTTTACTTTTGCAGAATATAGTATTACTATAATTTAGAAAAGCATGACTACTTCCAAGTATTCTTTTACCTTAAATAGTGATCTTTATCTAAAAGATCCCACTAGTTCTGTAGCGGGGAGAAAGGTGATTGCTTCGGGAGCTAAGTTGATTTTAGAAACCGGCATGGAGGCGTTTACCGCCAAGAAGTTAGCGGCTGCAGCAGGCATAACCGAGGCTACCGTTTATAAGTACTTTGCAAATAAGCAAAGACTGCTGCAATATTACTTTCAGCTTTATTGGACCTGGCTAGAACAGCAGGTAAAAGTATTTACTGCCATTGAAACCGATCCGCTGCAAAGTCTGATTAAAGCCGTTAGGGTAATTAGTAATATTCCGGCTGTGGCTGCCGATCCGGGCGTGATAAGCAAGCAAGATTTACGAGACCTTGTTATTAATGAAGGTTCCAAGGCCTATTATCACGCGCAGGTAGATGAAGATAATGCCAAGCGTTTTTTCGCTCCTTATAAAAGTATTACTGCATTGTTGGCCGAAATGATTTTAGCGGTAAAGCCTGATGAAAAATATCCGCTCGCTTTAGCCACTACTATTATTGAAATGTCACATTCTTTAAAATACTATGCAAAGCATTTACCCGCTTTAACCGATTTTCCGCAGGAGACGGATCAGGTTAAGTTAGACGATTTTTTACTACAACTTCTCTATAATTCACTAAAAATTAAACCCTAAACATCTACAAATGAGTAAACCACGTATTACAGTTGCTAAAGGCGACGGCATTGGTCCTGAAATTATGGACGCCACCCTGCGCATTATGGAAGCAGCCGGAGCTGAATTGGATTACGATTTCATCGATATCGGTGAGAAAGTGTATTTATCTGGAAATACAGCGGGGATTACCACGGAATCTTGGGACATCTTGCGTCGTAATAAAGTGTTTTTAAAGGCCCCTATTACCACACCGCAAGGGGGAGGATATAAGAGTCTTAATGTTACTATCCGTAAATCATTAGGCCTTTTTGCAAATATTCGCCCTTGTAAAAGTTTATCGCCTTTTATTGAAAGTAAACATCCCGAAATGGATGTAGTGATTGTGCGTGAAAATGAAGAAGACCTTTACGCTGGAATCGAGCACCGTCAAACTACCGACGTTTTTCAGTGCTTAAAATTGATTACCATTCCGGGGACCCAAAAAATTATCCGTTATGCTTTTGAGTACGCCCGTAATAACGGCCGCAAAAAAGTAACCTGCATGGTGAAGGATAATATTATGAAATTAACGGACGGTCTTTTTAGTTCTGTTTTCAAAGAGATGGCTTTAGAGTATCCAGAAATTGAAAGCGAATTAAAAATCATTGACATTGGTGCTGCTCTTTTAGCCGATCAGCCTGAGCAGTTTGACGTAGTTGTTACTCTTAATTTATACGGTGATATTATCAGCGACATAGCTGCGCAAATTACGGGCTCGGTTGGTTTAGGCGGCTCTTCAAACATTGGGAAGGGTTTTGCTATGTTTGAAGCGGTACATGGTTCAGCGCCCGATATTTCGGGTAAAAACATGGCGAATCCGAGTGGATTAATTTCGGCGGCGGTTTTAATGTTGCAGCATTTAGGTCAGCTAGATGTCGCCATGAATATTGCCAACGCTTGGTATAAAACTATCGAAGATGGCATTCATACTGGTGATATTTATCGTTCTCATTCAAAGCAAAAAGTGGGCACACGTGAATTTGCTGATGCCGTAATTGCCCGCCTAGGGCAGATGCCAAGTGAAATCAGTCCTCTGAAATTAAATAAAGACGATTTCCGCCCAATTATAATTCCCGAATACAGTCGCCCTAAACACGATAAAGTTTTAGTGGGTGCCGACTTGTTCATTGATAATAGCCATCTTACGCCAGTGCAATTAGGTGCTTTACTGGAAACCCATGCGGGAGATGATTTGAAATTGAAAATGATTACCAATCGTGGAGTGAAGGTTTATCCTGACGGATTACCAGAGACTTTTTGCACGGATCATTGGCGTTGTCGCTTTGTGAATAAGCACAATCCTAAAGATGTGAATAGTATGAAAGCCGTGGAAAAGGAGACCATCCCACAGTTAATGATGGCACTTTTAAAAGAGGGTATTGACGTGGTTAAAACAGAAAACCTTTATTATTTCAACGATAAGTTGGCCTTCTCCTTGGGCCAGGGTGAATAAAGCCTCGCTATGAACACCTCTCTAATTTTAGAAAATCTGCTCAGTCCGCCTATATTGTTTTTTATAGGTGGACTGCTCGCAGTCTTGGTCCGTTCCGATTTAGAGATCCCACGCGAAGTGGCGAAATTTCTATCACTATTCTTGCTTTTTTCCATCGGTTTAAAAGGAGGGATAGAATTGGCGCATGGCGAGGATTGGGCACTGATGCTGAAGCCTCTCGGTTTTGCAGTTTTTCTAGCGATCATTGTTCCTATTTATACTTTTTACATTTTAAAGCGTAAAATAGATATCTATAATGCAGGAGCTATTGCCGCTACCTATGGGTCGGTTAGTGCAGTAACTTTTGTAACAGCAGTGGCCTTTTTAGAGCAGTCCGGTGTGGCTTTCGGTGGTCATATGATTGCTGCTTTAGCGATTATGGAATCGCCAGCTATTATTGTTGGAGTGATATTAATTGGCCGGAGCACCAAAGGAAAAGGGAAAAATAATTTTAAATCGGTTCTGCATGAAGCGCTAACCAACGGCTCCGTTTTTATCATTCTTCTCAGTTTGGTTATTGGCTTATTAATTTCTGATGAGCAGTATAAAGGTGTTGCGCCTTTTAGCGAAAACCTGTTTAAAGGAATATTGAGTCTCTTTATGTTGGATATGGGTTTGCTGGCTGGAAAACGTATTTCTGGTCTCAAAGCGAAAGGTGGCTTTTTGGTGGCTTTCGGTATTATTATCCCGCTGTTAAACGCAGGCGTAACTATGCTTCTTTGTCCGCTTTTAGGAATTAGCCTCGGCAACGCTTTTTTGCTCACTATTCTAGCTGCTAGTGCTAGTTATATAGCGGTCCCAGCCGCGATGCGCATGGCGGTGCCCCAAGCTAACCCTGGGATATATGTTCCTTTATCGCTTGGGATTACCTTTCCTCTAAACATCATTATAGGAATCCCAGTTTATTACGCACTTTTAGAACTCATTTACGCTTAATATGGAAAATATAAAAAGAGTGGAGATCATTGTTCCTCATGCGGAAAAAGACACCTTTTTAAAACTTTTCGCCAAAGAAAAGGTCGAAGGTTTTACGCTTATCGAAAAGGTGAGCGGTATGGGTAATCGGGGCATGCAAGACGGTTTAGGCTTGTCGGATGCCTTTACCAATACCTTAATTATTTGGTATTGCTCTATCGATAAGTTTGAAAGTATGAAAGAGTTAATCCGCTCCATGCTAGAAAAGTCGGGTGGTATTTGCGCTGTTGCAGATGCGCAATGGGTAAAGCATTAAGTTTTTTTATTTACACCTACAGCCCTTTGAGAATTAAACAAAGGCACTATCAAACAAAGGCTGCTTGTAATTACTACAAGCAGCCTTTTTATTAAAAATGGAATGAGAAAATTTACTTCTCGATAAAGAACTCTACTGTTTTTTCAGAACTGTTCCCTAGTTTGTCCTTAGCCACAACTTTTACGCTATATTTCTTCGCCGATTTTAGTAAATCTACTTCCGAAATATCTAAAGAACGTGGGCTAGAATAAGCTCGCATGGCTTCATCATTAATGGAATAAAGAATTTCTTCAGTACCGCAGTGCATATCGGTTGCACCAATATATAGACGAGTATAATTTGGATAAATAGGCAGACCTTCTTTAGCGCCAATCTTTTCGATGCTAAAGTTGATGTAGATTTCAGGACCGGTATTGTCGACAAAGACCTTGCTTTCTTTTTGGGTTTCTTTATTGTTTACCCGATCGGTAGAGAAAAAGCCAATACTATGATTCCCTTCATTGGGTATGCTGAAAACAGCGTAGTTTTTTAACGCACCGCCATCAAGACTGTACTCTGTTTTTAATAGGCCAGAATGAGCGTCACTCTTGCGAAGACTTATTTCTGTGTCCTTATTAATGAAAAGGGTGTCGCGGTCAAAAAATTGTGGACTGCCATAATTAATTCCCGTGGAAGGAGCGGTGTTGTCCATGAAAACAGGTCTTAGTTCACTAGAGCTGCGGTTCTCTACATTATCGGTCGAGCGGTAACGGATATTATGTACACCACTACTATTAGGAATAGAAAATGCTGAACTGTAGCTCCCGTAGCTGTCTCCATCAATTTTATATTCTATGTTTTTAACGCCTGCATGATTGTCTGTAGCAGCTAAACTAACTGTTGTACGCGATGAAACATAGAGATAGTTACCCTGATATTGATCGCCATTAATGCTGTGGCTTGGCTCTGGCGCTATTTTATCTAAGTAGAAGCTAAAGCTTTTTGCCGCTTCCGCATTTTTAACATTATCGGTACTGTAATAGTTGAGGGTGTGTTGGCCGTCGCTTAGGCTGCTGATGGAAATGTTGGAAGAATAAACGCGCTTGCCATTGCCGTCGAATTCGTATTGTGTGTTGTTTACGCCGCTTAAGTTATCGCTGCTACTGAGGCTAAATTTAGTGCTCGGGGCTAGGATGTTTCCTTTATAGCTAATGCCTAATATGCTATGGTTGGAGGTTGGATTGCTTAAATCTACCGTGAAATCCTTTTGCTTGGGGTTTTCGGCATTTCCTACAAAATCATAAGCGTAATAAAATAATGTGTTTGCTCCTTCTTTGCTTAAATTTAAGCTACTATTATAGCTGGTATAGGCGGCACTATTTATTGAGTAGTTTATGGCCTCAACACCACTAACCCCATCGCGGGAGCTAAGACTGCCACTTAACCCTTTGCCATAAAATAAGACTCCTTTGGCATAATAGCTGGGGGCTCCACTTAAACTAAGAGAACTTTGCGGGGCCAAGCCATCTGCGTAAAGCTCATAACGAATTTCTACTTTGGGTTCAACCGTTTTTAAAGTCGTTTGGTCAACGGCCCAGTGGCTGCGAATGTAGTTTACACCCTCCGTATCAAGATACATGGGGTTTGTATACTCCTTGGTTATTTCGCTATTTAATTCGTGTTTTTCCCCATTTGGACTGGTTGAAAAACTTAAGTAGAGGGGTAATGATTTTTGGACATAGGTTTTACCATCTTTGATGAACACCTTTTTTTCATGACTATTAACTGTGGGACTTTGCGCTAAAATACTGCCGCTTAAAAGTCCACTAACTAGGATGCTTAAGACATATTGTTTCTTCATAGAATTGTTGGTGATTGAATTTCCAACAATATACAAATTTAAATAACTCATATTCAGGTCTTAAAGCATTGGCCTTTATTCCATCGGTCAGCCTTATTTCTTTTTACTTTTGGGGAAATTTAAGCGATGAAGGTTTTTAAATTTGGGGGAGCAAGTGTAAAAGATGCGGCGGGTGTAAGAAGGGTGGCTTCGGTATTAGATTTCTTTACAGAAGACGACATTCTTGTGGTTATTTCGGCTATGGGTAAAAGTACCAATGCCTTAGAAAAAATTGTTGCCTTTCATTTAGCGGGCGATAAACTGGCTTGTGAAAATGCGCTAGTAGAATTGGAGAAGTATCATTTAGATATTATAGCTGATCTAGACTTTCCTCAGGCTCATTCTGTTTATGAAGAGGTTTTGCAGTTGTTTGCGCAGCTCCGCATGAAGTTAAGCAGTTTAATAAACGGCGGCTTCAATATGGTGTACGATCAAATTGTATCCTTTGGAGAGTTGCTTTCTACCAAAATTGTATCTGCTTACTTAAATCAAAACTCCTATCAAAATATTTGGCTCGATGCGCGTCGCTTAATAAAAACGGATCAGAGTTATCGCTTTGCTCGTGTGGATTGGACTTATACCAAACGGATGTTGCAAGATTCGGTGCGTGAAGGGGCGCGGTATTTAACCCAAGGTTTTATCGGTTCCGATGATATGGGCAATACCACCACTTTAGGTAGAGAAGGTTCTGACTACTCGGCTTCGGTAATCGCCTATTGTTTGGCGGCTTCGGAAGTGGTAATATGGAAAGATGTACCGGGTGTTTTAAACGGTGACCCCAAGGTTTTTGAGGATACCGTTTTACTGAATAGAATCAATTATCGCGAAGCGATTGAACTGGCTTTTTACGGGGCTTCAGTAATACACCCTAAAACAATTCAACCTTTACAGGAGAAGGGAATTCCTTTAAAGGTAAAGTCTTTTGAGAATCCAACATCAGACGGCACTACCATTAGTGAAGGAGTGAGTCTAGACCCTATGGCTTCCTGTTTTATTAAAAAGGAAAATCAGTTATTAATAAAGCTAAGTACCCGCGATTTGGCTTTTATTGCCGAAGACCACCTCTCAAAAATTTACCAACTTTTCCATCAATTTGGAGCAAGAGTAAATCTGTCGCAACATTCAGCGGTAAGTTCATCTTTCTGTATTAATTACGATCCTATCAATGCCTTCCCTCTTTGCGAAGAATTAGCCAAAAGCTTTGATTTGGAGCAACGTGAAGACATCAGTCTTTATACCATTCGCCATCATAATCAATCTGCCCGCGAGCAAATAAAAAACCGCGGTAAAGTACTATTGGAGCAGATTACCGTTGGCACTTATCAGGTGGCGCTATCCGAATAAGTTTAAGATGCCAAGCGCTTATAAAATGAAGAAAGCTAAACTACACATTGCCTTTAAGGAGCTTAAGAATGAACTGCTAAAAAAAGAAGGAAACCGTGATTTTTGGCGAAACTCATTGGGACTCTCTGCAGCGCAAGATTCTGAGGTTATTCAAATTTTAAATGAGCTGCAAATTCCGCTGCAATATTATAAAGCGGAGCTGAAGCGCATTCCTGAGAAAGGACCATTTTTAGTGGTAGTCAATAGTAGGCATACGCATTGGGATGCACTAATGTTATTATGTTTAGTGCGCTTGAAACGGCCAGACTTTGCCATTCTAAATCCTGAGGATGATTCTCTAGCCCCCGATTTCTTTAAGGCGCTGGAATCCCTAATTCCCGCTGCAGAAACGAATTGTACCGAAAATGTAGCAAATCTAGTATCTGCCTTTGAGCGAGGGGAAGGAAGAGGCTTTTTGATGCCAGCGAAAAGCAAAAGGAGGCAAGTGGCTTTAAAAGTGAAGCGCCAAGATGAAAAAGGGATATTGACTTTTTTAGCGGATTTCCGAGCATTCGAGGTTCCCATCTTACCCGTTTATTTGAAAAATGGCAAACCTATAGTTGAACCGAATTTAAAAAGCGTAGAGCAGGCTTGGTCAGGACGAGTTTTTCGGCGCAATGCAACCATTAGAGTGGCGCGCTTACTCTATCCTAAGGAAGTAAAATCGTACACAGAAGATAGGCACTTACTCGCTTTGTTATTGCAGCGTATAGGTATATTGTCATTAAGTCTGCCTCAAAATAAGAAGAGTCTATTTTTAAGGAAACGACCCTTACAGGCTGAACAGGTAGAGGAGGAACCGCAGCTAGAAATGTTAAAAAATGAGATTTCATTTTTAGCCGACAAGCAAAAGTTAGTTTTAAGTCAGAAGCAATTCGCGGTATACCTGGCGGAAGCCGAAGATATTCCTTATTTGCTAAAACAGATTGGGCGCTTACGCGAGATTAGCTTTAGAGAAATAGGAGAAGGTAGTAACAAGGCGCTGGATTTAGATACTTACGATTACCATTATCACCATTTGCTTTTATGGGATCAGGAGGCGGAATGCTTAGTGGGTGCCTATCGCTTGGCATACGGCCCGCAGGTATTTAAGCGCTTTGGTATAAATGGTTTTTACACGCATTCCTTATTTAAGGTCGGTTCTGCTGCTTACTCCATATTTGAAAATTCCTTGGAATTAGGGCGGGCATTTATTGTGAAGGAATACCAACAAAAGCCACTGCCACTATTTATTCTGTGGAATGCGATTAAGGCATTGATGGATAAGGATAAAGACTTGCAATATATATTAGGTTGCGCCAGTATTAGCAATCGTTTTTCTTCTTTTAGTAAATCCCTCATGGTTAGCTACCTACTTAAAAATCATGGTGATGCGAGTTTGGCTAGTCTTATTAAACCGCGTAAAGCTTTTAAGCCGGATGTAAACTTGCTCAATAAGAAAGGACTATGGGATGATATTCCCAGCGATATGGTCGCCTTTGATCGGAAGTTGGAAGAAATTGAGCCGGGCTCTTTACGGATTCCTCCTTTAATTAAAAAGTATATCCAAAGTCAGGCTTTAGTGGTTTGCTTTAATATTGATCCTTTGTTTAATAATTCGCTAGACGGCTTTATGTATATAAGGCGTAAGGACTTAGATTTACCCAGTCAAGGATAAGGATGAAGAGTGGCTTAAGCCATAAAAAAAAAGCCATTTTTAATCGGCTTTTAGTTTCTACACCTGATCGGTAGACCTAGGTTTTTCTTTAAGAATTTGTGATCTGCGCCAGCGTGTACCGTCAAAAACCTCTTTAATCCACACAGTGCGGAAAAACAGCCTAGTGCGGCCAAGATTTTTATACAAGACAAACTTTTTTCGGATGCGCTCTTTCCCTGAATTTTTGATTGACATCGCTAATTAAAATCTGTTTTGGTTTTTAAGAAAATCAAGCAGGGGACTAAGCTTTTATCTGTTCCTTCTAACCCACTAGTTAACAAATGAAAATCGCCCCTGGCTTGATTTGCCTTCAAATGTAACTATTGTTATCCTCAAAATAGCAACAAAAACTTAAAGCGAATATAGGGGCCTTTTTTTTACTAGAGTGTATTTCTTTGTTAAAGAATAGATTAGATTTTTTTAATTATTAAATTATTATATAAAAAAATAGGATAAAAGATGTAGCGCAGCTTTCTTCAATACCAAATGCCGTGTGCCACCCGAAAAGTATTGGCATGCGCCTCAATAATATCACTAATTTTCGGGCTATACCCTCCTCCCATTGAAATAGCCACGGGGATTTGGCGCTGTTTAGCGCTTTCTAAAACAAATCGATCGCGACTTTTGCAGCCTTCTTTACTCAAAGCCAAACGTCCTAGCTTATCACTCGCTAAAACATCAACACCACTTTGGTAAAAAATAAAATCTGCAGGAAAGTCTTCTAAAATTTTGGGTAGATGATACTCGAGCTTTTTCAAATAAGTAGCATCATCGCACTGGTCGGCTAAAGCAATGTCTAAATCGGATTTTTCTTTATGCAGGGGGTAGTTTTTTTCGCCATGCATGGAGAAGGTGAAAACCCGCTCTTCCTTCGCCATAATTTCGGCTGTGCCATTGCCTTGATGCACATCTAGATCCACGATTAAGATGCGCTGGGCGAGATTGTGGTCTAATAAATAATGAGAGGCAATGGCAATATCATTGAGTAGGCAAAAGCCCTCTCCGCGATCGGTATAGGCATGGTGGGTGCCACCCGCGATATTCAGCGACACATCATGTTGTAAGGCATAAAGGGCTGTTTCTATCGTACCTTGGTTAATACGTCTTTCTCGTTCTACTAATTGGGCAGAAAGCGGAAAGCCGGTGCGGCGCTCTTCTGAGCGGCTAAGATTTAGGTTTCTTAATTTCAGCCAATACTCTTCTTTATGGGTGCGTAAAATTTGCTCCTCACTTAATAAGCCAGGACTAAAGAAATTGGCTTCGCTGCAAGTGCCTTCATAGAGTAGTTGTTGTGGCAGTAAAGAATATTTTTCCATCGGGAAACGATGTCCCTCAGGTAATGGGTGATGATAAATAGGGTCGTAGGCAATTTTTAGCATACTCTTTATCCTTTGCTTTTGCCCTATTCCTTAGATCCTTAATTAGCGTAAAGTTGCTTGAAACTGCTTTTCTAAACTGTCTAAGATTTTCTTAATCGATTGGTCTACCGCCGAATCATTAAGCGTTTTTTCATCGTGTCTGAAAACAAAGCTTAAGGCATAAGATTTTTTGCCTTGAGGCAGATTCTTGCCTTGGTAAACATCAAATAAGTTTATGTCTCTTAATAAGGCTCCGCCCGCTTTTTGGCTTGCTTGGCGCAAAGATGCGTAGGTAGTGGCGCTATCCACTAAAAGGGCTAAATCGCGACGAACCGCTGGGTATTTTGGTAAATCGGTCATTACAATTTTCTTGCGTTTAGCAATCTTAACCAGAGCAGACCAATCGAAATGTGCATAAAAAACAGGCGCTTTAATTTCTAAAGATTTTGTCAACTTGCTGCTAAGCAGTCCCATACTGGCAATTTCTTTCTCACCCTGTTTTAAGCTTATGCCTTCTGTGTAAATAGGATTATCGAGGGCATCTTCTTTGAGTTTATCAATGCCTAAGCGTTCCAAAATCTTTACGCAGCTTTGTTTTAAGGTGTAAAAATCACTTTCTTCATTGGGCTTCTGCCAGTTTTCGGGTTTGTCTTTACCACTAATCCACAGGCCCAAGCATTCTCGTTCCTGAAATTTCTCGCCATCGAGTTTATACTCGCGGCCAAATTCAAATAGGGAAATATCGCTGCGCTGTCTCTTGCTATTATGCGCTACCGCTTCTAAGCCCCCGAAAACCAAGCTTTGGCGCATCACCGCTAAATCTTGACTTAAAGGGTTTAACATTTTGATGCTTTCGTCGGCCTTAAAGCCGAAGTCATTGTAATAGCTCGATTTGGTCAAAGAGTTATTCATCATCTCGTTAAAACCGAGACTAGCCAACAAATTGCTGATTACTTCTCTTTCACGGCTGTCATCTTTGGGGTCAATTTTAGCGACTGAAATACGCATGGGACCATCGTAAGGCACGGCGTTGAAACCGTAAATACGCAGTACTTCCTCAATTACGTCGGCCTCCCTTTGAACATCAATGCGGTAAGTTGGGATTTCTAAATTTAATTTTTGATGCGATTCGGAAAGGATACGAATATCTAAACTGTGCAGAATGCTGCGCACTAAATCGGGTTCAATGCTATGCCCGATAAGGGTATTCATGCGATTAAGATCAAGTACTACATGAGTAGCCTCGATGGTATGTGGATGCTCGTCTTTGATATTCATGGCCAATTCAGCTCCGGCTAACTCGATCATTAAACTAGCCGCGCGTTTTAAGGCGAAAAGGGTCATTTCTGGGTCCACGCCTCTTTCATAGCGGAAAGATGAATCGGTATTTAAGCCATGGCGCTTCGCACTTTTTCGTACGCTCACCGAATTAAAATAAGCGGCTTCTAAAAACACACTTGTGGTTTCTTGGCTTACGCCTGAATTCAATCCTCCATAAACGCCGGCAAGAACCAAAGGCTTTTCGGCATCACAAATCATTAAATCTTTGTCGCTCAACTTTAATTCGCTACCATCCAAGGTGGTAAAAACTTGTCCTTCTTCTGCGTTCTGAATATTTATTTGCGCGCCACTAATTTTGGCGGCATCAAAGGCATGTAGAGGATGTCCCGTTTCGTGTAATACGTAATTGGTAATGTCTACAATATTATTTAGCGGCTTTAAGCCAATGGCTCTCAGTCTGTTTTGTAGCCAATCGGGTGAAGTTTTAACCTGAACATTTTTCAGAGCTAATCCGCTGTAGCGATAACAGGCTTCACTGTTTTTAATGCTAATATTTATCGGTAGATCTTCGCTGCTATTGCTTAAAGGAGTAAGCGCAGGTAAGGTGAGATCTAGCTTTCCGCCCTCGTATCTTAAAATGGCCGCTCTTAAATCGCGGGCTACGCCATAATGCGACATAGCATCCGTGCGATTGGGGGTAAGGCCAATTTCGAAAACATAATCGCTTTCGATATTAAAGTATTCGGCCGCAGCTTGTCCTACTGGCGCATCTGCCGGAAGGACCATAATGCCATCGTGACTTTCACCTAGACCTAATTCGTCTTCGGCGCAAATCATGCCTTGCGAAACTTCGCCCCTAATTTTACTTTTCTTAATGGTAAAGGAATCGTCTTCCGTGTAAATCTCCGTGCCAACAGTGGCTACTAATACTTTTTGTCCTGCCGCTACATTTGGCGCTCCGCATACAATAGGAAGCAATTCCTTTGTCCCAATGTTTACCGTGGTAACCTTAAGCTTATCAGCATTAGAATGCTTCTCACAGCTCAAAACTTCGCCAATAACTACACCGCGCAAACCACCTTTAATCGTGTCAATTTGCTCGAGTCCTTCTACCTCTAAACCGGTATCGGTTAATAGTTCAGAAACCCTTTCGGCGGGTAATTTTATATCGAGGTACTGTTTAAGCCAGTTGTAGGAGATTTTCATGCCTGTGTTTTATAAGGCGGCAAAGGTAAATTTAAAGAATTTTCCTCGGCCTATTCCTTTGCTATTCTTTAGTCGAATTATGAATATTTCCGTTGTAATTAAGCTTGTATTGCTCAAATTCCTGCTCTTTGTGGTGGTCTTCGCCCAGATAAGTAATAACTTCCTCAAAGGCCTTTGCATCCATATAGCCCGGTACGGGTTGAATGAGGTTAAGTTCTTCGTCTAAATAAACGATAGTAGGGTAAGAAAGGCGGCCCTTAGCTAATACCGCCGCTAGTTCGTTGTAACCTTTGCGACCTTTCGGTACAAAACCAAACTTTTGTCCTTTAAAAAGTATGGTGTCTTTCTGTTCCGCATTAAAGCGCACGGCGTAAAAGTTTTCATTTACATAAGATGCAATACCCGGATTTTGAAAGGTATTCTCGTCCATTTTGTGGCACCAATGACACCAATTGGTATAAAGGTCGATTATAACTTTTCGTGGTTCTTTGGCTTGGGCCGCTTCTAAATCTTCAATTTTAATCCAGTTTATCGTTTCCTGGCTAAAGCCGAGATGCGAAAAAAGGAGAAGTAGAGCTATAAATGATAAACGCATATTTTAGGGGGTGTTTTCAACTTGACTTTTAGGGACTTCAGCATAAAGCGCCATTCCTAGTTTTTCGATTTCTAAAATTACTTTGCTTTTGGTCTGACGCACTACCGTTCCCACGGCATTTTCTAAATTCCCGTGTTTTACCCGTAGCTGATCACCTTTTTTAAAATCGCGTAATTCGATGGCCATGCCACTACTTAGTTTTAAAAACTCTTTGATGGCCACAATTTCTTCATCGCGAATAAGAGCAGGCTTGCCCAGCCAGCGAACAATAGCTACTGCACCAGGAGTTTGCAGTATTTCTAGGTAATCTTTGTAGTTAATTTGCACAAAAACATAGGAGCGGAAAAGGGGTTCTTCCACCATTTTTTTGCGGTCGCTCCACTGCTTCAATATGGTTTGTGTAGGGGCGTAAACTTCAAAACCCTTAGCGCGTAAACGCTCCGCTAATTTTTTTTCAGTGCGAGGCTTGGTATAGAATGCATGCCAATCCAGATTTTCAGCGTTTTTTTGCATGGTACAAAGGTGCATTATAGACCGCTTAATAGCAAGATTATGGATGTAAATAGCTTCTTAGCTTTTCTGGTGGCAGCGGTTTCTCTCACTTTCCTGCCGGGCCCAGATAACATGTACGTGATTACCGAAAGTTTAAGTCGTGGTTTTAAACGTGGCTTTAGTCTTTCTTTGGGTTTAGCATCGGGAGTATTGGTGCACACCCTTCTCACTGCAAGTGGTTTTGCGCTTTTAATAAAAGAGTGGCCGGGCTTGTCGTGGTTTATTCGCTTGGCCGGTGCGGCCTATTTACTATATCTGGCCTATGGAGCTTGGCGCGAAAAACCCGAATCATTCCAATGGCAAAAAACCGAAAACACCGGTCCTAAGGCCTTTTGGACTTCTTTTCGTAAAGGTTTTTTAATGAATGTGTTAAACCCCAAGGTTACGCTTTTCTTTCTTGCTTTATTACCGCAGTTTGTTGCCGATTCAGCTCCTTGGTCGAGCTTTGGGCAAATGCTATTTTTAGGCGCTACATTTATGTTGCAGGCAGCCATAATTTTCAGCTTAATGGCGGCGATGGCCAGCTATTTTGGAAGCTTTTTGCAAAGCCCAATCTTCTGGAAATGGTCGCGCATCCTGCAAATAGTAATACTGGGTTTAATTGCCTTTGGAATGCTCTTCTTAAGCTAAGTCACCAATTACTTGACAAACCTTATCAATATCTTCAAAGTTTACATCGTGATGGGTAACGAAGCGCTGCTTACCTTGCCCCATATCGATATGTAAAACCCCTTCTGCCTTTAAGGTGGCATTAAACTCCCCGATGTTTTTGTCTGCCTTCAGTTTGAAAATTATAATATTCGTTTCCACTGTTTCCACCTTTTCTATCCAAGAGCTGGCTTCTAAAGCCTCTGCTAATTTTTGGGCTTTCGCATGATCTTCACTGAGTCGCTCAATATGATGGTCGAGGGCGTAAATACCTGCCGCCGCCAAATAACCCGCTTGTCGCATCGCTCCGCCGAACTTCTTGCGAACAAAGCGTGCCTCCCTAATAAATTCGCTAGAGCCTAGAAGTAAAGAGCCAACGGGACAGCCGAGGCCTTTGCTTAGACAGATTGAAATTGAATCGAAGCGACTGCCAAAATCCTTTGGCTGCTGTCTTTTAGCGATTAAAGCATTCCATAAACGGGCTCCATCAAGATGTAAACCGAGTCCCGTTTTTTCGCACACTGCCTTGATAGCATCAATTTCACTTAGCTCGTAACAAGCGCCTCCACCTTTATTAGTGGTGTTTTCTAAAACCACCAAGCGACTGGTAGCTGCGTGCATATCCAAAGGATTTTGTAAAGCTTCGGCCACACTACTGGCTTCTAATTTTCCACGCGGTCCCGCTAAAGGTCTCACTTGGCAACCGCTGTTAAAGGCAATGCCACCGCCTTCGTAATTGTAAACATGTGAGTATTCGTGACAAATAATTTCTTGGCCGGGACGGGTATGCACTTTTATGGCAATCTGATTGGTCATAGTGCCCGAAGGACAAAATACGGCGGCTTCCATTCCGAAAAGGGCTGCAGCCTTTGCTTCTAAAGCATTAATGGTAGGGTCTTCCCCAAAAACGTCATCGCCTACTTCCGCTGCCCACATGGCTTTTAGCATATCAGGCAAAGGTTTAGTAAAAGTGTCGCTACGTAAATCTATCATCGCGTTTACTGTTTCTTAAAATGTGTTTTACTACTGAAAATAGGAGGAGGAAGAAAGCAAGGAAATAAGACATGCGCTGCAAGAACAAGTCGGCGGGTAAGAGCTTTAAGTTGTAGCTCGGATATTCCGAAATGGCATCAATGGTGCTTTGTGGACTTAGGGCAAGCGGAATAACAATACCTAGAAGAATTAAGAGTCCAAAGCCTTTTAATAAGGCGGGCCAATTTAATTTGCTACGATCTTGTTTACTTCCCAAATAGGCGGCAAAATAATTGAGTAATAATAGCCAGAAGCTAGCCCCTAAAAAACCCGTTATGCTGAGCCAATTTTTGGAATACTGTAAATCGAAAAGGGCCTCACTGTAAGGGTGTGACCAGTTTTCGAAAAAGGTAAAAGTATAAGCGAGCCCTTCGGCGCTCAGCCAAAAGAATAGTAAAGCCAAGGAAGAGCGTTGTGGCCCAAGACGCTCTTTGCTAATTAAGTAGAGAATTAAAGCAAGCCCGTTAAATACTGGGTAGCTAGAGCTCACTTCATCTCCTAAAAAAAGAGCAAGAGACCAAGAACTCATGGTTAACAAAATGCCGATTAAGTTGCGATTGAAGTTACCACTTTGTCGTAGCTCCAAGATAAGCGGAGCTAAAGCCAAGAACTTCAGTAGATACAAAGCGGGTATAACTTCACTGAGATAGAGTAGGGAAGCACTTAGGTAAAATGGACGGTATTTTTTTAACATTAAGACTTTTTAAAGTCCTCAAAGTTAAATTTTAAAGAGAAGATATTCGAATAAAGAGTGCCCGATGCGCTTCCAATGTCGGTTAAAGCGTAATCTATAGAAATGCCACGGTATAAAAAGCCAATACCTAAATTGGGTTGCAGGCTAAAGCTAGTCTCGTTTGTAAAACTAGTGAGGCGTTTTACATTACCAAATCCCATGCGAAGAAAAACGAAATTTAAGTAGCCTACTTCCAAACCAAGGTTAGGGTTGATGTTAGTAATTTCGCTAGAAATTAAGGTGTTTTCCTTGCCGCCAAAGGTGAAGTCGGCGCTCATTTCGCTGTGTAAGCTGTACTTATCGTTTAATTGAAAGGTTCTGCCAAAACCAAGGAGCATGCGGGGAATGGTAAGCTCTAAATTTTCGGTGGGTAAATCGCTGTTGGTGATTTCTAAACTTTCGCCGAAGGCTTCTTCGTTAATAGTCCAAGCATTAAAGGTGGTGGTGATATCTTTAAAGCTAGCGCCCAATTGCCATTTGCCTATTTTATATTGTAAACCTGCATCGAAACCAAAGCCTATCGAGTTGGCAAAGTCACCAATTTGGCGGTAAACGATTTTAAAATTAGCGCCATAACTAAGGTTCTTAATATTAGTGGAACGTCGAGCGTAAGATCCGATAAGAGCGTAATCTGCTGCGGAGAAGCGCGTAATGCGATCGTAATCTACATTGCCATCTTGGTCAATTAGGTCGGTGGTATTCAGAATGTCATCTACACCAAAGCGAATAAAAGAAATAGCGGCCGTACTATTCTCATCAATATTTTGCGCATATGCCGCATAATCGTACTGAGCAATACTAGCGAAGTATTCGGCGTGCATGGCCGCTGCTTGCCAGCTATTTTCAATACCTACCAAACCGGCGGGGTTCCAATAAGCTGCGCTGATATCGTTAGTGGAGGCAATAACTGCATTCGACATCGCCATGGCGCGCGCATCGATACCAATCTCTAAAAAAGCATTGGAATATTTTCGTGCCTGACTCCAACTAAGCAGAGGAGAAAGTAGTAGAAGTAGTACTAATTTTTTCAAGGGAATATTTGAGGCAAATAAATTAATTTCCGTCCTTTTAAACACTACAATTGTACTAATATTGCCTCATAAGGCCCATTAAAAATGAAAAGTGTTATCCCAAATTTATTAACCCTCGCCAACCTGGCGTCGGGATTGTTTGCAATTATCGCTCTTTTTGATGGCAATGTGGTGCTTGCCGCCTATCTCTTAGCTGCTTCCCTAGTTTTCGATTTTTTAGACGGATTGGTAGCAAGGGCCCTAGGGGTGCATTCAGAATTAGGTTTGCAATTAGATAGTTTAGCCGATTTGGTAAGTTTTGGCGTGGCGCCCGGATTTATGCTCTATCACCTTTTTTTAGAGGTAGCGCGCAGTGGAGAGCCACTACCTTCATTCTTGCCTTTTTTAGCCTTTTTGGTGCCTATTTTTTCGGCCCTGCGTTTAGCTAAGTTTAATATCGACACGCGTCAAACGGAGAACTTTATAGGCTTGCCAACCCCTGCCAACACGATCCTCATATACTCTTTAGCAATTTGGGCTCTTAAAACTGAGAACCCAACTACCGAGGCTATATTGTTGCATCCTTTCTTCTTAAGTTTCTTAACTATCGCCTCTTCCTTGCTTTTAGTGGCGGAGCTGCCCTTGCTGTCACTAAAGGTTAAAGACCTGAGCTGGAAGGCCAATAAGTCACGGATCTTATTAATTGTGGCAATAGTTCTACTTTTTGCGCTTCTGCGCTTTCGGGCTTTCGCCTTTGTTATACCTTTGTACCTGCTTATTTCTATATTTTTTAAACCCAAAAGCAGGGAAATTGAATAATTTATACAGCCATGAAATTTAAAGCTGAAATTAACGTAATGCCACATCAAGCCTTATTAGATCCACAAGGGAAGGCCGTTTCTAGTAGTATGAAAAACATCGGTTTAGCCGAAATTTCAGGTGTGCGCATCGGTAAACACATCCACCTTGAAGTGGAGGCGGCTGACGAAGCTAGCGCTCAAGCCAAGGTAGATGAAGCCTGTAAAAAACTTCTAATTAATCCTATTACTGAAAGCTACGAGTTTAGTCTCGCCGCACTTTAATTTAAAAATAAAGGTTTACGAGTAGAGCAGCGATTATTATTATGATCGCTGCTTTCTATTTGTAACACATACTCCTTACTTCCTGTGTAGCTGGGGAAAACATAAAATGTGTCGATTTTAGCATTGAGCCCGTGCTCGTGAAGCGACCAGTGAATACGTTTTAAACCTACCGTCATATCGTTTAATCCAATGTACACGTCGTGAAGTCCATTGTTATCGCTAAATAATACTTCAATTTTCAGGGTATCATTACTGCGAAAGCTTTCTACTTGAGGCTGAAAAATGGTGATATTTGGGCCTTCGATGTCTTCTCGGCCTTCGACTCCTTTAATTTTCTCGCAGCTAGAGAGACTTATCAATGCTATAATGCTGATCCAAGTTTTTCGCATTAGAAGGAATAATTGATTTTCAGTTTTAATTGATTTCCTGCTTTATAATTGCTGTCTTTTCTTTGAGCAATTTTGTTTTGGGAGCTTAGGCTGATACGCCAGTGATCTAAAAAGTAGTAAACACCAATATCTGCGAATGCAGCAGACCCACCTGTCCCAGCTTGGTAATAAGATCGCTCATTGATGTCGCGTGCAAAATGCTCGCCGCTAAGGCCAACAAAAAAGAGCCAAGAACTTTTCGCTTCTTTGAATTTTATTTTCCGACCGATTCTCAAATTGAGAAATGCTTGATTTCCAAAAGTGTAATGGTATCGATTTCGTGTATTAAGGAGATAGGCAGTTTGGACAAAGCCCATGTAATTTTTAGTGTTTATTTGATAAGCTAAAGTGGCTTGGTAGTCTAAGCTGGCTGTGCCTAATTGAAAATTGGGACTTAATGGATCTTCCGCAAGGCTATTTTGGTAAGCGCCCGTGGGTAAGTTTAGTCCAGCCGATAGATAAAGACTTTGTAAGGAAGAAGTACTTAGTATTGAAAATAATTCATAAGCTAAACTAACACTTAGGTCACCTACGCCTTGCAGCTGCTCATTCGCCCGTAAGGCGCCTGAATAACGACGTTCTGCCCATAAAATTGGTAAGCGTGTCTCGAGGTGAAATTTGCTATTAAAACGATAGGTGAAAACCAGTTCAGCCAGATGAAAATTATCCTTAAAGCCTGAGTTGGTAAAGTTGCGAAATCCATAGTTGCTCGATAAACTATATTTAGAATTAGGAGACCATTCTCCCATGCTAAAACCCATGGAGGCGCAGCCGCAAACATCGCAAGCTGAGATATTGCTATAGAGTGATTGAACCCAAATGATTAGGATCAACGAATAAAATCGCATAGTGAAATATTAAAAATTGAAATTAGATGAGACGGGCTTCTATTTCAATTTTAGGAGGGGGAAGATAATTTTTAGAAACCCCTGATTTAAGGTTAAAGCTTTGGCAGGAGAAATAGCTTTTGTTATTGTTAGCCATAGGAAGCTGGATTTCTACCCTTGGGCTTAAATATACTTGAATTTGGAAAAGTAAAACAGTGCCTAATTCAGGCGCTGTTTTTACGGGGCTAGCTAAAAGCTTAGCCAACTGGCAAGTTCCATTGCATTTTAACTCGGGACGATCTTTATTCTCGCACTTTTCGTATTTATAGCTTTGGTAATCAATTATATAATCGCCAATAACCAATAGGCTTTGCAGCTGAGAATAACTGTAAATGCAAAGGAGAAAAATACTAATAAGCCGTGTGAACTTCATTATAGTTGCAAATTTACACATATTTGCAGCATGAATTACTTAGCGCATCTTAGTCTTTCCATTAAAAATGATGACTTAATGCTAGGTAATTTGGTGGCCGATTTCACGCGTAAAGCTAAGTTTAGCGAGTTTATTCCTGAGGTACAGCGCGGTATACATTTACATCATTTTATTGATGACTTTACGGATAGTCACTCCCTGGTAGAAGAGGCCAAAGTGCTCATTCGTCCTTTACAGGGCAAGTTTAGTGGAGTGGTATTGGATATTTATTTCGATCATCTCTTAGCACGCGATTATTATTTTTGGCATCAAGAGTCGTTGGCAGATTTTGCAGAGTATGCCTATCAACTATTTAATCTCCGAAAAGATGAATTACCAGAAGCTGCTTCGCACATGGTGCATTATATGGCCAAGGGAAATTGGTTGTTTAATTATTCTACGCATGAGGGTTTAAGTCGCAGTTTAGAAGGAATGAGCAGACGAACAAGTTATAAGAATACCATGAATTTAGCGGCCAACCAATTGCAGGAGTTAGAGTCAGATCTTATACCTCTTTTTAAGGAGTTTTATCCAGAACTGAATAAATCAGTCGGACAATGGCTAGATAATCAGGGCCTTAAAGAACTCAAGTAGTGGAGTCAATACGAGGTAAATTTCCCTAGGAATATTTATATATAATTTTTTTTAAGTAGTTCATTTTAAGGATTTAGCTGATTTATTTATTCAGCTTCTCGAGATAGTGTTTTGCTTTTTTCTTAGAAATGGATGCAAGATTTAACTTAATTTTTTCCAATCTCTTGGAATTCACCTCATCAATTCATTTATTTGTAGCAAACAATAAATAGTACAATGAAAAAAACTACTACCTTTTTGGCTGCGCTAGCCATTTTATTTACCAGTTTTAATGCTTCTGCAGAAGGCGAAGATGAAGATCGTCGTCGCAAAGGTGGTAATTTTGGTGCACATCTTAATCTTTCACCTATTTTTAGTGGCATTTACTCTGCAAACGTAGAATATGGCTTTGCTAAAAATATGAGTGTTGTTTTGGGCCTTGGCTTTATAGACTGGTCTCTTACTACTACCAGTACTGCCGGCGGTTTTGGAGGATTTGGGATTCCAACAATAAAAGAAGTGCCATTTAGAGGATTTATGGTGGCCCCAGAGTTTAGGTATTATTTTGATCCTAATCGTAGACCTGGTTTAGATCGTTGGTTCGTAGGTGGTTATCTTAAAGTTCGTAGTGTTGCAACAAGCGGCGAGGAGCTGACAACCACAGTTTTAGCTCCTGATCCAAATGATCCTAATGGCTTCCCGATTCCTACTTTAACAAACTACGATGTTAGCTATTTTGGACTTTCTATCGGAACTACTTTTGGTTACATGTACGCCTTTAAATCAGGCTTAACCTTGGGCTCATGGTTGGGTATTGGCTATTTCTTGGTTAGTTCTAATAGCTATTCTAATAATGCAGCGCCCACAGTAGATGTAACCGATTTACTTTCAATCGATCCACGTTTTGGGTTAACTGTTGGTTACCGCTTTTAATTTAGAATCTATTTTACATCCTATAATGTACTTTACTAAACAGGGGAAGCATTTGGCTTCCCTTTTTTTGTGCGCATCAAAAATTAAAAAAGATCCGATTTGGATTAACCAGTTGCCATAGGTGATATTCCGACTTCGGTTTTATATTAAAAAAGACTTCCAATATTTAATATATAGGAAGTCTTTAAACGTTTTAAGTGCTGCTCTAAGACTTTATGTGATTTTGATAATCAATCATACTTTGTTTAAGAATCTTTTTAGCCGTTGCCGCATCTTGAAACTCCTCAATGCTTACGGTCTTATTCTCAAGCTTTTTATAGTCTTCAAAAAAGTTTTTCAATTCTTTAATAAAGTGCTTGGGCAACTCTGAGATATCATTAATGTGACTTACACTCATATCGTTTTCTGCCACAGCGATAATTTTATCATCTAACTCTCCATTGTCAATCATGCGCATAACGCCAATAACCTTAGAAGATACAATGCACATGGGTACGATATCTATTTGCGAAAGCACTAAAATATCGAGGGGATCTTTATCATCGCAATAGGTCTGCGGAATAAATCCATAATTAGCAGGGTAATACATGGAAGAGTAAATTACTCGATCCATTAAAAGTAAACCTGAATCTTTATCTAGCTCGTATTTTGCGCGGGTGTTTTTGGGGATTTCGATGATTCCGTTCACAATTTCAGGTTGTTTATCACCTACCTTTACTTTGTGCCAGGGGTTAGTTTTATCGATTTTCATGGTTTTTCTTTGAAATTGACTGCAAAGGTACCGACTGCAATGTTATTTGAAACTTAAGTTCGACCTAAAATTAAAGCCTCAGATTTTCAATAAAAGGAAAACACTAGTTTGATCAGTACAACGGTAGCTGGCCACAGCAAATGAGCTAGGTCTGGGCTTTTAGCTTTTAGTACACTTGCAGGATTGCCACCTACGATCGTATTAGCAGGTAAATCTTTAATTACCCATGCATTAGTGGCGAAAATAGCACCATCGCCAATAGTAATGCCAACCAAAATGGTAGTTATGTGGCCAATTTACACATCATTTAGCATGATGAGGTCGCTTTGATAATGGTCACTTTTGCCATTCATCGCCACGGCAAAGTCGTACCATGATGATATTGGGATTTTTAACAATATTTTTTAGAGAAAGAGAGTTATCATAATTTGCGAATAAGAGACGATTGGTCTTTATTTAGCACTGTAATAATCTTATTTTTAGTGGTCTCGGGCCGATGCATTAATATAAGGTCTTGTGAAGAAAAGATGAATAATGAGGCCTGAAGAAAGTCTATCGCGTGGCTATCGTTAAACTTCCATCAAGAAAAAGGCCCTTAGGATTTCCAAAGGGCCTTAGTAATTTGATGTTCAAATTAGTTTGTAACTCCTATTTCAAGTCAAAACGATCAAGGCTCATTACTTTGCTCCATGCGGCTACAAAGTCGTTTACAAATTTCTCTTTTGCATCGTCACTGGCGTATACTTCGGCCAAAGCACGTAGCTCTGAGTTGGAGCCGAAAATTAGATCGGCGCGAGTAGCGGTCCATTTTACTTCGCCAGTTTTACGGTCTTTTGCTTCAAACACTTCTTTGGTATCTGAAATAGCGGACCACTCATTGCTCATAGTCATCAGGTTAACAAAGAAGTCGTTGCTTAAAGTACCAGGCTTATCAGTGAAAACACCATGTTTCGAATTATCGTAGTTAAGATCCATGCTACGCATACCTCCAACTAAAACGGTCATCTCGGGTGTATTGAGGGTTAGCAATTGGGCTTTATCTACTAAAAGTGCCTCAGTAGGTATAGAGTACTGGGTTTTTAGATAGTTTCTAAAGCCATCAGCAATCGGCTCTAAAACCGCCATGGATTCTATGTCCGTCTGTTCTTGACTAGCGTCCGTTCTACCAGGAGTGAAAGGAACGCTAATGGTAAAGCCACCATTTTTGGCCGCTTGTTCAACCGCCGTATTACCGCCTAAAACAATGAGATCGGCCAGTGAAACTTTTTTAGAGCTAGAGTTAGCATTGAAATCCGATTGAATTTTTTCTAGAGCACTTAAAACCTTGTTTAATTGCGTGGGATTATTTACTTCCCAGTTCCTTTGTGGCTCAAGGCGAATGCGTGCTCCATTGGCACCACCTTTTTTATCAGATCCACGGAAAGTGGAGGCAGAAGCCCATGCGGTAGAGGCTAATTCTTGAATACTTAGTCCTGAACTAAGAATGGAAGCTTTAAGTGCTTTAATATCTTTTTGATCAATCTGTGCATAATCAGCCGCTGGTATAGGGTCTTGCCAAATGAAATCTTCTTCTGGAACTTCTGGTCCTAAATAAAGGGCTTTGGGTCCCATGTCGCGGTGGGTTAACTTAAACCAAGCGCGAGCAAAGGCGGCGTTAAATTCTTTAGGGTTATCTAAAAAACGGCGAGAAATTTTCTCGTAAGCCGGATCAAAACGCAAAGAAAGATCGGTGGTTAACATGGTAGGTTTATGCTTCTTATTTTCATCGAAGGCATCAGGGAAAATTTCACCAGCGTCTTTCGCTACCCATTGATGAGCACCGGCTGGACTTTTAGTTAATTCCCATTCGTAGGCAAATAAGGTGGCAAAATAGGCTTGACTCCATTGCGTAGGAGTAGGTGTCCAAATTACTTCTAAACCAGAGGTAATGGCATCGGGACCTTTACCCGATTTGTAGCTGCTTTTCCAGCCTAGACCTTGCTCTTCAATCGCCGCTGCCTCGGGCTCTGCACCTACTAAGGAAGCGTCGCCGGCACCATGGGTTTTACCTAAGGTATGACCACCAGCAATAAGTGCGACAGTTTCCTCATCATTCATTCCCATGCGACCAAAAGTTTCGCGAATATCGCGGGCGGCTAGTTTTGGATCAGGATTACCATTTGGGCCTTCTGGGTTAACGTAAATTAAGCCCATTTGCACCGCTGCTAAAGGATCTTCTAATTCGCCTTCTTCATTATAGCGTTTTTTGTTGGCCAACATTTCTGCTTCAGCACCCCAGTAAACGTTGCTCGCTGGTTCCCATACATCGGCACGGCCACCACCAAAACCTATAGTTTCAAAGCCCATAGATTCTAAGGCTACATTACCAGTAAGGATCATTAAATCGGCCCAAGAAAGCTTGCTGCCATATTTTTGTTTGATAGGCCAAATAAGACGCCTGGCTTTATCTAGGTTGCCATTGTCTGGCCAGCTATTCAGGGGGGCAAAACGTTGTTGACCTTCACCTGATCCACCTCTGCCATCGCCTGTACGGTAAGTTCCCGCGCTATGCCAAGCCATGCGGATAAATAAAGGGCCATAATTGCCGTAATCTGCCGGCCACCACTCTTGTGAGTCGGTCATTACCGCGCGGATGTCTGCTTTCACTGCTTCGTAATCAAGACTATTAAAAGCTTCGGCATAATCGAAATCTTCACCCATGGGGTTAGATAATTCGGAATGCTGACGTAAGACACTTAAGTCAAGCTGATTAGGCCACCAGTCTTTGTTGGTTGGACCTTCGCCTTTAAGGGTGGTGCCAGCTGATTGACCAGAGCTGAAACCCATTGGGCACTCACCACTGCTTTGTAATTGATTTTCTTGCATTTCTTTTTGTTCTGATTTGCAGGCTGCGAAGGCAAACAATATGCCCGCAAATACTAGTATTTGTTTCATAGCTTTAAAATTAGCGTTTAGTAGAGTTTTGAATATTTCAAATTTAGGAGCATTTAGCCGATACTTCGGTGGTCATTAGATTTAGTGATATTTATATCATTAGCGATTGAATTTGAAAAGTGACTAGCGAGAGAACTCTTTTAATTTGGCTAGCTATATTGCTGCCCTTTAAAGATAAGTAATTAAATATACGAAATCAGCCTGGCTTTTAGCTGAGCGACCTTTGTTTACTTTGATTCAATGAAGCCTTTAAATAGATTAGGGCCATTAAAACACACACCAATGACTAGATTTATTTGCTTCTTAGCTCTAACATTTAGCTCTATCTATGCTTGTGCTCAGTTTACTCAAGCTTCAACAGACAGCGCAGTAAAATATAAGAGCAAAGCTGAGATTCGGCAGTACATTTTGCAAATAGAGCCTCAAAATAGTGAGGCTTATCAACTAGCTAGGAATTCTAGGTTTTACCGCAATTGTAGTTATGCTTTTTACGGCTTAAGTGGTGCTATGATGGTGGGGAGCATAATTAACTACCAGAGCCTAAATAGCTTGCCAAAGGAAACGAGCATAGAGCGTAGTTTAGCTCTGTCTTTAGATCCTCGCTTAGCCCTAGGGTCAGCATTAAGTCTGGGCCTTGGAATATGGCAAAGCTATCGATCAAAAAAGCGTTTAGAAAAAGCGATTCGCTTGCATAGCTTACGCTAATAAATTAAAGCTTAAAAAGTTAGATTATAAATCTTCTTTTCGAATGAGTATTGCTTCTTGTGCAGGGCTAAGCTCATAAGCTAGAAATTTATGGCTAAGCCCCTTCTTTGCTAAAAGCTTTTCCAAAAAATGCCGACTGATAAAAGTATTTCCGTATATCTGAGTATCCTTTAAACTATCGTTGATAAAGGAAAATTTACTGTCTTCCGAAGCCAGTTGATAAACAAACTCTTCCTGGCCAAACCAATCTTGGTACTTAGGGTCCTCGCCATTATTAAAGGTGAAGATTAATGCACCGCCTGGATTAAGAATATTAATTAACTTTTGGAGCCAGTCCTTGAAGGCTTCCTTGGGTAAGTGCGTAAATACAGAAAGTGCGAAAATGAGATCAATACCAGCTGCGTTAAGACTTTCGGAATCTTGGCCGTGGTGACTACCGGTAAAACCAAAGTGACGTTTTTGAAAATCAAGGGCCTGTTCTTTTACCTCAGAAATTAAGATTTCTGTTGTGGGAAAGTAGCTGGGCAAGAAACGCGATACTCGGCCATAGCCACTGCCAAAGTCCAGGATTTTTTGCGGTGAAAAGCCTTCTTGGTCGCAAATTTTTTTTAGCCTGGAAGCGGTACGAGCGCCAATTTTAAAGTGAGAATAAACAGCTTTTTCGGGATGGTAGCAGTGCTCAAAAATATGCATGGCAAACATTACGTCATTTTTATGAGTGGCCATATTAATTTCTTCCAGCCCAAACTCTGTTTGTAAGTCTTTTTGAACCTTGGCGGCAATAGAGGGATCAATGGCAATATCTTCGGCTTGGACTAGGTTCATATAAGCCCCCAAGAAATCAAATCTATCATTTAGTTTTTTTTCCGTCAGCTCTAGGCTGTGACGCAATTCCAAAATTCCTAGTTTCAGAAGGATATAGTCGCTGAGCTTTTTAAACATATGAAAGAAGTGAAAATGGTTAAATTAGTGGGAGCAGTTGAATATCGTTGGTACTACTATTTTTCATCTAGCCTAATACTACCATTACCACCCCCACAATAACAGCAATGGAAATAAGGTTGAGCCAAAAGCCAGCGCGCATCATTTGTTTTACAGAGACATAGCCACTGGAGTAAACCACCGCATTGGGTGGCGTGCTTATAGGCATCATAAAGGCGCAGCTGGCGGCAAGTGTAACGGGAATAGCGAGTAAAAGCGGATCTACGCCAGTGCTTTCGCCGATGCCAATAACCACGGGGAGTAAAACGGTAACCAAGGCTACATTCGACATTAATTCGGTAGCAAAGAGGGCAAAGGCCGTGAGAATAATCACTAAAAGAATAGGACTAAGAGTCAGGTTGTTGGCGATATAGTCGCCTATCGTCTGAATTATACCGGCCGTTTCTAATCCTTTGGCTAAAGTTAATCCCCCACCAAAAAGAAGGAGAATACCCCAAGGGAGTTTTACGGTGCTTTTCCATTCGAGAATGAATTCACTGTTCTTCCAGCTTACGGGCGTAATAAACATGAGGATGCCGCCTAGCATGGCGATATTGGTATTATTGAATACCCGCTGCCCAATTAAATCGTTAATGGGTTGGGCGAAGACCCAGAGGCCCACGGTTAATGTGAAAACAGCCAAGACCGAAATTTCGGGACGCGTCATTTTACCCATTTCGAGCCACTTTTTCTGTATCAGTTCTTTAACGCCATCTATCTCATTGCCTTTTATGGGGTATATAATTTTGGTAAGAATTTGATAGGTCAGGAAAAGTAAAATTGCACCAGTGGGCAAGCCGAAAATAAACCAACGACTAAAAGGAAAATCCGTTCCGAAGGTTTCAAAGTAATAACCTGCAAAAACCAAGTTAGGCGGGGTGCCAATAAGCGTCATGGTGCCCCCAATATTGGCGGCGTATGCGATACCAAGCATAAGAAGTAAGCGGAAGCGGCCCAATAATACTTGATCGTTCGTTTGTTCGGCTAAAAGTCGGCTAACGGAAAGCGCTATCGGCAGGAGCATTACCGCAGTGGCGGTATTTGAAATCCACATGGCAACTAGGGCCGTGGCAATCATAAAGCCCAAAATAATTTGCCTTGGTTTGGTGCCGGTTAAGCGGATCAGTCCATACGAAATACGTTCGTGCAGGCGTCTTTCTTCCATGGCAAGAGCAATGATAAAACCACCCAAGAATAGAAATACAATGGGGCTGGCATAAGGCATAAAGGTCTCTTGTACAGAGAGAATGCCCAAAGCCGGGAAAAAGACCATGGGCAGTAGGGCAGTTATAAAGATGGGAAAGACTTCAAGTATCCACCAAATAAGCATCCAAGCGGCAACAGCAAGAACATTGTTAACGAGACTAGCATCGAATGGTTGACTGATTGCTAAAGCTAAAAAGCTAAGTGGTCCGGCGAAAAAGCCAATTTTACGTGTGAGATTGATAGGGCGTGAATTTAATTCGTATGGTGCTAAAATAGTTTAAAACCTGAGTTTGATTCAAATTTTAGATTTCAAAAAAAGAAGTGAAAACCTTGGCGCGAAGTCTAGCGGGCAAAAGAAAAGCCCCACAAGGAGGCTTTGGGAATTTTAAAGCAAAACCAAAAAACCAGTGTCTAACTGAGATTTAAAGGTTTATGGTGTATCCAATGCTAAGACGAAATACCGTATTTCTAGCATAATTCCCAGCGGGAGGATCAGCCGCAATATTGGCAAAACCATAATCGTAGGATAGGCCAATAAGGTAGTTTTGGTACTTTAAACCTGTGCCAAGGCCTAGACCAAAATCTAAACGTTCAAAATTCGTTCCCCACACAATCTTTTCATCGGTGGATTCAACAACACCTAAAACGTTTATCACTGACTCTGAATTACCAGAAAGGCCAAAGCCGATATAGGGTCCAGCAGATACATAAACACTGAGCTTCTTATTAATCTCAAAATTCCCCACGAGGTTTAGTGGGATCTCCAGGTAGTATAAATTAACTGAAGTCTTTTGACTAAACCCAAAATTACTTATGTCCTCTTTAGTGCCTTTACTTTGAAAGCTTAGTCCGGGTTGGAAATTTAAATTCTTAGCAATTTTAATGTTCGTACTAGCGCCAATATGAAAGCCAGGTTTAGCTTTCAAGCCTTCTGATGAAGTGTCGTCTCCGATTAAAGCGAAAGTACTAGAACTATATCCTGCGATGAAATTTATTGCTTGCGCTTTCAGCTGCTGGGAAAAGAGTGTAATTAAGAAAAAGGCTAAAATTTTGTCTATTTTTCTCATGTATTATTTGATAATTGCATTGATTGAAAACTACTTGAACGAAGGTTATAGAAATTTGTGGCGCTGATTCCTTTGGCTAGGATTTTGGGATGAGTACAAATGGAAAATGCGATTTCCTAAACGGACAATTATTAAGACACTAATGCTATCAGCAGGATTTCATTCAAGGACTTAAAACTAATAGTTTCATCTTTTTATGAAATTACTCAAGTCAGGCTACTAAGCGATGCCGAAAGCTAAAATCAAAGGTTAATTGTGTATCCTACGCTAATGCGGAAAACGTTGTTTTTCACTGATTCATCTGGATTAGGATCAACGAGGATATTGGCCAAGCCTAAATCGTAAGAAAAGCCAAGGATGAAGTTTTGGTAGTTTACTCCGGCACCAAGACCTAGGCCAAAATCTAATCGTTGAAAATCATTTCCCCATTCAACTGGATCAGAACCACTTTCTACATTGCCAAAGGCATTTACCTCAAAATCCACCTCGCCACTAAGTCCAATGCCAACATAAGGTCCAGCAGATAGATAGGCGCTTAACTGCTTGTTAATGTCATATTTTCCAACCAAGTTTAAGGGAATGTCTAAGTAGTATAAACTTATGGAAGACTTTTGGCTAATACCAAAAAAACTAACTTCGGATTCAACGCCTTTACTTTGAAAAGTGAGTCCGGGTTGAAAGTCTAGATAGTCATTAATTTTAATGTTTACACTAGCGCCAATATGAAAGCCAGGTCTACTTTTAATTCCATCAGTCTGAACACTATCGCCTTGCAGTGCCAAGGAACTAGAGTTGTAACCAACTATGAAGTTTAACTCTTGGGCTTTCAGTTGTGGCGATAAGGCTATAATTAAAAAAAAGGCTAAAAGCAGGGTTGAATTTTTCATTTGTTGTCAGTTGGTTTGGTTTATTGAAAATCTCCTTTATAGAGATAAGTGAAATCAAAAAAGTTTCTTGATGATGGATAGATCTAAAGAATAGCCTAAGCTAATTCTAAATATACGGTTTTGCAGGGAGTTATTTTCTTTACCGTCTACTACGAGATTGGCTAGACCTAAATCGTAGGTGGCGGCCAAACTAAAGTTGCGGTATTTTAGGCCTCCGCCGAAGCCAAGACCATAATCGATTCGTTCCAAATCATCACCCCATTCAATTTCTTGATCCACAGGAATAACTGTTCCTAAAAAGGAAATTCGGGTGGCAATATTACCTTTTAGTCCGTAGCCAATATAAGGGCCGGCAGTGGCAAATACAGATACGTTTTTATTGAAGTCGTAATGTGCCATCATATTTAGGGGAATATCGAGGAAGGTAGCGTTAATGTTGGTGCTTATGGCGGCACGCGGACCGAAAAAGTTACCGGTGGGATTCACGCTGAAATTGTATTTACTGCCTTTAGTTTGATAAGTTATGCCGGGCTGAAAAGTCAGGTATTTGTTAATTTTAATATCTACACTAGCCCCAAAGTGATAACCCAAAACAGCACTTAAACCGCTATTATTAATACTATCGCCTGTAGAGGCTGCGCTGGTGGAGCTAATGCCGCCCATGAAGTTTATAGTTTGCGCTTTCAGTGAAAGAGACAAAATGAGAAAGAAGGAAAAGACTAAAAGATTTTTAAGGTTTTTCACGCTAATTTGATTTTAAGAAGTAAAAGTAATTTTATTTAAACAATCTTGGTTTTATTTTTTGGTTTGCATGGAAGTTAGAGCTTGGAAATGGAACGCAGCGAATGCGGAGGAAGAAACGAAAAAGTAGGTGACTCAGGCTGTCGCAGCCCCGGAATTTAAAAGCGTAATGTGTGTTTTTGCCATGGAGTGTGCAGAGGAGGCACAGAGGGTCATGGAGCTGATTTCGTTAGGGTGGATGATGTCATTTTTTTGAAAGGTTCTCTTGTGGTTTTCTGAAACGCGGATAGACACAGATTAAGCGGCTGGTAACAGATCGGTTTTCGTTAAGGTTGATGTTTCCGTTTAATAGGAACGTGTCGGTGACGTGGGGAAGGCAGCGGAAAAAACAAAAAGGTAGTTGGCGGAGGCTCTCGATGCCCCGGAATTTAAAAACGTAATGTGTGTTTTTGCCACGGTGCGCAGAGGAGGCACAGAGGGTCACGGAGCTGATTTCGTTAGGGTGGATGATCTCATTTTTTGAAAGGTTCTCTTGTGGTTTTCTGAAACGCGGATAGACACAGATTAAGCGGCTGGTAACAGATCGGTTTTCGTTAAGGTTGATGTTTCCGTTTAATAGGAACATGTCGGTGACGCAAGGAGGGCAGCAGGGTTTATGGCAAAAATTGAAGGGAAAGAGCGTAGGCAGCCAAAAAAAAAGCTAACCCTAAGGCTAGCTTTGTGAAATATTTATGTGCGGAGGTTTAGGCCTCATCTTCTTTGTGGCCGATTAGCTTATAGGCTAATTTAGGGCTTAATGATTCGATACCTAAAAGGGTTAACCAATATCCTACGAACAAGCCGAGGAATAATAGCATGCTGAAGCCCATTAAGAAAATGAACAAAAAGATGAAAAAGCCGAGTACCTTCGTAAACATTAGATTTATTTTTGTGGCTGCTAAAGTACAGCATTTTCTTTTTTAGCGAAAGGCATTTTAAAAAAGCTTATGAATTTTCGAAAATTTTTGACTTTCAGCGCCCTGATTTGTTCGGGTGCCTTTTTACTACTGGCTTTGCGCTTTGATAGCTGGCCGATTTTACAAAGTTTTATGAGCTACAGCGAAAGCGTGGCGGGCCTAAATGGTGAGAGCGCTTTAGATTGGCCACGTGCCTTCACTTTGCTTTCGGCTTTCATTGGCTTGGGTGCAATCGCTTTATATTTTTTCGCTAAAAATTTGAGCGCCACGAGATATGGGGGTATTTTTGTCCTCTATTTGGTGCTGGTAATTGTAACGATTACCGCCCTTATCCTCTAATAACAAATACAGATAATATGAGTTTCAGAATTGAAAAGGACACCATGGGCGAGGTGCAAGTGCCTGCCGATAAGTACTGGGGTGCGCAAACCGAGCGCAGTCGCAACAACTTTAAAATTGGTCCAGCGGCGAGTATGCCTTTAGATATCGTTTATGGTTTTGCTTATTTGAAAAAAGCCGCGGCGCATGCTAATGCAGATTTGGGCGTTTTAAGCACGGAGAAGCGCGATCTTATTTCGCAGGTTTGTGAGGAGATTTTAGCAGGACAGCACGATGACCAATTTCCTTTGGTGGTGTGGCAAACGGGTTCAGGTACGCAGAGTAATATGAACGTGAACGAAGTGGTTTCAAACCGCGCTCACGTTATTAAAGGCAATAAATTAGGAGAAGGCGAACGCTTTATCCACCCCAATGATGATGTGAATAAATCACAATCATCTAACGATACTTTTCCAACAGGAATGCACATTGCCATCTACAAGAAAATTGTGGAAGTAACCATTCCGGGCGTAGAGCAATTGCGAGACACCTTAACGGCAAAGTCGAAGAAATTTGACAATGTGGTGAAAATTGGTCGCACGCATTTAATGGATGCGACGCCTTTAACTTTAGGTCAGGAGTTTAGCGGTTATGTATCGCAATTAAACCACGGCTTAAAAGCACTTAACAATACGTTAGATCACTTGTCGGAAATCGCTCTAGGCGGAACGGCGGTAGGCACGGGCATTAACACGCCTAAGGGATATTCGGAATTAGTAGCGACGAAAATTGCCGACTTTACTGGTTTACCTTTCCGTACGGCTGAAAATAAATTTGAAGCTTTGGCGGCGCATGATGCCTTAGTGGAAAGCCACGGTGCTTTAAAGCAATTGTCGGTAAGCTTGATGAAAATCGCCAATGATATTCGTCTTTTAGCCAGCGGTCCACGCGCGGGTATTGGAGAGATTTTAATTCCTGCTAATGAGCCCGGTTCTTCTATTATGCCCGGTAAAGTAAATCCTACCCAAGCGGAAGCAATGACCATGGTTTGTGCCCAGGTTATGGGTAATGATACCACGGTTACCATGGGTGGCGCAACGGGTCATTACGAGTTGAATGTATTTAAACCCGTTATGGCGAGAGCGGTCTTGGAATCGGCGCAATTAATTGGTGATGCTTGTGTGAGTTTTGATGAGCATTGTGCTATTGGTATTGAGCCCAATTACGAGGTGATTAAGAAGCACGTAGACAATTCTTTGATGCTGGTTACCGCTTTGAATACCAAGATTGGTTACGAAAAAGCGGCTAAAATTGCTAAGACCGCTTATGAAAACGGTACCACCTTAAAAGAGGAATCGATTAATTTGGGATATACCACTGCCGAGGAATTCGACGCTTGGGTTAGACCTGAAGATATGATTGGTCGTTAAGAAGCGATTAGGATAAAAATGGAATCCCCTTAGTTTTAGCTAAGGGGATTTTTTTATGGATTCGGATCAATATACTTCTTAATCCCTGCCACATATTCCTCAAAAGCTTTGATGCCTTTTGGGCTGAGGGCGCATTCGGTTTTAGGATAGTTATTCATGAAGCTCTTGTTTACGGTAATGTATTCTGCTTCCTTTAGCTTGTTGATTTGCACGCTGAGGTTGCCTTTACTAGCTCCCGTTTCCTTGAGCAGGAAAGTGAAATCTGCTTTTTCAAGACCAATTAAAAGGGAGACAATGCTTAAGCGTAGTTGATTATGTAAAAGTGGGTTTAAGTTAGGCAGCATCGCGGCGCGCTTGGGCTTGCAGCATGTATCCGGGCACTAAATAGGAGAAAAGCATGGAGCAAGCGATTAATAATAATTGGATATCAAAAGCGACAAAGAAGGCAAAAATAGCTAAGATCCAATTTAAAGCAGCCGCATACAATAAAGGTTTAAAGCGGATTAAGGCCCCTGAGCTGAAAAGTCCTATTGCCCAAATGATTAGCAATAGCGGGTAAACAATGTTCCAAGTTATTTTATAACCCAATACGATTAAAATTAGCATGCTAATGGTGCAGCCTGCCCACAAATAAGGCATCACTTTATCGCTGTAAAGCGTGCGCTCGGCTTGTTTGCTTTGTCTGCGACCCATAATTGAGGAGACAATTCCTGAAAGAGGCATTAAAATTATCCAAACCAAATAGGGCATACTAAAGTCGGTAAAGCGCAGCAAGCTAAAGTGAATTAAGCTGGCGGCCAGCGCAACCCAGCCCCATAAAAGGTAAAATTGTCCATTGTCGCTTATTTTTTGCTGCGACTGTTTAATCATGCGCTCGATTAATTGTAACTGTTCTTCTGCGGTATTCATAGGACTTTATATTTTGGAAAGGTTCATTTCGAAAAAAGGATACATAGCATCGCTGTCTTTAGGCTGAAAATAGCCTTTCTCTTTCCAGACACCATCTTCCGCATCTATTTTATAAATAATGGTTCCGGTGGGTACAGAAAAAGACCATTCGGCTTTTTTATCGCCGAGTATTTTAAAGTCGGCAACAATGCTGCGATTATCTTTAGTGAAGCTGTGTAATTTATAAGACTCACTTTCGGTAGAGTAATATAGTAGCCCTGTGGCGTGGAAAAGTACTTCTTGACTCTTCGGGTCGGTACCAATGCCATCTACCACTAAAACAGTTTGGCCAGCACCCCAGCGAATGTGTTCTTGTTGGCTAAATTCCGTCTGTTTATTTCCAGGTTGCGTATTGCTCGCTGCACCTTGCCATTTGCCAATCATCCATCCTAAATCTTCCACTATTTTGCTTTGGGCGCTTAGTTGAAGACTAATGGCTAAAAGTAAGATTAGTGTTTTCATAGTTTTAATTTTTAACAAACATAAACTAGTTTACATTATAAACCAAATTTATTTTAATGCTGATATGTGTCCTGAAGAAGATCTAATCATTCTCAGTAGGTTTGTAAAAAATACGATCCATGCGCATAATTAACCGCTACCTGTTTCTTTTGACGATGTTTTTCGGTCTATTCTCTTGTACGGAAAACAAAGAAAATGTTGACCTTATTATTACCGACGCGAAAATTTTTAGCGTAGATGCTAATTTTTCTGTGCTCGAAGCGATGGCTATTAAAGATGGTAAGATTGTCGCCACCGGTAGTAGTGCGGAGATTTTGCAGAGCTACATTGCTACTAATACCCAATCCATAAAAGGCGCTTATATTTATCCCGGTTTTAACGATGCCCATGCTCATTTCGTAGGCTATGCGCGCGGTTTACGCAAGGTAAATTTAATGGGTACCCGCTCTTGGGCAGATGCGCTGGCACGAGTTATCGATTTTCAAAATAAATACCCCAGCGATTATATTATTGGCCGCGGCTGGGATCAGAACGATTGGGCCGATAAATCCTATCCTCATCGCAGTAGTCTCGATAGTCTTTTCCCCGAAACTCCCGTTTACCTTAGTCGCATCGATGGCCACGCCGCCATTATTAATACGGCTGCTTTGCGCCAAGCAGGTTTAAGCGGCAATGAAACTTTAGTGGGCGGAACGCTTTTGCAAGATGCGCAGGGATTTACCGGCATTTTAATCGATAATGCTACCGATCTTATTAAACTTCCTGCCATGGACCTAGCCCTTCAAAAAGAGGCTTTACTGGAAGCACAAGCCAATTTATTTACCAAAGGAGTCACTTCGCTAACCGATGCAGGTTTGCTGGCCGCGGATATTGAATTATTACAATCGCTTTACGCAGATACATCTTTACAGATTCGTGTCAATGCCATGGTTTCCGATGAGCCTGCTTCTTTAGCTAAGTATTTGAAAGCCCCCATTGAAAGCCCCACCTTACGGGTAAAAAGCGCTAAATTTTATTTGGATGGCGCCCTTGGTTCTCGTGGAGCTTTGTTATTAGCACCTTACAGCGATGACTCCACCAATTATGGTTTACAATTAAAGGAGGCGAGCTATTTTAAAATGATGGCCGATTCTCTCGCTCAGCTGGGCTGGCAGATGTGTATTCACGGCATTGGCGATTCAGCCAACCGCTTGGCGATAGATATTTATTCTCAGGCTTTAGCGGGTTTAGATGATCGTCGCTGGCGTATTGAACACGCGCAAATTGTACATCCCGCGGATCAAAAACGCATGGTGGCAGCGGGCATTATTCCATCTATTCAACCCACCCACGCGACTAGCGATATGTATTGGGCCGATCAGCGTTTAGGCGCTGAACGAATGAAATATGCTTATTCGGCCCAGAGCTTTTTAAAGCTTGGCGCGAAACTGCCTTTAGGAACCGACTTTCCCGTAGAAGCGATAAATCCCCTTTATACTTTACGGTCGGCTTATTTACGCCAGGATGCCGACGGTTATCCACCCAAGGGTTTCCGCGCGGAAGAGGCTTTATCTTTTGAAGATGCGATTCGTGGTATGACTGAATGGGGCGCTTATGCCTCTTTCGAGGAGAAGAAAAAAGGTACTTTGGAAGTAGGGAAATATGCCGATTTCGTAATCTTCGATCAGGACTTATCTACCTTGAGTGCCCAAGAACTGAGTAGCCTAGAAGTGCAGGCTACCTATTTAAATGGTCAAGAAGTTTACCGTAACTAATTTTGCAAAAGCTCCTCTATCATTGGTCGTATTTCTGGCAGAAAATCTTTGCAATATTCCGTCAGCTATTCGCTAAGAAACCGCGTAATGGTAAATTGGCGCTGCATGCCATGTTTAAGAATGAAGCTAATTTTTTAAAGGAGTGGCTCGACTTTCATTTTGCGCACGGGGTAGATTTTATTCTACTTACCAACGATAATAGCGAAGATAATTTTGCGGCGGTTTTAGAGCCTTATCGGCAGATGGGTATCTTAGAATGGGAAGACAGTATTGCCCATCCCGATTTCTATGAGCGGGAGGAGTTTCATAAGAATAAAGCCCTGCGCGATTTAGGAAAGCACTATCAATGGATCGCTTTTCTAGACAGCGACGAATATGTTTTCCCTTTGCCGGGAGATGACCTTAAAACGCATCTACCGAAGAGTGAGAAAAGTGGCGGCTTGGTACTAAACTGGCTGATGTACGGCACGGCGCACGTAGAAGATTTAGCTGCGGATGATTTTATGGTAGAACGTTTAAACCGCCGCTTCCCTGATTTATACGCAGAAAATTACACCGTAAAAACCATTGTGCAAAGTGGTTATGGCGCGCGCTTTTTCAATAAGAATCCCCACTATCCTTTATACAGTCCTTTCGCTCGGCTGCGCTGGCAAGATGGGCATGAATTCCGTCCCAGCGAGAAGCGATTGCTCCTGTCTCCCCTGCATATTAAGCATTATTGGTATCGGACCGAGAAATTTTTCCGCGAAGTAAAACGCGCTCGCCGCATCTTTTTTGAAGGTGCCGAACGGCGGGAAATTTTGGAACGCTGGCATTATGAGCGTAGCAATGCGGTGTTCGACCCTTTAGATTCAATTTATGGCGAAAGAATATTCGCTTGGCGTGAAGAACTAAAATCTTAAATTTTCCCTTTATATTTAGCCAATAAACAAGACTCATATATACATGAAGGGAAAGGAGCCAAAGCGTTTATTTGATTTTCCGCGCTATCAACTTGCGAACTGTCCGCTAAAGGATTCATTAGCCAATAAAATAAATGGGGTTTGGACCCCAGTATCCACTAAGGAATACGTCGATTTAAGTGAAAAAGCCAGTCGAGCTTTTATTGAGATGGGTATTCAGCCTGGCGATAAAATTGCTATCGCTTCTACAACAAATCGTTGGGAGTGGAATATAATCGACATTGGGGCTCTGCAAACTGGTGCAGTAGATGTGCCGGTGTATCCTACTATTTCGGAGGACGATTACGAGTATATTTTTAATGATGCTGATGTGAAAATGCTTTTCGTTTCCGATGAAGCACTTTACGAAAAGGTAATGCACATTAAAGAAAAGGTAACATCACTTATTGAAATCTACACTTTCGACGAAGTAAAAGGCGCGCCAAATTGGCTAGAGTTTTTAGCTAAAGGTGAAGACGATAAACATCAGGTTGAACTGGAGAAGCGCATGAATGCGGTGCAGGAGACGGATTTAGCTACGCTAATTTATACTTCAGGAACCACGGGTAGACCCAAAGGGGTAATGCTTTCGCATCGCAATATTGCTTCGAACAGTTTGGCTTCGGTAGCCCGCATCCCTACCGAGGGAAGCGACGAAAGAGCTTTGAGCTTTTTACCCCTATGCCATGTCTATGAGCGAATGCTTATTTATTTATACTGCTATCAGGGTGTGGCCATTTATTATGCGGAAAGCATGGAAATGATTGGCGATAATATTCGCGAGTTAAAACCCACGATTTTCACGGCGGTGCCACGTTTGCTTGAAAAGATTTACGATAAAATTGTGGCGAAAGGTTCTCAGTTAACCGGCATTAAAAAGAAATTATTTTTCTGGGCCCTTGAACTGGGAGAAGAGTACGAGTTGGAAGGTAAAGGCTTCGTTTATGGAATTAAGTTGGCCATAGCACGAAAGCTAATTTTCAGCAAATGGCAAGAAGCATTGGGGGGAAGAACCAAAGCTATTGCTAGCGGCTCGGCGGCTTTAAACCCGCGATTGATACGCATTTTCTCGGCTGCGGGAATTAATATTCAAGAAGGGTACGGTTTAACCGAGACCTCTCCAGTAATTTCGGTAAATGGTCCCGATAAAGAAAGAAAGCGCATTGGTTCAGTGGGTCGCTTAATTGCCGACGTAGAAGTGAAAATTGCCGAAGACGGAGAAATCCTATGTAAAGGTCCGAATGTAATGATGGGGTATTATAACAAACCCGAAGCCACCGCAGAAGTATTAACCGAAGACGGTTGGTTCCATACAGGCGATATTGGTCAGTTTGTTGACGGTGACTTCCTCAAGATTACAGACCGTAAAAAGGAGATATTTAAAACATCGGGGGGTAAGTATATTGCTCCACAGTTGATGGAAACTCGTTTTAAAGAATCGCACTTTATTGAGCAAATTATGGTGATTGGCGAAGGAGAGAAACACCCGGCCGCCATTGTGCAACCCGATTTCACCTTTTTAAAATCGTATTGCGAACGCAAGGGAATTAACTTTGGATCCGAAAAAGAAATCATAGAAAATGATAAAATTAAGTCCCGCATTATGCAAGATATTAATCGCTTAAATGAGAATTTTGGAAAGTGGGAGATGGTTAAGAAAATTGAATTAAGCGACCATACCTGGAGCATAGATGGCGGAGAATTAACGCCAACGCTCAAATTAAAACGCCGTGTGGTTTTGGCTTTGCACCAAGATCACTATGAACGCATTTATGGTCATAAAAAAGGAGCATAGAAGTTTCGAAAAAAAAAGTCACTCTTTTTGAGTGGCTTTTTTTTTTGCTATTAACCTGAGTTCGACGTAAAATTACAGTCTCAGATTTACAAGAAAAGGAAAAGACCAATCTAGATCGTGCAGCTGTAGCGGGCTACAGCAAATGAACTAGATACAGGATTTTCATTTTTATTGTAAAAACATTGGTAAGCCCCTTCTAAAAAGCGATTTTCTGCGCCTTAGCCCTTCGCAATAGCCCGCTATTGCTTCAGCGCTTCGGCTTAAAACCCACTATTTACAAGAGGTCTGAGGCCTAATTTTACATCGAACTCAGGTTATTATTAAACTGAATACCAGTTCTCTGTCTGTAAAGTGAATAAATCAAGAAATTACTCGTTCCACTTTAAGACTAACAAAAAATTAAGTAAATACAAATAGGGAATAAAAAAAGCGATTATGTCTATACAAGCACCAAAAGCCTTCAAATGGAATCAATATCTAGTTAATGGTCAATTAAAAACTTGGTCGGGCGATTTTGAGACCGTATACTCGCCTATGGGAGAAGAGATGGAAGATGGAACGGTTAACAAGACAGTATTAGGGGAGGCACCTTTGCTTAGTACCGAAGTAGGTATGGAAGCATTAGAAGCAGCAAAAGGAGCCTACAATCACGGTCGGGGTGCTTGGCCTACCGCCAGCTCTGAAGATCGTATTGCAGCGATGGAGCATTTTTTGGACATCATGATTAGCAAACGTGAAGAGGTGAGCCAATTGTTAATGTGGGAAATTGCCAAAAATGAGGAAGCTAGCTATAAAGAATTTGACCGTACAGTAGATTATATCCGAGATACGATAAATGAATATAAACAAATGGAGCGTGAGGGATCACGTGTGGGCAATAAAGATGGCATGCTGTCGCAGATTCGTCGCGGACCATTAGGTGTTGTTTTGTGCTTGGGGCCTTATAATTACCCGCTTAATGAAACTTTCTGTCTATTAATTCCCGCTTTATTAATGGGAAATACGGTAATATTTAAGCCCGCTAAATACGGGGTTCTCTTATTAACTCCCTTGGTAGAGGCATTTCAAAAAGCCTTTCCTGCCGGTGTAGTTAATTTCGTTTTTGGACGAGGTAGAACGCTCGCAGGACCGATGATGGCAACGGGTGATATTGACGTTTTAGCCTTAATAGGCAATTCAAAAAGTTCCAATGCTTTAGTGGCGCAACATCCTAAGCCCAATCGTTTACGTCAAATTTTAGGTTTGGAAGCGAAAAACCCAGCCATTGTTTTTGCAGATGCTAATCTAGATACCGCAGTAAAAGAGTCGGTAAAAGGAGCTCTTAGTTATAATGGTCAGCGTTGTACCGCTTTAAAAATCATTTTTGTGCACCGGGCGGTAGCCCATAGTTTTACAGCGAAATTGGCCACTGCTGTAGATGCGCTTGCATTAGATCATCCGCTACGAAATCCGGTTTTAACGCCTCTGCCCGAGCTTAAAAAGGTTCCCGAAATGGAAGCTTATGTGAAGGACGCTTTGGATCATGGCGCGAAGCAGATTAATAAAAGGGGTGGCCGGGTAAACGACACCTCTTTTTTCCCAGCGGTATTATATCCTGTGACTAAGGATATGCGAATTTTTTCTGAAGAACAATTCGGTCCGGTGGTGCCAGTGGTAGTATTCGACGATTTAGAAGAAGTGATGGAGAGCGTCGCTGCTTCCGATTATGGTCAGCAATGCAGTCTCTTTAGTGAAAGCCAAAGTACTATTGCCTATGCGGTAGACCACATGGTAAACCAAGTATGCCGAGTAAATATTAATGCCAGCTGCCAGCGTGGCCCTGATTATCTGCCCTTTACGGGGAGAAAGGATAGCGCGGTGGGAACATTAAGTGTGCATGACGCTTTACGTTCCTTCTCCATTCGGACTCTGGTTGCCGCTAGTGTTGATCAGAAAGATTTAGTTCGCGATGTATTGAGGAATGGCGAAAGCAATTTCATGACCACGGATTATCTGTTGTAGTTTTTTGTTATGGAGCTATTAGATAAAGGCATTGCAGATTATCTATATTGAAATTGAACAAAGACATTTATAATTAGACCTAATTCTTGCATGAAGAATTTATATGTCGGCAATTTCCTATGCATGCATAATTTTTTTACCTTAGCTCCCCATTCAAAATAAAGGTATTGAAACCCGAAGAAACAGTAGATTTTCAGATTAAACGTACATGGCAAAGTATTGCTAAAATGTACAATGAAGTGGCGGCAGGTTATGGCGCCACCATGGCCACGGGATTCGTTCTCCTTAATATCGATAGTGAAAAGGGCACACCTTCTACCGCACTAGGTCCGAAAATGGGCATGGAAGCAACCAGCATGAGTCGCATCTTAAAGTCCATGGAGGAGAAGGAGCTAATTGAAAGAAGGCCCAATCCCGCCGATGGTCGTTCGGTATTAATTCACCTTACACCTTTTGGTTTAGAAAAGCGCAAAGACGCTAAACAAGCGGTCATTAACTTTAATAACTCAGTTTTTCAGCGCTTTAATGAAATTGAAATGTCTACCTTTTTCAAAGTTATTGAAGGCATAAATACCATGATAATTGATCATAAACTAGAATCCGAAAAAGTATAGTATGAAAAAAGTCATTCAACACGCCACGGTTTTAGGCTCGGGCATTATGGGCAGCCAAATCGCCTGCCATCTCGCCAATGTGGGCGTAAAAGTTTTACTCTTAGATATCCCACCGAGGGAGCTTTTACCTGCCGAGGAAAAGGTAGGTCTCAGTCTAGAGCATCCCAAAGTGCGCAATCGCATAGTTAACGATAGCCTTAGCAAGGCAGTGAAAATGAATCCCGCACCCTTATTCGATAAGGCTTATGCCAGCAGAATAAGCACGGGTAATTTTGACGATAATTTAGACAAAATCGCCAAAACCGATTGGATTATTGAAGTTATTGTGGAGCGTCTTGATATTAAGCAAAGTCTTTTCGAGCGCGTAGAAAAATACCGCAAGCCAGGCACTTTCATTTCTTCCAATACCAGTGGAATCCCCATTCATTTAATGACCCAAGGTCGCAGTGATGATTTCAATCAGCACTTTTTAGGAACCCACTTTTTCAATCCGCCCCGTTACTTAGAGCTTTTAGAAATAATCCCTACCGCCCATACGAAACCTGAGGTAGTGGATTTTTTCATGCACTACGGCGACCGATTCTTAGGGAAAACCACCGTGCTTTGTAAAGATACACCCGCCTTTATCGCTAATCGCGTAGGAGTATTCGGAATTATGGATCTCTTTCACAAGGTTTCCGAAATGGGCCTTTCGGTAGAAGATATTGATAAACTGACCGGACCTTTAATCGGTCGTCCAAAATCGGCCACTTTCCGCACCGCGGATGTGGTAGGATTAGATACTTTAATCCACGTGGCTAATGGTTTAGCCCAAGCGGTGCCGAAGGATGAGCAAAAAGAAAAGTTCGTCCTGCCCGCTTTCTTGCAGAAAATGCAAGACAATAATTGGCTCGGTTCGAAAAGCGGCCAAGGCTTTTATAAAAAGGTTAAAACCGAGGACGGGAAATCAGAAATTCTATCTCTCGATTTAGATACCCTCGAATATACTTCTCAGAAGAAATCAAAATTCGCCACCCTCGAGCTCACCAAGAATATTGATGACGTACGCGAACGCTTTAAAGTGCTTATTAAAGGAAAAGACAAGGCCGGTGAGTTTTACCGTCGCAGTTTAGCGGGAATTATGGCTTATGCCGCCAATCGGATTCCTGAAATTTGCGATGAACTCTATCGCATTGATCAAGGTATGCGGGCTGGTTTCGGCTGGAAGCATGGTCCCTTTGAAATTTGGGATGCCATCGGTTTAGATAAAGGTATTGAGCTAATTGAAGCCGAAGGATTGTCCATAGCTTCTTGGGTTAGCGAGCTTAAAGCATCTGGGGCTACCGGTTTTTATAAAATTGAAAAGGCCCAAGCTCATTACTATTCCATCCCCGATAAGGATTACAAGCTTATGCCAGGAGGGAAGAGCTTTATTGTACTAGACCATATTCGTCCCACAAAAACAGTTTGGCAAAATAGCGACTGTGCCGTAGAGGATTTAGGTGACGGCATCTTAAATATTGAATTCCGTTCTAAAATGAACTCTTTAGGGGGTGGTGTTTTAGCTGGCATTAATAAAGGTATTGAACTAGCCGAGAAAGATTTTAGAGGCGTCGTTATCTCCAACCAAGGCGATAACTTCTCTGTCGGTGCCAATCTCGGTATGATTTTCATGATGGCAGTGGAGCAGGAGTACGATGAGCTAAATTTTGCCATTAAGCACTTCCAAGATACCATGATGCGCGTGCGTTATTCCAGCATTCCGGTAGTGGTAGCGCCGCATCAAATGTCGCTCGGTGGCGGTTGTGAAATGTCGCTTCATGCAGATGCGGTACAAGCCGCAGCAGAGACTTATACTGGACTAGTTGAGTTCGGTGTAGGAGTGATCCCTGGTGGTGGCGGTACCAAAGAATTAACTCGTCGTGCTTCGCAACGGTATTTGAAAGATGATATCGAAACCAATGCGTACCGCGAGTACCTCTTTATGATTGGTCAGGCACAAGTGGCTAAATCGGCCAAAGAAGCCTTTAATATGGGTATTTTCGTAGAAGGCCGTGATGGGATTTCTCTTAATCGCCATCGCTTAATAGCAGATGCGAAAGAAAAAGCTTTAGCCTTAGCGGATACCGGTTACGTAATGCCTGTTAAGGAGCGGGATATTAAAGTTTTAGGGAAGCAAGCCTTAGGTATGTTTACCGTGGGTGCCCACACGATGTGGGAGGGTGGTTACATAACCGATCACGAAAAGAAAATGGTTGAAAAATTAGGCTACGTAATGTCGGGTGGCGACCTCAGTTCTCCCACTATGGTTTCTGAGCAATACCTCCTCGACCTCGAACGTGAAGCTTTCTTAAGCCTCTGCACCGAAAAGAAAACCATGGAAAGAATACAGCATATGCTGAAGACGGGGAAAGTGTTGAGGAATTAGTACTAAGTACTTAGTACAAAGTAGTGAGTAGGCTGGATAGTAGAATTAGTCTTATAGTCTACCAAAGGGAAAATAAGGAATTTAAGCACTTGCTAAGTAATTCTTAATTCACAGGACCACTTTTTAAATTGACCTTTATCCCTCTAACTACTTTTTACAACTACTATATACTAATAAAATGCACCAATATAAAGAGCTTAAATTATGGCAAAAAGCAATGGAATTAGTAACGGAAATTTATAGGGAGATGAAAACCTTCCCAAGTTCTGAACGATTTGGCTTAACAATGCAAATGCAACGTTCAGCCGTTTCAATTCCCTCTAATATTGCTGAAGGTGCAGGTCGCAGAACTAAAGCTGATTTCGCTAAGTTCCTAGACATTACGCAGGGCTCTTTAAATGAGTTGGAAACACAAATAATACTGGCAGAACGCCTTGGTTATTTCGAAATTGATAAAGTTGGAAGAATACAAGTTGAGATAAACGAATTACAAAAAATGAATTATAGTCTCATTTATTCTTTAAGAAAATGAGTGCTGTTGGGTATAAGCCCCATACTAATTACTAACTACTTAATACTAAGTACTAAGACATGAACGCATACATCGTAGCCGCAAAAAGAACCGCCGTTGGCAAGGCACCGAGAGGAAAATTTAGATTTACTCGTCCGGATAATTTGGCAGGAACTCTCATTCAGGAAATAATGAAAACCATGCCCCAATTAGACAAAGATCGTATTGACGATGTGATTGTGGGTAATGCAATGCCTGAGGCCGAGCAAGGCATGAATATCGGTCGACTTATCTCCTTAATGGGTTTAGATACCGTTAAAGTTCCCGGTGTAACCGTAAACCGTTGGTGCGCCAGTGGCTTGGAGACCATCGCCATGGCTTCGGCCAAGATTAATGCCGGTATGGCCGACTGCATAATTGCTGGTGGCGTGGAAAGCATGAGCTATGTTCCCATGGGTGGTTATAAAGTGGTTCCTAGTTTTGAACTAGCTAAATCGAATGCCGATTATTATAATAATATGGGCCTTACGGCAGAAGCAGTAGCACAAGAATATAATATTAGCCGCGAAGATCAAGATAAGTTTGGTTACGAGTCGCACATGAAAGCTTTGAAAGCGATCGAGACGGGCCGCTTTGTGGACGACATTCAACCGATAGAAGTAGAGGAAATTTACCTCGATGAAAACGAAAAGCGCCAGGTGCGCACTTATACCGTCGATACTGACGAAGGTCCCCGTTTAGGCACTTCGGTAGAAAGCATGGCGAAATTACGTCCGGTATTTGCAGCCAAAGGTTCGGTTACCGCGGGTAATTCGAGTCAAATGAGCGACGGCGCTGCCTTCGTAATGGTAATGAGTGAAAAAATGATGAATGAAATGGGCTTAAAACCTATCGCACGTATGGTGAACTACCAAGTGGTAGGCGTGCAACCACGCTTAATGGGTATCGGTCCGGTAGAAGCTATTCCCAAAGTATTAAAGGCTTCTGGTTTAAATAAAAACGATATGGATTTATTCGAATTGAACGAAGCTTTTGCCTCACAGTCTTTAGCGGTGATTAGAACCTTAGATTTAGATCCCGCCAAGGTGAATGTAAACGGTGGCGCCATTGCCATGGGACATCCACTGGGATGCACGGGAGCTAAACTATCGGTGCAGTTGTTTAATGAACTTAAAAAACGCGACCAGAAATACGGTATGGTAACCATGTGCGTAGGCGAAGGTCAGGGTGCCGCAGGTATTTATGAAATGTTGTAGCCCGAGGCTTTATTAAATTTTAGAAACCCCTGCCATTTCGGCTGGGGTTTTTTCGTTTTTCAAATTTGAGATTCTAGCTAATTGAGTTTTTTTCTACTAGCCTGTCCCTTTTTCATCAAACATTCCGTATACCCTAATACAGAAACAATAAAATCAAATACAATGAAGAAACTAGTACTCTTAGCTTTAATAGCTTTCGGTTTTGGGGCACAAGCGCAAGGACTCCTTACGGTTGATGTCAAAGTGAATGGTAATCCAGTGCCAGGCGTGAGGGTTATGTATTACAATTCGGTGAGCGCATTTTTTGGGAATGGTTACACAAATCCTCCGACTTATGAAAACTTTACTAGTTCATTTTATGCAGGGTCTAATGGTGTTTTAAGTTTCCCCTTGACTAATGTTACGCCGAGTGATACAGTTTTTTGGGCAACAAAAGATTGTTCCGGAAACTTTGTTTGGGGAGCAGGTTCTATCACTGCGATGAATGGAAATATTACCAGCACTTTACCTATACCTTGTGCGCCTAGCGATTGTGATGCGGTGTTCAAAGTTGATTCTTTTCCTATCACTAATGGATTTCAGCATGTGGTTCAGGCATTTCCAATGCGTTTATTCACCTACACGTCTTTACCCTTTGGTACCCCTAGTAGCTTTTTCTATTATGGCAACAGCGGTAGCGGAACTAGTTTGGGTTTTGTAGGTAGTAATTACGATAGTCTTTTCGTGCCGAGCTCTTTTGCTTCAGGTCAATTGAATTTTTGTTATAGCCGTGTGGATTCTTTTTGTACCGCAATTTGTGATACAGCCTTTTTAGGTGGCGCCAGCAATCCTAATCCTGCTATTTGTAGTCCAAGCTTTAGTGTAGATACAGCTAATTCTGGTTTGTCACAAGGCCAATTAATAGTTTTGGAAGGTTCTACTTCTAATGGAACTATTATCAGCTATGATTGGGATTTCGGCGATGGTACAACCATTAGTGCTCAATACCCCAGTCATAACTATACGACAGTAGGTGTTTACAATGTTTGTCTTACAATCACTGCCGTAGATAGCACAGGAATCGACACTTGCGTTAGCACTTACTGCGATACCATCGGATTCGATGCCAACGGAAACTTGGTTTACAAAGGCATGACAGGTTTTACCATCAATGTAATTGATCCTGCTACTATTGGCCTAGAGGATAAAGTATTAGAATCCTCATTAAGTTTGTTTCCTAACCCGGCTACCGATAAAGCTCAGCTTACTTGGGAGGCCAGTTTAGACGTGCAAAACGTAGAAGTATATAGCATAAGCGGACAGAAGTTGATCAACTTGCAGCCTAGTAGCAATACCGCTGAATTATCTGGTCTAGAATCAGGGGCTTACTTAGTTCGTGTAAGCAGCAAAACGGCTTCCAAAACCTTACGTTTAATTATTGAGTAAATAAACATTGCCAATCCCATCTTATGGAAATACAAAGCGATACTTAACCAAAACCCCAGTCATTGCGGCTGGGGTTTTTTCTTTGTCAAATTTAAGAGGGCAGCTAATGGTGTGTTTTTTTCCGCTAGCCTGTCCCTTTTTCATCAAACATTACGTATACCCTAAGACAAGAAATAATAAAATATCTAATCATGAAAAAACTAGTACTCTTGGCCTTAATGGCTTTTGGTTTTAGCTCTCAAGCGCAGGGCACTTTATCAGTAACACTTAGCAATAGCGGCAATCCAGTGGCTGGCACAGCAGTGCTGTATTACAATTCGGTTAGCGCATTTTACGGGAACGGCTATGCTAATGCACCTACTTACGACCGCTTTAATAACGTGGCCTACACTAACGCCAATGGGGTAGTAAGCTTTCCCTTGAACAATGTAACGCTTAGTGACACGGTTTTTTGGGCTACCAAAGATTGTTCTGGTACATACATTTGGAGTGCGGGCTCTATTAGCTCTGGTAATCCTAATATCACTACTACCTTGCCGGTATCGTGCGCACCTAGCGATTGTGACGCTATTTTTAAAGTAGATTCATTTCCAAACGCAACTGGAACGCAGCATTTTGTTCAAGCCTTTGCGATGCGTCAATTTTCCTATACTTCTTTGCCAGCTAATATTCCCAGTAGTTTTTTCTACTACGGTAATACTGGATCAGGCACTAGTCTAGGCTTTAGTAGCAGTAATTACGATAGCCTTTTTGTACCAAATACATTTAATGGATTTTTTACCTTTTGCTATAGTCGAGTAGATTCAATTTGTACTTCAAGTTGTGATACTATTAATATAGGGGGTGGCACTAGTCCTAGCTTGGTAACTTGTAATCCGGCTTATTCGGTGGATACAGCAAACTCTGGTTTAGCGCAAGGGCAGTTAATTCTTTTAGAAAATTCTAGCTCTAATGGTAACATAGTAAGCTACGATTGGGATTTCGGTGATGGTACAACCATTAGTGCTCAATACCCCAGTCATAACTATACAACAGTAGGTGTTTACAATGTTTGTCTTACAATCACTGCCGTAGATAGCACAGGAATCGACACTTGCGTTAGCACTTACTGCGATACCATCGGATTCGATGCCAACGGAAACTTGGTTTACAAAGGCATGACAGGTTTTACCATCAATGTAATTGACCCGGCCACCGTAGGTTTAGAAGATAAAGTTCTAGAATCGTCTTTGAGTCTTTACCCTAACCCTGCCGCGGATAAAGCTAAGCTTAGCTGGGACGCCAGTTTAAATGTGCAGAATATTGAAGTGTTTAGCATTAGCGGACAGAAGTTAATCGACTTCCAACCGACTACAAATCAGGCTGATATTACTGATTTAGAGTCAGGTGCTTATTTAGTAAGAGTAAGCAGTAAAACCGCTTCCAAAACCTTACGGTTAATTATTGAGTAATTAGTTAAAAAAAATCTTTTAAAAGGAAATATAAAATCTATTTAAAGGGAGTTAAATCCAGCCATTTTGGCTGGATTTTTTTTGTTTAATTAATTTTTTAAATTACTAATTAACAGATATTTAAATATTCATTTATTTGAAAGATGGTGTATTATTCAGCTTTCAATAAATCGCATTAATAACTGTAAGTGTTTTGCTTAGAACGTTAATATAAGTATAGTCAAAAAATTAGGAGTAGTTCTTGAAATAAAGAAATGTCGTAATTCGATTTGTGTTAGATTAAGTTAAAATATTAAATACATCGCTAAATAAACAATCAGCTTCGAATACTAAAGTACCGAATTTTCTACTATTTATTTTACCTTGTTTTGAAATCAGTATTACTTAAATTAAGAATATGAAAAAACTATTAATATTAGCCTTAATGGCGTTTAGCTTAAGTTCTATAGCACAGCATACCCTAACTCTTACTAGTAATGGTAATCCCGTGGCAGATCAGGCAATATTTTATTATTATGGTTCCCATCTCTTTTACAGCAACGGAGTGCAGAATCCACCCACTTTCGAAAAGGCTAATGTTATAGGCTATACTGACGCCAATGGTGTTTTTAATGACGCATGGATTGTATCTGATACGGCTTATTTCGCAACTCGAGACTGTGCGGGTAACTTTGAAGTGGTTTCAGCAGCAGCTGGAGCCAATTTTCTGAATTTAAATATGTCAATCTCTTGTTTGCCTAGTGATTGCGATACTTATTTTCTACCTGATTCCGGCGCATCTACCTTACTAGTGAAGGCTGTTAATCTGCGGAAGTTCAGCAGTACCTCCCTTCCTACTAATGTTCCTAGTACCTTTAATTATTCTAACAGCTCTGGCTCAGGCACTTTCACAGGCCTAAGTAGTAGTGATATTGAGTCCTTTATTGTGCCTTCAAGTTTTTACAATGCTGGGCATCTAAACTTTTGTTACCAAAGAGTCGATTCTATTTGTACCAGTCTTTGTGACTCTCTTACGATAGGCAATCCCTTTCTTTTCAGTCCCGTGGCATGCAGCCCTTCATATTTAGTGGATACCGCAAACTCTGGATTAGCGCAAGGACAGTTAATTCTTTTGGAAAACTCTAGCTCTAATGGTAACATTATAAGCTACGATTGGGATTTCGGTGACGGAACTACCATTAATGCTCAATACCCCAGTCATAACTATACTACAGTAGGTGTTTACAATGTTTGTCTTACAATCACTGCCGTAGATAGCACAGGAATCGACACTTGCGTTAGCACTTACTGCGATACCATCGGATTCGATGCCAACGGAAACTTGGTTTACAAAGGCATGACAGGTTTTACCATCAATGTAATTGACCCGGCCACCGTAGGTTTAGAAGATAAAGTTCTAGAATCGTCTTTGAGTCTTTACCCTAACCCTGCCTCGGATAAAGCTAAGCTTAGCTGGGATGCCAGTTTAAATGTGCAGAATATTGAAGTGTTTAGCATTAGCGGGCAGAAGTTAATCGACTTCCAACCGAGCGGCAATACGGCTGAAATTTCTGGACTAGAATCAGGTGCTTATTTAGTACGAGTAAGCAGCAAAACCGCATCTAAAACCTTACGGTTAATTATTGAATAAAGAAGCATTTTCAATCCCATCTTATGGAAATGCAAAGCGATACTTAACCAAAAACCCAGTCATTACGGCTGGGTTTTTTTCTTTCGCAAATTTTAGAGAGCATTTAATTGTGATTTTTTTTTGCTTAGTCTGTCCCTTTTTCTTCTGCACTTACGTATACCCTAATGTAGAAACAATTAAAACTCAGTAAAATGAAAAAATTAGTACTCATGGCCGTAATGGCCTTCGGTTTTGGCGCAGTTGCCCAAAACAATCTCACCGTAAATGTGACGGATAGCGCGAGTTTCGCAGAACCTGGCGTAGCGGTATTCTATTATTCTTCTCCGGCCGCCTTTTTTGGCAATGGTTATCAAAACCCTCCCACCTTTGAAAGCTATGATACTTATACGTACACCAATAATAATGGTGAAGCGACTTTTTGGATTGGCAATTTGAATGCCATGGATACCATCTTTTGGGCAACCAAAGATTGCGGTGGTAATGTAGTGTGGGGTACTGATGTTTACAGCCCCAATACTCCTTCTATTAATACAAGCCTAAGCTTGGCTTGTCCACCCAGCGCTTGCGAAGTGCTTTTTAACACCTTCACTTTTGCTTCAGCGATAGATACAACCTATATTATTGAGGCAATTTCATTGTTAGAATTTTCTCGCACTAGCTTACCAGCCGGTATTCCTTCAACTATGACCATTAATGGTGTAACAACTGCAGGATTTACCTCTTCCAGCTACGATAGTATTTCTTTCAGCAGCTCGAATTACCCGAATGGTGTATCTTTTTGTTACTCTCGTGTAGACAGCCTTTGCACGGCTACTTGCGATTCTATTGGTAATACTGGTGGATCTGGATCTAGTGGAAACCCAACGCCTATTACTTGTGGTGCTAATTATATTGTTGACACCGTAAATTCTGGTTTATTCCAAGGTCAACTTGTTTTATGGGAGAACTCTAGTTCTACTGGAAACATTGTAAGCTACGATTGGGATTTTGGCGACGGTACTACTATAAGCGCGCAATACCCAAGTCATACTTATACTACAGTAGGCGTATACGGTGTTTGTTTAACTATCACTGCGGTAGATAGCGCCGGTATTGACACTTGCGTAAGCACTTACTGCGATTCTATCGGCTTCGATGCCAACGGAAACTTAGTTTACAAAGGCATGACTGGTTTTACCATTAATGTAATTGATCCAGCCACAATAGGTTTAGAAGAAAAAGTACTAGAGTCTTCTTTAAGTCTTTATCCTAACCCTGCTGCTGATAAAGCAAACCTTAGCTGGGATGCTAGTTTAAACGTGCAAAACGTTGAGGTGTATAGTATTAGTGGTCAGAAGTTAATTGACTTTCAACCGACTAGCAATACGGCCGAAATCAAAGGTCTAGAATCTGGTGCTTATTTAGTAAGAGTAAGTAGTAAAACCGCTTCTAAAACCTTGCGTTTAATAGTTGAATAATTGCTCTTTATAGAAAGTGGCGGATTTACTTCCGCTGCTTTCTTACCTTTATGGCGCATGAACAGCCCCCCAATCAAAATTATACATAAGTGTATAAAGAATGATCGTAAAGCACAGTCTGAACTTTATCAGCATTGCTTTGCGTATTTATTGGCAATCTGTTTTCGTTATAAACGCAATCGTGAAGATGCGGTTGCCCTTTTAAATGAAGGTTTTTTAAAAGTACTACTCAACCTAAAAGACTACGACGAGGAGCGCGATTTTTTTAGCTGGATTGCCACCATTATGGTAAACAGTGCCATCGACGATTTTCGTAAAAACAAAAACTACCAACAACAAACTGATTTTAAAGAAGCCGATGAAGACTTCGAGGAAATTGAAATAGGTAAGGGCCTGGCTTCAGTAATGGATGAACTAAGCCTTAATGATGTAAAGGAGCTGATCTTCAAATTACCAGAAAACGAGAGACTGGTTTTTAGTCTCTATGAATTTGAAGGATATAAGCATCACGAAATAGCAGAGAAATTAAATTGCTCCGAACGAAGTTCGAAACGCTATCTCGCTTCAGCAAAAGAAATTTTAAAAGGAAAGCTCATTTCTATGAGCAATTTAAAACGAGTGGTATAATGGCTAAACATTGGAAAAAATTAAGCGATAAATTGGGCTCTTCCGCAGAGGGACCTAGTGCTGCTGATTGGGCTGCCATGGAGCAAATGATTGCCAATACCCCAAGCCTTCAAGCCAAGCCGTTTTTTACGAGCACTGTAAAAATTACGATACTTTCCTTGGCACTAATTATAAGTAGTGCGGTACTTTGGTGGGTTACAAGTCCAGTGGCCGAAACGACCAATCAAAACCACAATACGCAAGAAGAAATATCTTCTTCGACCCATATAACAGCTCCGATTCCCGCAGCGGAAGAAAAAGATGCACAGTCTAATGCTCAGGTTAATCCTGCTGAAAATATTGCCGAGCAAGAAATAGAACCTGCTAGTACTACTAACCAGAATAAAAATCCCCGTGAAAATTCGGCTGCTACTCTTAACTTTTCCGAAAGTGACGGAACCAATCATAATACGACTGCACCGCTTGCCGCTCAAACTGCCGTAAATACAACTTCGAGCGCATCTGCCGTGGAGCAAAAACAAAGCGCTGCAAGGGTAAATGATTTAGCTGTAAACGATAAGCAGTTTGAGAAAATGGCGCTGAGCCCAAATAATAGCAAGCCCAGCCAAGCCGAGTTGGGTGTAGCAGAGCAATTTGAAAATGAAGGAGTGGAAGAGACTGGTAATAGTGTGGTCCTTGGCGATCCAACTCCGACCAATATCCTAGATCAAGCAAGTCCGGCCTTTAGCGACTCTATACCAAGCGATCAAAATCCATTGACTGTAAACGCCAGTATTCTTTCGGATAGTAGTGCGCAGAGCGATGAGGCGCTTTCCGAGGAGGATAGCCTTGACGCTGCCGTAGAAAGTATTGCGGCTAACGATGACGATTTCATTAATCCCGCCACAGGCTTCAAATTACAAGCAGTGAACTTCGCATTAGGGGGGGCAACCAATTTTGCCAACCCAGCCGGTTTCGGTTTCCAAGCCGCCGTCGATTTCCAGTGGAATAGAAATAATTGGTTCTTCCAAGGTGGCCTTAGTTTTAGTCAAGATTACCGTCAGTATGAATACAATATGTTGGAAAATAAGACTTTAATCGACAGCACTTGGTTGTTAACTACTAACAGTCGCCAAGTGGCCATGGTGCGTGCTATGTGGGTAATCGACTCCATCAATGCCGGACATTACGAGTACGATACTACTTTTCAAACTGTAATAGATACGAGCATTGTGCTTAATATCGATAGCAACGATTACCAAATTAGCTATCCAAAATCACAACAAATCCGCTTTCAATATGCTGAGCTGCCGCTGCTTTATGGCTTCCAAAGTCAGTTCGGCTCGTGGACCCTTTCGTTGGCCGCGGGCGTAAGTGTGCAACAAGCCCTGGCTATAAACGACGAGAATTACGCTCGCGCTGAGGCCTTTAGCTTGGCCTTATTAGTGCAGCCTGCAATTTCCTTTAAAATTAACCAACAGTGGTCCGTTTTTACACGTATACGCTTGCAAGAACAGCTACTCGAGAATCGGCTTTTCCAAACCAATCAAAGTCCCTACTCTTGTCAGTTGGGCGTATCCTACCACTGGTAAGATCTGTAGATTAGGATACTCTGCAATGGAAGGTGCTTCGCAAGGAGCACCTTTTTTTATGGGCGCCGAACCAAGGTTCCGGGCTTTCCTTCCAAATCCCCCAGCTAAAAACCTGAATTCGATGTAAAATTAGGCCTCAGGTTAAAACCTAATCTCACAACGCGCTGGCGGGGCTTCCTGTGGTCGCTGCGCCTTTACTGCTCGCTAAGGTTCCTATCTGGCGGGTTTTCCATGCAATCCCTGGCGCGGGTCTTCCGTCTGTCGAATGTTTTGGATGAGCGTGCCAAAAAAATATTCAATTAACTATGCATGCATAATAAAATTTACTACTTTTGAAGCAATCCAAAAAATTAAACCATGGCAGATACTCTAACAAAAGAATTCCTTAAGGGAGGCGAGTTTTTAATTCGTCCCGTAGAAATGGATGAAGTTTTCACCCCCGAAGATTTTTCTGAGGAGCAAAGAATGATGGCGCAAGCCACCACCGACTTTATTGAAAAAGAAGTTTTACCACATCGTGAACGCTTTGAGAATAAAGATTATGCCTTCACCGAGGAAATCATGAAAAAAGCTGGAGAGCTTGGTTTGTTAGGGATTTCAGTACCAGAAGCCTATGGCGGTTTAGGAATGGATTTTAATACCTCCATGTTGGTTTGCGATCGCATATCAGGAGTTTCGGGTTCCTTGTCCACTGCCTTTGGAGCCCATACGGGAATCGGGACTTTGCCTATCTTATTATACGGCAATGAAGACCAACGCCAGAAATATTTACCAGGCCTAGCCACGGGCGAATTAATGGGTGCTTATTGTCTTACCGAGCCAGGTGCAGGTTCTGATGCTAACTCAGGCAAGACTAAAGCCGAGTTGAGTGCGGATGGGAAGACCTATAAAATCAACGGACAAAAAATTTGGATTTCAAATGCCGGCTTTGCCGATGTATTCACCGTATTTGCACGCATTGAAAATGATAAATACCTCACTGCTTTCATCGTAGAAAAAGGTAATCCGGGGATGAGTTTCGGAGAGGAAGAGAATAAATTGGGTATCCGCGCAAGCTCTACCCGCCAGGTATTCTTTAACGACTGTGAAGTAGATGCTTCAGCACTTTTAGGCGAGCGCAATGGTGGATTTAAAATTGCCATGAACTCTTTAAATTACGGTCGTATCAAACTAGCGGTAGCCTGTATGGATGCCGCTCGTCGCGTAATTACGCACTCGGTTTCTTATGCTAATGAGCGCAAGCAATTTGGCGTGGCTATTTCTTCTTTTGGTGCCTTACAGTTTAAAATGGCCGAAATGCTTACGCGTACGTGGGTTGCCGAAGGAGCAGTTTACCGTGCTGGACAGGATATCGAAAACCATATCATTCGTCTACAAGAGCAAGGAATGGAGCCGAAAAACGCTAAACTTAGCGGGGTAGAAGAGTACGCTATCGAATGTGCCATCCTGAAAGTATTAGGTTCAGAAGTAGGAAGCTATGTTTCCGACGAAGGTTTGCAGATGTACGGTGGTATGGGTTACAGTGCCGATGCCCCTCTGGAAGCAGCTTACCGCGATGTTCGCATTGCGCGCATCTACGAAGGTACCAACGAAATTAACCGCTTACATAGCGTAGCCATGCTGCTGAAAAAGGCCCTGAAAGGGGAAATGGACTTAATGAGTCCTGCTATGGCTGTGGCTAGTGAACTAATGGATATTCCATCTTTCGATACTCCAGACTACAGCGTGTTATTTACCGAGGAAAAAGAGATTATCGTAAAGCTTAAAAAGTCTGTGTTAATGGTAGCCGGCAAAGCGGTTGAAACCTTTGGTATGAATCTCGAAGACGAACAAGAGATTATTATGAACGCTGCTGATATGCTTATTGAGATTTACGCTGCCGAGAGTGGTATTCTTAGAGCCGAAAAAGTAGCGAAGAATAAAGGAGAGGAAAACGCCTCGGTAGAAATCGACATGGCGCGTTTATACTTACATAATGCTATGGAAAATGTGGGCAGAGCTGGACGCGAAGCCATTTACAGCTTCGCTGATGGTGATGAACAGCGCATGATGTTAATGGGCTTAAAGCGCTTTACCAAAGCGGCTAATCCTTTAAATGTAAAAGAACTTCGTCGTCGTATTGCGGCGAAACTTATTGAAGAGAATAAATATCCTTTCTAGTAATAGAGATTAACTTCTTTGAAGCCTCCACTTTATGGGGGCTTTTTTTTTTGTCCTAAATCGGATGATTATCCGTCTCATTCAGCTTGGAACCGTTTCTCGAATCAAAATAAATGTAGCTATAACACTTATTTGCTAAATTGGTATATCTTTGCTAAAAAGGTATATTTATTTTAAAATGGAACGAATTTGTCCTAGCTGTGGAGGCGATCAATCGGTTAAGAGTGGGGTAGTTAAAGAACGACAACGCTATCGTTGTAAGCAGTGCAATTATCATTTTACGGTTGAAAGAAAAGGGAAGCGCATCGATGATTACTATGTTACTAAAGCCTTACAACTTTACCTAGAAGGATTGTCTTATCGAGAAATTGAACGCATCTTAGGAGTATCCCACGTAAGTGTAATAAACTGGGTAAAGCAGCATAAGGTGAAGCGACCCGAAAACCGCGCCTATCATCCAACCTACAAGATATTAACGCATGCAGAGTTAATAAAATATTACAGTGATCCCCTTAATTTAAAGGGTGCTGGTATGGTGCTCACCGAGCTAGGCGACAAGTATATGCTTATCCGCTGGGAGCGCTTCAAAGATTGATAAATACTAGAAAGTATAGATAACTTAGCAGTTAACTATATTCATTTTTTGGATTTGCATTTTAATCCGAACCTTCGAGAAACGAAAAGGGAGGTTTCTTTTCGGATGCAACCAAATCCAAACAGATGAAAAAAACACTACTATTTATTTTCATTTCCCTATTTACTAGTGGTTTAGCCTACTCGCAGGGTTACAGCGAATACGACGGTGGGCTTAAAGTGAAGCTCGACGAAAAGGGCGATAAGTATTTCCGCTTTATAACCTGGCACCAAGTGTGGCTTCGTTACAATCAAAACAATAATGGCAGTACTCGGGTGGGGCAGGCCCAAAATGCAACTACCGATGTGGGATTACGTCGTTCGCGCTTTTTGATGTATGCCCAACTCGACAAGCGTTTTTTAATCTTAACTCACTTCGGTATCAATAACCAAAATGCTATGAGTGGCGGCTATCTCGGTACCGACGGGAAAAAGCCCCAGATCTACATGCATGATGCTTGGTTAGATTATACCGTATTCTCAAAATATCTGCATATCGGCGGTGGCCTCCATTACTGGAATGGCTTAAGCCGTTTAACCAATGCTTCTACCCTAAACTTAATGACCATGGATGCCCCCATCTTAAACTGGGCGACCATCGAGGCAACTGACCAGTTTGCCCGTAAGTTGGGAATTTTCGCCAAAGGTAAATTTGGGAAATTAGCCTATCAAGTGGCCGTTAATGACCCTTTCGAAACCAATACGGCAAACACAATTGCCTTCGAGCGCTCAAATTATAATCCCGGTAATGTATCCAAGGTATTGGAAGGCTATTTTCAATATGAGTTTTGGGATACGGAAAGTAATCTTCTGCCTTATCGAGTAGGTTCTTATCTCGGTACGAAAAAGGTCTTTAATATCGGTGCCGGCTTTATCAATAATAATGAGGCAATGTGGTCTACCAATGCTGCGGGCGACACCGTATTACACGATATGAATCTATTTTCAGTAGATGCCTTTTTAGACATGCCCCTTAACAAAGGTGGGGCAATTACTGCTTATGCCGCGGCTTATTTTAACGACTTCGGTCCGAATAATGTGCGCAATATTGGTATTCTTAATCCCGCCGATGGTTCTACCGTATCAGGTAGCTTGCGCGGAAATTCTTTTCCAACCCTAGGCACCGGTACAAGCATCTACACGCAAGTGGGCTATATGCTTCCTAAGAAAAATGAGCAATTGGTTTGGCAGCCTTATGCCGCGCTTATTTACAGCGATTTCGAAGGTTTGAAAGATAGTAATGGCAATCAAGTGCCGGTAACGGTTTTTGATCTAGGACTGAATATGTTCCTAGCGGGCCATCACTCAAAACTAACTTTAAACTACCGTCATCGTCCTGACTTTACTAATCTCGACGCGATCGAGTATAAGCCGGAAGTGACCTTGCAAGCGATGATCTACCTATAATTCGAATCGCTCATTTACTGCTATCTCAATTTAGTTTCAATCAATTTTAATAATACTTCTATGAAAGATCACACCAAAGCGCATAAATACTGGCGCGCCAATCTTAAACTTCTAGCCATTTTACTCAGTATTTGGTTTTTAGTTTCCTACGGAGCAGGAATCATTTTTGTTGATTTCCTAAACCAGTTTAAACTGGGCGGTTTTCCCCTCGGCTTTTGGTTTGCACAGCAAGGATCTATTATCACTTTTGTGATTATAATATTTGTTTACGTGCGTAAAATGAATCAGTTAGACGCCAAATTCGGTTACACAGAAAAATAATAGTTAAAAGCAAAAAAATTATGGATATTCAAGTTATGACCTACATAATTGTAGGGATCACCTTTGCTATTTATATTGGTATTGCCATTTGGAGTAGAGCCGGTTCTACCAAAGAATTTTACGTTGCGGGTGGTGGTGTTTCGCCTTTAGCCAATGGCTTGGCAACAGCGGCCGATTGGATGAGTGCCGCCTCTTTTATCTCTATGGCGGGATTGATTTCTACCCAGGGTTACGATGGTTCGGTGTACCTAATGGGCTGGACGGGTGGCTACGTTTTACTGGCACTGCTCTTAGCACCCTATCTACGTAAGTTTGGGAAATTTACTGTTCCTGATTTCATTGGCGACCGCTATTATAGCAATGTAGCCCGTACTGTTGCTATTATCTGCGCCTTATTTGTATCCTTCACCTATGTGGCAGGGCAAATGCGTGGAGTAGGAGTAGTATTTTCACGTTTCCTAGAGGTAGATGTAAACACCGGCGTAATCATTGGGATGATTATCGTTTTAATTTACGCCGTACTCGGAGGGATGAAAGGAATTACTTACACCCAGGTAGCCCAATATGTAGTATTAATTTTCGCCTTTATGGTGCCTGCTTTCTTTATCTCTATGATGCTCACGGGCAATATTATCCCACAAATTGGCATGGGAGGAAAAATGGCTGATGGTACTTTTCTCCTAGAAAAACTGAACCAATTAAATACTGATCTAGGTTTTGCGGCTTATACCGATGGCTCGAAAGATAAAATAGACGTATTTTTTATTACTGCTGCCCTGATGCTAGGAACCGCTGGATTGCCGCACGTAATTGTACGTTTCTTTACCGTGCCCAAAGTTCGCGATGCCCGGAAGTCTGCAGGTTATGCCTTGGCTTTTATCGCAATTCTATATACCACCGCCCCAGCCATTTCAGTTTTTGCCCGTACCAACTTGATTCAAACCGTTGAGGGAAAAGCGTATAGCGATTTACCTTCATGGGTAGGGAACTGGGAAAAAACGCATCTTTTAGCTTGGACCGACAAAAATAATGATGGCCTTGTACAATACCGACCCGGTAGTGCAGTAAACGGTAAAGCGCCTTTGTTTGCAGGAGCTGTTGGTCCACAAGGAAACCAAATTGTAGCCAATCCAGATATGACGAACGAGAACGAATTGTTCGTAGATCGTGATATCATCGTTCTCGCTAATCCAGAAATTGCCAATCTTCCAGTTTGGGTAATTGCATTAGTTGCAGCCGGTGGTTTAGCGGCGGCTTTATCTACTGCTGCTGGTTTGCTACTAGTTATCTCCACTTCTATTTCGCACGATTTATTGAAGAAACAATTAAGACCTAATATCTCTGATCGTGGTGAATTGTTAGCGGCGCGTTTATCTGCGTTTGTAGCCGTTACGGTTGCAGGTTACTTTGGTATTCATCCCCCAGATTATGTCGCGGCTGTGGTAGCCTTGGCTTTTGGTTTAGCGGCTGCCTCCTTCTTTCCGGCTATTATTTTGGGAATCTTTTACAAAAAGATGAATAAGGAAGGTGCGGTTGCAGGTATGGTTACCGGCTTGCTGATTACCATTTTTTACATCCTTAAATTTAAGTTCGACCTTTTTGGAGGCGGAGGCAAAGAAGACTGGTGGTTTGGTATTTCACCTGAAGGTTTCGGAACAGTGGGTATGCTGGTTAACTTCTTTGTAAGTATTGTGGTAATGAAATTTACGCCCGAAACCCCTGAAGAAGTGCAAGAGCTGGTAGAAGAAATTCGTATTCCTTCTGGCGCTGGCGATGCGGTAGCGCATTAGATAAACAATATTTAGGGCTGTCCGCGGGCAGCCCTTTTTTCTGATTTTTATCAGTGTGGTTTTAAATAGAAAAAGGTTAATTTGAAAAATGGAAAAGGTTTACGCTCTCAATGCACTGCTAGTTTTTTGCCTGCTGCTGCTCTTATCACCACTTTTTTGGGGCTTCTTTTCTTCACTATGGGCCTATAGCCTGTATCTTTTTTTCTTGTGGGTAATAATGATTGCCTTTCTATATAAATGGTCTAAAAGGCTAGAAGAGAAATAGATGTTTTACACTTTAGTAGTCATAGGGATTTTATACCTCCTACTTATATTTTTAGCGGGCTGGTTTTTCGAGCGCAAACTGAGTGGCAGCGCTTTTAAACCTTGGATGCCTTATGTATATGCCTTAGCTCTTGCTGTATATTGCACCGCTTGGACTTTTTACGGCAGTATCGGTAGAGCTGCCAATTCAGGACTAAGTTTTATTTTAATTTATCTCGGCCCCACCTTAGCTTTATTCCTATGGTACCCCGTTTCTAAAAAATTATTTCGCCTTAAAAATAGTCAAGGCATAAGCTCCCTCGCCGATTTCCTTGCCGCACGCTATGGTAAAAGTCAGGCTCTTGGTGCCTTAGTTGCTATGCTATCTCTTTTAGGGATCTTACCCTATATCTCTCTGCAAATTAAGGCGATAAGTGAAAGTTTCAGTTTCTTGGCGGAAGCCGAGTTAAAGCCCAGTTTAATCACGGCCGACCCCGCACTTTATGTGAGCCTTGTAATGATTGTTTTTACCATTGCTTTTGGAACGCGCTATGTCCAAGGAAATCGTCCCAAGGCGGGGCTAATTGGTACAATTGCTTTTGAAAGTCTTTTTAAACTCATCGCCTTTGTTGTGGTGGGAATTATTGCTATCAAAAGTTTTGTAAAACACCCTCAATTCGATCAGGCTTGGCTAAACTTTCAGTCGCTTTCGCTAGATGCGCAGGGATCTGAGTGGATAAGTACCTTGTTAATTTCGGCCTTCGCATTTATGCTATTGCCGCGGCAGTTTCAAATGGGAATTGTAGAGAATAACAGTGAAAAGAATATTACTAAATCATTGTGGCTCTTTCCTTTATACTTGCTAATAATTAACCTTTTCGTTTTGCCTTTTGCCTTCATGGGACAAGTTCTAAGTCCCGAGGTAAATAGCGATTTCTACCTATTGAGTGTCAGTAAAATCCTTTCGGGAGATGCGCTTGCAACTTTGGCTTTTCTCGGTGGACTTTCGGCTTCTACTTCCATGATTATCGTGTCAACTTTGGCTTTGGGTAATATGATCAGCACCTATCTTTTGGTGCCTTATTTTGCGGTAAAAAATAAGCCTGCCACCCAGCGTATCATTAATTTAAGACGATTGGCCATTGCCTTAATAATTATTCTCGCTTATCTCTATTATCACTTTATGGCCCTAAGCAATTCCCTAGTGAGCATAGGTTTGATTTCCTTTGTAGCAATGAGTCAGTTTGCCCCGGCTTTTTTAGGGGGCCTTTATTGGCGAGACGCGAAAAGACCAGCGGCTTATTGGAGTATTAGTTTGGGATTTGTGATATGGTTTTACTTTTTAGTGATGCCTAATCTGGCCCAAATTTTAGAGCTCAATTATTGGCTCAACTCTCCTTTTTCAGCCGCGAATATTGCCACCATAATGGGGCTTTCAACTTTTTCGGCCGCGAGCTTTTTAAGTTTAGGTTGTAATACCATTCTTTTTATTTTCCTTTCTCTGCGATTAGATTCCAGCCTTGAAGAGCAAAACCAAGCCTTACTTTTTGTAGCAGCCGACAAGTTTGGAACCAAAGAAAACAGCCCCAGTTTGTACCGTGGCACTGCACCCTTTCCCAATATGAAGGCGCTCTTAGTTAACTTTTTAGGCAGCCACCGTACAGAAGAGGTTTTAGAACGCTATGCCCGGCTCAACAATATAAACTGGCTCTCGGCTCCTTTGGCCGATGGTCGCATGATCACTTACGCCGAACGTCTACTGTCAGAAACAATTGGTCCGGCTAGTGCCAAAATTATGATTGCTTCGGTGGTGCAAAAGGAAGAACTTAGTCAAAGGGAAGTACTTGATATTTTAGAGGAAAGTAAAAAGGTATTACTCCTCAATAAAGAACTCAGTAAACGGAGCGACCAACTAAAAAAGGCTACTGAAAAATTACAAGAAGCGAACGATAAGCTCCTCGAATTTGCCGATTTAAAAGATGAGTTTTTATACACTGTTACGCACGAGCTGCGCACCCCATTAACAGCTATTCGCTCGCAGGCAGAATTGTTACAAGACGACCCCGAAATGCCCGAAGCCGATCGACAAATGTTTGTAGATAATATTGTGGCCGATTGCGACAGGCTTACCCGTTTAATTAGCAATGTTCTCGATTTAGAAAAATTTGAAAGCGGCAACCAAAAACTATCGCTTACGAAGGTGCAAGTGGGCGATTTAATTCGCAATGCTGTGGCGAATTACCAGGCCATGGCGCTTAAGCAGGGCATCGATCTCGTTTGTGATATTGATGATTCCCTTAAAGCGACCTATGCCGATTCCGACCGAATTGCACAGGTAATCACCAATCTTTTAGGCAATGCCCTAAAGTTCGCTTCCACAGATGGCGGTTTAGTAAGGGCTTCCGCTATTCAATTAGAGGACAGTGTTAAAGTATCTATCTTCGATAATGGCAGTGGTATTCCCGTTGAAGATCATGAAATTATTTTCGATAAGTTTTATCAAGTGCGCGATCAAACCCGACGCAAGCCTTCTGGCAGTGGTTTAGGTTTAGCTATCTGTAAAAACATCGTGCAAATGCACCGCGGTAAAATTTGGGTCGAATCTACCGCAAAGGGAGAAACCAGCTTGTGCTTTACTTTGCCGCAGTATACTAAAAATCCCCTCAAGAGCTAAAATATGTCTAGTAAAATTCTGATTGTTGATGACGAAATAAACATACTAATGTCCCTCGAATATCTTTTTAAACGCAAAGGTTATGAGGTTTATATAGCACGTAACGGCACGGAGGCTAAGACATTAGTAGATAGCACAGCTCCTGACTTAGTGCTTTTAGATATTATGATGCCCGATGTAGATGGCTATGAAGTTTGCCAATACATCAAAGCCAAGGAACATGCGCCTAAGGTTATTTTCCTTTCTGCGAAAAGCAAAAAAAGCGACGAAGAAAAAGGTTACGAAGTGGGTGCTGACCTATATCTACACAAACCTTTTTCCAATAAAGACCTAGTGCAAAAGATCAAAGAATTAATCACCTCACCATGAATTATCAAGAAGAATATCAAAATAGCATCTCAGACCCCGAGGGGTTTTGGGCGGCTCAGGCGCAAGCCCTCGACTGGTATAAACCCGCCGATCAGGTTTTAAGTATCGACGAAAATGGTTTGTATCGCTGGTTTAAAGGCGCCTATACGAATACGGCTTATTTGGCCCTCGACTTCCACGTAGAAAATGGGCGCGCCGATCAAATTGCCTTGCAATACGATTCGCCCGTAACCCAAACCAAGCGGGCCTATACCTTTCGCGAAATGCGCGATCGCGTGGCAAAAATAGCGGGCGGCCTTAAAAAGTTAGGGGTGCAAAAAGGTGATACGGTAGTCATCTATATGCCTATGATTCCCGAGGCCGTAATGTCCATGCTAGCCTGTGCGCGTTTAGGCGCTATACACTCCGTAGTGTTCGGTGGCTTTGCTCCACACGAATTGGCTATTCGCATTGATGATGCAAAGCCAAAGCTTATTGTAACAGCTTCTTCTGGCATTGAGGTAGATCGTATTATTCCCTATAAGCCAATGGTCGATAAGGCTGTTGCCTTAGCAGAACACAAAGTTCAGAATGTGGTGATCTTTCAGCGTAAGCTTGGTGCTTTGGTACCGAGTAAAGATTATGATATCGATTTTGAAACTATGGTCGCATCTGCGGAAAGCGTGGGTTGTACCCCATTGGAAGCCACCGATCCACTCTATACTTTATACACCAGCGGAACGACTGGTAAGCCTAAAGGCGTGGTACGCGATAATGGAGGTCACGCCGTGGCCTTGCGTTACAGTATGGAAAAAATTTATGGTTTAAAGCCCGGCGATGTATTTTGGGCGGCTTCCGATATCGGCTGGGTGGTGGGGCATTCTTATATTGTATATGCCCCGCTTATTAGTGGAATTACGACTATTCTTTTCGAAGGAAAGCCCATTCGAACTCCCGATGCTTCCACTTTTTGGCGAGTAATTTCCGAGTATAAGGTAAATGTAATGTTTACCGCACCCACGGCTATTCGCGCCATTCGTCAGGAAGACCCTAATGGCGAGTTTATTAAGGCTTACGATTTAAGTTCCTTGCGTTTGCAGTTTTTAGCGGGCGAGCGTTGCGATGTGGCAACTTTAACTTGGACCCGCAAACAGCTCGGTATTCCTGTAATTGATCATTGGTGGCAAACGGAAAGCGGTTGGCCTATGTTGGCTAATTTGGCAGGACTAGAGCTCTTACCCATAAAAGAAGGGTCGGTGGCGAAAGCAGTGCCCGGTTATGATTTACGAATTTTAGATGAAGAAGGCGAAGAGAAACCGGCAGGTGCCGAGGGTTATGTGGCGGTTAAACTTCCGCTGCCTCCTGGTTGCTTACCCACTCTTTGGCAGCAAGATCAAGGTTTTAAGAATAGTTATTTAAGTCGCTTTCCCGGCTATTATTTTAGTGGAGATGGTGGTTTTAAAGATGAAGACAACTACCTATTTATCACCGGCAGGGTAGACGATATAATTAACGTGGCAGGTCATCGTCTTTCTACCGTAGAAATGGAAGAGGTAGTAGCCGCGCACCCCTTGGTGGCCGAATGTGCCGTGGTCGGAGTTAATGACGAACTAAAAGGACAGATTCCCTTGGCTTTGGTGGTGGTGCAGCAGAGTCAGCAAAACTTTTTGGAGATCGGTAATGAAATCATATCTTCGATCAGATCAGAGATTGGTCCTGTAGCGGCCTTAAAAACAGTGGTCCAAGTAAGGCGATTGCCGAAAACACGATCGGGTAAAATCTTACGTAAGTTAATTAGAGCGATTGCCAATGAAGAAGAGTTTAGTATTCCTTCAACCATTGATGATCCCACTATTGTAGAAGAAATTAAAGAAGCAATTCATCCAAATTATAAACAGACAAATTAGAATATATGAAAGCAAAATACCGCATTCATTCCATCGAGGAATACCACGAGCAGTACGCTTTAAGTACCGAAAAACCCGAAGAGTTTTGGGCTGAAATTGCCAGTAATTATCAGTGGCAAGCGCCTTGGGATAAAACCTTAGAGTGGGATTTCAAAGGTCCTGATGTAAAGTGGTTTATAGGAGCCAAGCTTAATATTACGGAAAACTGCTTAGATCGACATCTAGAATCGCGTGGTAATAAACTAGCCTTAATTTGGGAACCCAATGATCCCAAAGAAAGATTTGTGCGCATGACCTATCGTGAATTGCATGAAGAGGTTTGTAAAACGGCGAATGTGCTTAAGAAACATGGGATCACTAAGGGCGATCGCGTGGCTATTTACATGCCGATGATTCCACAGTTAACGGTTTCTGTCTTAGCTTGTGCTCGCATTGGTGCCGTGCATTCGGTGGTATTTGCAGGGTTTTCGGCTCATGCTTTAGCGGATCGTATTAACGATTCGGCTTGTAAAATGGTAATTACTGCCGATGGTATGTATCGCGGTGCCAAGGAGATACCTTGCAAGGCAGTGGTAGATGAGGCACTTAAAACTTGCACTTCCGTAGAATCGGTTTTAGTGGCCGAGCGTACCCAGTGGAATGTTAAAATGCAAGAAGGTCGCGATTTTTGGATGCACGAAGAATTGGCAACCGCCGATAGGCTTTGTCCGGCTGAACCGATGGATAGCGAGGATATGCTCTTTATTCTATACACTTCTGGTAGCACCGGGAAACCCAAAGGGGTAGTACACACTTGTGGTGGTTATATGGTTTATGCCGGCTATAGCTTTATGAATGTGTTCCAATATGATGAAAGTGATGTATATTGGTGTACGGCCGATATCGGTTGGATTACCGGACATAGCTATATCGTTTACGGACCGCTATTAAATGGCGCCACTACAGTAATGTTTGAAGGGGTTCCTACTTACCCCGATCCAGGTCGTTTTTGGCAGGTATGCGATAAGCATGGTGTAAATCAATTTTATACCGCGCCAACCGCTATTCGTGCCTTAATGGCTAAAGGAGAAGATCATGTTTTAAGTTATGGTCTGTACTCCTTAAAAACTTTAGGAACAGTGGGCGAGCCCATTAATGAGGAAGCCTGGGAATGGTATCATATCCACGTGGGTAAGGAAAGATGCCCAATTGTAGATACGTGGTGGCAAACCGAAACGGGTGGAATTATGATTTCTGGATTAGGAGCACATAGTCCTATGAAGCCATCTTTTGCGGGCTACCCATTACCGGGTATTCAGCCTGTGTTATTAGATCAAGAAGGAAGGGAAATTGAAGGTAATGGTGAAGAAGGCTATTTAGCCATGCGCTTCCCTTGGCCTAGTATGTTGCGCACTACTTATGGCGATCATGAGCGCTGTAAAAACACCTACTTCTCTCATTATGAAGGTTATTACTTTACAGGTGATGGGGCACGCCGCGATGAGAATGGCATGTACCGAATTATCGGTAGAGTAGATGATGTAATTAATGTCAGTGGCCACCGTTTTGGTACAGCGGAAATTGAGAACGCTATCAATTCTAACGATCATATTGTTTCCGAAAGTGCGGTAGTGGGTTATCCGCACGACATTAAAGGACAAGGGATTTACGCTTATGTCATTACTAAAGAACCACCCACAAATCCCGATAAATTACGCGCAGAGATCGTAGAGACGGTAGTAGCGGAAATTGGTAGAATTGCCAAGCCCGATAAAATTCAGTTCGTTAGTGGTTTACCCAAGACGCGTTCGGGTAAAATTATGCGTAGAATTTTAAGAAAAATAGCGGAAGGGGATACTAGTAATTTGGGAGATACTTCTACTTTATTGGATCCAGATGTGGTAGATGAGATTAAAGATGGGGCAATTTAGTTTTTAAATTTATATTTTAATACGTTGATAATCAAAGCGATGCTTATAAAGCATCGCTTTTTTTTTATTAATAATAGATCTTAGGTAAAATATTGTTAGTTATTTTGCTGGTTCAGAGGGAAGTAAATGTTATCAATGTTGATTTTAGTCAAAGACTTTGACAATGAAACGGATGCAAGTCTTTTAAAGACAAGGCTCCAAGAGAATGGAATAAAGGCTTACGCAAATAATGTGGGTTCTACTTACGAGAACCACAAGTTTCCCGGAGGCCACGCTATTGCTGTTCCTAACGACTCATTTGAAAAGGCACTGCAGGTTCTGCGTGTTCTGGAAGGAGAACAAAGTAAAAACAAAAATGCCAAAGCAAATTGTCCAAATTGTGGTTCTGACTCCTTGCGAGCAGGGGATCTAGTAAAAGGGCAGTTTTTAAAAACGGTGGGCTTTTATTGGTCAACCTTAGGTAGTAGGCTGCGCTACAATAAAGCTGACTACCATGTTTGTCGCGCTTGTGGCTTAGAGTTCGCTTAGTAAATTTGCGAATTCTGGCCAACGGCTTTGCCTTTTTTTACGTCTATTCCAAAGGAAGTTATTGGTGCGCAAACTCACCAAGAATTTTTTCTTTTTACAGTAGCTTTGTCTTATGCGCTTATGGTTCTCAATATGGTTTTCCTTAATAATGCTGGCTGCAAATCTGCATCAGTCTATGAGCTACGCATTTTTTAAAGTAAATCAGAAGGATATTGCCAGTCAGAGCTGTGAGATGCGGGAAGTTGACAATAATAATTGTCAAGGTTCGTGCGTGCTGCGCGAATTATTAGAGCCCGCAAAACAGAAGGAGCAATCACCTTTATCACTGCTTGAGCTTAAGTTAGATGACTTTCTTGCCGAAACTAGTGAAAGTATTGGGTTTATTGATTTCCCTAGACGTAGAGAAACGATAGGTCTTTACTGTGAACCTCTATTTGAACAATCCTTAATTTTTAAGATTTGGCGTCCACCGCAATTGATTGCCTAAATGCTGCAAACCCTATTTCAATCTTAAAAAAATCCAAAAATGAATACAAAATTTTTAAGCCTATTGGCCCTCGCCCTGATTTTTAATACCTCATGTAAAGAAGATGACCCGGTGGTAACTCCTCCTGTGGAAAACAAAAATGTGCAGGTAAATTTAAACTACGACTTTAATTTTGGCAACCAAGACTTTGCCTTAAACACGGAGTATACATTGGATAATGGTTATAAGGTACGTTACAGTTTAGCGACCTTCTATCTTTCCAAACCTGTGATTATGGATGATGCCGGCGGTATGACGGCTCTTAGTCCGGAGTATTTAATAGTTCGTCCCGATGTAACTATGTCTGATCTTGGTTTCATTCAAGAAGGGCATGCTCACATGTTTAATTTTAGTATTGGAGTGGATTCGGCTTCCAATACTGAGAACGGCTCAACCGGAGTGCAACCCACTGATTTTTCCGATCCTAATCACCCCTTAGGTCCACAGCCCGAAGGAATGTATTGGTCTTGGGCTAGTGGCTATATCTTCGTGAAAATTGAAGGTGAGGTAGACTTCGAAGGCGACGGTACTTACGATCAAGTGTTTAAATATCACTTAGGTACTAACGAGTTTAGAAAAGATCGTAGCACCATGGTGCATAGCGATGTTTTAGGTGGTGAAACTATAAACATGCTTCTGGCAATCGACTATAAAGCGTTTTTTAATGGGGTAGATTTAACTACTGAAATTTTAAGCATGTCGATGGGGGAAGGAAGAGCGCTGGGAATTAAAATGATGGATCAATTCGATCAAGCCATGACCATTAGCAAAATGGAAAATGGCAATAAAAACAACTAATAAAATTTGGAAGGGGAGAGTGGCTTTAATTAGCCTCTCCCTTCTTTTGTTCGCTGCCTGTGCCAAGGATGAGCCTGTGACCATTGATGACTCGCAGACCGTGATAAATTTGGCCATTCCCCATTTCCCTACTATGGAGTTAGAGGCGGACAAATTGATCACTAAAGAACGGGCAGAATTAGGTGAAGATCTATTTTTCGATCCAATCCTGAGCCGCAATTTCGATATTTCTTGTTCTTCTTGTCACCTCACCAATTTAGCTTTTAGCGATGGCTTAAAAGTGAGTGTAGGAACGGAAGGGCGTTTGCACACTCGCAATTCTCCCACTTTGTTTAATGTAGGCTGGCATCCCTACTTTTTTATGGATGGAGGTAATCCTAGTTTAGAAAGTCAGGTTATTGGGCCAATCGAAGAGCATCGCGAAATGGACCTTCCTTTTACCGAGGCTATCGCTCGTGTTGCGGCAGATGCCAATTATCCTGAAAAATTTCAACAAGCTTTTGATTTACCAGTAAGTGCCTATACCTTAAGCTTAGCTCTTGCTACTTACGAAAGAACTCTGGTCTCTTATCGCAGTGCTTTTGATGAGTACTACTATTATGGCGATTCAATGGCTTTGACCAATCAAGAGAAGAGAGGTTTAGCGCTTTTTGAAAGTGAGGCTTTAAGTTGTACGAGCTGTCATCAATTCCCTTTAACCACAGACTTCAGTTTTCAAAATAATGGTTTGTACGAAGACTATACCGCTGATCCTGGTCGGGCACGGGTGACTAATAATTTGGCTGAACACGAAGGACAGTTTAAAGTAGCCTTGCTAAGAAATATTGCGTTAACAGCACCTTATATGCATGATGGTTCCCTTTCTACTTTAAGTGAGGTAATAGATCATTACGCCTCTGGCGGAAGCCAGCACCCATTAAAAAACGACCTTATTAAAGGCTTTACAATATCTGCCGATGACAAGGCCGCTCTTATTGCTTTCTTAGAAAGTCTTACCGATACGGTTTCGTATAAAAAGGTGTATTAATCGTTTAGTCGATCTTTTACATAACTAATTTCGGTTTTCCCATGTGGTAAAGGCTTACCTTCTTTATCAAGATTTACAAATACTAGCTTCTCGATTTTTAAAACCGTTTCTCGCGTAAGCTTATTACGGACAATACAATTCATAGTGATGGATGTCTTGCCAAAGCTAGTCGCTTCAATACCTAATTCTATAATATCACCTTGCCGTGGGGCAGAGATGAAATTAATTTCCGAAATGTACTTGGTTACCACGTGTTCGTTTTCCAATTGCACGATGGCGTAGATCACCGCCTCTTCGTCAATCCAACTCAAAAGACGTCCTCCGAAAAGGGTTTCATTGGGATTGAGATCTTGGGGCTTGACCCATTTACGTGTGTGAAAATTCATGGCTCTTATTTTAAAAAGGCTGAATACATCCAAACGCTTTTCTCATGCTCACGAATGTAATCGCTCATTAAGGCATTAGTACCTTCATCTTCTGCATCTGCCGAAAGGCTTAAGATTTCGCGCTCTAATTTTAAAAGTTCGGTAAAGCCGTTTAAAACCGTTTGTACCGATTCGCGTGCTTCGCTCACATTGGTGGCCTCTTTAATGCTACTGGTTTTCAGATAATCGGTGTAGCTGTGTAAAGGTGTTTCACCTAAGGTTACAATGCGCTCGGCTACTTCATCAATTTTTAGGAAGGAATCATTGTACAACTCTTCGAACTTAATGTGTAGCTCGAAAAACTTTTCGCCTTTAATGTTCCAGTGTAATCCACGTATGTTGATGTAGAATAACTGATAAGCAGCTAGCAGATTATTTAATTTGTGCGCGAGATTTTTTGATTGCTCTTTGTCGAGTCCAATATGGTTCATAGTTATAATTTATTGATTTTAAATTCTGTTCAAATATAGTTATATTTAGTGAGGCTCACAAGTTTTAGCGGGCTTTATCTGGAATGGTATGCCTGCAAATACCTGCCTTATATTTTAAAACAAGGCTTAACGGTTTATAGTTTAGACAAAAAAAAAATCCCGCTTTGGCGGGATTTAAGTGAAAATTTGAGTCTCTTATTCAGCTGCCACATCAAAACCTTCGGTCTCTTCGGAGATAACACCTTCTTTATCCTCGGCACCATGGGTGAGCTTTTTAAGCTTTTTAAGGAATAATAAGAGTAATAAACCAAATGCAACTGTAAATATTACCAGATACATAAAGGTCTTGTATTCTTGTTCGCTCTGCTGTTCTTCAATGACAAATGAAACGCCATAATTTTTGCCATCTCCTCTATGCTCTGCTTTTTGAGCAGCATCAGCATCCTTCTCAAAGGTTAATCGAGCATGACGTGGGTTTTCAGCAGTACTAGATTCTTCTTTTAGGTAAGAATGTAGTTTCTCTCTATCCTCTTCTTTAAGGCTGAATAGATAGTTAATGCTTTTTCCAGATTTAATTCTTTTGTAGACTATACTATCATTGTCTAGATAGACTTGAGTTTTAAGAGAGAAATTTTTATCAAGATTAATAGGATAGTCATTAAACTTAGTGATTCCTTCCTCGGTTTTAATCTCAATCTCTTGTTTCTCCATAAATTTAATAGCTTCATTTTTCGCCACAACCAACTCGCCAGCGTAGGGGTCGAGTTGAGAGCTTTCTCCTATTGAACCAGCTAGTTTATTTCCAAAACCAGTTGCAGCAAAATAGATTCCCATCATTATAGATGCGTACTTGGCAGGTGCAAGTTTCGTGATAAACGAAAGTGAAACAGGTGAGGTCGATAGCTCCCCTATTGTATGAAATAAATATGCTAAGAAGATCCAAATCATGGCAGCTTTTCCAAATACTTCAGAAGAAGCTTCTTTGGAAGCAAACATCATGAAGATGTAGCCTAGACCCATGATGATTGTTCCAATCGCCATTTTAAACAGGGAAGACGCCTCTTTTCCTTTTCTCTTTCTTGTAGCCCAAAAACCCGCTACCAATGTTCCAAAAATAATAATGTATCCAGCATTTAAGGATTGAAAAACTGCTGCAGGTATTTCTTCTAACCATGTAAGACCAATTCCGCGATCAACTTTGGCATCAGTGTATAAGTTCATCAGTCCACCTGCTTGTTCAAAAGCACCCCAGAAAACAACAACTATAAGGAAAGAAATTAGGAGGACTATTACACGGTCTTTTTCAATTTTAGTCAATGGTTTTTTAGCAATTGCAGCATCGACACCAGAATCACTACCAATAAATTCACCAATACCGACAAGGTGCTTTTGTCCTGCCATATAAACAATTTGGCCAATTAGCATACCAATACCGGCAAGTCCGAAACCATAGTGCCATCCATAATAATATGCAACAAGCCCAACAGAGATGCTTGAAAGGAAAGCACCAATATTAATTCCAATATAAAATATCGTAAAACCTTTATCTCTGCGAATATCTCCAGGCTTATACAGTCCACCTACCATGGTTGAGATATTGGGTTTTAATCCACCTACACCAAGAATAATTAGTATTAATCCTGTGAAAAAAGCCCAGTCCTGAGGAATGGCAAGTATTCCATGTCCAAGGCAGAGTAATATACCACCGATTAGAACCGTTTTCTTTTGCCCAAAAAATTTGTCAGCAACATAGCCCCCTGGTATTGATATAACATATACAAGCATTGTGTACCAACCATAAAGCCAAAGTGCATCTTTATTGCTCCAACCCAGACCAGGGTCAACGGCTGTCGCAGATGCAGCAACATAGAGAGTTAGAATACCTCGCATTCCATAGTATGAGAAGCGCTCCCACATTTCCGTAAAGAAGAGAATGTAAAGTCCCATTGGGTGACCCCAAAGTTCTTTCTTGTTAAGTTGGGCAGTGTTTGCCATAGGTATTGATCGAGTTTAAATTAAATTTTTATCAGCTGTAAATATCAAAAATTTATGCCTACAAGTTTTCAAGTAAAAAATTTGTCATCTTGGTGTAAAGGTGATAACGTGTGTTACCGCCAAAAATACCATGGTTTTTATCGGGATAGATAAAAAGGTCGAATTGTTTATTGCTTTGCACCAAACTTTCTACCATGCGCATGGTGTTTTGCACGTGCACATTATCATCGGCCGTTCCATGTACTAAAAAGTAAGAGCCTTTCAATTTGTCGACATGATTAATAGGAGAGTTTTCATCGTAACCGCTGGCATTTTCCTGCGGGGTACGCATATAGCGCTCGGTATAAATATTATCGTAAAAGCGCCAATTGGTAACGGGAGCAACCGCAATGGCCGCCTTAAAAACATCCGCCCCTTTGGTAATTCCTAAGCTACTCATATAACCACCATAACTCCAACCCCAAATTCCAATGCGACTGGCGTCGATATAATCCATTTGACCTAGCGTTTTAGCAGCACTAATCTGATCTTCAATTTCGTACTTGCCTAATTCTTGGTAGGTTACGGTGCGAAAATCGCGTCCTTTTGCACCGGTTCCGCGATTGTCAACACTTACCACGATATAACCCTGCGCGGCCAAACTTTGATACCAAAAATTATTGAAACTGTCGTATTTATCTTGTACTGTTTGTGATCCGGGTCCACCGTAAACAAACATAAGTAGAGGGTACTTTTTAGTGGCATCAAAATCCTGCGGCTTAATCATCCAAGCATTTAAACTTTGGCCGTTTTCAGTATCCAAAACCATAAATTCCTTGCTACTTAAGTCGTAGGTTTCTAAACGATCTACTAAGCTAGCGTTGTCGGTAATTACACGCAGTTCTTTACCGTCTGCTTGGTATAGGGTTTCGTAAGTGGGCCTTGCGGCAGATGAGTAGGTATTTACAAAATACTTCATACCCTTACTGAAGTTGGCATCGTTCCAGCCTTTTTGCGAACTGAGCTTTTGCTTATTCTTGCCGTTTAGCTTGATGCGGTAAATGTCTCGTTGTACAGAATTCTCTTCTGCTGCCTGATAGTATAAATAACCGCTCTCGGCGCTGTAGCCATAAAACTCGGTTACTTCCCAAGGGCCTTTGGTGATTTGTTTTTTCACTTTACCATCATCATCCATTAGGTAGATGTGATTGAAGCCGTCTTTTTCGCTGGTCCAAATAAAATCGCCATTAGCTAAAAATCGAAGATTATCGTTAATCTCTAAATAGGCTTCGGCCGTTTCGCGGTAAAGTTCTTCTACCTCTAATTCTCCGTCTTCCACTTCTGCTTCCCAAAGTACCAATTCGTTTTGGTGACGGTTTAGGGTGAAGATTACCAATTCATCTTCTTCTTGGGTCCACTTAATACGGGGAATGTATTCGAAAGCTTGCGGAATTTCTACGCTGTAATCTTTATTGGTCTTACTGTCGTAGATGTGTATACTAACCGTTGAATTTACCTCGCCCGCTTTGGGGTATTTAAACACATCCTGACTGGGATAAAGACCCTGGCCGTAAACATCCATAGAAAAGGTCGGTACAGCACTTTCGTCGAATTGGTAATAGGCAATATATCGGCCTTTAGGCGACCATTCGAAACCTTTGTGAAAGCTAAACTCTTCTTCATAAACCCAGTCAACGGCACCCGCAATTAAAGCGTCTTCTTGGCCTTGACCAAAACTTACGATCTCGTTATTATTATCTAAATCCTGTATGTGCATGCGGTTTCCCGCTACAAAAGCCACCTTGTTTTCGGTGGGTGAAAGATCGGATAGCTGTTGCTTGCCTTCTGCTTTGATGCTATCTAGTTCCTGTGTTTTTAAATCGTACACATAATAATAGCTGCGTGAGGAGTGACGGTAAATCGACTCGGTTTCGGTGGCTAATAAAACTTTATCTTCACTGGCATTGAACTGATAATCGTCAAAATCGATACTTTTTCCGCTAGCTTCTTTAATTTTGGCTGCCGAAACTAGCGTTTCCACTTGCTTGCCCGTAGCATAGCTAAACTTTTCAATGCTGGGCCCCGTTTTACTAGCTTGAAGAACGGTGAAGTGTTCGCCATCGTTCATACTGTTTAGCCCCGAGGTTGAGCGTGCGTAAAAGGCATAGCGCTGCCAAATATCTTCTACAGTTACGGTCTTTTTTTGGCCTTGGGCTCCTAAAAAGCCAAAAACAGCTAGGAGAAGGAAAATGCGGTATTTATAGAACATTGCTTAATTTTTTAAGAGCGCCTAAAATAGAATATTTTGAAGACACCTAAGGCCTTTCAGGCGATAGAAACTCACGACCTTGCATATTTTAAAGACTTAGTTCCTGAGTTAGTTATTTTTACAGATGCCGAGAACCTCGAAAAATACGGTCACGATGAAACCGAAGATTTGCAATTTAATCCGCAGGTGGTCTTAAAACCCGCTTCCGCAGATGAGGTTTCTAAAATCTTAAACTACTGCAATGCACGCAATATTCCGGTAACAGCAAGTGGCGCAAGAACGGGCTTAAGTGGCGGTGCCTTGCCACTTTATGGTGGAGTGGCCTTATCCACGGAAAACTTAAATCGCATCCTCGAAATCGACGAGCGCAATTTGCAGGCGACGGTAGAACCAGGGGTTATTAATCAGGTTTTTCATGAAGCTTGTAAAGAGAAGGGTTTATTCTATCCGCCCGATCCCAGTAGTTGGGGTAGCAGTTTTATTGGCGGGAACTTAGCCTTAAACGCAGGCGGTCCTAAGGCGGTGAAATACGGCGTAACCAATGCTTATGTGCTAGACCTAGAGGTGGTTTTAGCCGACGGCTCGATAATTAATACAGGGGCTCGCGTGTTAAAAAATAGTACGGGTTATAATCTCACTCAGTTAATGGTGGGCAGTGAAGGAACTTTGGGAATCATCACCAAAGCCACTTTTCGTCTATTGCCTTATCCTAAACATAATATGCTTTTGCTTGTGCCTTTTGCTTCGGCTCTTAAAGCCTGCGAGGCGGTATCGGCTATTTTTCAGGCGGGAATTACGCCTAGCGGCATGGAGTTTATGGAACGCGACGCGATTGACTACACCTTAAAGTTTGTGGATAATGTAGAATTACCCATTGCTCCAGAAGTGCAGGCACATTTACTGATTGAAGTAGATGGTAACTATCCCAAAACCCTCATGCAGGACTGCGAAGCTATTGCGGAAATTGTGATGAACTTTGGCGCTTTCGAGCCTCTGTTTGCCGATAATGAAAAAGACAAAGCAGCACTCTGGACTTTGCGCAGAAGGGTAGGGGAAGCGGTGAAGTCGCACTCCATCTATAAGGAGGAAGATACCGTTGTGCCTCGGGCAGAATTGGCCAATTTATTAGGCGTGGTAAAGAAGTTGGGTAATCAATATGGTTTTAAATCGGTGTGTTACGGCCATGCCGGCGACGGGAACCTTCATGTAAATATCCTTAAAGAAGATATGAGCGATGCCGCTTGGGAGCAAGATTTGCCTAAAGCCATTCGCGCTTTATTTACCGCAGTTAAAAAAATGGGGGGTACTATAAGTGGAGAACACGGTATCGGTTATGTGCAAAAAGATTATTTAGATATCGCCTTTAATGCGGTGGAATTAGATCTGCAAAAGCAAATTAAAAGAGCCTTCGATCCTAAGGGGATTTTAAATCCCGGGAAGGTTTTTCCGTAATAACAGGACTTAAATTTTAACAAAGAGACCCTTTTAAAATTAGTTTGGATTCGATATTTGCGGTATTTTATTGTTATTTTGTCTATCTAAATAAACCTTATTAAATGCTAAAGTTTTTCGCTAGCTTGAGTATCTTGATTTGCTCAGTCTTGCTTGGTACCGCACAAGTAGCTGGAGGCATAATGGATTTTGAGATTGATACTAATACCAATCGCTATACAATCTACACTACTTTATATCACATTGGAGGACAAGCTATTCCCCAGAATATCTCCATAGGTGGTCCATATTCTCATGTACAGACCTTGCAAAAAAGAGACACTTTGAGTTTTATTGATTGCGCAAGTCCAGTGGTTAAATCGGTCTATAAATCTTCGAGTATATTTTTACCTGTGCCTAGCCAATCAGGCCTTACCTTAAGCTATACGGCTTGTTGTAGCCCAGATTTCGATAACCTTGTTAACGACAGTATTTTTTATATTTCACTTACCATTTATCGACAAAATATTCCATTTCAAAGTGGTTATATGCATCCTCGCACGGGCACTTGGTCTAGTACCAGTCCGCCATTATTTAACTTAAGAGAAAGAGGGTCTGCTCAATCCATTCAATTTTCACACATATCAGTTAACCCCAGGGTTGATTCAATCCAATCAACCTTAGCTTGGCCATTTATTAACGCTTTTGACCGGGTAACTTGGGCAGGAGGCTACGATCAACTTTCTCCTTTCCCTGACAGTACTGAGAATCCTTTGAATGCAGCAAACCAGGTTAGCAGTGGAGGTTTCTTAAATTTTAATGTTCAATCTAGCTCAGACTCCTCTAAGTATTATATCTATGGTATAAGAAATAATCATTACCGCAATGGGCTTAGGATAGCAAGACAGTTTAGCAGTGGGCTCACTATTTTAAAGGATGCAGATACGGTCTCACAAAAGCCTCTGCTACAATTAATTTCTGACGGGAATATACAAACAAGTACAGCCACAGTGCCTGTATTTAAATATCAGGTCTATGTAGATGATACCTTGGAGGTATTGCTACGAGCAGATCATCCTACTGGAGGTGGTATTCAGGCCGCTTATACAGGAAATAATTTGCTAAAAGGTTTGCTGGCTAATCCTAATTATAGTCAAGCAAGCGTTACGGCCTTTAATGGTTCCCCCGCCTCTTTTTTCGCAATGGACAGTAATTTGATTTCACTGCAATGGTCGCCCCTTTTGGATAACTTTTCACAAGGGCCAAGATTTACAAGTTACTTTTTTCAATTTCGTGATGACGATTGTGTTTTACCCGCAAGCCAGGAATTTATCGTGGAGGTAGAGCTGAAGTTGAGGCCAAGAATTGCTAGTGAATTTGGATTTCCTTTTGTAAATCGAAGTCAGGCTATTTGTGAAGGAGACTCAATTCATCTCACGGTTATCGGCGATACCGTTGATTTTTTCTGGCAACATCCGGATTTAAGCAGCTCGGCAACTACTAATCTAGTAGAGCTTAGTTTTAAACCCAGTGCTTCAGGTTGGATTTTCTTGCAAGCTCTTAATGGCGGGAAATTGGATTCTCTATTGATCACTTTTTCCAATGAAGACTCCGTGCAAATTTTTAATACTGGAACTGAATTGTTTTTCGATTCCGTGGCTTTTAGTTCTGTTCTTCCCGCAATATGGATGTACAACAATAATTTGCCCCTTTACATCAATGGCCCTAATAGGAAGTTTCCTATTCAAGGGGCAGGAACTTACAATTGGTCCTTCAATGGACAAGGGGTAACCTGTTCTTATAATTCGGAGATAGAGCAGGTGAATAGCGATCAGATTTGGGGAGCCTTTCTACCATCATTAGGCAGCGTTAGTCTAAATCCTATTTCTAATCGTCTCTACATAGACTTTAATGTTTCCAATACGAAAGGCTTAGAAAAAGTTTTTATTTTAGGATTAGCCCCTGGGTCAACTCCTAATTTTGGTGGGAGGCCTCAAGTAGTTAACCTAAAACTAATGAAAGGAGCTGCGACCATAGTGCAAAATACCCAATCATTTCTCGGTACGACAGAGTTAGTTTTGAACGTCAATAGGGTGCTTGATGCAGGTGATGATTATCGTTTGATTATTGAATTAGATAAAGACGACTATTACCATACCATTAATCCTCAGAATTTAAGCTTTCCTTTCAATAGCGGTGATATAACTATCAAAGCTATGGGTGGATTAGGCCAAAACGGTTTTGGTTTTCCGGTAAATCACTTTAGCGTAATAGGCTTGAAATACAATCAAGCTATTTTAAATGAAAGAGAAGTTGTTTTGGAGGACTTCAAAGTATATCCTAATCCAAGTTCAGATTATATTCGTTTAGAATTTAAAGGTGAGTCAGAATGTTATTACCAACTTCTTGATTTGAATGGAAGAGTGATTTTAAGCGACGGTCTTAAAAGTGGAGAATCTATTCATATTGCGCATCTACCGAAAGGGATTTACCAACTGAAACTAGCCAATGGCTCTACCAAAAAAATTGTAAAGTCTTAATCTAGCAGATCAATTGCTTCGCTTATAATTGTGCAGGCCTTACGAATATCTTCTTCACTAATATTCAGGGGAGGAGCAATTCTAAAAGCTTTGGGGCAACTCAAGAACCAAAAGCAGATTACCCCTTTTTTCATACAGTATTCTACAATAGTTTGTACCTCATCGGCATGGGCGAATTCAAAAGCGAAGTAAAGGCCTTTACGACGGATTTCTAAAACCCGAGGGTGTTGCAATAATTCCTCGAAAAGGGCGCCTTTGGCTTCTACCTGAGCGAGAATATTTTCTTCTTCCAACAATTCAAGGCAGGCAAGGGAAGCGGCGCAGGATAAGGGATTCCCCCCGAAAGTGGTGATATGACCTAGCATGGGTTTTTCCGTTAAACACTGCATAATTTCGTAACTCGAAATAAAAGCACCTAAAGGCAAACCACCGCCTAAAGCTTTGGCGCTGCACAAAATATCGGGAATTACGCCATAGTGCTCGAAGGCGAAAAGCTTACCCGTTCGGCCCATGCCGGCTTGAATTTCATCGAAAATTAGTAAAGCACCCATCTCGCTGCAGCGCGCACGTAAGGCTTGCAAATAATTTTGGTCGGGAATGCGAATACCCGCATCACCTTGTATGGTCTCCACAATTACGCAAGCAGTTTTTTTGCTTATCGCAGAAAGCTCCCCAATTTTATTGAAGTTTAAAAAACGTACTTCCGGTAAAAGGGGGCGAAAGGCGCGTTTTTTCGTTTCGTTACCTGAAACGCTTAAAGCTCCGTGGGTACTGCCATGGTAGGCGCCGCGAAAGGAGATAATTTCTCTTCTACCCGAATAGCGCTTGGCTAGTTTTAGGGCCCCTTCTATGCTTTCGGCGCCACTATTTACAAAGTAGCTGCAATTGAGTTGTGGCGGTAAAAGACTGGCTAATTTTTCGGCTAATTGGTTAGGGCTGTCTTGAATGTACTCCCCGTAAACCATGGTATGCAAATGTTTGTCGAGCTGTTTTTTTATGGCACTAATCACCTTCGGATGGCCGTGCCCGAAATTACTCACGCCTACACCACTGATTAAGTCGAGATATTCCTCGCCTTTCGGACCGTAAAGGTAAGAGCCTTTGGCCGACGCAATTTCTAAGGAAAGGGGAAAGGGCGTGGTTTGCGCAATGTTCTTTAAAAAGATTTCTTGGGGCTTTTGCATAAGACAAAAATACAGTTCGCGCTAAAACGGAGCGTTAGTTCTGAGATGAAAAATATTAAAATTTCCGGCTTGTAAACGTCCTTACTGTGTAAAATCTCTAGGCCAATTTTAAAAGCAAAAAGCCATATAAAAAGAAGCGTAAAATTCTAGACAGCGCCATTTTCCAGTAGCTATTAAAAGGATATTCCACCGCTCCCGCAATGAGGCTGATGGGCGAAAAGGGCAGCGGAGTTAAAGCGGCAATGAAAATTAGCAATCCGCCAAATTTGTGAAAGATTAAAACTTGCTGACGAAATCTAAAATGTACCCAATTACTTATCGTAGGGAAACGCTGTAAATTTTTGCCTAAGAAAAACGAGACATTACCACCAGCGTAGCTAAGCAGGGCCAGCACGGAAATAAGCAGCCATGGCTGATTAAAAGTGGCGGTCCAGAATATAAAAAGCTCGGGTGGGATCAAACCCAAAAAACTTTCACTGGCAAAGAAAACCGCCAAAATGGCCCAGTCAGAATAACGACTGAAAAGGCCTTCCATTAAAACATCAATGTCTATTAAGAAATGATTTACTAATCCTACCACTACTCCTAAAACAATTAAACTCAATGCGAGTTTCCAGAGATTTTGCCCAATAAAGCGGTAGCGCCCGCTGCGCTTCAAAAACTCGTGCGTTAACCAAGTTTTCTTTGAGAAGGTGCGGGTTCTAGCATTTCTATTTATAGGACTAGAGGTAGACAAAGGCTGTTATTTTAACGAACTACAAAGGTAAGTCTCAAGCATCAAAAACGAGTATAAACTTTAATTGTTCTCTAAGCGCGGTTATTTTACTTTAGCGCAAAATGTAATTATGGCGCAGAAGCAGGCTAAGATTTCGGCCTCCACCCTTATTTTTTGGCTTTTAATGGCTTTGCTGCCGCTTTTTAGAGTGGAAGCTTTATTAGATCCAGCCTTATTATCACGCTATTTAGTACTAGGGGTTTTTGGTCTAGGCCTCTTGGGAATAGGCTTTAAGTTTTGGGCTCAACAAAAATTCCCGTTGAGTATTAGCATCGCAATCGCAGTTTTTGCCATTATGCAGATTATCAGTCTTTCTGCAGCACAAAACCTCGGTGAAGCCTATGGGTCTTTAGCGCGGTATCTTTCCTTTTTACCTTTTTTCTTTCTATTATACAGCGAGTTAAAAGACGAACGTATCAGCAAAGATCAATTACTGACGGGTGGCTTAATTTTCGCATCTGCCAGTGCGATCCCCGCCTTTTTTCAAATTTTAGCGGCCTTTGCCAGCGGTGAATTCTTTCAAGATGTATACACCATAACCGGCACTTACGGTCATAAAAACTTGCTCGCATCAGTGCTCATGCTAGCTTTCCCATTAAGTGTTGTCGCTTGGTCCATTTTAAAGTCATGGCAGAAAAATGTAGCGATGGTAGTGAGTATCATCATCCTCTTCGAAATCTTTGTGCTGCGTACGCGAGGGGTGTGGTTATCTTTTACGGCTGCAGCTATTTTTACGCTTGCGCTGATGAGTTTCAATTCCAAAGGGAAGGTGAAAATTGCCAAGAAGTGGCTTTCTATTAATGCAGGATTGGCCTTACTTATTCTTGCCGCTCTCTTTTTCAATCCCACGGTAAAAGAATCTTTTTTAAACAGTAGTAACCTCCAAAAACGTTTGAGTTTTTGGGAGAATAGCATGGCCATGATTGCCGATAACCCGGTTGCGGGCGTAGGGGCAGGCAACTGGAAATTAATCTTCCCAAAGTATGGCTTAGCCAAGGTCGACCGCAGCGTAATGCAAGGGGTTACTCATATACAAAGACCGCATAACGACTATTTATGGATTTGGGCCGAAGCGGGTCCTATTGCCTTATTAGCCTATTTAGCTTTGTTTTTCTTTGCCTTTCGGCAGATAAGTAAAAACCTAAAAACGCTTTTGGACGAAAGAGATTTGAAACTGCAATATTTGGCTTTCTTTGGCCTGCTAGCTTTCGCTTTTTTCTCGCTCAGTGATTTTCCCATTGAAAGAGCCAGTCATAGTTTTTTACTAATGCTATTTATGGCCATTCCTTTTGCTTATGCGAAGGAGCTGCCGCTAAAACCCCTAAAACCCTTAGCTTATGTTTTAGCCCTTGTGTTAATCGGGGGCATCTATGTAAATAGCCAAAGGTACACAGCCGAAAAAGCGACCGTTGCCATTTTAGAAGCAAATAGTTCTCGCAATGCGCAGGCCATTGTTCCCGCGGTAGAGGCGGCCATTAGCGATTGGTATACGGTAGATGCTTTTGCCAATCCTCTCCGATATTACTCGGCCAAGGGATATGCCATTACTAAAAGACCACAGCAAGCTTTAAGCGATTTGCAATTAGCACGCCAGGCGGCTCCTTATAATATTTTGGTTTATGAGTTTTTAGCTCAAGTTCATGTACAAATGGGAGCGCGCGAAAAGGCCCTCACTTACGTTGATAGTGCTTTGGCTCTATCCCCGCAGTTTGAACAGGCACTACTATTAAAAGCACAATTGCATTTGCAAGGGCAAGAATTTGCTGATGCTTTAGGGGCTTTAAATTTATATCCACCGCGCAGTAACGATCAGCGCTACTTAAGTAGTCTTGCCAATGCACTGAGAGGTAGTTTGCAAACTTATCCGCAACACGGTCGCTATAAGGCTATGATGGAGTTTTTGCAGACTAAAAATAATTTGCGTGAACCGATGGATTATGTGCGCGCTTACCGCGAAAAAAGAGGGCTTAATTGATGTGATTTTTCCAATTTGATATTTAAAAAGGGCCTGAAGACTAATTTTATATCGAACTCACCTTAATAACTGAGCCCTAAACGATTCATTATTTTCAAAGTGAAAATTTTTAATGACTTGCCATCGGCCATGGAATAATAGCGTTCGGCAGCATGATGCTGCCCCCGCTTTTGATAAAAACGAGCGGCTTCATACCATTTGCGCTGTAAAGCTTGCTCTAAAGCCAGACGTTTATAAAGGTCGAGCTGATAGAAGTGCTCGTATACATTTTCTACTTTTTTAAGATGCTCATCAATACGACTGCTCATGCCACCAGTCTCACGGTAATAGGTAACGGCTTCGGGCCAATAGTAAAAACACTTTTTAGCCGCGAATAACTCTAGCCAAAGGTAAAGGTCTTCCGCACCGTGGAATTTTGACTGCGTGCTAAAACCAAATTCTTGGGCAGTAGTAGTTTTTAATATCGCAGCGGAAGGGACAATGGGACAGCCTTTTTCTAAGATATCGCTTGCAGTAGACAAGGCGAAAACGCGCCTTTTCTTCTCTCCATTAAGTCCAAAATTGATGACCTTATGGTAGAGTACATCGCATTCGGGACTGTGCTTTAAAAAGCTGTGGCAAGATTTTAATTTCTCAGGATGCCAGTAGTCATCGGCATCTAATAAGGCACAGTATTCCCCCTGAGCCAATTGCAGGGCAGCATTGCGAGCGGCGCCCAAACCACTATTCTCTTGGTTGATAATTTGCAAACGGATATCTTTATGATTTTCCTGCCAGCTTTGGAGTAAGCTTAAAGTATTGTCTTGGCTGCCATCATTAACAACGATAACTTCGTAAGAATGGAAATCTTGCGAAAGCACTGAATGCAGACACTTTTCCAGTGTTTTTGCTGCATTAAATGCGGGGATAATTATGGAGTAGAAGTAGTGGCTCATTTATCCCAATATTTTCCAGGAAACAATTGCGAACGCCATTTCTTCAGCGGTTTTAATAGTCCAACAGCCTTGAGGAAATCGCGTACGTAGCTTATTAAGTGGGTTAAGAATATGCGATAGGCGAGATTGTTCTTGTAAACACTAAAGAAGCGAAAAAGTTCCTGGTTTAATTGCCAGTTTTCTTTGTTCCAGGCGTGGTAGGGTAAATTGCCAATCCACCAGTTAGCAAACTCATCTAAAGCTTGGTCGGCTTCACCTTTTGCCTCAGGGATTGCCTCGCGAATGAGTGTGTTTATATTTATCAACTCTTGATAAACCGATGCATTGCGTATCGACTTAGAACGCTGCGTAGCTTGATGAACGCGGAAGTAATTTAAATCTTCGGCTATAAAACCTAAATCGTATTGCAATAATATTTTCGCGTACAAATGCCAGTCTCCGTTAAGGCGCATCTTGGGATCGGCTTGCCCAACTTTTAAATAGGCTTCCTTTCTAAAAAGTATCCCACTGGCATTGGGAATGGGATTGTGATGTAAAAGCCATTCGCGGCAAGCCTCTCGCCCTTTTTTAATGAAATCGCTTTCCCAAGCTTTGGATTTATAGATAAATTCTAGATTCTCGCGGTAGCTGTAAAGCATTTTGTCTTGCTCATCTACCAGAAGTGATTGCCCGTATGCTATGCCCAGTTGCGCATTCTTTTGCAAGAGGGGAATCAATTTTTCGAGGAAATTATTTTCACAATAATCATCGCTTTCGGCAATCCAAATAAAAGGTGCAGAGGCAAGGGCAATACCTTTATTCCACTGTATAAAGGGGCTGCCGCTATTTGTTTCATTAAAGTGATACTGCCAATTTTCATGTTGTTTACACCAATCCTCGAGGATTTCGCGGCTGTTATCCGTACTGGCATCGTCGAGGAGGATTACCTCAAAATCGCGAAAGCTTTGGTTCGCAATGCTGGCGAGGCGTTTTTCTAAAAAACGCGCATGATTGTAATTGGGTACAATAACCGAAACGAGAGCCATTAATGCAGGTAATATTCGAGCGCTTCACGCACAGGTTTTGCGCAAAAGTCGCTCAATTGCTTGATGCTTTTCTCATTGCGCGCCATTAAATCTTGGTAATTTAATTCGAGGTAATGATCGCCTAATTCGGTGGCATAGCGGCGTGCCTGCTCTTGATATTTTTGGCAGAGATCTCGGCAGAAGTCACTATCATCTAAAGCTTCAAAATAAACTTCGCCTTTACGTTTGTTGCGGGTTTGCAAACTGGCGACTACTTCATTGCAATTGCGGTATAAATGAATCACTTTAGCCTTAGGATATAGGCTTAGCCACATCTTTAGGGTAAAGGTAGTACGAGGGTCTTTGAAGCCCCAAGCAGGATTTTTAAGCAAATTAAGCCAATAGGCAGCACGACCCACTAACTTAAAATGCTCGCGGTATAAAAGCTTGGCGGGAATGGTTTTCCAGTATTCTTTACTGGGAACACCAGGCTGATGCCACTCATAACCCGCGGCCCACATGCTTTGCTGGTTTAAACTTAAAAAATGCATGGCTTCAAAATTATGGTCTTTCACCACGCCCATAAAAATACCTGATCTTTCCAGTACTTTTGCAAGTAAGGAGGTGCCGCTGCGGTGCATACCAATTATTATATAGGGGGCTGAAGCCATAGGAACATTAATGAGTGATCAAAGAAAAATAATTTTTCTCCACCTGCCTAAAACAGGGGGCACCACTTTGGTAAATATGTTGCACCAAAAGTACGGATTGCAACAAAGCCAAATTATTCTGGGCGATAAGGATTCCCAATTAAGGGATGCATTGGATAAATCTACCTCCTTTTTGCACGGTCACTTTAGCTTCCAGCTAATTGAGCTTTTACGTGATCATAATTATTTTAGCGCCACTCTCTTGCGCGATCCCGTAGAAAGGGTGATTTCACGTTATGTACACCTGCAACATTCTAATGAGCCTCGTTTAAGCGAGGAACGTGAGTCTTATGCCAATTTTGAAGATTACCTCCAATCGTATTATGCGCAAAATTGGCAATGTCAAATGCTCGGTGGACAACCACATAGCAAAGCTGATTCAAAGCTTGCTTATCAAGGTGCTTTGCAAAATTTACAAAGCTTTGATTGGGTAGGGGTTGCAGATAACTTAAACGAAGGCCTTTTAGACCTGTCCTTAAAATTGGGTTTTAAGAATGTGTATTATCCTTATCTAAACCGACGAAAATCTGAAAAACTTTGGCAAAGCCTCTATAAGGAGCACGCCGAGGAAATTGCAGATTTAAATAAGGTAGACCAGCAGTTGTATGAAGCGGCAAAAAAGATATACCACAGAAATAAAAATATCCCCGCTGGGGCTTTGCTAAAAATGAAATTTAAGGAAATATTTGGCCCATCTCAGCCCAAACTTAAGATTTAAGCGCCTGCCAATTGTTTTGCAAATAAATACCAGGATTTTGTCTATTAATGGCGATTTCGTTGGCTTCTGAATTTTCGTCGATTACCTTAAAGTAAAAAGCTCTCCCCACAAAATCAGCTCTTTGCCCGTCGAGATAGAGATGCACATTGAAAAAGAAATCACCGGGCATTAGGTTTAAATCCTTTACCTCACAAAGCCACGATTCTTGTTTTAGCCCGCTTAAATTAGCGTTATGACTGAAGGTGCTGAGGTAATTTCCTCGACTGTTAAAAAGGTGTAATTCAAGTTTGAAATTCTGGGCTTTTGTGTTAGAAAGCTCAAATTTCACCGCCAAATTTAATATCGAACCTGAATTGAAAAATTCACCTATCCTATTTTCAGCCATACTAATCTCTACGATTTTTGCTCGGCCATCGCCTTCACGGTCATCGCGCAAGTGTACTGGAGTGTCGCGGTTTAACTCCGCGGTCTTCGCCAGATACTGATCAATGATTTCCTGCGGTTCTCCCCGAGCGATAATTTGTCCTTTTTCCAACCAGGCCACTTCATCGCACAGTTTAACAATGGCACTCATATTATGACTAACGAAGACAATACTGCGCTCTTTTTCCTTGCTAAGACTGTCCATTCTTTGCAAACAGCGTTTTTGGAATTCAGCATCGCCAACGGCTAAAACTTCATCAATTAATAAAACTTCGGCATCAAGATGTGCCGCCACGGCAAAAGCCAAACGCACATACATGCCACTGCTGTATCGCTTTACGGGAAGGTCTAGAAACTCTTCGACCCCAGCAAAGGCCACAATTTCGGTAAAGCGTTCTTTAATCTCGCTTTTGGTCATGCCCAAAATGCTGCCGTTTAAATAGATGTTTTCCCTGCCACTAAGTTCGGGGTGGAAGCCAGTACCAACTTCAAGTAAGGAAGAGAGTTTACCGTAAACATCAATCTCGCCACTGCTAGGATACGTAATGCGCGAAAGTATTTTTAATAAAGTTGATTTCCCTGCGCCATTATGGCCAATTAAGCCCAGTACTTTTCCTTTCTCTAAGCTAAGGTTAATCTCCTTTAATGCGAAAAAACTCTTGCCTTTGCCGAGCTTATACTCTTTGCTGAGACCTTTAATTTCGAGAGCATTACTCATATCAAGTCGGCAATTTTGCGTTCCACACGATGAAAATACCACCAGCCACTTATAAAAAGTAAAAAGGCAATTAGTATAGATAGCCAAGCCTGCGGATGATACTCTAAATTAAATAGGGCTGCGCGAAAAAGTTCGAGGATTCCACTTATGGGGTTGAGGTAATAAAGTGCTTGCAAACTTTCGGGTAAACGCTCTTGCACGAGGGCGGGAGAGTAGGCGATAGGACTAATAAAAAATAGCATTTGCAGTAAAAAGGGAAGGGCTTGTTGTAAATCGCGATAACGTATGCTTAAGGCAGAAAGCCATAAGCCTAATCCCCATGCCGCGGCTAAAACACTAATTAGAAGCGGGAAGAAACTTAGTAAGCCAAGGGCTTCAACCTGCGCATCAGCGAAAGCGATAAAAAGGAATAGGACTAAGGTAATAGACATCTCTACTAGGCCCAATAAACCTTTGGATAAGGGCAAAATAATGCGGGGAAAGTAAATTTTTTGCAACATGCTTTGAGCGCTTATCAGCGAGGCAGCACTCTGACTTAAAACAAAGGCAAAGTAGTTCCAAAAAAGCAGTCCTGAAAAGGTGAAACTCAAAAATGCCACGCCCTGCGTATCTACTTTGAGTAAATTACGGAAGAGGAAAAACAATACGGCCGCGGCCATAATAGGCTGAATGATAGCCCAGCCATAACCTAATAATGTTTGGGCATAACGCGCGCGATAATCGCGGTAAGCAAAATTGTAAAGCAAACCGCGATAGTGCCAAAGTTCCTCACCGCGACTTAAAAGACTGGGAGCACTAGCTTTAATTTTAATATGGACCTTCTCTTTGATGAATCAAAGGTAATTTATTTACGGTGAGTTCGACGTGAAATTAAGCGTCAGAGCGTCGGTGAATAGCGGCTTTCATTGAAAACTTGCTTCAATGGTCTAAGTGGAAAGGGAACTCAGGTTTAAAGTAGGCTGAGATAAATTTTGAGGAAGGAGCGGATATAGCTCTTGAGAAGATCTTCGTGGCTTTTTTTTAATTCTTTCAAGCTGAAAATGGCGGAATTAAAATCGCTACTAGAAATCCATTTACCAGTGAGAATTGAGCTTTGCGGGGGATTTACCTTAATACTTGCTCCCACATTGTTGAATGCGCTGGCGTAAAAATAAGGATCGGGACAATGGTCGTCTTGCATGGCTAATCCGAAGCTGAGATGAACATTGTTTTTCAGCTTGAAATAAATACCCGTATCGAAATGATGCGGCCAAATACGAACCTCGCCTGTTCTTTGTAAGCTTCCTAAAACCTCATAGCAGGCATGGTTCGCCAAACTACGGTAAACCATCCACTCTTCTAAATTAAAAGGATGCATGGTTTTTAAACAATCGTCTGCCAGTTCGTAGTCTGGGATTTTAAAATGCATTTTATCGGTGAATCCCTTGCTATTTAGCGCCAATTTTTCCATACCGTAAACAATATGCTGTTCGAGTTCTGATAACTTAGTAGTTTGTAAATCAACACGATCCAGTAGATTAAAGTTTCCGTCCACAAAATCAAAAGACCAATCCAATAAATTTAAACGAAATATTATAGGCCCCATATTGGTATCTAACCAATGACTAATTATTGCACCTTGCAAGGGGTCAAAATAAAAATTAGTGTGACTATCATCTTCTTTTTTAGCTACAAATTGTCGGTTCATTTTGGCTATTAACTGACTGAGCCTATGAAGTAATTGATCCGTTTTAATGTAAGCGTGCATGTGCAATACCTTTTTGACTATGAGTAATGAAGCAGAATAGAACGAGACTAATAAATAGCAATATTATCGGTAGCCTAGTTTTAAGGTAAAGTTAGTTCTTAGCGCTAAATTTTGGGGATGGAGGGCTAAGCTTAACGCAGAGTAATACCCGAATTGGGTAAGGGAACGGAGTGATGTTTTAGGCATAGTGGGAAGTAATATTTGACAAGCTAGCAAATTTTTTGTGCTTTGCTGCCGATTTTTGGAAAGATGTTTTGCTCACAAACTGCTTGTGAAAAATAAAAGGCAGAAACTTCCTCGTTCCCCCTTCCCGTTCTATCTTAGCCTTATGTCTTTGCTAAGTACAGCCATCGAGTATTTGAAAGGGGTTGGTCCCGCTAAAGCAGATTTGTTAAAAGCCGAATTAGGAATTTTTCGCTTTTCAGATCTGTTAAAACTGTACCCATACCGCTACGTTGATCGCAGTCAGTTCTACAAAATTTCGGATCTTAATTCTTCCCTTTCTGAGATTCAGATAGTGGGGAAAATCACAGGCATGCAAGAAGTGGCGGGTAAGGGCAGGTCACAGCGTTTAACCGCTACCTTTCAGGATGGTACGGGCTCGGTAGAGCTTATTTGGTTTACTGGTGCGGCCTGGATTAAAAAGTCGCTCAAACTAAATACGGCTTATGTTTTATACGGTAAGCCCAATTTTTTTAATGGCACTTTTAGTTTTCCTCACCCCGAATTAGAACTGGTAGAAGACTTCAAAAAAAGCCCTACCAAAGGTTTACAGCCGTTGTACCCTAGTTCCGAGAAACTCAATAAAAAAGGACTTAATAATAAAACCTTAGCGCGCTTAACGCGGAGTTTAATTCCGCAGTTACAAGGACAGTTACCTGATTTCTTTCCGCCGCATTTTACTGAGCGCTATGGTTTAATGCCGCGCGAAAATGCTTTGCTTGCCATTCACTATCCCAATAGTTTAGAGGAAGCCGAAGCAGCCCGTAACCGTCTCAAGTTTGAAGAATTGTTTTTCTTTCAAATGGAAGTAGCCGCGCAAAAGAGACAGCATCATCACGAAACACAATCTTTTGCTTTTGCTTCTATTGGCGAGCATTTCAATCATTTCTATAGAGAGGTTTTACCTTTTGAATTAACGGGTGCTCAGAAAAGAGTACTTAAGGAAATTCGCAACGATATGCGCTTTGGTCAGCATATGAATCGCCTTTTACAAGGAGACGTGGGAAGTGGAAAAACAATGGTGGCTCTTTTGGCAATGTTAATGGCTATTGACAATGGTTATCAGGCTTGCTTAATGGCGCCCACCGAGATTTTGGCGCAGCAGCATTTCACCGGTATAATGGAGCTTTTGGCAAAAATGCAAATTAAGGTGGCAATTTTAACGGGTTCGGTGAAAACTGCCGGTCGCCGCGAAATCCATGCTGCCTTGGAAGATGGTTCTTTAGATATACTTATCGGCACCCATGCCCTTTTGGAAGATAAGGTGAAATATAAAAACCTCGGTTTGGCCGTGGTAGACGAACAGCATCGGTTTGGGGTGGCCCAACGCGCGAAATTGTGGAAGAAGAATAAATTACCGCCGCATATTTTGGTGATGACTGCCACACCAATTCCGCGCACTTTAGCAATGAGTATCTATGGTAATTTAGAATTGTCAGTAATCGATGAATTACCGCCGGGCAGAAAGCCCATTAAAACCACCCATGCATACGATAAAGATCGCAATGCGCTCTTCGGCTTTTTAGAAAAGGAGATCGATTTAGGGCGACAGGTTTATATTGTGTATCCCCTTATTGAAGAATCGGAAACTTTAGATTACAAAGATTTGATGGATGGTTATGAGAGTATTTGCCGCGCTTTTCCCCGTCCGAAATATCAGGTGAGTGTGGTTCATGGCAAAATGAAACCCGAGGACAAAGATTTTGAAATGCAGCGATTTGCCTCTGGGAAAACGCAAATAATGGTGGCCACTACCGTTATTGAAGTAGGGGTTAACGTACCTAATGCTAGTGTGATGGTAATTGAATCGGCCGAGCGCTTTGGCCTTAGTCAGCTTCACCAATTACGAGGTAGGGTAGGCCGTGGGGCCGAGAAGAGTTATTGCATTTTAATGACAAGCTTTAAGTTGAGTCAGGATGCTAAGACTCGCATTAAAACTATGGTGCGCACCCAAGATGGTTTTGAAATTGCCGATGTAGATTTGAAATTAAGGGGGCCGGGCGATATTTTAGGAACTCGACAAAGTGGTAATTTAGATTTACACCTTGCCGATCTGCGCCACGATGGTCCTTTGATGGATTTGTCGCGTCGCGCGTTGGAAGATTTATTTGCCGCAGACCCTAATCTCAAACAAGAGCTACATCGCAGTATCTTGCATGAATTCGAAAGACGCAAACACGGTAAAGTTGATTGGGGAAGAATTAGCTAAAAATTTAACCTTTAAAGCGCCCTTATTATTTTGTGGCACGATTCTTTAAATGCTTAATGTAACGAAATACCAATACCATGAAAAAGTTAATTTACTCCTTCTTAGCCCTATTTGCTCTCGCTTCTTGTTCTTACGAGAGTAATGTTCCCGGTCCACAAGGGCCAGCTGGACCTCCCGGACCTCCCGGACCAGGACTTTCTTATCGCATTATAGATGCCACCGCATTTGAACAGGATTGGCTACCCTTTAACCAACCAGGTAACGCTGATTTCCAATACTATGTAGAGTTTAATGCTCCCGAACTGGATCAGTTTACTTACAATAACGGGGTGGTAATTGGCTATCAATTAGTGGATAACATTACCTACACGCTTCCCAATACCGTTAACTTTGATGGCTATACTCGCGAGTATAGTATGTACTACGGACTTGGTTTTGTGGGTTTTGTAATTAAAGAGTCGGACTTGCAAACTGAAGCGCCTTTTGGCACCAACTTCTTTAAAGTATATATTATCAATGCCAATGCTAAAAAAGGCATAGCTGAGGATATGTCGCAATCTGATCTTGAATTGTATCTTCGTCAACTCGAAGCCACTGGTCAAGCACGCGAAATAACTCTAAGCAAGAAATGATTCAAAATCCTCTAAATATTTTAAGACCGATGTTTTTCATCGGTCTTTTTTTTGTCTCAAATTTACAAGCGCAAGATTTTATCAGCCTCCATCTCCAAGCGAGCTTTGACACGATAAATGAAAACATCAATGCGGAGGTAATTCATCATATTAGTGAATTAAGTGAAGGGCAAGAGTTCTACCTGAATGCCCCGAAAATAAAGGTGGAAAGCTTAGTTTGGAACGGGGGAAAACATAATTTTACGCAAAATGATACGGCTATTTTCATTAAGGCCTTTCAGGTTTCAGATACTAATATCCTGCAAATTAAATATCAAGCGCATCCTATTAAAGGCTTATATTTTATGGGTTGGCAAGATGAAACGCGACGTGCTCGCAGGCAGATTTGGACCCAAGGCCAGGGTATCGATCACCGCCACTGGATACCGCATTACGATAAGCAAACGGATAAGGTTATTTTTTCCTGCGATATAGAATTCGCAAGTGGCTATGAAGTAATGTCGAACGGAAAACTCGATTCGGTTAAAGATCTTGGCGCGACCAAACGCTGGTTTTACAGCATGGAAAAACCCATGAGTTCTTATCTGATAGCCCTCGTTATTGGTGATTATGCCCTGAAAGAAACATCGAGTAATACTAATATTGCCTTGTCGCAGTATTATTATCCCGAAAGGGCAACCGATTACCCGGTTTACTATTATAAGAACGAGGAGATTTTCAATTTTCTTGAAGCGGAAATCGGCATTCCTTTTCCATGGCAAAATTACAAACAAGCGCCGGTGCAAGATTTTCGTCACGGTGCTATGGAAAACACCACGGCTACCATTTTTGGCGATTTCTTTTTAGTAGATTCCCTCGCCTTTCTGGATAGAAATTACACCTATGTTAATGCCCACGAGCTAGCCCATCAATGGTTTGGCAATCTGGTTACCGCGACGGGAAGCAAGCATCATTGGTTGCATGAGGGCTACGCCACTTATTACCAATGGTTAAGTGAAAAAGAAATTTACGGTCAAGATTATTTCGACTGGGAACGCCATAAGGCCAAGGAGTTAATAATTGCGGCTACTGCCGGAGGCCCTTTGCCCTTGGCTCACCCTAAAGCGGGCTCCGAACGCTTCTACCAAAAGGGAGCTTGGTTGCTTTATATGCTTTCGCAGAAAATGGGAGGGGAGCAGTTTCGCCAAGCCAATCAGCTTTTTTTAAAGAAGCATGCCTATGGATTGGTTGATAGCGATAGCCTGCAAATTGCCATGGAAGAAGTTTGTGCTTGTTCGTTGGATGAGTTTTTTGCTACTTGGCTTTATGCCGATACCGAACCGAATATAAGGGCCTTTATTAGTTTCGCTGGTCTGCAGATAGAATTGGATAAGCCTCTTGCGCAAGCAGTGAAAGTTCGCTTTTATAAACAGAATGAGGTCTTAAAGGAATTGGAAATAGATCTTGCCATAGGCCAAAACGTTATTGACCTACCAAGCGGTACGGACAATTTTGCCATTACCAATGCTAGTGAAATCTTGGCTAATTTCACCATGGAAAAGACCAATGCACAATGGCGAGAATATTATAATGACAGCCTAGCCCTGCTCGAAAAGTTACGCGTGGTGCAAGCCTTAAAGGGAGACAGTAAGGAAAACTTGCGTTTTTTGGAAGTTGTTTTAAAGACAGAAGTAAATTACGCGGGACTAAGAGCAGAAGCTTTAAAGAAGATTTTCAGCTTAAATGAAAAGCCTACAAAAGGGGATGGGCTTTTAGAATATGCTTTGCAAAGTGAAAGTACTCCTCTCATCTTAGCCGCTTTGGGTATTTGTGAACTAAACCAGTTCCCCGAAATATTTTCAAAATTGCGTTTATCCGGCCCAAGCTACGAAGTAAGGGTAGCCGCCATTCACAAGAGTCTCAATTTAAAAAATCGTGCTGATAATGAGTGGCTGCTTAACCCGAAGTTCAGGGATGAACCTGGATTTCCAGCCTATAAAGTGTATTTAAGTACTTTATTTTATCGGGTGCTTTTCTTTAGCGATAAGGAGGCTTATGCCGGTATTCAAGATTTTTCTTCAGAATCATTCGACTTTCTTACCCGCATGGAGGCCATCGGATATCTCGCTTATTTTGGTTTAAGCGATGACCAAACTTTGGAACCATTATTTTCCGCTCTTTTTAATCGTAACTGGAAACTCAGCAAGGCAGCGCGACAAGCTTTAATAGCCATCTATAAGAAAGATTCCGCTAGCTTAGAGGCCTATAAAAAAGAAAGGGAAAGTACTTGGAATGATTTTCAAAAGAAGAGAGCAGCCCTTATTTTTACCGCAGAATAAAAAAAATGCCCAGTTATCACTCGCGCTTTTCACAAGTTTTAATCCTTTTGGGTGACTTGGCTTTATTAAATGCCAGTTTCCTTTTGGCGCTCTTTTTACGTTTTTCGGAAGTAGACCTCGTGGCCACCGAGTATTACAACTACTATTTGCAACTGTGGGTAATCATTAACCTACTTTGGTTTCTGCTCAGTTTTGCCTTTAAAACGTACAACAGCGCCTTCAATACCGAGCCACGTAAAGCCTTAAATAAAACCATAAAAGTATGGTCGGGTCATCTGTTCTTACTGCTATTGCTCTTGGTGATTCTCCAAAAAAGTGAGGCCTACAGCCGCCTCTTTATCCTGTATTTTTATCTCGCTTTAAGCACCGGTATATTTCCTTGGCACTTCTTTTTTCGCCGTTTTTTGCAAAGTTTACGCAGTCGTAATAAAACCCTCAGGCGAGTGGTGTTGGCGGGTAATTTACCTTCTCTTTCCGCTTTCGCAGATGCGGTCCAAAAGCGCCCTGATCTAGGCATAGAAATTTTGGCCATCTATAATAATGATCTACAAGCTAAAGGCTTGGCAAAGCCCGAAGATGAATTACAATCCGACTTAGAGGCCTTACAGGCGGATGAGCTTTTTGTAGCCTACGATTTAAGAGATGAACGCTTTCGTCAACTTTATTATTTGGCTGAGCAAAAACTCTTGCGCTTTCGTGCTTTACCCGATTTAGGTTTGCCACCTGCCAAGGCTTTGGAAATTAGCTTTTACGATGATTTACCTGTTTTAAGCTTTCAAAAAGAACCCCTTGAATATTGGCATAATCGTTTAATTAAACGGGTCGAAGATATCTTGATCAGCCTCATTGTTATCCTACTTTTGTATCCTATTCTGTGTCCATTATTAGCGTTGGGTGTACGTTTATCTGGCAAAGGCCCCATTATTTTTTCGCAGTGGCGTTCGGGGTATCGCGGGGCCGATTTTAAAATTTTCAAGTTTCGATCCATGGTGCTAAACGCTTTTGCAGATCTGAAACAGGCAGAGTTAAACGATAGTCGTATAACCCCTTTCGGTAGTTTTATTCGCCGCTGGCATCTGGATGAGATCCCACAGTTTTGGCAAGTTTTAAAAGGGGAAATGTCTTTGGTAGGACCACGTCCGCACATGCTTTCGCACACCGAAGAGTATCGTCATTTAGTTGATCGTTACATGCTCCGCCATTTCGTTAAACCTGGTTTAAGTGGTTTAGCTCAAGTGCAAGGATTGAAAGGCGATCACGATTTAGAGGCCATGAAAGAAAGGGTGAAAGCCGATGTGTACTATTTGGAAAACTGGAGCTTATTGCTAGACATTAGTATAATTTTTAGAACAATTTGGCAGGTTCTAAGGTCTCCTTTTTAAGCTGACTTGCAGCGGCCGACTCAGGTTTTTGGACGAATTCCAAAATTAAGAGCGCCGACCGATTAAGGCCTGTTGAAACACAATCTCGTATTCTTCGGCAATCAATTGCCAATTGTAGTGATCTTTAATACTTAGCAAATTCTTTTTGATTTGCTCCTTTTGAGTTGCGCCTCTTTCTAGGTGATCAAGGGCATTGGCAACATCAATTTCATCACTGAAATAGGTAGCGTTTTTACCCAACACTTCGCGGTTAAATTTATTGTCATGCGCCACAATTAAGCAAGAACTAGCCATGGCTTCAAGTAGTCCTGGATTGGTGCCACCTACCGAATGTCCGTGAAAATAAAGATGCGAGAAAAAACGCAGATTATTGATTTTCTCTTTTTTATAAGTACCCCGTACGAAACGAATGCGGTTATCTTTAAATGTGCTTTTTAAATACTCACCGTATTCGGTTTCATGGTTGCCCACTACTAAGGTCACTCGTTGGGACTCACTTTTTAATACCCCTTTTAAAATGGTTTCAATATTATTTTCGGGTTCAAGGCGCGCAATCAGTATATGATAAGCACCTTTTTCAATATTATACGACTCCAGAATGCTATCATCTCCATTTTTGAAGATCTTTGCCCCGTAGGAAACATAGACAGATTCGGTACTGAATTTATTATCGAGGTATTTCTTTATTTCTTGCGAATCAGCGATTAGCAAATTACTACGCTTAGCCGCCCAGCGCTCGGCTTCCATTAAAAATCGCTTTACAGTAGGAGAGTACTTAGATCTTTTCCATTCTAGGCCATCCATATTAGTAATAATGATGGGTTTTTTAGGAAGGAATCTTTGCCAAATACTACTGGAGGTGTAGCCTAATAAAAGTATCACATCAAAATCTCGACGATGCGAATCGATGATGCAGTTTAAGTCATAAAAAAACTGACCCGCAGTGCCCAAACGATGTTCGGGGTCGTATTTGTGAATGATTTCAATTCCTTCGAAAGTCTTGTTTACATAGGGGTGACGGTGAGAGCTATAGACCCAAACGGAATGCCCCATCTTAACTAGGCGACTGCCTAATTGCTGCGCGCATTCTTCAAAGCCGCCGTAAAGGTTGGGGATGCCTCTTGTACCAAGAATTCCGATTTTCATTCTGCTAAGCTCTTAAAACTTTGCTATAGATGGCCTTAATTTCTACGGCCTTTTTTTTCCAGCTAAACTTTTCAATCAGCCATTCGCGGTGATCTCTTTGATCATTTAGTGCTGCTTGAATCGCCTCGGCTATGCTGTCGCTAGAAAGGGAATCACAATAATGAGCGTGCTCTCCAAATATTTCACGCTGAATAGGATGATCGCTTACCACAATTTGGCAACCATAAAAAAGAGCTTCTAAACTAGCTAATCCAGTAGTTTCATAATGCGAGGCTAAAACATGAACTTTAGACTGGGCCATGAAAAGTGCCGCCTCTTCATGACTTTTTTGTCCAAAGAATTGCACCTTGTTATCTGCTATATTTCGGCAGGCTTGATAAAAGCTATTATGAGCACGAGAATGTGAGCCGATTAAACGCAGAGATAGCTTAAGCTGTTGGCAAGCTTTAATTAAGCGCAATTGGTTTTTAAGGGGCTCAAAACGGGCAACGCAGATAATTCCGCTTTTTTCGCTTTGTTGTTTCAAGGGCGGCATGTGTTCTACACCGAGAGGAATGACTGAATAGGGAAGTTGGTCAAAATTGAAATTTTCTTTGATAATGTCCAGCTCGGCATGCGAGCTTGTAATCAGGTGTTCGCAATGGCTTAATACTTTTTGTACCGAGGCAAGCTGCCCTTCTAAAAGATAATTTAGGGAAAGCCTTTCTGTTTTATACTTAAAGCTTCTACCAATAGTTTTAAGGTATTCTGCAGCCTGCGGCCCTAAGCCTTGTTGGAGAAAGCGTCTAAGTTTGGTACTGTCTGACTCAGCTTTACCGTAATCAATATAAATACTAGAGCAAATAATAGGGGGGTGCGCATCTTTTAAAAAAGGCAGGATGGCGGTAGGCCGACTAAGATTAAAGAAATGTAAGAGGTCGTATTGTTGTAGATCCACGTTTTCTCCGCTCCAAATATCGCATTCTACATTAAGGCGCCGTAAATATCGCACAGTATATTCAAGGTGAAGGCTGTCTCCACCAAGCTGGGTAAAATTATCGGGGCGAGAAACGAATAAAACCTTCACACAATTTCTTTAAGTACTCAAATAAAGGCAATAGAAATCAATCTTCCACATTAAAGTAGCTTCTTGTTTTGGAAATTATAATACCCGCGAAAATGCTCTTTATGATTAGTCCTGGAATTAGTCGTGTAAAGGTGGCCCACAGGTCAACTCCCTCTAAACTGAAGTACAAGACTAAAAAGCCCAGAACCAGTAAAAGGAAATGTGCCTTAAGGGCTAAAACCATAGCATTAAAGAGGTGCATTTCTTTATACTTAGCCTCATAAGCTACAAAGAGGGCTACAAAAATAAAGCCCCATAAAAAGCCAGCAGTAGGGCCGAATAGCTTTTCCCAACCATGCGTAAAACCACCATAAATAGGAATGCCTAAGGCGCCGGCAAGTAGGTAAATTAAGATGGCGACAACAACAATATCGCGCTTTAGTAAACCCGCAATACTGATAATCACAAAACTTTGCAAGGTGATAGGTACAGGACCAAGATCAAAAGAAAGGGGGGCAACTATAAATAAAGCTACTAAAGCAATGATCAGTTGTTGGAATAAGGATTTATCCATTCGAATCTTTCTTTAAAAGTTGTTTTACCAAATATTCGAAGCGCCAAAATAGTAAAGAAGAAGCCACTATTAGACCGATAGCTAATCCAATCCAAATACCCAATGGCCCTAATTTAAGTGTAAAGCCAAGGCTGTAGCAAGCGGCAAAACCAATAATCCAATAGCTACCAAAAACAATTAAGGTGGGAATGCGGGTTTCCGAAAGTCCGCGCAGGGCACTCAAGGTGGTTACCTGCATACCGTCAAAAATTTGGAAAGCAACAGCGACAATTAGCAATTGACCACTTAAGGCAATAACGGCTGGGTCATCGCTATAGAAACTAGGGAAATAGTGACGGCCAAAAAGATAGATAAGACCGAAGAGGGTCATTAAGCCTAGTACTAGCACAAAATTGCTGTGGGCTGCTCGTCTTAATGAAGGAATATTGCCAGCCCCTAATTGATTACTCACGCGCACATTGGCAGCCGCGCCGAAACCACTGGCCGCCATATAACTAACGGAAGCTAAGGAGATAGCAATTTGATGGGCGGCTAAAGATTCGGGGCTAATCCAGCCCGCCATAACAGCAGCCATCGCAAAAGTAGAAACTTCAAAAATATACTGTAAACCACTGGGGAAACCAATGTTGAATAAAGTCTTAAAGCGTTCTTTTTCAATTACCAACCATTCAATACCGGCGGTATACACTTTAAAGGCGGGTTTCCTAAAAACATAGATAGCCATACTAACTAGCATGAGAATACGGGCAATTAAAGTGGCCAAGCCCGCGCCATCCAATCCCAATTGGGGAAAGCCGAAATTACCATGAATAAGCAGGTAGTTTAAGCCAATATTGATCAAATTGGCTGCTATCGAAATCACCATGGCTAAGCGCGTGTCGCTTAGGCCTTCGGCAAATTGTTTAAAGGTAAGAAAGCCCAAGAGGGGAATTAGGCTTAAGCAAATAATAGTAAAGTAGGAGCGAGACTCCTCTAAAACTGCAGGATCTTGTCCCATAAAAGGCAGCAAGTTTTGGAATCCTAGCAGAACTAAAAACATTAAAACAGCCACGAATCCATTAAGGTAAATACCATGCTTTAAAAAGCTTCGAGCTTTTAGGGGGGCGCCTTCCCCATCAGCGTTAGCAATAGGAGTGGTGAGACCATAGGCCATCCCAATTCCAAAAACCATGGGTACTACAAAAACGGAGTTTGCAAAAGCTCCCGCTGCCAAAGAAACGGTTCCTAACCCGCCAATCATAATGCTGTCGGCTAAACCAACGCTTACGTGGCCAATTTGCCCAATCATAACTGGCCAAGCGATGGCCCAGTTTTTCCTATAGTGTTCTTTGCGTGTCAGAGTCGATATTATTGGCGGCAAAGGTAGCTAAAGCATGAAAGGAATTTGTAGACTAAATTAAAAAAGCAGACACGGGTTGTTCGAAAGAAAAGGATCAGGAAATTCTTAAAGAATTAATTTTTAAGCATAAAAAAAGCGCCCAATACTTTAGTAATATTGGACGCTCTTATAAAAATAGAGAGAATAAATTTTAATCTTCTTCCATTTCGGCTTCATGCCGCTTCATTTCTCTTTCGTAAAAAGCTTCGGCCGTTTCCATAAGGTCGGCCACTTCATTAATTAACTCCTCTTCTTCTCCTTCTAACTCGTCGAACCACTCCACGGTGTCATGATTTACATCCCAAGCAAAATGCGGGAATTGTGTATGAACGATGAAAATGGAATCAGGTTGATCGGTGTTGTCGGCTACTAAGAATTTAGGAATACTCATTCTAATTGGTGATGATTGAAGTGTCAATTTACTATTTATTTCAATTGTGACAGAAAGAGTTTAAATTTATTTGCGGGCAAATTTCAGTACATCCTGCTCTTCAACTTTTTCACCACTTAATATGATAAGTCGCTCAATTACATTGCGTAATTCACGAATATTTCCGGTCCAATTTATCTCTTGTAGGGCGTTTAGGGCTTGCTCCGAAAATTTTTGGGGGGCATTACCATAATCTCGAGCGATTTCTTGAGCGAAATGCGCCGTTAAAAGAGGTATGTCTTCCTTCCTATCATTGAGAGACGGAACCTTGATCAATATCACCGAAAGACGGTGGTACAAATCTTCCCGAAAGTTACCTTTTGCTATTTCTGCTTTGAGGTCTTTATTGGTTGCTGCTAATACTCGTACATTCACTTTTACCTCTTTATCTCCGCCTACGGGGCTTAGTTTCGACTCTTGTAACACCCGCAGCACTTTCGCTTGCGCAGATAGGCTCATATCACCTATTTCGTCGAGGAATAAAGTACCGTTATTGGCTAGTTCAAACTTGCCAGCCTTGTCTTTTATGGCAGAGGTAAAGGCGCCTTTTTTATGACCAAAAAGTTCGCTCTCTATTAGCTCTGAAGGAATGGCCGCACAGTTTACTTCAATCATGGGGCCTTTGGCGCGCTCACTTTTTTCGTGTAACCAATGGGCAACCAATTCTTTCCCCGTTCCATTGGGGCCGGTAATTAAAACGCGTGCCTCGGTGGGCGCTACCTTTTCAATTATTTCTTGCACGTCTTTGATAGCAGCAGAATCACCAATCATTTGGTATTTCTTACTGATCTTCTTTTTTAAAGACTTATTTTCCTTAACTAAATTATTGCGATCTAAGGCATTGCGTACCGTATTGAGTAATCGGTTTAAATCGGGTGGCTTGGAAATATAATCGTAAGCTCCCATGCGCATACTTTCTACAGCGGTTTCTAAATCGCCGTGACCAGAGATCATAACTACAGCAGTTTCGGGACTGTTTTTTCGGGCAAAGTCTAATACTTCCATGCCGTCAACTCCGGCCATTTTAATATCACAAAGAATAAGATCTTGCTCTTCTTTCGAAATAATATCAATGGCAATTTTGCCATTTTCGGCTTCGCTAATTACAAAGCTTTTGTTTTCGTCTTGTAAAATGTTGCGCAATACATTGCGAATTGCTTTTTCATCTTCTACAATGAGGATTTTTGCCATGCTCCTTCATTTTTTTGTAGTTCAATAAATAGACCTTCTTTCAGGGCATAATTGCACTGTTGTACCAGTCTAATACCAAACCTTTTAATAATGTGGTTTATTTCAATGCAGGCGGTTACAATCATATCTGCGCGCATAGGGATCATACCTGGCGTATCTAAGCGCTCTTCGAAGGTAGACTTTAGCATACGTTGAGATATTTGCATAAACTCGTGCATGGTAAAGGTGTAACTGCTTTCATCTGCTTCAAAGCGAGAGGTTTGAAAGTTCTCGGCGCACATAGCGGCGAGCGTATCGAAGCTACCGCTGCTACCGATTAATACTCTTGGGAAATCGCCTTGACATACTTGTGTAAGTTCTACCAAAGTATCTTCCAAGAAATTATCAATCTCTTCTATTTCTTCATTGAGGATGGGATCGGCCGGACGAAACTTGTTTAACATAAAGCTCGTCCCAATGGGGTAAGATTTTTGCCAAACTGCTTTTTTATTGCGTACCAAAATGAACTCGGTGCTACCACCGCCAATATCCATTATTAAGGTGGTGGCATCTTTAAATTCTACACCGGCAGCTACACCTTTAAAAATAAGTCCTGCCTCGGTGTCGCCGTCAATAACATTGATGCGAATACCGAGCTCAATTTCTGCTTGTTCAATAAGCAGGTTGGCATTAGCAGCAGTACGTACAGCCGCTGTTGCGACGGCAACAATTTCTTTTGCTTCGTGCTCTTGGGCGCTTTGCTTATGCTGGGCTAAAGCTTCTATAGCACGCTTTATAGAGCTTTCCGCTAATAAATGATCTTCGCTTTTACCTTCGCCAAGGCGAACCGAAATTTTCGAATTATGAATAACCTCATTGCTACTTAAATCTTTAACTAAAAGGTTAAAGGTATTAGTGCCACAATCTATTATTGCTATTTTCATAGTGGGGAATCGGGGGCTTGATTTTTAAACCAAATATCTCTTTGGGGAAAGGGTATAGTGACCTTGTTTTCGCGAAATAGACGATCTATTTCAAAACGGATATTACTCTTGGTGCGTTCAATCCGAAAAAGGTTTTTAGAGAAGAAGAGTACCGAAAAACTTAGCGAACTGTCGCCAAAATCATCAAAAACCACAAAGGGTTCGGGCTTCTTTAAAACTTCTTCGCTGTTAAGCGCGGCTTCGGTTAAAAGTTGTTTTACCAGTTGAGTGTCACTGCCATAAGCCACACCAACAGTAATTTTAAAGCGGGTGGTTTTTTTATTTTGGCTCCAGTTTACCACGTTTTCGTCGGTAAGCTTTGAATTGGGAACAATCAAAATTATCTCTTCTCGCGTAAGCAAGCTAGTGGTGCGCAAACCTACCTCTTTAACCTCACCGACAATACCGGTAATTTCTACCACGTCTCCAGCTGTAACGGTTCTTTCGAAGAGAATAATAAAGCCTGCCACCATGTCCTTAAATAAATCTTGTAAACCAAGACCTAAACCAACTAATAGAGCTGTGGAAGAGGCGAGCAAAACGGTTATTTGGAATCCTAGACTATCTACGGCTGAGATGATGGCAATTATATAGGCAATATAAGCCACAACCTGACGAACGGCGTAGGATTTACCGCTGTCTAGTCGATTGATTCGCTCTTGTCTTTCGAGGTATTTCTTAAAAACCCACAATAAGGTATAGGTAATTAAGAAGATCATTATTACCCATACGAGGTTAATAATGCGCAGTTCCCAGTCGCCAATCATTAATAGCTCGAGGCTAAAAAAATCCTTAATATTTTTCATTAATTTCGATAACGTGCCCAACGCAGTAACTCGGTGAAAGTAGGTTTTTTACCATACATTAATATACCTATGCGGTAAATTTTAGAGGCAAACCAAGTTAAGAGCACAAAGCTAATAAGAAGAATTAGCATAGAAAGAATAAGTTCCCAAGGAGCTACACCAAAGGGCAAACGTGCCATCATCACCAAGGGCGAAGTAAGCGGAATCATCGAAAACCAAAAGGCTATGTCCCCATCGGGATTATCAAGAGCCCGGAGGATTACAAGTAAACCTAAGATTAGTGGCAGCGAAACGGGCAGCATGAATTGCTGCGAGTCACTTTCTTTGTCTACGGCACTACCAACGGCAGCAAAAAGGGCGGCGTACAATAAATAACCAAAGACGAAATAGAACATAAAGCTAGCAATCAAGCTAAAGAAGTCAATACTTTGCAGAGAAGAGTAAATACTTAAAAGTCCATCGTTAGGTATGGGCATATTAGCAGCACTGCTCGGTAAATTGGCGGCTGCTAATTGCGGATCGATGAACAGGGAAACCGAGATAAAGTAAAATAGACTTCCCAAAGCAATCCAAACGGTAAATTGAAGCAATGCTACTAAACCAATACCGATAATTTTACCGCTCATCATTTCAAAGGGACGGACAGAAGACACCATGATTTCGATTACACGATTGGTTTTTTCCTCAATCACACCGCGCATAACTTGTGCCCCGTAAAGGAAAATGAAAATGTAAATAGCAAAAGCGGCAAGGTAACCTAAGCCCATTTTAACAACAGTGGCATTTTCAGTTTCCAAGCCCTCATCAGTATTAATAACACGCAAGTTTACCTTGGTTTTCGTGCGCGCAATTATTTCGGGATCAACGCCAGTGGCCTTCAATTTTTCTTTTTGTAGGTATTTTTCCAGGGTGTTTTCCAGGTAGTTTTCTACGCTTACACTGATGTCGCCTGCCCGGAGAAGTCGCACATTACGGGCCACGAAATCGGGGTCACCTGCTTCACTCAAGGGAACGTGCATAAAGGCATAATCACCTTGGGCCTCAGAAAACGCTTGCGCAGATGCGAAATCAAATTTATCTGGTGGTAGATAGCGTAATTTTATTTCATCTTTACCTTTCTCGAAATCAAGCAATAACGATTCGTCTAAAACCGTAATCACTCGATCTTCAGTCGGAAGACTTGCCAGATAAGCCGGGAGAAACATTACCGCGGCCATTAGGAGGGGCCCTAATAAGGTAAGTATGATAAATGATTTCTTCCGCACGCGGGTACTAAACTCGCGCTTGATAATAAGGCCTATTTTCTTCATTCTTCTGTAGTACTTTGAATGAATATATCGTGCAGTTTAGCTTCTTCCTCTTGAAAGAGATGCAGGTTTTTGGTGCTTAAAAATTGCAATAAAGACTGTTTATTTTCGGGCTCAAGTTTTAGTTTAAGGTGCAGTTTGCCTTGTCGTGATTCTTGGCTAAGGATTTGAATACCAATTGGCATTTGACCTATTTCAGGTTCTTCTACTACAAGGTCGTAGTGACCACTGCGGAATTGCTGTTTAATGTCGCGCAGTGAACCTTCAAGTACTTTTTTCCCTCTATTAATAAGGGCAATGGAATCGCAAATTTCTTCTACCGATTCCATGCGATGGGTCGAGAAAATGATGGTGGTCCCCATCTCGCCTAAGCGCTGAATTTCCTTTTTAATGATTTCGGTATTACGGGGGTCAAAGCCTGTAAAAGGTTCATCGAGAATAAGTAGCTCGGGTTGATGGAGTAGGGTGGCAATAAACTGTACTTTCTGGGCCATGCCTTTACTCAGCTCTTCCACGTTTTTATCCTTCCAATCCATCAGCTGGAAGTCTTTCAGCCACTGGAGAATTCTTTCTTTGGCTAGGCTTTTCTCTACTTCTTTTAATTGGGCGAGGTAAAGCAATTGCTCCCCCACTTTCATTTTGGGGTAGAGGCCCCGCTCTTCTGGCAAATAGCCAATTTTTTTAATATGAGAAGCGGACAGTTTTTCTCCATTGAAGAAAAGCTGTCCGCTATCGGGTGCTGTAATTTGATTGATAATGCGAATGAAGGAGGTTTTTCCCGCACCGTTTGGGCCGAGTAATCCGAAAATTGTTCCTGCTTTAACCTCTAGGTCTAAATGGTGTAAGGCAACGTGGTCGCCGTACGATTTATGCAGTCCTTCCGCTTTTATCATATACTTAACTAAACATTTCTTTTACGCGATCGAAGAAGGATTTATCACCTTTTTCGGGCTTAGGGCTAAATTCGGATTCACTTTGCATTTCTTCAAACATTTTTCGGTATTTAGAAGAAATGTCTTTAGGAGTCCACACATTAACATGAACCATTAAATCACCTGTTCCGTAGCTATCTACGCTGGGTAAACCTTTGCTGCGAAGACGAAGAATTTTGCCACTTTGGGTTCCTTCATCAAGTTTTATACGAGCCTTACCGCTAACGGTTGGCACATCTACCTTAGTGCCTAAAACGGCGTCAGGCAAACTAATGTATAGGTCGTAATGTAGATTTTGGCCATCGCGTTGTAGAAATTCATGTGCGAGCTCTTCGATAACAACGATTAAGTCGCCATTTACGCCATCCATAGGGCCAGAGTTACCCTTGCCCGCTACTTTTAATTGCATGCCTTCACCAACACCAGCGGGGATTTTTACTTCCACCACTTCTTCTTTACGAGTCATGCCATGCTCGTCGGTGCCAGCAGGACGGTTTTCTAGAGTTTTACCCAAGCCGCCACAAGTAGGACAGGTGCTTGCGGTTTGCATTTGACCAAGAATCGTATTAGTTACACGATTTACTTGTCCACGACCACCGCAAGTATTACAGCTGGAAAAACGTAAATCGTCGGCAGGTACGAGTCTTTTAATTTTTAACTTTTTGGTAACGCCATTAGCAATTTCCTCCAAAGTTAATTTTACACGAACGCGCAGATTAGAACCTTTAAACACACGCTGACCAGAACCACCACGACCGCGGCCGCCGAAGCCACCACCTCCACCAAAGGCACCACCGAAGATGTCGCCAAATTGACTGAAGATATCGTCCATATTCATGCCACCGCCGCCGAAGCCGCCGCCAGCTGCGCCACCCATTCCGGCGTGACCATACTGATCGTAACGTGCTTTCTTTTGGGGATCACTCAATACTTCGTATGCTTCCGCTGCTTCTTTAAATTTTCCTTCCGCTTCTTGGTCGTCAGGGTTTTTATCGGGATGATATTGAATGGCAAGTTTGCGATAAGCTTTTTTGATTTCGCTTTCACTTGCTCCTTTACTTATCCCAAGTACCTCGTAATAATCTCGTTTTGCCATAATTTTATTCTCCTACCACTACACGGGCGTAGCGGATAATTTTATTTCCAAGGAAAAAGCCTTGTTCAATTTCGTCAACCACCTTTCCTTTAAGCTCTTCGCTAGGCGCTGGAATGCGGGTGATTGCCTCCATAGTATCTACGTCAAAGTCTTTGCCAGTGCAGTTTTCCATAGGTTTTAGACCTTTTTGCTGCAAGGTACTTTCAAATTTATGGTAGATCAGTTTAATGCCTTCTTCTGCTTCACTGTTTTGCACATTTTTTAGGGCACGCTTAAAATCGTCTACAATTGGCAGTAAGGCTGACATTAATTCTTGGTTTGCGCTGCCAAAGAGTTCTATTCTTTCTTTGGCGGTACGCTTCCTATGGTTTTCGAAATCGGCATAAAGGCGCAGTTTCTGATCTTTTTCTTGCGCAAGAGCTTCTTCCAAAGCAGTTATTTTCGCCATGTAATCCTCTTCTTCTGATGTTTCGGGAGCCTCTACTTCTGCGCTTTCCGCGCTTTCTGTGTTTACGGACTCGTCCTGAACTTGCTCTTCGTTAAGCTTAAGTTCTTCTTGGGTATTGCTTTCTTCAACAGTGTTTTTGGCACTCATTGTAATCTAATTTTCCATGTGTTTTTCAAAAAATCTGCCAGCGAATTTTTGTGCCAAGGTGGCATTGGGGGAGTAGTGAGTAGTGAGATTGCATCGCGGCATGGATGGATGTTTTTTTCTTCGAAGGGAAATTCGTTGCAGAGACAGAAATTCAATTGTTTAATAACCTGAGTTCGGCGTAAAATTAAGCCTCAGACCTCTTATAAATAGTGGGGTTTTAAGCCGAAGCACTGAAGCAATAGCGGGCTATTGCGAAGGACTAAGGTGCCAAAAACTACTTTTTAGAAGAGGCTTACAAGTTTTTTCCAATAAAAGCGAAAATCCTGCATCTAGCTCATTTGCTGTAGCCCGCTACAGCTGAACGATCTAGGCTAGCCTTTTCTTTTTATTGAAAATCTGAGCTTATAACCTTAAGTCGAACTCAGGTTAATAGCCTCGCGGTTTATCGCGTGGGTTGCGGCGCTCAAAAACGGAATTTAATAAGCGAGTCTCTATGGCACCGCGATTGGAGTGGAAAGCCCACAGCGAAAGCCTTAATGAGCCAGCGAGGAGGATGCGACTGAAGGAAGCACCCGCATGCCAAGCGAATTTAGGCTTGCAGCGAGGACTTGCAGCGTAAAGCGGGAATAGTGCCCCACTAAAACTCAAAAAAAAGCCCCCTTAATAAGGAGGCTTCGAAATATGAATGGACACTATTATTTCTGCATTTTTTGCAGGGCATTTTCGAGGGCTCTACCGCGCAAATTGCGGGCGAGGATAGTGCCGTCAGGGCCTACTAAATAGGTGTCGGGAATGGAGTTTACACCGTAGGTTTGAGCCGCGGCATTTTTCCAAAACTTCAAGTCGCTCACGTGGTTTTCCCAAATAAGGCCGTCTTGTTGAATGGCTTTTTCCCAGTCGGCTTTATTGCGATCGAGTGATACGCTAAAAACGGTGAAACCTTTGCCGTCTTTGAATTCAGCGTCTTTGTATTTGTTGTAGGTGGCTACCACATTGGGGTTTTCCATACGACACGGACGGCACCAAGATGCCCAGAAATCAATTAATACCATTTGTCCTTTTAGGTCGGACAGTTTCAAGATTTCACCCTGGGGGTTGGTCATTTCAATATCGGGAGCTTTGTCGCCAATAGATACGCCTCCATTTTGCTCAGGACTGCTGATAAAATCGCTGCTAGCAAAACTAAGACCAATAAAGCAAAGGGCACCGAGTAGAATTATAAATAGGGGTTTTTTAAATAATTTCATCTTTAATTTTTTAGTTAACTCTTACAATTTTGGCTCCAAGAGCTTTTAAACGTTCGTCGATATTCTCGTAGCCTCTATCGATTTGTTCGATATTATGGATAGTACTGACACCATCGGCGCTTAAGGCCGCAATTAACAATGAAATTCCCGCGCGAATATCGGGGCTAGTCATGGTTGTTGCTTTTAGTGCCGTGGCCTTATCCATTCCAATTACCGTAGCGCGATGTGGGTCGCAGAGGATAATTTGAGCGCCCATATCGATTAGTTTGTCGACAAAGAACAAACGACTTTCGAACATCTTTTGGTGAATTAAAACACTACCGCGCGCCTGCGTAGAAATTACCAGGGCGATGCTTAATAGATCGGGGGTAAAGCCCGGCCAAGGCGCATCGGAAATGGTTAAAATAGATCCATCAATAAAAGTTTCGATTTCATAATGGTCTTGTTTCGGAACAATTATATCGTCGTTATTACGCTGTAGCTTGATGCCCATTTTACGGAACACATCGGGTATAATACCGAGCCTGTCGTAATTAACGTCTTTTATAGTTATTTCGGAACCTGTCATGGCCGCCATGCCAATCCAAGAACCAATTTCAATCATATCGGGAAGAACGCGGTGATCACAGCCACCTAGTTCTTTTACGCCTTCAATCTGTAAAAGGTTGGAACCGATACCACTTATCTTTCCTCCCATGCGATTAATCATATCGCAAAGCTGTTGCAAATAGGGTTCGCAAGCAGCATTATAAATGGTGGTGGTGCCTTCAGCAAGAGCTGCGGCCATTACAATATTGGCAGTGCCGGTTACCGATGCTTCTTCCAATAGCATATAGCAGCCTTTCAGTTTTTTAGCTTCTACACCGTAAAAAGACTCATCTGCTTTGTAGCGAAATTTTGCCCCTAGTTTTTGAAAGCCGATAAAGTGGGTGTCGAGACGACGACGACCAATTTTATCACCGCCTGGTTTGGGAATGTAACCTTTACCGAAGCGTGCTAACAAGGGGCCTACAATCATAATACTGCCACGAAGGGAAGAGCCTTTTAGTTTAAACTCATCGCTTTCTAAATAGGCGAGGTTTAAATCGTCGGCTTTAAAACTGTAAACACCATGTCCTTTGCGTTGCACCTTTACGCCTAAATCGGCTAAGATGTCAATCAGTTTGTTTACATCATGAATATCGGGGATATTGCTAATGGTAACGCGTTCGGGAGTAAGTAAAGTGGCACAGATTATTTGCAGCGCTTCGTTTTTGGCGCCTTGCGGAGTGATAGATCCTTTCAGTTCTTGTCCGCCCGTAATTTGAAAAGTCCCCATTTAGTTTTTATGCTTATGGTTTTTGCGCTTGTAGTTAGAATTGCTAGGGCGCTTTCTGTTTTTCTTTTGATTGTAGCTGTTGGTATTAGGTGCTTGTTGCACGAGCTCACGCTTATCGGCAAAGTTAATGTCGCTTAAGTCGAGCTGACCTTCAGAAAGAGTTTTTAGATTGTCGAGAATTACCGCATCATCCACATTATCCTTATTCCAAATAATGTAATTCTTCTTCATTAGGTTCGCTACCGCCTCGGTCAGTGCTTTCTTTTCTTCTCCTTCGGGAAGATTGATCGCGTGCTCTATCATTTGACGAGTTATTTGCCCATAATGACGGAAGCGACGTGAGATTACTGGGTAATCAACCTGCTCAGGTTTTTCTAAAAGACTTTCAGGAGCAGGTGGAGGGTAGGGTGCATCTACATCTAATTTAAAATCAGACATAATATGCAGGTGATCCCAAAGTTTGTGATCGGGATCTTCGTCCGTTTCATAAACCTGAGGATTTAAGTTAGCGATAATCGCAATGAGATTTTGCGCTTGTTTATTGCGTTCGTCTCTATTTTCGATGGTCAATAGGTAATCGACCATACGCTGCACATTGCGGCCGTATTCGGGAATAATCATGCGCTCGCGGCTCGTGTTATATTCCATGTCGATTAGATCGTCGTGCCGAATGGTTTCTATATCCATATAATTTTTATTTGCTCTGCTCAAGGCAGATGGCCAAGATAAGATGAATCGCGCTAAGCACCAATTCTTTCTAGTTTGGCAAATTTGAGTAATAATTTCTTTTCTCCCACATTATCAAAGGCAATGATCGCTTTTTTATTGTCGCCTTCTCCCTCGAGGGCTTTCACAATGCCATGACCAAAACGGGGGTGCTTAACGCGCTCGTTGCTTTTAAGATCGGTTAAGGCGGTAAAGTTACCACTCAAATCTTGTTGAGCATTGGGATTTATGCGTTTTAAATTAGAAGGTACCGCTCGGGGTGCGCTGCGCTGTGGGCTGCGCCCCGCAGATGGGGTAGAACCAGTATTACTACTACGCGGACTGCGCGGTGAACGTGCGTTGGTATTACTGTAAGCCGAAGAACCGTTACTGGAAGTACCCGAATCTTGGCGGAAGCCGCGCATTTCATCGTTACTTAGGAAGGGACTAAAATCGGGAATATTAATGTCGAGGTATTTCTCGTCAATTTCTTCAATAAAACGACTCGGTTCGCAGTCGATTAATTTACCCCAGCGGTAGCGCATCTGCGCATAGCTTAAATAGGCTTGATTTTCGGCGCGGGTAAGGGCTACATAAAACAGGCGTCTTTCCTCTTCTAAATCGGCGCGACTGTTTACGGTCATCATACTGGGGAAAAGGTTTTCTTCCATCCCGACAATAAATACTATGGGAAACTCGAGTCCTTTCGCCAAATGAATGGTCATTAAAGAAACCTTATTGTTATCCTTGGGGTCGTCTTTATCTTGATCGGTAAGTAAGGCCACATCTTTCATGAAGTTCTCTAAAAGGGGACTACCGTCTTCCACTTCCTTTTGTCCCTCGCAAAAATCTTTCACCGAATTTAAAAGCTCTTCGATGTTTTCTACGCGACTCACGCCTTCCGGACTTTTATCTTCTTGTAGGCCACGCATTAAACCTGAGGTTTTGGCGATGTGGCTCACTAAATCAAAGGCCTCGCTTTTTTCGGCCATGATGCGGTAGCTGTCTATTTTAGTGACAAATTCCTTTAGTTTATTTACCGCGCCTCGGTTTAAACCTAGATCGGGGAAAAAGTCGATGTTTTCTAAAATCTCCCATAAACTGCGGCTTTCTTGGTTCGCCTTTACCGTAATTTTTTCTACGGTGCTATCGCCTATACCACGCTTGGGGTAATTAATGGCACGACGCAGGGCTTCTTCATCTTTAGGGTTAATGGATAAGCGGCAGTAGGCCAGAAGATCTTTAACTTCCTTTCGTTGGTAAAAGGACAGCCCTCCGTAAATACGATAAGGGATATTCTTGCGGCGCAAGTTATCCTCCATGGCTCGCGATTGGGCATTGGTGCGATAAAGTATGGCAAAGTCGGAGTAGGGTCTCTGCTCGTTCATCTGCTTATCAAAAATGCTGCGTGCGATATAGGCACCCTCATCCGAATCAGAAACCGTTTTGTGAACGGTAATTTTTTGTCCTCCTTCGTTATCGGTGAAAACGTTTTTCGGTAATTGGTTCTGATTTTTAGCAATCAGACTATTGGCCGCGCCTACAATGTTTTTGGTACTGCGATAGTTTTGTTCCAACTTATAGACTTGCACTTCATCATAATCCTTTTGGTAGTTGAGGATATTTTGAATGTTGGCTCCACGAAAGGCATAAATGGACTGGGCATCATCGCCCACCACACAAATATTCTGGAAGCGATTGGCGAGGGCCTTTACTATTAAATACTGGGCACGGTTGGTATCCTGATACTCATCCACTAATATATAACGGAAGCGATCTTGGTATTTTGCTAGTACTTCGGGGAAGTTCCTTAAAAGGAGATAGGTGTTTAGTAGAATATCGTCGAAGTCCATCGCTCCTGCGCGGAAGTTCTTTTCGTTATAGGCATTAAACACTTCGCCTAATTGCGGCATGCGTGCGGCGGCGTCTTGCTCCATAATTTCGGGACTATTAAAATACTCACGCGGGGTGATGAGTCCGTTTTTAAAAGAGGAGATGCGACGCGCAACAGCATTGGTTTTATAAATGTCTTTATCGAGGTTTAGCTCTTTAATGACGTTATTAACCGCTTTTTTACTGTCTTCCGAATCGTAAATCGTAAAGTTAGAAGGGTAGCCAAGGCGTTCCCCTTCACTGCGCAAGATGCGGGCAAAAACGGAGTGGAAAGTTCCCATCCAAATGTTTTTCGCTTCGGAGGGTCCTACAATTTTACCAATACGCTCTTTCATTTCGCGGGCAGCTTTATTGGTAAAAGTGAGGGATAGTATATTGAACGGATCTACTTTTTTCTCCGCCATAAGGTAGGCGATGCGATAAGTAAGAACTCTAGTTTTACCTGAACCGGCACCGGCGATAACCATTACGGCACCTTCGGTAGCTTCTACTGCGGCCCTTTGGGAGGGGTTTAATCCTGAAAGAAAATCTGTCACACTATTATATATAAGGAAGAATGCAAAGGTGCTACATTTTAAGGAGGATGCAAGGAGTTGATTGATTCTAATACGATGATGCATTGCCAAAAGCCATGCTAGTGCGGATAATTTTACCTGAACTCAGATCTATAGTCTTAAGGGTCATAAAAAAATTTGCTTTCGTTTAAGGTCAAGCCAAGATGTGTAAACATACTTTTTTGATTAAGTAAAGATGTTTGCATTAAGAAGCAACAGCTCCAATTTATAGTCGAACTTACCTTGGAATTTTCTTTTAGATGAAGATACCTAAATTCTACGGCTATGGGCTAGGGTTTGAGTGACTGTGAGGAGGACTTAGGAGGTGAAAAAGCCTGCTGTTTTTAACGAATTGAAAGCCAAACATTTCGCGATAGTAAAAAACCCTAAAACATTTTTTATCAAGGCCTTGTGGCATTCTTGAATTATATTACATTTGCAGTCCCCAAAAATGAGGGGTTCAATCAGTTTGTAAAAACTTATATAAAAAGGTGTATGCCAACGATTCAGCAATTAGTACGCAAAGGACGTACTAAGATCACAAAGAAGAGTAAGTCTGCAGCATTGCAGTCTTCACCACAGCGTCGTGGAGTATGTACGCGTGTGTATACCACCACTCCAAAGAAGCCTAACTCAGCCATGCGTAAGGTAGCGAGGGTGCGTTTAACCAATGGAAACGAGGTGAATGCCTACATTCCAGGAGAAGGTCACAACCTACAAGAGCACAGTATTGTATTAGTACGTGGTGGTAGAGTAAAAGATTTACCTGGTGTGCGTTATCACATCGTACGAGGTGCCCTAGATACGGCGGGTGTTAATGGTCGTATGCAGCGCCGTTCGAAATACGGTACTAAACGTCCAAAAACCAAGAAATAATCTTATTCAAAGAGTCTCATGAGAAAGGCAAGAGCTAAAAAAAGACCCCTGTTACCCGATCCACGTTTTGGTGATCCATTGGTAACTCGTTTTGTAAATATGATGATGCTAGATGGTAAGAAGAGTGTTTCTTACCGTATTTTCTACGATGCAATCGATATCATTTCTGAGAAAACCGGAGAAGGTAATGGATTAGAGTTGTGGAAAGAAGCTTTAAATAACGTAATGCCACACGTAGAAGTTCGTTCTAAGCGTGTTGGTGGTGCAACCTTCCAAATTCCTATTCAAATTCGTCCAGACCGTAAGGTTTCTGTAGCGATGAAGTGGTTAATTTCTTACTCGCGTAAGCGCAACGAGAAAGCCATGGCTAATCGTTTAGCAGCAGAGGTGATGGCAGCAGCTAAGGAAGAAGGTGCAGCAGTTAAGAAGAGATTAGATACTCACAAGATGGCGGATGCGAATAAAGCATTTGCGCACTTCGGTAGATTTTAATTGGTCACAATAGAGAAATAAAATCATGGCTAAAAGAAATTTAAAATACACCCGTAACATTGGTATTGCAGCGCATATCGATGCGGGTAAAACAACCACCACTGAGCGTATTCTTTATTACGGTGGAGTAAGTCACAAGATCGGAGAAGTACATGATGGTGCAGCCACCATGGACTGGATGGAGCAAGAGCAAGAGCGTGGTATTACCATTACCTCTGCGGCTACTACTTTAACTTGGCCTTACCGCGGTGATGATTACCACATCAACATTATTGATACTCCAGGACACGTTGACTTTACCGTTGAGGTAAATCGTTCTTTGCGTGTATTGGATGGTTTAGTTTTCTTATTTAGTGCGGTTGACGGCGTTGAGCCACAATCTGAAACTAACTGGAGACTTGCTAATAACTATAACGTTCCTCGTATTGGCTTTGTAAACAAAATGGACCGTCAGGGATCTGACTTCCTTAATGTTTGTAAGCAAGTAAAGGAAATGTTAGGAAGTACTGCTCTTCCCTTGCAATTACCAATTGGTTCTGAAGCCGACTTTAAGGGGGTGGTTGATTTGATCAACTTCCGCGGTATAGTTTGGAATGAAGACGATATGGGGATGACTTTCAGTGAAGTTGATATTCCCGCTGATTTGATGGAAGAAGCAACCGAGTACAGAGAGAAATTATTAGAAGCGGTAGCTGAATTCAATGATACTTTGATGGAAAAGTATTTTGAAGATCCAGAATCATTAACAGAGCGTGAAATCTTAGACGCTTTACGCGAAGCCACTGTTGCGAACAAAGTTGTTCCAATGATGTGTGGATCTGCGTTTAAAAACAAAGGTGTTCAAGCAATGCTTGACATGGTGATGGAATTAATGCCTTCGCCAATCGATGTTGATGCTATTATTGGTACCAATCCTGAAACCGGCGAAGAAGAGAAGCGTAGACCTTCTTTTGATGAGCCTTTTGCAGGATTAGCATTTAAAATTGCTACCGACCCCTTCGTAGGTCGTTTGTGTTTTACCCGCGCCTATTCAGGTGTACTTCCTTCAGGTTCTTATGTTCAAAACACTAGAACGGGTAAAAAGGAACGTATCTCTCGTATTTTCCAAATGCACGCAAACAAGCAGAATCAAATTGATGAGCTAGGTGCTGGAGATATTGGTGCATTAGTAGGTTTTAAGGATATTAAAACTGGAGATACTTTATGTGCTGAGAGTGCGCCTATCGTATTGGAGTCAATGGACTTCCCTGAACCCGTAATTGGTTTAGCGGTAGAGCCCAAAACGAAGGCTGACGTGGATAAATTAGGTATGGCTTTATCTAAGCTTGCCGAAGAGGATCCTACTTTCCGTGTTCACACTGACGAGGAAACTGGTCAAACCGTAATTAGCGGTATGGGTGAGCTTCACTTAGATATTATCATTGACCGTTTACGTCGTGAGTTTAAGGTAGAGGTTAATCAAGGTGCACCACAGGTTTCTTACAAGGAAGCTATTAATGGTACAATTGATCACCGTGAGGTTTACAAGAAACAAACGGGTGGTCGTGGTAAATTTGCCGATATCGTTGTTACCATTGGACCAAGTGACTCAGAGGAGCCAGGATTGGTTTTTGTTAACGAAGTTAAAGGTGGTAACGTTCCTAAGGAATTTGTTCCTTCAATTGAGAAAGGATTTAAGGAAGCAATGGCAACTGGTGTATTAGCCGGTTATACCGTGGATAGCATGAAAGTTGTATTGAAGGACGGGTCTTTCCACCCTGTGGATTCGGATCAGTTGTCTTTCGAAGTAGCTGCTAAGATGGCATTCCGTACGGCTGTTCCTAAAGCTAACCCAGTATTATTAGAGCCTATTATGCAGATGGAGGTATTAACTCCAGAAGAGTATATGGGTGAGATCGTAGGTGACTTAAACCGTCGTCGTGGAGTAGTAGAAGGTATGGGTGATCGTAACAATTCAAAAACGATTAAGGCTAAAGTGCCTTTGTCTGAAATGTTCGGTTACGTAACTGATTTACGTACTAACTCATCAGGTAGAGCAACATCTACAATGGAATTCTCGCATTTCGCGGAAGCGCCAAAAGGTATTGCTGAAGAGGTTATTGCAAAGGTTAAAGGAAACAAAGGTTAAGGTTTTATTTAGATAAGATGAGTCAGAAAATCCGCATTAAGTTAAAGTCTTACGATCACAATTTAGTAGACAAGTCTGCTGAGAAAATTGTGAAGACTGTAAAGAGTACAGGTGCTATCGTTAACGGTCCAATTCCGCTTCCAACAAACAAGCGAATTTATACCGTATTGCGTTCACCACACGTAAACAAGAAGTCACGTGAGCAATTTCAACTCTCTTCTTTCAAGCGTTTATTAGATATCTATAGTTCTTCTTCAAAGACTATTGACGCACTAATGAAACTTGAGCTTCCCAGTGGAGTAGAAGTAGAGATTAAAGTTTGATAGATAGAATTTTTTATAACAAATAAATAGATTGTCGAATGCCTGGAATGATCGGTAAAAAGATCGGGATGACAAGCCTCTTTGACGAAAACGGTAAAAATTTACCGTGTACCGTCATCGAAGTGGAAGCCAATGTGGTAACCCAGATCAAGACTGTTGAAAAAGACGGTTACGAAGCTATCCAATTAGGATTTGGAGAAGCAAAAGAGAAAAGAACTCCCTCAGCCCTTAAAGGTCACTTTAAGAAAGCTGGAGTTACTCCTCGCAAAATGTTAAAGGAATTTGCCCCTGCAGGTTACTCAGCAGATTTAGCTTTAGGTTCTGAACTTAAGTTAGAAGAGTTTTTAGCCGAGGGACAGTTTGTAGATGTACAAGGTATTTCTAAAGGTAAAGGTTTCCAAGGTGTAGTAAAGCGTCACGGTTTTGGTGGTGTTGGTCAAGCTACACACGGACAGCATAACAGACTACGTGCGCCAGGTTCTATTGGTGCAGGTTCTGATCCTTCAAGAGTATTTAAAGGTATGCGCATGGCCGGCCGTATGGGTGGTGAAATGACCATGGTAGAGAACCTACGTGTTATTAAGGTGGATACCGACAAGAATCTACTCGTGTTAAAAGGGTCCATTCCTGGTCCTAAGAATTCACTCGTAATAATCACGAAGTAATGGAATTAGCAGTATTAAATAAAGAGGGTAAGGATACAGGTCGCAAAGTGACCTTATCAGATGACTTGTTTGCCATCGAGCCCAACAATCATGCTCTGTATTTAGACGTAAAGCAATATTTAGCTAATCAACGTCAAGGTACTCACAAAGCGAAAGAACGTGCAGAGGTTTCAAGAACCACTAAAAAGTTCTTTCGTCAAAAAGGAACAGGTAACGCGCGTGTTGGATCTTTAAAGTCTCCAGTGCAAAGAGGTGGTGGTACCGTATTTGGTCCACGTCCACGCGATTACAGTTTCAAGTTGAACAAAAAGCTAAAAACATTAGCACGTCGTTCAGCCATGAGTCAGAAGGCTTCGGAAGACAAAATTATGGTAGTTGAGAACTTCAGTTTTGAAGCGCCAAGTACTAAATCTTACTTACAGATTTTGAACGCTTTAGGAATAAAAGATAAAAAATCTTTATTAGTGCTTGGAGAGTCAGATAAATCTGTATATTTGTCGTCCCGAAATTTTAAGGGCTCTAAGGTGGTAAATGCCTCAGATATAAACACTTACATAGTTTTGAACAGTCAAGCTATCGTTTTAACTGAGGATTCATTAGAGAAGCTTGAAAACGTTTTAAGAAAGTAGACCATGGGCATTTTGATTAAACCAATCATTACGGAGAAGGCAACCGCCGATAGCGAAGACAAAAATCGTTTCGCATTTCAGGTGGCTATAAGTGCCAATAAGGTTGAGATTCGCAAGGCGATCGAAGAGCTTTATGGTGTAAATGTAGACAGTGTTAAAACCATGGTTATGCCAGGTAAAAGTAAATTCCGCTACACTAAACAAGGTGTGGCTAGAGGAAACACTGGAAAATACAAGAAGGCGATAGTACAAGTTCGCAGTGGTGAAACTATTGACCTTTATAGCGAAATTTAATTATGGCAGTACGTAAATTAAATCCAACGACTCCAGGTCAACGTTTTAAAGTAGCGGGTCAGTTCGAAACTGTATCGGCTGCAAAACCTGAAAAGTCACTTGTAAAAGGAATATCCAAATCAGGAGGTCGTAATAATACTGGTAAAATGACAGTGCGCCAATTAGGTGGTGGTCATAAGAAAAAATACCGTACAATCGACTTTAAGAGAGATAAGGATGGCATAGAAGCTACTGTAAAAAGTATTGAATATGATCCAAACCGTTCTGCTCGTGTAGCTTTATTATATTATGCAGATGGTGAGAAGCGCTATGTTATCGCACCCAATGGTTTACAAGTAGACCAAAAGGTGATTAGCGGTGCAGGTGTTGCTCCAGAAATTGGAAATACGTTATTTCTTTCTGAGATTCCTCTAGGTACTGTAATTAGCTGTATCGAGATGCGTCCTGGTCAAGGAGCTATTATAGCTAGAAGTGCGGGTACCTTTGCTCAATTAGCGGCGCGTGATGGTAAGTATGCCATCGTGAAGATGCCAAGTGGTGAGACTCGTATGATCTTAATTACCTGTAAAGCAACAATTGGTGCTATTGGTAACAGTGATCATCAGTTAGAGCGCAGTGGTAAAGCTGGTAGAAGCAGATGGTTAGGTCGCAGACCTCGTGTAAGAGGTGTAGCGATGAACCCAGTAGATCACCCGATGGGTGGTGGTGAAGGTCGTGCTAGTGGTGGTCATCCACGTTCTAGAAATGGCATTCCTGCTAAAGGTTATAAAACTCGTACTCCCAAAAAAGAGTCGAACAAGTATATCATTGAAAGACGTAAAAAGTAATTAGCTATGGCGAGATCATTAAAAAAAGGTCCTTTCATTCACCATAAGCTGGAAAAGCGGGTAATGAATAATGTTGAGAGCGGAAAGAAATCTGTGATCAAAACATATTCACGCGCTTCGATGATTTTTCCAGAGGCGGTTGGGCAGACCATAGCCGTTCATAATGGAAGAACTTTCGTACCAGTTTTTGTAACAGAAAACATGGTAGGGCACAAGTTCGGTGAGTTCTCCTTGACACGTACTTTCCGTGGTCATGGTGGCAATAAGAAAGATAAAGGTAAGCGCTAAGAATTAAGATATGGGTTCTAGAAAAAGACTTAGAGCTGAGGCAACTAAAGAGGCGCGCAAGTATGTGGCCAGCGCTCAGTTAAGAAATTATCCTACCAGTCCTCGCAAGATGCGTTTGGTAGCTGATATGGTTCGCGGTTTAGACGTACAAAAAGCTTTGTTTTTATTAAAGCATAGCCCCAAGCACGCTACACTACCATTGGAGAAATTAGTGCTTTCTGCTATCAATAACTGGGAGCAGAAAAATGAGGATGCTAGCGTTGATGATGCGGCTCTTTATATCTCAGAAATTCAGGTGGACAGTGCAAGAATGCTTAAACGTATTCAGCCAGCCCCACAAGGCCGTGCACACCGTGTTCGCAAGAGAAGTAATCATGTAACAGTAGTGGTTAGTCCTCGCATTGCGGAGCCATTAACTGGGGAAACTAACGAAATTAACGAATAGCCGAATGGGACAAAAAACTAACCCGATAGGAAACCGATTAGGATTTATTCGCGGCTGGGACAGTAACTGGTTCGGCGGTCGTAATTACGGAGATAAAATTGCGGAAGATGCCAAAATTCGCGATTATCTATATGCTCGTCTAGCGAAAGCTAGTGTAAGTAGAATCATAATTGAGCGGACTTTAAAATTGATCACAATTACGATTACTACCAGTCGTCCTGGTATAATCATCGGTAAGGGTGGACAAGAAGTAGACAAGCTTAAAGAGGAGTTGAAGAAACTTACTCGTAAAGAGGTTCAAATCAATATTTTTGAAATCAAACGTCCGGAACTAGATGCAAAATTGGTGGCTGATTCTATCGCCCGCCAAATTGAAGGACGTATCTCTTACCGTCGCGCTGTGAAAATGGCTATTGCAGCTTCAATGCGTATGGGGTCAGAGGGTATCAAGGTAATGATTTCTGGACGTCTTAATGGTGCAGAAATGGCTCGTTCCGAGATGTATAAAGATGGAAGAACACCATTACACACTTTTCGCGCTGACATCGATTATGCTTTGAGTGAAGCTCATACTACTTATGGTAGATTGGGTATTAAAGTATGGATTATGAAAGGCGAGGTATACGGCAAGCGTGACCTTAGTAACCCTTTTGGAACAGTTAAAAAAGCTGGTCCAGCCCAAGGGAACAATGCAGGTCCTGCTGCTCGTAACAGAAGAAAAAGAAAATAATAGGCGTAGGCTTAATTTATTGAAAAATGTTACAACCTAAAAAAACAAAACATAGAAAGACCTTTAAAGGCCGCATGAAAGGTAATGCTCAGCGCGGTGCAGAAATGGCTTTCGGTAGTTTCGGTTTAAAAGCAATAGATCCAGTATTTATTACTTCTCGTCAAATTGAGGCAGCTCGTATTGCAGCTACTCGTTACATGAAAAGAGAAGGTCAGCTTTGGATCAGAATCTTTCCAGACAAACCTATAACCAAGAAACCAGCCGAAGTAAGGATGGGTAAAGGTAAAGGTGCTTTGGATCACTGGGTAGCAGTGGTTCGTCCAGGTAGAATTTTATTCGAATTGGACGGTGTAAGCCAGGAAATTGCGAAGGAAGCATTGCGCCTAGCGGCACAAAAACTTCCAGTTAAATGTAAGATAATCACTCGCCGGGATTATACCGGTGCCTAATTAGATATAAAATGAAGGCATCTGTTATTAAAGAAATGACGACACAAGAAATCAGTGATCGTTTATCTGAGGAGAAAATTTCATATGACAAGCTTAAAATGGCGCATCATATCTCTCCTCTGGAAAATCCACAAGAGTTGAATCAAAAAAGAAAGTTGATCGCAAGACTGGGTACTGAACTTCGTTCACGTGCTTTAGAAAGCGCATCTTAATAAGTTTGTTCAAGATGGAACACAAAAGGAAATTGCGTAAAGAACGCATCGGCTTAGTAACTAGCAATAAAATGGATAAATCTATTGTTGTTGCAGTTGAGAAAAAGCAAAAGCACCCCATGTACGGTAAGTTCATTAAACTTACCAAAAAGTTTCATGCTCATGATGAGAAGAATGACTGCAATATCGGTGATACCGTGCGCATCATGGAAACTCGTCCTTTGAGTAAAACTAAGAACTGGAGACTGGTAGAAATCATTGAAAGAGCTAAGTAAGCGATGGTACAACAAGAATCACGACTAAAAGTAGCGGATAATACTGGTGCAAAAGAAGTATTAGTTATTCGCGTATTAGGTGGAACTGGACGTAGATACGCCTCTGTTGGAGATCGTATCGTAGTTACTATAAAAGAATCAACCCCTTCTGGTAATGCCAAAAAGGGTCAAGTTTCAAAAGCAGTAGTAGTTCGCACCCGTAAGGAAGTTCGTCGTGCAGATGGTTCATACATCCGCTTCGATGATAATGCATGTGTATTGTTAAACCCACAAAACGAAATGAGAGGAACGCGTGTATTCGGTCCTGTTGCTCGTGAGTTGAGAGATAAGCAGTACATGAAAATTGTTTCACTAGCCCCTGAGGTTCTTTAATTTATGGCAATGAAAAAATTTCATATTAGAAAAGGCGATAAGGTTAAGGTTCTTTCTGGAGAAGATAAGGGCAAAGAAGGTACGGTACTAGAAATGGTTACCAGGACTGGAAAAGCTATCGTTGAAGGTATCAATGTAGTTAAGAAGCACAAAAAACCAGATGCTAATAATCCGCAAGGAGGCATTGTGGAAACGGAGGCTCCTATCTATGTTTCAAAGCTGATGCTAATTGACCCAAGTACTAACGAAGCAACCCGTGTGGGACGCAAGTTAGACGAGAACGGAAAATTAGTTAGGTATTCTAAGAAAACTCAAGAGATCATTAAGTAATGGATTTTTCTCTAAAATTAAAAGATAAGTACCCTACTGAGATTATTCCAGCTCTAACTGAGGAGTTTGGTTATAAGAACATTATGGAGGTACCTGCTCTAAAGAAAATCGTTCTTTCCCAAGGTATTGGTGAAGCAACTGGCGATAAAAAGTTGGTGGATCAAGCGGTAGAGCAAATGACAATGATTGCTGGTCAAAAGGCAATTATCACTTATTCGAAAAAGGATATCTCTAACTTTAAGCTTAGAAAGGGCATGCCCATCGGAGCAAAGGTTACTCTGAGAGGAGCGCAGATGTACGAATTTCTAGAGAGATTATTATGGTCTTCTCTGCCACGCATCAGAGATTTCAATGGTATCAAAAACACTGGTTTTGATGGTCGTGGTAACTACACTCTTGGAATTACTGAGCAGATCATTTTTCCAGAGATTGATATCGATAAAGTGAACAGAATTACGGGTATGGATATCACATTCGTAACTTCAGCTGGAACCGATAAAGAGGCACTTTCTCTGTTAACAAAATTTGGTATACCCTTTAAAAAATAAGATATGGCTAAAGAATCAATGAAAGCCCGCGAACGTAAAAGGGAAAAAGTTGTAGAAAAGTACGCTGAGAAAAGAGCCGCTTTAAAAGCTGCTGGTGATTATGAGGCACTTCAAAAGTTGCCAAAGAACGCTTCTCCAGTTCGCATGCATAACCGTTGTAAATTAACTGGCCGTCCTCGTGGATATATGCGTCAGTTCGGTATTTCGCGTGTTACTTTTAGAGAAATGGCGAATCAAGGTCTAATCCCAGGAGTTAAAAAAGCCAGTTGGTAATAATATTATAGCGATGACTACAGATCCAATAGCAGATTTTTTAAATAGAGTTCGTAACGCTCTTTTAGCAGGACACAAAGTCGTGGAAATCCCCGCTTCCAATGTGAAGTTAGAGATTACTCGCATCTTACAAGATCAAGGTTTTATCCTTAATCACAAAGTAGAAGATAATGGCCCACAAGGCACTATCAAAATTGCTTTGAAGTATGACAAGGTAACTAACGAAGCTGCCATACGCTCTTTGAAACGTATTAGCAAGCCAGGTTTAAGATCTTATCACGGTGCTAAAGATCTTCCACGTGTAATTAATGGTTTAGGTGTGGCTATCATATCTACTTCGAAAGGAGTAATGACGGATAAACAAGCACGTAAAGAAAATATAGGTGGCGAAGTACTTTGCCAGATATACTAAAATTTAAGCAATGTCACGAGTAGGAAAATCCCCTATAAATATACCAGCTGGAGTTGACGTAAAAGTTGACAATGGTTTGGTTACGGTTAAAGGAAAACTTGGTGAGTTAACTCAACAAATTTCTGAGCAGATCCAAGTGGTAATTGAAGGCAGTGTTATTACTTTAAATCGTTTAGACGAGGAGAAGCAAACTATTGCTAACCACGGTTTATACCGCGCTCTTATTAACAATATGGTTATTGGAGTAGCTACTGGTTTCGAAAAGAAATTAGAGTTAGTAGGTGTAGGTTACCGTGCTTCAAATCAAGGTCAACTTCTAGATTTGGCGCTTGGTTACTCTCACAATATTGTGATTGAAATTCCTAAGGAAGTAGGTGTTACTACTGTTTCTGATAAAGGTAAAAATCCAGTAGTAATTCTTAACAGCTTCGATAAGCAGTTGGTAGGAATGGTAGCCGCAAAAGTTCGTTCCTTACGTAAACCAGAACCTTACAAAGGAAAAGGTGTACGTTATGTAGGAGAATATATACGCAGAAAAGCCGGTAAAACAGCTAGCAAATAAGTAAGAAATGGCACTAACTAAGACGCAAAGAAGAACTAGAATTCGTAGTAGAATTCGTAAGAAAGTTAGCGGTACAGCAGAAACTCCACGTTTAGCGGTATTTCGTTCAAATAAAGAGATCTACGCTCAAATCATAGATGATTTAAGTGGTAAGACTTTGGCGGCAGCTTCTTCACTAGAAAAAGATGTAACCAAAGAAGGTACTAAAACCGAGGTAGCTAAAGCCGTGGGCGCCGCCCTAGCTAAAAAAGCTGTTGCGGCAGGAGTGGAAGTATGCTCTTTCGATAGAGGAGGATATTTATATCACGGACGTGTTAAAGCTTTAGCGGATGGCGCTAGAGAAGGTGGATTAAAATTTTAAGGTATACCTCATGATTAAAGGACACAAAAATATTCAGAGGGTAAAACCCAGCGGTTTAGAACTTACCGATAAAGTGGTAGGTATTCAAAGGGTTACCAAAGTAACCAAAGGTGGTAGAACATTCGGATTTTCAGCTATTGTTGTAGTAGGTGATGAGAAAGGTGTTGCCGGCTATGGTTTAGGAAAGAGTAAAGAGGTTTCTGAAGCTATTCAGAAAGGAATCGAGGATGCTAAGAAAAATTTAGTGCGTATTCCTTTAGTAAAGAATACTATTCCGCATGAGCAGATTGGTAAATTTGGAGGAGCACGTATTTTCTTACGTCCTGCTTCTAATGGTACTGGTGTAATTGCAGGTGGTGCAATGCGTGCAGTATTGGAAAGCTTAGGCGTTCATGATGTGTTAGCAAAATCTAAAGGTTCATCTAATCCACATAACGTTGTAAAGGCTACCTTTGACGCCCTTTTATCTCTAAGAGATGCAGGTGCCATAGCAAAGACACGTGGCATTAGTGTGGATAAAGTTTTTAACGGTTAATTTTATTAGAATGGCTAAGATTATTGTAAAACAAGTTCGTAGTAAAATAAATCGTCCACAAGATCAGAAGCGTACGCTAGAGGCTCTTGGTTTGAAAAAAATGAATCAAGTAGTAGAGCACGAAGCTACGCCACAGATTTTAGGAATGGTAAGAAAGGTTTCGCACTTAATTAGTGTAGAAGAAGTAAACTAAGGTATTAAGCTTAGAAAAATTTAATATGAATTTACATAATTTAAAACCAGCAGAGGGTTCTGTAAAGAATACAAAGCGCATTGCTCGCGGTGAAGGTAGTGGCCATGGTGGTACAGCTACGCGCGGACACAAGGGTGCTAAATCTCGTAGCGGTTATAAATCTAAGATAGGCTTCGAAGGTGGTCAAATGCCTTTGCAAAGACGTGTGCCAAAATTTGGTTTCACTAATCCTAATCGTGTAGAGTTTAATGGTATTAATTTAGATACACTTCAAATGTTATTGGAGAGTGGAAAGATTTCAGATACTGTTTCTTTAAATGATCTTGTTGAGAATGGTCTTGTTTCAAGAAAGGATAAAGTAAAGATTCTTGGAAGAGGCGAGTTAAAGTCTAAATTAGTTATTGAAGCACACGCTTTCTCGGCTACTGCAAAAGCAGCAATTGAAGCATTGGGTGGCGAAGCGAAAACTTTATAATTGATCCTGGCATGAAGCGATTTATAGAAACCATAAAAAACATTTGGGCGATACAAGAGCTGAAGGAGAAAATCCTTCTAACCTTAGGGTTGCTTTTGATTTATCGTTTAGGTTCGAATGTGGTATTGCCAGGTATTGATACCGACAGTTTAACTGGTTTACAAAACCAGGCTGATGGTGGTCTTATTGGTATTCTGGATGCCTTTACCGGTGGTGCATTTTCCAATGCCTCCATTTTGGCCTTAGGTATCATGCCTTATATTTCTGCAAGTATTGTAATTCAGCTATTAGGAATGGCTGTACCTACCATACAGAAAATGCAGAAAGAAGGCGAAAGCGGTCGCCGAAAGCTAAACCAGATCACAAGAATTTTAACGATTGCTATCACTACTGCTCAGGCTCCAGGTTATATTGCGAATTTAACGTCACAAGGTGTTGTTATCAATCCAGCGGTTGGACCTGAATTATTCTGGCCACTGTCTATTATTGTGTTAACAGCTGGAACTGTATTCGCAATGTGGTTAGGAGAGCGTATAACGGATAAGGGCATTGGTAATGGTATTTCACTTCTTATAATGGTGGGAATTATTGCTAGTCTTCCTCAGGCTTTTATGCAAGAGCTAGTTTCTAAATTGGAGCGTTCAGGTGGTGGTCTTGTTCTTTTTGTAATCGAAATTGCCGCCCTAATCATTGTTATTTTATTATCCGTAGCACTTGTTCAAGCGGTGCGAAGAGTACCAGTACAATATGCGAAGAGAACAACTGGTGGTAGAACATTTACGGGTAATATGGCCAGGCAGTACATTCCTTTGAAGGTTAATGCTTCTGGTGTAATGCCGATTATTTTTGCTCAAGCAATTATGTTTATTCCAGTAACTGTTTTATCCTATAGTGGCTTAGAGAGTGGGAATGCGGATTGGTTAGTTTCTATGTTCAGTGATATTCAAGGTTTTGGATACAATGCGGTCTTTGCTGTATTGATCATACTATTCACTTATTTTTATACTGCAATTCAAGTCAATACAAATCAGATGGCTGAGGACTTGAAGCGCAATGGCGGTTTTGTTCCTGGCATTAAACCTGGGAAATCGACTGCAGAGTTTCTAGACACGGTATTGTCTCGTATCACCTTACCGGGTTCTATATTTTTAGCACTACTGGCTATTTTACCTGCTTTTGCAATGGTAGCTGGTGTAAACACACAGTTCGCCTATTTTTACGGTGGAACAAGCCTACTAATTATGGTGGGAGTGGTATTGGATACTTTACAACAGGTAGAAAGTTATTTATTAAACCGTCATTATGATGGGTTAATGAAAGATGGTAAACTAAAAGGTAGAGCGGTTAGCGCTTTTTAAAAAATTATGGCCAAACAGTCAGCAATCGAACAAGACGGAACGATCGTAGAAGCGTTAAGTAATGCTATGTTTCGTGTAGAATTAGAGAACGGACATGTTATTACTGCCCATATTTCTGGCAAAATGCGCATGAACTATATAAAACTATTACCCGGTGACAAGGTAAAACTTGAAATGTCACCTTATGATTTAACTAAAGGACGTATTACTTACCGATATTAAAAGAAAATGAAAGTAAGAGCATCAATTAAAAAGAGAAGTGCTGATTGCAAAATTGTTCGCCGTAATGGCAAGCTTTACGTAATCAACAAAAAGAATCCAAAATTCAAACAAAGACAAGGTTAATAATTTGCTGATATGGCGAGAATTGCAGGTATAGACTTACCAAAAAATAAAAGAGGCGTTATTGGCCTAACCTACATCTTTGGAATCGGGAGTAGTCGTTCTGAGATGATCTTAGAAAAGGCAGGTATCGATCCAAACATCAAGGTTAGTGAATGGGATGACGACCAGCTAACGGCTATCCGTAACGTTATTACAGAAACTTTCAAGGTTGAGGGTGAATTGCGTTCTGAGATTCAGATCAATATCAAACGTTTAATGGACATTGGTTGTAATCGTGGCATTCGTCATCGTGCGGGTCTTCCACTACGTGGTCAACGTACAAAGAATAATGCTCGTACTCGTAAGGGTAGAAGAAAAACTGTTGCCAACAAGAAAAAGGCTACTAAATAATACTTAGAATATTATGGCTAAGAAGCAAGGAAAAGCAGCTAAGAAACGTAATGTTGTAGTGGAAGCCTCAGGTGAAGCACACATTAATGCAAGTTTCAATAATATTATAATCTCTCTAACCAATACAAGAGGACAAGTGATTTCTTGGTCAAGTGCTGGTAAGATGGGTTTCCGTGGAAGTAAGAAAAACACTCCTTATGCGGCTCAAATGGCAGCAGAGGATTGTGCTACTAAAGCGTCAGAATATGGCCTTAAGAAAGTTAAGGTTTATGTTAAGGGACCAGGTAATGGACGCGAGTCTGCAATCCGTAGTATCCACAATAGTGGTGTAGAGGTTACAGAAATAGTTGACGTTACTCCCATTCCACACAATGGTTGTCGTCCTCCGAAAAGAAGAAGAGTTTAATAATCTATTTAGATTAAGAAGTAATGGCTAGATATAGAGGCCCCGTTTCAAAGATTGCGCGCAAGTTTGGTGATCCAATCTTTGGTCCAGATCGAGTTTTAGAAAAGAAAAATTACCCTCCGGGACAGCATGGTTCTTCTCGTAGAAGAGGTAAAAAATCTGAGTACGCTATTCAGTTAGCTGAAAAGCAAAAAGCTAAATATACTTACGGTATTTTAGAGCGTCAGTTTGCGAACATGTTCGACAAATCATCTCGTGCTAAAGGTATTACTGGTGAAGTATTATTACAACTTTGCGAATGTCGTTTAGACAACATAGTGTATCGTTTAGGTATTGCTCCTACTCGTCGTGGTGCACGTCAGTTAGTTGGTCACCGTCATATTACGGTTAATGGTGATGTATTAAACATCCCTAGTTACCAAGTAAAACCTACTGATATAATTGCAGTACGTGAGAAGTCAAAATCAATGTCGGTAATTTCCAACTCTCTTTCAACTCGCAAAGAAACTTTAGAGTGGTTGGAATGGAACGAATCTTCACATTCTGGAAAGATATTAAGTGTTCCTATGAGAGCGCAAATCCCTGAAAATATCAAGGAGCAGCTTATCGTAGAATTGTACTCTAAATAATTTATAAAATTAATCCTATCCCTATGGCGATCTTAAATTTTCAGAAGCCTGATCAGGTTATAATGAACCATGCGAATGACACGGAAGGTCAGTTCGAGTTCAGACCTTTAGAGCCCGGATATGGTCTTACTGTGGGCAATGCCCTGCGTCGCGTACTTTTATCTTCGTTAGAAGGTTTTGCAATTGTTTCGGTTAAAATTGATGGCGTAGATCATGAATTCTCTACCATCAAGGGCGTAGTTGAGGATGTGACTGAAATCGTACTAAATTTAAAACAAGTACGTTTCAAGCGTCAAATTGAAGATCAAGAATCTGAAGCAATCAACGTTAGTATCAGCGGTCAAGATCGTATTCTTGCTGGTGACCTAGGTAAATTTGCAAGTGCTTTTCAAGTGCTTAATCCCGATTTAGTAATTTGTAATCTGGATCCTTCTGTAAAGGTGGAAATGGAGATCGTTATTGAAAAAGGTCGCGGTTACGTTCCAGCTGAGGAAAACAAAAAGAGCAATGCTTCCATAGGGACGATTGCTGTTGATGCTATCTACACTCCCATTAAAAATGTGAAGTATAGCATTGAAAATTATCGTGTTGAGCAAAAAACTGACTTCGAAAAGTTGATCTTGGATATTACTACTGATGGTAGTGTTCATCCTAAAAAGGCTTTAACAGAAGCAGCTAAGATTCTTATTCAACACTTCATGTTAGTGAGTGATGAAAAGATTTCTTTGGAAGAAAGTTCTACTGCAGAAGCCGATAAGTATGATGAGGAAATTCTTCACATGCGTCAGCTTCTAAAAACCAAATTGGTAGATATGGACCTTTCTGTTCGTGCATTGAATTGCTTGAAAGCGGCAGAAGTGGATACCCTAGGCGATCTAGTTACTTTCACTAAAAGTGATTTAATGAAGTTTAGAAATTTCGGTAAGAAATCTTTAACTGAATTAGATGAGTTAGTTGAAACTAAAGGTCTAACCTTTGGTATGGATATTACAAAATACAAATTAGACAAGGACTAATAACCGATGAGACACGGAAAAAAAATAAATCATCTTAGTAGAACGGCTCCTCACCGTAAAGCTATGTTGGCCAATATGGCTAACTCATTAATCGAGCACAAGAGAATTAATACTACCGTTGCTAAAGCAAAAGCTTTAAAGGTATATGTTGAACCTTTAATCACAAAGGCAAAAACCGATAATACTCACAATCGTAGAATCGTTTTCTCGTACTTGAAAAATAAATATGCGGTAACAGAATTGTTCCGTGAGGTTATTGCTAAAGTAGGTGATCGTCCCGGTGGATACACGCGTATCATTAAGACTGGTACTCGTTTAGGTGATAACGCCGAAATGTGTATGATTGAATTAGTAGACTTTAACGAGATCTATACTAATAGCAAAGAAAAAGCTACTGCAAAACGTAGTCGTAGAGGGGGTGCTAAAAAAGCACAATCAGCTACTACTGAAACGAAAGCTGAAGTAGTAAAAGAAGCTCCAGCGGCAGCTGAAACTGATACTAAAGAAAAAGAAGGCGAATAATTGCGTTCTAAAAACAAATATTAAGGGATAAGGGCTAATAGTTCTTATCCCTTTTTTTTGTGCTTGAAGGTTTACAACTTAACTTTGAACAGTTTTTATAATATGACCAATCATACAAGAAAAAAGGCCGTAGTGATTCTAGAAGATGGAACACTTTTCTGGGGCCGATCCGTGGGGATTGAAGGAAGCTCAACGGGAGAGATTTGTTTTAATACCGGTATGACTGGTTATCAGGAAATCTTTACAGATCCTAGTTATTATGGGCAACTGATGGTTACTACCAATGCTCATATAGGTAACTATGGGGTTAAGGATGATGAAGTGGAGTCTGATTCTATTAAAATTGCTGGCTTAGTTTGTAAAAACTTTAGCCTCAAGCATAGTAGAGTGGGAGCGAGCGGCTCCTTACTGGATTACTTCCGTGAGAATAATAAACTGGTAATAGCCGATGTTGATACGCGTGCCTTAGTTCGCCATATTCGCAGCAAAGGTGCCATGAATGCCATTATAAGTACGCATACCGACGACATTCCCGCTTTACGTGAACAGTTAAAAGCGGTGCCTTCCATGGAAGGTCTGGAATTATCATCTAAGGTGGCAACTAAAGAAGCCTATTTCTTTGGTAATGAAAGTGCTAGTCATAAACTAGCGGTTTTAGACCTCGGGGTAAAACGCAATATTTTAAGGCATTTTGCAAACCACGATTGCTACATGAAAGTATTTCCAATGGACACTAGTTTAGAGGAAATGAAAGCCTGGAATCCTGATGGTTTGTTTATCTCCAATGGCCCAGGCGATCCCGCAGCGATGCATAACACGATTCACATTGTAAATGAAATTGTACATTCTGGCTTACCTGTATTTGGTATCTGTCTCGGACATCAGCTTATTGCAATTTCGCAGGGACTAACCACTTTCAAAATGCACCAAGGTCACCGTGGAATTAATCACCCAGTCCTAAATGTGTTAACGGGTAAGGGAGAAATAACCACCCAAAACCATGGTTTCATGGTAAGTATGGAAGCGGTGGAAGCAAATGAAAATGTAGAGCTAACTCATCGTCATCTTAATGATGATGGCGTGCAAGGCATCCGTTTAAAAAACCAGCAAGTTAGCAGTGTGCAGTATCATCCTGAAGCTTTCCCTGGACCACATGACTCTGAATACCTTTTTGATCAATTCGTAAATCAACTTAAATAAAACAATTATGCCAACGATTTCAGCGATTCACGCAAGACAAATTTTAGATAGTCGCGGAAACCCAACCGTAGAGGTTGATGTGTTTACCGAAGATGGTGCAATGGGAAGAGCTGCGGTTCCTTCTGGCGCTTCAACTGGCGTGCATGAAGCAGTAGAGCTACGCGATGGTGGTTCTGAATATATGGGCAAAGGCGTATTAAAAGCTGTTGCAAATATTAATGAAACTATTGCCCCAGAAATCCTAGGGATGTTTGTTGCAGACCAAGCCGCAATCGATCAGGTGATGATAATGCTTGACGGTACGCCCAATAAAGCAAATTTAGGTGCTAATGCAATTTTAGCGGTTTCTTTAGCCGTAGCCAAAGCAGCGGCGCAACAAAGTGGACAAACACTTTATAATTATATCGGCGGTGTTAATGCTCGTCAGTTGCCCGTTCCAATGATGAACATCTTGAACGGCGGTGAACACGCAGACAATGCTATCGACTTTCAAGAATTTATGGTAATGCCTTTCGGTGCCTCTAGCTTTTCGGAAGGATTGCGTTGGGGAACAGAAATTTTCCATCATCTTAAAAAAGTACTAAAGGATAAAGGCTACAGCACCAATGTGGGTGATGAAGGTGGCTTTGCTCCGAACATTCAGTCGAATGAAGAAGCTATTGAAACGGTTTTAATCGCTATCGAAAAAGCGGGCTTTAAAGCAGGTGAAGATGTTTACATTGCCATGGATGCGGCCGCAAGCGAGTTCTATCATAGTGATGATAAAATGTATCACTTCAGCGATGGGTCAAAACGTAGCAGCGATGAAATGGTTAGCTATTGGTCTGAATGGGTTGAGAAATATCCCATTATTTCCATTGAAGACGGTTTACACGAAGATGATTGGGCGGGATGGACAAAATTGAATGCCGCAATTGGAGATAAGGTACAATTAGTAGGTGATGATTTATTCGTTACCAATGTGGAAAGAGTTCAACAAGGTATTGAACAAGCCGCCGCAAATTCTGTTCTCATTAAAGTAAACCAAATAGGAACCTTGACGGAAACTATAGAAACCGTAACTTTAGCTCAAAACCACGGTATGACTTGCGTAATGAGTCACCGTAGTGGAGAAACTGAGGATACAACTATTGCTGATTTAGCAGTAGCCTTAAATACAGGACAAATTAAAACCGGTTCAGCCTCACGTAGTGATCGTATGGCAAAGTATAATCAACTTTTACGTATCGAGGAAATGTTAGGTGAAACTGCAAAATATCAAGGTAAGAACTTTAAATACATCAAATAAAATAACCCTCTCTCATACAATGGAAAACTTAAAAGAGCATTTTGCTAGTAAAATTGGACCAGCAGCCCAAGAAATAAAGGACTTTTTAGCTTCGCATGGCGACCAAGTGGTTGGTGAAGTTAATATCGGTCAGTTATACGGTGGTATGCGTGGTATCCTAGCTTTAATCACCGAGACTTCTAAGCTCGACCCTGCTGAAGGGATTCGTTTCCGTGGTTATACCATTCCCGAATTGCAAGAAAAGCTACCGACTGCCCCTGGCGGTGAGGAGCCTTTGCCAGAAGGGGTGTTTTACTTAATGCTCTTTAACGAGTTACCATCCAAAGAGGCGGTAGAAGCTCTTTCGCAGGAGTGGGCTAAACGTTCAGAAATTCCCGCACACGTAACTAAAGTTATTGATGCGCTTCCGAAAGATACGCATCCTATGACCCAGTTTGTTACAGGTATTATGGCGCTTCGTACCGAAAGTGAATTTCAAACGGCTTACCACGATGGGATTAATAAAAAGGATTACTGGAAGCCTACTTACGAAGATGTGATGAATCTTATTGCGCGTCTACCGAGAGTGGCAGCTTACATTTACCGCAGAACATACCACAACGACGTACACATTGCACCCGACCCAAGCTTAGATTGGGGTGGAAACTTCGCACACATGCTCGGCTTTAAGGATGAGGAGTTCCGCGAATTGATGCGTATCTACCTTACCATTCACTCCGATCATGAAGGTGGAAATGTTTCGGGTCACACCATCCATTTAGTAGGTTCTGCTTTAAGTGATGCTTACCAATCATTTGCCGCGGGAATGAACGGTCTGGCAGGTCCATTACACGGCTTAGCCAATCAAGAAGTTATCCGTTGGACCTTGGCCATGCGTGATGAACTAGGCGGTGGTTTACCTTCCAAAGAAGCGATCGAAACTTATGTTCGTAAAACTTTAGACGAAGGAAAAGTGATTCCTGGCTTTGGTCACGCCGTTTTGCGTAAAACTGATCCTCGCTATACTGCTCAGCGTGAGTTTGCTCTAAAACACATGCCAGATAGTGAATTATTCGGTTTGGTTTCTCGCATTTATGAGGTTGTGCCAGCCGTTTTACAAGAATTAGGCAAAGTGAAAAATCCTTGGCCTAATGTAGATGCGCATTCTGGTCAGCTTTTAATGCATTATGGCTTAACTGAATATGATTTCTACACGGTCTTGTTCGGTGTTAGCCGTTCTTTAGGCACTTTGGCTAGTTTAATTTGGGATAGAGCTTTAGGAATGCCAATTGAGCGTCCGGGAAGCACTACCACTCAACTATTAAAAGAGAAATACGGCGCTTAAGAGCTGATCGATTCTAATATTTTGAAAAGTCCCAATCTCCTGGAGTGTTGGGATTTTTTCATTTACATGGATGCGTTTCTAAATCTGAGGCTACTATTTTCCAGAACACTCAATAATAAGGAATTTTAATCTGAAAGGGAAAGTTTCACCCTGCTTTTTGGAGGGGGCTAGAAGCGCTAATAACCCTTACCACTGGGCTTTTCCCTCGAAGACCTCAGTTCACTGACAATCAGCTTAAAAATATTAATGAAAGCTTCTGAAACTATCTGAAAAAATACTAAATTTGCACTCCTTTTTCTGGGGAGTGTTTTGACGAGGAAAAAGGTTGAAATTCAATTTATTGTAAAATAACTTTCGCAGCGTTCTCCATTAAGTCATTAGCAAAGCGAAATACAAAGCGATTCTCTGCATGTCAGACGAAAACAAAAATCCAGCCGAAGAGGAAATTCAAAACACTCCAGAGGCAACTCAAGAAGCTACTCCTGCAGCCGCAGAAGAGGCAAAAACTGAAGAGGCTACTCCTGTAACCTCAGAAGAAGTAAAAGAAGAAGCTGTAGCCGAGGCTCCTGCTCAAGAAGAACCAGCTGAGTTTGATTGGGAAGAGTTCGAATATGGTATTGCTACAAGAGGTAAGGCTCAACGTGAAGAGTTAACCAAATTGTACGAAGAAACTTTAACTTCTATCGACGAGCACACCATTACAGAAGGTACTGTTATTAACATGACCGACCGTGAAGCTATCGTTGATATAGGTTATAAAAGTGAGGGTGTTATCTCCCTTAACGAATTCCGCTACAACCCAGATCTAAAGACTGGTGATAAAGTAGAGGTATTAGTAGACAAGCAAGAAGACAAAGAAGGACAATTAGTTCTTTCTCACCGTAAGGCTCGTTCTATTAAAGCTTGGGATCGTGTAAATGAAGCGCACGACAGTGAGGAAGTGGTTAAAGGTTACATTAAATGTCGTACTAAAGGTGGTATGATCGTAGATGTATTCGGTATCGAAGCCTTCTTACCAGGTTCTCAGATTGATGTGAAGCCAATTCGCGATTACGATGCATACGTAGACAAGAATATGGAATTCAAGATTGTTAAAATCAATCACGAATTTAAAAACGTTGTTGTTTCTCACAAAGCACTTATCGAAGCGGATCTTGAAGAACAAAAACGTGAAATTATTGGTAAGCTAGAAAAAGGTCAAGTTCTTGAAGGTGTGGTTAAAAACATCACTTCTTACGGAGTATTCATCGATCTTGGTGGTGTAGACGGTTTAGTTCACATTACTGATCTTAGCTGGAGCCGCATCAATCACCCATCTGAAGTGGTTGAATTAGATCAAGCTCTTAACGTAGTAATCCTTGACTTTGATGAGGATAAAACTCGTATCCAATTAGGTCTTAAGCAATTAGAAGCTCACCCATGGGATAACCTTCCAGAGGAATTAGCAGAAGGCGATAAGATTAAAGGTAAAGTAGTTGTCTTAGCTGACTACGGTGCTTTCATCGAAATTATTCCTGGTGTGGAAGGTCTTATTCACGTAAGTGAAATGAGCTGGAGCACGCATTTACGTTCTGCGCAAGACTTTATGAAAGTTGGCGACGAAGTAGAAGCAGTAGTTCTTACTCTTGATCGTGATGAACGCAAAATGTCTCTGGGCATCAAGCAATTGTCAACAGATCCATGGACTGACATCACCACCAAATACCCAATCGGCTCTAAGCACGAAGGTGCAGTGCGTAACTTCACCAACTTTGGTGTATTCGTAGAATTAGAAGAAGGTATTGATGGTTTAATTCACATTAGCGATCTAAGCTGGACTAAGAAAATTAAACACCCATCTGAGTTTACTTCAGTAGGTAATAAATTACAAGTTGTTGTTTTAGATATCGATGTTGAAAACCGTCGTTTAAGTCTTGGTCACAAACAAGCGGAAGACAATCCATTCGAAACTTATGCCACTCTTCTTGAAGAAGGTAGTGTAATTGAAGGAAAAGTTCTTCGTAAAGTGGACAAAGGAGCAGAGATTGTTTTCGAAAACTTAGGAGTTGAGGCATTTGTTCCTTCTCGCCACATGGTTAAAGAAGACGGATCTGAAATCGAAGCGGACGAGCGTATCGACTTTAAAATCATTGAATTTAATGCTGATGGTCGTCGTGTAGTTGCTTCTCACACCGAATTGCACAAAAAACTTAAGGCTGAAAAAGCAAAAGTTGAGAAAACTAAAGCTACAAAAGCAGTTAACGTGATCAACTCTAATGTAGAGCGTTCTACCTTAGGTGATCTTGACGCTTTAAGCAAGTTGAAAGAGCAAATGGAAGGAGACGAAAACGAAGAAAACTAAGAGTTATCTTCTTTCTTTATACTAACCCCGGTTCCTATGGAATCGGGGTTTTTTTAGGTCTTTTTTGTTCAGGGACATTATTTTAAATAGTGAACGGAGATTCTTGAATACACATTCTGAAATTCATTTCGTTCCGATAGATTCATTCCTCTACTTCCCTTATTTTTGTCTATGCTTTTACAAGAAATTATCCGCGAACTAAACCAGTTGGCACCGCCCATTTATCAAGAGTCCTACGACAATAGCCGCTTACTGTACAATAGCACCCGTCAGGAAATTGAGGCAGCTTTGGTTTGCCTCGATGTGACTGAAAAAATTGTGGATGAAGCCATTGCCACGAAAGCGGGGCTAATTATTAGTCACCACCCTCTGCTTTTTAGTGGAATTAAAACGCTTACTGGTAAAAACGAGGTAGAACGGACCTTTATAAAAGCGATTAAAAACGACATTGCCATCTTTGCCCTACATACCAATCTCGACAATATGATGCATGGCGTTAATGCGAAGATTGCAGCGAAGCTAGGTATTGCAAGTCCTAAAATATTAGAGCCTAAGAAAGGAATATTAAAGAAGTTAGTGGTATTTGTTCCTAAAGCCAATGTAAAGAGCTTCAGTGAGGCTTTGTGGGCGGCAGGAGCGGGCAGTATTGGTGAATATGACCATTGTAGTTTTCGCAGCGAAGGAATAGGTACTTTTCGCCCATCTGCGCAAGCAAACCCAAGTTTAGGTGAGCCAGAGAAAATGCATAGCGAAGCAGAGTTTCGCTTGGAAGTATTAGTAGAGCAACATTGCCTTGGCGCGGTTTTAAAAGCCATGCACAGCCATCACCCTTATGAGGAAGTAGCTTATGAATTATACGCCATCGAAAATGAGCACCAAAATATTGGCTCAGGGATGTACGGCGATTTGACCGAGCCCATTGACGCAATAACCTTCCTGAAACAGATTAAAACTACTTTCGGCGGAATGCTACGCTATACGCAACTGCCAAAGAGCAAAATAAGTCGTATTGCCTGGTGTGGTGGCAGCGGAAGTTTCTTGCTGAATAAGGCCAAAGGAGTAGGAGCCGACTTATTTTTAAGTTCTGATTTTAAATATCATCAATTTTTCGAGGCTGATAATGAAATACTTATTGCCGATATCGGTCATTATGAAAATGAACAATTTACTATTAGCCTGATTGCCGAGTATTTGCGAAAAAAATTCCCTACTTTTGCCGTTCTTTTAACGGAAAACAGTACAAACCCGATCAATTATATATAGCTCTATGGCTAAAGAAGTTACTGTTGAAGAGAAGCTACGTGCTCTCTACGATCTTCAACTTATTGACTCACGCATCGACCGAATTCGTAACATCCGCGGGGAATTACCCTTGGAAGTAGAAGATTTGGAAGACGAAATTGGCGGCCTTGAAACCCGCATGGATAAGCTTAATGCCGATGTTAAGGAATTTGACCTTGAGATAAAGGCTAAGAAAAATCTTATTAAAGAGTCTGAAGAAAAAATCTCTAGATACGAAACCCAGCAGAAAAACGTGCGAAATAACCGCGAGTTTGATGCCCTTTCGAAGGAGATTGAGTTTCAAGAATTAGAAATCCAATTAGCGGAGAAACGTATTCGCGAGTTCAAAGCTAAAATGGACACTAAGAAAGAAGCTATTGCTCTGGCAACAGAGAAACTTTCCGAACGTAAATCACACTTAGAGTTTAAGAAAAGCGAGCTCGACAACATCCTACAGGAAACTCAGGATGAAGAAGAATTGCTAATCTCTGAATCGAAGAAGCAACAAGGCGTAATTGAGGAGCGTTTGCTTTTTGCTTACACTCGTCTTCGCGAAAGTGCTCGCAACGGATTGGCAGTAGTGCCAGTAGAACGTGGTGCTTCAGGTGGTTCTTTCTTTACTATTCCTCCCCAAAGACAATTAGAAATTGCCGCTCGTAAGAAAATTATTTCAGATGAGCATTCGGGTAGAATTTTAGTTGACCCAGAATTGGCTAGAGAAGAAGAAGAGAAAATGCAAAAGCTATTTTCTTCGGCTAAAAAGAAATAAGTATTATCACAATACGAAAGGGATCCATAGTAGATCCCTTTTTTTATGCATAAGATTCTCCCCTTCATATTAGCACTTTACGCATTTACTGCTTCTGCCCAAAAGGTGGAGTTTAGCAATGCTATGCAAGATGGTATTAACGCTATTGCAGAACTGCGTTATACCGACCTGAACAATATTCTTGTTCAAGAAAGAAAACTTAACCCTGAAAATCGCGTGAGTGACTACCTCGAGGCGGCTGCTTTGTGCATTCAGGTGTTTTTTGTGGAAGATGAAAAGTTTTACAACTCTAAATCCAAACGCCTTGATTTTTTAATTGAGCGTTTAGAAGGTTTACCTACAAGCGATCCTTATCGTGCGGTTTTTCTGGCCGAAATTAATCTTGCACGCGCAGGCATCTACGGTAAGTTTGGATCGAATATTAAAGCGGCTTTGCTCTTCTATCGGGCTTATAATCTGCTGGAAGATAATTATAAAAAGTACCCTCAATTTGCGCCAACCTTAGTTGCGCTGGGTGTTTTGCAAACGGCCGTTGGCAGCTTGCCCGAAGATTATAAATCTATTGCTGGTCTATTTGGTTTTGATGGTAACATTGAGTTGGGGCTGAAAATGATTCGTCAGGCTTATTATTATAGTATTGCTGACCCCAAGCTTAAATTCCATCAAAGCTATTTTGGTTTTGTTTACGCTTATGTAAACTTCGAGTTAGCTACAGAGGAACAGGTTTCCTTGTATACCCTGGACATGAATGTTAAGGGCTCTAGTTTCTTTTCTTATTTAGAAGCGCAGCAACTTTTAGCCAATGGTCAAACTAACATGGCTTTGCAGTTGATGGAAAATAGACCACAAGGGCCAGGCTATCTTAAAGTGCCATTTTTCGATTACTATACAGGTAAGGTGGCGCTTATGATTCGTCCCGAAAAGGCGGAGAAATATTTACTCAATTTCCTACAAACCACAAGGGATAAAGAGAATCGTAAATCGACTTATCGCTATTTGGCTTGGTACCATTTAATGAAAAATGAAACTACTGCCGCAGAGGCTTATCGTCAGAAAATACTGTTAGAGCCCAGTACTTTAACCGGTTCGGATAAGCAGGCTTTGGAGGAAGCAAAACGAGGTTTCAATATTTTCTTAATTAAGGCTCGTCTTGATTTTGATGCAGGACGTTATACCAAGATTATTAAAGATTTAGACCCGAAGAAAGTAAGCGAAATAGGGGATGAAGATTGGGTTTACCAAGAATTTTATTATCGCCGGGCTCGCGCTTTTCAAGAGCTAGGTTTTAAAGAGAAGGCGCTGGAGAGTTTCTTGAAAGCCACATCGTGGAATGAACCTGAAACGTATTCCTTAGGAAACAGTCTTCTACAAATTGCGCTTCTTTATGAAGAAATGGGCAATGCCAAAGAAAGTAGACGATATTTTATTAAGTCCTTATCATTAAAGTCATACGCCTTTCATGAAGGTGCCCATCAAAAAGCAAGAGCTGGCTTAGAACGTCTTCCTTAAGCCTGCAATTTTTGTAATTTCCCCCACTCAAAAACCACTATGAATACATTCTTAACGCTTACATGGGATTTAGGTAGAGGACTCGATATAGGATTCTTTACTCTACGCTATTATTCCTTACTTTTTGCCCTAGGCTTTGTCTTGGGATATCTAATTATGAAGCGCATCTTTAAAACGGAAGGAATAGCGATTGAGAAGTTGGATACGCTATTAACTTACGTCGTAGTTGCGACTATTGTCGGCGCGCGTTTAGGGCATGTATTCTTTTATCAGTGGGATTATTATTCACAGCACCCCCTTGAGATTATTAAAGTTTGGGAAGGTGGTTTAGCGAGCCACGGCGCCGCCATTTCTATTGTAATCGCGGTTATCATTTTTAGCCGTAAAATTTTGAAGCGTTCCCCCTTGTGGATGCTCGATCGAGTGGTTATAACCGTTGCTCTTGCGGCCTGTCTCATTAGGGTTGGGAATTTTGCGAATAGTGAAATCTACGGTGACGTGAGCAACTCATCTTGGGAAACCGTATTTACCAACCCCGTGCGTGAAACGATTTTGCGCAACTACGGAGAATATATTGAGGAAGTAGAATTTATTGAATTAAATGAAGAGGAAATTAGCGATACGATCGTCTATCCGCTCTATAGTTTGAGTCTGCGTTTTTCACCTAAAATTTCCAACTTAGATGTAGCGGAGAATTTCGTTCTCAACCGCGTTAAACCAACCTTGGAAAACAGAAATAAGGAAGATCTGAACATGGTAATTACCGGTACTAAGCTGGAATGGGATACGGAAGAAAAGGGCCTCGCATTTATTGAAGCACGTGGTTACCCGCGCCGTCCCACGCAAATTATTGAAGCATTAGCTTATCTATTTATCTTCTTTATTTTGGCGCGTATTTTCCAAACTAAAATGGGCAAACAGAAGGAAGGTTTGCTCTTTGGACTCTTCTTAGTCTTACTCTTTGGATTCCGCTTTGGCATTGAATTTATAAAAGAAAACCAGGTTGTAGCCGAGCAAGGTCGCAGTCTTAATATTGGGCAAAGTCTTAGTATTCCTGCCGTATTAGTAGGTCTATATTTTATAATTGCGGCATTAGTTAAAAAACATGAAAAAGAATAACAAGCAAATTATCGCCATCGCTTTACTCTTGGCCTTTGGTTTATGGTTGGTTTTCACCGTCCTGCCTTCTGGCTCAGGTAATGGGAATACTGGACCAAAGAAAGTGGGTCCAGTAGAGCCGAAGTTTTATAAGGAAGCTGTTTTAGCGGTACTCGATTCTAGCAGCAGTGATACCATTAAAACCTTTGATATTGAGCTTTGTGAGTCCATGAACGAGATTCAATATGGTATGATGTACCGCAAAAGTATGGACCCTAATACTGGCATGCTTTTCCTAATGGGAGATGAGCGTCGCCAAAGCTTTTACATGAAAAACACTTATGTTCCCTTAGATATCATTTACATTAATGATGCAATGGAAATTGTCAGTATCCAAAAAAATGCTAAGCCTTTAGATGAAACTAGTTTGCCCAGCACTGGGCCGGCTTCTTATGTTTTGGAAATTTTTGGAGGCGAATCGGATAAATTAGGTATTGCTGCAGGTGATAAAATTAAATGGCAGCGTTGGAATAAGTAAAAGTATATGCGTTATTTCATTATTGGTCTAATACTTTTGGCTTTAAACCTTTCGGTAGATGCGCAGGTAGAAACAGATAGTCTCGGATTCGAACGCTTTCTTTATACTGAAGGGGATACGACCTATACCATGAAAAAGTACTTTATGGTATTTTTAAAATCTGGAGAAGTTCGCAGTCAAAATCCAGAGGAAGCTCAGAGAATTCAAGCAGCGCATTTAGCACATTTAGATAGTTTACAAAGCATCGGTGCTTTAGATATGGCAGGGCCATTTGCCGACAATGGAGAGATACGCGGTATTGTTATTTTAAGGGTACCAACCCTCAAACAGGCTGAAGCTTTATGCAATGCTGATCCTGCCGTGCAAGCTAAACGATTAAAGGTTGAAGTTCATCCGTGGTGGGCGGCCGAAGGGAGTCGCTTACGTTAAGATTTGTAACGCCCAGCTTTAAAGTATCGTTTGGACCAATAAGGATTGTCTAAGGCGCTAATCATCACACCCTTGCTAGAGCTAGTATGGGCAAAGTTGCCGTCTCCCATATAAATCCCCACGTGGTCAATTCGTCGGCCTTGCACTTTAAAAAAGACTAAATCCCCTTTTTGCATTTCTTCCCATTTAATCACTTCTATTTCCGCGAAGATATCTTCCGCTCTTCGGCCCTTAAAGTCTTTTTCAAAAACTTCGCGATATGCTACAATTACAAAGCCGCTGCAGTCCACCCCTTTTTTGGTAGTACCTCCCATTCGGTGCGGGGTGCCGTACCAATCCTCAACAAATTTTTGCAATTCTTTTTCCTCGCGCTTAGTAGCAACTTTAGTGCTCGACTGACTCTCTTCCAAACGCTCTTCTTTATCACTGCTATTTCGCGATTTATTAGGTCGCTTTAATAAGTCATGTTCCACTTGCGGTGCCGCGGAGTGATTAGAACTGCTACTGCCTCTTTGCAATGACTTACAAGAGCTTAAGCTGAGTATTAGTACAAGTATAAGACTGGGGAAGGCTTTTTTCATTGTCACAAAAATGCATATTAATTCGCTTGCGCTAGATGGGCTGGCAGAGGAATTTTCAACACTCGCATGATAAGCTGAATCGAGGTAAAATTAGGATGGAGACCTCTTTTATATAGTGAACCTGCTAAGATTTGCGTTTTAAAGTCAAAAAAAAAGACCAACAAGTAAAACTTGGTGGCCTTTTTATCTAAAGGAGGGGGACGACACTTAAAGCATGCGCTTATTGTCAAAACAAATATTACGCTTTAAGTGCAGCTATACCATACGGCATTTGCCCTATTTTTTTGCGCGTTGCATTTCGTTTTCACGCGAGTAGTCTCTGCTCTTATAAAGGTCGAAACGATTCTGTACCACTTTCGGAGGCCAGTTATTGTTTTCTAAATCAGTATCGGCCGTCTCTAAAAAGGGATCTAATTCAATCTGCTTTACTTCTTTTTCAAAGACAAATACCTTGGAGAAGGCTTCTTCATTTTTAAGCCAAATTTCCGCAGGGTGACGGCTAATCACTTGACTGCCATCTACGAAAGTGAAGCGAAGAATAATAGGCATTACTAAGCCGCCCTTGTTCTCGAAGTTGAGCTCATAAAAGTTATAGCCTGCATCTAAAACTTCTTTTTCATCGTCGTTTAACGATTTACGGTATTTCTCGTATTCTTTCTTGTCAATTGGGAAAACCGTCCAGTCATCATTTTTATTATAAAAGTCAGCCATTTCCGGATGAGCATCGCTGTAATGCTTTCCTTTTAACTCCGCCTCATTTCGGGTGTCCCCGATAAATTCATTCTGGGCTTCCTTGCGCTCAATGGGGTTTTCAATTTCAGGATTTTTAGAATTCAATCGGTACCATTTCACTTCGTTCAGGGCTATGTCTACATTATCGGTGGTGTAAAACCAACCTCTGAAAAACCAATCTAAATCTACGGCCGAGGCATCTTCCATCGTACGGAAAAAGTCGGAAGGAGTAGGGTGCTTAAACATCCACCTTTGGCTATAGCGCTTAAAGGAATAATCGAAAAGCTCGCGGCCCATTACCGTTTCGCGCAGGATATTTAAAGCAGTAGCGGGTTTACCGTAGGCATTATTACCAAATTGTAAGATGCTTTCCGAATTGGTCATAATAGGCACCATATCGCTTTTTTCGGAGCGCATGTAGGGGGCAATTTTATAGGCCGGTCCACGGCGACTAGGATAATTTTCTTCCCACTCTTGTTCTGTTAAATATTGCAGAAAGGTATTTAAACCTTCATCCATCCAAGTCCACTGACGCTCGTCGCTATTAACGATCATCGGGAAGTAATTATGTCCTACTTCATGGATGATTACGCCAATCATGCCGTATTTGGTGCGCTTACTATAGGTGCCATCCGAATCTGGGCGACCGCCGTTGAAACAAATCATGGGGTATTCCATCCCAATTCTATCGGTGTGTACCGAAATCGCAACAGGATAAGGATAGTCAAAAGTATATTTTGAATAAACTTTTAACGTATGGGCTACTACTCGGGTTGAATAGCGCTCCCATAAAGGATTACCTTCTTTAGGATAATAGCTCATGGCTAAGACGGTGCGCTCGCCAAATTTAACGGCCATGGCATCCCAAATAAATTTGCGCGAAGAGCAGAAAGCAAAGTCGCGCACATTCTCGGCTTGAAAATGCCAAGTCTTTTCACCCTTAGCCTTTTTCTTTTCGGCACTTTTTGCTTCCGATTCGGTTACAATAAAAACGGGATCTTCGGTATTTTCTTTAGCAGCGGCTAAGCGCTCTAGCTGCTCATTACTTAGTACTTCTTCGGCATTTTGTAAAGTACCCGTGGCACCTACAATGTGGTCGGCGGGAACGGTGATTTTCACATCGTAATTTCCAAAGGGTAAAGCATATTCACCTCTCCCCAAGAACTGTTTATTTTGCCAACCCTCTACGTCGTTATATACCGCCATGCGCGGGAAAAACTGCGCAATAGTATACAGGTAATTATCTTCATCGGCAAAATACTCTAAGCCTGAACGCCCACCAAGTTTCGCGCGATCATTAATATTATACCACCACTTTACGCTGAAACTAACACTATCGCCGTGCTTTAATGGGGCATCTAGATTGATACGCATCATAGTGTAGTTGATAGTATGGCCTTGGTTTGTTCCTTCTTCGTTGCTAACCTGGTCTATTTTAAAGCCTCCATCAAAATTATAGAAGAGGTCCTTTATTTGACTGGCGCTCATGCCCTTGCCCACCGATGAAGTTTTCATCTGCTGGGTAAGGCTGTTTTGCGCCCGCATGTTTTGATCTAACTGCACCCATAAATACTCCAGCGACTCTGGCGCATTGTTAATATAGGTAATGGTTTGCTCGCCGTAAATTTTTTGGTTTTCGTCATCTAGACGAATATCCATTTTATAGTTCGCCTGCTGCTGATAGTAAAAAGCGCCCGGTGCACCACCGCCAGTGCGGTACATATTTGGGGTGGCTAATTGATCAGATAATTGTCGAAATTTACTTTGATTGATATTCTGGCCTTGTGCCAAAAACGATAAGCTGAACGCACTAAGAACTAGTAGTAATCGCTTCATAAAAATGCTTGGTTCTTTTTAATGAGGGTCAAAAATAGAAATCTATTTGTCATATAGGTCATTCAGGGCTTGCTCTAATAGAGGGAATTGATATTTAAAACCACTTGAATGGATTTTTTCATTCGAACATCGGTTACTTGCCAGCACCGTTTCGGACATTTCACCCAGAAATAATTTTAAAGCAAAGGCTGGAACTGCTGGCAGAATGAGCGGTCTACTTAAGCTTTTAGCAATAGCCTCAGTTAGTACCTTGTTTGTAACCGACTTTGGTCCTACCGCATTGTAAACACCGCCTTGTAAGTGGCTCTTTTCGATACAATGCACAAATTGTCGCGCTAAGTCTTCAAGGTGAATCCAGGGCATCCATTGTTTACCGCTACCTAGTGCTGCGCCGAAGCCAAATTTAATCGGAAGCGCCATCTGCGGAAGCGCGCCACCTTTGGTAGACAGCACAATGCCGATGCGCAGGCGGAAGGTTTTGATGCCTAATTGTTCAAAGTTTACCGCTTCTTGTTCCCACTTCTGGCAAACTAAGGAAAGAAAATCATTGCCCGGCGCGTCATCTTCACTAAAGGTTTCGCTTAGGCTATTGGGATAGTAGCCCACCGCGGAAGCTGAAAGTAAAGCCTTTAAGGGTGTGCCTAATTTTTCCACGGTATTAAATAGTAAGCGGGTGCCATCAACGCGGCTGCGCAGTACTTCGCTTTTATATTCGGGCGTCCAGCGTTTAGCGATGGAAGCACCTGCGAGATTTATAATGTAATCGAGGTCTTGAAAAGCAGCTTGGTCAATCGTGCCCTTATCGGGATTCCAAGCAAAAACTTCTACGCCATCGGGACGGCGGCTGGCGCTGCGGCTTAAATGTCGTACTGAAAAATTTTTCGAGAGGAGAATTTGGGTGATAGCTTCTCCTACTAAGCCGCTACCTCCACTTATTAAAACAATCATATTGCATAGTTTACCTAAAGTTAAACGTATGCAAAGCCTTTTGGTTTAGCGCCTATTTTAGCGGATAATTACTTTTTGCTGAACCTTCTTACCATTTTGATTCTGCAAAAGCACATAATACTGTCCGGCAGCCAATTCGCTAAGCGCCAATTCCTCGTTTCTTAAGCCAGATATAGCGCTAGCTGCAATTTCTTCATTCAGAATTAATCTACCTTGAGTATCAAGTAAACTTAGGGTATAAGTAGTTGATTCTTCGCTGTAAAATTGCAAACGTAAATAGTTGGAACTTGGGTTTGGGCTCACTTGAAGTTGCCAGTTTTCAATGCTTTGCGGGTTTAACTCACTCTGGCCAATACGGGTGTTTTTTAAAAGGTATACTTTAAACAGTTTGCCGCTGGCCGAGCTTTGTGTGCCGGTATTGCTATTGAAAATATTTGGGGCAGAACTTTCAATTCCTCCTAAAATGTAGCCTATTAAAATAGTGTCGCCGCTCAGTTGGTCGAATTTAATAATGTCCCTGCCAGTTTTAGGGGTGTTCGCCGCAATAAAAAACTCAGAGCCTGCTCCTAATAAATTAGGCATGTCTGCAGCCAATTTATGTTCGCTGTAATTTCCTTGGGCATCGCGACTTACCCGGGCGATGGTCTTTACAAAAGGTACATTATTATCTTGCGTGAGCACTCCGTTTAGATCGTAGTACTGCGCTATGCCACCGAAAAACACATTGTGCATCGCTTGCGCAGATGAGTCATAAAGGGCAATAGAGGCACAGTGGTAATGATTATAATACTGCGAGAAATTAGGGATTTCCGCAAAGCTGTTGCTATCCACATAAACTGCATTTAAATAAGGGAGATCCACATTTTGCTGAAAAACGCCAGAGAAAGCAATCATCGCCTCTTCGCCATTTAAACCAATCTGCGGAAGCACATTATAATCGCGACGATGGAAAAGGGCCGTGTCGATGTACCCATTTTGCCAATTAATAGAGAATGCACCATTGTTATTTACTAATTGGAAACGGCGTACGGCACTCGTGTAGCTCTGTGTGAAAGTGGGACCATTATGCGGGTTATAACGACCGTCAAATCGCTGACCGCCCACGATATAGTAGCTGTTGTATAATTTTTCTAAATAGCCACCGGTAACGGCCATATCTTGGTCTAAAATCTGGCTAAAATGAGGCGTAATACTGGCGCCAGTGCTAAGGGCATTAAGTAGGCCTTTTAGATTTACAATCGTTACGTATGGGTGGGTAATATGGTCCGCTTGCGCAGATGCGTAACCATAGCCGCCTACCAAAATAAGCAGACTATCTTGCTGATACGATTGCATATTGGTAGAACGCAACTGATCGTATAAAGAACCAGAGAGGCTAGAAGTGGGGTACGATTGACTGGTTTCGGCATTGATGTCCACCACAATAATTTGATCGTTGTGGCCTACATTACTAAAAGCCGCAAAAGGTTGTCTTTGGTGCAGTCCGTCTAGGCGGCCACCAAAAATAATCCATTTTCCTTGGTACTCACCGTGAGAAAAAGATTGGATGCCATCCAGACTGCTAATGCTTAACGGTTCAAGGTAAACATTGAAATTAGATTGGGCACTAAGCTGTAAAGCAAAAAATAGACTTAATAGGGTTTTGGCGAGCTGCATTGAAATTGTTTTCACAAAAATAAAGTGAAAGCAAATCTCGATAGGTGACATGTATTACTAAAAACGGATTGTTTTGATTGCCTTATAGCAGTTTGTCAATTACAATTTTATCAATGGGTAAATCAACATCTTCTTGGCTAAGTTCGGAAAGCTTTTTCCAAAACAGTTTTTGGTCGCCATGCTTTTTAAAGTCGCTCTGCGGCAGATGTGATAGTGGTGACAGATCTGAGCAACTAACGGTGTAGTAAATGCTCATTACTTGTGTATCTGGACTGAAAGCGGAAACCACAAATTCTTCGGTGGTGTAAAAATGATCATCTACGCGAATGGCCAGATTGGTTTCTTCTACAAACTCTCTCTGCAAGCATTCAATAGTGCCTTCGCCAAATTCTAGACCGCCTCCTGGTAATTTGGTGTATATACTGCCGTAGATGTTTTCTTGCGAAAGCAATAAGCTTCCTTCGGAAATTAGTAATCCGTAAACACGAATGGTAAAGGCGTTCATTTCGCTCATCGAATAAGGTTTACAATCCCTTTTATCGTTTTGGTTTCGGTAGCAGGACCAATTTGGTACTTCAAAATGTAAATGTAAGCACCACCAGAATATGTAGCACCATCCCAGGATTCATTCGCTAAGCTTGCCAAACGGGCGCCATAACGGTCGAAGATATCCAAACTATAGAAATAAACCGTACCTGCTTCTAAACCAAAAACATCATTCAAACCATCGCCATTGGGGCTGAAGGCGTTGGGCATATAGATTTCGGCATCTAAAATTTCGGGATAGAGGGTATCGTAGCGAACACAATTATTGGTATCGATAAACTCGCAAATCACCCCAACTGCGAAAGCACTACTAGCTTCGAAGTTAACCGATTCGCCTACTTTAATTTGGTCGAGAAGGAACCAATTAAAAGTTCCTTCGCCACGCGCCAGAAAATTTACCTGTTCGCCCGGCTTAGCGCGCTCGGGACTAAAACTAGCGCTGAAAGTACTGGCCAGAAAGTAGTTAACCGAGATGCTATCTCTAAAAAATAAACTGCCACATTCATCGCTAATCTCTAACCAATACATGCCTTCATTTTGCACCGTGATTTCGGCAGTGGTTTCGCCTGTATTCCATCGATAAACAAAGCCTTCGGCGCTCGTGTCTGCTTTAAGAATTAGATTACTATTTAGGCAAACTGTAGTGTCGGGGCCAAGATCGAAGCGGAAGTTATTGTGATTATTTTGGCAAAAATTATTTTCGTTTATAAAAATAGCTGACCCCGAAAAACTGCGATTATCTATTTGGAAAAAGTTGAAACGAACGGGGCTGAAATTTTGAGTAGTGGGATTAGGCGTAATTTGATTGGGTTCGGTGGATAAACCTAAAAGGGTAGCAGGACAAGTTTCAAGGTCGGCAAGATTAAGGGGTAAATAGCGCAAAGCAATTGCACCATTGTTGGCGAAGTTGAAGTTAATGATACCGCCCAGTATCATAGAATTGGCATCTGATAGCTGCAGGTCTTTACTAAAAACACCATCACCGCTGCTGTAGGGAAGAATCCAAGAACCCATGTTGGCTCCGGTAGACGAAATTTTCTGAATTCCCCATTCTGCACCAGCATTGCCAAAGCGAGTAAAGCTGATTAAAATATTACCAGCAGGATCAAGTGTAGCGCTATTGTAGTTTATGTCTAAAAACTTGCTACTGGTCCAAACTAAGTTGCCTTGTAAGTCAACCTTAAAAACGACGTTCCGGTTTATTGCGCCAATGAAATTCCCGAAAACCAAATAACCATCATTTAAGGCAATAGGAGGAATAGTACTTTGGTAAATACCATCATAGCGTTTGGCCCATTCTAAACCACCATTAGCATCTACTTTAAAAAGAGTAGTTCCGGTAATATTGAGTAATCCTCCATTTTTCCCGGGAAGAGACATGCCCCAAATAAAACTGGAACCGTATTGAAAAGCGTGAATCTCTTGCCCTTGTGGATTGAGCTTTAGTATCGTACTGGCCAAGTTGTTTGAAGTGCTGGACGAATTTCCCGTAAAGTAAAGGTTCTTGTCTTTATCGATATGAAACTGATACCAGCGGTAAGTATCGGGCGAGCTAATTCCTTTGCTGAATATCACTTGACCCGTTTTGTCCAATTTAATAAGTCCAATGGCAGTATCCATACTGCTTCCCAAGGCGGCGGCTAAATAGAGAAATTGATTATCATTTTGGGCGCGAATTAGGCGATTGAAATTATCTCCTTTGTAAAATTCTCGCGTCCAAAGTGTATCTGCACAAGCATTAAAAAAAAGGACCACAACCGAGACATTGGAGCTAGCCACCACCGCGTATTCTCCCGATTCGAAAGTGGTAATTTCTAACTGAGATACCGCGTCGTAACCAAAGTATTGCTTCTCTCCATTTTTTTGGGCCAGCAAACCGTTAGAAATGAAAGAAAAAAGTAAGCAAAGGATGTAAGTTTCTTTTCGACAGAACATTAGCATATTAACAATACGCTAAAGGTGAGCAAAAGGTTGTTAGTAGAAGGGTGATTTTTTGTGCAATGAGTAAAGCCTATTTCTCACTGAGTTTTAGCGCGCGAGCCATTTCCCTTTTGCCGGGAGGGCCAGGGATTTTTTCTACTATAAAACCAGCCTCTTGCATGGTGCGACGCACCGAACCTTTTACGCAATAGGTTACCAGTCGGCCACCTAATTTTAGGCTTTTATACATTTCTGAAAATACAGCTAAGCTCCATAAATCTGCCTGCGCAGATGGGGCAAAAGCATCGAAATAAATTAAGTCGAAAGTATTTTCCTCGGCTCTAAATTCGCGAAAGTCGATTTGGCTTTTTAAAAGCTGGAAATGAGAGTTTAATCGGGTTTTTTCCGACCAAGGAGCCGCATGAAGATTAATCATCATTTGTTCCGTGCCAGACTGATTGATGATGGAAGGATAGTTTAAAGCGCGCCATTCTCCTTCTAAAACGGGATATTTTTCCAATCCCTGATAAAAAATGTTTAATCCCTGCCTGTCGGCGTAAAGCGCCGTAAGACAAGCATTGAGGCCACTGCCAAAACCAATTTCGAGGATGGAAATTTCTTTCCGATCCTCGATAGGTTTTAGTCCCGCATCTATAAAAATATGTTCTGCTTCAGCCAAAGCACCGTGAATAGAATGATAGTGCTCATCCAATTCGGGCACAAAAAGCGTAAACGAATTATCCTTAGTTTGAACAAGTTTTCGCTGCATTTAAGAGGCTTCTCCTGGGATGCTAATGCGCATTCTTTTAATTTTGGCTAAAGGCCCTTGGCAATAAATGGTGTGGCAGCTCGCACACGTGTTAACCATGGCATTATAAGCAACAATGCCTTCCTCAGGATTTTTCGCTTGGGTAATGGCTTCCATGTTGGCAATATACTGCACCGCAAGGCTTTTAAAGGTTTCGTTCAGCTCTTCGGTTGCCTCAGCCGTGTGAATCGTTTTAAAATCTTCTGGGAAACTTTCGGGGATATTTCCGTCGATAATTTGCTGACGTAAATCTAAATTCTTCTCATACATTCCGCGCATAAGCAAGGCTAACTCACTCGCTTCATACATGTCTAAGTCTTTTTGCTCGCTTTCGCTAGATGCGTTCTCCGTGGTAGTTTCTTCTACTTCTGTAGATGCGTTTTCATTAGCTGTGTTTTGACAGCCAACAAAAAAGGATGCCCCGATAAGGCATCCTCCCATTATTAATTTCTTAAAAGTCATACTTAGCTTTTGATAATTACGCCATTAGCGGTAAAGTTTACGCTAATTTCGGGTTCGGTGATAGCGGCAATTTCTTCTTTGCTTTTACCTGCGTCTTCGGCTAGGTGCTTTAAGAAAGGTACGTCGATAGTGTCAACAAAAGCAACCCCTTCAACAATAGCTTGCTCACCGTTTAAGTTTTTAGGCACGAAAAAGCCGTAATCTTTAAAGCTTACGCGAATTTCTTTTCCATCTCCCATATCCATTTTCATCCAGCAACCTTTCTTTTGACAAGAAGATGTGGCTATGCCCGTAAGTTTAAGGTTTACGGAATCTTTGCCTTGCATTAAGGCTAATAATTCTGTCGTGCTAACGGCATTATCCTCAGTGATGGAATCTCCATAGTAGTGATTTTCAGTTGCTTGAATTTCTTCTTGAACAGCTACTGTATCTGTTCCACTTTCAGTTGCGGTGTCCCCTTCCTTTGTATTACTTTTGCATGCGCTAAGCAGTGCTAAGGCTGAAACAAATAATGCGATTTTTTTCATCGTTAATTTTGATTTAGAACAGCAAAGATAGCAATCTCTCAAAAGCGCAAAATAAAGATGCCTAGGTATCTTTCTTAAAAGATTTAAAAGATGAAAATTACTAAAACAAGCAAGTCGAGAATTAATGAGGTAGATTTTTCCAATTTAGTTTTCGGCACGCAATTCAGCGACCACATGCTGGTGGCTGAGTACAGCAACGGTAAGTGGTCCGAACCAGAAATTAAACCTTTTGGTCCCATGTCTTTCACCCCTGCCATGCACACTTTGCATTACGGGCAGGCCATATTTGAAGGTCAAAAAGCCTATTATATGGAAGATGGCAGTATCGGTATTTTTCGTCCTGATGCTAATGCCAAGCGTTTAAATCACTCGGCTAAACGCATGTTTATGCCTGAATTCCCGGAAGATCTTTTTATGGAAGGGATTAAGGCTTTAGTAGATATTGATAGAGAATGGGTTCCCAAAGAGAAAGACCACTCCTTATATCTCCGTCCTTTCATGTTTGGCAGCTCCGAATTCGTTGCGGCACGTCCTTCCGAGAAATACATTTTTTGCATTTTAACTTCGCCCGTTGGTCCATATTATGCGGGCAACGTAAAAGTTAAAGTAGAAGAGACTTACACGCGCTCCGCTACGGGAGGGGTAGGTTCTACTAAGTGTGCTGGTAATTATGGGGGTGCTTTTTACGCTACGCACCAAGCAAAGGAAGAGGGTTATATGCAGGTTATTTGGACGGATCACAAAAACCACGAGTTAATTGAGGAGTCGGGTACCATGAACGTGGCTTTTATTATTAACGATACCTTTATTACTCCGCCACTAAGCGACCGTATTTTAGGGGGTATTACACGTGACTCTATCTTAACTTTATTGCGCGATCGTAATATTGTAAAAGTAGAAGAGCGTCCCATTAAAGTAGAAGAGTTAGTGGCTGCTGCTGAAGCGGGAACTTTACAAGAAGCTTTTGGAATGGGAACAGCGGCGGTAATTAGCCAGATCTCTACCATCGGTTTCCGCGGTACCGATTTCGAGGTGGGCACACCAAGCGACGGTTATGCCATGAAAATTAAGAAAGAACTTACTGACTTACGCAGTGGTAAAACTGAAGATACCTATAATTGGATGGTTAAATTTTAGTCCTGACTAGAATTTGATAGAAAATACGGAACCGCCTCCTGCTTATTGCAGGGGGCGGTTTTTGTTTGACGGCGTTTTATTTTTAATGTGAGTTCGACGTAAAATTAGGCCTAAACGGATTTTCCAATAAAAATGAAAATCCTGCTTCCAGCTCATTTGCTGTAGCCCGCTACAGCTGCACGATCCAGACTAGTCTTTTCCTTCCATTGAAAATCTGAGGCTCTAACTTATTGTCGAATTCATGTTAATTTTAAAGCCTAGGATTATCTAGCTTGAATATAGCGAAACGCCTGAAGAGATTGGCTGGGTTAGGATGGCTATTAAGCTGAGTTCGACCTAAAATCATAGCCTCAGATTAAAAAAAAATGCCCAGCTAAAAAACTGGGCATTGATCTAATAATGTGCAAAATAACTTACATCCCGAAGGCCTTTTTAATATCGTCTACGCGGTTTAAATTTTCCCAAGTAAAGAGGTCAACTGTTACTGTTTTCTCGCTGCCATCCGCTTCTACGAAAGTCCGCTGAACGCCCGCTTGATAGTCACGGCCCATATGTCCGTAGGCCGCGGCTTCGGAATAAATAGGATCGTAAATCAATTTTAAGGTGGGAAGTTGTATTTTTAAAATTTTAATAAACTTGATTATGATTCGCAAAACCTTAATTCTTATTGTTGCCTTTATACTTCCCTTTACTGCTAGTTTAAAAGGTCAAGTAACTAGCTTACCTTATAGTACCGATTTTAATGGAAGTCCAGCTAATAGTGGTTGGGCTTCTTATGCTATCTCAGGAACCAATGCTTGGGAACATGGGGTTCCATCTGGTCAAGCTTTAAAGCGAAGCTTTTTCCCGCCAAATGTTTGGGCAACAAATCTCGATGGGAATTTTCCTTCTAATTCAATAATGGCTTTAGAAAGCCCTGCTTTTGACTTTTCGGATACCAGCAAAACCTACAGACTTAGCTTTGCTATTCAGCGACAAAGTAATCCGACTAGTGGCTTAAATATGGAGTATTCTGTGAATAATGGACCGTGGCAAATTTTAAACGCCTCGAATAGCAATAAGAAGGATTGGTATAATATAAACGGATGTCTAGGTTTAAATGGGGAGCCAGCTTGGTTCGGAAACACAGGTGCTGGTAGTTTTAGTATTCCATTTATAAGGTTGTCTGCGCTAAAGGGTTTTAGCAATGTTCGCTTTCGATTTAAGTTTGGCAGTGCATCATCGAATTTGCGTGAAGGGGTGGTCATCGATGATTTTAGAGTGGTGGACGATCAATTCAACCTTTACCTGCGTGGGGGGGACACGGTAAGGGTGAATTCTTATTGTGAGAATACTATTCATGATCAATTGCACTTGGGAGCTATCGGGTATACCGGAAGTACTGTGATGAAGGTGGAGTATTTTCTCTCAACTGATACTATATTCGATTCTTCAGATAGCCTTATTCACAGTTATACAGGTAACTTTCTCGGCTTTCCTTTTTCTCAACAAATAGACTTGTCTTTTCTTAGTGCTGGAAATTATAACTTATTTACTTATATCGATGCCGATAGCGTTTTTACTGAATCTATTGAAAATGATAATTGGGCTCATCATCCTATTAAAATCGAAACAAGGGCTATTTTACCTTTGGTAGAAGATTTTGACGATTCAACTTCTACTTGGACTCCCTCTCCCGATAATCAATGGAAACTGCGACCTTTGGAAGATCCTGTTTTAGGCGGAGCACACTCTGGCAGTATTCCATGGACCATTTTCAATTCTAATCAATTTCAGTCTTATTACTTGCAATCACCTTCCATAGATCCAAGTGCTCATTCTAATATGGTTATTAGTTATTGGTATAAAGCTGCCGTTCAGGTACCAACTAATGTGATAGATTACGATATTGATTGTCTGCCACGTGCCTTTAGTAGATTAAATACTGGCAATACCCACTTGAAGCCAATGACTGATAAGGCTTGGGACTTTACTACTCTTACAATGCCCGCCTATATAACTAGTGCTTCTGAAGTTACTTTCCGTTTTAATAATGATGCCGGCATTGATATGGCGCTGGATGATATTTATATTGGTCCTAGTAGGCCTGATCTCAGCGTAGAACGAAACGAGGAGCTTCGTTATGGTGATGCTAGTTTTAATAGTGATACATTAAAATTAAACCTTTGCAATTCAGGTTTAATGGCGGCTGATACTTTTAAAATACGTTTTTATTGGTCTATCGATAGCATTTTAGATAGTAGTGACGTGTTACTGGGTAACCAAGAGCTTGCAGGACTAAGTCCAAGCACTTATCAATATCTCTACTATGGCTTTACTCGTCCTAGCAATGTTTCTGGAACTTATTATATTTTTTACGAGATCGATTTCGACCAAGATATTACTGAGATGCGCGAATACAATAACGCAGGATACTTTCCTTACGAGGTGCTCAGTCGCTTAACTATCCCGTATGCAAATGATTTTGAGCAACAAATAAGTGGTTGGACCCATAGCGCGTCTTTTGGCAATGACAATTGGGATTGGGCCAGTCCGAAAGGTATTGTCTTGGATACTGCTTTTTCTGGAACAAAGGGCTTCATTACTGCTGACACAGGAATTGTAAGTGCCAACTCTCGTATGCACCTCTACAGCCCTATATTCGACTTGAGTACTGTTGCAAACCCAGTTATTTCCTTTAATATGTTGCTAGAATATAGAGGTTATAGTTATTATGGTTATGATGGCAAGATAAATATGAGTTACTCTATTGACGGCGGAGCAACTTGGTCGGTTTTAGACACTACCAGCAAGTCCTATACTCGATGGTATTATCCCCAAGCATTTAATGGAAACACTGGTAATGACTATACAGCTACGCCCTTTGATTCAGAGTTGTTTTTTGCTTCAACGGAAAGGGTATTTGTTCCCAATGATTATTACAATGGTCGTGATGCGCGACGCAATACCCATTATGTCTTGGACTTAGGCTTCTTATCAGGCCAAGAAAACGTGCGCTTTCGTTACAATTTGGCTACTACCGAAAATATCAATAACCCTAGTATGAATCGTGTTCCTAGTGAAGGTGTTTTAATAGACGATTTTGAGATTAGCGATGCAAGCGTTGATCTTTTAGTGGATTATCAACATTCGCTTTCCCTAGGACCAAATAGTGTTAATGTACCCTTTGTTTTTAAAGTACGTAATATGGGAAACTACATGAGCTCACCATCTATAACAAAGTTTTACCTATCGGTAGATACAGTGCTTGACAGTATGGATTATTACTTGGGTGTGGATAGTATTGGAAACATTCGCCCCGATTTAATGAATTATTCAAATCTTAGCTTTCCCGCCGCGACCAACTTAGGCAACTACCAGTATTTGATCTACCATCTGGATGCTTCTGACAGTATTTTAGAAAGCAACGAACAGAATAATATTGGAGCCTGGTCATTGGGTATGGACGGTATCAGTTCATTCCCTTATAGCAATGATTTTAGCAAATCAGAAATTTCTGGTTGGTATGAGGCTAGCGTTAAAAATGGCCCAGCGAACCACCGCTTTCGCAACCAGCTAACTATCTCCGAGACATACCTGCCGATGGGCTATGCTCCCGAGCAGTATTTTACTGACCGAATTAATTCAATCTCACCTAATCCACCGAAATTTTTTCTGTATCCACCAGTATTTGATTTTAGCGCTGTTGCAGAGATTGACCTTAGCTTCGATTTACACTGTACAGGTAAATACACAGTTCAAGAACAAGACGGTGGAAATATGCAATATAGTATCGATGGTGGACAAACTTGGTCAGTGTTGAACCGAGGGGCTAATTACCAAAATTGGTATGATCCTACCGATTCGCTTAATAGCTTAGATAATGAGCCAGGCTGGCACGGCAGTGGAACTGGTTATAATCTAGCAGTGCTTACTCATACAGCTAATGATGTAAGTTTTTTGGCAGGAGAGAAGGAAGTGCAATTTCGTTTTAAATATAGAAGCTACCATTATACTTTTGGCGGCGGAACGCCCCATGGAATGCGAATTGACAATTTTCTAATAGATACTAAAAGTTTAGACTTGGTAGTAGATACGGTACAATCAGTAATTCACACAGATCCTAGTCAAAGCTTAGTTTTGAAAGTTCATGTCGACAATTATGGGCCAAACAACAGTCAGGGCTTTCAAACTAGTTTTTACCTTTCTCAAGACTCCGTATTCGATAGCAGTGATGTGTTGTTTCAAACGATAAGCCTACCACTATTATTAAGCGGCGACTCATTAGTTGATTCAGTGAATTTTAATCATCCATTGCCTCTTACTCAGCCAGAGTACTATGTGTTTTGGCTAGCAGATGCCACGGACCTAATCGTTGAATCGGATGAAACTAATAATCTAGGTAGTTTTAAAATTGTTTATCCAGATTTACCAAATTTGGAACTGCTTTCAAAAAGAGATACTCTTTATTGTCTGCCCAGTCTAAGCGGCATCAATGTGCCCTATGAACTGATTAATAGTGGAAGTTTACTAAGTAAACCTGCCAAGCTTTATTTCTATTGGTCTTTAGATACAATATGGTCAAGTAGTGATAGTTTACTGGGCCAAGTTCAAATCGACACATTAGCTATTAATGGAACTGCTAAAGGATCGGAATATGTGAGTTTTCCATGGCCAAATATTCAGCCTGTCAATTATATTTTTATGCAGGCGGACGCGCTGGATTCTGTCATGGAATTTAACGAGGAGGATAATACCGATTACCATTTTATGATAATTGACCCAAATCAAAGTATCGATCATAAGACTTTAAAGAACGAAACGGAACTTTACTTCAAAGGTGATGGAATAGCAATAGAGTGTAAGTCAGATTTTCCTACGGGCAGCTACCAAGTACAATTAACTAGTGCTTCTGGTCAATTGATTTGTAAATCTCAAATAGAACTTATGACTGGGCATCACTACCTTCCAATCAACCAAAAATTAAGTCGAGGCATTTACCTCGTTTCTTTAATAAATAGCAGTTTCGAAATGCACAAAAAACTTTACCGATAGGACGTTTATGTAGGTTTTAAATAGAAATAAGATTGAATAATCCTATAATTTTTGATATAAGAATGCCCAGCGATTAAACTGGGCATTCTTAATACTACAGTGGTATAAAACTACAAGCCAAAAGCTTGTTTAATATCGTCTACGCGGTTGAGGTTTTCCCAAGTAAATAGATCCACTTTCATGGTTTTCTCGCTGCCATCCGCTTCCACGAAAGTGCGTTCTACTCCTTCTTGATAATCGCGGCCCATATGTCCGTAAGCCGCGGCGTCCGAATAAATAGGATTGCGCAACTTTAAGTCTCTTTCAATAATGCCGGGACGTAAGTCGAAAATCTCCATAATTTTTGCCGCGATAGCACCATCACTCATGTTTACTTTGGCGCTGCCGTAAGTGTCTACGTACAATCCTGTGGGTTTAACTACGCCTATGGCATAACTTACCTGTACAAGCATTTGATCAGCAATGCCAGCCGCTACCATGTTTTTAGCAATATGACGGGTGGCATAAGCCCCAGAGCGGTCTACCTTACTAGGATCCTTTCCGCTAAAAGCGCCACCACCATGGGCGCCTTTTCCACCGTAAGTATCTACAATAATTTTACGACCGGTAAGTCCCGCATCGCCGTGTGGGCCACCAATAACAAATTTACCCGTAGGGTTAATGTGATATTCAATTTCTCCTTCGAAAAGTTTTTGCAATTCGGGTTTTAAACGCGCCTTAACACGGGGCATTAAAATATTGATCAGGTCTTCGCGAATTTTCGCTCCCATTTCCGCTTCAGTACCAAAGTCGTCGTGTTGTGTGCTAACTACAATAGTGGTAATATTTTGCGGTACATGATCGTCGCTATACTCAATAGTTACCTGTGATTTAGCGTCGGGACGTAGATAAGGAATGGCTTGCCCTTCTCGGCGTAAAGCCGCTAATTCTTGCAAAATGGTATGACTTAACGCCAAGGCCAAAGGCATGTAGTTATCTGTTTCATTGGTGGCGTAACCGAACATCATTCCTTGGTCGCCTGCACCTTGCTCTTCCAAAGAACCACGGTCTACGCCTTGGTTAATATCAGCCGACTGCTCGTGCAAGGCGGATAAAATACCGCAGCTATCGGCATCAAACATGTATTCACTTTTGGTGTAGCCAATTTTACGAATGGTTTCGCGCGCCACCTTTTGTACATCAACATAGGCCTTCGACTTAATTTCCCCCGCCAAAACTACTTGGCCTGTGGTTACTAAAGTTTCACAAGCTACTTTAGAGTTAGGGTCGAAAGCGAGGAAATGGTCGATGATGGCATCGGAAATTTGATCGGCTATTTTATCGGGATGTCCTTCAGATACGGACTCAGAGGTAAATAAATATGACATACTGCTTTTTTGTTTTAGGCTTAAAAAATGCGGCTGAAATGCAGTATGCTAATCTGGTTTAGCATTTTTTTATGTGGTTGCAATCAGCCAAATTTTTCCACTTGAGCGGCCAAAAGTAGTAAAAAATTGAGCGGAGCAACATTCCAATGCATAGAATTTTATTGGTATCAATTTTGGATTGACTCAGGAAAAAATTAAGATGCAAAAAAATATCCTCGCTCTATTAAGCCTCTTGCTTCTTTTGTTCAATTCCGCTTGCAGAGTTTATCATCCTGATTCCCCTGCTGCTTATCGCTTTAGTAGCACAGCAAATAAAGGGACACCACAAATTTTTTACCCCAGTCAGAGCCTTCCGCAACAAGACTATATGCAATTGGGTGAAGAATATTTGAATACTCCTTTGCCAGGGCCGCAAGCACTTTTTAATGAATTGAGCGCGCGGAATTTAGACGGAGCCATTGTTTACCATCAAGACTATTCTAGCCATGAGGCAACGGAGGAAATACAACCAGGTTTACTAAGTTACCTTATTGCAGCAGCTGTATCCAGCGATGCTCCCGAGCCCTCTTATCACACCTACACCGCTCATAATTACTACATTCAATACCGCCCGTTCATCTATCTCCACGGCATAGAAGATCGGGCATTTTTAGATCAGGTAGAAATTACTATTACTAGCCCGTCTGGTGAAAGCCAAAGCGAAATGATAGAATTTGATTGGTGGGGACAAATAGAATTTTTTCCACCCGACTTTGATTCCAGCGCTTTCAGTCAAGCCCTATTTATTCAGCCTTGGTTTTTTTTAGATCAGCATAATAGTGCTTGGTCTTGGGCTGATAGTGAGAACGCTTTTTTACCGCATCGTCGCTGCATCAGTGGCAAGTGGAATTTGCATTACAGAGCTCCTTTCGAAGGACTTTTGTATCGCTTAAGAATAGCGGGGGCGAATTATAATATTTTACTTAAAGCGACTGAATCGGGTCGATTTCGTTTAAGTGCTTTAGAAATAAAAGGGCAAATTATTCCCGTTAAAGAGATTGAGTTTTTATCGACTTTAACAAAACAAGAGCTTCAATTACCTGATGGGACTAAAATTGAATATCGTTATTTTTATAAAAAGAGGTCCATGGTTCCCCAAGAATGGATTGTACGAGCAAAAGATTTGCAGCATTGAAACTTGGCGCTTACATTTGTGGCTACTTATCCAGAAAGACGGAGGGAATGGGCCCGCTGATGTCTTAGCAACCCGAGAAAAGCCGGGTGCTACATCCCACCTTAACAATTTTGTTAGGGGCAGATAAGATCGGTAGTACTTACCTTTCCCTCTCCACTTTCTGGCTAAAACTTACACAAGTTATATCTATGCCAGAGAATTCATTTGCCGAAATAGCGCGTAAACGCATCCTTATTTTAGATGGTGCCATGGGCACCATGATTCAAAATCACAAGCTCCAAGAAGCCGATTATCGCGGCGAACGTTTCGCCGATTTCCCCCACGATTTAAAAGGGAATAACGATTTACTGAGTATTACTCAGCCCGAAATCATAGCGGATATCCACCGCCAGTATTTTGCCGCTGGTGCAGATATTGTAGAAACCAATACCTTCAACGGAACGCGTATTTCGATGGCCGATTATCACCTGGAAGATTTGGTGCCCGAATTAAATTATGAGTCCGCGCGTATTGCCCGCTCGGTGGCAGATGAGTTTACTACCAAAGAACCGCACAAACCACGTTTTGTAGCGGGGTCGATTGGCCCCACTAATAAAACCGCTAGCCTTTCGCCCGATGTTAACAATCCCGGATTTCGAGCCATTGACTTCGATACTTTGGCGGCTAATTATAAAGAACAAGCCCGCGCTCTGATTGAAGGTGGGGTGCACGCTCTTTTGGTAGAAACGGTTTTTGATACCCTCAATGCAAAAGCGGCTTTATTCGCTATACAAGAGTTATATGATGAACTCGGTCAGGAATATCCCATCATGGTTTCGGGAACCATTACTGATGCTAGTGGCCGCACTTTATCGGGACAAACCGCTGAATCTTTATTGATTAGCTTAAGTCACGTACCGCTATTATCAATTGGTTTAAACTGCGCTTTGGGAGCAGATCAGCTAAGACCTTATGTGCAAACTTTGCGACAAAAATCGAATTTATTGATCAGCGCACATCCCAATGCAGGCTTACCTAATGCCTTCGGTGAATACGATCAAGGTCCGGAAGAAATGGCGAGTTTAATTAAAGAATACCTCGATCAAGGTTTGGTAAATATTATCGGTGGATGTTGTGGTACAACACCAGAACATATAAGGGCGATTGCGAAGTTGGTAGAAGAATAAAAACTCAATTGTAATTACTTGTAATTCAATAGGAAGTGATTGCGTTGAGGAGAGGTAATTCGGTTGTGATTAGAAATGTAAAACCCAGTGAATGAGGCTCTCTAAGGCTGAGTGAGTTAATTAAATAATAAATGAATTTTAATCATTTTTATAACAATTTGGTGAGAGTTCAATTGTGAATTTTGGTTTTTCAGCAAAAAAATCAACTGTTTATGAAGCCAGAGGATTTAGAAATATATAAAAAATCATTAGAGATTGGAGAACGAGTTTGGAAACTAACTTTGACTTGGGATTACTACGCGAAAGACACGGTAGGTAGGCAATTGGTCCGTTCGATAGATTCGGTTGCTGCGAATATTAGCGAAGGTTTCGGTCGCTATCATTTTAAAGACCGTCAACGTTTCAATTACTTTTCCCGCGGTTCTTTATATGAGTCTAAAACTTGGTTAGCAAAAGCAACCGCTCGCGGTCTCTTGGATAAAAAGGAATATGAGGAAATGGTAAGCTTTATAAATGATTTAGGAGTTAAGCTTAATAACTATATAACAGCTACTTCCAAGCAGATTAATTGAGTGAACTAAAAATTTTTAAAGGGAAGTATTTCAGCGATTTAAGGATAAAATAGAGATGATAGAATCAATATACATAGTAGGGATGGCAGCAATAATAGGTCAAGGTTTATATCAAAAAACTTTTGTATTAACGGAAGTACTATTGAATTTCCCTCTCCACACAGTTTGTATTCCCACCGAATTCCCATTGAGTTACCTTTTTCACACAACTTGTCTTCCCACCGAATTACAATTGAAAAACAAATTGTTGAAATGAAATTATCAGGACTCGAGCCACTAAATATAAATAAAGCCTCCAATTTTGTCAATATAGGGGAACGTACCAATGTTACAGGCTCACGCAAGTTTTTACGATTGATAAAAGAAGATCGCTATGATGAAGCGGTGGAAGTGGCCCGCGACCAAGTAGAGGGTGGCGCACAGATTTTAGACGTGAATATGGATGAAGGAATGCTCGATGGTAAAGAAGCCATGGTGCGCTACCTCAATTTAATTGCTGCTGAACCCGATATCGCCCGTATTCCTGTAATGGTAGATTCTTCGAAATGGGAGATTATTGAGGCGGGCTTAAAGTGTTTGCAAGGAAAGTCTGTGGTAAACTCCATCTCGTTAAAAGCGGGCGAAGATGAGTTTTTACGCCAGGCTAAATTGTGTTTACGCTATGGTGCAGCGGTGATTGTAATGGCTTTTGACGAAAAAGGTCAGGCCGATTCCTATGAGCGTCGCATAGAAATTTGCGAACGTTCTTATAATTTGCTGCGCAAGAGACTAAATTTTCCACAAGAGGATATCATTTTCGACCCCAATATTTTCCCTGTAGCTACTGGAATCGATGAACATCGTAGAAATGCCGTGGACTTTTTTGAAGCGACCAAATGGATAAAAACCCATCTGCCTGGAGCGAAAGTAAGCGGCGGGGTGAGTAATGTATCTTTCAGTTTCCGTGGTAATCAGCGGGTACGGGAGGCCATGCACTCGGCTTTTTTATATCATGCGATTCAGCATGGAATGGATATGGGAATAGTAAACCCCACCATGTTAGAGGTTTATGAGGAAATCCCTCAAGATCTTTTAGAAAGAGTAGAGGATGTTTTGCTCGATCGGCGCGAGGATGCAACCGAGCGATTACTCGATTTTGCCGAAAGCGTGAAAGGCGAAGCTAAATCGAAAGAACGCGATCTTTCTTGGCGCGAAGCGACGGTAGAAAAACGCATCGAATACGCTTTAGTAAAGGGAATTGTCGATTTCATTGAAGAGGATGTAGAAGAAGCGCGTCCCAATTTCCCCCGTGTTTTAGGGCTAATTGAAGGTCCTTTAATGGATGGAATGAACGTGGTAGGCGACCTCTTTGGTTCAGGCAAAATGTTTTTGCCCCAAGTAGTAAAATCGGCACGGGTTATGAAAAAAGCCGTGGCTTATCTCCAACCGTTTTTAGAAGCGGAGAAGCTGGCCAATAGCGAAAAGGCCCAGAAAAAAGGTAAAATTTTAATGGCCACTGTTAAAGGCGATGTGCACGATATTGGAAAGAATATTGTGAGCGTAGTTTTGGCCTGTAATAACTTCGACATTGTAGATTTAGGGGTGATGGTTCCTTTGCAGGAGATTATTAAAAGGGCCAAAGAGGAAGAGGTAGATGTAATCGGTCTCAGTGGTTTAATTACACCTTCTTTAGACGAGATGATTTACGTGGCGCAAGAGATGGAACGTCAAAAAATGGACATTCCTTTAATGATTGGGGGAGCGACAACATCTCGCGTTCATACCGCGGTAAAAATCTTCCCCGAATACTCCAATATAGTGGTACACGTAAACGATGCCAGTCGCAGTGTGCCTATCGCCCAAAGCTTGGCTAGCCCAGCCTCCCGGAAGGCGTTTAAGGAAAAAATTGACTTAGAATACACGCACTTACGAGAGAGTTATCTCACGAAAAGTCAAGCTAAAAAGTTGATTAGCATAGAGGAAGCGCGTGCCAATAAACTGCAATTAGATTTTAGTGCCAAGCAAATTGTGAAGCCTAAAGTACTAGGCGTTTTTAAATGGGATACTATCTCTTTGGAAGAGTTGCGTGCTTTTATCGATTGGACTCCTTTTTTCCAAACTTGGCAGTTACACGGTAAATACCCACGTATTCTTCAAGATGAGGTAGTGGGCACAGAGGCCAGTGCGCTTTTCGCAGATGCGCAAGCCATGCTCGACACGATTATTAAGGAAAATTGGTTGCAAGCAAAAGCGGTGTACGGTATTTGGGAAGCGAATAGTATCAATCACGACGATATTGAACTTAAAAGCGCATCTAGCGAAAGCGAGATATTTAGAACCTTAAGGCAACAAACTCAAAAAGCCAAAGGGCAGCCTAACCTGGCTTTGGCCGATTTTATAGCCCCCAAGGAAAGTGGAATTCAAGATTATATAGGTGCTTTTGCGGTAACGGCAGGTTTAGGAATTGAAAAGCATACTGAGCGTTTCGCGGCGGAACTTGACGACTATAAAAGCATAATGCTCAAAGCTTTAGCGGATCGATTAGCCGAGGCCTTGGCCGAAGCTTTACATGTGAAAGTCCGTAAAGAAGTATGGGCTTATGATTCGGAGGAAAACCTTAGCACCGATGATTTAATTAAAGAAAACTATCGTGGCATTAGACCAGCTCCGGGTTACCCCGCTTGTCCCGATCACCTCGAGAAACTCACCATTTTTAAATTGTTAAAACCAGAAGAAATAGGAATGGCTTTAACCGAAAGCTTAGCGATGACGCCTACAGCTGCGGTGAGTGGCTATTATTTTGGGCATCCAGAAAGTAAATATTTTGGTCTAGGGAAAATCGATCGCAGTCAAGTTGAGGATTTTGCGGCAAGGAAAGATATAAGTGTAGAGGAGGCGGAGAAATGGTTGCGCCCCAATTTAAATTATTAGTGAAATGAAGATTACGGAACACATCGAAAGAGCGGAGGATACCTTATTCTCGTTTGAAATATTACCTCCTTTAAAGGGACAGAAAATTGAGGATATCTACTCGGTTATTGATCCTTTAATGGAGTTTAAGCCGCCTTTTATAAATGTTACTTATCATCGTGAGGAAGTGGTTTATAAACGCCTACCGAGCGGATTACTAGAGCAGAAGGTAGTAAAGAAGAGACCAGGTACCGTTGGGATTTGTGCAGCCTTACACAGTCATTACGGCGTAGATACTGTGCCTCATATTTTATGTGGTGGCTTTAGTAAGGAAGACACGGAGAATGCATTAATTGATCTCGACTTTTTAGGGATTAAAAATGTGTTAGCCCTGCGCGGTGATAGCATGAAAAATGAGACTCTTTTCGCTCCCGAGGTAGATGGGCATGCTTATGCTTCCGATTTGGTAAAGCAGATTAAAGCCATGAATGAAGGGCGCTATTTAGAGGAAGAGCTGCAGAATAGCAATCCAAGTAATTTTTGTATCGGCGTGGCTGGTTATCCCGAAAAGCACTATGAAGCTCCCAGCCTAAACAATGATATCGAAAACCTAAAGGCTAAGGTTGATGCGGGCGCAGATTATATTATTACCCAAATGTTTTTCGACAATCAGAAGTATTTCGAATTTGTGGATCGTTGTCGCACGGCAGGAATTAATGTGCCGATTATCCCCGGTATAAAACCGGTTGCCACCAAGAAGCATCTTAGCTTTTTACCTCATTTCTTTAAGGTGGATATGCCCGATGATCTAGTAAAAGCGATTATCAATTGCAAGAGCAATTTAGAAGTTCGCCAAGTGGGAATAGAATGGGGAATTGCACAAGCAAAAGAGCTGAAAGCGGCGGGAGCACCAGCCATACATTTTTATTCTATGGGTAAGCCGGATAATATTGAAGCAATCGCCAAAGCAGTATTTTAGTCCAGGTGATATTGGCCCCAAAAGGGTATTAGCAGGAATGAATTTAACACGTTGATGTTGCCTTAGAGTTAAAGAGAGATTAAGTTTTTATTCTGTTTATCAACATTTTAATTTTCAAAATGTGAATAGATAGCTTTGGTTAGCGGTAGAACTTAGGGAGCAATGCTTAAATTTAAGGGAATATTTAAGTATAAAATATCCTTATGCCTGCAAAAGCAAAAACGGCTACAAGTTCCAAAGCTGACGCTAGTAAGAAGAAATCAGCAACAAAAAAGATCAGTAAAATTTTTGTCTTAGACACCTCGGTCATTCTCTATGATCATAATTCAATTATGAACTTCGACGAACATGATGTGGCCATTCCCATTACGGTTTTAGAGGAGTTAGATGAGTTTAAAAAAGGCAGTGATACTAAGAATTATGAGGCGCGTCAGTTTATTCGCTTGCTTGATAAAAAGGCGGGAGAGAAAAATATCAACGATTGGATTTCTTTAAATGGCGGGAGCAAAGGGAAATTTAAGGTGATAATGGATACCCGCGCCACTGATACTGATGCACAGCAAATTTTCGGTGCGAATAAAAACGATCACAAAATCCTCAATGCAGCCATTAATCTCGCTTTGAAGGAAAAGAATCGCAAGGTTATTTTAGTTACCAAAGACATTAATTTACGCCTCAAAGCCAAGGCCTTAAATGTAATTGCAGAAGACTATGAAACGGGTAAAATTAAAGATGTATCCGAGTTGTATACTGGTAAATCATCCTTGGAGTCTTTCGATCAGAAAACTATCGACAGCTTATACAAGGCGCATAGCATTGATATAGATGAGGTCTTAAAGGAACAAAGCGATTTCAAAGCTGAAAACAATCACTTTTATATTTTAAAAGGTGATAAAAGTAGCACCTTGGCTTTTTATGATGCGCATAAAATGTCGCTTGATCAAGTGGAGAAAAAGAGCTTTTATGGCATTAAACCGCGCAATGCCGAGCAGACTTTTGCTTTACATGCCATCGCTAATCCTGAAGTGAAGTTAGTTACCTTAAGTGGAGTAGCAGGAACCGGTAAAACTCTTTTGGCTTTAGCAGGCGCTTTAGAGCAGAGACGCGAGTATAAACAAATCTACCTGGCCCGACCCATTGTGCCCTTAAGTAATAAGGACATTGGCTTTTTACCGGGTGATATGAAAGCGAAGATTAATCCTTATATGCAACCTTTATGGGATAATCTTAAGTTTATTAAAAATCAGTTTAACGAGTCTGACAAAGAGTTTCGTCAAATTGATGAAATGGTGAATTCTGAAAAATTATTGGTAACACCTTTGGCTTATATCCGTGGTAGGAGCTTATCGAATGTAATTTTTATTGTTGATGAGGCACAAAATCTCACGCCTCACGAGGTGAAAACTATTATTACCCGTGCGGGTGAAAACTCTAAATTTATTTTTACTGGCGATGTACGGCAAATTGATACACCCTATTTGGATGAGCAGTCCAATGGCTTAAGTTACCTAATAGATAAGGTAAAAGGTAATCCCTTATTTGCCCATGTTTTACTTGAGAAGGGCGAACGATCGGAATTAGCCAATTTGGCGAATGAATTATTGTAATCCTAGACGGAATGAAAAGAAGGCTGCCATTCTTAAGAATTATCTTGCTTATAAGCGAGAAAGGAATAAATGCCCAATACCAGCTCCGCAGTAGAATACAGCATAAGTCCTGGATTAGCGAAATCTGAAATAAGCATGGTAACAAAAAACGCGGGCTGTAGAAGGCGGTAATTTATAATCCAGCGGTATAGACCATCCACCTCATAAAAGGAGCTTTTATAGCTCACTAATCCTTCTATAAAAATGAAATAGCCAAGGGTGCGCAGCCAAAAACTTGCGACAAGATCTTTCCAAAAGAAAATCATAACCTCCTCAGGTATGATGATCAAGGTAAGCCCGAAGATCATTAAAATCCAACCAGAATGGTTGATGGTTTTTGCGGTGCGCGTCATTAATCCTAAAAAGCCAAAGATAGGTAGGTAAAGGAAATAAAAAAAGCCCTGTGATTATTAACCACAGGGCTTTTATTCTGAAAAATCTATTAACCCACTTTTCCAGTAACTTTCGGAGCACCGGCTAATATTTCATCGCTGGCGTTATCCGCAAATTTTTCAAAGTTCTTAACGAACTTCTCTGCTAATTTATTAGCAGTCTCGTCGTATGCATTCTTATCCGTCCAAGTATTGCGTGGAAACAATATCTCTTGTGGTACATTGGGACATTCAGTTGGCATAGCTAAACCAAACACCTCATGGTCTTTGAATTCAGCATTGTCAAGTTCACCATTCAGTGCAGCAGTTATCATTGCTCTGGTATACTTTAACTTCATGCGTTTTCCAACACCATAGCCACCACCAGACCAGCCGGTGTTAACTAACCATACATTAACATGTGAATGCTGCATTTTGGCGCTCAACATATCAGCATATTTGGTTGGGTGTAATGGCATGAAAGGGGCACCAAAGCAAGCTGAGAAAGCCACTACAGGTTCGGTAATACCTTCTTCCGTACCGGCTACTTTAGCAGTGTAACCACTAATAAAGTGGAAAGCTGCTTGACCTGGAGTTAATTTGGAGATAGGAGGTAAAACACCATAGGCGTCGCAAGTAAGGAAGAATACATTTTTAGGATTCTCTCCTTTGGACGGAACTTGAATATTTTCGATATGATCGATAGGGTAGCTAACGCGGGTGTTTTCCGTTTTGGAGCTATCTTCAAAATCAACTTCTTTAGAACCGCCTTTAAAAATGATGTTCTCTAAAAGAGCATTGGGTTTAATGGCGTGGTAAATGTCTGGTTCTTTTTCTTCGCTGAGGTCAATTACTTTAGCGTAGCAGCCTCCTTCAAAATTGAAAATTACGTCGTCTTGCGTCCAGCCGTGCTCATCGTCACCGATTAACTTGCGGTTAGGATCTGCACTTAAAGTTGTTTTACCCGTACCGGAAAGACCGAAGAATAGAGCGGTATCGCCTTGCTCACCAACATTGGCTGAACAGTGCATGCTTAAGACATTTTTTTGATGCGGAAGAATGAAGTTTAAAGCAGAGAAAATACCTTTTTTAATTTCACCTGTATATCCTGTTCCTCCAACAAGAGCAACTTTATCGCTAAAGTTTAGGATGGCAAAATTATGCTGACGGGTGTGATCGGATTCGGCATTGGCCATAAAGCGTGGCGCGTTAAACACGATCCATTCTGGTTCAAAATCTTTGCGTTCCTCGTCGCTCGGCTCAATAAACATATTGTGCGCGAAAAGATTCGACCATGGTAACTCAGTGATCACACGAATTTTCATTCTGTAACGCTCATCTGCGCAAGCATACACATCTCTTACATAAAGCTCCTGACCACTGAGGTGGTCCATTACTTTGCTTTTTAGGGCACTATAATGGTTTGGCTCAAAAGGAATATTGATATTACCCCACCAAACTGCATCGGCGGTAATGCTGTCTTTTACAATAAATCTATCAAGAGGAGAACGGCCCTTAAATTCGCCAGTATCAATCGATAATGCACCGCTGTCGGCGATTTCACCGAGATTATTCTCAATAGTAATTTTGGTTAAATCTTCTGGGGAAAGGTTCCAAAGAGTTTTGGCATTTTTTATCCCATATTGCTCGAGTGAGGAGTGGCTTGGTTTCACTTCTTTGAACATAATAGTGTTGCGTTTTAATTAGCAATAATTCTATGGTGCAAAATTAATACTTATTGCCTCTTATCGCTCTCTTTAATCGATAAAAATAAGCACTTTTCGTTAGCGTAAAAAGTACACTAAGGATTATTTGATGCTCTTAACGATTTGATAAACAGTAATATCCATCCAGAAATAAGGGCTAATCCTCCCAATGGGGTAATGGGCCCTAAAAAGCGAAAATTAAAATCGAAAATAGGACCAATATTTAATAAATAAATACTGCCAGAAAAAAGTATAACTCCCGCTATCCAAAGAATTTTAACCCACTTTAGCCCAAACTCTTTCTGCGGGAGTAGTGTTGTGAAAGTCAAGGCTAATGCGTGCCACATTTGGTAGCGCACCCCCGTTTTAAAGCTTTCTAGGCTACTGGCTGATAGTTCACCTTTAAGAGCGTGAGCACCTAAGGCTCCGAGTATAACTGCTATAGCGGCAAGGGCCGATGCCCAAGCCAGAGTAGAACGATTTATTTTCATTGGAAAAATGTTTCTGCTTTTTGGCGACTAAGCTCATAGTCTAGTGTGGCTAAGAAAAGTGCTTTATCCGTTTTTAGTTCAGACTGTTTGCTTAAAGCCGTTTTTAAAATTTGCAAACGACTTTGGTCATATTTTAATTCTTTAAGAAGCGTTTCAAATTGACTGGCACTGATTTTCTCCGCTGCGAGAAACTCTTCAATCATTTGGATTTTATCAAATTCAAAGCTATTTAGCTGAATGCTATTTTGTAAGGCACTAAAGGCGCTGGTGTTAATATCCCTTTCGGTAGATGGGTTCTTTACCGGGTTTTTTTCGCTTGTGCTGTCCTGCTGAGTCAGGATATCAAATGTGCTGGGTTTCTGTTCAAGGCCAGAATCTGTGCCGGCAGAGGCCAAAGCGCTAGGCTTTGTTTTGTTGCTGTCTTCGGCGAGTAAGACTTCAGGCTTTTCATGTATGGTTTCAGGATCAGGCAAAGCCGTATAATGCGGTAAACTATCGATTGCCACAATGGCTTTGCTATGGTCTTCGTACTCATTATTGCGATTAAAGTCTAGTACTAATGCGTTCTGACTAAGTTTAGCATACGATCCGCGAAAGCGTAATTTTCGCTCGCCTTTAAAGTTGCGGTGCAAAACGTATTGATAATAGGCAGATTCTTTCAGGTTTATTTTCCTGTGTAAATCCGCACCATCGTCCATTAAAAAGATTAAGTCGTGCGTGCCTGCCTCAAGCTTTTGTAAGTTTACTTTTTTAACAGATTGCTCATTCTGTAAATAACCATCAATCACCAGTTTGAAACCAGTTTTGGTTTCATCTTCCAACATAAGGCTTATTTGCGCGCTTAAGCAGATGGGTATAAAGAAGAGTAGGAGGAAAAGCCTGATATTTTGAGTCATTCCAAAATTAAATTCGTTCAAAGGTAAAACACCTTTCGATAATTATAAATTTGCCGCCATTGACTTATACACTATGAAAAATATACTTTTAATTGGAGCAGGACGCTCAACATACTCCCTAGTTGAATACCTTAAAAAGCACGCTTCCTCTGAGGATTGGCGAGTAACCATAGCCGATCAATCGGTAGAATTAGCGCAAGAAAAAGCGGGCAATCACCCCTTAATGGAAGCGATGGAATTTGATGTAAATGACGAGATAAGTCGCGTGGCTGCTATATCTAAGGCCGATTTAGTCATTTCTATGCTACCTGCTCACATGCACATTTCGGTAGCCAGTGATTGCATTGCTTTAGGCAAACATATGGTCACCGCTTCTTATATCAGTGAAGGAATGAAAGCCCTCGATCAACGTGCTAAAGATGCGGGAGTAGTGTTAATAAATGAGATTGGGGTTGACCCTGGCATTGATCATTTAAGCGCCATGAAAATTCTTGATGAGATTAAGGCAAAGGGCGGCGAAATGAAACTCTTCGAAAGTTTTACCGGTGGCCTTATTGCACCCGAAAGTGATAACAATCCTTGGCATTATAAATTTACTTGGAATCCACGGAATGTGGTTCTAGCTGGTTCTGGCGGAGCGGTAAAATTTAAGCAGGAAGGTAATTATAAATACATTCCTTATCACCATTTATTCCGTCGTACCGAGATCATAGAAGTGGATGGCTTTGGCCGATTTGAAGGTTATGCCAATCGTGATTCTCTTAACTATCGCGAAGTTTATGGCCTCGATAAAATTCCTACAATCTATCGTGGTACTTTACGCAGGCCGGGTTTTTGCCGCGCTTGGGATGTGTTTGTGAAATTGGGAATGACGGATGATTCGTATCGTTTGGAAGACTGTGAAGATAAAACCTATCGCGATTTTACCAATCTGTTTTTAGCTTATAACCCAAATGATTCGGTAGAGTTAAAGCTAATGCATTACTTAAATATCCCACAGGATAGTGACGTAATGGACAAGCTAAAATGGCTTGGGGTTTTTAGCAACACTAAAATTGGACTGAAGACGCCAACCCCTGCGGAGGTCTTGCAAAAAATATTGCAAGACAAGTGGCAGTTAGAGAAAGAGGATAAGGACATGATTGTGATGTACCATAAATTTGGTTACGAACTGGCCGGTGAACTACACATGATAGAATCAAGTATGGTTACTCTGGGCAGAAACGCAAAAGAAACCGCCATGGCTCGCACGGTTGGTTTGCCAGTGGCCATTGCCACCCGTAATATCTTAAATGGAAATATTAAGACTCCAGGGGTGCAAATTCCGATTACTAAAGAGATTTATGAGCCTATGCTTGAAGAGTTGGCCGCGAACGATATTATTTTTAATGAGAAGAAAGTAGCTTATCAGGGATATTAAACTGAACAGGTGATTGAAACCTGCTCGAGTTTGAACTTAAAAAAAGGTCGAATTCTAATTTAGAGTTCGATGTAAAATTAGGCCTCAGACCTCTTATAAATAGTAGGTTTCAAGCCGAAGCAGTGAAGCAATAGCGGAATATTGTGAGCTGCTGAGGCTTGGAAAGCCGCTTTTTAGAAGGGGCCTAAACGGATTTTCCAATAAAAATGAAAATCCTGCATCTAGCTCATTTGCTGTAGCCCGCTACAGCTGCACGATCCAGACTAGTCTTTTCCTTCCATTGAAAATCTGAGGCTCTAATTTATTGTCGAATTCACGTTATTTAGAGCAGACGTAAAGAATTTCTCCAGGCATCAAGGCGTATTTTTTATACTCTTCTGCCTTAAGTTCATTAGAAAAATCAATCGGCTCTACTTTAAAACCTGCATTAGCCAATCGCTCGGAATAATCTTTACCATAAACGCGCACATGGTCATATTGTCCGAAGCGGCGAATGCGTTCTTCGGGATCGGTAATGCTTGGATCTTCATCAGTAACTGCTCGCCCCTTTTCAAAAGGAACTTGCATAATGGCTAAACCACTGGGTTTTAAAACGCGACATAATTCACGCATACACTGTTGGTCGTCATCTACATGCTCTAAAACGTGATTGCAAAATACCACATCAAAGGTATTATCGTCGTACTGAATATTGTGAATGTCCATCTTAACATCAGCGATGGGAGAATCTAAATCGGCAGTGAGATATTGCAAATTACTCATCTTGCGAAAGCGACCATAAAAACACTGTTCCGGAGCAATATGTAAAAGGTAATTCTGCTTGCTGAAAAAGTCAGTGCGCGTTTTTAGGTAAAGCCAAAGCAGTCTATGCCTTTCTAGCGAAAGCGAGGCAGGGGCTAAGGCATTTTCGCGCTGACGGCCTTTATAACCGTAAGGCAATAATTTGCGGTATTTGCGACCATCGATAGGGTCTTCGAATTTATCACCGCGGTAAAAGGCTGCCAGTAAAGGCGCTGCTGCATAACTTAAGCGAATGAGCAGCGGGCGCGGAATGGTATTTAGCGCAAACTTAAATGCTGATTTTATCATTTTCTGGATTTATGCCCAAGGCTTCATATACATAATCGAAGGTGGACAAAATTTCGGGTTTCCCGTCTACCATGGCCACGTCGTGCTCAAAATGAGCCGCCATTTTCCCATCTAGGGTGTTAATGGTCCAACCATCACTTAGTTGCTTTACGCGAAAGGTTCCCATGGTAATCATCGGCTCAATAGCGAGTGTCATGCCATTTTTAAGCAATTTGCCTTTGCCTTGTTTTCCATAATTGGGCACCTGCGGATCTTCGTGTAATTTAGTTCCGATACCGTGACCAACCAATTCACGCACCACTCCATAACCATGCTTTTCGGCATGTTGTTGAATGGCATTGCCAATATCACCTAAACGGTTACCTGCTTTAAAAGCAGCAATGCCAAGGTATAGCGATTCTTTGGTTACGTCTAATAATTTTTTTACCGCTGGGTCTACCTCACCTACCTCGAAAGTATAGGCGTGATCGCCATAATAACCATCTAAGATAGAGCCGCAGTCAACACTTACAATGTCGCCTTCTACTAAGGGAACGTCAGTGGGTAAGCCGTGAACAACCGTTTCATTTTTAGAAATGAGTAGGGTGCTTGGACAGCCATACAAACCTTTAAAACCTGGTTTGGCTCCTTGGGAAAGGATGTATTCTTCGGCTTTTCGGTCGAGGTCAACGGGTTTTACGCCCGGTTTTATTTCTTTGGCAATCATGCCTAAGGTTCTGCTTACGACTAGCGCTGCAGCACGGAGTTTTTCAATTTCCGCAGGACTTTTATACTTTATCATCAAAATTTAAAGAAGCCTTTCTTTTTCGGTTTAACGTTGTTTACGGTTTCTTGTTCCTTATTACCAATTTTTTGATAAACCTCTCCCCAACCTGGGAAGCCCTGTAGGTTTCTATCATCGATAAAAATGTCGGCATTAATTTTTCGGCTGGCTTCTCTTTCATTCAGAATTTCTTCCGGGAAGCTTTTGTTTACGGCATAAAATTCAATGCCATTTTCACGACAAAAATTTACGGCTTCATCTAATTTGCGTCCGAAGCGATAGGTCCAAAGAATTAATCTGTGGCCATCTTTTTGAAGCATCTTTAAAGTTTGGAAGGCAAAAACTTTCGGCTTGCCAATCTCAGGGAACATGTCATCTACAATGGTGCCGTCAAAATCAACGGCAATAATTTTAGAGTCTTCTGATATCATATAATTAACGATTTGCCGGTCATAGAATCCGGTTTGTTAACTGTTAATAATTCTAATAAAGTGGGAGCAACATCGCCTAAAACACCCTCGTGTAATTGGATCGAATCAACTGAATTACCCACTAAAAAACAGGGCACCGGTTGCGTAGTATGAGCAGTATTAGGACTGCCATCATCATTACGCATGCAATCGGCGTTGCCATGGTCGGCTAAAATAATGAAAGTATAGTCTTTTGCTAATCCGGCTTTTACTACGGCTTCTGCGCAAGCATCTACAGTTTCACAGGCAATAATTGCAGCATTCATATCTCCTGTATGTCCTACCATATCTGGGTTAGCGAAATTCAGGCAAATGAAATCGGGAGTGTTGGTATTAATATCTTCGATGATAGAGTCGCGTACTTCGTAGGCACTCATTTCAGGTTGCAAGTCGTAAGTGGCCACTTTTGGAGAGGAAACCATTAAGCGTCTTTCGCCTTTGAACTCGCTTTCGCGGCCGCCCGAAAAGAAGAAAGTCACGTGAGGGTATTTTTCTGTTTCAGCAATGCGCACTTGGGTTTTCCCAGCTGCTTCTAAAACTTCGCCCATGGTTTGGCTGAGATTATCTTTTTCGTAGATAACATGCACGCCTTTAAAGGTATCATCGTAACGCGTCATGGTTACATAGTGCAAGTTTAAAGGACTCATTTCTTGCTCGGGGAAGGCTTCTTGCGTAAGCGCGGTGGTTATTTGGCGACCTCGGTCGGTGCGGAAGTTGAAGCATAAAACTACATCACCCTCATTAATAGTGCCCGCTTTGTTTATAATGGCAGGTTCTACAAATTCATCGCTAATACCTGCAGCATAACTTGTCTCTAATACCGCTTTCGCAGAAGCATCCTCACGGCCTTTTCCGTGAACCATTACATCATAGGCTTTCTTAACTCTTTCCCAACGTTTATCGCGATCCATGGCGAAATAGCGTCCCACCACCGAAGCAATAGAGCCGGTAGTTTTAGCCAAGTGTTCTTCTAAATCGGCAACATAGCCCAATCCACCTTGAGGGTCGGTATCGCGCCCATCGGTAAATACATGAACGAAAACATCCTTTAAATTGGCATCTGCAGCAGCGCTAAGCAAACCTTTTAAATGCAGGATATGTGAGTGAACGCCACCATCGGAAAGTAAGCCCATGAAATGCACTTTTTTACCTTCCTTTTTTGCGTAAGTAAACGCCTCTGCTAAAACGGGTTCTTTCGCAATACTACCTTCCTTTACAGCGAGGTTTATTCTTACTAAATCTTGGTACACAATACGGCCGGCACCTAAATTCATGTGGCCTACTTCACTATTTCCCATCTGACCTTCGGGTAAACCAACGGCTAAACCTGAAGCTTGTAATCTTGTATTAGGATAATTGTGATAAAGTGAATCAACAAAAGGGGTTTTTGCCTGATCAATTGCTGATACATTTTTATTGCGGGCAATGCCCCAGCCATCTAAAATTATTAGTGCAGTTCGCTTGTTCTCACTCATGATGAATAGTTAGGCTGCAAATTTACTTAATGCATTTGAGCAGAAGGTAAATAATACCAAAAAGCCTACTATTTTTCTGATTATCAAGCTAAATTTAAAGTGCGATTGACTTACTTAAATCTTGGGTGATTCTAACTCAGGTTTCTAGATTCTTCGAGAATAAATAGTAAATCTGTAATAGCACTTTAGAGCTTATAAACTATGCCAAGCATTAGATCAGCTCCAATCCAAGCTAATTCTGGATGGAATGATTGCTGCGGCTGATTAAGTTCATTGCGGTAAACCCCTTCTCTGTCCTGCACACTTAAACTTTGTAGCTTATCTTCACCATCAACATAGTATTTCGTAAGCTTATAACTGCTTGGTTCTAGATAGGCACATCTAATTTGGGCAGAAACCTGAAAAGCAAAGTCTTTGTTGATATTGCGTTCGAAGCCTAAGCTGGCACGGGCTCCAAAACTTAGTGAGAATTGGTCTATACTAACGCTGCTAATATTTTGATTCTCCTGTGCATCATAAAAATCGGCGGTTCGTTCATTTTGGCCGCTAAGAATCATAGTAGGACCAATACTAGTAAAGGGCTTAAAAGGAAAGTCAATATCGCTAATAATAAAAGTAATAAGCGGACTGAAGCTGATAGTCTGATAATCCAAGCTGTAGATGTTTTCACTGGTTAATAGCTCGGTGGGGTTATCAGGATTAGGGTAAGCTGGGTAGCTTCTATAAACTTGATTACCAGTTTTCTGATAATGAAATTGAGCACTCAAACGAATGCTTTTGGTTAATTCACCGCCTATGGAAGCGCCTAGCTGAAGACCACCAGCGGTTTGGATTTCGTCAAAAATGAAATTTGTAAAAAAGATTTGATCTTCCACAAGGAGATAACTGGAAGTTGGCATTCCTAACCCGTATCCCGCTTCAATTTTAAGACGAATGGGAGACTGTGCGAGGGTGTTAAAACTTAAAGTAAGGGCAATAATAAAGAGAGGTTTGTTGAGCGAGTAGATTAATTTGTTCATTGTATAAGGCATTGGTTCATAATAACTTACTGTTCTAATTAAAGTGGTTTTGTGAATTAATTAGCAGCGTCGTTGCCAAATGTAAAGAGGTGTTTGCGAGATAACAAACCTAAGCTTCCAGATAAGTGTTTAAATACTAATGGATAAGTTGAAGCTCAATGCAAGAACGATAAGGTTGAAAAAAACCACTAAGCGAATCTCATTTAGTATCCTTAGCTCGTAATTTGTTCAAGTGTTTTTCCTGGCTAATTTCCCGATAGGCATCTCCTGCAGCCCAGTACTGGAACTTACCTGTGCTAACCATCCATTCGGATTTGATAAGCTCCTGTATTTCTCCGTTCAGGTAAAGACTGCGTTTACCAATAGTGCGCAAGGCCCATGAAATCGCTTTACGAACGAAGTTTCTCTCGTCAAAAATATATTCTTTCAGGAGTGGGTAGAATTTCACTAATTCCTGATCTGGCATTTTTTTATGATGTAAAGCAATAGCTACAATCATAACTATGCCTGCACGACGCTGATATTCTCCCTCAGCTTGGGTCCACAGAAAAGGCAAATCATGAGCAAAATGGCTTTTAACAAATAAGCTGGTGCAAAATTGATCAACCAAATCCCAACTGTCGAACTCTTGCCAGTAAATTTCTGCTTGCGTAAGACTAAGCTCCTTTGGGTCGTCAATAAAAGCGGCCGCCAGTCTAGCTTCATGAATAGGCATTCGATAAAGCTCTTGTGCCAAGCGGGGATTATTTTTATAAGGCTTAGCCGCTGCACGTATCTGCGGTAAGCGCAAACCCATTGCTTGCTTATTAGGAATGCCGTAACGCTGTAAGCCAGCAGCAAAATCAGGGTCTGCCAGAGGTAAAAGCGATTCTATAAAATTATCACCTGTCAATTTAAAGCAATCTATTACTTATGTCTGCTGGTGCTAATTCTTGCGCTTCCTTTCTAGCTTCAAAAAGACGCGCACTATGCTCGCCTTTCAGTAATATATGCTTTCCTTCCACTCTTAACCAACTTCCTTCGCGCAGGCCAATAACCTTTTGAGCGTTTTGACAGTGAAACTCATTAATACGGGTTTCACGACTTTCGCCTTGATGCTTAGAATCTAGATCCGGATCTAAATAGTGCGGATTAATATTGAAGGGTAAAAATTGCAGTGCTTCAAAAGTAGGAGGATAAACAATAGGCATGTCATTAGTGGTGCCAATGCTTAGGCCAGTAATATTGCTGCCCGCGCTGCTACCCATATAGGGAGTGCCTTTAGAAACGGCATCGCGTAATGGGCCAATAAGACCTTGCTCATACAATGTTTTTAGCAATAAAAAAGTGTTGCCTCCCCCAGTAAAAATGGCTTGCGCTTGGGCAATTGCCTCAGGGGCAGATGGGTATTCATGCAAGCCTTTAACTTGAATGCCAAAATCCTTTAATGCTTCTTTAGGGTAGCTGGTATATTCATCGTAAGAAATCCCACCTGGCTGAGCGTAAGGTATAAAGAGCAGTTCCGTTTGATCGCCCAAGAAATCCTTTACCTCTTCAGCAATGTATTCCATATAGGCCGAGCCGTGAATTTTGCTGGTAGAAATAATTAGCAAACGACTATTATTATTGGGTAGAGCGGGTGAGGAGTTCATAATGCTATTGGCTTTTTTGGCCAATCCTGAGTTTTATTATTGACGTGCCGCGAAGTTAAGGATTCGCGGGCATTTAAGAGGGTTCCTAGCTTAATCGAAATTCTAATTTTTGCTTTTTTCGTTTTAGAAAAAATCAGAGGCAATGGTTTGAGGCCAAATCCGTCTTAGGTTTTACTTCTAGTCCTCTTTAAATTGTAAAAGGCTGGTGTAGATTCCCATATTGGTCCCATAAATGGCCGTCCAAATAGGACGAACCATACCATTGTGCGCGCTAATATGATTGTAATCGCCAAAGAAAATCTGGGGTATGGTTTTAAAAGTTTCCTCATTTATTTTTTCATTCTGCCAAGTTTGCCCGCCATCTTTACTCGAAGCTAGATAAACATCTGTGGCCAGTGGGTCCTCTAAACCACGGCGATCGTAAAACACCGTATATAAATTACCATTGCTTTGATCGACGGCCAGCCAGGTGAAAAATTGATCGGCACTGTCTAAATCGTCGTTTATTTTTTGCGCCTCCGTCCAGGTGTCACCGCCGTCATCGCTACTAATAATCCAAACATCATAGTTGCCATTTCTATCATCTACCCAGTTGATATAAATTCTACCAGCATATTCACTTTCGCTCAAATCGCACACCGTAACGGGCATGCCATTTGCACGTGATACGCCAAATACATCGATGTCCCAACCGCCAGGTTGCTCGGCAACTACCAAATCTTTTTCCAACCAAGTCTTACCGCCGTCGCTAGATCGGTCGAAGTAAAGTTTTTCATTTAGGGCCCAAGAAACATATATGGTTCCATCGGGACCAACTGCTGGAACGGCTCCTTCAGTGGTGCCATCATCGTCGAGGCAATTGCCTGAAATTTGGTTAACCTGCAGCGCTTCCGACCAAGTTTCACCGCCGTCGCTCGATTTAGAAAAGAGAATATTGCTCAAGGCAGATGAGTCTTCACTGCCATAATCGTCAAATTGGGTCCAAGTGGTGTAGATATTATTATTGCTAGGGTCCAAAGCTGCCCAATGTTTATCCTGATCTTTCGGGTGATTCATGCCCATAAAGGAACCTTCGCTCCAAGTTTTACCACCATCGGTACTTTTTTGGGCGACAATGCGATCGAGGATTTCCTCACTTTTCCAATTTTTCCCTGTCGGATCCGAAAGGTGGAAATAATAGTGGTTTCCTGCCGTATCGCTTAATAATACAGGGTCTCCCCAAACGCCATAGGGTGATTTCAACTGGTCTTCTTGCCAAGTTTTCCCGCTGTCGTTAGAATAGAATACCTTATCTAAAATGCAGGCAGCAACTAGATTTGCAGGGTTTTTAGGATTAATGGTAATACTCGGTTCGCAGTAGCCACGCGCTTCCAAAATACTGCTTTCTCCAATTAATATATTTTGCGCTTGCAGACCCAAACTGCAAAGTAATAAGGCGAGAATTTTTTTCATTGTTTTGCTTTTCGCAGATGCGATTAATTATTTTTTTCGAATACACATGAGGCCATCTCGCAAGGGCAAGAGTAAGTTTTCAACTCTTTCATCCTCTTGCACAAATCGGTTAAACTCGATCAGGGCCAAGGTGCTTTCATCGCGGGGATCGGGTTCTTTTAAAACTTTACCGCTCCAAAGTACATTGTCGGCTAAAATTACGGCACCACTTTTTAATGAAGGAATTAACTTCTCGTAATAATCGAGGTAGCGCGGTTTATCGGCATCTATGAAAATTAAATCCCAAGGCTCTTGCAGCTCATCGATAATTTCCAGAGCATCCCCAATATGCAATTCTAACTTATCTGCATAAGCGGAACGACTAAAGAAGGACTGCGTGAAACTTTCAAGCTCATCGTTAATTTCAATGGTATGCAATCTGCCCGAAGGAGCGAGACCTTCGGCCAAGCAAAGGGCGGAATAGCCCGTGTAGGTGCCAATTTCTAAAATTCGCTCGGGTCTTAAAATCTTACTTAAAAAGGTAAGATAGCGTCCTTGTAAAGGCCCACTTAACATACGCGGCTGCAGAATTTTCAGATGCGTTTGCCTATTTAATTCGGCTAAAAGATCGTCTTCTGGGTCGTGATGCTGACTGAGGTAACTTTCTAAATCGTCGGAGAGGAAATTCATGCGCTATTTATGTGGGGTTAAAATTAAGAATTAAGTGCTGAATGTCTAATTTCGTAGCATGATTACTATCCGTCCTTTTCGGGCCAGTAGGCCACCCCGCGATAAAGCTTATTTAGTTGCTACTCGATCGTATCATAGTTATACCGACGAAGAGCTGGATGATAAACTAAATAACAATCCTTTCACCTTTATGCACGTGATAAATCCTTCAACGGTGCGTAAAATGGTTTCTTCTAAAGAGAAGTTCGATTTAGTGAAGTCGGCTTATTTAGAGTGGTGTGAAGAGGGGATTTTCCATAAAGATAAAGAGGCGGCTTATTATCTCTACAGCCAAGTGAAGGATGGCAATGAGTACATTGGAATAATTGCGGCGGTAAGTGTAAATGATTATATCGAAGGGCGCATAAAGAAGCATGAAAACACTTTAAGTGTGCGCGAAGAAATGTTTACCGATTATTTGGAACACACAGCCTTTAATGCGGAGCCAGTTCTTTTGGTTTACCAGGATAGCTTTAAATTAAATCAGCTTTTTGCTCGCTATGAAGAATTACGAGCCGAATACGAATTTACCAGCACCGATAAGGTATACCATCGTTTATGGCCTATAACCGAAGCCAGCGATTGTGCGGTAATAACCGCGGTTTTTAAGGAGCAGGAAGCTTTATATATTGCCGATGGTCATCATCGTTCGGCCAGTTCGGCTTTACTAGCAAATCGCTTGGAAGAAAGAGGGGTGGAAGGTGATTTACACCAATACTTCATGGCCTTTTTAATTGGGGAGGAACAAATGAAGATTTACGACTTTAATCGTTTAGTGATTAATGATAGCGGTAAATCGAAAGAGCAAGTGCTAAGAGAATTAAACCGAGTTTTTCATATTGAACCCAAGGGAAGCGAAACTTTTCATCCACAGAAGTTACATGAAATGGGTATGTATATGCAAGGGGAGTGGTTTAAGCTAAGTCCTAAAATGGGGAGCTTTGATCCGGGTGATGCGGTCGGGCATTTAGATGCGGAAATTTTGAGTCGCAATATTTTAGCACCAATTTTTAATATCGCCGACCTTAAATCAGACGATCGGGTGGATTTTGTGCCCGGCATTCACGGATTAGAGAAATTAGAAAAAGCAGTAGATTCAGGCGCTTACCATCTTGCTTTTAGCCTTTTTCCGGTGAGTATGGAACAAATAAAAGAGGTGAGCGATAAAGGTAAAATCATGCCTCCTAAAAGCACCTATATCGAACCGAAGCTACGCAGTGGTTTGGTGATTTACGATTTAATGGAGTAAACCCGGCCTTCTTTTTCTGCTTTTTGATCCATGGAGCGGCCAATTAAAATGCCGATTAGCATTCCGATGGGCATGCCTAAACCTAAAAAAGCCACGGATCCTAAAGCGACCCCAATACCTGCACCGAGTCCCACGCCAATGCCGCCAACCCCTACGGCCATCCAAACATCACGGTTGTAATTCTTGCGGAATAACTGGTCGTTTTTAACTAAAGATTGTTGCAGGGCTAGGTTGGCTTTTTGCAGAGTTTTCAAAGCCTCTTTGGCCTCATTAGAATCTGCGTGCAATTTATTGTAAGTGGCAATGGTGCTTAAACTCGTTTCGCTTAGATCGAATGGCTCGATTGACTTTAAAACGGCTTGCCAAGCTTGGGCTGCTTTGCTATACTTGGCATCACCTTCGAATGCGCTATTAAATTCGAACTCCATACTCGATATTTTAAAAAGGCCAATTTTCAATACACATAATAAGAGCTAAGCCAAAAGCACTGCCTGAAACAAAGAGATTCCAATCTCTAATTTTCTTATTTAAGATGAAACCGTAAATCCCCATAAAAATAAGCATCACAAAAACAACTAATAACTGCGCCAGCTCGATGCCGAGATTGAAGGGAAGAAGGGCTTGCCAATAGTTGCTTTCGCCCATCACCAGCATATCGTAGTAATTGGAAAAACCCAAGCCGTGAATTAAACCGAAGCTTAAGGCAATCCAATATTTGAAATTGCTTTTTTGGTTTTGCCCAAATTTAGAAAGGTTGAGTAGCGCAGTAAACACAATGGTTAAAGGAATAAGGAATTCGATAAAACCTTGATCAATATTTACCACATTAAGGGCACCAAGACTGAGAGTTATGGAATGCCCAATCGTGAAAAAGGAAACGGCAATTACTACCTTAAGCCAGTTTTTAGTTTGGTATACGGCCATTAAGGCGATAAGAAATAGAATATGGTCAAGCGCTGCTAAGCTGATAATGTGTTCGTAACCTAAACGCAGATAATTAGTAAATGGATGCATTATTTAAATTCTAGTATCTGTGTGTTTTTTTGAGGCGAAAGGAATGCTGAGCGAAGCACCGAGCCGCACTGAACATTTACAATATTGCTTTGGTCTTCAAAGCTATCGAAAAAAAGAAGGTTGTAAACCTCTAATGTGGCGGGCTCTTTCTCAAGCGGAAATTGCAGGTAAAGAAAACTTAAGTCATTCTCGATTTCCATTCCTACAAATTCGCCCCTAAGTATTTGGCCATCTTGGCGAAAGCCATAATGCTTTAATATGTATTTTGCTAAACGCTCATCATTTAGAGCGCTTTCTAAGCGATAGTCCACTCCAAAATCCTTTTGTAAGCTCATTTCTAAGTCATCGCTAAAGACACGAATGGTGCATTTAAGTAAGCCTTCTTCCCATTCCGCCTGGCTAATACTGACATGAAAATCATGCGCTGGTTTAAATAGACTGACTAAGATTATCCAAAAGATCCCCATCTCTTCATTTTTTACGAAAATACTTGCATTTCTTCGAATTGAAACTGGGCTGCACCATAAATTTGTGAAAAAGCTTTAGAAAAACAATTTGTATGTCTAATAACGATTTAATTATTCCGGAACGTAGTCGCGATATCGGGGACTTCATAGTGGGCCGCTTATTACCCTTTCGGAAGAAGCGTATGGTGGGCCCATTCATTTTTATAGATCATATGGGGCCAACCCAAATGGGGAATGGTAAATTTATGGACGTAGATCAGCATCCCCATATTGGATTAGCAACCTTGACCTATTTGCTGAGTGGTGAAATTGTCCATGCCGACAGTTTAGGGACTAATCAGCTAATACGCCCGGGATCGGTAAACTGGATGGTGGCCGGATCTGGCGTAAGCCATACCGAAAGAACACCTAACCATTTAAGGGAGGCTGATTCGTATGTGATGCATGGCTATCAAATTTGGGTGGCTTTACCAAAAGAGTTTGAAAAAGCAGATCCCTCTTTTCATCATTTTTCTGCGGCTGAATTACCACATTGGCAAGAAGGAGATTTAGATTTCAGTCTAATTGCGGGAGAAGCTTTTGGCAAGAAGTCGCCAGTGCCAGTGCATTCGCCTTTGTTTATGCTTGAGTTGAAAACCAATACGGCCAATCAAATTGATCTCAGCGGCAAGCTGAAAGGTGAGATTGGCATTTGTGTAGTAAAGGGAGCCATCCATGCCTGCGAGAATAGGGTGGAAGCGGGAAATTTATTAGTTTCAAAAGAGGAAGATGTTTGCAAGCTTTCGCTGGAAGCGGATAGTCATGTCATCTTCTTCGGGGGAGAAGCTTTGCCAGAAAAACGTCACATTTACTGGAACTTTGTAGCGTCCGAAGCCGAAACTATTGAAGAGGCAAAAGAGAAATGGGAAGCTTGGGATTGGCCTAAAGTTCCCAATGATGAAACTTACGTGCCTTTACCGGGAAAATAGTATTTAAAGATAAAAATCTTGGGTAAGCTTAGCATGCTGGGGATGACGGCTGCCATCCTCTAAATAAAGAATTAGTTCTTCTTTTTGGGTTTGGCTAGCTTGTCGGCTTAAACTAAATAAACAGCGTTTGGTTGGCGTATCCGCTTTAGATTTCACTTCGCAAAAACGGGAAAGGTAAAGTCCTTCCAGCTTAGCTAAGTCTATAAAGTTGCTTGCTTCAATGGGGGGCAGCACCAAATAGATGCTGCCTGCTTCTGTTAATAGCTGCCTCATCTGCTTAAGCAGAATGCCATGACTTAAACTCTTCTGCCTACGGGCATTATCGCGAGCGGGTCGATTGGTATTCTGGCCACTTTCAAAATAGGGAGGGTTGGAAGCTATGAGGTCGAAACGCTGCTTGTTATTCCATTGCGTAAAGTCCGCATGCATAAAGTTTACCCTATCCTTAAAAGGACTGTGAGTGTGGTTCTCAAGACTTTCCTCAAATGAAGCGAAGTCTAATTCAATGCCTAAAACTTGCGCTTGGGGGAACTTCTGAGCCATCATAAAAGCTAATACACCGCAGCCGCTACCAATATCTAAAATCGTATCGGCTTTTTCGGCTTTAAGCCAAGATCCCAATATAACCGAGTCGGTACCAATTTTTTGAGCACTGCGAGAATGAGCTAAACTGAATTGCTTGAAGTGAAAAGGTTTTTGTGTAGCCATTTTACTGGAAGTAAAAGATGGGCTTCCCTTTTAGGAATAGATATCTATAAGTCCTTCGGGTAGCTGAAGGTGAATTTCCTTCTTAACACGATCGATGCTTTCAATAAAGTCATCAATGGCAGGAACTAAAATTTCTTTTTGTTCGGCATTAATAATCTTAAAAAGTGGTTGAGCGCCACTATCGAGCATCGCTTCTAAAACGCCGATAAGGCCTTCGTTTTTATCGTGAACCGAAAAGTTTAGTACTTCGTGAAAGTAAAATTGCTTCCCGCCAAGGGGTGGTAAAAGATTGAGGGGCAGATAGAGTTCTGCGCCAATATAGGATTGCGCTTCCTCCGGTTCAAGGTCTTCAAATTTAAGGATGAAATGACCTTTGGAGTTGCGGCTTAATTCTTCAATAAAAAAAGGAATCAGCTCTCCATCGTTTTCGATAAGAACTGATTCCAATGTTGTGTAAGCTTCGGGGCGATCGGTATCGAAAAACGCTACTACAGCGCCCTTATAGCCATGTAAACGACTGATGTGTCCGAGTTGAAAACACTCTTCTAAAAGCATCAGTCAAGTTTTATTATTAAGCTTCAGTGCTTTCCTCCGCGGCTTCTTCGCTAGCTTCTTCAGCTGGAGCTGCTTCTGCACTATCTGCGGCAAGGGCTGCTGCTTCTGCTGCTTTACGCGCTTCGTTAGCTGCTTTCTCTGCTTCTAAAGCTTTGTTCTTAGCTTCTTGCTGCGCTTGAGTTAAGCCATCTCTTTTAGCTGCGATTTTGCTTTCTTTTTCGCCCATCCAAGCTTCGAAACGCTTTTCAGCTTCAGCTTCGTCAAAGGCACCTTTTTTAACGCCTTCTAAAAGGTGTTTTTTGTGAAGTACACCTTTGTAGCTTAAAATAGCACGAGCAGTATCACTTGGTTGTGCCCCTGTCATAAGCCAATTTAAAGCTGAATCGAAGTTTAAGTCGATAGTGGCTGGATTGGTGTTAGGATTGTATTGTCCTAAGTTTTCGATGATTTTACCATCACGTTTTACACGGCTATCCGCTACTACGATGGTGAAAATTGGACGACTCTTACGTCCGTGGCGCTGTAATCTGATTCTAGTTGCCATTGATTAATTGTTAAAGGGTTCCCGACCCGGTTAATTAATTGTAAATTTTGGGGCTGCAAATCTAGTTAAAAAGGATTAATTATCTCGTTCCTATTCTTGAGATTTTTTCTGCCTGAATTTTCTAATTGATTATTTGGAAGATTGACTTCAACCCTAAGCTTCTTGGTCTGTTTCAAGAAACGGATTTCTTGTACATGGTGAAGAAGTAGAAGGGAAGAAAGCCAAAGGCAAAAACAAGGGCTCCAAGCATTAGTAAGAGATCGGCGCCTTGTAGGTGCATCATTTTGAACAAGCCAGATAGGCCTGTTATTATTGCGGCGACGGCGCCCATAATTATTTTCGTTTTCACCGAAATTGCTTTGGAAAGCGATACTTTATAGCGGTCAATGGCTAGCAGGGGAATGAATATCAAGAGTAGGGATAAAAAACCAATGATAAATAATACATTGGCGAAGGGCCAGTGCAGTAACTTAAAGGTTACTCCGGCTGTTAAGGTTATGGAACCAATGAATCCGGTTAAATACAGTACTTTTTTCATAGCTATTATTCGTTTAGAGTTAAGTAAAAAAATGGTTTGATGTTGAATTTCCGTTAAGCCCTTTGGTGCTAAATCCTCAAGTGCTTCATCCAATAACTGCTCAAAGGATTTCTCTTTTCCGAGCTCACTTTCCACCACACAACACAAATGGTCGATAAGATCATCGCGTAGAGTGCGGATTTTAATGCCTTGGGCATCTACAAAATTCTCGATGATGCTTTCTTGTTCAGGACTTAACTTCATGATAGGTTTAGCTGAGGGAATACCAATTTATTGAGTGTGGCCAAAAAGTCTTTTAGTTCTGCGAGGTAGAGCACTTTTTGTTCTTCTCCTTTAGTAGTCAGTAAATAATACTTTCGTACCCGCTTGCCCATAAACTCTTCCTTATAAGTAAGTAGACCATCTTTAGTCATTTTTTGCAGGGCCGGATATAAAGAGCCATCCTTAAGTAAAATTTTACCGTCCGACAGATCTTTCACCCTTTGAGAAATCTCATAACCGTACATTCTGCCATTCTCCGCGAGTAAGTTTAGAATAATCGCAGAGAGGGTTCCTTTAAGTAGTTCTTTTGAATACATAGGTCAAATATACATAGAAATACAATACCTCGTAATTCTATGTATAAATTTTTAGATTTATTCAAAGCTTTAATAAAAGGGCTACCTGTGGTCAGCGTACATTAAGCATCATCAACTACTAACTACCATAACTATCTACTAAATACTCTCGATAAACTATCTTTGCTCAAAATCAATTTTCATGTGCGGAATCGCTGGTTTTATAGACCCACGCATCACCAGTAAAGAGAGGCAAAAGGAGCAAATTACTAGTATGCTTAAAAGCATGGAGCATCGCGGTCCCGATTACAGCGGCGACTGGCAACAGGGTCCTCTGGTCTTGGGTCATAATCGCTTAAGCATCATTGATTTAAGCGAGGCTTCACATCAGCCTTTTCATTTTAAGGATGTCAGTATAAGCTTCAATGGTGAAGTCTATAATTATCTTGAATTAAAAGAAACGCTATTAAAAGCGGGCTTTAGCTTCAGCACTAGCTCGGATACCGAAGTTATTTGTGCTGCCTATAAATATTGGGGCGAAGACTGTGTGCAGCATTTTATGGGCATGTGGGCTTTTGCCATTTGGGATGAGAAGGAACAGAAGCTTTTTTGCAGTCGCGACCGCTTTGGCATAAAGCCTTTTTACTTCCAAAATGTAGGCGAGCAATTTTATTTTGCTTCGGAATACCGCGCTTTAAAATTAAGTCCGCTACACCGCGAAGAATACAATGAAAACCATCTCTTGCGGTATTTGCAATTGGGATGGCTTACTTATAATGAAGAAAGTTTTTACAGTGGCATCTCCGCTTTACCGGAAGCGCATAATTTAATTTATCAAAAGGGGAAAGTGAGGCTTCAACGTTATTGGGACCTACCTTTACAACAAAATAATGTTAGCGCAGCAGAAGCCAAAGAGGAATTCAAAAGCCTCTTTATGGACAGCGTAAAATTACACATGCGCGCGGACACCCCAGTTGGGGCTTGCTTGTCGGGCGGTTTAGATAGCTCGGCCATCTGCAGCAGCATAGGGCAATTATACCCGAAATTGGATCTCAACACTTTTACCATTTATTATGGGGGTAAAGATGAGGTAGACGAGCGGCCTTGGGCTCATATGGTGCACCGCGATTACCCGAGTTTAAAGGCACACGATTATTACCCTCAGGGAGATGAGTTATTAGAACAATTTGATAATTTCTTCAATCATTTTGAGGTACCTCCTGCCGGTTCTTCGCCTTTGTCGCAATACTTTGTAATGAAATTAGCCAAGTCGCAAGGCATGAAGGTGCTTTTAGACGGACAAGGTGCGGATGAGTTTCTAGCGGGTTACGATCATTCTTTTTACCGCTTGGCCGCGGAGAAATTAAAGAAGGGTCAAATAGGTGGATTTATCAGTGAATTGGAAGCTTTTCAAAAATTACGTCCCCGTAGCATGGGGGCTCATGTGGGAACTTATGCCAAGTCCTTGGTCGCGGCGGTTAGCTCGGAAGAGCAGATGTATGGCCTAGAATATCGCAAGTATCATCCCTTTGTAGGGAGAGGAACAGCGCAAGCACCAGCCCTTTGGCAACCTGAGGGCGGCAGTCGCCTCAATCAGTTTTTATATCAATTAACCATGCGAAGCTCTTTGCCCTCGCTTTTGCATAATGAAGATCGCAATTCCATGGCCTTTTCCATCGAATCGCGTGTCCCTTTTCTCGACCATCGTTTGGTGGAATACAGTTTCAATTTACCTGACGAATTAAAATTGCAGCAAGGCTGGAGTAAAAAAGTATTACGGGAAGCCATGCGCGGAATTATGCCTCCTGAAATTATCGACCGCAAGGATAAAAAAGGTTTTGTTACCCCTGGGGAAAGCAAATGGCTGCGCGGCGGAATGAAGCATTTGGTGGATGATTTATTAGCGCGCCCGCTACACTTTTTAGATGATGCGGCAGTTAAGAAGGTGGTGCAGGAGTATCAAGCGGGCGATAATCGTCATGCACGTTTAGTTTGGCGCTTGAGTATGTTGCGCAAATGGATTGCTTAAGAATAGATGGGAATAGTAGCCAAGCAAAGTTTCTTCAATAGTATTAATGCTTACCTCGGGGTAGGTATTGGCGCTTTCAATACCCTTATCCTTTTCCCTCAGGTTTTTGCTGATAATCCCGAATTTATGGGACAGGTAAACACGCTTCTTGCGGTGGCTACCATTTTCAGCACTTTCAGTCATTTGGGGGTTCCTGTTAGTTTGGTTACTTATTTTCCGCGTTTTTCAGCTTTACAGCAGAAGCAGTTTTTTAGCCTCGCTCTCGTTTTAAATATTGCCAGCAGTATTTTATTATTGATCGGAGCTTTTGCTTATTACCGTTGGGGCGATGTGGATGGTCAACGTTTGGCCATGGGCTTATTAATTACCCTCGGAATGGGTCTTTTTGAAGTTTTTGCCAGTCTTAGTCAGCATTACCGTTTGGTGATATTCCCGCAATTTCTGAAGAATGTGTACCGACGTATTATTATTGTTCTCGCCTTGGCATGGACTTATTTTCAAGGTGATGGAGGCGAACAGTTTTATGTTATTCTCGGTTGGGGTTATGCCTTGCAGCTTTTACTGGTAATAGTCTATGCGCTCCCTAAAATCCCGGCTTTAAGTCTGCGCTTTGATGCGCTTGATATAAAAGATATTCTTTCTTACGGATTATTCATCATGCTGGCAAGTGGATCTATCTTGCTGGTAAATAGTCTGGATGTTTTAATGATAAGCCAAATGCTTGGCGATGCGCCAGTGGCTTTTTACCGCATTGCCTTTTTTATCGGTAGTGTAGTATTGGTTCCCGTTAATGCTATCTTGGTTTCACTACGTCCTTTTATTAGCAAAGCCTGGGCCGACCAAAATCTAAGTGAAATCGAAAAGTTGTACCGTAAAAGTGCGCAGGCTCAGTTGCTCATAACCAGTGGCCTGTTTTTACTTATTTGGATTAATGTGGATGTGGCTTTGGTCCTGCTGCCGCCAACTTATCAAGATCCCAGTGCTTCCATGGTGGTATTCCTCGTGGGATTGACCCAAGTTGTGACAGGAGCTACAGGCGCTAATGGATTAATATTAACCATTTCTAATAAGCAGCGTTATAATTTTTACAGTGGACTCTTTCTCATCGTTTTTACCGTCGTATCAAATTATATTTTGATTCCTATTTATGGTATTAGCGGAGCGGCAGGGGCAAGTATACTAGCTATCGGTAGCTTTAATTTTATCAAATATTATCTGGTGAAACGCTTTTATAAGATTAGTCCCTTTGGCCCAGTTTTTTTTCGCACTTTGGTTTATTTCTTAATCGTTTTATCGCTTATCGCAATTCTAAAATATTTCGCTCTATCCATGCTTTGGACTTTGATTCTGGGGAATCTAATCTTTGCCCTTTTTTACGGTATACTTACTAAAGGAAAAATGGATTTCAAGGGGATGCTCAAGAATAAAGGATAGGCATCTACCGAAGGGTATAAAAAGCGTGGCTTTAAAGCTTAAAAAAGGAGATTGGGAAAATCTTAATATTAAATTTGCAAGATGAAAAACCCTTACAGCCAGATTATAAAACAAGCCCTTGCAGAAGACATTGGCAGTGGCGATCATAGTTCCAATTGTGCTATTCCTACCAGTGCTCAAGGGCAGATGCAGTTAATTGTAAAAGAAGACGGTATTCTGGCGGGAGTAGAAGTAGCTCGAGCAGTTTTTGCCGAAGTAAACCCCGCCATCCAGTTTGAGAAATTACTTGACGATGGTGCCATGGTGAAAAAGGGCGATATTGCTTTTTACATTACTGGTCCCATCCGCGCCATGTTACAAGGCGAGCGCATTGCTTTAAATTTAATGCAGCGCATGAGTGGCATTGCTACCTATACCAATTCTCTGGTTCAGCTTATAAGTCATACGAACTGTCGCTTATTAGATACGCGTAAAACCACGCCCAATCTCCGAATTATCGAAAAGGAAGCGGTTTTAATAGGCGGCGGTCACAATCACCGTTTTGGCTTGTACGATATGGTGATGTTAAAAGATAATCACGTCGATTTTGCAGGCGGTGTTAGTGCCGCGGTAAGCAAGGCCAAGGAGTATTTAGCCAAAAATAATTTAAGTATTCCCATTGAAGTGGAAACGCGCAACTTTAAGGAGATTGAAGAATTATTGGCTAGTACAGGCGTGCAACGGGTGATGTTCGATAACTTTAGCGTAGCTGATACCCTTAAGGCGGTGCAATTGGTAAACGGTCGATTGGAAACCGAATCATCGGGTGGTATTAACGAGCAAACTTTGCGGGCTTACGCGGAAACGGGTGTCGATTTTATTTCAGTAGGCGCCTTAACGCATTCGGTAAAAGGTTTGGATATGAGTTTAAAATCTAAGCTTTAATTTTTCCCTCAAGGGAGATGCCAAACATTAGATTATTAAGGTCTTAATGTCGTGATATTTAACCCTGAAGTATACGAAATAGCGGTATTCTAATTTACCTTTGCTTAATTATTAGTCATGTGGATTATAAGACGTTTGAAGAAAAGCTGGAGTCGTGTTACCCGGGCAAGCAAGAAAATTGTACTGCCACTTTTCGATGGCCTTAGCCTTTACGATGTAACCAGCTTTTTTTACGAAGGAGTGGCGGAAGGTAGTGTGACAAGTCGCGCAGGATCGATTGCCTATTCGTTTTTCCTAGCGCTTTTTCCAGGAATTATTTTCTTTTTTACGCTAATTCCCTTCTTTCCAGTAGAATCATTGGAACAGGAGATTTACGATATCTTCCAGCGAATATTACCGCCCGATACGTATGATGCAACTTTCAGTACGATTAAGGATGTGCTGCGCAATAAACGCGGGGGATTATTATCGGTCGGTTTTTTCTTAGCCCTCATCTTTTCAACTAATGGTATTAGTGCGATTATTAGCAATTTCAACCAAACCATTCACCAAATTGAAAGCAGAAACTTTTGGCAGCAAATGCTGGTGTCTTTTGGTTTAACCATTGTACTAAGTGTAAACTTCATTATTGGGATCATCGTTATTATTTTCAGTTCCGATGTGCTTAACGGGTTATTATCCTTTTTCGGTTTAGAAGTAATTTCTGCCTTTGCAGTAGAGCTTACCCGTTATACTTTATTGATTCTGCAGGTTTTTATAGGAATTGTTTTACTCTACAATTACGGACCATCGGGCAATCGTGCTTGGCGCTTTATTTCACCTGGAGCCATTTTAGCGACGGTTTTAATTGTGGTTTCTTCTTGGGGCTTTAGTTTTTATGTTGCCAATTTCAATCAGTACAATAAACTGTATGGTAGTATTGGCACTTTGATGGTAATTCTACTTTGGATATACCTCAATGCTTTGGTATTGATTATCGGCTTCGAGCTTAATGCTTCCATTGCGGGATTAAAGCGCAGGGCTTTGGCGATGGAGGATGAAGAAGCTGCTAAAATCGCGGAACGCCGAGACAATGAATAATTCCTTGCTCGGTTTTTAAATAACGTGAGTTCGACTATAAATCATAGCCTCAGATTTTCGCTTTTATTGGAAAATCCATTTGTGCCCCCTTCTAAAAAGCGGCTTTCCGCGCCTCTGCTTCTTGCAATGGCCCGCTATTGCTTCACTGCATAGGCTCGAACTCCACTATTTACAAGGGGTCTGAGGCCTGATTTTACTTCGAATTCACGTTAAATGGCTTTAGCCGGAACACCAACCACAGTGCTATTAGGTTCAACATGTTTAGTTACCACCGCACCCGCGCCAATGGTGGCACCTTTGCCAATACGTAAGCCTGGTAAAATGCTGGCATTCGTTCCCACATAAACACCATCTTCTAAAATAACCCCGCCACTTAAACGGGCTCCGGGCATTAGCGAAACAAAGTCACCCAATACACAATCATGACCTACACTGGAATGTAGGTTGATGATTACAAAATCGCCCAGACTAATATTAGTGGTTAAAATGCTACCTGCGCAAATAATCGCCCCTCGGCCTGTGCGAATCGATTCTGGGCTCATTAATAGGGCAGAAGGATGAATAAGGGAAGGAAAGTGATAATCCCCTTTTAAGGAAGTATAAATATTTTCCCTTTCCTCAGAAGAGCCAATGGCAAGAGCAACTTGCGATCCCGCTTTTATTTCCGACGGAGACTTTATTCCGGCCTCTTGTTTATAGTCATCATAGTAGCAAGTATCACTAAAATTACAGGCGAGGGCTAAGGCAGCTACTTCATGTGAAAAGCCACCGGCGGGTAGAATATGGAGTGTCTTTTTGATGCTCATAATGCGGTTCCAAAACTAAGGAAAATTGAGGCTGAAGTTTAGGCTTTTGGGAGAGTAAATTGTTAGAGAGACAAGAGACAAGAGACAAAGAGACGAGAGAGGGATTTCGTTAAGGAGGGGATTTGCGGTTTTGAAGGTTTGAATGTTTGGACTTGGGATCTTTGAATGGTAGGAGTACCTAAAAGCCCCAGAGGGCGACATCTCGATAGGTATATTCATGGTCAGGGAGCCAGGCGCCATAGGTGCGACATCTCGATATCTGGAGAGACGAGAGATGGATTGCGGTCGTGTTGGTGAAACTAAGGAAAATTGAGGCTGAGGGAGGAGCTTTGCTTAGGATGCTTCTGAAATTAATGTTTGAAGCAAATGGCTAGAATAATGGATTATAAAAAAACCCGTAGCGTTTCGGCTACGGGTTCCATAATATAAGATTGAGACAGACTTAGTCTAAGTCGTTTTCTTTCTTTTTGTTGTGAATAGCTTTTGCACCTACTGCTGCACCAGCTGCGGCGAGTAAAACTAGGCCGGGAATTGGTGCGGGAGCTCCGCCTCCGTTGGGCGGAGAGGGTTGTGCGCTTAGAAATAAAGCACTGCAAATAAAGCTAAGGGTTAAAAGGGTCTTAATATTTTTCATGTTCTTTAATGCTTTAAAACTATTACTTCAAGTAAACTTTAGTGGTATTGCTGCGGCCTTCGGCATCTGTACTTTTTAATAAGTAAACACCGGCCTTAATATCGCCTAATTCTAGTGAGGCGCGCTCACCTTGGTTGAACTCTACAAAGCTAGTCCAAACATTTTGTCCACTTAAATCAATTAAGATTAATTCGGCGCTACCCCCGTAATTAGCTTGGTAGTGAATAGCACCATCATAAGCCCAAGCTTCTAATGTGGCTTTACCAGCATTACTAATAAGCTCCTCCATGCCAATACCTTGAGCATTGAAGTGTAAAACAAAACGGTCAATGTAAGTATCATCGAAGTTGAACTGGTAATTGCTCTCTCCAAGATTAGTAAAAGTACCCGTCTTCTTATCCTCTAATACTACCATATAACGGTATAACATATAATCTTTATCGAAGCTAATTTCATAGGTATTACCTACGTGAGGCGCACGATAGGAAATATCAATAGAACCAGTAGTGGTGCTACTTGGACCGAAGTCGATGGCGTTTACGGCCATTTCTTCGCCGTTAAAGGTCGAGTAGATATTAGGTAATTCACCCGCATTGTAAAATTTACGAGCATCCCAGTCACCATCGTAAGCGTGGTTGCTGTTGTTTTCGATAAAAGAAACAACGGTATAATCTACGGCGGTACTATCGTTAAGCGCAGCGGTACGTAATACTAAGCGGTCGAAATTGATGCTATTTTTATAAAGTTCTGGAGCAGATGCTACGGTACCATTGGCGCTCATCGTTAAGGTTCCTAGGCTTGGGCTTGATGCATTTGCTTGTACCCAGAAAGACTGCATAGGAGCAATTTCTCCCACAGCAATACCGCCGGCACTATAGCTTTGGTAACCAGTAGTAGCAGCATCATAGATGTAGAAAGCATCGTTTACATTAGTTCTGCTTAAGGTTGTGAAATCCAAAGCACACGTAAATGGGTTAGCTACTAAGTTCCAACCATCGTCACCTAAAGCACCTGCAGTCATATCGGCGGTCGAAGTGGCGAAAGTTAACACTGGGGTAGCACTAGTATTTGGATTACCCGTAAAGCTGTAAGTGGCGTTGGCTGCGGTTCTAAAACCATTGGTGCCGACATAGCCAAAGTAACCTTGGCCCGGTGTAATTGTAGCGGCGTTATTAACCACATTAACATATTGGGTTCCATCCCAAGAGAAAAGATTCTGAGTATTTGCGGTGCCACCATCTGTCCCAACTGAACCAAAATAACTAGCTGTTGTAGCATCCATTGAAGCAGCCACCATTTGCCAATCTCCAGTAAAATATTGTTCATGGTTAAAAGTACCATTATTAGAAAGGGTGCCGCTTACTTTTAACTGGGCATAACCAGAGCTAGTGGCTCTTAGGTTGGTCGTGCCATCTAAGTCAAAATTTCCACCAATAGTCAAATCACTGTTGGCGGATACTTCTAAAGTAGCTCCGCTAGAAACGATTAACGCTCCGGTAGCGGTACGATCGCTATTTAATGTAACTGTGCCAGAAGTAATGGTAATGTTTTGTGGAATTTCAGTGGTAGACCAAGAATTATCGCTAGCTCCTACATTATAATTGGCACTTCCTCCCTGATTAAATTCAAGAATTGCGCTGCCCCCGTAAAAAGAGCTTGGTGGAGGGGTACTTACATAACCACCTTCACCAATTTCAAGCGTTCCAGAAACAGAGGAGTTACTTTGAAAATCAACACCTACGTTATTGGTGCCGCCAGTCTTCGCAATGGTCACATTTTCGAAGGCCAAAGTTCCTGAAGTTTGGTGAACAGCGTCGCCAGCGTTAGGAGTACCCGCAAAAACAATCGTGCTGCCGCCTGTTCCGTTGGCCCAAGTACCGCCGCTATTTGTAATAGTGGTTGCGCTACCTGCGGCGTCTCTGCTAATTGTTAAGCTACGAGCTGATGCATCTGAAGCTGTGAAGGTTACTCCTGAGGCAATTGTAAGAGATGATATAGTTGCATCTTGGTCAAGGGTAAGGTTGTTTCCTATACTAACAGCAAAACCCGCCACAGGAACTTCATTTGCCGCCCAGGCACTCGCATCGCTCCAATTAGTAGATGATCCTGAAGTTGCCCATGAATTTGCAACGGTATAAGAACTTCCAGAAAGAACTTTAATGGTTCTCATATCAAAATTTTCGGCATTAGCGGGAGTAACACCCGTTAAGTCAATTGTTGAGGAGCAAACATAATATTGAACAGTAGTTCCGGCATTTTGTGATGGAAGACTAATGGAAGCAGATCCACCAGCAAAGCCGGAAATCTCTAACGCAGTTCTGGTGGAAAAACCATCTGTGGTATAAATAATAAATATTTTTTCTTCTGCGGAAGGATTAGCGCTTAGTGCAACTGTTAGGCTAGGTGATTGACCTGGTGCAACAACTGATGCAGAAAGGTCCGTTACACTATTAATAGTTACAGGCTGAGCAGAAGTTTCCATGAAAATGGCGCTTGTATTGACATATCCTTGATTTCGCCAATTCATTGTATACCATTTGCCGTTGGTTATTGTAATTGAATTATCAGCACCGCCTGTATTATAGGCTTGAACTTGATCTATTATTACGCTAACATCACCCCATTTTGTATTGAATTCATTACCCAAGGGTCCGCTAGTAAAAAGAAAGGTATAAGTACCCCCAACAAGGTCTCCTCCACTAGCAGCAACTTCAATTTCTGTGCTATTTATTGAAGTTCCTAAATTTGAGTTAGGTAATACAGTACCACCCGTTACTTGCACTCCACCAATAGCCGCAACGGTTGGGGGGTTTGAAAATCCATCCCATGTGCCGGGCATATTTAAGCCTTCTGGGGCAAAAATTTGACTAAACCCGAGAATCGGAATCGAGAAAAATAATCCTAATAATAGTTTTTTCATACTTAATAGATTAGTAATTGAGGGTGTTAAACAATGCCATTAAATTAAAGTTTTGTTAACTCAATCGCAATATTACTAAAAAACGGGCTTCGATACGGGGTTTAAGTGTGATTTTTACACTTGCTTAAAAAAAATCTTGTTTTCTCTCTTTAGGTTTGGAAATCAGAAGCTTTAAGCAAGTCTTTTTTATCCGTATCAAACTTATGGTGTTGGCGTTGGAGGTGGTCGCTTCGTTTAACGGAGCTAGAAGGATAAAAAATGGAATGGCCTTCGTTTAAGGTGACAATCAATTAGGGTATTCTCGAAAATCTACTTGTATCTATTCTTAATTTGTTGGGCTTACTCCGTAATTTAAGATGGACCAAGACCGCCATAAAAGCCCATTTCCCAATTTTCTCCCTCCTTCTTATATTTCCCTTTCCCTGCCTCATGGCAATGCCCTATATTTGGGCCTCAATCTTGGAAAAGCATGCAAAAGAAGTACAGCATTCACCTGATCGCCATCGCGGTTTTTATAATTGTTTCAGCCACCTTTAACTCACCTGTTTTCTCGGGAAAGGCCATACAACAGAATGATATTAAGCAATACCGAGGCTCGGCGGCGGAGGTTTTTAAATATCGCGAAAAAGAAGATCGTCAGATTTTGTGGACTAATGTTATGTTCTCCGGTATGCCTACTTACCTGATTAGTGTGGTGTATAGCGGTGAGCTTTTGCATTATGTGCCCAAAACGGTGAATGGAATATTCAATCCCGCGGTAGGATACCTCATTTTATTGATGGTGGGTTTTTACCTTTTGGCCTTATCGCTAAAGCTAGATCCGCTCATTGGTATTGTTGGTGCCCTCGGTTATGCCTTTTCCAGTTATTTTATGATTGTGCTCGAAGCGGGGCATAATTCGAAAATTCACGCCATGGCTTATCTGCCGGGTATTTTAGCAGGGATGATTTGGGCTTACCGCCAGAAGAAGGTCTTTACCGGCCTCGCTATTTTTACTCTATTTACCGGCTTAGAACTAGCGGCGCGTCACCCCCAAATGTTCTATTACTTCTTGTTTCTCGCCATTCCTTACGGGGTGTGGGAATTGGTGCAAGCAGCCAAAGCCAAGGCTTTACCGGGTTTTGCGAAAACTACTGTCCTTTTAATTGCGGGGGCCTTAATTGGCGTGGCGGCCAATCTTCCCTATCTCAGTAATACCTATAATTATGGTAAGAAGACCATTCGTGGTAAATCGGAACTAACCACTAATAAAGAAGATAAAACCGAAGGTCTAGATCGTAGCTATGTTACCAGTTGGTCTTATGGAAAAGCAGAAAGCTTTAGTTTATTAGTGCCTAATTACAAGGGAGGGCCTACGGGCAGACTGGGTGAAAATGAAGAGGCTTTAGCCGCAGTTGACGCGCGTTTTCGTCAGAGTATTGCGCAGCAAAATAGTTATTTCGGCGATCAGCCTTTTACTAGCGGACCGGTTTATGCGGGGGCGGTGATTTGCCTCTTGGCCTTTCTAGCACTCTTCCTACGGTCGGGTTCCTTGAAATATGTTTTAGTTGGCGCGGGCTTACTGACCATGGCTCTGGCTTGGGGAAAGAACTTTGAAGGACTAACCAATTTCTTCCTAGATAATGTTCCCTTCTATAATAAGTTTAGAGCGGTAGCTTCTATGATGGTAATCCCCGAAATTATTCTGCCGCTATTAGCCATCTTAGGATTAGGCGCGCTGGCAAAAATAGACGGCGCTGATTGGCAAAAAGAGGCTAAGCTTTTAATCGGACCGAAATTATCCAAACAAAATCTCTTCTATCTCGGAGCAGGCATTTTAGTTCTATTTCTTGTTCTAAATATGGCTTCCCCTTCTTTATTTAATACTTTCTTAAGCAGTCAGGAAGCGGAAACATTGCCATCTGCCTTAGCGGATGCGGGATTTCAGCAAGCTCAGGCCGATATTTTTATTAGTAATTTAGAAGATGCGCGCATCACAATTTTTAAAGCAGATGTAATGCGCAGTTTGATTTTCGTTCTTCTGGGCGCGGGCTTAATTTTCCTTTACCAGCGGAATGTTCTAAAAAAGAAGGTGCTAATTATTAGTATGGGACTGTTAATCTTGGCGGATATGTTCCCCGTGAATAAGCGTTTTCTGAATGAAGAGAATTTTGTGGATGCGAAAAAACTGGAAAAGAATTATGGTATTCTTCCTTCGGCGGCCGATCAACAAATTATGGCACAATATGCAAAAGATCCATTTTTCCGAACGCTGAATTTAACCGTTTCGCCTTTTAATGATGCTTCCACTTCTTTCTTCCATTACAGTCTTGGCGGTTATCATGGCGCTAAGTTGAAGATTTACCAAGAAGTAGTAGAAACTGCGCTGGGAGCGGAAATCGAGAAATTAACCAAAGCCTTAAACAGCCAGGCTTTTAGTCCGGAAGTATTTAATAATACACCGGTGCTGAATATGCTAAATACCCGCTATTTTATTCTCAATCCGCAAGGTCAGCCTTTAGAAAACCCCAGTCGCTTAGGCAATGCCTGGTTGGTATCGAACATTAAGGAGGTAGCTGATGCAGATGCGGAAATTGCTGCCTTAAATAATTTTAATTCGGCGCAAACGGCTATTTTAAGAGCGAATATGGCAGCTAAAGTAGGAGCTTTAGGCGCCAATACCGGACAAGGCTCTATTAGCTTACAAAGCTATGATCCCGAGAAAATGGTTTATAGTTATAATGGGAGCGGTGAAAATTTAGCCCTCTTTTCCGATATCTGGTATCCTGAAAATTGGGTTGCCACCATTGATGGGGAAGAGGCAGAAATTATTCGCGCTAACTATATTTTACGCGCTTTAAAAATTCCCGCGGGTAAGCATGAAATTATTTTCGAGTACCGCGATTCGGCTTCGGGCACTTTTAACACCATTGCTTGGATTAGCTCACTATTAATACTCTTGGGAGTGCCTGCACTTCTTTTCCTAGATCATAGAAAAAAGGCTTCGAGTGGGGAAGATATTACTGCTTAGTTATTACTGGCCTCCCGCAGGTGGACCGGGCGTACAGCGCTGGTTGAAGAATGCTAGCTTACTGCAAAAGCTAGGTTGGGAAGTTGCGGTAATAACGCCCCAAGAACCAGTAGCGGCCAATTACGACCCTTCTTTAGAGAAGGAAGTGCCAGCGAGTATGCGCGTTATTAAAACTGAGGCTGCCGATCCTTTTAAGGCCTATGCCCGCTTAACCGGGAAAAAGGCAAAAGTTGGCACGGGCGGCATTGGCATCTCCAATACCAAGAGTAAAAAACAGCAGCTGCTTAATTTTATTCGCGCCAATTTTTTCATTCCTGATGCCCGTAAAGGCTGGAATAAATATGCTTTATCTGCGGCACGAGCCCTCTTGCAAAAAGAGCCTTTCGATGCGATCATAACTACTGGTCCGCCGCATAGTACCCACCTTATTGGCTTAGACCTTCAAAAGGAATTTGACATAAAGTGGTTGGCCGATTTCCGCGATCCTTGGGTAAATATATTTTACAATAAAATTTTTCCACGTACGAACCGGACGAAGCGAAAAGACCAAGCTTTAGAGGATTTAGTTCTCGCTTCCGCAGATGCGATTTTAACAGTAAGTCCGGGATTAGAAGCAGAGTTTTCGTCCCGTTCTAAGCGGATCGAAATCATTTATAATGGCTACGATCCCGCAGATATCCCATCCCCCGAAAGGGGAACCCAACCATTTTTTAGTTTGCGCTATACAGGTAATTTAAAGCCCAATCAGAATATTGAAAGTCTGTGGGTCGCTTTGGCAGATTTGTGCCGCGAGGAACATGATTTTAAGACGAATTTCCGTTTGGAGTTTATTGGTAATGTGGACCCATCTGCCCGCGAGCGACTGGAGAAATTAGGCTTGGATGATTTATGCATATATCACGGATATCAAGCCCACCACGTGGCCACTAAAGCCATGGTAGAAGCAGGCGCCCTCTTATTTATTGTGCCCAGAACGGCCGATAATGCGCTTATTTTAACGGGTAAATTATTCGAATACTTGGGCTCTTGTAGTCCTATGCTTTCCGTTGGTCCCGCCCGGGGTAATGCTGCTAAAATTATTGCCGAGACCGGCCGTGGAGCGAGCGTGGATTATGAAGATTATCAGGGGATTAAAGAGAGAGTACGCGACTTATACCGCGCTTGGTTACCTACTAAAAGGAGTCCTCGATTAGCCGCAGAAAGTACCGATACCTATACCCGCTTGGGTTCGGCCGAAAAATTATCACGCTTAGTAGAAGAAATATGTCGCGTAAAGTAAGCACCCATTTTTTAAAAGATTGGCAAAGGGATTCGCAGTTTTACGGCGAATTGAAATTATTGATGACCATAAAGAGCTTCGACTTGCAAGCCATTCGTCAGCGCTATTTAGCGTCAAAGAAAAATACCTCGGGTAAAGCGGGTAGTGTGGAACGCAGAGCCGTAAGCTTGGGTGGTTTGGCGCAGGTGTCACTGCAGGCGGGTGTTTTAACAGAAGACTGGGTGAAAGGCGATTTAAAAGAACCACGCGGACTTACTTCTTTCGGGAAAAAATGGGCCTATTCGGTAGAAGATCGGGTAGTAGTGCTAGAGCAAGAGTTGGGACAAGAGCAAGAGTTTAGTTTTACTTACCCTTGGTTTAGTTATATCCACACGGTGAATTTTCATCCTCAGAAAGAAGACTGTATTCTGGTCACGTCTTCGGGTTTCGATAGTGTTTTTGAGTTCAATTATAAAACGGGTCGCTTAATTTGGGAGTGGTTTTCTTGGGAACACGGCCTTGATTTAGGGCATAGCAAGGAAGGCGATTCCATTCACATCACCCGCAAGGGGGACGTTTTTGAAGCCTATAAAAATAGGGGAGAAGCGGCCCTTTGGATTTCCGATCCTACTAAAGATCACTTACCTACGGCGCAAAGGGCAGCCTTTATCAATACGGCGGTTTACGATGGTAGCGATACGTTTTTAGCAACTCTTTTTCATGAGGGGACGGTGCGTTCAGTAGATATTAAAAGCGGGGAAAGTGAAGTGCTTTTATCGGGTATGAAAAGTCCGCATGGCGCTAAACGCTTGGCCGACGGAAGCCTGTTGTGCACAAATACAGGCGCTGGCGAAGTATGGCATTTAATAGACGATCATTTACAACGGTTTGCTTTCGCAGATTTGCCGGGTAAGGCCGAAGCGATGCACGGAGTAGAATGGTTGCAAAATACCATAGCTCTCAAGGATTATTTCATTGCCATAGATGCCAATAGAAACGCGCTAGTGGTTTTCAATCCTGAAAAAAAGATTTACGATATGCTTCCGTTCAGCGCCGATTGGGCGGTACAAGATTTGGCCATTTTACCTAAACGTTTTGTGTAAGAAAAAAAATGAACTTCGTAAGAAACATAGCAGAACTAGAAGAAAATGGATATTCCATTTTAACTGACTTGTATTCGGACAACGAAATCGAACAGATTTTAACTTGTCTCGACAGTGCCGAACAGAACGGAAATTCGTTTATAAAAACAAATGACTTATTCGCAATCAGACAGTTATTTAATTACGTGCCTGAGCTAAAAAAATTGCTGTTTAACAAAAAACTGACTGAAATTCTTACTGACAATTCAGAATCCGAATACTTCTTGACAAAAGCAATCTACTTTGACAAACCGAGTGAATCAAATTGGTTTGTTGCTTATCATCAAGACTTGAGCATTTCAGTAAATAAAAAAGCGGACCTAGAAAATTACTCGAATTGGACTTTTAAAAAAGGTCAATATGGAGTTCAACCACCAATTGAAATTTTACAAGACACAATAACAATCCGTATTCACTTGGACAAAACGGACAAGAATAACGGAGCGCTAAAAGTTATCCCGAAATCTCACTTAAAAGGAATAGTTCGAGCTGACTCGAAAGAATGGAATATAGAAAATGAATTTGTTTGTGAAGTCAAAAAAGGCGGAGCAATGCTTATGAAACCTCTGACTTTGCATGCGTCTAACAGAACGACTAATGGAAAGAAAAGGAGAGTAATTCATTTGGAATTTAATAAACATAATCTGACTGAACCGCTGACTTGGTTAGAACATCGTAAAATAAAAGCCAGCACACGGGCGGACATAAACACACTTCGAAATCCCCGCGTTTCTTAGCTAAATCGGTAGAGACGCAATTTAAGGCGCACCACTTTCGCCAATTCATCAATCTTGTAGCTAATAACCCTGTTTTAATGCTTTAATCTGGGGGGATTAATAATCGCTGCTTGAACAACATCAGAAACAGAGGCGGTTGTGATGCCCCTATTTCGACAATAGGCACTCTCTAACCAATCAGCTAAAGGCTTCGCGCCTTTGCTTGCATTACAGGAAATGCAGCAAAGGGCAATATTGTCCACATCATTTAATCTGATGTCATTAATTATGTGTTCCCAGGAAGGCTTAGTTTTTCGATCAGTGTTTTCATTTGAAAATACAACTCCGCAATAAACGCATTGTAAATCCCTTGCCCTAACGAAGATTTCCACATTTTTAGGTATCCCCCAGCGATTTGCCATGTGTTTAGAGTAGTAAGAAAAGGCTGTCTATCAAATAATCCAGCGAATCAATTCATAGGCTTCAGCATAGCCCGTATTAATCTGAATACCCCGTGTTTTAGCCAAACCAAAGAAATATTCTTCATCCATATAATTGCGGAAATTCTGCGATTTATAGCATTGCAAGGCTTCCATTTTAGCTTGGATATGATCGCGCTCGAGGCGGATGTGGCAATTATTAGTAAAGTGCAAATTATTCCACGGCAACTCATAACCCAAAATGCGGGTATGTTTAAAGGCCCGCAAACCTTCTTGGTGAATGGTGTGGTGATCTTGGTGGATATCGAGACTATTCGGCAACAGCACTAAATCGGGTTGTACCTTCTTTTTAAGTAAGATTAGCTCTTCAAGAATTTCTTGGCGGTGAGCGGGGAAATCGCGCACAGGGAAATTATAATTATAAATATGCTCCTTGGCTATTCCTAATATTTTGGCAGCATCGGCTAGCTCGTGCCAGAGGGTATCTTCTGGCATACCCGCCGGTAAGGACTTGATACAGGGCGAAAAGGCGGCATAGTGAATCTCAATTCCTAAATCGCTAAAACGCTTTAGGGTTCCCCCAGATGAAAATTCACCATCATCGGGATGAGGAGCTAAAACTAAAACTGTTTTGATATTGTGGAAATCCATGCCTTAAATTTTGGAGGGCGAAGATAGTTATTTGCCGCTTTAATTTGCGGAGGCTTGCGGATGGGACGGCTTTGAACTAGACTCGGCTAAAAATCCCGCTTAAGCGAGAACTGCTCATCAAAAGCTTGGCGACCCACGGCAATAAGCTCTTTCGATTTATGAAAGTCGAAAACACCGCAGGTATCACGTGGAATATTGATCAAAGATTCGGGTTGGTAGAGACGCAGGTCGCGAGCAATCAGTTGATGCTGCATGTGCTCGTAACTAGTTGATAGCACATCCATTAAGCCGGGCTCTTTGTTTTGCTCGTCTTTCTTCCAAAAGGGCCAATTGATATTAAACCAGTTGGAATTGTCTTTATCTATCTCTTTGTCGCTGGTCATTATTTTGGGCTTTTGTCCTTTCCCGTTAATATCCACTGCCACTATAATTCCATTTTCCGAACGACTCACCTGATTTAAAGGCAAGGGATTTACCACGCCACCGTCTACTAACACGTCGCTAGAAGTGGTTGAGGTAACGGGGGTAAAAATACCCGGTATAGAAATGGAAGCGCGCAGCGCGTGGTATAAATCACCTTCTTTAAAAACGACTTCCTCTCCATTGGTGAGATTGGTGGCAACGGCACGAAAAGGAATTTTAAGATCCTCAATCTTTTGGGGACCAATAAAGTCAGTAATAGTGCTAAATACTTTTTCGCCTTTTAAAAAGCCGTGCTTGGCAAAAGTGAAATCGAGGAGACGGAATACATCGGGGCGTTGTAGCTTAATCAGCCATTCTTTGTATTTATCTAAGGCTCCGGCAGCATATAATCCCCCAATAACCGCTCCCATAGAGCAGCCAGAGATTTCTACAATTTCATAGCCTTCCTCTTCTAGTCTTTCGATTACGCCAATATGCGCTACACCACGAGCACCGCCCGAGGCTAATACTAGATGAACTTTCGGTTTGGTTTTAGTTTCGGTCATGTCACAAATTTATAAAAAGCATAATGCGGAGACTAAAGTTTTAGCTACACATCTAGCGAAAGCGAAAAAGAAAAGAAAAAAAAGCCGGTCCCACTGGAACCGGCCCTCACCTCTCAAAAAAGCGCGCTATTATACCCAGCGCAGGGTTATCTGTTTAAAGCCTTGCGGCACTTTTATTCTAAATATTGCAGTATTTTCGGTATCGGCAAGAGCCTCACCTAAAAAGGCTTCCGAGTCTAATTCGATACTTTTTGGCAATTGCTCAAATCCGTGGAATACCATTTCATAATTTGCATAGGTAGCTTTCATGCGACCTTGCTGATGTTGGGTAATTCGGTATTTCGATTCAGTGGGTAACACGGTAAAACTCTTATTTAAATAATAACCTTGTTTATGTCCGTGACCATCACCTTGGTCTTCGTATAACTGGCTTTCCTCACTTTCGGTTCCTTTGTATACGTGCAGTTCCATTTGTTCAATTTCCTTTTCGCCCACGTATTGCTGTGCGGCTTGCATAGGAATGATTCCGCCCGCTTTAACGAAGATGGGAATTTGGTTCATGGGAGTTTCAATAAAGTACTCCTTACCACCTACATAATGCGTATCGCTAAAGAAGTGATACCACTCTCCTTTCGGAAGATATAGTCTACGGCCCTGACGATCTGGTTCAAGCACTGGACAAACCAAAATATGATCACCGAAGAGGAACTCATCTTGGCGATACCAAGTTTGCGGATCCAAGTGATCGTAGAAGGATAATGGGCGAAGCATGGGCTTGCCATCGTTGGTATATTGATAAAAATTGGTGTAGTGATAGGGGAGAAGCTTATAGCGTAATTCAATTGCTTCTCTTACGTATTCGGTAGCTTCTTCGCCAAAACTCCAAGGCTCTTGTTCGCCGTGGTCGCCCGAGGAATGCGTGCGCATTAAAGGATGGAACACTCCTAATTGAATCCATCTTACGTAAAGTTCCATAGTAGGATGCTCGGTAAAACCACCAATATCACTACCTACAAAGGAAAAGCCACTAACGCTTAAACGCTGACATTGCACATTGGCCACCCAAAGGTGTTCCCAGGTAGCGATATTATCGCCTGTCCAAACAGAACTATAACGCTGTCCACCAGAATAGGTGCTACGCGTAATAATAAAGGGACGATTTGGGAAGGCAAATTTCTTTACGCCCTCATAGGTAGCACGGCTCATTTGCATACCGTAAACGTTGTGCGCTTTGCGGTGGCTGCAAGGGTTGCCGTCGTAATCGTGACGAATATCTAGAGGGAAGGTTTTAGTAGGAACCTCCATAATGGCCGGCTCGTTCATGTCATTCCAAACGCCTGCTAGACCAATATCAGAGATTAATTCTTCAAAAAGGCCAGTCCACCATTCGCGTACTTCCGGATTGGTGAAATCGGGGAAATAACAGTCGCCTGGCCAAACTTTGCCTTTGTATAAAGGGCCATCAGCATGTTTGCAGAAGTAGTCTTTTTCAAAACCTTCTTTACAAACATCATAATCCATGTCAATTTTAATACCTGGGTCAATAATAGCTACTGTTTTAAAGCCCATTTCTTTAAGCTTGGCAACCATTCCTTTTGGATCGGGGAAGTTTTCCTTATTCCAGGTGAAACAACGGAAACCATCCATATAGTCGATGTCTAAATAAATAGCATCGGCAGGAATTTTCAGTTCTCGCAGTTTGGTGGCAATTTTCATCACTTCCTCTTCGCTCGAGTAACTCCACTTACACTGATGATAACCTAAAGACCATTTGGCCGGCATATCGGGTTTACCAGTTAAACGCGAATAGCGCGTAGCGATATTCATTAAGTTGGAACCTGCGATATAATAGTAGTTGATTTCTCCACCTTCGGCCCAAAAGCTCGTTACGTTATTGCGTTCACTAGCAAAGTCGAAGAAAGTTTTAAAGGTATTATCGAAGAAGATTCCGTAGCAGCCATCTTTATGCAAGCCATAATAAAAAGGAATATTACGATAAAGCGGATCGGCATCTTTGGCAAAGCCATATTCGTCCGTTCCCCAATTTTGAAAGCGCTTGTCGCGCAAGTTTAAATTGGTGGGTTTATCGCCTAAGCCGTAATAGTGCTCGCCCATTATCGAGCGCTTACTCATTTTTACAATGTTATCGCCCTTCTGCGGATCTTCTTGCCAGTGGAAGCCTTTTTCATCTTCGCAAATAAGCTTACCAGCGGCATCATAAATACTAACCTTAAGGTCAATTTTTGCGATGCGGCAAGTTATTTTCGGAGTAAGAAGTTCATAGTAGTTTTCCGTTTCAGTCATTTCAAAGCGACTAAAACCGCTACGATGATCTTCGTCCATGGCGTAGGAAAAGTCATTGGCAAAATAGCCTTTGGCAGTAAAACGGAAACGCAATACGTGATCGGTTATAACCTCAACACGCAGCATTACTTTATTATAGGTATGGAAGACTACATGTGCATTGGCTTTTTCAGCCTTTACTATGTAGCTCGGAAATTGTTCGTTAGTTAATGTGTGCATTTGCCACAATCGTCTTTTGTTAAAGCGACGAAAGTATATAATTATTCTTTAGTTCGTGTATATAGTACACTAAGTTTTATAGGATTTTACGCTCATTTCTGATCTTATGATCAACTTAAGAAGCCGAATAGTCAATGTTACCTAAATCTTAAGATAAGGTAAATTAGAGGCAATACAATTGTTTTAAGAGTAAAACGCAATGTTTACGCGACTTTCAATTAGCTGACCCCTGTGTAATATGGGGGTAATGTTAAATTTTTTAAAAAATTTTAACTTCGTGTAAAAATTACACTAACTTTGTCGAAACTTTTATTGACCCAAAGACCTAAAATATGTCATTAAAAAAGAAGTACCTGAAGTCGAAGCCCGTATGCAAAGTGAGCTTTGAATTTGTTCCCGAAAGCTTGGAGACCACTCAATCGGTGGAAATCTTAGGAGAATTCACAAACTGGGAGCCAGTAAACATGCGCAAAGTTAAAAGTGCTTTTACGCGCACTTTAGATTTAGAAGCGGGTAAGAACTACCAATTTAGATATAGAATTAACGGCGAGCTTTGGCAAAATGATGAAGCCGCAGACGAATATGTGCCCAATGGCATTTCCGGCGACAACTCTGTTGTTACTGTTTAAGTCAATGTGTATTTGAGAGGGAAAAGCGCCTTGGTTTTACTGAGGCGCTTTTTTTATGCCTTTATTTCTGCTTGCTCGCGGAGCGTAAATTTCATTACTTCTGCAAAATAGCCAGTAAAAACCCACCTGCCTTGAGCAAAAAAAAAGACCCTAAAAGGGCCTTCTTTGAATCGTATATTTCACTATTTCTTAAGCTTGTAAACCAGCGCCGCTAGAGGAGCAAGGCTTAATTCGAGGCTTTGCTCGAAGCCATGCATGGCGGTTTTACCAGTTTTGCAAGTCTTTTTAATTGGGAAATCACTGCCCCAATTCGCCCCATCATCGGAATTGAAAACCACTTGATAGTTACCTTTCGCGGGTACACCGATTCCATAAGATTCAATTGGCTTAGGAGTTAAATTAAGTACGCAAACCAACTCATCATCGCCACTTTTACGGATAAAACTCAAAACAGAATTGTGATGGTCATTATGCTCAATCCAGCGAAAGCTTTGGTAATTGTAATTTTCCTTGTGTAAACTTTTTTCACTGCGGTAGATGCCATTTAACTGACGAATAGTATTGAAAATGCCACCGTGCGCTTCGCCTTCTAATTCCTGCCAAGAAAGGCTTTCAGCAAATTTCCACTCCTCACGTTGACCAAATTCACCCCCCATGAAAATGAGCTTGGCTCCAGGGTGTAAATACATCCAACTAAAGAGCAATCTTAAATTGGCAAATTGCTGCCAGCTGTCGCCGGGCATTTTTTCGAGTAAAGATTTTTTACCGTAAACCACTTCATCGTGCGAAAGAGGCAACATAAAATGCTCGGTAAAAGCATAGGCCAAACTGAAAGTTATTTCGTTGTGATGATGACTGCGGTAAATCGGATCGCGCTTGAAATACTCCAAGCCATCATTCATCCAGCCCATCATCCATTTCAAACCAAAGCCTAGTCCCCCGTCGAAAGTGGGGAAGCTTACCTTGCTAAAAGAAGTAGATTCTTCGGCAATGGTTTGCACATCGGGGAAGCAACCGTACACCGCTTCATTAAATTCTTTGATAAATGCGATGGCATCTAAGTTTTCGTTACCGCCAAATTCGTTGGGCTCCCATTGCCCATCTTCGCGCGAATAATCGAGATATAACATACTAGCAACGGCATCTACGCGCAGGGCATCAATATGAAATTGATCTAACCAGAAAATAGCATTACTTATTAAAAAGGACTTTACTTCGGGACGGCCGTAATTAAAGATGAGGCTCTTCCAGTCGGGGTGATAACCCTTGCGATCGTCGGGATGCTCGTAAACACAAGTGCCGTCAAAGTTTCCTAATCCATGGGCATCTGCTGGAAAATGCGAAGGAACCCAATCTAGGATAACGCCAATGCCTTCTTTGTGAAAAGCATCCACTAAATATTTCAAATCTTCGGGATTGCCAAAACGACTGCTCGCGGCGAAATATCCGGTAATTTGATATCCCCAAGAAGGCTCATATGGATACTCCATTATGGGCATAAACTCTACGTGGGTAAAGCCCGCTTTTTTTACATAAGGAACCAATTCATCTGCCAATTCGCGGTAGCCCAAAACGTCGCCGTTTTCTTTCCGCTTCCAAGAGGCCAAGTGTACTTCGTAAACACTAAGAGGAGCTTCGATAGAATTGTGTTTGGCCCTTTCTTTCATCCACTGGGTATCTTCCCAGCTGTAATGGCTTTCGGCCGAAATTACAGATGCTGTTTTAGGAGGATGTTCAGCTTGACGGGCATAAGGATCGGCTTTTTCCAAAACTTCCCCTGCGTCATTATTGAAGATTTTGTATTTGTAAATATCACCAGCACTTACTTGGGGAATAAATCCTTCCCAAATGCCAGAACTGTCCCAACGTACATTAAGACTGAAATTTTCGCCCTGCCAGTCATTAAAATTACCTATTACTTCTACGCGATTAGCAGAAGGGGCATAGACGGCAAAATAACAGCCAGCGGTATTTTCATGCACCATAAGATGCGCGCCGAAATGGCGATAAGCACGTTGATGCTTCCCTGCTTTGAAGAGGTAAATATCATCGTCACTAAAAAGTGAGGTGCTGATTATTTGATTACTCATATTTTTTTGATTTCGTCGGTTATTTCTAAAATGCCCTGCAGCGGAATGATCGCCCAATCGGGTCGGCCATTAAGCTCATAGCCTAATTCGTAAATGGCTTTTTCTAAGAGGAAATAGTGCAGGAGGTAGGTAATCTCTTTGCGATAGCCAATATCCAATTGATTTTTAAAGGCTTCTTTAAAATAGGTGTTTAAAAAGACCCCGCTAATGGCTTGGTATAGGGATTTTCCTTGATCGGCCCTTAATTTAGCGTTTTCTGTTCCCAGTTTAACTTGGGTGGCATGCAAGGCATAATGGAATGAGCGCAATAAACCTGCTACGTCTTTTAAAGGCGATTGCTTTACTTTTCGATCGCGGATAGTACTTTCCGGTTCGCCTTCGTAGTCTAGAATATAAAAGTCTTTGCCTTGTTTTAAGATTTGTCCTAAATGATAATCTCCGTGAATGCGGATTCTAAAACTGCGGAGCTTTTCCTCGTCAAAGCCTAGAATGAAATTGATAATCTGATCCTTACGACTTAGTACTTTTTTAGCGAGTATTTGCGCTTCCTCGGGTAAATCAGGCAGTTTATTATTCAGTAAATTATAGCGTGCGTCGAATTGATAAATCAAACGATTCTTAAGCCAGACGGTAAAATCACTATTGTAATTGCTTACGACAAAATTGCGATCGCGGCTGTTACTAGCTAGCGCAATATGCATTTCGGCGGTGCGCTTGGCCAAGGTTTCAATATGCTTGAAAAATTCTTGTCCCGGATTTTGCAATAAATATAAAGGCAGCTTTTTTAGCTTAAGCGGGTAAATCGCACTCCAAAGCAAGGGCTTCAATTCCTGCGTATCTGCCTCAGCGAAAAAAGACTCAACCTCACTTAGCATCCATGTCCAAGCATCGCCTTCGTTTTCCAACTTTTCTTGCATTAGGCCGAGAGAAATATCAAATCCAGGACTGGGTTCCCACCAAATTAAGCCGCTTAAATTGGGGAAGTTTTTGAAATACTTTTGCTCGGCTAAAAACTCATTCAGTTCAAAGTCTGGATTCTTATCTCTGAAAAGGCGACGGAATATTTTTAGGTAGAAAAACTCATTAATAATAATGGTACTGTTGCTTTGCTCTGCGTTTAAAAGCTTAGAGCTAAAATCCTTGGCCAAACCAAGGTCACCGATAGCCTTAAAGTAAACCTTATTGTCGCCCTCTTTTAAAATCTGATTTTGCTGTAGTAATTTAAACATCGCTTGGTGAAAACCTTGGTCATATAAGGCATCGATTAAGAGATACTTTTTTCCCGCTAGTTCAACTTCTGCCAATTTAGCGGCATCCGAAATATCAGAATCTAGTGCAACAAGCGCTAAGGGTAAAAAGTAGTTATGGGCATTACTCTCTTGGAAGAAAACTTCCAAAATCATCATATTGTAAAGGTGGCTGCCATTGTAAAGAGGCATGCTTTTGCCGACAATTATCTGGAGAATGCGCGACGACTTACCACCAAACCAGCGTGATTGATAGAGGTAGTCTACTAATCGGTCTTTACATAAAAACTCCTTAAAACCTTCATCGCTCTGAATCTCTTCCCATGCCTTGTCGGACTGATAGCTCGCACTGCTCATATTTAGGATCTTAATTCTAATAGGTGAAAGGGTAGGGCGGGGTCGAGGCGGACGTAATTCCATTCTTCACTCCACTGATAATCTGCGCCTGTGGCGTGATCGTGGAAGTGATAGCTCGAGCCAGTATTGCCCAAGCGTTGCAAGGGTAATTGTACCCAGCCTTCTTGGGTGCTGTAAGGATCCAAGTTTACCACCATAATCATTTTACTATCGCCTTCCCATTTGTAATAGGCGTATAAAGACTGATTTTCAATATTGAGCGTCAGATAATTACGTGTCTGTTGTAAAGCTGGATTATTCTTGCGAACCGTATTCACCAAACGCATCAGCCAAGTGATTTTATTTTCCACTTCCCAATTCCAATGCTGAACTTCGTACTTCTCGCTATTAAAATACTCTTCTTTACCAGGCATCGCCTGATGCACTAAATGTTCATAAACAGGACCGTAAACGCCATAATTAGAACTTAGGGTGGCAGCCATAAAAAGTCTAATTAAGTACAGCGATTCATTACCGCTTTGCAGCGAGTAGGGTAAAATATCGGGTGTATTGGGCCAAAAATTAGGACGGAAATATTCCGAAGCATCGCCTTGGCTTAGCTCATTCATATATTCAATTAGCTCGTGGCGGAAATTTCGCCAAGTATAATAGGTATAACCTTGCGTGAAGCCAGCCTTCGCCAGTTGTTTCATTAAGGCAGGTTTGGTGAAAGCTTCGGCTAAGAAAATAATATCTGGGTCTTTTTTATGCGTTTCCGCGATGGCCCACTCCCAGAAATTTATCGCTTTGGTATGCGGGTTATCTACCCGGAATATTTTCACACCTGCTTCCACCCAGAATAAAATTACCGCCAGCAGTTCATCCCATAAGGCTTCCCAATCTTCACTCTCAAAGTAGATGGGTAAAATGTCTTGATATTTCTTGGGTGGATTTTCGGCGTACTGTACCGTTCCGTCCGAACGCCATTTGAACCAGCCCGGCTGTTCCTTCACCCAAGGATGGTCAGGAGCAGCTTGATATGCAAGGTCTAGAGCTATTTCCAGACCGAGGTCATTGGCCTTTTTAATAAGGATTTTATAATCTTCTAAAGTTCCTAACTCGGGATGTACACTTTTGTGTCCGCCTAAAGCCGAGCCAATCGCCCAGGGAGAACCTGCATCGTCAGCATCGGCTTCGGTAGCATTGTTTTTCCCTTTTCGGTTTACTTCTCCAATCGGGTGAATTGGTGGGAAATAAAGTACATCAAAGCCTAAATCAGCTACGCGCGGTAATAGTTTTTCTACATCTTTAAAACTAGCATGCCCTTCTTCCGCGGCGCTGCGAGGAAAGAATTCGTACCAAGAACTATAGAGCGCTTTTTTGCGATCAACGCGCAAGGGAAAGGCTTCCGATTCGCTTAAAAATGTTTTTTCAGGATGCGCTCTAAAGGCTTCTTCCAGCCAGCCTTCTAAGGCCAAATCTGCAGAGGCATGCGCATCTTCCATCATGCGATCTAGTAATATAGTGGCTTTTTCATGACCTGCTTTCGCAAGATGCTGAATATGACTTTTACCATCGGTCATATGCACCGCTACATTTTGCCCGTCTTCATATTTCTTCTCCAGCCCGTGCAGCCAGGTTAGGGCATAATCAAGCCAGCCTTGAATTTTATATTCGTAATTCCCTTTTTTCGGAAGACTGATCTCCGCAGAATACAGGTCATTGCCAAGATGCGCTAAGTTAACAAATTGCCATTTTTGACCCATCTGCCGAAAGGCTAAAGCGCCCGCCACAACATCGTGACCGTCGGCAACTAAACAGACTTCAACTTTTAGTTTTTCGCCTTCTACACGTTTTACCGCGAAACGGCCATTATCAACTTGAGGTTTTAAGTTGGAAAGAAGAACGCGCGATCTTCCGAAACTGGGTTTATTGCTCATGCTTATAAAATCTGTTCCAAATTTAGTTATTGTACAAATTACACCAATTAAAAATTCACCGAAAAGAACTGGCCTAAAATAGCGATTAATAATGGGTGTAAAAAGCATCTTGGCTAGCAGTTTTTATGAATTATTAAAATTCCTTCCGATTTATCAAGTCTTATTAACAGGGCTTAAATCGCTCTAATTTTTAATTAGTTTTAAAGAATTCTTTGAAAAACCTCAATAGTCAGCAAATCAGATGTTTTTAGTTTTTGATACCGAAACAACCGGACTTCCTTTACGCGATAACGCGCCATTAAGCGATTTTGATAATTGGCCACGCGCCGTACAAATTGCTTGGCAGTTACACGATAATGAAGGGAAACTTATTGAAGCTAAGGACTATGTGATTCGTCCCGATGGATTTGATATCCCTTATAATACTGCGAAATTTCACGGTATTACTACTGCAGTCGCCCAAGAATATGGCGTGGAGCTAGCCTTTGCCATGGAAGAGTTTAGCAAGGCCTTGGCGCAAACCAAATTTATTGTAGGGCATAATTTGGCCTTCGATAATAATATTTTGGGCTGCGAGTATTTGCGATTGGGACAAGAGAATTTGCTCGCCCAATATCCGGTGCTCGATACGGGCGATGATACCCGCGAGTACTGCCAATTACCCGGTGGCAGAGGGGGTGGTTTCAAAATGCCCAAGCTGATTGAATTGCACGAAAAGCTTTTCGGTAAGGCTTTCGCAGAAGCGCATAATGCTGCCGCCGACGTTGAAGCTACCGCGCGATGTTTCTTTGAAGCGGTGCGTCTAAGCATTTTTAAAAATGAAAAATTAGGCTGGTCAGAGGCAGAAAGAGAAGCATTTAATACCACGAACCCCAGCACGGTTGCGCCCATAGGGTTGAAGGTCCGCAGTTTTAAAGAAATCGCTGCCGAACTGGAAGCGCGCAATGCGGTGCAGAATGCAAGCGGTGGTGGCGAAGAAAAGATTGATGTTGATTTTAAATTTAGTCACTTACACGTTCATACCCAATATTCCATATTACAGGCCACCTGCGATTTAGAAGCTTTGGTAAGGAAAGCTGCGGAAGAAGGTATGCCTGCTGTGGCAATGACCGATTCGGCCAACCTTTATGGTGCTTTTAAATTTGTAGCGGCCGCAAAAAAGGCGGGCGTTAAAGCGATAGTAGGTTGTGAGTTTAATATTTGTAAAAATCACCAAGATAAATCGGTTAAAGACAATGGCTTTCAAGTCCTCTGTTTGGCTAAAACCAAGAAGGGCTACCATAATTTGGCCAAGCTTTCGTCCTGTGCTTTTATTGATGGATTCTATTATGTACCGCGTATTGACCGCGAATTATTGCTCCAATACAAGGAAGATATTATTGTTACTACTGGTAGCTTAAACGGCGAAGTGCCCCGTTTGATATTAAATGTGGGTGAGAAGCAAGCAGAGGAAGCCTTTATTTGGTATCACGAGAATTTCGGGGAAGACTTTTACGTAGAGCTGGTCGATCATCAGCTAGAAGAGGAGAAGGTGGTGCAAGAAACGCTCTTGCGTTTTGCACAGAAGTATGGTGTCAAATATTTTGCGAGTAATGATGTGTATTACATGCAGCAAAAGGATGCCAATGCCCACGATATTCTGCTCTGCGTAAAAGACGGTGAATACCAAGATACGCCAATTGGTCGTGGACGTGGTTTTCGTTTTGGCTTCCCAAATGATCAGTTCTACTTTAAGAGCGACGCCGAAATGAAAGCCCTTTTTGCGCATCTGCCTGAGGCCTTAAAAACGGTGCAGGAAATAGTAGATAAAATTGAGGGCTACGACTTACATCGGGATGTTTTATTACCAGCCTTTGCTATTCCTGAAGAGTTTCAAGATCCGGCCGATTTAGGCGATGGAGGAAAACGGGGTGAAAACGAATACCTCCGTCACCTTACATATGAAGGGGCCAAAAAACGCTACGGAGAATTAACCGATGAAATTACCACTCGGCTCGATTTCGAATTGGAGACCATTGCCAAAACGGGCTATCCGGGTTATTTCCTTATTGTACAAGACTTCACCAGTCAGGCGCGCAAAATGGGTGTAAGCGTTGGTCCGGGCAGAGGCTCGGCGGCGGGCTCGGCCGTGGCTTATTGTATTGGTATTACTAATGTAGATCCGATAAAATACGATTTACTTTTTGAGAGATTTTTAAATCCTGATAGGGTTTCACTTCCCGATATTGATATTGACTTTGATGATGAAGGTCGCAGTAGAATTATTGATTGGGTAGTAAATAAATACGGTAAAAATCAGGTTGCACAAATTATCACCTACGGCACCATGGCAGCAAAATCGGCCATTCGTGATACAGGTAGAGTGTTGCAATTACCCTTAGCCGAAACCGATAAGGTAGCCAAATTGGTACCTGATGTTAAGTTAGCAAAGCTCTTTGGTTGGACCGACAAAGAAATGTCGGAAAAGCTAAACGGTGATGCCGTAATGCTGGGCAAACAACTGCGTAGCTTAGCGCTAGAAGATGGCTTGGATGCGCAAGTTCTTAATCAGGCACGCATTCTCGAGGGCTCGGTTCGTAATACGGGAATTCACGCATGTGGGGTAATCATTACGCCTGACGATATCACCAAATTTGTTCCCGTATCGGTAGCAAAGGATTCGGATCTTTATGTAACTCAGTTCGATAACTCCGTGGTGGAATCGGCGGGGATGTTGAAGATGGACTTCTTGGGATTAAAAACCTTGAGTGTTATTAAAGATGCCATTGCAATTATAAAGGAGCGTCATGGTATTGCGATCGATCCCGATGATATTCCCCTCGACGACGTTAAAACTTTCGAGCTCTATCAGCGCGGTTCTACCAATGGTACTTTCCAGTTTGAAAGTCCCGGTATGCAAAAGCACCTTAAGGCTTTAAAGCCCGATAAGTTTGCCGACCTAATTGCGATGAACGCCTTGTATCGTCCGGGACCGATAGAATATATTCCTAACTTTATTGCTCGTAAACACGGTACCGAAGAAATAAGCTACGATCTCCCTGAAATGGAAGAATACCTAGCAGAAACTTACGGTATTACGGTTTATCAGGAGCAAGTGATGCTTCTTTCACAAAAGCTCGCCGGTTTTACCAAAGGTGAAGCGGATGTTCTGCGTAAAGCGATGGGTAAAAAGCTGGTAGATGTACTGGCTAAGATGAAACCTAAGTTTATTGAGCAGGGAAGCGAACGTGGTCATGATAACGAGCGCTTAGAGAAAATTTGGAAAGACTGGGAGGCTTTTGCGGCCTATGCTTTTAACAAGTCGCACTCTACCTGTTATTCGGTGGTGGCTTTTCACACGGGTTATCTCAAAGCGAATTATCCCGCCGAGTATATGGCTTCGGTGCTGACGCATAATATGAACGACATAAAGAAGGTCTCCTTTTTTATGGAAGAATGCAAACGCATGGGAATTCCAGTATTGGGTCCCGATGTAAATGAATCCGCCTTTAAATTTACGGTAAATACCAAAGGTGAAGTGCGTTTTGGTTTAGGAGGAATGAAAGGAGTAGGGGAAGCCGCGGTTTTATCGATTGTGAAAAATCGCAGTGAGGAAGGGGATTACAAAAACTTTTTTGACCTCTTAAAACGCATCGACTTTAAGTCGGTGAATAAAAAAACCTTAGAAAGTTTAGCCTTGGGCGGTGCCTTCGATAATTTTGAGAATTGTCATCGTGCGGTGTTTTTTAGCGAGGGTAATGATGGTCGCACCTTTTTAGAGCGTGCCATGAAATACGCACAAGCGCACAAGTTAAGGGAAGAATCGTCACAGGTTTCCCTCTTTGGTGAAAATGAAGCAGAAAGTATGCCCGAGCCAGAGATTCCTGTAACTCAGGCTTGGCCGCGTATGCTGCTTTTAGGTAAAGAAAAAGAAATTAACGGCCTTTATCTAAGCAGCCACCCACTTGATGATTTTAAGTATGAAATGGACCATTTGACCACGGCTAAATTGTCGGATTTCGAAAATTTAGAGAAGCTAAATGACTATACTGTAGGTGGCATTATTACCGATGCCTTGCACTTAACAGCCAGAAGCGGGAAGCCTTTTGGGCGCTTTACCTTAGAAGATTATTCCGGTAAGCACGAATTTGCCCTTTTCGGAGAAGAGTATTTAAAATTTAAACCTTTTTTAGAACCCAATATGTTGGTACTCGTAAAAGGGAAGGTTTCGCGTTATACGCCCCGTTATGAAGGGGCCACGGAACGCATTGATGCTAAGCTTTTACAAATAAGTTTGATGCAAGATGTAATGGAGACATTCGCGAAAAGCATCGAGTTAAACATTGGTATTAATGCGCTTACGGCACAAAATATAGATACCCTCAATAGAATTATTACTGATAATGCAGGGGAAAAGTCGCTAGAAGTACTGATATTTGACCCAGAAAATCCGAAGATAAATGTTCGGATGCCGCGACGCGCTAAAAAGGGAATTAACATCACACGCGAAAGCTTGGATGCCTTTAAGTCACTACCTTTTTTAAGAATGGCTTTAAAAACGAACGCTTAGCAGCTTTTAAGATTAATTAATTTAAATTATAGATAATGGCTTTAGAATTGACCAACGACAATTTCGAAGAACTAGTTTTAAAATCTGATAAACCTGTATTGGTTGACTTTTGGGCAGAATGGTGCGGTCCTTGTCGCATGGTAGGTCCAATCGTAGAAGAATTGGCAAAAGATTACGACGGTAAAGCGGTAATCGGAAAAGTTAACGTGGACGAACACGGAGAGATTAGCTCTAAATTCGGAATTCGTAACATCCCTACTTTATTAGTATTTAAAAATGGTGAAGTAGTTGATAAGCAAGTTGGTGTTGCTCAAAAGAGTGTATTAGCAGGTAAAATTGATGCACAAATGTAATTCATCAATTTATTGAAAATATAAACCCATTTTGGCCTTGGTCAGAATGGGTTTTTTTATTTTTCCACTTTGGAGAGAAAGCTTTAAAGCATGGCAATGATAAACGAAGATTTATTGAATATTGGCGAGTATCGCGATTTCGAACACCTAGAGTTTTTAGCAAAACAGGTGGTCGAAGGCTTTATTACGGGTTTGCATAAAAGCCCTTTTCATGGCTTTTCAGTAGAATTTTCTGAACATCGTATTTACAATCCGGGCGAAAGCACCCGTAATATTGACTGGAAGCTATTTGGCCGAACCGATCGATTGTACACCAAACGCTACGAAGAAGAAACCAATCTTCGCTGCCGCTTTATGCTCGATTGTTCGGGTAGCATGTTTTATCCAGAAGAGGGGATGGCCAATATTAAGGAACCGACCAAGATGCTCTTCTCGGTAATAGCCACCCTTGCTTTAATGAATCTCTTAAAAAGACAGCGAGACGCCGTCGCACTATCACTTTTCGGTGCCAGTGATTTGCAAACTGAAAGTGGTTCTACGATAAAACACCAAAAGGCCTTAAGTACAGAGTTATACAAAGTTTTAGAGGGCTATCATAGAGGTGGTCAAGCCAAGATATCCCTAATCGATCAATTGCATTTAATGGCTGAGCGCACTAGTCGAAGGTCTTTGCTAATTATTTTCTCCGACTTCTATGAGGTACAAGAAAATCCGGATGAATTTTATAACGCCCTGCAGCATTTAAAACACGGTAAGCATGAAATTATAGTTTTTTGGACGACAGATAACCAAACGGAAATGGACTTTAAATTTGAATCACGTCCTTACAAGTTTATTGACATTGAAAGTGGCGAGAGTTTTAAATTAAACCCTCAAGATTATCGCAGCGCCTATGTAGCGCGCATGCAAAGTTTTAAAGATGAGCTCAAGCAGAAATGCTTGCAGTATAAAGTTGATTTTGTGGAAGCCGATGTGCGACAAGGTTATCATCCAGTACTTCAATCCTATCTTATTAAGCGTAAAATATTTTCTTAAATGACTTTCCAACAGATCTTTAGTTTAGTGTTTCTTACTTTAATTAATTTCGGAAATCCGCCTTCTAGTAAGTCATCTACGGCAGTGCGAAAAGCGCCCAACGTTATATTATTAATTGGCGATGGAATGGGACACAGCCAGTTAAGTAGCGCTTTGTATTATGGTAATAAGGAGCCAAATTATTTACGTTTTCCGATTGTGGGCTTGAGTCGAACATCTTCCTCTTCCCATAAAATTACCGATTCGGCGGCAGGAGCGACCGCCTTTAGTTGCGGTGTAAAAACTTACAATGGTGCCATAGGGATGGGACCTGATTCTACGGCGCTGCCAACCATTTTAGAAGATTTAGCGAAACAGTCTTGGCAGAGCGGTCTTATTGCTACCTCTTCCATAACTCATGCAACGCCAGCTTCATTTTATGGTCATGTGAAACTACGTAAGCAAGAATTTACGCTGGCGGAACAGTTAATTAGCTCGAAAGTAGATTTTTTTGCTGGGGGTGGAAAGCGTTTTTTCTTTCATCGCTTGGATGAGAAAAATCTCCTTCCATCTATAAAGGCGAATAATTTAGACCTAGATACTCTAGCCCTGACTGAGAAGAATTGGCAAGTTGGAAAGCGTTATGGTTATCTTTTAGCAGAAGACGGCATGCCACCTGTAGAAGAGGGTAGAGGTGATTTTTTAAAGAATGCCACCAATTTAGCCTTAGATTATTTTAAAGAGCAAGAAGCGCCCTTTTTTCTTATGGTTGAAGGATCACAGATTGATTGGGGCGGCCATTCAAATGATGGAGATTATTTGGTGAGTGAAATGTTAGATTTCGATAAGGCGATTGGTGCAGCACTTGATTTTGCCGAGAAAGACGGTAATACTTTGGTTATTGTAACTGCAGACCATGAATGTGGCGCGTTCGCTTTGAAATCAACTACTACTAGGGTCCCCTTTCGTGGGAAAGTTAGCGATTATGACTCTCTATCGTTTTCGTTTGGAACGGATGGACATACGGGTGCCATGGTACCAGTACTGGCTTATGGTCCGCAATCGGAACGATTTGGAGGTATTTATGAGAATAATACCATTTACCAAAAAATTCTATCTGCCGTAAGTGGGCAATAAAAAAGCGCGCTAAACTTTCATTCAGCGCGCTTTATGAGAAACATACCTTGCGAATGTTGTGTCTACCTATCTATTACCCATAATTTTTAGTAGAAACATTTCTCATTCAATGCAATTCATTCAATTGCAAGGTATTTCTGCAGAAAATTTCTTTAGCCTGCAGGGCGTAAAAGGATGCGGTTCATAGAATCCAGTAGCATTTGAACTTTCAAACGTAGTTCTATTGTTGGCATGTCCAAGTCTAGTCTACGATATAAAGGCTCATTTTCAGATACACTGAATTCGAAGAAATGTTCTCCGCTCCTAAATTCGTTTAGCCTCACTATTAACTCGTAAGATGAACCGCCCATTTTATCTTGTACATGGTAAAATGTACCTTTAGGTAAACGGTCTCCATTGTATTCTGCTAATTTTTCCGCTCTCGAAAGTCGCGGAATTTCTTTAACAGAATCAAATCTTGCGGTCAATAGGTCAAGGGCTTCTTCCTTGTCTATAACCATAATATATCCCTCTATACGTCGACAAATATATGACTTTAATCGAAAAAATAGTGCTTTTTAGATAGATAGAATAGTAAAAAATAATGTTATTTTTTACTAAGCACCTGTAAATAAGTGATTTAAATATATCTTTATTAGATAAAAAAAAGCCCCTCAGGATGAGGGGCTTAGTGATTATAGTACTAAAAGTACTTATTGAACAATAAGTCTTTCGTGGCTAATGGCATTATTTGTTTCTAAACGAATTAGATAAGTACCCGTTTTTAAGTTGCTAATGTCATAGGCCATTCTTGCTTGAACGGTATTGGAATTTTCTAATTCTAATACACTTTGTCCCGCTAAATTTAAGATGCTAAGCTTAACTTTTCCATTAAGGCCTTGCGCAAAATCGATGTATAATTTATCATCAGCAGGGTTAGGGTAAGCCACAAAACCTTGTGCAAATAATGGGTTTTCGCCCACACTCACATTATTGTTTACCACTACCTTTTGGGTAGTGTATAATCTGTACTCTCCGGCTTGGAGATTAATATTGGCATTGGTATTAGTAACATTAATACTATCGCCACTAAAGTATTCGTACCACCAACCCGTATTTTGAAAATTAGGATCGACATTCTGTGCTACAACGTCAAAGTTGCCTATCACGGTAGCGTTTATTGCTGGGTCATCTAAATTAATGCGTTTAGTAGCGCCATTTAGAGAGTAGCGATAATTATTAGTGTTAAACACAGGGTAGCTAGTCCTGAGATTAATGATATCTGCAACCACGTCGTAAAGGCGGGCACGATTTGCATCTTGGAGGTAATTCCAACGAATAGGTTTATTACATACTCGGCAAGGGTCATTAATACCAACATCATATCCTAATTCGCCAAACTGCCAAAGCATTTTTGGCCCAGGTATAGTGTATAAGAATAATGAGGTAAGCTCTTTTCGGGCTAACGCAGTAGCTAAACTTTGGGTATTATAAGAACCTGACGAGTTTCCAAAATTAATTACATCATAGGTAATTCTTTCTTCATCATGACTTTCCTGGTAGGCTACAAGATGTTTGAAGCCCCAGCCCCTTTGCGAGTGGAAAGCTCCGGAGATATCAGAATTCCCAATATAACCCATGGCCGCCTCCTTATAGCTTCCGTGCATATTCCCCCAAAGCATAAATCCGCGGTTAGCGAGTTCTTGCTCTTCGTTATTTGATGCAAAATGCTCTAAAATCATATAAGAATTAGGGTTGCTAGCTTCCATTTGTGCTTTTAAGCGAGAAAGTATATCAATACGAGATTGGTCGTAGCTATTCCAAGCGCCTATATTTCCTAGAGTATTGTTTTGGGTAAAGCCTTTTGAAAGGTCCATACGGTAACCATCTACTTTGTATTCATTTACCCAATATTTCATGATGCGCTCGGCAAAGTCTTTGGTTGCTTGCGATTCGTGATCGAAATCATAGCCCACATTAAAGTCATGCTTAGGTATGATGTTCATCCATGGGTTTTGAGGCGTAGGCTCACCGAATGAACCAGCATTTGGGTCCCAGTACAATTGCACTAAGGGTGACTGACTAAAAGCGTGGTTAAGCACAACGTCAATGTAAACAGCAATGCCTTTGCCGTGACAGATATCGACAAACTCTTTAAATTTTTCGGGCGTTCCATAATACTTATCTAAAGCCATATGGAAGCTTGGGTTATAACCCCAACTCTCATTGCCTTCAAATTCATTTATGGGCATTAACTCAATGGCATTTACACCTAATCTTTCTAAATAGGCCAAGGTGTCAATTAGAGTTTGATAATTATGTGTTGCAATGAAATCACGTAAGTGCAACTCATAAATAATCAACTCGTCTTTATTGGGCTGAACGTAATTGGGATTTTGCCAATTATAAGCTGGCTTGTCCATGTGAATTAAGGTCGTAATTCCAGTGGTTTTACCGGTGGGGTAAGGGTGCGGATTAGGATAAGTTTGAGCATCAATAAACCCGTCATTCCAAGGGTCTAGTACCAATTCTGAATAAGGATCAGCAATTTTAATATCACCGTCAACCCAATATTGAAAGGCATAGCGTTCTCCTGCAACTAGGTTATTAATATCAACCCACCAATCAGAACCATTCGGATCCTTCTTCATATAGTAGTTTGGATTGGGTTGCCAGTCGTTGAAGTCACCTATTACATAAACGTAGCTTTTGAAGGGAGCATGTAATTTTAAACGAACAGAGGTGGGGCTTAAGTAAGTAATTCCATACTCGGTGTTTGCTGGTACCGCTTGTGTTTGCACAGATGAGTTAACTACGTAATACACGGTATCTCTAACAGTAGTGCTACCATCATCAGCCACTAATTCAACTGTGTGTAAACCTGATGCTCCAGCTGCAAAACTTGCATTAATACTACGTGCGTTCGTAACGGAACTTTGTAGTACGCCATTATCAAAAATATCAATATCAGCATCTAAACTAGTAGCAGCAGTAAAGTTTAACATAGTACCGGTGCTGGTTATTTGAGTTTGACTAGGCGATAAAAAAGCAGCTAGTAAACCAGCATTCGCAGGATAGATAGGATAAAAAATATCGCTACCATCAGCCGCTCTTCCTACCGTAGTTCCTGCAGCATTTCTAAATACGAATGAAAGCTCTGTTACAGTGGTTCCCGCTGCAACACTGTAAAAGGTAGGAATGTGATAGGTTATAGTATGCTTATTATTTCCTATCGGTGTCATTACTACACTTGGGTCTGCGGTACCCCAGTTTCCTTGAACATTTTGCCAGCTACCTGGTCCACCTGCGGTAGTGATAATTCCGGTATGTGCATATACTGGCACGAAACCAGTTAAAGCCCCATTTCCTTCTGTGGCATCAAAAGTAATAGTCACAGTATCGTTTTGCGTGGGGAAGGCCGGGTCGACCGAGACTACCTGTGCCCCTAATAAAGCAGGTAGTAGTATGCTACCCATTAAATTAATAATCTTCTTCATAGTAGGTGTTTAATTTCAGCGAAAAATACAAAATATATCAATTAAAATAGCCAGTCTTAAAGGTGCTTTCTTGTATCTATCCCTTTGTAGTCCTACTTTGTGTGATTTGGACACTTATGCCTAGGCGGGCTCTAGCTTTGAGAGCTTTTAAAGGTTTAGTTTTCGCAGATAATTTTTTGTAAATCCAAAAATATTGAAACTAGGCCGCGAATCATACTAGCAATTTTTCGTCGTTTTTTTTCTTAATTCGGACGGAATAGACCATGGCTTTCCAATTAAAACAAAGACCTTTGATCAGAACAAATAGTAATCAAAAATGAGCAAGCCTTCTTTAGTTTTCGCATCACATAATGCGAATAAAGTGATAGAGATAAGAGCATTATTACCAAATTATGAGGTACTTAGCCTGAGCGATTTAGGTTTTCATGAAAATATCCCCGAGACCGGTCAGACTTTGGAGGCCAATGCAGAGATAAAGGCCCAGCGCATTTTTAAGGAATTTGCTAAGCCGGTTTTTGCTGATGACACCGGTCTATTGATTGATGCTTTAGATGGCGCTCCAGGCGTTTATTCGGCTCGTTACGCTGGCGCAGATGCCAATGCAGAAGCTAATATGCGCAAGTTATTGCAGGCCTTAAAAGGAGAAGCAAATCGCAAGGCTCATTTTAAAACCAGTATTTGCTTTATTAATGAATTAGGCGAGTCCCGTTTTTTTGAGGGCCGGGTAGACGGAGAGATTTTAACAGAAAAAACTGGCGAAAAGGGTTTCGGTTATGATCCACTTTTTAAAGCGGATGGCGAAAGTTTAAGCTTCGCCGAAATGTCGTCTGCTGCAAAAAATAAAATCAGCCATCGCGGGCGGGCTTTAGCTGCCTTTATTCACTTTCTTCAGGAAGCTGAAAAAAAGTAAAGCGTACTTTTCCGTACTTACGCGTTTCAAAAAAGTATTCCGATTCAGAAAGATCTCCGCGGCTGTCATGCTCAATTACCAGCATGCCATCTTTACTCAATATCTTATGAAAGAAAATTGCATCAATCAGCTCAGTGTATTCTGTATAATCATAGGGTGGGTCGGCGATAATTAGATCGTATTCGCGGTATTCTCTTTTAACAAAGTCTAAGGCATTAGCACGACGAGTTTTTAATCCCACAAAGCCAAGTTCCTTGGCGGTTTTCTCTATAAATTGTTGGCAGCGACTGCTAAGGTCAACGGCAACAATATCTTCACAACCTCTACTCGCTAGCTCATAGCTGAGGTTACCCGTGCCAGCAAATAAATCTAGGGCCTTGATGTTCTCAAAGACAAAGTTGTTATTCAAAATATTGAAAAGACTCTCCTTGGCAAAGTCGGTGGTAGGACGAACAGGGAGATTACCTGGGGCTCTAACTATTTTACCTCTTAAACGTCCACTAATGATTCTGGTCATAAAGCCCCAATTAAATTGATTTGATTTTTCATTTCTTGCGGGCTTATTTGGCTAGATAGCTCAAAACCCAAGGGAATAGGTAGTTCTTTTACAGTACCTATATAACGACCTAAAAGTTGATAAAGCTTCTCTCCCTTTAAAACTTGTCCGGCAACTTTAAGTTCTAGTTCCGTAGCTAAAAAGCGATTTTGCTCTAAAGAATATAGCACGTAGTATAATAAGTCTTCTTCTGTTTGATAATTGAACTTGTTGTACCAAAAAACTTTGCCATTGCGGGCTAAGTAAAGGTCGGCACAGGTATTTTCAACAAATAGAAAAGCAAAGGTCTTATCCTTGGGGTAAAGTTGATAGAGGTATTCTACCGCTGTCGCTTGATGTCTAAAACTTACCGCATTAAAACTTTTACTGCACCATTCCATTACATTAAGAGGTTGGGCATAAACCAACATTGCTTCGCTGTTCGGCCAATGGTCCGTATATATATGATCTCCTTTTTCTAAGCGGCAGCTGTAAGCCAAAATAGATTTGCCCGTTCCTTTGCTATAAAGATGCTCGGGAACCAAGCTAAACTTTTGGAAGTTAACCAATACCACGGTGCTCTGGCATTGATCGATTTTAAAAGGTAAGCTTTTAACAAGTGTCTCAATTTCGCTTAAAGAAATATTTTTATCAGATCCTTCTAAAGGAGCTTTTAAAGCTAAAAGTAAAACCTTGCGCTTATCTTGGTCACTTAGCAACAAGGAAAAGCCTGTCTGAGACAGGCTTATGATGAGATGACAATCTTTTAAATTCTCCGAATTTAGACTGCTGTCGTATTTTAAATAATTGAAATTTGAATTACTTCCAGTTGCCACTTAAAGTTGCTTCTTTTAAATCACCTACTTGTAAGGCGTAGTCATTGTCGATATACTGATCGTATTTTGAAAGCACATCATGAAAGATAGCTGTATTAGGAGCCTTAGCTTCAAACACGGGTACCGTAACGTCATTAATACTGATTTTCCCAGCTGATACTTCAAAAGGTTTGTTATCTGAAAAAGGAATCAAACGAAGTGTATTTGGGTTAAAGTCTTCACCGAAAAGCTTTGCTTTAACTGGCTCATAACCTAAAATGGTGGTTATAATAGTATCCTTTTCCATGTCTTGTAAATAAGTTTTGTCATAGTACATGAAAGAAGAATCTTTTCGTTCTATGATGGCACTTTTACCGGTGTCAATAAAAGCAATAAGGCTTTCTAAATCTTCAGCGAAAACCTGATACTCCGTTCGATAAGCTTTTTGTGCGTCACGAATTTTTTCCAGACGATCTTTTACAACGGTGTAGCGTTTTTCTTTAAGATTTTCAAAGTCAATTGGCTCTTGAATTATAGTGTATAGTTTATATCCTAAAAAAACAATTAGGACTCCTAATACTATCTTGGCTATAAGGGAAAACTTAGAATTCATTATGTTTTCTGGCTTTTGCTTTTGTGATTGCGACAAATCTACAATTTTTTTTAGTTGGCAAACTCCTTTTTTCCACCCTACTTTTGAAGCATGAACAGAGAATGGAAAAGATCCTTTTATTATAAACTTTTAGAGGGTTTTCCTTTTCAGCCTACCCAGGGCCAAAAGCTTGCTTTGCAGGGACTTACTATTTATTGTGGTGATGGAAAGCCCAACACAATTTTTTTATTGAAAGGCTTCGCCGGAACAGGAAAAACAACCTTAATTAAGTCATTGGTTAAAACTTTACCTCAGTTTAATCGCTCGGCTGTGCTTATGGCTCCCACCGGAAGAGCGGCCAAGGTTATGGGTAACTACAGTGCCAAGCAGGCTTTTACCATCCATAAATACATTTATCAATTACAAACCGATCGTTTGGGTAGAATGGTCTTCCGGCTACGACCGAATAAAGCGCGCGATTGTTTATTTGTGGTAGATGAAGCCTCCATGATTAATGATCAATTGGGTGAGTATAACAGTAGCTTACTGTCCGATTTAATGCAATTCGTGGCGCTCGGTAAAAACTGCCAATTGCTATTGGTGGGCGATACCGCTCAGCTGCCCCCCATTCATAGCGATCAAAGTCCCGCTTTAGATGTCAATCACCTTTTACGTCATTATAGTTTCGAGGCTTCCGAAATAGAATTGACCGAAGTAATGCGGCAGGAAGAAAATTCAGTCTTGCTTTTAAATGCCACCCGCTTACGCGAGATTCAGTCCCAATTTCCCTTTCCACAGCCCGTATTTCAATTAGGACCAGATGTTATCCGTTTACAAAATGGCAATGAAGTAGAAGACGCCTTAAATGAAGCGGTTTCTCAAGTAGGACGGGAGCAAATGGCGATAATTACCCGCTCTAATAAAAAAGCCAATTTATACAATCAGCAATTGCGCATGCGCGTGCTTTGGCAGGAAGATGAGATTTCAGTAGGCGATTTTCTCATGGTGGTTAAGAATAATTATACCGCCTTACCCGATAATCACCAAGCGGCTTTTGTCGCTAATGGCGATATTCTGGAACTGCTGGAAATATATGAGTACATCGAGCTTTACGACCGACGTTTTGCTCGTGTGAAACTGCGCTTCAGCGATTTTGAAGCCAATCCTTTTGAAACCCTCATTTTTTTGGAAGTCCTTAATTATGAAGGCGCCTCTTTAAGTTGGGATGAACAAAAGGCTTTCGCTGAGGTAGTTGCGGAAGATTATACCGATCTGCCCACCAAGGCCGAACGCATGTTGGCCTTAAAGGAAAACCCGTACCTAAACGCCCTGCAGGTAAAGTTCGCCTATGCACTTACCTGTCATAAGGCACAGGGTGGGCAATGGCAAAGGGTTTTTGTTGATCACCCCTGGCGCCCCGCCGACGAGCCTTTGAATCTCGATTATTTACGTTGGTTATATACCGCCTTTACCCGGGCTTCAGAGCGTATTTATTTGCTCGGTTTCCCAGATGCGTATTTTGAATAAGAGGGGGGGGAGTAAAATCTGAGCAAAAATCTGATTGGGACGACAGAAGGGTCTGAAAAATTATTCCTCAGCTCTAGAAAATTTAAATTTCGGCTAAGTGTTTATTTGCTGTTTAGGAATTGTCTTTAATTACCTAGCTTTCAATTAGATGTTATTTTTAAGTCACAGAGCTCGTTTGCATAAGTCTAATTGAAAATAATAAGCCATGGCGAATACCTATTCACGAATTTATATTCATCTTATTTTTAGTGTGAAAGGAAGAGGTAACTTACTTGAAAAACCTTGGAGGCAGGAGGTATTTAAGTATATGACGGGTATTATAGCTGCCAAGGATCAAAAATCAATTATTGTTAATGGAGTAGCCGATCATGTTCATGTCTTTGTTGGTTTAAGTCCGTCAATGAAGCTTTCAGATTTGGTTAGAGAGATAAAGAATAACTCGAGTAATTTTATTAATAAGCGGAATTTTTTAATCGGAAAATTTGAGTGGCAAGAAGGCTATGGTGCCTTTTCCCACTCCCATTCTCAAGTTGAAAGGGTTTACAATTATATTTTAAAACAAGAGGAGCATCATAAAAGGAAGAATTTTCAGGAGGAATATCTTTCTTTTTTAGAGTCCTTCCAAATCGAATACAAGGAAAAATATTTGTTTGATTGGCTTGATTAATTAATCATGTCACCCCTCCGGGGTTGGGTTTACGCTCAAAGATTTTAGCTACCATCATTTCATCCCTCCGGGATTCTTTTCAAAAGGTGAACTCTTTTAACTGGTCATCTAAAGCCAAGCCATTCTAGGACTAAAAATCTGCAGCTAAACTTAGTAATCTGTTTTTATATGATGCCGATAACCCTTAGGTTTAATTCAGAAATCGAATTATTACTCTTCTCCTAAGCGAACAGTCCCGTAGGGACATGATTGACTTAATTAATCATTGCACCCCTCCGGGATTGGCTTAACGCTCAAAGATTTTAGCTACCATCATGTCATCCCTCCGGGATTCTTTTCAAAAGGTGAACTCTTTTAACTGGTCATCCAAAGCTAAGCCATTCTAGGACTAAAAATCTGCAGCTAAACTTAGTAATCTGTTTTTATATGATGCCGATAACCCTTATGTTCTAATTCAGAAATCGAATTATCACTCTACTGCGAAGCTAACAGTCCCGTAGGGACGACATGATTATAGAAAATGTAAAAAACCCGAAATCCAAACCCTGTAAGGGTGAAATAATGCTAATCAAAAAAAAAATCATCAATACCAATTCACAACTGGAATATCGAAAACCCGATCCCACCAAATTCCAACTAAAATTAGTTCCGTATAATTCCCCGCGATAAATCGCAGGGCTTCATTACATTTGAATTCTAACTCTATTACCTTTTAATTATAAATTCCTACTCTCCGCATACGCCTCCCTCAAATCCCCTAAAACCGAAAACGAACCTTTTAGCCCTAATTCCGCTGCAATAAAATTTAAAACTCTTTCTTTATTGCTACGGCCGCCCAAATAATATTTAGCCGCGGGGGCAGACTGACTTTTTGAAAGCTTTTCCCCTTCATATTTTACCAATGGATGATGGTAAAAACGCATCTTGCGAAATCTTTTTTCGCCTAATATTTCCCCCAAATAGGCTTGTGCAAAACTGGAATAGTGCAAATCTTCACCGCGTACAATGTGGCTAATGCCAAAATGTAAATCATCGCTGAAGGAGCAAAGCTGATAAGCGGGGTCGCCATTTTTCCGACGAACCGCAAAATCCCAAACTTCATTAGCGAGCTGCGACTCTTCGCTTTCGCCTTGCTCATTTAAAATACGCACGGATTCACCTTCATATTTCAAACGCCATTTTTGCCCCTTGGCCGCAAATGCGTGCTTCTTGCTCCAGCAATTTTGGCTAAAATGCTCTGAGCGTAAATGGGTGGAAAGCTCCTTGCGAGAGCAAGCACAGGGGTAGAGTTTACCTTCGTCTTTCAGGCGTTCAATGATATCGTCGTATTGCGATTTGCGTTTGCGTTGGGACCAATTTTCCAGAAAATCACCTGGACCAGAAGGGCCAATATCATAGTCGAGGCCAAGGCTTTCTATGGTGCGGAAAATATCATCCAGATAAGTCATTCGTAGGCGCGCCTGATCCATATCGTCGATACGGAGTAAAAGCTCAAGCTCCCATTGATGCGCCAATAACCAAGTATTTACGAAGGAAAATAAATTTCCAAGGTGCAAGTATCCCGAAGGAGTAGGAGCTATGCGGGTTCGGCCTTTCAATTTTTAGAGTTAAAGTTTATCAAAAATACTAATCACTATTATAGTAATTTGCAGCCATGAAAAGGTTTTTGGGAAATATGTTCTTCAAACTTGCTGGTTGGAAGTTGAAAGCAGAGATAACGGAAGAAATGAAGCATTCGGTGATGGTGGCAGCACCACATACCTCAAATTGGGACTTCCCCTATGCTTTAGCGGCGTTTTGGGTAATGGGTCTTGATCTAAAATACTTCATTAAAGACCTTTATACCAAGGGTTTACACGGCTATTTTTTTCGTTGGACGGGAGCAGTTGGAGTAAACCGTTCTAAAACCCGTAATAATTTAACCGACTATGCCATTGAGCAGTTAAAGTCGAAGAAAATGGTGGTTTTAGTCCCCGCCGAAGGAACGCGCAAATGGGTGCCGAAGTGGAAAACTGGCTTTTATCGCATCGCCATAGAGGCTAAAGTTCCCATCAGTTTAGGCTATTTAGACTATGATAAAAAGGAGGCGGGCGTGCTAGGAGTTTATCATCCTACGGGCGTTTTCGAAGAAGATATGACCTATATCCAAGAGGTATATCGCAATATCGGTCCTAAGCACAAGAAGGATTATAATCCACAGATTTTCTAAATCACTCCCTAAAAAAAGCCCATTACTACTAGCAATGGGCTTAATTAAAAATAGGTTGCTTATGCTTTCGCAGATGGCGGTATAGTAGGTCTTACCTCAATTTTACTGGGTAGGGTGCGGGGGTTCATTTTCATAAGATCCGCCACTAATTCGCCTATGTCTTCGGGTTGAATTTTCCAAGCATCACTTTCGCTTGGTTCATGGCCATTAAAATGACTGGTTACAGAGCCGGGCATAATGGTACTTACGCGGATGCCATATTTACGCAAATCGAGCATCATGGCTTGACTAAAACCAGTAACGGCAAATTTACTGGCATTGTAGGCAGTTCCCTGTTGGAAGAAGTTGGTTCCGGCTAAACTGCTGATGGTAATAATATAACCCTTGCTGTCCTTTAGTGCAGGAACGGCCGCTTTGGAAGTATAAAACACCCCGTTTACATTGGTGTCGATTACCGCCTTCCATTCCTCAATATCCATATCTTCAATAGGGGCGAAATGGCCGATACCAGCATTGGCAACCACCAAATCTAATTGTCCCCATTTCGCTAAAATATCAGCTACTGCTTTTTCTTGGGCGCGGTAATCGCGTACGTCTAATTCTAAAGCTAGCACTTCACCCTGTGGGGCAAGGTCTTTGGCGGCCGCTTGCGCAGATGCGATACTACGACTGCTTATCGCTACTTTCATGCCTTCTTTTAAAAGATATTCGGCGATGCCGTATCCGATGCCTTTGTTGCCACCGGTTATAAAAGCTACTTTGTTTTCTAATTTCATGGATTGGTATTTGTCTTTATAAGGTAACAGGTCCTATGCCTGAACGTTCATTTAGAATAGAGAAATCTGCCCGTGCTCGTCACTATCATCCTGCATTAATACGGGATAAACTTTTTCTTCATGGGCCAGCGGTATATTTCCCACTTTATGCATCCCCCGCAAAGGGGCCACCGTATGCGCTATAAGCTCCTCACTAGCAATGGGCTTAAAAATCTCTGAAAAGGTTTTTTCATCCCTTTCGGGAGATAGCTTACTTAACCATAATTCCTGTTTTTCACGATTGAGAATAAGGGGAATGCGAGCCTCCTTCATTTTGGGATTATTATGAATTTCCCGTAAAAGGCTATTGGCACGAGTGGTTACAATGCTGAAGGTGAAAAGGCTATTTTGATCTTCAGGATTAATCCAGCGCTCGTAAATTCCCGCCATAATCATCGGTTCTTTATTGGCCATTTGGATATAATAAGGGAAGGTTTTGCTGCCCTTATGGTGATGCTCATAAAATCCATCCAATACCACCAAGCAACGTCGTTTTTCGGCGGCTTCTCGATAAGCGGGTTTTTCGAAAATGGTTTCGGAGCGGGCGTTTAAGGTGCGATTCCAAACTTGCTGCGCCTGTTCTAAATTTTTGGTCCACTGAGGAACAAGGCCCCATTGAAAGAGTTTTACCTCTTTTTTTTCTTCTTCTAAAACGATCGGTAAAGCCGGATGATCATAACCATTGGCATGAAAAACGGGACCACTAATTTCGCGTAAACGTAAAAATTGTTGTTCCAGCTCTTCAATGGTTTCGGGGCCATAACCCACGCGCTTGGCATAGTCGAGACTTCTTTTGGATAGGGCGGCAGAATCGTAACACATGGGTTAAAGTTAAGGATGGTTTTTGAACTACATGTTTTTTTTCGAGTCACTCTCGCTTTTTTACCACAAAGCCGACAGAGAGTTTTTCGGTGCGGCTATTCTTTGTGTTCCTCTGTGGTTAAGCCCGATGACTTTTCACCACAAAGCCCACGGAGACTTACACAAAGTTCACGTTTTTTTTTTTTGGTGCGGCTATTCTTTGTGTTCTCCGTGTCTACTCTGCGTTCTCTGTGGTTAAGCTCGATGGTTTTTTACCACAAATCTTACCGAGTGGTTATTGATTTAAGTCACCATTTATCACTCTTTTTATTCCGTGTTTTAATAGTGATACATTGAAATTTATTAGAAGCCCGAGTTTATAATTTCCAAGCTTCATATAAGTTAAGGTTTGAGCTAGATGAATATCAGTCAAGCTTTCTACGCTTTTAATTCGATCACTACTTTATTTTCCACCAATAGATCTATTCTGTAACCACATTCTAGTTTTACTTCTTCAAAAACTACGGGTATCGGCTTTTCTTTTTCCACCAATAAACCATCTTGCCTTAGCTTAAAAAGCAGACATTCTTGATAGGCACTTTCTAATAGACCTGGTCCTAAAGCTTGATGTACCTCTATTGCACATCCAATAACTACCTTGGCAATCTGATTTACTGAGTTATTCATTCTGAGTGGTTCTGGTTTTTTACCACAAATTACACGGAGTTTAGCACAACTGCGCTAAGGTGGACTTTATAAGTACTTATTTGTTTTAACCACAAATCATACTGAGGTGGACACAAAGTTCTCGGAGGTTTTTCGGTGCGGCTATTCTTTGCGTTCTCTGTGTCTACTTCGTGTTCTCTGTGGTTAAGCCCGATGGTTTTACCACAAAGCACACGGAGAGTTACACAAAGTTCACAGAGGGTTTTCGGTGCAGTTATTCTTTGTCCTCGGTGGTTAAACTTCATTATTCACACATCCTCAAAATTAACATAGGGCAGCCGCTCTAAATACAAAACCTCTACACTATAAAAGTCATACTCTTCAATTACCAAGCCCTCAATTAAATAAATCCCTTTTCCCTTAAAGCGATATTGGGCAGCCGATTGCGGGAAGTGAACGGTATCAATAAAATGCCCGGCTTGATCTAAAAAGGTTCCAAACATCATGTGCTGCGAAACTTGGGCGCGGGTGCTAAGATTCTTAACGTGAATTAAGTATCCGCATAAGCGCACCTTTTGCCCTTTATGCCGCGGAATGTCTTGGGCGGCAATGGTGTTTTCGGGTAGGCTTGGCACGAGATGAAAAGGCGAACTTAAGGGGAAGCCCAGCAGTTCAATTTCATCTACCGCATTTTCGAGCTGATGATGCTCCAGTTCGGGGATTACTAATTTGGGGGGCTCATTGCGGAAGAGGTCGCTGACAGGGGCCGATTTTTTAGCCGACCCTAAAAGAAAATGCGCTTCCCACAATAGTTTTTTCTTGTCGGCCTCAATGCTACGAAAGGCATTAATGCGAATGAGGATAATTAGTTGTTCCAAGGAAATTTCTACGCGTTCGGTAAAATCGTGCAGACTCGTATACTTCCCCTTTAAATGTCTTTCGCGGAGAATATTCAGCACCACTCGGTCTTCAAAATCTTTTAAGTTTTGGAAGCCTAAAAACAGGTGTTTTTGATGCAGCGTACTTTCCATTTCAGAATGATTAACGCAGGGGGCTTCTACCGTTCCTCCGTTTAAACGAAACTCGTTGAGGTAGGTTTCTACACTGTAAAATCCTCCGCCATTATTTAGGGTAGCCAGCATATATTCTAGCGGGTAATAGGCTTTAAGGTAAAGACTTTGGTAACTTTCTACAGCATAGCTAGCCGAGTGTCCTTTGGCAAAAGCATAATTGCCAAAACTTTCAATTTGTCGCCACACTTCGCTAGTAACGGCATCGGGATAGCCCCTTTCTTTACAATTGCTAAAAAACTTATCCTTAATGCTATCAAACTCGTTGCGCTCGCGAAACTTCCAACTCATGCCACGGCGCAGCACATCCGCTTCTTCTAAACTGAGGCCCGCAAAGTAATGCGCTACTTTAAGCACGTCTTCTTGGTAGACCATCACCCCAAAGGTTTCGCCTAATATTTCGCCAATCTTCGGGTGAATGTATTTACGCAGTTTAGGATCGCGGAAGCGCCTAATGTACTCGGCCATCATGCCGCTAGCGGAAACCCCCGGACGAATAATGGAGCTAGCCGCTACCAGACCGAGGTAACTATCGGCTCGGAGCTTGCGTAACAGTCCGCGCATAGCAGGCGACTCCACGTAAAAACAAGCCATGGTTTGTCCTTCGCGCAGCATGCTTTTTATTTTTTCATCTTCATAAAAAGGCTGCACTTTATGGATGTCTAAATCTTTCGCTTCGGGGTAATTTTGCTTGACCAATAGGAGGGCATCCTTAATTTTAGCGAGACCTCTTTGCCCGAGAATATCGAATTTATAAAGCCCAATATCTTCGGCCGAATACATATCGAAATGACTAGTAGGAAAACCTTTGGGCGGTAGGAGGGTAGCACCATATTGGTAAATATCATTTTCGGGAATAAGAATGCCACTGGAGTGTATGGTAAGATGATGCGGGAAGCCTTCAATGCGCTGACCGTATTTTAAAACTAGTTTCTGCATATCGTCCAACTCTGCCTTTTCTTTACGCCAAGTGCTTAACTGATCAATATCGCGGCTGGGCAAACCCAATACTTTTCCCAACTCGCGCACAATAGCCTTGTACTTAAAAGTAGTATGCGAACCCAGTAAGCAGGCTTTAGGAAAGCGCTCGAAGATATAACGGGTAATATCTTGCCGGTCGCGCCAAGAAAAGTCAATGTCAAAATCGGGGGGCTGTCGCCGAGATAGGTTTATAAAACGCTCGAAGTACAAGTCTAATTTAATCGGATCTACATCAGTGATGCGTAAAATATAGGCCACTAAACTATTGGCACCGCTACCGCGGCCCACGTAAAAATAACCTTTGCGGCGGGCGTAGTTTACAATGTCCCAGTTAATGAGGAAATAGCTGTAATAACCGCGTTTCTCAATTACATCTAGTTCTTTTTCTAGGCGTTCGTACACTTCTGGGCTAGGATTGGGATAGCGGTATTCCAAACCATTATAGCAGAGGGAACGAATGATTTCGCGGTCGCCCGTGGCGCTGTCGGTATAGTAGCGACGGTTTTCGCTGCGACTGTAATTTTTAAACTCAAAGTCGAGTTCGCATTCTTCCAAAAGCCTTTTGCTATTAGCAATAATTTTGGGAAAGTCTTGGTAAAGTTCGCTCAGCTCTTTACTGTTTAGCAGGCCCCATTGCGCCGGAGCTTGTTCTTCGGGTTTTAATTTGCTTAACAGTTTGTTTTCACCGATGGCTCTTAAAAGACGATGGGTATTATAGTCGCGCTTCTCGCGAAAGCTGTTGCTGCGCAGCATAACCATTTTATCGGTTTCATTTTTTAAAACCGAAAAGCGCAGTTTATTGAGCTCATGGGGGGCAATGCCAATATACTCGTAAGGGTAGAGGGCACGCTGGGGAACCTTATCAAAAGGGTAAATAATAAAGGCTTCCTTTAAAGGCGCTTCTGCCGGAAGGCCTTTGCCCTCTATTTGTTCTTGGGAGAGGAAGCGATTCATTTCAGCGAAACTGCTGCGGTTGCGAGCAAGGGCAATATAAAGCTGCTCCACCCCATTCCTAAAATCGATGCCCACAATGGGTTTAATGCCTGCTTCTTTAGCGAGACGGATAAACTCAATATTCCCGGCGGTGCAATTAATATCGGTGAGGCAAATCTGCTCTTCCTGGTTCTCTTGCGCCCATTCTACCCACTCTTTAGGGGAGAGGATGCCGTAGCTTAAACTGTAATAACTGTGATTGTTGAGCATGATTTTAGCTTTAGCCGCGGCGATGCGCCATTATTGCGGAAGGCATACCGTTAAAGGGATTGGAGCGCCCCAGACCCTTCGATTCCATGGTTTTGGCCCGCGAAACGGCATTTTGCCCAAAACGATTACGCATGGCATCCATGGCTTGGTAAAGGCGGATTTTCTCTACGCTGTCTTCAAAAAGGTTTATCTGATGACCACCGCCTACTAAATGGCTCATGCGCAAGCCAATTAAGCGGACTAATAAGCGACGGTGGTAGAGTTTTTTAAAGAGTTCTTTCGCGCTGGCAATTAATACATCGTCGTTACTGCTGTAGGGGATGCGCTTTTGCAGGGTATAAGTGTTAAAGTCGGAATAGCGGATTTTCACCGTAACGCAGGCCGTGAGCTTATTGCCTTGCCTCAGTTGAAAAGCAAGGGTTTCGGCCATGGCAATAATGAGGGTCTCTAACTTTTGCACATCAATGGTATCCTTCTGAAAGGTGCGTTCTAAAGAAATGGATTTTCTTTCCTGATAAGGAACAATCGGACTGTTGTCGATGCCATTGGCTTTTTGCCAGATATTAATGCCGTTTTTGCCCATGGCCTTTTCCATTAATTCTACGGGCATCTCCTGTAAAGTGTGAATATAGCGCACCCCCATACGGTTTAATAATAAACCCGTTTTTTGTCCTACCATAGGAATTTTCTTCACCGCTAAGGGCGCGAGAAAAGGGCGTTCGAAACCGCTGGAAACTTCTAAGCGATTGTTTGGCTTGGCTTCGCCAGTTGCCACTTTAGCTACAGTTTTATTGGTAGAAAGCCCGAAGGAAATAGGAAGGCCGGTTTCTCTAATAATTTTATCACGCATTTCGGTAGCCATTTTAAAACAACCAAAAAAGCGATCCATGCCGGTAAGGTCGGCGTAAAATTCATCGATGCTGGGCTTTTCAAAAAGGGGCACTTCTTCCTTAATTATTTCGGTAATAATAGTAGAATACTTGCTGTAGCGACTGCTGTCGCCTTTAATGGCAATCGCTTCGGGACAAAGCTGAAGGGCAGTGCGCATGGGCATTCCCGAGTGAACACCGTAACGCCGCGCTTCATAGCTACAAGAAGCCACCACACCTCTTCCGCCCGTACCGCCCACTAAAACAGGCTTGTTGTTTAAAGCGCTGTTAGTCAGTCGCTCTACCGAAACAAAGAAGCTGTCAAGATCTAAATGAAGGACTGTTTTTTGGGTTCCGCTCTGCATTATGCTATTTATTTTAGAATGATAGCAAAATTAGATAAAAGATTGTTCGCTCACACTTTCTGTAGATGCGAAAAAGTCAAGGGCTTGGTTTTCAAAGGGAATATTTTTGCACAGCCCCTTATAGGAGTAGGAGGCAGTTTTTAGAAACCTGAGCTCTATTTTGGATTAAGAATTAGGCATCCACCTCCTAAGATAAAATTCTTAAATTCGATTTTCTTAAATAGGCTCTTAAAGCCATTAGTGAAAGGCCTGTCTTTGCAATTAAACCTTCTTGTATCTTCAGCTATGCGAAGCGTATTTTTTATTCTATCAATTCTTTTTCTTTCAAGTTGTATTACTATTGAGCTAAGTGGCTATAATAGTGGCTATAGGAAATTGTCAGCCGAAGAGAAATCAAGAATCGTAGTTTTAGAGGATGAGTCTTCTATTGATCAACTATCCAATAAGGATACCATCTACAAGATTAAAGCCGATCAGCTTTTAGACTTTATGCAGAGCCGTGATTCGGTCTTGGTCCATTTTTGGTCTCCAAACTGTAGCGCACCTCTTTGCTACCCATTAGATCATGTAGGTGAAGCCTACCAATCTGAAGGTTATACCCTAATTATTATTGCGGATTACTTTGACATGGAGGTTATAAGGGCTCAAAAGCTTGATGCTTTAAAATACCCTCTATTAGCGGTTAACGGTGAGTATTATGATACCGACATCTGTTACAAATACCACGAAAGGTTTATCGCCGACTTACTTAAGCAGGATAAGAAGAATATTGAAAAATTCACCCTGTATACTCGACATATGCTCTTTAGCAAAGGGAAACTAGTAAGTACTAGTCCTATTAAAGTGTTGAATAAAGGTACTTGAGGTTTTTCTATCTATCCAAATGTAAATTTTGATCTTAGTCAAAGAAATTTAAAGAACGTGCTCCTTCCAAGGGAATGTTTACGCAATACCAATAAGATCTTCTTTTCTTCAAGAGAAATGGGTACCTCACAAGACCGCAAAACAGCCAATTAAAAAACTTTATCTTTGTTTGAAATGGACGCAAAAATGGAACTGACTGTACGGAAATATAGGTTTATTGAAGACTTTATGAAGCTTACGGACTTGCAGAAAATTAAACGATTAGAGGGAGTTTTAGAGGAGGAACTAAAAGCTCAAGGGGAAATTGTGGCTCATACAGCGGCAGGAGAGCCTCTAAACAAAGAGCAGTATATAAAGAGGGTAAAAGATGCTAATGCATCGGTGGATCGCGGCGAATACATCAGCCATAAGGAATTGAAAAGTGAAGTTCGTTCATGGAGCAAATAGTCTGGTCAAACATTGCCAGATTATCATTGAAAGACATTTGGGATTTCTATGCAGAAAAAAGCACCCCTGCTGCTGACAAGATTATTGAAGAAATTATTTCTGCTGCGGAGAGTATAAGTTATAAGGATCAATATCAAGTAGAAGAACTCCTAGGCGAGGAGTTTCGACGTGCGGTGGTCCGGCACTTTAAAGTCATATACAGAGTGCATGAAGACCATTTGCGGATTATTGATGTATTTGATGCCCGTCAAAATCCCAATACCTTGAAGAACAAATCTCTTTGATGGATTACTAACTTTCTTGAGTACTATTACAAACTTAATTATAAGGTGAACTGATACTAGACAAAGTCATGGCAATACCAAAAAGGATTTTTTATCTAGTATTTATTATTCTCATTAGCGCTTGTGAAAAGCCTAGTTCGGAAGAATGTGGACTAGAGCAGTCCCTCTATCAGCAGGCAAATTTCCCTCTGGGTGTGGCGGTAGATCCGACTTATTTCAGTTTGCCGCAGTACGATACTTTGGTCAGTAAACAGTTCAATAGCATCACCCCCGAAAATATTTTCAAGCCTTCTTATCTCCATCCCCAAGAGAATATTTTTTTCTGGTCCCAAGCGGATGATTTGGTAGCGCGTGCCCAACAAAATAGGCAACGCATCCACGGCCACACTTTAATTTGGCATAAGCAATTGCCCACTTGGATGCTAAACTACCAAGGGACGAAAGCCCAGTGGGAAGCGATGTTTAAGAATCACATTCAATCTATCTGTGAGCATTTTAAAGGGAAAGTAGCCGCCTGGGATGTAATTAACGAAGCTTTTAATGAAGACGGTACGCTGCGAAATTCCATCTGGCGACAGCACCTAGGCGATGGCTATATTGAGAAGGCTTTTCGTTATGCTCATGCGGCAGATCCGCAGGCATTGCTTTTTTACAATGATTTTAATTTAGCTTATAACGAGCGAAAACGCGCAGCGGTTTTTACTTTTCTTAGCAATTTAAAACAACGCGGGGTGCCTATTCACGGCATTGGCATGCAGATGCATATTGCCATAAATTATCCTAGCCGAGGACAAATAAACAGCGCGATTCAGGCGGCAGGTGAAACCGGCTTATTAGTCCACCTCTCCGAAGTGGATATTTCCGTAAATCCCTTTAATAAAAGCGATTTAGATAAAGAAGAGTTATTTAACCGGCAGGCCGATGTTTTGGCCACGGTAGTTTTAGCCTACAAATCTTTACCTAGCCGCTATCAATATGGAATAAGCTTTTGGGGTTTAAGTGATGCCAATTCGTGGATTCGCGACTTTTACCAGCGTGAAGACTATCCCTTATTATTCGATGATTTCTATCAGCCTAAAGCCTGCTATTGCAAACTAATTGACTTGTTATGAGACTACTAATTAATACTTTGCTGTTTACCTTTCTCTGCCTAAATGGCCTTAAGGCGCAGGTGGCTTTATCCTATTATCCCTTTCAATCGATTGTGGCCCTATCTAGCGACAGCGAAAAAACACTTTGGCTGGATGGACGACTGGAAAGCAATACCTTTTTGAGCAATGTGAATATGGAAGTAAATGCCATGGTGAATTTCCGAAAGCGCGACTATTACAACGTATACAGCGGCTTGGGCTTTAACTTCAATCCCTTTTATGCGGCCGAAGATTTGACCTTTACCAATGGTTATTTACTGCATTTCGGACTGCGTTTTAAGCCTTGGCAGAAACATCCTAATTTCCAAGTCGCTTTTGAGATATCCCCTTATCTTAATAGTAATTTTGACGGTGGAATCCTTCGAAGCCTCTTGGGATTAAGTTATAATTTCTCTTCAAAAAAATAGTATGGGCGCTAAGGCAGATGAGTATTTAGAAATAAATCGCGCTTCGTGGAATAAGCGTATCGACTCGCATTATCAATCCGATTTTTACGATGTAGCTAGTTTCCTGAAAGGAAAGACTTCCTTAAACAGTATCGAAGCCGCTCTTTTACCTAATCTGCAGGGCAAAAAAGTCTTGCATTTACAATGTCATTTTGGACAAGATACTTTGTCGCTAGCGCGCTTGGGAGCAGATGCGGTAGGAGTGGACCTTTCCGATAAAGCCATTGCGCAGGCGCGTGAATTAAACGAAGCTTGTAAGTTAAATGCTCGTTTTATTTGTTGCGACATTTATTCTTTAGAAGAGCATTTGGACGAGCAGTTTGATGTAGTATTTAGCAGCTACGGTACCATCGGTTGGCTGCCCGATTTAGAGAAATGGGCGAATTTGATAGCGCGTTATTTAAAGCCTGGCGGACAATTGGTATTTGCCGAGTTTCATCCGGTGGTGTGGATGTTCGATAATGATTTCAAAAAGGTTGAGTACTCTTATTTTAAAGCGGATCCAATTATTGAAAAGCAGCAAGGAACCTATGCAGCTAAAGAGGAGCAGATTGAAATTGAAACCATTAGTTGGAATCATTCTTTAGCGGAGGTTTTAGGTTGTCTTTCTGGAGCAGGTTTGCAATTGGAGACTTTTCAAGAGTTTGATTACTCGCCCTATAACTGCTTTGCTAATATGGTGGAAATAGCACCGAGCCGCTTTCAAATAAAGGGCATAGAAGCAAAATTGCCGATGGTTTATGCCTTAGTTGCAGCAAAAGAAAAAGCCTAGCTATATGAATCGAATTTTAGTCTTTTTATTGGTTTTAACCTCCAGTTTTAGCTCCTGCCTAGGACAATGGACTAGCACCGCTTGGTATCTCAACCCACAAGGGGATAGTATTAAGGGAGGTAGATATTTGAGTGAAGCTTGGGACGGAGCCATAGCAATCTTTGGTATAACGGGAGGTCTTTACGATCCGGGCCAAGGTGGGTTTATAGGACTGTTAAATAGCGATAATGGTAATAGCTTAACATACCGATACTTACCTAAGGATACGGCCATGAATTATGGTAGTGTTAAAGGAGTGCTACCAGAATTAAACGCATTTTTTTTTCGTCAAGAAAAATGGGATTCAAGCAATAGCAATTTTGCTGAAATTAAAGATGATCTAATCAGTTTTGATTCGGGGAAGATTATTGGAAAACTAAGCCCTAATGTACTTAGAGGCAGGGCTTTTACGCAAGGATCCGATAGCTTGATTTGGACTAATCTTGGTGAAGGTCACATTTCGCTTAGGGATTTGTACGGCAATTTCGTGCGGGCTTTAAATGAGGATAGTTTACCAGGAGGCAGACTGGAGCATCATTATTTGCAGTGGTTGGAAGAAGGGGATAGTCTATATGGTATTTATCGACCTAATATAGACAGTATTCGGCAAGTGAAGGTTTATGCAATACATCGAACTACTGGACAATGGGGTCCTACCAGACAAGTGGAATGCCTTCTTCATGAAGGCATTGTAGGATTAAGTCCAAAGTTTAGATCGCTTCCTTATAAAATAAGTACCGAAGTAGAGCTGGATAGTATTTCTGCTAGAGCCGAACATAGTATTCAGGTACATTCTCTCGCAGGTAAAGAGCTTCTGCGTTTTAAAATAAGCAACCCTTATTTAATAGAAAATGGTAGTGGTGGTCTCTTTGGTGGCGGTAACTCTTTCGTGTATCCTATCAGCATATGGGAGAAAAACGGATTTTATTTACTTAGAACTAAGTATCGACCAGATCTAAACTGGACTAAAACCTATGAACGAATAATGTTGATAGACAGTACAGGTTTCGTTCGCTATGATAAGTTGTTGGATAATGGTGCTTCCGTATTTTTAATACTTGACCTTCACTTTTCCAACCAAGGTGAGGTATATGTTAGCTATGTCGATTGGGATCGTAATGAAGCAGGCGTTTTTAAGGTCGGTAAAAGAGGTTTTCATCCCTTCTTGCGCAGCATTCCGCTAGAATCAGAAAATCAGCCTTTTGTTTTTACCTTCTATCCTAATCCAGTGCAGGATTACTTGCAGCTAAAAGCCATGCTCGAATTTCCTGAAGGTTCCAGCTTAAGCCTAATTGCCTTAGATGGAACTGTCGTACATGAGACTAGCATTATCGGTTCGGAGCCTGTGCTTGAAGTTCCTGCTAGCGTGAGGGGAGGCCTTTATATTCTGCAAGTTTCTCATCCTTGGCTGGGACTAAAGTATGAGCGAATATTGATTAGTCGCTAAATCGATTTTATTGCTAAAGCCTAGCTGCTTGCGAGCATGGCTTAAGAGTGAAGCTTTTTACCATTTATAATAACAGAGAAAACCCCTAGCCAAGGACTAGGGGTCTAAAGGATTCAATAATCAAAACTTAATTTGTCTCAAAATTGAGTTTATACCAGTCGATATTACGGGTGAAATACATGGTTCCGCCTAAAATCAGACTCAAGCCAATACTTCCCATTAATAAGGCATAATCGGCTAGTTGTAAGGTTACAAAGAGAAAGCCATAAATAGCGATTAAAATGGTGGTAAGCAACAGAACTACTTTTACCTTTTTAAAGATGCTAATGCTATAGAGACTAATCATAGCAACAATACCCAAGGTAGATATTCCGTAGGCCAAATTAAAGTTGGAATGCTCCGAAATGGATACCAATAAAGTGTAGAATAGGATTAATGATAATCCTACTAAGGCATACTGCAGCGGGTGAATTTTACGCTGGTTTAAGACTTCCACTAAAAAGAAAATTAAGAAGGTAAGGGCGATAGTCATTCCCGCATATTTTGAAGATCGCAGCGATTTTTGGTAATCATCTAAAGGAACGAGTAGGTCTAAACCAAAAGAAGCTTCTTGCAGGGTTTTGGCGTTAAAATCGCCAATCCAGCTTTCGGGGAAATTGCGATTTAATTGTAAAATTTTCCAAGAAGCGGTAAAGCCACTGTTGCTTATTTCGCGTTCATCGGGTAAAAAACTTCCATTAAAACTAGGGGAGTTCCAACTCGAATTAAGGCTTACATCAGTATTACTGCCGAGAGGAATAAAGGATAGGTTGCGACTGCCTTGCAAATCTAAATTAAACTGAAATTTAGAATTTGCGCCCCATTGCTTTTGCAGATGCGGAATTTTAACGTGAATGCCAGAATAAATAATTTTACTGAGCTTGGAACCCGGTTCTACCTCAAGGTCTTCCTGACCCCATTTAAACTTAATGATGTTTTTTATCCCCCTTAAGTCGGAGATGCCAATGGTTACAAAGGCATTGTGAAATTGGATTTCCTTGAGATTGGTACTATCGATATCGAGGTCTAAATCAAATTCACCCGCTAAATGCAGATCCGATTTGTAAACCACAATTTCATAGATACCGCGACGGAGTTTTTCGGGTTCTACTTCGCCATTGATGGAAAGGCTTTTAGGGAGAATTTGTAGATTTTTAGTACTGCGAATTAGCTTGCCGTCTTTTTCATATTCGTAAATAAGAGGCACACTTAAAATGGGTCCATTAATTTCTTGAGCATCGGCCCATTTGTCGCTCACCTCGGCAATCGCTTCATTATTTTTTTGCTCGCGCGATTGGATAATGGAGTTAATCATTGAGGCGGGTATCAATAATAAAAGCATCAATGTGGTTATTACCAGCAGCTTTAGCATGATGGAGTTGCGAATCATGTGATTTACTTTTTCGAGGGGTTTGTTTTCTGTTGTCATTTTTTTGTTGTTTTAAAAGTACTTTGAATTACAAAGTGATTAGGTAAAAAAATTTTAGTTCAGTAATTTTTCAATCGCTTTAATATGCAGTTTAAAGGCCAGTTTGCCTTCTTCTGTAGCTGAATACTTGGTATGCGACTTCCGATTTAAAAACTCCTTTTTAAAACTGACATAGTTTTTTGTTTCCAGCGATTTTAGATGGCTGGCTAGATTGCCGTCCGTAACATCCAGTAATTCCTTTAGGCTGTTAAAGTCTAGGTAATCGTTTACCAGCAGGGCAGACATAATGGCCAAGCGAATTTTATTTTCGAAGGCCTTATTTAAATCTTTCAGTATGTTTTTCACGCTTGCTGGTATTTAAAGTGCATTACTAAACCATAAGCGATGTGCAAAATGCCGAAGCCGATTGCCCAAAATACGAGGCCATAACCGATAAAAATACAGCCCACTAAACCTAAAATAATTTCTAAAATCCCTAAACTCCTCAATTCCCCTAAGGTGTATTTACTGGCATTGACCAGGGCCAATCCGTAAAAGATGAGCGTCATCGGGGCCACTAATCCAATCAGTCCTTCTCGAATTAGGATGAGCGATAGAAATCCTCCCGTAAATAAGGGAATAGCCAGGTTTATCAATAACCTTTTACTTTGGGTATCCCATATTTTTTGTTTGCGTTTTTTACTCTCGCGGGTGGTGAAAAAGATTCCTGTTCCTATGGCTCCCGCTAAGGTGAGAGCGGCAATTAAGACTAACTGTACTAAACTTTCTTGGGTGATATAAGCGTGACGATAATCGAAATAGTTCTGATTATTGTATACTGTTTCGTAGGCAGCATAAGCACCAATAAGAGCGAAAATACCCGCTGATACGCCCGATAAACCACTGAGGGAGATAAAGCGCGAAGAGCGATTCATCATCTCTTTGATCTCGGCTAAGTCTTGAAGGTATTTTTCCTGATTCATATTAAAAGTACTTTGAAGTACAAAGTAAGTTCAAATTTTTCAGACTCCTCAAGTTTTTTCGAAAAAAAAATACCCCGTCCTTGCGAGACGAGGTATTTATGACAATTTAAAATTTTAATTAAGGTTGGGTATTAAAAAACCTTTTCAACATCTGGGTTTAGGAACCACGTTGCATTTTGGCTTCCGCCAGATGCAGCCCAACTAGCAAACTGAGGGTAAGCTTGCACCATGTCAATTTTTTCTAAGGCATGATCGAAAGAGGTTTCGGTAATAATTTCAATTCCCCAAGGTAGTCCATTGGCAGTTTTAAAATCACCATTATCATCGACAGTATTTGCGCGGGAAGCATCAAAGGCAGCCGTGGGAGAGAAGCCACTGCGGTGTACTTCTAAAGCTCTGTCATTGCTGCGGAAAAGGTATAGCTCAGGTAATAATTCACTACCCGCATTGGCACTGAAGTTTACAGTGAATTTTAGGGTGTCAGGAGTTCTGGAGGGACCACTACCATTGTTTTGGTAATAGCTGCTGATGCTTGCAAAAACATCATTGCTTACAATTAATCCGCTGTTGTTGGCAGGGTCTAAACTTACATCACCACTTACTGAAGTGATAGAACCATTTGCCAAGACAGCTTTACTTTCATTGCGCAGCATAAGGCCAATTCCGTTGGCTAAACCAGCGCCAATTGCATCAATGCTTACGGCGAATTTAGCATCTACTAATTCGTTATTGGCATTGTGGCTAATCTCAACTTGATTGCTTAAAACTAAATCGTTGAAGTCGTAGTCACCAGTTGCTGGCCATAAGTCTTCAAAAGCAACGATTTGTTTTCCTGCACTAGGGAAGAAGCTACGGTAAGCGCGATTCGGGTCGGTGGGATAGTCATCATTAATATCGGCTACACCATCGCCATCTTGATCACAGCTGATGCGGAAATTATCAAGGAAGTTACCTACCGAACCACCACCAGCAGTACTTACGGCTTCAAAAATAAATAGGGTAGTAGTTTGATAGGCCGGAATTGCATAAGTACCAGTATAGTTGTTCCAAGTAGAAGTTCCACTTGTCATGGTAGCTTCTACTGTAGCAGTTGCTAAGGAACCACCAATTTTAACTTGCGCCACGTCAACGCCTGCTCTACCGCGGTGCCATACGGACCAAGAAATAGTAGAGCCTGGCTCTAAGCAAAGCTCTTGGTATAAAGCACCTGGACGATTGGCATTGATTTCAAAAAACTGATTGCCTTCTTGAGCGGTTACGCCACCAAAGCCCGTAGACCAAATTTCGATTTTGCCATCAGTAGCGGTAGTTTGCCATCCTGGAACAGAATTTTGTGAAATGATGGTTTGACGACCCAAAGTAAGAACAGGTAGTTCAGCAAGATTATTGATCATGGGTGTTTCGCACACTGTGCAAGAACTAGAAGCAGTTTTATTGAATTGCGTCGCTCTTTTCCCAGTCATTTTCTGACTAAGATCGAAGTTTTGTTTCGATTGCTTACTTAGGGTTTGCTCATGACCGGTAAAAGGAAGGTATAAACTATACTGACCGTTAGATGGTAAGTAAACGTCAAAAGAAGCTAAGCCGTTCTTAACTCTAGTTTTAGCCAGAGTATTATCATTATTATCGAGAATATAAATTAGTTCCTCTTCTACCGAAAGGTTATGCGGATTAGTGAAACTAACTTCTAGCGTAGACTGAAAAGAAGCAGACCAATTAAAGTCACCTGCCACGTTAAGCTCCTGCATAGAATTAACATTTTGTTCTCCTGCTGCGTTTTGAATGGGTTGCGCATCTTCTTTATTACAAGCTACTAGAGCAAGAAGGCTAAGTCCAAAAATTATATTCTTTTTCATATCTCGTTGTATTGAGGTGTAAAGATGATAAGTTTAAAGAGCGGCCACGGATAATTTCGTTTATCGGAAAGTATTTTAAGATTTATGGTTTTTCGGACTTTGTAAGAATCAGTGCTAGTTATTGCAAAGCTACTTTCTTTACCAATGTTTCAGCGGAATATAAAGAAAAAGCCCGCCTGGAAGCGGACTCTTAAAAAGATGATGATTTTTATTTTAACGTGAGTTCGACCTTAAGTTTGGCCTCGGAGCACTCGTAAATAGTGGAGTTGACCTTATTTCAGTAATATCTTTTCGCTGTGAAAGCTTCCATCACTTAAGCGAATCTGAGCGAGGTATAAACCTTTCGCTACCGATTTGAGATTAACTTGGCATTGTGGGCTTAATCCACTTTGCTCCCAAACAAGCTCTCCCTTTAAATTGATGATTTTAAGATCAGCGGGCACAGGGTTATTTAAATTTAGTAAACCTTGGCTGGGATTAGGGTAAAGGCTTAAGCTTAAAGCAGATTTTTGACTTAGACCAAAAAAGGTGTTGGCACTTAGGTGATATTCATCATAAAGAGTCCAAGCATTATTATTACCTCTTTCGTAGATGTAAAATTTCTCGATTAGTCCATTACTATTATTGGCAACTCTTACTTGCTCTTCCACTTCTCCCGAAAGCGTGTTCTTTAAATTGATGCTATCTAATTGATTGTTAGAAATGAAATAGATTAAGGTCTGAATGGGGAATTTACTACCCATAAATTCAATATCGGCCACAAGTGAATCAACCGTATTTTGGGCATTGCGATAAACCGTATAGTTTATGTTGTTTCCAAAACCAATGCCACCATTAACTTCAGAAATAGAAGCACTGTCAATTCCGTTGGAGCCATAATGAATGCGTAATTCTTCACTTAGGATAAGAGTGCCAGTGGCGGGTGAGGCGGTGTCATAATAGGTCTGGTATAGGGTATCTCTGCCGAATGCATCTCGGTAAATTTTATCCATTTGCACGGTATCTCCATTAAGAGGATTCGTTAAATAAACTGTATTGGTGCCGCCATTGTTGACACATAACCAGGTGCTTATCAAATTGCCATTTTCAAATTCACGTCCTTGTAAATAGGCACCATTGGAATTTTTAAGCACTTCCACCAAGCCAAAAGTGTCAACTGGATTAGTGCTAGGGTCGATATTGATTAGGGTATTATACGGCATTAAATAGTCCACAAAAATCAACTCAAAATTTCGGTTAAGGGTAGGAGAGAAGTTTTGGGCTTGCACTGAGATTGCCATAAGGGCAATAGAAAGGGTAATGATTTTTTTCATGACTTTAGTTTTCATCTGTTGATATAACGATGTTTAAGCTTGGGTGGTTAGCGATGGGTGGAATTTAGGCAAAGATAAGGCAAAGGTAAAGAGTGTGCGTGCTCAGCCAAAGGGAATTAGGCCAAACTCAGCTTACTAGAGTTTATTCGAATAAGCTGAGACTAGCACTAAGGGGATTGGGATTATCAATGACCCTAATAAAGAAACTCTCCCGTCTTTAAGAATAAAGAACGAGAGAGTTAAACCAACCAAGCTATCTTTAGTAGGATAGGCTAGCCGCCAATTCAATTAATTTTCCCTTAATTATAGTGATACTAACAATAGGTAGTTGTTAAACGCGTATATGATAGTATTACTATTGATAATGCAAATATAATTAACAATTTGTGATTTCTATTCCTTTTCCAGAAAAAAGTCAAAAAAAAATCCCTCCTAACAAATTTGCTAGAAGGGATCTATTATTGAGCTCTAATTTAATTAGCCTTTCAAATCGCTTTTAATCTTGTTTAGAGCGCTTCCCGCTTTAAACCAAGCTATTTGTGAATCATTATAAGTATGATCAACGGCAATGATATCTTCGCTACCATCGGCATGTTGTAATTTCAAATGCAATGCTTTGCCTTCTTGAAACTGATCTAGATCTACCGTGCTGATGATGTCATCCTCGCGAATTAAGTCATAGTCAGCTTCATTCTGGAAAGTAAGTCCCAGCATACCTTGTTTCTTAAGATTGGTTTCGTGAATACGGGCAAAAGATTTCACCAATACGATTCTCATTCCTAAGTGACGTGGTTGCATAGCGGCATGCTCACGCGAGCTTCCTTCACCGTAGTTATGGTCACCCACAACAATAGTGGGGATGCCAGCTGCTTTGTATGCTCTCTGAACATCAGGTACAGTACCTACTTCACCAGTTAAAAGGTTTTTAACACGACCAGCCTCATCGCTGAAATAATTAATAGCACCGGTTAAGGTATTATTAGAGATATTATCTAAATGACCGCGAAAACGTAACCAAGGACCAGCCATGGAAATATGGTCGGTAGTACATTTTCCTTTTGCTTTAATGATTAGTCGCATACCTTCGATATTTTTACCATCCCACGCTTGGAAAGGCTCTAATAATTGCAGGCGCTCCGAATCTTTAGCCACTTTAATATCTACTTCACTGCCATCGGAGGCAGGCTGGTGATAACCATTATTTTCCACGGCAAAGCCGGCCGGTGGCATTTCAATACCTAAGGGCTCATCCAATTTAACTTGCTCACCTTTATCGTTGGTAAGCGTATCGGTTAATGGATTGAAAGTCATCTCTCCCGCAATGGCCATAGCGGTAACTATCTCTGGGCTAGCAACAAAACTGTGGGTATTAGGATTACCGTCGTTACGCTTCGCGAAATTTCGGTTGAAAGAAGTGATAATTGAATTCTTACGAGTAGGATCGTCGGTATGGCGTGCCCACTGACCAATACATGGTCCACAAGCGTTAGCCATTACTACCCCACCCATGGCGTTGAATTTTTCTAAAAGTCCATCACGATCTGCAGTAAAGCGTACTTGCTCACTTCCTGGCGTAATGGTAAACTCTGAACGTACGGTAAGGTTTTTATCGATAGCCTGCTGCGCGATCGAGGCAGCGCGAGTTAAATCTTCGTACGAAGAATTGGTACAAGAACCAATTAAACCTACTTCTAATTCTTTAGGCCAGCCATTGGCTTCTACCTCTTTCGCAAACTGGCTTATAGGCGTGGCTCTATCAGGCGTAAAAGGTCCATTAATATGTGGCTCTAAGGTACTAAGGTCGATTTCAATAACCTGATCGAAATAAGCTTCGGGGTTATTATACACTTCCTCATCTCCCGTAAGGTGTTCTGCAATAGCATCTGCTGCATCTGCAACATCTGCACGGCCAGTACCACGCAGGTAATCGCCCATTTTATTATCGTAACCAAAGGTAGAAGTAGTAGCGCCGATTTCGGCACCCATATTACAAATAGTTCCTTTACCGGTGCAGCTTAAAGACTTAGCACCGGGTCCGAAATATTCTACAATTGCGCCAGTTCCTCCCTTTACGGTTAGGATACCGGCAAGTTTTAAGATTACATCCTTACTGGCGGTCCAGCCAGATAGTTTGCCCGTTAATTTTACCCCTATTAGCTTAGGGAATTTAAGTTCCCAAGGCATACCAGCCATAACGTCTACCGCATCCGCACCACCTACACCAATGGCCACCATTCCTAGGCCACCTGCATTTACAGTATGTGAATCGGTACCGATCATCATACCGCCGGGGAAGGCATAGTTTTCTAAAACTACTTGGTGAATAATACCACCGCCTGGTTCCCAAAAGCCAATACCGAATTTATTCGATACAGATTGAAGAAAATTAAAAACTTCCGAGCTCTTTTGCTTGGCGTTCTTTAAATCGGCTACTGCACCAGTTTCAGCCTGAATAAGGTGATCACAATGCACAGTAGAAGGAACCGCAACTTCCTTACGTCCAGATTGCATAAACTGCAATAGGGCCATTTGCGCTGTTGCGTCTTGCATGGCCACACGGTCCGGGGCAAAGTCTACGTAGCTTTTACCTCTCGTATGAGCTGTATTGTTGTTATCATCCCACAGGTGGGCATAAAGAATTTTTTCCGCTAGGGTAAGAGGTCCACCAGTAATTTTGCGAGCAGCAGCAACGCGCTCGGGAAATTTGGCGTAAACCTTTTTGATCATTTCGATGTCAAAAATCATGTTGTTGGATTTTTTCAAGGTTCGCAAAAATAGTAAAACAGAAGCTTTCTAATTAGCTCTAATAGAAAGCTTTTATGTTATATTCAATCTAAATTGTTAAGCTGCTCCTAATAAAGCAAAAAAAAAGCGGCTTCTCGCATGAAACCGCCTTTTTAAGAAATATTTTTTAGAGCTCTTATTCCTTATTGAGTTTTGGCTCTTTCCTTCATGTAATTGGCGAGCTTTAAGCTCTACCCACGTAATTTTCGGGACGTATGGCCAATAGTTCGGCTTTAATTGCCGCACTCACATTTAGACCATCTATAAACTCGGCAATGGCTTGTTCATCAATGGCCTTATTGGTGCGTGTTAAAGCTTTAAGCGCTTCGTAAGGTTTGGGATAGCCTTCGCGTCGTAAAATATTTTGAATACCCTCTGCCACAACGGCCCAGTTTCTTTCTAAATCAGCCTCCAATGCCTTTTTATTAAGCAGTAATTTATTTAGTCCTTTTAAGGTCGAGTTGATGGCAATAATAGTGTGGCCAAAAGGAACCCCAACATTGCGTAAAACAGTACTATCGGTTAAATCGCGCTGCAAGCGAGAAAGGGGAAGTTTAGCAGCCAAGTGCTCAAATAAAGCATTAGCGATACCCAAATTACCTTCGCTGTTTTCGAAGTCAATCGGGTTAACCTTATGCGGCATGGCGGAAGAGCCAACTTCACCTTCCTTAATTTTCTGCTTAAAATATTCCATCGATATGTAAGTCCACATATCACGGTCCAAGTCTATAATAATAGTATTGATGCGCTTCATGCAATCGAAGAGCGCCGCCATATTATCGTAGTGCTCAATTTGCGTAGTAGGCCAAGAATGCTGTAAGCCGAGGTTTTCTTCGACAAACTCTTGGGCAAAGCCATGCCAATCCGTGTTCGGGTAGGCTAGGTTATGGGCGTTAAAATTCCCCGTAGCGCCACCAAATTTGGCCGAATGCGGAATATGACGAAGCAAACGCATCTGCTGATCTAAACGCTCTACAAAAACCATGATCTCCTTTCCTAAGATAGTGGGGGATGCTGGTTGACCATGGGTACGGGCCAACATAGGGATATCAGCCCATTCTTCCGCCATAATGCTAAGACTAACAATTAAATCCCCTAAAATGGAGGTGTAGTCTTCTTCAATAAATTCTTTAATACTAAGCGGAATAGCCGTATTATTAATGTCTTGCGAGGTTAAACCAAAGTGAATAAACTCTTGAAACTGCTCAAGACCAAGGCGGCTAAAGTGCTCTTTAATAAAGTACTCTACCGCTTTCACATCGTGATTGGTAGTTTGTTCAATCTTTTTAATCGCTTCTGCATCAGCAAGACTAAAATCTAAATAAAGGTCTCTTAAATCGTTGAAGCGCTGATGATCAAAAGTGGCTAATTGCGGCAATGGCAGTTCACAGAGGCTAATAAAATATTCAACTTCAACCCGCACCCGATATTGAATAAGAGCAAATTCTGAGAAATAATTGCTAAGCTTTTTAGTTACTTTGCGATAGCGCCCGTCTATCGGGGAAACTGCGTTTAATTGATTTTCCATGTTCGGATTTTTGAAGCGGCAAAAGTATAAATCTTTATGGTGCAATTCTTTCAATATCTTGGGATAAGTATCGGAGCCTATGTTGAGGCCTTCCCAAAGCTCTTTAAAAAAGGCTACCGACGCTATTTACTTTTACCCATATTAGTTTACAGTGGCTTATTGATAGGTCTAATTTGGCTGATGCTAAATAATATCAATCGCTGGTTAAATCTGGTGCTGGGACTTTTTGGTTATCAGCTCGGTGAACTGGAGTCTTACAGCATTGTTTTGGTCATTATCCTCCAAATCATCATGATCTTTTTCATGGGGAGTCTATTTAAATATGCGACCTTAATTCTCTTATCACCCTTCCTCAGTTTCTTATCCGAGAAAGTAGAAAAGGATGAACTAGGTGTTGATACACCTTTTTCGCTGGCGCAGATGTTTAATGATATCATTCGGGCCATTCGTATTAATGTGCTCAACTTTCTTAAGGAAATGGCCCTCACCATTGTCCTTTCTATTTTGGCTTTTATTCCTTTGGTAGGGATTGTCAGTCCCTTCTTTATATTAATCGTACAATCGTATTATTTAGGCTACGGCCTGATGGATTATAATGCCGAGCGCTGGCGCTATTCCTATGCGGATACGGAAAAATGGATGCGGAAAAACCGCGCAGCCGTTACTACGGTAGGGCTCTTTTTTTACGGTTTATTTTTGATTCCCATCTTGGGATGGATTTTAGCCCCGGCGTGGTCGGTAATAGCCGGAACTAAAGTGGCTTTGCGCTTGGGGAAATAAATTACCATGCGCTAAAAGGTTCTAATTTCTCGGTGAAATAATAGGATTTACCACCCTCTTTTATGCGCAACCAATAATGCTCGAGGCCATTGCTAATAGCCAAATACGGTAATTGATAATGCATATTATAACGACTGGCTTGGTCGAAAGTATCTTGGCTGATTTTTACTTGGGGCGCCTTACATTCCACCAAAAGACAGGGTTGGGCATTTTTATAGATGAGTATATCCGAGCGCTTCAGTTTACCATTCAGGCGAAAGCCACCTTCTAAACTAAATGCTGCCAAAGGAACCTGCAATTCACTAGTAAAATAGTGAATGAGATGTTGCCGCACCCACTCTTCTGGCGTAAGCACTAAATGTTTTTTGCGAATTTGATCCCAGACGTAAACTTGTCCGTCTTTCTGCGAAAGCTTAAGTGGGGCAGGATCTAAATTTAAAGGGACCAAGTTTTTCACAAGACAAAGATAAGCTCAATCGCTTGCGCGGAAAGGATTTTTTTGATTGAGCTTATTAATTGAGAAGGCTTAATTTTGTTGCTTTGCAGGCAATCACTCCTATGGACTACTCTACACTCATTAATGAAATTCGCAAAAAGGATTTTCGCCCCATTTATTTTTTATCGGGGGAAGAGCCTTTTTTTATTGATAAAATTGTTTCGTTAATCGAGCATACCGCCTTAGACGAGGCTGAAAGGAGCTTCAATCAGGTAATCTTATATGGCGCTGATACTAGTATTGATGCGGTAATTGGCGAGGCCAAACGCTATCCGATGATGTCTGAACGGGTGGTTGTTATAATTAAAGAAGCCCAGCATTTGGGTAAACTCGATCTACTAGAGGCCTATGCGGAAAACCCGCAAAACAGTACCGTCTTAGTCTTTGCCTACAAATATAAAAAAGCCGATAAGCGTAAAAAGGTATTCTCGATTCTCGCTAAAAAGCATGTGCTTTTCGAAAGCAAAAAAGTTTACGATAATCAAGTTCCAGATTGGATTAGCTTGATGCTAAAAGATCATGGTCTTAAAGCTAGTGGCAAGGCCATTCAGATGTTAGCAGAAAGCCTAGGTACCGACTTAGGTAGGATTGATAGTGAGATTACCAAGCTCTCGATGATTGCCAAAAAAGGGGAAGAAATAAGTCCGGAGTTGGTAGAAGCCAATGTGGGTATTTCCAAAGACTTTAACAACTTTGAGCTTTGCAATGCTTTAAACCGCAATGATTTTGAAAAAACCCTGCGAATTCAGCAGTATTTTCAGTCGAACCCTAAAGACAATCCGCTCGTATTAACCATCAGTTTACTTTACCGCAACTTCCGCATTTTAATGATCTTAGCTCAAATAAAAGGGGCAAGCCAAGGGGAGATGATGAAGCAGGCTGGAGTAAACATGTATGCCTTGCAAGAATACCTTGGCGCATTAAAGTATTACGATGTTCGGAAAATTGCGCGAATTATGGCATATTTGCGCGAGACCGATATGAAGTCTAAAGGAGTAAACAATTCGAGTACCAGCGATAGCGAATTACTGAAAGAATTACTCTTTAAAATAGTTTATCTATAACCCTATATTGGCCGCTTGGCCTTAGATACATGCAAAAGTCGATTTTAACTTTTTGCCTAATAATTTTGAGCTTTTTCTCTGCTTTAGCTCAAAATACAGGTACCATCAAAGGTTTTGTTTACGATAAAACCAACGAAAACCCAGTTCCATTTGCCAATGTGGTGATTGAAGGGACCAAGTTAGGAGCCGTTGCGGCCAATAATGGTTACTATATTATTAATAATGTTCCGGCCGGAACATACACTTTAAAGGCTAGTTTTATTGGCTATACCGAAGGTGGTGTTGAAATAAAAGTTACAGCAAACGCTATCGCTAGTGTAAATATCTACCTTAGTGAAAGCAGCGAATTATTAGACGAGGTAGAGATTTCGGCGGCACGAAAGGAACGCGATACCAAGGTTTTAACCTCTGTGGTAACGCTGGATCCCAAAGAGATTACTCGTTTTTCGGTGGGTGGTGATGCCGATATTATTAAGGCCGTGCAGGTTTTACCGGGTGTAATTACTACGGGTGATCAAGGTGGACAGCTGTACATTAGAGGGGGAGCTCCCATCCAAAACTTAATTTTACTAGACGGAATGATTATTTATAATCCTTTCCACAGTATTGGTTTCTTCTCGGTTTTCGATAATGATATTATTCGCTCGGCTGATGTGTATACTGGTGGTTTTAGCGCCGAGTATGGGAGTAGAAATAGTGCGGTAATGGATGTGCGCACACGTTCAGGTAATCGCCGTCGCTTTGCAGGTAAAGCAAGTTCCAGTACTTATACGTCTAAGTTATTATTAGAAGCGCCCTTAGGGAAGAAGAATAAAAGAGGATTGGCCAGTTCCTCCTTTTTGATATCTGCGAAAACGTCCTATCTCGACCAAACCAGCGAAATATTCTATCCTTACGTAGAAACTGAATTTGATGGTCTGCCTTTTAGTTTTACCGATATCTACGCAAAGTTTAGTTCTCAAGCCGACAACGGTTCACAAATAAATGCCTTCGGATTTAATTTTGACGATGCAGTGCGTTATGGTTCTGCCAATAGTATTGACTGGACCTCACGTGGTGCTGGTTTCAACTTCACTGCCGTACCAGCATCCTCAAAAATGCTCCTTTCAGGAGATGTGAGTTATTCTGTTTACGATGTTACCGCAATAGAGCCCGAGTTAATTCAGCAGAGCTCTATTACTGGTTTTAATGGTGGCTTGGATTTTACTTATTTCTTCCGCAAGGCGGATGAGTTGAAATTTGGAGTTGAGGCCATTACCTATACTACCGATTTTGAAATTGACGCCCCTTTAGGTCGCTCCGTACAGCAACGCGAAAACACTACCGAATTAGGAACGTTCTTTAAATACCGTTACAGCTCAACGCGCCTTATTGCGGAACCAAGTATACGAGTGCATTATTATGGTAGTCAGGCGGAAGCAAGCATTGAGCCGCGTTTAGGGCTGAAGTACAACGTAAATGATTGGTTACGTCTTAAAGCTAGTGGTGGCTTATACTCGCAAAACTTAATGGCGGGAAATTCCGACCGCGATGTGGTAAACTTGTTCTACGGATTCCTTAGTGGTGTCTCTCTTGGTCAGGTTCCCAGTACCTTTAGAGGTGAAGAAGTAACTAGTAGTTTGCAAAAATCGACGCATTATGTAGCTGGTTTTGAGATAGAAGTTTCCAAGGAAATTTCAGTGAATATCGAAGGATACATTAAGCAATTCGATCAAATCACCAACTTGAACCGCAACCAGATTTACGATGAGTCGAGTAGCACTTCTGTTGGAAAGCCTGAAATTTTAGTGAAAAACTTTATCGTGGAACGCGGCTTAGCGCAGGGTGTTGACTTCTTAGTGAAGTACACTAAAAAAGATCTTTACCTCTGGTTGGCCTATTCTGTTGGTAAAGTTACCCGCGATGATGGCGTGAGAGAATATGCTCCAGTTTTTGATCGTCGCCATAACTTAAACTTTGTGGCTAACTATTCTTTTGGAAAGGATAAGCAATGGGAAGCAAGCCTGCGTTATAATTTCGGAACGGGTTTCCCATTTACACCGACGCAATTATTTTACAGCGAGCAACCATTTGTGGATGACCGCGGGCAAGCTGCCCTCAATTACGATTATACCACCGAAAACGGTGAGGCAGGAGTTCTTTACGGTGAACTGAATACCCGTCGTTTACCGAATTACCATAGGGTGGATATTAGTCTTACCTATACGCACGACATTACCGAAAATCAAATTTTAGAAGTTTCTGCAGGAGCTACTAATATTCTGAACTACGAGAATATTTTCTTCTACGATCGTGAGGCCAATAAAAGGGTAAACCAACTACCCATAATGCCAACGGTTTCTCTTAGCTACTCGTTCTAAGCTGAACGTAGGTTTAAAATCTCTAAAAGGATTAGAAATCAATTGGTATGGGCTTTTTCGTTGTATAGTCTTAAAGCTCAATTTTTCCAGGGGGTCTGAGGCCTAAGTGTGAAGCGAATTCAGATTTACAGATTGTATTTAATTATGCAGTAAATTGCGCGAAAACCATCTTTCCAGTTGATCTTCTTTCCCTCTTCAAAGGTGCGACCATAATAGCTGATTCCAACTTCGTAAATTCTAATTTTAGGGATGCGTGCAACTTTGGCGGTAACCTCCGGTTCAAAGCCAAAGCGTTTTTCTTTAAGGCTTAGTGATTGTATGATATCGCGTCGGAAAAGTTTGTAGCAAGTTTCCATATCCGTTAGGTTCAAATTGGTGAACATGTTAGATAGAAAAGTGAGGAATTTATTACCGATACTATGCCAAAAGAAAAGAATGCGATGGGCATTTCCCCCCATAAAACGCGAACCATAAACTACATCAGCGACGCCACGTAACATGGGTTTAAGAAGAATATTAAACTCATCGGGATCGTACTCCAAATCGGCATCTTGTATAATAACATAGTCACCCGTAGCCTCTTTAATACCCGTATGTAAAGCAGCGCCCTTGCCCATATTAACGCTGTGTTTGAAATATTTAAGGTTTAAATCAGGATTGGCATCACGATATGTAAAAACCTTTTCTTCCGTTTTATCGAGCGAATAATCATTCACCACGATAATCTCCTTTTCTATATTACCAATAAGTTGTACTTCCTTTAAACGATCGAGGATACTCGCTATCGTGGCTTCTTCATTAAAGGCGGGAACAATTATACTTAATTTGGGCATCTTTACTATGTTTGGCTATTCGGCTAAAATAGGAATAACCTCAATTAGATCTTAAATTGAAAGATCAGATTTTCATTAAAAGAAATAACGGTGCAGCGAAGCATTAAAGAGATCTTACAAATAGAGAAGCTAAGGGATTTTCAATTTAGTAGAAAACCAATATTATTATTCGGGTACTTTATTTTAATGGAAGATAAGGTCATAAAAAAACCGATGCTTGGAGAACCAACATCGGTTTTAGACAAATTTTAATTTTATTGAGCAAATTGCTCTTGTACAGATTTATTTAAATCTTTTGAAACTTTAAGGTAGTATCACCCAATCTCACTAGGTATAAGCCGCGTGCGGCACTATTTAGATCTACTATCACTCGGCCATTTTCATCAATGAAGACATTCTTTTGCATATGCACATTACCTGCTAAATCGACGATCACCAATTTTTGATTGCCTCTTAAATTTGTTTCCAAATTAAAGTTGCCTGAGCTCGGGTTAGGGAAAAGTTTCATTTCCGTTTTAACACTTTCTTTTAAGGAAACCAGGTTGGGGGGCGGTGGGTTGTATAGCTCACCTCCTCCTTCAATTGGAGCGCTGAGAACATGGGTCTGATTATCTTTTTTAATAGTAGTACTTTGTGCCAGCACTTGATTAGCGCCGCAAGCGGCTAATACAATCATTACAGTCAATAGAGTTTTGAAGTTTTTCATTTTCTTTAGTTTTTGTTTATGTTTTCGTTTTAACAAGTTATTATATTGACAACTTCATTAATGCAAAGAGTTGCCCGCTTTTTGTTAAATTGTAGTTAAAGGCTAATTTTCAAGCATTAAGCAAAGTATTTTTGGACCCATGTCTACTTATAAAGAGCGGAGCGCAAAGCGGTTAAATTGGTTAATATCCTTAATGACATTGTCCTTAATCGGGATTACAGGCATTCAGGCTTATTGGTTAAAAAACGCTTATGATTTACGGGAGGAAAAATTTGAACGCGAAGTAGGTTTAGCCTTAGCGGGCATTTCCGCGCGACTGGATAATTTGGAGTCACTGCGCTTTATGTTCAATAGTTTTAATATTCAGCCTTTCTTTTCAGAGAAATTAAACCCCAAATTAGGTTTGCCCTTTGCTACTGATAGCGCCCAAAGAATGAAGGCCGGCGAACTAAAGTTAACCATGCGTTTGGGAAGCGATACGGTTCTTATCTATAATAGCGACCCTAACGATTCCCTCACTTTTATAGAATCGGATAGCTTATCGCGTAATACTATTTTACGCACTCGTCCCGACGAAATGTTGCGTAAAGGTGCCCAGCTTGATATGCTCTTGCGGAAAATGGTAAAGCACGAAATAAACCGCAGAAAACAAGACACTACTTGGATGAATCATAATATGCTCGATTCATTAATTGCCTTCGAGCTAAAGGCACATGGCATCGATCTACCCTACGAGTTTTCAGTAGCCAATGAAAGGGAGGTTATTATTAGTTCTAAAAGCTGGAATCCACAAATTCACCAACATACTACCTCTTTATTTCCCAACGATATACTAACCAATGAAATCTTATCCATTGGTTTTCCTACCAAGGCAAAATACCTTTTTGGATCGCTATGGGGTATGCTCTTAATAAGCTTAATGTTTACCGTAGCGATCGTTTATACTTTCTATCGCACTTTAAACTTCTCGCTTAAGCAGAAGCGCATCAGCGATATTAAAACGGATTTCATTAATAATATGACGCATGAGTTTAAAACGCCTATCGCAACTATCAACCTTGCTATTGATGCTTTAAGAAACCCCAAAGTTCGTCAGGATAACACTAAAATCGAAAAATACTTTGCGATGATTAAGCAAGAGAACCAAAGGATGAACTTACAGGTGGAAAGTGTTTTAAGGATGGCTTTACTGGATAAGCAAGAATTGAATTTAGATTTCAGTAAAGCGAAGATTCATCCGGTGATTGTAGATTGCCTCAGTCACATTTCCCTGCAACTAGAAAGTAAAGGTGGGCAACTGAAACGCTTTTTGAACGTCGATGAAAACTTAGAGTTGAATATCGATGCCAATCATTTGTCCAATACCATTATTAACATTCTTGATAACGCCATGAAGTATTCAATTGGAGCGCCGGAAATTAAAATAGTAACCGAGCTAACGCACAATCACTTCATCTTAATTATAAGTGATCAAGGAATGGGAATGACCAAGGAAGAGCAAAAGCATATTTTTGATCGTTTCTATCGCGTAAGCGCGGGCGACTTACACAATATAAAAGGCCATGGACTAGGCCTAAGTTATGCGAAAGGGATTATAGAATCGCATAAAGGCATGATAAAAGTAGAAAGTGAAAAGGGTAAGGGGAGCAAGTTTTACATCTATTTACCATTAAACAATTAACATGAAAAACAACTCTGTATTACTAGCGGAAGATGATCCGAATTTTGGATCAGTTTTAAGGGATTACTTAGAGCTTAACGACTTCGATGTAGTGCTTGCTGCCGATGGCCTTGAAGCCCTGCGTATATTTAAATCGCAGGAGTCTTTTGACCTGTGCATCCTCGATGTTATGATGCCAAACAAAGACGGCTTTACCTTAGCGGCTGATATCCGAAAGATTGATAAGGAAGTACCGCTCATCTTTTTAACGGCAAAATCAATGAAAGAGGATATGGTAAAGGGCTTTCAAATTGGCGCCGACGATTACCTCACCAAGCCTTTCGATAGCGAAGTCTTACTCTATAAAATTCGCGCCCTCTTAAATCGTAAGCTAGGCGATAGAGAGGAAGAACAAATTCATTTTAAAATAGGACGGTATGAGTATGATTCTGAAATGAGAGTTCTCAAATTAGGCTCTAATGAGAGAACCTTAAGTCCTAAAGAAGGCGCCTTATTAAAACTTTTAGCGACCAATAAAAATAACTTGTTAAAACGCAGCGACGCTTTAAACAAAATTTGGAAGGACGATAACTACTTTACTGGCAGGAGTATGGATGTTTACCTTGCCAAGGTGCGTAAGTATTTAAGCGACGATCCCAAGGTATCTATCATCAATGTGCATAGTGAAGGTTTCCGATTAGTTGATGAAACTTAGTTAAACACATCAGCTAATGTAGTTTACGTTATGATCTGCCAGGTATGATCTGCCAGTAACTTTACGCTATTTATAAATTCCTTAAACTTTGGCTTTTGCCATTCTTTTGGGCCAATCATCGATAAAACGAAGTTATCATCTTTATTTAGGTAAAGGTGGTATACGTGATTTATTTCGGGTTTAAAGCCCATCTTGGCGCTGTAAATTTGTTCGGCTAATTCTTTGCGATCCTGAATTTCTTTAGCCTGACGGGCTAATAGGTCGATCTGTTCTTTAATCTGCGTGAGTTGCATATCGGTTTGTTCCTCCATCGCCATAAGAGCGCGGCTGCGAATAACCCCTTCTTTGGTGGGTTTAATCACTGCACCACCAACCGTATGCGCATAAGGCAGAGTAGATGGGTTTTCTGTTATCTTGTCTTTATCTATCGGATTAACAAAGTCTTTAAATTTGTCTTTTTCCATTTTATCGCTGCATTATTTTTTTACTACGCTGCTGTGGATCTCTAATAGCGGTAGTATGTTTTATTAAAATTTTCTGATTCTCGCTTCGCACTTTATCACTTTTTCGGAAAGCCCACAAAACATCGCGTGCACGTGCGCTACTTTCGTTGATATCTATGATGCGATGTGGGTAATCTCTACCTAGCTCGAAATTATAAAAAGATTGCTCCATGGACGTCATCATCCAAGGTTGATGCTTGAAAGCAAGCGGCAACTCTTCTAATTCGGGGAGCCAGGCACTGATGAATTTAGCTTCAGCGTCTTTCTCTAGGGATTGTTTTACCGGGTTATAAATGCGTATCGTATTGATACCCGTACAACCGCTTTGCATTTGAAATTGCGGATAATGTATCCCAGGAATATAGTCGAGGAATTGTTGCGCTAAAAAAGAGGCGCCTTCTTGCCAATCTTGCCAAAGCTGATGGCAAAGAAAACTCACCAAAACCGCGCGCATGCGGAAGTTTAAATAGCCAGTTTCTTTGACCGCTCGCATACAAGCATCAATTAAAGGGTAGCCTGTTTGGCCATTTTTCCAAGCCTCCACTAAGTTGGGCTGCGTTATCTTTTTTAGACTATCAAAAGCTGGATTGAGATTTTTAAACTCCATGCTTTCCTCCATTTCGAATTTCTGCACAAAATGAGAATGCCAGTGTAAACGTGAAATAAAAGCTTGAAGGTCGCGGCGAAAAGGCGATGTTTCTAATTCCCTCATTGATCTTTGGTAAACCTGACGAATACTTAAATTTCCCCAAGCGAAAAAAGGGGATAAGCGGCTACAAGTTGTGCGACTTTCATGAGGCATACCAATATACGCTCCGTAATTTTGGTAAATTCGATTAGTTAGATATTCTTCTAGCCTAAGCTGAGCAGCGCTTTCACCGACTTTTTGATAATTAGCAGGCCAATTTTTTAGGCGCTTCTGCAGAAGCGTGCTAATGCCATATTTGCTTTTTAATTGCGATTTTAGAGAAGGACTGCAAGCTTGCCAATCGGATAAATTCGGCTGGTCCAAATTTTGACTCATGAAACTTCGCCAGTTCTCATCCCAGCTTACGCGGTTTCTTAGTCCCCTGTGCACCGCATTTTGTTCGAGCTCCTGCCAGGAGATTCCATGCTGAGCAAAAAGCTTTGCTAATTTCTTATCACGTTGAAAACTAAGATTTTCGCCCGTTTCTTGAAAGGAGTAAATTCTATTTATAGAATAGTGTGCTGTCAGATGGGAGAAAATTTCGTGGCTGTCACCTTCTAAGACCAATATTTCGTTAAAGGCCCGTTGGTTTGTGGCTTGCATATCTACCAGCGAGTGATATTGCGCTTGCCAGTGGCGTAATGACCAAGAAGGGTCTTGTAGGTAGAAATCTTCAAAAATAAATAAGCCCAAAAGTGGCAGCCCCTCTGCAATAGCGAGTTTTAAAGGAGCATGATCCCGCCAACGCAAGTCACGTTTAAACCAGATAAGATTTAGGGCTTCTTTCAAGCTAGACGTATATTAGCCCTTCGCTGGAATCGCCGTAAGTCGTAAAATCGCCGCAGGTATAAGACATGGCGCTCATAAGGGCCAATAAGGCGTCGAGGTGATGCCAAGTTTTAATGTCGGAGAGGTTTAAACGAATAGGATCCTTTATACATGATTTCAAGCGTTGGGCACATTCACGAATGGCGCTTTTACTCGATTTGTAACCGAAGTCAGCCAAGTTGAAACGCTGGGCCATCATTTTGGGATAAGTCTCGAAAACATCACTTCCTGCTTCTTGACAATGCGCGCTTAAATCCATAGCGCGGGCCGCTAAGCCTCCTAAAAACATAGGCGACATTGCTTTGGTTTCTATATCAGCTTTGCGAAAATGATAATTTGAAAAGCCGGCTAATCCTTTATAAACACCAGGCAGAGAAAGTGGGGCGTCCAAAAAAATACGTTTAGGCTTAAAATGCGCTACAGCGTTTTTAATAAACTGATCGGCATCAACCTTTGCTTCCGCTTCTAAAAACAAGATTTGATTCTCTTGAAAGATCGCGATAACGGTATTCCCTGACAGTTTGCTGCCGTAGTCTATGCCAAAAATTACAGACATATTAATTGTTGCTACTAAAAATTTCTTTGATTCGTTGGTTGCGGTATTTAAAAATTCCCGCTACTCTACTTTTTACAATAATGGGGTGAAATAGTTTACCTAAAAGTCCAAATGGAACTTGATAATTTACAATGTCGATAATTTCGGTGCCACCTTCAACTGCATTGAAGAAGTGCTGATGATGCCAAATTTTAAAAGGCCCCTCAAGCATGCTATCAATAAAATACTCTCCTTTTTTCACCTGGGTGATTTCTGAACTCCACGGTAAGGCTATGCCTAACAAGGGTGCAACTTTATACGAGATGACCATACCGGGATACATTTCCTGTCGCTGTTCATTGAGCATACGCATATTCATTTCAGGGGGGGTAAGTTGCTTGAGGTTGCTAGGTTGGGAAAAAAAATCCCAAGCCTCCTGGGTACTTAGGGCAACAAATTGCTTGGCTTTTATGGTATACATTTAAATCTTCTTCCTCAATAGAACACGACTCTAAGTAATAGGTTCAAATTAATTGGGCAAAAAAAAAGCCCCGCGCGAGCGGAGCTAGAAGTTATATTAGGTTGATTCTTTAAAAAGAATCCCACATACTATCATATTTAACTGCTCGAGGAGTAATTGACATTACAGGAATTTCACTGTGGTAAATGACCTCTTGTAGCTCATTGCCTAAAAGGTAATCGCTTAACTCACTTCCTGGTCCATCTTCTTCAGTAATTATTACTAAATCACCTTTAGCTTCGTAAGCATAGTTCAGTATATTTCGCACTACACTTTTACGCTTAGGGTTTTCTATTAAGGTTGTTTCACAAACTACACCATGATCGGTAATAAATTTTTCTACCTGGTGAATATGGCCGCGTAAAATATTGAGCTTAGACTCATCTTCTTTAACGCCTACTACTAAAATTTTAGAGCCAAAAATACGAGCGTATTTTAAAGCAGGGCCCACTTTCTCCTTGCTATGGCGGTCCATAAGAAGTGGGAAAATAATAGTTTCAATCTTATCAATATTGCGCACTCCTTTAATGGTAACAACGGGAGGCTTTACTAAGGTTGCTGTGCGGTAAGCATTGCTGCCAATAAAACGCTTGCGTAAGTTTTGGGGCTTACCATTTGTTCCCATTATAACCAAGTCAGCATCTATTAATGTACTTACACGAGCAATCTCTTCATAAACCACTCCTTCGGCAATCATCGTATTTACCGTGAAACCAGATTTTTTCGAGAACTCTTCGGCAATCTTTTTAACTTCTTCCGTTACTTTTTGTCGAAGGTCATCCGAATTTTTAGAGTCAAATAATTTAGCAAATGCTCTTGAATCTTCTATAACCGAAAGTATAGTGAAATGTGCGTTTTCAGAGGCCTTTGCGAAGATCAAAGCCTGGTTTAGTGCGTTAAGAGATTGTTCCGAAAAACCAATTGGCACTAAAATTTTAAAGGAGTCAGACATATATTAATTTTCTTTGGCCCAAATTTAAGTTTAATACCCAAATTAAGCATGCAAGCCTCAGAAATAATTGTTAATCCCGATAATAGTATTTATCACCTGAAATTAAAAAACGGTGAAGTTCCTCAAAAAATAATTACCGTAGGTGATCCAGATCGAGTAGAAGCGGTGGCCCAGCATTTCGACCAAGTATTTTGGCGCAAGCAAAATCGCGAGTTTCATATTGCCTCCGGACGAATAGGGCAAGAAGACCTGCTAATTATTTCCACCGGCATTGGTACGGATAATATCGACATAGTTCTAAATGAATTGCAACTGGCTTATGCTTGGGATTTAAGTTCCCGCACTCCTTTCGCGGAGGAGCGGCCGCCTTTGCAAATTATTCGCTTGGGAACAAGCGGTGCTTTGCGGCCCGAAATTGAATTAGATAGCATCTTAATTTCTAATGCAGCGCTAGGTTTTGATGGCTTGATGTACTTCTATGAAAATACTTTCGACTTCCCTGATTTGGGACTGAAAGATTTCCCGCGTCCCTATCTAGCGGAAGCGGATGCAGGCTTATTGAAGCGCTTTAGCGGCATTGCTGATAACGCAGGTACCACGGTTACCGCTAATGGTTTTTACGGACCGCAAGGGCGCAGTGTTATAAGTCCAACTAAGAATAAAACTTTTCTCAATGACTTGGCATCTATGCAAATAAAAACCGGCCGAATTACCAACTTAGAGATGGAAACGGCCGGAATTTATGCTTTAGGTTCTTTACTAAAAATGCAGTGCATTTCGCTTTCTGCAATTTTGGCCAACCGCCTTTTAGGAACTTTTAGTGCTAAACCTGAGCAGAGTACTCAAGCCTTAATAAAAGCCGCCTTAGAAGTGATTAGCGCGCCACATTAACCGCGCGGGTTTCGCGGATAACGGTAATTTTAACCTGACCAGGGTAGGTCATTTCATTTTGTATTTTCTGGGAGATGTCGAAGCTAATTTTAGCAGCGTCGGCATCGGTAACTTGTTCGCAATCAACAATAACCCTTAGTTCTCTACCTGCTTGAACGGCATAAGCTTGCGTTACACCTTTCTGTGCCACGGCTAATTGTTCGAGGTCTTTTAAACGCTGCATGTAACTTTCTGCAATTTGACGACGTGCACCAGGACGTGCACCAGAAATACCATCACAAACCTGAATGATTGGAGAGATTAAACTGGTCATTTCAATTTCGTCGTGGTGAGCACCGATGGCATTACATACTTCAGGTTTTTCGCCGTATTTTTCGGCCATTTTCATTCCTAAAATGGCGTGTGGCAATTCGCTTTCTTCCGAAGGAACTTTACCAATATCATGCAAAAGTCCGGCGCGCTTGGCGATTTTAGGATTGAGTCCTAACTCGGCAGCCATAATTCCACAAAGGTTAGCTACCTCGCGGCTGTGCTGCAATAGGTTCTGTCCGTAGGAAGAGCGGTATTTCATTCTACCTACCATTCGCACAAGTTCAGGATGCAAACCATGCACGCCTAAGTCGATGGTAGTGCGCTTACCCACTTCAAAGATTTCTTCTTCAATCTGTTTTTTGGTCTTAGCACAAACTTCTTCGATACGCGCTGGGTGAATTCTACCATCCGATACAAGCTTGTGAAGGGATAGGCGAGCGATTTCCCGACGAACCGGGTCAAAACAGCTTAAGATAATTGCTTCGGGCGTATCATCAACCACGATTTCCACACCGGTAGCCGCTTCAATAGCACGAATATTACGTCCTTCTCTTCCGATGATTCGACCTTTTACATCGTCGTTTTCAATATTAAATACCGATACGCTGTTTTCTACCGATTGCTCGGTGGCTACGCGCTGAATGCTTTGTATCACAATCTTGCGCGCTTCTTTAGCAGCAGAAAGTTGTGCCTCTTCCATGGTGGTTTGGATAAAAGCGGCTGCGCTGGTGCGGGCTTCTTCTTTCAGGGCCTCCAGCATTTGGTTTTTCGCTTCTTCTGGGCTTAGGCCCGAGATTACTTCTAATTGCTCTACCTGCTTACGGTGCATTTTTTCCAATTCTACCGCTCGGCGATCGTTGGCTTCAATTTTTACCGCTAACTCTTCTTTAACACGCTGGTTTTCTTTGAAATCACGCTTGTTGTTTTCAGCGTGCTCTTTGGCGCGTGTTTCACGTTCTTTAGTAGTGTTGTAGCGTTCGGTAAGTTTTTGCTCCCGTTTGCTGATTACTTTTTCATGTTCTGCTTTTAATTCTAAGAACTTTTCTTTGGCTTGTAAGATTTTCTCCTTCTTAATGCCCTCTGCTTCTTTTTGAGCTTCTTCTATAATCTTAGAGCTCTTGTTTTTTAGGGCGGTTTGGTTTAGTACATAAGCTATAACAAAGCCTATCACTAGTCCACCAATACCCATAATAATTGTCAGTGTTTCCATTTATTAATTTTTGGTCATAAAAAACCCGCACCCTTTCCGTGTTTCGTCTAAACTCCGTTCAGACAGGATCGGAGCTTACCAGGCAATTTCGGTCTTCCTCTGCGTGGAGGCATGACCTAGAAAACCTGAGCTAAACTCCTATAAAGTTAATGTTGAGTTTAGCAAATACAGGAATAGGATGCGGGAAAATAATTTAAAGAACGTTCGCTAGTCGATAGCTTGTTTCAGTTTAATGGCCAGTTTATCTAATTGCTTCCCTACTTCTACACCATCTACCAAATGGTCGGTATGAATTTTTTCTAAACGAGAAGCAAGCTGTAAGGCACACATGGCCAAAAGGTCTTGCTTATCTCTAACAGCATAACCATCTTCATATTTATGAAGGATAGCGTCTATGCTTTTTGCAGCTTTACGAATGTTTTCTTCTTCATCTCTACGGATGGTAAGAGGATAAACCCGGTCGGCCAAATTCACTTTTATCTTAAGTAAGTCAGACATCTAAATAGATGGCGATTATTCGTTTAACAAGGCTATGCAGCGATCAATTTCCCGCATTAGCGAGCCTAATTTTGCTTTGGCTTGGTTGGCTTCCTCAGGGCTACCAGCTAAACCGCGTGCTAAGCGCACCCTTTGCAATTCGGCTTGCGTTTTTTGCAGCAACTGAGATTGTTCGTCTAAACTTTGCTTTAAAAGGGACACCTGCTCTTTTAAATCTTGGTTTTCTGATTTTACTACCAAATGATCGGTAATTAGCTGGTTGGCTAAGTTTTCGATACTGCTTATTTTGGCATCAATCTGACTCATTTCTCGTATTACTCCAATGGTCAAAGGTAGGGAGAGTGTTTTGTTCTACAAACACCTTGAGAGAGATTAATTGTTCGAGGATTAAATACTCTCGCTAAAGCACGGAATTGCAACAAGCTTTAATTCTGAAACCAATTGCCAATTGACAGTAATTGCAGCTAATTATATTTTAAAAAATGCTTTCTGGCCTGCATTGCTTCCTTAAAGTACGGGCGTAAATTGATGCCTCAACCGGAAACTAAGATTTAGAAGGGGTCTGTTGCCTAAATTCACCTTTGACTCGGGTTTTATACTATTTTTGCATCAGCTCTGATACTAGAAAAAATCAATTAAATGCGGAACTTTTTTATTTCCCTAATTTTCATTTTACCTTCTTTCTGGCTTCAAGCGCAGAAGGATTACCCGCAAGATTATTTCATTTCGCCTATTAATGCCCCCATTTTTTTGTCGGGAACGTTTGGCGAACTGCGCACAAATCATTTTCATTCCGGTATCGATATCAAAACGGGTGGTCGTATTAATAGTCCAATTCTTGCTTCCGCAGATGGCTATATCAGCCGCATAAAGGTCTCTCCTTATGGTTTTGGTAAAGCACTTTATTTGCGTCATCCCAATGGGTACACTACGGTTTATGCCCATCTCCAATCTTTTGATCCAAAAATTGAGGCTTACCTAAAAGAAGAGCAAATACGCAGGACCTCCAATGAAGTAGATTTATTTCCCAGTGCAGGTCAGTTTAGCTTTGCGCAAGGCGAGCAAATTGCGCTATCAGGAAATTCGGGCGGCAGCGGGGGACCGCATTTACATTTTGAAATTCGCAGTACGGCTACTGAAAAAATTATCAATCCCTTACTCTTTGGACTGCAGGTTGCCGATAATATTCATCCTGAGTTAAAGGATTTGCAAATTTATTTATTCGAGAATGGGGAAGTGCAAGGCCAAGAGGAACGCAGTTTATTGCATGAAGGTAATGGCAATTATCGCCTTAGTGGCAATGGGGTTGTGGAAGTCGAAAGCGATTTTGCCTTGGGTATTCATGCCATTGATAAACTAGATGGCGCCTCCAACCGCAATGGGGTGTATGAATTGAAGTTATTTGTAAACAACGATTTGCACTATCATTTTCAAATGGAGACCTATGCTTTCGCCGAAACTCGTTTTATCAATAGTCATATCGATTTTGCACTAAAGGATTGCTGTCGCCGCGTACTGCATAAACTCTACCTTGAACCCAATAATCAACTAAGTGTCTATCCTAAAGGAAAGAAGGGTGAATTAATTACTTTCGATAAAGATACAGTGGTGCAAATTCGCATTGAAGCTGCCGATTATGTGGGGAATACAAGCAAGCTTAGCTTTCAATTAGATTATAAGCTAGGGACAGAGATTAAAGTGGATGCCGAGACTTTACCGTTGGAAAAATGGGTTTATAATAAACCGCATCAATACGAAAAGCAAGGCCTGAGTCTTAACTTTAAAGCCGGTTCCTTTTATCGCGATGTATTCTTTGAGCATGAAGTTTTAGAACCGGTTAAGGGTTTTTTAAGCGAAGTACATCGCGTCGGTTCGACCCCAATTCCCATTCAAAATTACTACGATCTGGGTATTAGTGTAAGGTATCTAAATCCTAAATGGGATGCCAAGAAATTATGCATTGTGGGTGTAAAAGACGGTCGTATTATAGATTATGAGGGTGGTAACTATACGCAAGGTGTGGTTAGAACTCGCACGCGGAATTTCGGCGATTTTGCCGTGGCAATCGATACTGTCGCTCCAACGATAAACGCAGTTAATTTCACATCTGGCGAAAGCCTAAAAGGGAAAAGTACCCTGCTTATTGAAATTAGGGATGATTTAAGCGGGATTAAAAATTACAATGCATGGGTTAACGAGCAATGGTGGCCCATGTACTATGATGCAAAAAAGAAAAGGCTCATTTTAAATCTCGAAGATTTACCTACTGAAGTCAGTAAACATAGTCTTCGATTAGTGGTTGAAGACGATAAAAAGAACCAAAGTGTGGAAAATTGGGAACTTATTGTTCCTTAGATGCTATTTTCGCATTTTGATCGTTAAGGCTAAGAATGAAGTATAATTTACTATTTATTTTTGGGTTCATCTCTTTTTTGGCGCAAGCCCAAGAAGAAACTCAACCTTTGCAACTCAGCGGTATTGTTATGAGTGGCGATTCTATTCCTCGCCCCATTCCTTTCGCCCATGTTTACAATGAAAAGATTTCGAGGGGAACCATGACCGACGCTGAAGGTTTCTTTTCCTTCGCCGTATTGCCCGGTGATACAGTAATTTTTTCGTGCATAGGATTTCAAAAAGAAAAGCTCGGCATTCCCGATACATTAAATCAAACCGCTTATTTAGCGCGTATCCAAATGCAACGCGACACCACCCTTCTCGAAGAAGTAACTCTCTACCCTTGGCCCAGCCGAGATCGGTTTAAGGAGGCTTTTTTAGCGACCAATATTACCACCACCGCGAATGATATTGCCATGCGAAACCTAGCTTCACAGGCCTTGAAAGACCGCGCCGCTGCTATGGGAATTAGTCCCGAGGAAGCGCAAGATATGTCTATTCGAATACAAAATCAAGATATTTACAATTTCGGTCGCTATTCCAATCAGGCCAATGGAGGCACCGCAATATTAGGTGCTTTAACTAATCCGCTAGCTTGGCACCAGCTCTTTCAATCTTTTAAGTAGTGATTAAAAAACCCATGCGCGGCAAGCTCTTACTCTCCATTATTGCTCTCTTATTATTTTGCTCCTCAGGTTTATACTCCCAAAGCATTTTTGGTACCATTACCGATGATAATGGCAATGGAGTGGACGGCGTAAAAGTAACGCAGGGTTCCTTTTATACTTTAAGCAGTAGCGACGGAACTTATAAGCTTGATGTGCAGGCTGGGAAAAACTTATTGATTCACTTCACCAATTTTGGCTACTTGCCAGATACCACGTACATCAGTATCGCTAAAGGGCAGGAGCGAGAAATTAATCGACGCATTATCCTCATGGAGAATGTTTTAGGTAATATTGATATTGTAGATCGTAAGGCCCGTTTCGACAACCAAGTGGAGGTAGGGCTAAAGTCCATTGAGGCTTTTGTTGGCCCCAACTCGGGGGTAGAAGGGATAATAAAAACCTTGCCTGGTGTTAGTAGTTACAGCGAGTTATCCTCTCAATATTCAGTGCGGGGTGGAAACTTCGATGAAAACCTCGTCTATGTAAATGGCATTGAAGTATATCGCCCCTTTTTGGTACGTAATGGTCAGCAAGAGGGGATGAGTTTTATAAACTCGGCCATGGTAAGCAATGTTAAGTTTTCCGCCGGTGGTTTTGAAGCGCGTTATGGCGATAAAATGTCTTCGGTTTTAGATATAACCTATCGTAAGCCCAAGGAATTTGCCATGACTTTAGAGGGGAGTTTCTTAGGAGGAAACTTGGTGTATGAAAATACCCACTTTAATAATAAGCTCAGTGCCATGGTGGGCGCGCGTTACCGTACTAACCAATTATTAGTGGGTTCCTTAGACACAGAAGCCGACTTTGTACCGCAGTTTACCGATTTACAGGCTTACCTTACTTACGATTTGAACGATAAGTGGGAGTTGAATTTCTTGGGTAATTATTCGCGTAATCTTTACCAAGTTATTCCGCAAACTCGTACCACCGATTTTGGCACTATTCAAGAGTCACTGCGCCTTAACGTCTTTTTCGACGGTAAAGAAGACTATGATTTCACCACTCGCTTTGCCGCGGTTGGCGCAAAATATCGCCCTAGTAAAAATTTACAATTAAGATTTCAATCTTCAGTATTTCAAACCACAGAACAAGAGTATTTCGATGTAATCGGGGCTTACCGCTTAGGTGAGTTGAATACCAATTTGGGTAGCGATGATTTTGGCGATATCACTTTTACGCGCAGCATCGGCTCCTTTCAAAATTACGCCCGAAACTACCTCGATGCCATTGTCGCGAACCTAAGCCATAATGGTATTTACGATAATGATGAGGTTACCTGGCGTTGGGGTGTGAAGGTGCAAATGGAAGATATTATTGATCGGTATAAAGAGTGGGAACGCATTGATTCAGCGGGCTACAATGTGCCCAATGGTACTGGTTTTAACTACGATTCTCTTATTGTTACTTCCGTAGATGCGCAAGGGAATCCCCGCGGTGGTGTAGTATACAGTTCGGTTAGACAGCAGGATAGCCTGAAGCTTTTCGAAAGCTTTGCCAGCAAAGTCAGTGTAAACTCATTCCGTTTTACCGCTTATGCAGAAAGGTCGAGAATTTTTGATTTGGAAGACCATGGAGATATCTTCTTAAATTTAGGAATTCGCAGCCATTACTGGACTTTCAATCAGCAAAATGTAATTAGTCCACGCGCCAGTATAAGTTGGAAGCCAGACTGGGAAAAGCGCGATATGGTTTTTCGTTTTTCAAGTGGATTTTATTATCAACCACCTTTTTACCGCGAGATGCGTAAGTTAGACGGTGGCCTAAACGAAGACATTGTTGCACAGCAGTCTATTCATTTTGTTTTAGGAAACGATTACCAATTACGTATCTGGAACCGACCTTTTAAAATGGTTACTGAAGTGTATTATAAATACATGAACAATCTAATTCCTTACGACCTAGACAATGTTCGTATCCGCTACCGTGCTGAAAATAGTGCCACGGGTTTTGCCACCGGAATTGATTATCGTATAAACGGGGAGTTTGTAAAAGGTATCGACAGTTGGGCCAGTGTTTCCTTTATGACGATACAAGAAGATATTGAAGACGATGGAGCTGGACTTTTACCACGCCCAACCGATCAACGTTTTAATTTTAAAATCTTCTTTCAAGATTATTTACCGAACGATCCCACTTTTAGAGTAAGTCTAACCTTGGCCTATGGTACCGGTTTGCCTTTCGGCCCACCGCAGGCTACAGCCGAAGAACGCGTGTTTAGATTACCCGCTTATCGTCGGGTAGATATTGGTTTTTCCAAAGTTTTAAAGAGCGCTGGAAAGGTTTACAATAACAAGTACCTCGATAGTTTTGAAAGTTTATGGATAGGCCTAGAGGTTTTCAACTTACTTGATATTACCAATACAATTAGCTATCTGTGGGTAAAAGATATTAGTACCGCACGCGATTATGCTGTGCCAAACTATTTAACTCCACGTCTTCTTAATGTTAAGATGGTGGCTAAGTTTTAATTTCTTCTTTTCATTCCCTTATAAAGGTCTATTTTTGCAGCCCAAAATTGGAAATTATGTTCAGTAAATATTTGCGTTTAGGTTTAACGGCTCTCTTCTTTGGCTTGTCGGTTTGGCAGTTTATCGAAGTAGAAATTGGCAATGGCATTATGTGGTTATTGCTAGCAGGCTTAGTTATCTTCACCTATTTCCGTAATGAGAGTATTCTTTTAGCTTTCTGGTACTTGCGTAAGAATGATATGGAAAAAGCCCGCAAAGCTTTAGGTCGCATTAAAAATCCTGAGAAGGCATTGATCAGGGGACAATTGGCCTATTACTACATGCTTTCTGGAATGATAGAGTCGCAAAATGGTATTGGCAAGGCTGAGTCTTATCTACGTAAAGCTTTAAAAACGGGTTTACGTATGAATCACGATCAGGCAATGGCAAAATTACAATTGGCGGGTATCGCTTTAGCGAAGAGACGTAAACGTGAGGCTCAGATCTTATTAACAGAAGTTAAAAAGCTTGATACTAAAGGCATGCTTAACGATCAGGTGAAGATGCTAAAACAACAAATGAAGCGCATCTAATTTATTGAAGCCTAAAAAAAGAAAAAGTAGTCCAAGGAAAAAGACTCCTGCGAAAAGCAGCAGAAAGAGAGGGAAAGTTAAGAAGAAATCAAATTTAAAACGGTTTCTCCTTTTTTTCGTGAAGCTCGGTTTTTTGGGTCTCCTCGCTCTATCTCTTTTTGTAACGAGCGTTTACTTGGGTTTTTGGGGACCTATTCCCAGCGCCCAAGATCTCAGTAGAATTGAGCAAGCCAAAGCCACTCAAATTAGAAGTAAAGAAGGCGATCTCTTAGCAAAAATTTATAGCCAAAACCGCGACCCTCTTAGTTTTGAGGAAATGCCGCAACACTTACGCGATGCCTTAACTTCTACCGAGGATGAAAGGTTTTACGAGCATAAGGGTATTGATTACCGCAGTTTAGTTCGCGTTATTTTTAAAACAATATTATTGGGCGATCGCAGCGCGGGTGGCGGCAGTACCATAAGCCAGCAATTGGCAAAAAATCTCTTTGGTCGTCCCGATTTTTCGTGGTTTAGCATGCCCGTTAATAAGGTGAAAGAAATTATTATTGCTCGCCGAATCGAGTCCATTTATTCGAAGGATGAGATTATAACGCTCTATTTAAATACCGTAAGTTTTTCGGAAAATACTTTCGGTATTGCAGCGGGCAGTTTGCGCTTTTTTAATCGCCCACCCAAACAATTAAAGCTGCAAGAGTCAGCTGTATTAATCGGCTTATTAAAGGCGAACACCTACTACAATCCTCGTTTAAACCCCGAGCCTGCCTTAGAACGTCGCAATACGGTGCTGGCGCAGATGGCGAGGAGTGAAAAGATTTCGGCAGCAGAACGCGATTCCCTGCAAGCACTTCCCTTGCAATTAAGCTATCGCAACTTAGACCGGGAAAGTCCGGCCGCCTACTTCAGTAGTCAGGTTAAAGGTGAATTGCAAAAGATTTTAGCCGATAAACTTCGTCCCGATGGACGCGAATGGCAAATTGAAACTGATGGCCTAATCGTTACTACGACCTTGGACGCGAAATTGCATAATTCACTGCGCAATGCCGCTTTGGCGCATCTTAGTCAGCTACAGAAAAAGTTCGACCAACATTGGTCTGCTAAAAACCCTTGGTCTTCTAATCAAGTATTTTTCGATCAAAAATTAGCACAAACGCCTTGGTTTAAAAGAATGCTCGCCCAGGGATTAAGTGAGGAAGAGATTTTCGCGGAAGCCAAAAAAGCACGGCCCATGCGTTTATATCACCCGGCTGGTTTTATAGAAAAGAAGCTCAGTATCGAAGACTCCTTAAGTCATTATTTAAAGCTACTGCGCATTGGTTCGGTTGCCCTAGACCCGCAAACTGGAGCGGTACGCGCCTGGCTTGGTGGTTCTAATTTTCGATATTTACCTTACGATAATGTGCTCGCAGTAAAACCGACAGCTTCTACTTTTAAGCCTCTGGTTTATGCCATGGCTCTAGAAAATAACGAGGAACCCTGTACTTACCTATCTGCCGAAAGGCAAGAATACCCAGCCTACGATAATTGGTCGCCGCGCAATTACGACGATAAATACGAAGGCTATTTTAGCATGACGGGTGCTTTAAAAAAATCGATCAATACAGTTACGGTAGAGTGGTTAATGAAATACTCGGAGGAGGAATTGGCCATTTTAGCACGTAATATGGGAATTGAGAATAAATTACCCGAAGGCCCCAGTATTGCTTTAGGAACGGGTTCTGCCTCTCCCTTGGAAATGGCTATTGTTTATGCTTGTTTTGCCAATGGTGGCTATAAGATAGAGCCCTATTTAATTGAAGAAGTACGGTCATCTCAGGGGGATATTATTTATAGGCATCTGCCGAAGAGCAAAGAAAGAGTGATAAAAGAGAATACCGCCACCCTGATGAACTATATGCTGCAACAAGTGGTGAAGGATGGAACTGCGGGCTCGCTCTCGTGGCGCTATGGTATTAAGGATGAGTGGGCCGGTAAAACAGGTACTTCACAGAATTACTCCGATGCGTGGTTTGTTGGCTATAATGATGCCTTGGTAATGAGCACATGGATGGGGGGTGAAAATTCACTCATTCGTTTTCGTACAGGCGCTTTAGGCTCGGGCTCAGCCATGGCTTTGCCAGTGTTTGGCGCTACAATTAGAGATTACAAAGGCTCGACTTATCGTCGCAACCAGTGGGTTTCATTAGACTCTAATCAGCGGGAAGTTTTAGCTTGCGCAGATTGGCGTGACGCAAATGTGGGGGAGAAGCTTATGGACTTATTAAATGGTATCGGCGATGACTCAGATGAGGAGGAAAAAGAAAAAGGCGATTCTTGGTGGAACCGAATCTTTAAAAAGAAAAAAGACTGAGCGGAAACCCAGTCTTTCTTTAATTGTATAGTCGAACTCACGCTGTATAATTGATCGTTGCAGGGAGGATACTAACCTTTATAGCCGAACACTTTTTTAAGAATGCTACTTACTCGCGCAGCGGGATCTAATCTAATTTTGGCCTCCTCTTGGGCAACCACCAGAAACAAACCGTTAAGTGTTTGGTCTAAAACATAATCCTCTAAATTGGGATTTACCTTTTGTACAAAAGGAATACGGTTATAATTAGAGGCAATGGGATTCCAGTATTTGGTAAGCTCCACTTTAGTAATGGCATCTTTAATTACAGGGCGGAAGGCTGCTTTTAATTCATCACCGGTAGTCCTTTTTAAATACTGGGTGGCGGCATCAGTATCGCCGCGGTAAATAGCAAACACATCGCTAAAGCTCATTTTAGTAATGGCATTTACAAATATGGGCGTGGCTTTGGCAGATGCCTGCTCAGCTCCGTGGTTTAGTGTTTCAACAAACTGGTCAACCATATTTCCCATACCTAAATCACGTAAAGTATTGGCGGCACGCTCTGCTTCGGGAGGGAAAGGGATTTTTATTAGGGAATTGTTTAAAAATCCATTTTTTGCAGAACTACTGCTAACGGCATTGGTTATCCCCACTCGTAAAGCTTCCTTTAGACCTGTACTAATTTCACTTTCACTGGGCGGTAAGCTGGAGGCTCCTTTAGCACCTTCTTCGGCAATTTGCATTAAAACATCACAAGATGTCATGGTAAATAGCACTAAGGCCAGAGCTAATAGTTTTTTCATCGCTTTTTAAAATTTGGACGGCAAGATCGGAAAAAAAGTAGATGAATTTTCAAATCAAGCAGAGGCTTTCTGCGATAAACAATACCTTTGAATCCTCTCAAAAAAGATTAATGCAAGCAGAAATTATAGCCATTGGCGACGAAATTCTAATCGGGCAAACTATAGATACAAATTCATCATTTATCGCTACTCAACTCAATTTATTGGGTATAAAAGTAGAGCAGAAGCGGGTAATAGCCGATAGCGACGAAGCCATTCGTTTAGCTTTAGATAGCCTTCACCCAAAAACGACCATGGTTTTTATGACGGGGGGTTTAGGTCCTACTAAAGATGATATCACCAAGAAAACCTTGCTCGATTATTTTGGCGGAGAAATGGTTTTTAATGAAGCGGTATACGAAAATGTACAGTCCTTATTTAAAAGCTTCAACCGAGAACCCAAAGAAGTGCATCGCCAGCAGGCTTACGTTCCTAGCTCATGCAAGGTTATTATTAATGAAGTGGGAACCGCTCCAGGGATGCACTTTGAGAAAGAAGGCAGACATTATTTTTCCAGTCCAGGTGTGCCTTATGAAACTGAGCATTTGGTAAAAGATAAGATTGTGCCTTGGATAATTGAGCATTTTGAAGCGGGTGGTCTTTTTCATAAAACTGTATTAGTGCAAGGTAGGGGCGAAAGCGATTTAGCCGAAATGCTAAGCGACTGGGAAACTGCTTTAGCGCCTAATTTAAAGCTCGCTTATTTGCCCTCTCCCGGTTTGGTGCGCTTGCGCTTGACAGGCTTTGCAGCGAGCAATGCCCAGGCCAAAAAAGAGGTGGAGGAACAGATGAAAGGTCTCGAAAGTATTCTAGGACCGCTAATTTTTGGCGAAAATGCCCAGTCGCTGGAGGAAGTGGTGGGTATTTCTTTGAAGAATAATGGACTTACCCTTGCTTTAGCGGAAAGCTGTACTGGCGGATATATAGGCCATTTAATTACGAGTATTGCTGGCAGCTCGGAATATTTTATGGGGGGTGTGATGAGCTATAGCAACCAAGCTAAGAGCGATTTTTTAGGCGTGAGTAAAAAAAGTTTAGAAAATTTTGGAGCAGTTAGTGAGCAGGTGGCCATAGAAATGGCGGAAGGAATTAAGAGCCGAATGAAAACAGATTTTGGTGTAGCTACAACAGGTATTGCAGGTCCTGGCGGCGGAAGTATCTCAAAACCAGTGGGTACCGTTTGGATCGCAATTGCAGGTCCAGATAAAACGAGTACAAGAAAGTATCAGTTCGGGACAGATAGAGGGCGTAATATTCGCAAAACAGCCTTGATGGCTTTAGACCTACTTCGAAAAGAAGTTCAGAAATTTACTCAATAGGTTTGTGTAGCAGTAAAATTTACCTACTTTTGCCAACCCAAATTTAAGAAGCGATATCCATGTCAAGAGTATGTGAGCTGACCGGTAAAAAGGCTATGTCAGGAAATAATGTTTCCTTTTCAAATAAGAAAAACAAGCGCAAGTTCAATGTGAACTTAACACGCAAGCGTTTTTACCTAGCGGAAGAGGATCGTTGGATCACTCTACGTGTTTCAACATCAGCGTTGAAAAATATTAATAAGAAAGGTTTGGCAGCCGTTTTAAAAGAAGCGCGTGCCAACGGATATCTAACTAAGTAAAGAATTAGATAGCAATGGCCAAAAAAGGTAACCGTGTGCAAGTGATTTTAGAATGCACTGAGCATAAAGAAAGCGGAATGGCAGGAACGTCTCGTTACGTATCGACCAAAAACAAGAAGAATAGTCCCGATCGTATGGAGCTTAAAAAGTATAACCCTATACTTAAGCGTCACACGGTACACAAAGAAATTAAATAAAACAGTAGACCATGGCAAAGAAAGTAGTTGCAACACTAAAATCTGGTGACTCCGCCTCTTTCACTAAAGTGATTAAAATGGTGAAGTCTGAAAAAACTGGTGCTTACTCTTTTGAAGAAAAGATTGTAAACAAAGAGCATATAAAAGACTTTTTCAATTAAGTCGACAGGATATTATTTAAAGGCCCGCTATCTTTTGATAGCGGGTTTTTTTGTGGCTCAAGCTACCGTGATGTCATTTTTAATGCGTTGATTTTCAATAGGGATCTCGCGATTGAGTAAGCATTCTCAAGATATTTTAGACTCTTTTTTAGGATACTAACGCTTGTCCTCTTTCAAAGGAGTTCGTGAGCTTGTCGTTTCTTTCCTCGGTTACAAACGATAATTTATTTTTTAAAAGAGTTTGTGAGCACCTAGCTATGCTCTTCGGTATAGCAAAGGCTTTTATTTTAAAGCTTCGTAGCTGACGCGCAGGGCGCTGAGCTCAAGAACTTCAATAATGTTAAAATGCTGTTCTTAATTAAGGCCGGAAAACCTTCGAATAATGAATTTGATTAAATTGTACTATGAGTCTTCGTTTACTTAAGTTCAGGCTATATGTCATCAAATCTTCTTGGTTTTAAAATTTAAGACTCTACTCTCAGCTTGACCTGAAATGAGGCTTCATCCTTTATGTAAAGAGTCGGTTTTAAGCAGAACGGGTGAAATAATTGCAGGCCATTATAAACAAGAGAGGGATTGAAACCTCTTGTTTGTAAAATGACATCAATAATTTTCCTTATAAAAGCGAAAATGCCTACGCGGCTTCATTTGCTCAAACTCGCTATAGTAGCGGATCACAGCTTGCCTTTTCTGTTTATGGAAAATCTGATGTTCTAATTGAGACTCGAATCTAACTTATCTTTAGAGTATTGATTAAGAGTCCTTTGTTAGGCCTAGCAATACCACTCTTTTTTAGGATATTTGCCAATATTTTTCAAACATGGGTATATTCGGAAAACTCTTCTCCAAAGAAGAAAAAACCGCTCGCTTAGAGCAAGGTTTAGAAAAGACAAAAGAGAGCGTTTTTTCTAAATTAACCAAGGCGATAGCAGGCAAAAGCAAGGTTGATGATGAGGTACTGGATGAATTGGAGGAAGTGCTGATCAGCTCCGATGTGGGCGTTTCTACTACTGTTAAAATCATAGAACGAATTGAAGCCAGAGTAGCGCGTGATAAATACGTGGGTACCACCGACTTACAAGCGATTTTACGCGATGAGATCGCCGCTCTACTTTTAGGGGACGATAATCAAGATGATAGCCCCGAGATTCCGAGTCAAAAACCTTTTGTTTTAATGGTGGTAGGTGTTAATGGTGTTGGCAAAACAACGACAATCGGTAAATTGGCCCATCAATATAAAACCGCTGGATTAAAAGTGGTTTTAGGAGCCGCAGATACCTTTAGAGCCGCCGCAGTTGACCAACTGACTATTTGGAGCGAACGAGTAGGGGTGCCTATTGTAAAACAAGCCATGGGCTCTGATCCTGCTTCAGTAGCTTTCGATGCTTTGCAATCTGCCTTAGCGCAAGATGCTGATGTAGTAATTATAGATACCGCTGGTCGTCTGCACAATAAGGTGAACTTGATGAATGAGTTGAGCAAGATTAAAAGAGTTATGCAAAAGCTTATTCCCGATGCTCCGCATGAAGTGCTTTTGGTCTTAGACGGATCAACTGGTCAAAATGCTTTAGAGCAGGCTAAACAATTTAGTAAAGCCACCGATGTAAGTGCTTTAGCCGTTACCAAATTAGATGGTACTGCTAAAGGTGGAGTGGTAATAGGTATTTCCGATCAGCTTAATATTCCCGTGAAGTATATTGGGGTAGGCGAGCAAATGGAAGACCTTCAAATTTTTAATAAACGCAGTTTCGTAAACAGCCTTTTCAATTAAATATATGCGCACAAAAACGCGGAAGAAAAACAAGATTAATATTATAACTCTGGGATGTTCTAAAAACATCTACGACAGTGAAGTTTTAATGGGCCAGCTGCAAGCCAATGGCAAAAATGTAGCCCACGAAGAGGATGGCAATATTGTAGTGATAAACACCTGTGGCTTTATCGATAATGCGAAAGAGGAATCGGTAAATACCATTCTTGAATTTGTAGAGCGTAAAGAGGCAGGTGAAGTAGATCAAGTATTTGTTACTGGTTGCTTATCTGAACGCTACAAGCCCGATTTAGAAAAAGAAATTCCCAATGTAGACCAATACTTTGGCACACGTGACTTGCCTCTTTTGTTAAAAGCACTAGGCGCCGATTATAAAAAGGAATTGGTGGGTGAGCGATTAACGACCACACCACGCCATTTTGCTTATTTGAAAATTTCGGAAGGTTGCGATAGACCTTGTTCCTTTTGTGCCATTCCATTAATGCGAGGTGGACATAAAAGTACTCCCATTGAAGATTTAGTTACTGAAACGCAGAAATTAGCAGCGAAGGGAACCAAGGAATTAATACTTATTGCGCAGGATCTTACCTATTACGGCTTGGATATTTATAAGAAGCGCGCTCTAGCCGATTTATTAAAAGAGTTGGTAAAGGTGGAAGGAATTGAGTGGATTCGTCTGCATTATCTTTTCCCCACTGGTTTCCCAGAGGACGTTTTAGAGGTGATTCGGGAAGAGCCAAAGATTTGTAATTATATTGATATTCCCCTGCAGCATATTGCCGATCCGGTGCTGAAATCAATGCGTCGCGGCACCACCAAAGAGCGCACGGATAAATTACTGCGTTTAATGCGCGAAACAGTTCCAGGTATTAGCATTAGAACCACTATTATAGTTGGTTATCCTGGCGAAACCGAAGCGGATTTTGAAGTACTGAAAGAATGGGTGAAAGAAATGCGATTTGAGCGTTTAGGTGTATTTACCTATTCACATGAAGAAAATACCCATGCTTTTAATTTAGAAGACGACGTTCCTGCCGAAACTAAGCAAAAACGCGCCAGTGAATTAATGGCTATTCAGCAAGAAATTTCGACCGAATTAAACGGGGCTCACCTAGGTAAGAAAATGAGGGTGTTGATTGACCGTATTGAGGGTGATTTCTTCGTAGGCCGTACCGAATATGACTCTCCCGATGTTGATAATGAAGTACTAATAAGTGCCGACTATTTGCCCGTAGGTGAATTTATTGAGGTCTTAATTACCGATACCAGCGATTACGATTTATTTGCTATTCCGATAGAGTCTGAGCTTGAGGTAAAATGAGTTACTGACCTTTAAATGGTTGGACTATAGGTCGAACTCAGGTTAACAAATACCACGAGTACATGGCTATAGGGAGGAACGACGCTGAAAATAGCTGTTTAGATTGAAACATCGTAATAAAAAGAAAATCCAGCCAAGGCTGGATTTTCTTTTTATTGGAATTCTGAGGTTCTGTAGATAGTTAGAGTCAGATGCTTAATTAGAAGGGATAGTTTGTTTAACGCAACACAGTTTTGCGAAGTCCGGCCATTTTAAGGGCTGCGACTCCAGCTTCTACACCTTTGTTACCGTGTTTACCGCCAGCACGATCAATGCTTTGCTGCTTGTTATTGTCTGTTAAAACACAAAAAATGACCGGGGTGTCGTAGCGCAAATTAAGCTCGGTTATACCCTGTGTAACGCTATGGCAAACGAAATCGAAATGTTTGGTTTCGCCTTGTATTACATTACCAATGGCTATAACAGCATTATAGTCTCCGCTTTCACAGAGTTTTTTACAGGCATAGGTTAACTCTACAGCACCAGGCACTGAGATATGTCGGATATCCATTTTGGCTGCACCGCAAGCTTCTAGCACTTCCTTAGCTCCCAAATAAAGAGCATCGGTAATGTCGTTGTTCCACTCCGAAACCACACACGCAAAACGCATATCAGTGGCTTTGGGTAATTCCTCGGGATTGTACTGGGAAAGATTGTTACCTGCGGTAGCCAAAGGAAAGGAAATTTAAATTTTTGCCTTTACACGGGCAATGTAGCGATCGATATCCGCTGCTTGGCGCGTTTCTGGAAAGTCACTTTTAATTCTTTCGTAGAATTTTATAGCTTCCTTGTTTTCAGCTAAATTTTCGGCTAACATACCGGCTTTAAGTAAATAGAAAGGAACCACAAAGTCATTGGAGTTAACGGCACTGGCTTTCTTATAATATTCTAAAGCCTCTTCAGTTTGGTTTAACTCTAAGAAAGCATCACCAATAGAACCTTTAGCCACAACACTTAAAATAGGATCGTCGGTAGAAAAATCATCTAATAAGCGAATAGCGTTATCATATTCTCCTAAACGTAAGTAACTAATTCCTGCGTAGTAATTCGCCATTTCGCCTGCTTTAGTGCCAGAATAATCTGCAGCAACACTTAAAAAGCCTGCATTTCCGGCGAAACCTTCCACTGCTTGTTTGAAGGAATCAGCTTCGAAAAGTTGTTGGGCAGGATATATTTCGTTCTGAGCCTCTATTTCGCGTGGTTCTTGGTAGAACTTTAAAAAGGCAATATATGCACCGACAACTACAAAAAGTGCAATTGCGAAAGCACTTAACGCTTTACCGTTTTCTTCGAAAAATTTCTCAACACTTGAAATAGACTGAGTAACATCAATTAGTACTTCGTCTTCTTGCTTCTTTTTTTTAGCCATGGTACGCTTTGTATATTCACAAAATAGGCGGCAAAAGTAACCAAAAATCCTTTTTAAACTATTAATCAGAAGTTAAGTAATAGCTTATTTTCGCGGCAGATGTATTTAAAGGATTTACACATTCTCAATTTTAAGAGTTGGGAAGAGGCAAAATTTGATTTTAGCCCGAAGCTCAATTGCTTTGTAGGACTTAATGGTAGCGGGAAAACTAATCTTCTCGATGCGATCCATTACCTCAGTCTTACCAAAAGCTACTTCTCTAGTCGCGATAATCGCTCCATTAAAAATGAGGCGGATTTTTTCATGATTGAAGCCAATCTTTATCGAAAAGAGGAAGAAGTGCAGCTTTATTGTGCTTTGAAGAAGGGGCAGAAAAAGGTTTTTCGCAAGGATAAAAAGGAATACGAAAAGCTGGCCGACCATATCGGCTATTTCCCAGCGGTAGTGATTTCTCCTTATGATCGCGACTTGATAACAGATACAGCGGAAATTCGGCGACGCTTTACCGATAATGTTATTAGCCAAGGGAATGCGACCTATCTGCATCATTTAATGCGTTACAATAAAGCCCTGCAACAAAGGAATAGCCTACTTAAGTTTTTTGCGGCTAACCATAAGTTTGATGTCGATTCACTCGAAATTTATGACCATCAATTGGCGGAACACGGTGAGTATATCTACCAGCAACGCCTTGAATTTGCTGAAGCCTTAAAACCGCGCATTCAACATTATTACGAGTTTATTAGTCAGGGTAGAGAAGAAGCAAACATAGAATACCTCAGTCAAAGGCACGATTCCTCTTTCGAGGAAATGCTTCTGCAAACGCGAGCTAAAGATAGAGTAGTGCAATACACAAGCGCTGGTTTACACCGCGATGATTTAGTGTTTAAGCTGAACGGCGATAGTATCAAGCATTATGGCTCGCAGGGTCAGCAAAAGTCATTATTAATCGCGCTAAAGCTTGCACAGTATGAATTTATTCGTGACCATCAGCAGCTGGTTCCCGTACTTTTGTTAGATGATATTTTTGATAAATTAGATGAAAAGCGTGTGGCTACTTTGGTGAAATTAGTTCACGATGAAGATTTTGGTCAGATTTTCATCACAGATACGCATCCCGAAAGGACAGTGGAACTGGTAAAACAAATAGATGCTAACGCCAAGATTTTTGAAATATAATGCAGGATCCTAATCAATTTAAACTAGGCGACGCTTTGCGCAGCTTCCTTCGCTCTAATGGATTGGAAGAGAAGTTTGTATTAGCAGAACTCAAGGCCCATTGGAAAGATTGGGCAGGCTCAAAAGTCGACGATAACACCAACGATCTGTATTTGAAGAAGGGAGTGCTTACCGTTTACTTGGGCTCGGGTGTTCTAAAAGCGGCCCTTTCTATGCGACGTGAAGATCTACGCAAGCACCTCAATAAAAAGTTAGGCGAAAAAGCGATAATTAGAGTAGAGTTACGCTGAGCAAAAAAAAAGAGCCACCGCAGTGACTCTTTATATTTTCAAGAAGGTAAATATACTTAGTGCTTAGCGCGCTCAGCAAAATAGAAGCTGCCTTCAATGGCTGCATTCTCATCAGAATCACTGCCGTGTACCGCGTTCGCAGCGATAGATTCAGCGTATAATTTACGGATAGTACCTTCTTCTGCTTCAGCTGGATTGGTTGCACCGATTAATTTACGGAAATCGGCTACTGCATTTTCTTTTTCTAAAATAGCAGCAACGATAGGACCAGAAGTCATATAGTCAACTAATTCGCCGTAAAAGGGACGCTCTTTGTGCACCGCATAAAATTCTTGAGCATCATTTTTAGACAATTGAGTTAACTCCATTGCCACGATACGAAAGCCCGCGTTATTAATCATTGCTAGGATAGCACCGATATGACCATTAGCCACTGCGTCGGGCTTAATCATGGTAAAAGTTCTGTTTGTAGCCATTTGTAAATTATATTTTTAACTTAAATGTGCCGCGAAATTACCGCAATGAATTATGCTTAACAAGACTTTTCACACAAAAGTCTTTAAGCCTTGAAAAATGTTTTACTTTTGCGGCCGTTTACAATTTATTTTAATTTTTAATCCACTACGAAATGAAAATTACCAAGTACTTAGCTTTAGCCTTTGCTGGCTTATTCGCATTCACCTCATGTCAAGACGACGAGGAAACTAGTTTAGGAGCCTTTTTAACAGTTACCGAAGCGGGTACAGGTTCAACTGGTGGTGCCATCACAATTACCCAAGGAGAAACTTTATCATTTGCTATTGATGCTCGCAAAGGTGATTCCGACATGGAAACTTTTGCTATTAGCATTTCGGGTGTTAACACGGTTAACCCAATTCCAACAAGCTTAGAAGGAAACACTTTCCCTTACAACATTTCTAACGCTGATGACGAAACTTATATTGATACGGTAATTTTTGTTAGCGCTGGTGCTAATTTAGGTAACACAGTTTACACTTTTACGGTTACCGATAAAGATGGCAACACAGATGTGAAAACTTTCACAGTAACAGTTGATGCTGGTACTACTCCTTTATCATCTGCTACTGCTTTTACATGGGAAAGAGTAGCTGGTAATCCTGCTACTGGTCTAAGTCAATTTGGTTTGAAATGGACTTCTAACAGTTCTACTTCTGCTATCGTAGCTTTAGATGCCGGTACTAAAATGGTTGAATTAACTCCAGCTGATTGGTCCAGTATTACTACCCAAGAAGATTTAGCTTCAGCCATTTCTTCAGGTACTTCGGTTACCGAATACAGAGGTGTATCTTCTTCTGCTAACGGAACTTATGATGATGTTTTAGGAGTTTCTTACAACGGCGAAAACTTCATTTTAAACATTACTCAAGGAACTGTAAGTACTAGCGGTGCTGGCACTACGATCACCATTAATGGTGAGTCTAAAAAATAATTTTTAAGATTTTTGTTATATTAAAACCCTGGTCTAGACCGGGGTTTTTCTTTTAAAACGATTATGAAATTAGATATCCTTGCTTTTGGTGCCCATCCTGATGATGTAGAACTAAGCTGTTCTGGTACTTTAGCTAAACAGAGTTCTTTAGGTTATAAATGCGGTGTAGTAGATCTTACACAAGGCGAACTAGGCACACGTGGTACAGCAGAAATAAGACTGCAGGAAGCGCAGGCAGCTGGCAAAATACTGGGTTTAGCGGTACGCGAAAACCTTGGTTTTAAGGATGGCTTTTTCAAAAATGATATAGAACATCAACTTGAGGTGGTGCGAATGATTAGAAAATACCGTCCTGAAATAGTTATTGCTAATGCTCCTACAGATCGTCATCCCGACCATGGTCGGGGTTCTTTTCTAGTTAAGGAAGCCTCCTTTTTAGCAGGCTTACGCAAGATTGAAACTACGGATGACGGAGTGGAGCAAGAACCATATCGTCCTAGTTTATTACTCTATTACATTCAATTTCAGAGCTTAACACCAGATTTTATAATGGATATCGGTGAACATATTCATACCAAGGTAGCCTCCATAAAGGCATATGAGTCACAGTTTTATGATCCCAATTCTAATGAACCCAAAACAGTAATCAGTTCAAAGAACTTTATGGATAGTGTAAGCTATCGGGCGCAAGATATGGGTAGGTTAATAGGGGTAGAATACGGCGAAGGCTTTATTAAAGCACAAGATATTGGTCTTTCAAACCTTATGCATCTAAGCGGAGTACGCTAGCATATACTTGCGAGAATTTTTCGGCGATGGCCTCATAACCAAATTCACTTTGGGCGATGGAGGCCATTTTTTTTGCCTTGTAATTTCTGTGGTTTTGATACATTTCTTCCAGCGCTTCAATGAGATGACCTTGCTTATTGGCTTCGATTAGTATTCCTCGGCTTTTATCTACCAATTGCGGAATACCGCCTACACGGGTAGCTATAACAGGACGGCCCATGCAAAGAGACTCTAAAATTACTACTGGTTGATTTTCGATATGGCTAAAGAGAAGAAAACAATCCGATTCTTCTATTTCTCGGGCAACCGCCTCTTTACTTAATGCAGGCAAAATACGATAGGCTTCGTGGGGAAGATTAGTTTCCTTAATATGCTTGAGTAAGTCCTCTGCATCGCCATCGCCGCCAATATTAAGAATTGACAGAGGAAATCTTTTATGGAAATCTGCGAAAGCGGAAATAATACCGCTAATGTTTTTGGTACTCTCCTGTAAACTTGAGATATGTAAAACTCGAAATACCTTAGAAGCCACTTTGGGTTTGAAGTGGAAGATATTGGTATTAACAACATTTCCAATGGTCACTTGCGGACTCTTTACACCGAATTCTTGGAGCGATATTCCTAACTGATCAGAAACAGGTGCCACTACTTGTGCTTTATTGAAGATAAGCTTGGAGGCTAATTTTTGGGCGAGAGTTAAGTCTTGCCGCCTATTTTTCTGATAAGCAGAGAAGTGTTCCGATATTAAGTAGGGTAGCTTTAATCGCAGTAAAAACAGCCCGGCAGGGTAGGCAACGTGCAAATGTGCTAAGTCGAAAGTGAATCCGCGGGAAACTAGTTCTTGATAGCCTAGTTTCAGAGCATTAAGATAACTTGTAAAGGGCAATTTCTTTTTAAAGTAAACACGACAAACGGGTACACCATTTTCAACGCGATAATCAATAGAATTGGCATCTGCCGCAAAGGCACCCAAAACGGCCCCCTTAGTTTTGGTTTGTATGGCTAAGACATGTTCTGCCACGAAATTCCCCAAAGTGGGATGAACCTTTGAAGGATACCAAGAAGCTAAGTGAAGAACGGTGACAGTTTGAGATTGCACGGCTTAAATACCTATTAAGCGATAAATACGAATTACAATTTTTTGGTAGTAAAAGGCTAAGATATAGCTAATGATCAGGGCGAGGCCTAGGAGCAGATAGATATTTATAGAATCGCTAAACTGCAAAAGGATCATTAGGCAAAGCACATGCAGTAAGTAAAGGGAATAGGAAATATTTCCGGTAAATAGGAAAAAGCTTTTAATTTTTGGCTGGGCCACTTGATAAAGCCATACTGCCAATAAGGTATAGCCAAAAAAGGCAGGGATATCATTAAACAACATGGCTTGGTCGCCTCCTTTTAGGGCTGCGGTGGCATAAAGTGCACAAACAATTAAGCCAAGGCTAAGACTTTGCCAAGGAAGAATTTTTATTTCAAATTGGTAGTTTCTTTTTTGCAGCCATTGGGCAATCGTAAACCCAAGTGCAAACTCCCACAGGTATTGTAAGAAGAAACTGTTGTACACACGCAGCGATTCTTTACCTAAATATAGAACAAGGGCCGACCAGCCAAGGCTAATGATGAAACTGACAACTAAAAATGACTTCCCCTTAAAAACTTTTCGTAACCAAACAATAAGGGGGAAGGCCAAGTAAAATTGCAGAATCATAGAGATAAACCACAGAGGGTAGCCGTAAGAGCCGACAATAGATTCGTCAAACATTTTATAAAAAAGGAGATGTCCACCTAAAGCGTAAAGCGAAGAGTCGTAAATGGGCAGAAAAAGTGCTATTAAGGCAGAGATAAGTACAATAATAATGTAGGGCAGGTAAACTTTAGAAAGGCGACGCTTTAAAAAAGCACCATAACTAATGGGCTTGCGCAGATGTGAAAGGTAGAGGCCAAAACCAGAGAGAAAAATAAAAAGATGAACGCCAGTTCCGCCGAATCGACTGGCGGTAAGCAGATAAGAAGGTAGATCAATTTTATTCAGGTAGTGGTAAAGTACGATAGTTAACATCGAGAAACCTTTGAGAAAATCTACAATGTCTAACTTTTTCATGTTTGGGTTTGGTCCTGAAGTACTAGGGGATAAAGGGAGCCCTAAATTATAAAAAAATGCTGGTTAGGGAGGAGTTGCTGGCCAAGAAATAAAAAAGCCTTCCTTTTTTAAGAGGAAGGCTTTGGGGTGGAAGACGGGATTCGAACCCGCGACCCTCGGTACCACAAACCGATGCTCTAACCAACTGAGCTACAACCACCATGTTGGTCCCATATATTTTGGGTCGGCAAATGTAAGAATAGAATATTAAAAGATTCTATTTTTTTTAAAAAATTAGGGGCTATTTCTTCTTCTTTTTCCCAACTCGCGCATCAAGCGTCGGTGAAAGTCTAATTCGGCTCTATAATAGTTGGCTGCGCCGCGGGTTCCTAGGCAGGCCTTAAACTTTTCGAAGTATTGGATTTTAAGTTCGGAGAGCTTTTTTTGATCGTTGAGCTGACTTAAAATCATTTTCTCTAGCTCTGCATCGCTCATTGCTTCAAAATCAATTTTATCGCGTTCTTCCGGCGGGAAATCTCGATGTCCTTTCAGGATCTCTCGTGTTTCTTTTTGGTATTGATTATACACCGGCCAAAATTTTTGAGCCATTTCCGGACTGAGGTCTAGTTTTTCAGTGAGGTATTGGATTTTAAAGGATTCAATTTTTTCGAAATCCCTTTCATGTCTTTGCGCTTCGAGAAAAAATGAGCTACAAAGTATTAGGAGGAGGCAAATCTGTTTTTTCATCTTTATAAAAATTCGTTTGAATATTGATCAAGGTAACTATCTAATTGTTCTTCATCGAAAAGTTGTTCGGATTGCATCTCTTCTAGGTCGAAATCGCTTTCTTCATACAGGTAGGTTTCAGGGTAGGCGGAGTACGGGCTATAGCTAATAAATTCATCGAGGGCAGAGAGGCTTACTTTATTTAAACTTTCTTCGCTGTTGCTATTAAAATTTAAGTAATAAATACCTGTCGCTATTAAAAGTGCAAGGCTTGCCGCCATGGTGAGGCCTTTTTGCCAGCGAGGTAGCTTAAAAATTCTCCTTTCCTGCTGAGGGATTTGTTTAAGAGCTGCTTTCTTTTGGGTAAAATAGCCTTCGGGGATTTTGTATTCGGAATTATTCATAACTAATTGTTAGACCTTTTCTGGAAGAAATAGTTTAATCGAGGTGAAAGCTTTTTTTTATTTTTTCTTTCGCGTGATGGTAGGATGCTTTTAAAGCGCCTTCGGAAGTTTCTAGGACTTTACTCATTTCATTGTAAGGCATATCTTCAAAGTAGCGCAGTTTAAAAACCAGTTGCTGTTTTACTGGAAGTTTGCTTATTGCTTTGTGAAGATCCAGTAAGGCTTTGTCACCATTAAAAAAGGGATCATCGTTTAAACTGGCCAAGGAATTACCGTTAATTTCGGTATATCGCTGCTCTTTTTTAAGACAGGCAAAACACTGATTGCTTACAATACGAAAAAGCCAAGTATAGAAATTAGATTCAGCCTTAAAATTCGGGAGGGCTTTCCACACACTGATAAAAGAATCTTGCAGAACATCATCGGCTAAATCGTGGCGTGCGACCAATTTTCTAGCCTGCCAATATAAAGGCTCGGTGAACTGATCCACTAAGGCATTGAACAAAGGTTCAAAGCGCTTTTCTTGTAACCATTCTTTCCACTCTTTCGGCTCTATCATTTGATCGAAACTAATCTATGTCTATTGGAGGGTGAAATCTAAGAATAGTTTAATGTGTTTAAAAGAATAGCTATCTAAAATTGTGTTTTAATGATAGTGCTTGAGATATATCTAAGATATAAGTAACTGATTAGTAGATTTAAGTACATTCAAGTAAATTATTTTCAATACTAATTTTTCGTAACTTCGAACTCTATTTTGGACCCATAATTTTCCAATCATGAAAAAAACAACATTTTTTTTAGCAGCTGCAGCCATTTTAGCCAGTTGCAATCGAGAAGAAGCCTTAAGTTCTACCGATAGCGGAAACTCAGGTAATCTCTTTGTTAAGAATTACGAAGCATCAGAATTGCAAGGCATGATCACTCCAATGGCACAATCATTTGGACTTTCAGGTAAAGCAGCTGGTGTACAAGCAAATTATACCTATCGTGGTTGGGCTGAGCCTGTGAGACTAGATTTAACTTTATCAGGAATCGCTGGTACTGAAAATTTATCAGGAGCAGCTCGTTACATGGATTTAAGCGCATCTGCGGCTTGGACGGTAAACGATATCGTTTTTGTAGTTTGGCATGCCGCTGAAGTTTCTGATGGAAACGGCGGTTTTCAGAACTCCGGTTCTTACAACGTAAATGGATCAGGTCCTAAAGTAGGTGGTTCCATTACCGCTTACAAACAAGTAGGTATTGGTCAATACGAATTTAAAGACCGTGTAGACTTTTTTGATGCAGACTACCATGAGGTTTACGGTGACGTAAATGCTGGTTCTGGTAATTACGAAATCATGATGGCGGGTCAAAGATCAACCGCGACTTCAGGTTATTTATTATCAGGTCATGATGGTGCAGTTGTTACTAGAATCGATTATGATTATGTTAATGATGAGTTTTGGGAAGGCTCTTTCCGAGAAATTCCCCTACCAGGAAGATCTGCTAATGACATAGTTGGCGCAGCAAGAAGATTTTATGTGACTACTGGCGATGCTTATGGACAAGGAACTGGTGGAGTTTATGAGCTAGATCGCAACTTAATCAACGTCAATAAAGGAGCATCGCTTAGTAATGGTTATAGCGGAAGGTCAATTGCGATTGATAATAACGAAAAGCTCCCTGGTACCGAAAACACTGATCAATTGTTTGTGGTAGGAGGTAGTTTGGGTTTTAATTTCGAAATATATCGTCAATTCGTTTCATGGAACCCTGGTATTTCAGCAACTAATTTTGCTTTAGGAACGCCGCTAAATTTGGCCACACCTAACGTGACCCTGAATAATGAACGTGGCGATTTAACCATTGCGACTAGTCCAGATGATCCTTTCCGTGATCCTAACCTAAATCCTATTCCAACTAGAATTAACTGGTCGCCTGAAAGAACTTTCATCACTTTAAACAGTGTTAACTTTGGGGCTGAGTCGGTATACAATCTAGTTTCTACTGGTACTCCTGGTGTTTATACCTTAGGTGTAATTCCTAATATTGGTAATGCTATTTCAACTGAGTACGATCCAGCTTTAGATGTACTTTATGTTGCAATGGGCGGAGATGTAAATGGGAAAGCCGTTAAAGTTATTGCCTTAGATAGATTCGCTGGTCAATCTCCATTAATTAATGACTATGACGTAGTAGGTGAGTTTGCCGATCCAGCGATTGGATCTAAACTTCTTTCTGATGGTGTAACCACTATGACTCCCACCATTAACGACGTTAAAGAAATCACGATCTACGGAAGTAGAAACATAGCAGTTGCGGCAGGTAGTCAAGGAGTTTACTTCATCCAGAGAGATAAGTTTTAAAAATAGTTTGAAAACTAAGACGGTTACTCACTAAGCTGGATTAAGCTTAATAGAAATTCCGGTCTTAGATTAAGTTTTGGAGCCTTCCTTTTTTCAAAAGGGGAGGCTTTTTTTTAGTGGAATTGCATTGTGGTAAAAGGCGAGGAACTGCTTAAAACTATCCCTGCATATGATGAAGTCTAAGATGGGACTTCCAATTCAATACAAAATCTAGCTTCCGACAATTTGAAAGTACTCCGGAATAAGATTAATGCTCCATATTTAAATTTACCATTGTACGGGAATTTGGCTAAGGTTCATCAACTACTTCACAGCCGAAATTAGGTTATTTTAAGATGACTTTTGGTTTTTTAACCAATGCATAGTAGGCAGGAAAAGAAGAATCTTACCAAAAAAATCAAGCACTAATTTTTGGTGATAAAGGGACTAATTCCAATATTTTGCCAAAGAATAGATGAAAAAGTGATAGTAGCATATAGTTAATCGAAAAAAGGGTACCATTTAACGCAATTTATGATAGTGTAAAGTATATATTGATTGTGTAAGTTGCTGAATAGCAGAATAAAATATTTATACACAAATTATTTCTTATAAGATTTTTTGCTACATTTGCCCATTATACTATTACCCATAATTAAACAGACAATGAAAAAAATCACACTTTTTTTAGCCGCAGCGGCCTTTTTGGCGAGCTGTAACAGAGAAGAGGCCTTGAATTCTACCCCAGGCGGAAACTCAGGTAATCTCTTTGTTAAGAATTACGAAGCATCAGAATTGCAAGGCATGATCACTCCAATGGCACAGTCATTTGGACTTTCAGGTAAAGCATCTGGTGTACAAGCAAACTACACTTACCGTGGTTGGGCTGAGCCAGTGCAATTAAATTTAGCTGCTTCTGGAATACCAGGAACAGAAAATTTAACTGGAGCAGCGGCAGTAATGGATTTGAGCGCATCTGCTGCTTGGACGGTTAACGATATCGTTTTTGTAGTTTGGCATGCCGCTGAGGTTGCTGGTCAAAACACAAACTCCTATAATGTAAATGGATCAGGTCCTAAAGTAGGTGGTTCCATTACTGCTTACAAACAAGTAGGCATTGGTCAATATGAATTTAAAGATCGTGTAGACTTTTTTGATGCAGACTACCACGAGGTTTACGGTGACGTAAATGCGGGTTCTGGTAACTACGAAATTATGATGGCGGGTCAAAGATCCACCGCTACTTCAGGTTATTTATTATCAGGTCATGATGGTGCAGTTGTTACTAGAATCGATTATGATTATATTAATGATGAGTTCTGGGAAGGTTCTTTCCGCGAAATTCCATTACCAGGAAGATCTGCTAATGACATCGTTGGTGCAGCAAGAAGATTTTATGTGACTACTGGAGATGCTTTCGGTCAAGGTAATGGTGGAGTTTATGAGTTAGATCGTAACTTAATCAACATCAATAAAGGAGAATCATTGACTTTTGCTCATAGTGGTAGATCAATTGCGATTGACAATAATGAGAAATGGCCTGGACAAGAAAATACGGATAATATGTTCGTAGTAGCTTCCAATGGAGGTCAATTTGAATTACGTAATCAATATGTAACTTGGATTCCAGGAATTTCAGCTACTAACTTTACCTTAAGTGCTCCTAAGTTCTTCCCTATCAATGGCGGAACTAATAACTTAGAGCGTGCTGATATTACAATTGCAACTAGTCCAGATGATCCTTTCCGCGATCCTAACTTTATGCCTAATCCTACCAGAATTGAGTGGAGTCCAGAAAGAACTTTTGTTACTATTCATAGTAATTCACAAGCAGGTGTGGAGAGCGTTTACAACTTTACCGCTAATGGTAATGCTTGGACTCGTAATGTAGTTCCGAATATCGGTAATGCGATTTCTACGGAATATGACTCAGCCTTAGATGTATTATACGTAGCCATGGGTGGAGATGCCAATGGCAAAGCGGTTAAAGTTATTGCTTTAGATAGATTCGCTGGTCAGTCTCCCATTATCAATACTTACGACGTAGTAGGTGAGTTTGCTGATCCAGCAATTGGAGTTAAAACTCTTTCTAATGGTTCTCAAATGACTCCAACTATCAATGACGTAAAGGAGATTACTATCTACGGAAGTAGAAATATCGCCGTTGCTGCAGGTAGCCAAGGTGTTTACTTTATCCAAAGAGATAAGTTTTAATAATAGCTCTCAAATTACAGAAGTAATATGAAAAAAGTATTAGTTGTTTTAATAGGTGTTTCCTTTTTAGCGTCGTGTAACCGCGACTCTAATGAGACCCTTAATCAAGGAGTTAACATCGAGCCAGCTGAGGCAGGTGTTATTCACTACGCAAAATCACAATTGGAGAAAGATTTTACTCCAATGAACTCTTCAACCAATCTAAGTGGTAAGTCAAGCGAACAGCTTAACTACACCTTTAGAGGTTACGCTAACCCCGTTGAATACGGCGGTACAGATCTAGCTGCTAGTGCTGTTTGCCAAGTAGACGATATGATTTTTGTTGCTTGGCATACTAATGACTACGGTCAATTAAACGCTAACGTTGGAACAATTGCAGGGTCTTTATGTGCCTATCGTTTAAGTGGAATCGGTCAGTATGAGCTAATGGATAGAGTTGACTTCGAGCAACATGATCTATATGCTTTATCTGCTTATCGTAATAATTCTACTGGTAATATTGAAGTTTTAATCACTGGTCAAAGAGACCCAGCCACTTCAGGTTATGTATTAAATGGTCACGTAGGAGCAGTAGTTGCTCGTATGGATTACGATTACATCAACGACGAGTTTTGGGAAGGTTCTTTAAACGAGCTTCCTTTAACTGGTGTAGCTGGAACAGGTATTGTAGCTTTAGGTGCAAATTACTTTGTAACTACTGGCGATGGTATCGGTGGTGGAACTGCCCAAGGTGGTCTTTTTCAAGTTGATCGCGCTTTACGTAATGTTATCGCATTAGATAATAATATTACCGATGCAATTGATATTGAAGTGAATCCAGGTACGGTAACTGCAACAGGTGGAGATTTCTATGTTCTAGATAGAAATAACGCTGGTGGTATGGCTACTAATGTTTTTGTTAAGCACTACGGTTTTCAAAATTTTGGAAATGCTGGTTCATTAGTATATAACGGCATTATCGCTCAAAATGGCGACCACAGATATATTCCTGCAACTTATGTGAATGATCCAATCAATATGGTGATTCCTGATGCAGGTACTGATATTTGGGTACGCGATATGGACAATGATATCGCTCCTTTGAACCAAAGTAAAGGTCATATCGTATTGGCCCAGGGTAAAAGATTCCAAGGTACTTTTAATAGTTTAAACCAAGATTCACTATTAATCGCTTATGGAACTAATGGTAACGGTATTGGTTATGTGTACAAATCAAGAGGTGGACAAGACGTTAACGGTAATACTGTTAGTGGTCCAGCTTTAATTGACCGTTCTTTTGCTAAAGGTAAATTCTCAGCTATCACTTTTGACCCTGCTTTAGGTGTTCTTTATTGTGGTGGTGGTGAAGATGCTCCTGGTGATGCGGGTATTTCTGTAATTGCTATGGGAGAATTCTCTGGCGATTTAGATCCAATGGGTGATCCTAAACCATTTGTGAGTACAAACGACTTAGTTGGGAAACTTGCTTTACCAACTAGTGTTAATACTTTTGATAACAATGGTGGTGCGATTACTGTGAACCTTGGAACGAAGGCGGTAAATGATATCACTGTTTATCAAGCGCGTCACATTGCTGTATCTTTAGGTGAAGATGGACTTATGTTCATCCAAAAGAATCACTAAGATTTAGTTTTTAATATTATAAAAGGCTCCCTTTTGGGAGCCTTTTTTTTTGCCTTAAAATGCGATTTTGATAAGAGTTTTTCCTTTAAACGAATTTTACCGACTCTTAAACTAGTAAGTAATAGTATGAAATGTACTTTCGGCTACTTTTATTTTTGATTGCTAATTCTAGGGGTTAAAGAAGATTTAGTGCAGTCAAAACGATAAGAAAATAGTTTTTTAAATATTGATATTATGAAAAAGATATTCGCTGTCTTAGTAGGTCTTAGCTTTATGGCTTCATGTAATCGAAATGCTAGTACGGATTTTCAAGGAAGTACTTTAAGTTCGGTGGATGGTGGACTCCAGCATTTTGAAGCATCTCAATTAGAAAGAGATTTTACTCCAATGATGGAGAGCACTAATTTAAGCGGTAAAACTAGTTCTCAGTTGAATTATACGTTTAGAGGCTATGCAAATCCGGTTGAAATTGGCGGAGTTGATTTAGCAGCTAGCGCGGTTTTTCAAGTAGATGATATGATTTTTGTGGCTTGGCATACCAATGATTATGGTGCTATGGGTCCCCATGGCACTGGTACAGTAAAAGGTTCTTTATCCGCCTATCGCTTAAGTGGCATCGGTCAATATGAGCTTAAGGATAGAGTAGATTTTGAGCAACATGATTTGTATGGATTATCGGCCTATCGTAATAGAGAAACAGGAAACATTGAAGTGATGGTTACTGGGCAGCGCAATACCGATAACTCGCAGTACACCTTAGCAGGACATAAAGGTGCAATTGTAGCCAGAATAGACTATGATTACATTAACGATGAATTTTGGGAAGGCTCGCTTATGGAATTACCATTAATCGGCGTTGCAGGAACCGGAATTGTAGCTTTAGGTGCTCAATATTTTGTTACTACTGGCGACGGTAGAGGTGGCTCTAATGGTGCAGCTGGCGTTTTTCAGGTCGACCGTTCGTTACGCAATGTAGTGGCATATGATGCAGGAATCACCGACGCAATAGACATCGAAGTAGATCCGAGAACAGTAAGCGCTTCAGGCGGTGAATTCTATGTTTTAGATCGTAATGCCGCTTTGGCTCCATTAACCAATATATTTATCAAGAAGTATCAATATTTTGGGGCTACTTTAAACAACCTTGGTATAATTTCTAGTAATGGCGATCACCGATTCGATGGTGTATCTTGGCACAGAGACTTGAATAATGACATTGCCCCCGTTAGTTACAGTAAAGGACACTTGGTTATTGCACAAGGTAAACTTGGAGCAGGTGTTCCCAACGGGACTCAGAAATTGGATTCTATGCTAATTAATTATGGTGTGCCAAATGGCGGAAATGGATATATTCACAAAGCTAGAGGTGGACAAAATAGTGCAGGTGTTACCACAACCTCTCCAAGTCTAATGGATAGATCTATGCAAATGGGTAAGTTCTCTGCGATTAGCTTTGATCCATCTTTAGGCGTACTTTACTGTGGAGGGGGTGATAATGGTGCAGGTCAGACGCGCTTAAAAGTAATTGCCATGGGAGAGTATGCCGCTGATAAGGCCTTTGTGAATACGCATGATTTAGTGGGGGAATTAACTTTACCTTCTAGTGTATTTACCGTTGGAGGTGGTACCATAAATTTAAGCGATAAAAACATTAATGATATAACGGTTTATCAATCGCGTCACATAGCCATATCTTTAGGCGATGATGGTTTGATGTTCATCCAAAAAAACCACTAAGATTTAGTATTTAGTATTGCAGAAGGCTTCCCAAGGGGAGCCTTCTTTTATTTTACTGATTCGGTAATTACACTTAATCGAAAGATAGTACCGTTTATCGAAATTTTGAAGCTGTAAGCTAATTTTAAGTTATAATATTGCTGTCTAAAGTCAAACCTTAGAATGAGACCTTTCTCAAGTAAATTGAGATTTGTCAAAGTCTAGGTTAGGTTTTTTTTAATTAAATCTATTACCTAATAATATGTTACGAACTAAGTTATTCGCATTTGCAATTCTCACTCTAGTAATTAGTCAATCTTGTACTAGAGAAGCGCCAGAAGGCCCGGTTGTTCCACCTGTAGAGCCTAATGGTGTTATCATGACTCATTATAATATCGGCGACCTTAGTGGTCAGTTGGTTAATATGAATGATACTTTCTTATTAAATAATAAAACGGGTTCAGCCCCTTTATCATATACCTATCGCGCTTATGCAGAACCAGTAACTTTTCAAACCATAAGCGGAACTGAGACTCTATCTGCATCAGCAATATTTTCAATGAATGATGTGGTTTTTGTAACTTGGCATACAACCCAATCTGACTTTGGTGGCGCTATCTGCGCTTATAAGCAGAGCGGTATCGGCCGTTATACTTTCATGGATCGTGTAGACTTCCCTGATGCTAGTTACTACGAAGTATCAGCGAGTGAAAATAGCTCTACAGGTTATTACGAGGTATTTATGGTAGGACAAAGAGATCAATCCTCTTCTAACTACCTCTTAGCGGATCACGCAGGTGCAGTGGTTACTCGAATTGATTACGATTACATCAACGATGAGTTCTGGGAACCTTCCGCTAAGGAATTACCCTTACCAGGCGTAGCCGCCAATGATATTGTTGCAGCAGCAGCCCATTATTACGTGATTACTGGTAATGGAATTGGTAATGCTGATGGTGGTTTATATCAAATCGACCGTAGCATGTCTACTGTTGAAAAAGGCGATTTACTTGGAATTGATGACGGTATTGCTTTAATAGTAAACCCTTTAACCCAAAGTGTTAATCCAGGTGCCAATTCTTATGCAGAAGTTTTTACTTTGGATAGAAGTGGCTCCGAATATCGTATCAAATCAGTAGCGATCAACTACGACTATACTACCGATCAAACCAACTTCACGGCTTTGCAACCTTACAGCACGAGTAATGGTATTACCATGGGTACTAACGATGGCGAAAGAGGCGACTTAACTTGGGCTCAAGGTATTGGTGCAGGTGGAAGTAAAACTGATTCGCTAATTATAGCAGCTGGTACTGACGGAATATTCGAAGCGGGAGCAAGTCAAAATTCAAGCTTCAATGGAGTAGCTAATTTTGGTCCTTGTTTATCAACCGAATTCGATGCTGGATCTGGATTACTTTATTATGCAGATGGAGCCGATGGTGTAAAAGTTTTGGCAATGGGTCAGTACGTAACGAATAACCCTACCACGAATCCTTACGATGTGATCGGAAACTTCGTTCCTCCAACTGCAGCTAATGGTAATCTTAATTTACCTAATACCTTTTACATTAAGGAGATTTCGCTATACAGATCAAGAAACATTGCACTGGCAACAGGTGATGCCGGAGTTTACTTTCTACAAAAAAATAGAGACTAAAATCTCCTATATAATACTAAGGGCCCTTCGGGGCCCTTTTTTTTGCCCTGCCGTTAATCGACAAAAATAAACCGCTCATCTATGCCTCGATGATAATGTACCTCTCATCTAAAACTTTGTTACTGGAGGTGAATTTCATGGCATCTTCGTAGAGTCTAAGTGCGATAATGCTCGGAGGCGCCAAAATCTACGATTATGAAAAAGATAGTTTTAATGTTAGCTGCAGGTAGTTTGTTACTTAGCTGTAACCGCGACTTATCTTATATGGATAGTGAAGAAGCGGGAGTGGATAATAGAATCCAGTTAAAAACGGGTTCTCAAGTGCGCGGTGAATTAATTCCTCTTTCGGATAATTTTACTATTAATTCCAAAGCAGGTTCTACTTTAAGTTTCACCTATAAAAATTTCGCGGAAGCGCCTCATTCTCTCGAATATACCGAGGAATTAAACGGTGGCCTAGCTACAGGAACTTCTAATCTTGCCCAAGCTACTTCGGTAACTGCCGATGGAGAAATGGTATTTGTAACCTGGCACTTAGAAGGCTCTAAATACGGTGGAGCAATTTCTGCCTACAAATTAAATGGCAGTAATGGTAGCTACCAATATACTGGTCGTATTGATTTTGTTGACACAGATTGGCATGAAGCTGTTGTAAATAGAAACACTCTAACCGGTAATTATGAAGTGTTTGCAGTGGGGCAAAGATCACCATCTACCTCAGGGTACCTTCTTAATGGTCACCGTGGTGCTGTTGTAGGTAAGGTCTTATACGATTATATTAACGATGAGTTTCTTCCTGCAAGCAGCTATAAAGAACTTCCTGTACCAGGATATGGTGCGAATGGTATTATTTCTTCTGCAGGAAAATACTACGTGGTAACTGGAAACGGAACTGGAGTTAACACCATGGATGCCCAAAGCGGTATTTATGTTACGGATTACAACCTTAGCAACGTTTCTGAAGCGATGACCATTACCGATGGTATCTTTATTAAGGAAAATCCTTTTACTGCCAATAGTTCCAATGTTGATTTTGCCGTATTGGATAGAACTGGAGTGAATAAAGTGCAAGTGCGTACTAGTATGAATACCTCACAAACCGTTTCTAATTCTATGGCCTATACCATCGATTATTACAATGGCGCTGGAATTAACTCTCTTGAACTAGAAAGAGGAGGAATGGCCTTTGTTCCTTACACGTATGCAGGAAACACTGTTGCGAGTACAGAGTATTTATTAGCCTTAGGACAGGCTGGAATCTACTCTAAAAACCACAAAAAAATTAACAATGGTGTGAACTACTGTTTAGCCCTTACGCATGATCCTTCTTCACGTGTAATTTATGCTGCGGCTGGTGAACAGGGTTTGAAAGTTATAGCTGGCAATGGATATGATGGTGGAATATTGGTTAATGGTTATGATTTAATCGGACTGTTTGTTCCTCCCACTAACGCGTCTATCAGTGGCTTTAATGTTAAGGATGTGTCAGTATATTCATCTAATAACCTCGCTTTAGCAGTAGGTGGAACTGATGCAAGCGGCACTAGTGCACGCGGCGGTGGTGTTTACTTCGTACGTAAATCTTAAGCTAAGAAAAGCTTTAAAGCCAATTTTGGCCTTTAATACTAAGACTCGGAACCTAAGCTTCCGAGTTTTTTTTTGGTGATAATACTTAATGATTGATGGCTAAAATCAAACGACTCTGCCACCTAAAGGAACTCTTCTGCTTAGCCGCTTGCATTGTGTTGGATGGAAAATAGCAGAAGGGATATTTCGAAGCGATTTAGCATTCCAAAACTAATCGCAATTTCCGTCGTGCTTGTTTTAATAGCTAGGTTTTCGCCAGATGAACTTGCTAATGTCATTTTCGGGAAGCAATAAAAGCTAGGTATTTCAAAACGATACGAACGCCACATGCCACGAAGTATAATACTTCTGCTTGATCTTCTCACTGTAAGAAGAGCGATAAATCAAAAAGAGTATGGCTCGGACTTAGCGAAACCTGATTTCGACTCTAAAATATATATAGCCTCAGCTTCTCTCAATAGTCTCGCATTGCCTTTGGGCTTTATCTCAAACCCCACTTCATATAGGGTATAAAGCCTTATTTTAGGTTAAATTTAAGTAAGGACTTAAAAGTTAATGTTAATTAAGCCAGAGAGATTTTCTAGCAGTAAGAATAGATTCTAGAGGCGCATCAATGCTTTTGGGAAAAATGCACAATCAGTTGAAAATTAGATTCAATGGAAACCTTATAACCTGAATTCGGCCTGAAATTATAGTCCTAGATTTACATTTGTATAAAAAAAACACGGCTAAGACCCTTCGAGATATCCCGCATTTGCTTTTGTGCTTTGGCTTAATACACACTCTTTATGCGGGGCCAGGGACCTAATTTACATCGAACTTAGGATTACAGTCTATAGCCTAAAATCATTCCTATAGAGAAAATGTAAAGGTAGTCGTTTTGCTGGCTAAAGTTTTCTTGACGGGTAATGGTTAGGTCTAAACGTGAGTAGAACTTTTGATTGACCAATTTTTGGTAACCAATCCCTACATATTGATTATCGAGGCGATAATTTTGATCAACCAAACCATTGTTAAGTAATAAAACCCGCTCATCGGGCACAACGCCACCGCCAAAGGTTACCTGTATAAAATCGCCTTTCCCGCTAAAAAATTGGCGATACAAAAAGTTGTAAGTACTTCCCCACCCGTAAACGTCATTAATAAAGAAAGGTCGGAAGTTTATATACTCCGAATCCCAATAATAGCCTATTGAACCCGTGTACATGGTAACAATATTTGTTAAAAAGTCGAGATAACGCATTCCTAAAGAACCTTCAAATTCGGTTTTGCCAATCATGCTATAATATTCAGCCCCAAAGCGAAAACTTGGGAAAATGGCAGAAGGGGAGTAGCCTACATTTAAATACATGTAAGAATTCTTACTTAAGCGCGGGTAAATATCAATTTCTCCTTGGATCCCTACTGAGGCAAATGCACTTTGCTGCAAAGCGCCTTGAGGATTACTACGCTGTCTGTCGGCTACGTTTACCCTACCGATTATTGCGCCGATTTTGGTTTGTCGCCCGTATTGCAAAAAACCAAAAAGCCAAGGCTTGTAGATTTTAGAAAAATAATCCATTGAAACGCCAACGGCTAATCCGTCAACAATTAGCTGGTTTAAAAGAAAAGTTTTAAGCTGTTTTAGTTCGTCGTTCTCTGGGAAGCTGTCTAGTGCTAGCGTAGCAGCATCGAGACCTTCATGGTAGCGATTTTCGGCCACCAGCGACTGCACTTTACCGACGTGGAAAAACTCATTGTCTTTCGGGAAGCGCTTAATACCATCATCTGCATAGCGAATGGCGAGGGGATAGTCTTTGTCATAACGCTCATTATTTAGTCTAATTTGATAGATATCAATAACAGTGGTATCCTCTAAAATAAGTTCTTCAATAATGTTTCGGGCTGCCGAATATTTCCCATCCCAAACTAAGGTGCGGGCTTTAAAAAGCTTGTATTGATAGTAGTTGGTGGGACTTTGATAGATGAGCAAGTCCAAAATTTTACGGGAAGCATCGTATTCCTTGCTATAAGCAAGCTCGCGCGCTTGGGCGAAAGCTGAATCTGCGTCAGAGGAAATCTCTAAAACTTCTACTGGTCTATTAGTAGTGTCTTTTTGCCCACTTAAAGTGAGGGAAAGAAATAGCAAAAAAGACATTGAAAAGATGGTCTTCAACATGAGCTTAAATTATATGCCGTTAAAAATAATAGGTCGCAGTGTTAATTGCGACCTATTTCGGTTATAAGTTGTATTTAATCGTTGAACTACTTTCTAGCGACAGCTTTTTGCGCTGCTTCAACAATTTTAGCGGTACTAAGACCGTATTTTTCTAGTAACTGATCTGGAGTACCACTTTCACCAAAACTATCATTTACCGCAACAAATTCTTGTGGTGTAGGCAGCTTTCTACTTAACACTCCCGCTAAACTTTCCCCTAAGCCTCCAGCTATTTGATGCTCTTCAGCCGATACCAAAGCACCAGTTTTTACCAAAGATTTTAGTAAAGCCTCTTCATCAAGAGGTTTTATGGTGTGATAATTTAATACTTCCGCACAAATTCCCATGGTGGATAAATGTTCGGCTGCTTCTAGCGCTTTCCAAACAAGGTGTCCGGAGGCCGCAATGGTAACATCGCTGCCTTCTTGGAGCATCACTGCTTTACCTATTTCAAATTTCTGATCTACCGCCGTAAAATTAGGAACTTTAGGACGACCAAAACGCAGGTAAACAGGACCATCATACTCAGCAATTGCTAAGGTCGCAGCTTTCGTTTGATTGTAATCGCAGGTATTAATTACCGTCATTCCAGGTAGCATTTTCATCAAACCTAAGTCTTCTAAAATTTGGTGGGTGGCACCATCCTCACCCAAGGTAAGTCCGGCGTGGCTAGCACAAATTTTCACATTTTTACCTGAATAAGCGATCGACTGTCTAATTTGATCGTAAACTCGTCCTGTAGAGAAGTTCGCAAAAGTTCCGGTAAAAGGAATTTTCCCTCCAATGGTTAACCCTGCAGCAATTCCCATCATGTTTGCTTCCGCAATACCAACTTGATAGAAGCGATCGGGATGTGCCTTTTTAAAAGCATCCATTTTTAGAGATCCCGTAAGGTCGGCACACAAGGCAACGACGGCTTCATTTGTTTCGCCTAATTCTGCTAAGCCGGCTCCAAAACCCGAGCGGGTATCTTTCGCGCCTGTATCGATGTACTTCTTCATTTTAATTTAATTTAACAATGGTGGTGGTGCCAGAAGCAACAGTAAACTCTTCTACCACCGAATATAAACTTTGTCTTGATGATTTTACTCTAAATACAACACGATACTGTCCGGGTTGTAAATTATAACTCTGCCGCGATTTTTTAGGGTCCAAGTCGGCTACCCAAATTAATTCATTGCCCTCGTATTTTAAGATACTACCAAAGCCCGGGGCGGAACTTTGCAAGTTTACCACGCCAGGAGGAGGAATGCTTATGGTAGTGGTTTCGCCCGCATTTATTTCCACTTGCGGCAAAAAGATTCTCGGTAAACTGAGGATTTCTAAGTCGTATTTGCCTTCTAAGTATTGCTGACTACTATTGAACTGTTGTAAGTGGATAGGACGCTTTTCATTCGGTTTGTAAACCAAAGCGGCTAACTCGTCATTATTAACTCTTTGAGGATTGACTAAGCGCAGGCTGCCACGTGGCAGATCTAGGCCAATAATATTATGCGCACCAGCCGAAATGCTAATGTTATCCTTTTCCCTTTCGGGGATGGAATGCACTACCATGCGGTAATTTACAAGCGGATCTAGGTAAATGGTATCTGGCACACCTTTAGGGTTTAAGGTGTGGATTAATTGACGATCTACTTGCTTACTTACCTTATTGTAAAAGCTAATTGCCACGTCGGTTTCCGTAGGAAAGCCATTACCATCCAAGAGATTTACCTGAGCTGTAGTATTATCCAGGGCCTGCGAAATCACAATGCCTAAAACCTTTTCAAAAGTTGCTTCATCAGCAGCATCGTAAAAAGTACCTACGCATTCGAAGGTTTGCTTGAAATTATCGTCTAAACCAATCCCAATAACAAATGGCTTTAAGGCTATGCCCCGTTCTTGTAATAAACGCGAGGCGGCGCAAGGGTCTTCATCACAGGCTTCAACACCATCGGTAATTAGGATGATAATATTGCGGCAATTTTCACATGCGCCAAAATCATAGGCCGCTCTTTCCAAAGAGCGCGCAATGGGCGTCGTTCCCTTGGGGCGAATAGATCTAAGCGTTCGCTTGATGCGTGCTATATTATTTTTTGCAAAAGGAACTTCTAAACGCGTATCATTGCAATCTTGCGGCGGTACAGGTTTTTGATGGCCATAAACGCGTAGAGCCAACTGAAAGTTATCATTATTAAGTTGGCCCAAGCTGTCGAGCATCTTGTTCATTAACTTTTGGGCCACATCTATTTTCTGTCCGCTTTCCCAGCGGGCATACATACTTTGCGAACCGTCAAAAACAAAAAGAATGCGGGTTAAAACCCCTTCCTCTTTTTTGTCCCTTTGAGCACTTAAAGAAAGGCTTAGTATACTAAGGAGTAATATTTGGCTAAAGATGCGCAAATTAATAGTCGCCCAAAGTTTCCTCTAATTGAGAAAGGGCATTACTTAACTGCTCATCACTTGGAGCGATACCGTGCCATTCGTGTGTGCCTTCCATAAAGTCAACACCAGCGCCCATGGCAGTTTTCATAATAACACAAACTGGCTTTCCTTTACCTGTCTGTGCTTTGGCGTTTTCTAAGCCAGCCACAACTTGAGCTACATCATTACCATTTTCAATGCTTAAAACGGTCCAACCGAAAGCTTCAAATTTAGCGGCTAAACTTCCCATCGCTAAAACATCATTGGTAGAGCCATCAATTTGCTGACCGTTTGCATCAATAGTCATAATAAGATTATCAACCTTATTAGCGGGAGCGTAAAGTGCGGCTTCCCAAATTTGTCCTTCTTGTAATTCTCCGTCTCCATGCAGTGAGAATACCGTTTTAGGATCGTTATTTTGTTTTTTACTAAGTGCGGCACCAATGGCCACAGAAAGACCCTGACCTAAAGATCCAGAGGCAATACGCACTCCAGGTAAACCTTCGTGAGTGGTCGGGTGCCCTTGTAAACGGGAATTTAATTTACGGAAGGTTTTCAGTTCCTCCACGGGAAAATAGCCAGCCCTACTTAATACGCTATAGTAAACTGGGCTAATATGGCCGTTTGAAAGAAAAAACAAATCTTCATTTTTTCCATCCATATCGAAATCACTAGCATTGTGATCCATAATATGATTGAAGAGACTTACGAAATACTCGGTGCATCCTAAAGAACCACCCGGGTGGCCAGACTGCACGGCGTGTACCATTCTAACTATATCTCTGCGAGTTTGAGAGCAAATTTTTTCTAATGCTGCAATATCGGCCATTTGACTAAAATTATTTGCGGCAAAATTACCCATTAGCGAAGGACTAGCTCGGCTGATGTTGAAAAAATATGATAAATCGTAAGGCGAGAGTCCTTTTACCGTGTCTTTCTGATGTTCTATTGAATAATTGGACTTTCTCTTTTACTAAAATCTGATGCTTTAATTTAAGGCTGAACTCAGGTTATTAGCTATATCTTTGCGCATCTTAAAAATTAAAGCATGAAGTGTGGAATAGTAGGATTACCCAATGTGGGCAAATCCACATTATTTAACTGTTTATCGAGTGCCAAAGCGCAGTCAGCAAACTTTCCATTTTGTACCATCGAGCCTAATATAGGGATGGTTACCGTACCCGATCCGCGGTTATCAAAACTAGAAGAGTTGGTTAAGCCCCAGCGCGTACAACCTGCAACGGTAGAGATTGTAGACATCGCTGGTCTGGTAAAAGGAGCTAGTAAAGGGGAAGGATTAGGCAATCAATTTTTAGGAAATATCAGAGAGTGTAATGCGATTATGCATGTTTTGCGCTGCTTTGAAAATGAGAATATCACTCACGTAGATGGGACTGTAGATCCCCTGCGCGATAAAGATACTATTGATACCGAATTGCAATTTAAGGATTTAGATACCTTAGAAAAGCGCTTGGATAAACATCGTAAGGCGGCCCGTACGGGCAATAAAGAGGAGCAACGCAATGTTGACTTTTTAGAAGCCATCGAAAAGCACCTTTTAGCAGGTAAAAATATTCGCTCTTTTTCGCGCAGTGAAGATGAAGACGAGCTATTGGCTGAAATTCAGTTCTTAACGGATAAGCCAGTAATTTATGTATGTAATGTGGATGAGGCATCTGCGAAAAGCGGCAACCAATGGGTGGAGCTAGTGCAGAAAATGGCCCAGGAAGAAGAAGCGGAAGTAATTCATCTTGCGGCAGCAATGGAAGCAGACATCTCTGAATTAGAGAGCTATGAAGAGCGCAGTATGTTCTTAGAAGATCTTGGTTTGGAGGAAGCAGGTGTTAATCGTTTAATTAGAAAGGCTTATACTTTGCTGAATCTGCAAACCTATTTTACCGCTGGAGTAAAAGAAGTAAGAGCGTGGACCATTAAAAAAGGTTTTACCGCTCCACAAGCCGCCGGCGTAATCCATACTGATTTTGAGAAAGGCTTTATTAGAGCCGAGGTAATTAAATATGCTGATTTCGAAAGTTTTGGCTCTGAAGCTGCCGTAAAAGAGGCGGGAAAGTTAAAAGTGGAAGGAAAAGAGTACGTGGTGCAAGATGGCGATGTGATGCATTTCCGCTTTAATGTTTAAGTATCTTAATAAATTGTGAAAAAGTTGTAAGCTGAAAAATATCAGCATTTAATGGCTATTCCTAATTTTAGCCCTCATCCAAAAGAAAAGCATGTCTACTGAGCAAACAAGTTATAACGAAGACAATATTAGATCCCTTGACTGGAAAGAGCATATCCGCCTCCGTCCCGGTATGTATATTGGAAAGTTAGGCGACGGCTCAAGCTCCGACGATGGTATTTACATCCTGGTAAAAGAGGTTTTAGATAATGCCGTAGACGAATTTGTGATGGGCGCTGGCAAAACCATCGAGGTAACCATAAAGGAAGGCGAAGTAACGGTGCGTGATTATGGCCGTGGTATTCCACTCGGGAAAGTGGTAGACGTGGTTTCTAAAATTAACACCGGCGCCAAATACGACTCGAAAGCATTTAAAAAGTCGGTAGGATTGAACGGGGTAGGAGCCAAGGCGGTAAATGCCCTCAGCGATTTCTTTAGCGTGCAATCGGTGCGTGACTCTAAAACTAAAATTGCCCGTTTTGAAAAAGGAGTCTTAGTTGAAGATGCGGAAATTAAAGAATCCAGTCTGCGTAAGGGAACCAAGGTTCAGTTTAAGCCAGATGCGGCCATATTTAAAAATTACCGCTTTGTAAAAGAGTATCTCGAAAAAATGTTGTGGAATTATGCCTACCTAAACCCAGGCTTATCCATTATGTATAATGGCGAGAAATTTTATAGTGAAAATGGCCTCAAAGATTTATTAAACGATACGCTCGATGCTCCCATCATCCACCCAATTATCCACCTCAAGGGAGATGACATAGAAGTGGCACTAACGCATAGTGAACGTTCGCAAGGGGATATCTATTATTCTTTCGTAAACGGACAGCATACAACTCAAGGTGGTACACACCAAAATGCTTTTCGCGAAGCGCTCGTAAAGACCATTCGCGATTTCTATAATAAGAATTTCGATGCCGCAGATATCCGCGACTCTGTTGTTGCAGCCATTTCAATAAAAGTAATTGAGCCGGTTTTTGAATCACAAACAAAAACCAAACTAGGGTCGAATGATATTGGTCCCGAAGGACCTACGGTGCGCACCTTCATCAATGATTTCATGAAGACTAAGCTCGATAATTTCTTACATAGAAATGAAGATGTAGCCGAAATCATTCACCGTAAAATTCTCCGCGCCGAAAAAGAACGCAAAGAATTAAGTGGTATTAAAAAATTGGCGCGCGATAGAGCTAAGAAGGCCAGTTTACACAACAAGAAGTTACGCGATTGTCGTAAACATTATAATGACCAGAAGGACGAGTTTCGCCTAGATACTACCTTGTTTATTACCGAGGGTGATTCGGCCAGTGGTTCCATTACTAAATCGCGTAACGTTAACACTCAAGCGGTTTTCAGTTTAAAAGGAAAGCCCCTTAACTGTTATGGTTTAAGTAAGAAAGTAGTTTACGAAAACGAAGAATTTAATTTACTTCAGGCAGCCTTAAATATTGAGGATGGACTCGAAAACTTGCGCTATAACAATGTTGTAGTAGCCACTGATGCTGATGTTGATGGCATGCACATACGCTTGTTATTAATCACCTTTTTTCTGCAGTTTTTCCCCGAAATCGTAAGGGAAGGCCATCTCTATATTTTGCAAACACCTTTGTTTCGCGTGCGCAATAAAAAAGAGACAATTTATTGCTACAGTGATGAAGAAAAAAGAGCAGCTTTGCTGAAAATTGGCGTTAAGGCCGAAATTACTCGCTTTAAGGGTTTGGGAGAAATTTCTCCAGATGAGTTTAAGCATTTTATTGGGGATGATATTCGCTTGGAACCAGTAATGCTTGGAAAAGACTCTACCATAGAGCAAATTTTGGAATTTTACATGGGGAAGAATACACCCAAACGCCAAGAGTTTATAATTGAAAACCTTAGGGTCGAAAGAGATCCAACTGAAGAAGCTGAAAAAGCCATACTAAATGAAGATTAACGCAGATAGTTACTCTAAAATAAACTTGGTGATTCTCACCTTTTCGCTGATAGCCATCTTAACCGATATAACGCTTTCATTTTTACAGGGCTCTTACTCCGGTAACTGGTGGTTGGGAGGCTTGGGCGTAATTCTTATAAGCCTCCTTATTTATCGTGGCCCTGCTAAGTTTAAGTATGATACCGAAGGGGAAGTAATGAATTTAAGCACTGAAGATAAAATTTGGGGTAAAATTTTAAGGTCATTCGAGAAGCATTATGAATTTCCCAAAAGGAAATTTAAAAGCTACAAATTAGAAGGTTGGTTTTTGAGAAGAAAACTAACTATATATATAAACAGTCGCAGCGGAGCCGTTAAGGAAAGGAGCCTTATCGTTTCACATTTAACGTCAGACCAACGCAAGAAATTAACGAACTCGCTAAACAAATACTCACAGATAGCTAAGCATGGCGGAAGAAGAAAACGAACTACAGAATAATAACAGCCCAGAATCTGAAAATGAACCCATCATTACCCGCGTTTCGGGAATGTACCAGGATTACTTTTTAGATTACGCCAGCTATGTTATCCTGGAAAGGGCAGTTCCTACTTTAGGTGATGGCCTAAAGCCGGTGCAGCGTCGTCTTTTACATGCTTTGCGCGAGATGGATGATGGACGCTATCATAAGGTAGCCAATGTTATTGGTCAAACTATGAAGTATCACCCTCACGGAGATGCTTCTATCGGAGATGCTTTGGTTCAATTGGGACAGAAAGATATCTTAATTGACGCCCAAGGAAACTGGGGGAACCTGCTTACGGGCGATAGCGCGGCTGCTCCCCGTTATATTGAAGCTCGTCTTTCTAAATTTGCTCTAGAAGTTGTTTACAGTCCAAAAATTACCAAGTGGCAAAGTAGCTACGATGGTCGTGGCAAAGAGCCAGTAGAGTTTCCCGTTAAATTTCCATTACTCTTAGCTCAAGGGGTGGAGGGTATTGCCGTCGGACTATCCACTAAAATCTTACCGCATAACTTTTTAGAACTGATTGCGGCAGCAATTAAGGTTTTAAAGGGACAAAAATTTGAATTATTTCCGGATTTTCCTTCTGGGGGTATTGCCGACTTTACTAATTATAATAAAGGTTTAAGAGGGAGTAGGGTTAGAGTTAGAGCCCGTATTTCGGTGCTTGATAAGAAAACACTTATTATTGATGAAATTCCCTACACTACCACAACGGGAAGTTTAATTGATAGTATCCTTAAGGCGAATGATAAGGGTAAACTGAAGATTCGTAAAATTGAAGATAATACCTCTGACAAGGTAGAAGTAGTAGTGCATCTTTTTCCTGGCATTTCGCCGGATCAAATGATTGACGCTCTCTATGCCTTTACCGATTGCGAAATATCCATCGCACCGCTTTCGTGCATGATCGAAAATGATACTCCTGTTTTCCTTCCGGTGGATGAGATATTACGGCGCAATGTTGATAATACCCTTGAAATTCTTCGTGCCGAGTTAAACTTCGAACTCAATGAATTACAAGAACAATGGCACTTTGCCAGCCTCGAACGCATATTTATAGAAAACAAGATTTACCGCGATATTGAAGAAGCGGAAACTTGGGAGGAGGTTATTGAAAATATTCATTTGGGCTTAAAACCCCATATTGGTCACTTGCTTAGAGCGGTTAGCGATGACGATGTTACGCGCTTAACCGAAATCCGCATTAAGCGCATCTCTAAATTTGATAAATCCAAAGCAGATGCCTTAATAGAAGCCTTAGAAGGTAAAATTGAACAGGTGAAGTTCCATTTAGAGAACTTGGTAGATTATGCCATAGCTTGGTTTCAGAAGATTAAAGAAAAGTACGGCACGGGTAGAGAACGTAAAACAGAAATTAGACTGTTCGAAGATATTGAAGCTACTAAAGTGGCGCTCGCCAATGTGAAACTTTATGCCAATTTTGAAGAGGGCTTTATTGGCACAAGTCTTAAAAAAGATACTTTCATTACCGACTGTTCCGATATAGATGATATTATCGTCTTTCTTAAGAATGGCCAAATGATGGTAACGAGGGTTGATCAAAAAACCTATATAGGCAAGAACATTATTCACGTCGATGTATGGAAGAAAGGGGACAAGCGTACCACCTACAATATGATTTATCGCGATGGCTCCAAGGGAAGTTCTTTTATGAAACGCTTTCAGGTGACTTCCATTACACGTGATAAATTATACGACTTAACTCCGGCAAACCCAGGAACGGAGGTGCTGCATTTTACGGTCAACCCCAATGGCGAAGCGGAAGTGGTAACAGTATACCTGCGCGCCTTACAACGTTTGAAAAAGCTTAAATTTGAAATAGATTTTGCTGAATTAGCGATTAAAGGTCGTGCCTCGAAGGGAAATACAGCCACTAAATATCCTATTAAGAAAATCGAAATCAAAGAAGAGGGAGTATCCACTCTTTCTGCTCGTAAAATTTGGTTCGACGATGCGGTCAATCGGATTAATACCGAAAATAGAGGCCGTTTACTAGGTAGCTTTAGTGGCGACGATAAAATTTTAGAAGTAACAGATGATGGTTACTACCGTATCCTTACGGCAGATCTTAATTTGCATTTTAGCGACAATGCGGTAATAATCACGAAATATCAGGCAACCCGTCCCCTAAGTGCTGTCTATTACGATGGTGAGAAGGAGCGACACTTTGTAAAACGCTTTATTCCCGAAGTGGAAGATCGCAAGGAATTATTTATTTCCGAGGATAAAGACTCGAAACTAGAATACGTTAGCCTTGACTCTAAACCAAGGATAGAAGTAGTTTTCCGTAAAATAAACGGCAAACAAAAGGAAAGTGAAGAGGTTGTTTTAAGTGACTTCATCTCCGTAAAAGGCGAAAAAGCTCAGGGTAACCAACTAAGCAGAGATGCTATTCGTAAGATTAATGTACTAGAGTCTCTTTTATTAGGAGAAGAATCTTCGGAAGAAGACTCAGAAAATCAGGAAACAGAACAAAATGATGAACACAACAACCATAAAGCAGACGACGGCGATGGCCAAATTACACTTAGTTTGGACTAGTACGCTAGCTCTATTTTTCTCTGCTTTTGTGCTTCAGGCGCAAGATAGTTTAGATGTTCAAAAATTGGGTCAGCTATCTTATAACCAAACTATTAATGATGTTTGGGGATGGGTAGATCCTAGCAATAATAAAGAATATGCTTTAGTAGGTGTGCAAAACGGCCTTTCTGTAGTTGACGTTACTAATCCGAACAATCCGGTGCAAACCAACTTTTTTGCCGGTGCCAGCTCCACTTGGCGTGATATGAAAACCTTCGGCAATTATGCCTACACAGTGCATGATGTTTTTAATGGTACTTCGGATGGAATTTTCATTGTAGATATGACTACTATTGGTAATCAATTTCCCACGGTTTACCGTCGGAATCCAACTCTTACGGTTGGTCAAACGACAGGCACTTTAAGCAGAGCTCACAACTTGTATATCGATGAAAATGGCTTTTTGTATTTATTTGGAGCCAATTTAGGAAATGGTGGAGCTTTAATTTTTGATCTAAACACTACGCCAACCAATCCCACTTTTGTTGGTGCCTTTGACAATTTTTATTTACACGATGGCGTAGTTCGCGGCGATACCCTTTGGGGTGCAGCAGTGCTTAATGGTTTTTTTATGCCGATAGATGTAACGGTGAAATCAGCGCCAAGTATTTCGGCCACCAAAACAACTCCTTTTAACTTTACACATAACATTTGGTTTAGCGATGACAATCAACGCGTATTTACCACCGATGAAAAATCAGGTGCTTTTATTGCCGAATATGATGTTAGCGATTTTAGCAATATCAATGAAACCGATAGAATTCGCACCTCTTTCGGAAATGACGTAATCCCGCACAACGTTCATTTTCACAATAACTTCCTTGTTAATAGTTATTACACTGCAGGTTTGCAAATTTTGGATGTGAGCCAACCTGGTTTTATGATTGAAACGGGCTATTACGATACTTCGCCCGCTAATGGTGATGGCTTTAGTGGTTGTTGGGGAGCTTACCCATATCTGCCTAGTGGAAATATCCTTGCCACAGATCGTCAAACAGGTTTATTTGTATTGAGCTCTGATTACAGTCGAGGATGCTACTTGAATGCTACCGTAATAGACTCCATCAGCAGACAGAATATTATTATTGCCAATGTTGAAGTATTAAACACCGACATGATTGGCACCACCAATATTTTTGGGAATTTCAGAGCAGGTCAAGCTCAGTCGGGAACCTTTCAAGCGGTAGTTTCTAAGGCCGGTTATTATACCGATACTTTCACCATCAATATGAGCAATGGCGTAATGCTTAATAAGCAGTTTGCCTTGTTATCATTAACCGTTTCCACCAAGGAACAAGCCTTATTAAATACCGTTAGCATTTATCCTAACCCCACGCGTTCCAAAGTTAAGCTGGCAGGTTTATCTGAATTTTCTGGCGATTTACAGTGGTCACTTTTAGACTTGAGCGGAAAGGTACTTCAGCAAGGAGACTTAGATCCTCGAAATGCGGAGATTGATTTCGGTAGCAATTATCAGGGCTATTACCTCTTGCAATTAGCTAATCAATCGGCAAAGATGACCTATAGTTTAACCTTCGAATAGGAATTTAGCCGTTCTTATCGTTAGCCAATATAGCCTGATAAATTTCATTTACGCTATTTTCCCAAGAATGTGATTGAGCAAAACGGATGCGTTCCGCTTGTTTTGTTTCATCATTTTCTTGAAAGGCTAATTCTATCGCTTTTTCATAACCGTCGGCTCCTTCGGCGAGGTAAACATGATCTTTAAAAACCTCCATAGCACGCGTAGGTGTAGCTAGAGTAGGTTTACCCATGGCCAAGTACTCGTCTATTTTACGCGGGTAATTACCAATTGTCATTTCGTTGAGTTCTTGCGGGTTCATGGCTAGGTCGAAAGCAGAAAGATACTGCCCTAATTCTTCGGGTTTCTTCGGCCCGAGGAAATAGACATTCTTCATTTGGTGCAGCTTACTTGCTTTAAAATGCTCGTCTTCTGGACCTACATAAACAAAAGACCAATCCTTACGATTTTCTGCGAGTTCTTCTAATAATTTCAAATCCAATCTTAACTTTAAAAGAGCTCCTATATAACCGATACGTGGATGCGGGATATTGGCAAATTCTGCCGGCTCTTCATGTTTTAAGTTGGGGTCGAAAATGCTGAGGTCGCAGCCCTGACCCACATAATAACTGTTAGGGTTATGCTGAGCACAGTAGTCCTTTAAATAGAGGGAATTGGCCACGGCCAAATCGTATTTTTTGATCAACTGCGGCTCGAGGCGCAGACCGTGCTTTTTAAAATAGCCAGTTGAGGTGAGGTTATCTCGCGAGTAATAGATATTTAGTTTAGACTCGAGGAGCTCGGGCGCTAAAAAGCCTTGAAACATTTCGCTATCGTTAAAGAAGTAATATTCATCAAAGCCCATCTTAGCGACAGCCTTACGAATTTCCGCAAAGAATTTTTTACTAATTGAATTTAAAGCCCAATCGTAAATAGCACCGTCGGGTAACCAGTTAATAGACTCCATTAAAACAGCAGGATCTAGCGTGTATAGGCCATCTTTAATATGGGTAATAGGCTCAGCTTTGCCTTCCAGTACCGACATGCGACGCTCGATAAACTCGTGGTCTTTTTCGTCATTTTTTAGTTTTGTGATGCGATCTAATGGCCGGTTAACATACAGTACCGTATTGTCTTTGGCTATTACCTCGGCAATGTTTTTACAATTGCTGCCAATGGGCACGTCCCAAGGCTGATTACCGACAAAAATGAAATTTTGATTTTTCAAGACCTGATGTTTTCCCAAAGGTAAAATCTTAAACGTTAATATTTGGAACGATGACCGCTAAAAAAATGGAGGGGACTACATTTTTTAGGGATGAAGCCCATTCTTAACAAATTTATAGTGGTAGATTTGGCTAGCAAAGTAATTTCAATGAGCCAAACAAGACTTCCCGATTTCGTTGTTATTGGAGCGGGTAAATCCGGGACTACCTCCTTAAATGAATACCTTAAGGAACATCCGCAAATTTTTATGAGTACGCGAAAAGAGCCGAACTTCTTTGCCTATGAAATGGCGAAGGAGGAAGACTTTGACCTAGAGAGCTCAAAGGAGTTTTATAGGGATTCGGTTTTAAAATTAGACGATTATTTAGAGCTCTTCAAAGGAGCCAAGGAGAAGCAGTTATTAGGCGAGGTTTCCAATACCTATCTCAATAGTGAAATGGCCTGTGAACGCATTAAACATTATATTCCTAATACCAAGCTAATTGCTATCTTAAGGCATCCAGCCGATCGTTTGTTTTCGCGTTATTCTCATTACGTTAGAGAAGGTTTATTGCCTGAAGATGGCAGTTTAGATAAGGTCTTTGATAAATCAACCAGTTGGTGGCAGCGCCCCGATATGATAACTGAAGGTTTGTATTATGGGCAGCTGAAAAGGTATTACAATAATTTCCCTGCGGAGAATATCCGCGTTTATTTATACGAGAACTTTATAAATGATACCGCCGCTGTGGTGGAAGATATTTTTAAATTCTTAGACATTGATCCTACTGTAAAAGTGGCTACTGATATTGTTTACAATAAGAGTGGTACTGTTAAAAATAAGGCGGTAGATAATCTGGTGGGGCAAAATAGTCCACTGATCTTGACCTTAAAAAAATTAGCACCTGGTGTACATCGTTGGATGAAAGACAATGTTATTATTAACCGCTGGCTTTATAATATGCGGAATAAGAACCTGCAAAAAGCCGATTTCTCTCCCAGCTTAAGAAAGGAGATTGTAGAAAAAATTTATGCAGAGGATATTAAGAACCTAAGCCAACTGATTGGGCAAGATTTAAGTCACTGGTTAAAAGCCTAAAATGATAGCGAAGGTATTATCTCTTTTTCGCTCGCAAAAAGTGCTTAGTATGCTAAGCAGTATTAGTGGTGCAGCTTTGGGCTTGGTTACTTTTGGCTTATTGGCGCGCACTTTGTCTAAAACTGATTTTGGGATCTTCTCTATTTTCTTGGCCTTTCAAACAGTTTTTGAAATGTTGCGCAATGGCCTAGTAGGTAAACCCTTAATTAAGTTCGTAGCCGAATCGGATGATGAAGATTTAAGTCGTAATATTATTGGTAGTTCCTGGCGTTTTGGCCTTTTAAGTAGCCTCTTTGTTAGCCTTTTGTTTACCGCTGTTTTTCTTGGCATTTATGCGGTAGATGGAGATAAGGACTTCCTGTTATACTCGTATTACTTTATACCCGTAGCCTTACTTTCTTTACCTTCCAATATGGCTACCTGGGTTTTAAATGCGCGTTTGCGATTCGATAAAATGATATGGATACGAACCTCAATGCAAGTAATTTACATTGCAGGAGTGTCTTATGCTTATTTTAGTAATTACGCCAATCTCAATTTTATTTTCATCACCTATCTAGCGGCTAGCGCGGTACCCAGCATAATTTCTTTAATTGCAGGTTGGGATGGCTTGGCTAATATTACCGCCGCTACTAAAGCAAAATCTAGGGAGCTTTATTTATATGGTCGCTATACGATGGGGACTTTAATAGGGGGAACTTTATTGCGCAGTTCCGACGACTTTCTAATTCGTTTCTTTTTAGGCCCAGAGGCAGTTGCGATTTACCAGATTCCTCAGCGCTTGGTTAATTTGATAGATATTCCCTTAAGAGCTTTGGTTAGTTTTTCTTTTCCCAGCTTAGCGCGGGCCAACAAAAGCGGAAGTGTTGAAAATTTTAGAAGAGAATTTGAGATAAGCACTGGTTTTGCCTTTGTGGTTTTACTTCCAGCGGCTTTAGGAACTTTCATTTTTGCCGATAGCTTGGTGCTCCTTTTAGGGGGAGCGGAATATGCCGAATCGGCAGTACTACTGCGCATTTTTTCCTTTTTTATGGCCTTTACGGCCTTAGACCGTTATTCTGGAGTGGGCCTCGATGTGCTTGATCGTCCCAAAGTGAACATGAGCAAGGTGATTATCATGTTGGTTATTAATATTGTAGGCGATTTATTGGCACTTTACTTCTTCGAAGACATTCGCTGGGTAGCCTTTGTAAGTATTTTAACTTTTGCAGGCGGAACAATTTTTGGCTTTCGTTACCTTAAAGATATTATTCCGTTTAGCTTTTTTAGATGGTTAAGATTAGGCCTACAAGAGAGTTTAAGGCTTGTTAAAAAACTTGTGCGTAAGTAAACGGAATTTAGTCGTACATTAATTCCCTTTTTGAGAGTTAAGCTTAAATTTGGAAATACTCTAGTACGCCTATGTCTTTGATGAAAATATTTTTGGTAGAAGATAATGAGCTTTATGCCAAAGCTACCAAACATCATTTGTCTTTAAATCCCGACAATCAGGTAGAGCATTTTGTAACGGGTAAAAGTTGTTTGGAAAAACTCTATTTACAACCCGATTGTATTTTATTAGATTACTCTTTACCCGACTTAAGTGGTATTGATGTTCTACGAAAAGTTAAAAGTAGCCAGCCCGATTTACCGGTTGTAATAGTTAGTGGACAAGAAGACGTTGCCACGGCAATAGATTTGCTGAAGGAGGGAGCCTATGACTATATAGTTAAGGACGAAAATTCCAAGGAGCGCATCTGGAAAACCATAAATAATTTAAGGGAAAATGCTAAGCTAAGAAATGAGTTGGATCGCTTACGCGAAGAAGTTAATTTGAAATATGACTTTAGTAGTATAAAAGGTAGCAGTCCTCCCATTAAAAAAGTTTTTAAACTTATTGAAAAGGCGATTCGTACCAATATTACGGTTTCTATTAGTGGTGAAACAGGCACAGGAAAAGAGCTAGTAGCCAAGGCCATTCATTACAATTCTAAAAACAAAAAAGCACCTTTAGTAACGGTAAATATTGCGGCCATACCCAAAGAGCTTTTGGAAAGTGAATTATTTGGATATGAAAAAGGTGCTTTTACTGGGGCCATTTCCAAACGGATCGGTAAATTTGAGGAAGCCAATGGAGGAACGCTCTTTTTGGATGAAATAGGAGAAATGGAATTAAGCCTCCAAGCCAAATTGCTACGCATCTTGCAAGAGCGTGTGGTAACCAGAATTGGCAGTAATAAGGAAATTAAAGTGGATACCAGAATTATAGTAGCCACCCACAGGAATTTGAAGGAAGAAGTTACTAAAGGTAATTTTAGAGAGGATTTATATTATCGCTTGCTAGGCTTGCCGATAGAGTTGCCTCCTCTGCGGCAGCGAGAATCGGATATTATTCTTTTAGCCAAGTATTTCTTGAAACTTTTTCTGGAGGAAAATGAAATGGAGGATATACGCATTAGTGATCAAGCACAAACAAAACTGCGTACCTACACTTGGCCAGGAAATGTGCGTGAATTGAAAGCAGTTATTGATTTAGCAGCGGTACTAGCAGACGATGGTATTATTGATGAAAAAGATCTAAATTTTAATACAGTTGGGGATGAGCTGGATAATTTAGTGAGCGAAGGACTGACCATGAAGGACTACAATAGAAAATTGATCAACTATTATCTCAAAAACCATAATAATAATGTGGTAGAAGTTGCTAAATTGCTTGATATTGGGAAAAGCACACTTTATAGAATGCTAAAAAATAATGAACTAACAGTAAATTAAAATAAGATGGCAGATCGGGTATATGATCTCATTCAGCTCGAAGAGCTAAGTGGTGGAGATCAAGATTTTATAAATATGATGGTGGATACTTTTTTAGAGCATACTCCAGGGCAGCTCGAAGAATTAATTAAAGCTCAGGCTTCCAACGATATGGTTACTTTTGGAGCTATCTCCCACAAAATAAAGCCAAATATTGATATGTTCGGCATTAAAAAGATAATTCAAGATATCCGCGACTTGGAGCAACTGGGAAAAGCAGGTCAAAATAATAGCGAATTGCAAACTAAGCTCGCCAATGTTCAGGCGGAATTAACAATCGCTTTCGAGCAATTAAGACAAAGGTAATGGAGAAAAAAGGTAGGGGTGAAATTTTAGTAATTGACGATCAACCGATAATGCTCAAATTATTAGAGCAGATCCTCAAGGATCGGTATGATGTGGTTTCCCTAGAAAATGGTCGTGAGGCTTTAGAGTGGATGTACTCTGGTAATATCCCCGATCTAGTGGTGGCCGATTTAAACATGCCCGAAATTGATGGTTTCGAATACATTCAAAAAATTAGAGAAAGTGGCTTCTTTTACGATGTTCCGCTAATTGTGCTTTCTGGTGAAGAAAGCAGTACGGAAAGGATTAAGTGTTTGAAGCTTGGTGCTAACGATTACTTGATTAAACCTTTTAATCCCGAGGAGTTAAGATTAAGAATAGACAACCTCATAAGACTAAAAGGGTGAAAAATTTACTTTATATAGGCAACACAATTGAGATAAAAGACTCCTTATCCGCGCGTTTTGGTGAGTCTCTAATCCACGTGAAAAACGTGGTTGGTTTCTACAATCAAATCGACCAATTGGATGAGGTGGATATGGTTATCTCAGAATATAGCTTAAAAGGTCTCAAAGGCGATGAGCTTTTCGAGCGTTATGCCAGTATTTTAAACGAAAAGAAAATTCCTTTTGTGCTAATTACCAGTCGTATAGATCCGGAAATTAGGGCGAAGCACCTACGTAGAGGTATTATTGAACTCATCATCCGCGCCGACCAATTAGAGGTAGTGGCCGATAAAATTGAGTTTTATCGCAGTATGTTGGATATGCGTCTCAATAAATCGCGTAATATTCAAAGAACGGAGTACAAAATACCGCTCGCGAAACGAATTTTTGACATCGTTGTTGCTGGCACTGCTCTACTTTTTATATCCCCAATTTTAATTCTCACCGTAATCGCGATTCGCTTAGAATCGAAAGGTAAAGTTTACTACATCTCCAAGAGAGTAGGAACGGGTTACCGTGTTTTTGATTTTTATAAACTGCGCTCCATGTATACAGATGCCGATCAAAGAGTAAAAGAGCTCGCGCATCTTAATCAATATGCAGAAGAAGCAAAAGAAAAAGCGGAAAAGAACCCAATGCCCGAATTGCCACCGCGTAATTCGCCCCAATTAATTAATAAGGATGGCAGCCCCATGTCGGAGGCTGAATACCAAGAATTAAAGAGAAAGCAAGCCGCGGGAACTTTTGTGAAATTTAAAGATGACCCACGCGTTACCAAGGTTGGTAAAATTATCCGCAATACTAGTATCGATGAATTACCGCAGCTTATAAACGTGCTCAAAGGCGATATGTCTATTGTGGGCAATCGTCCCTTGCCACTTTACGAAGCGGAACAACTTACCTCCGACGATTGGGGTGAACGTTTCTTGGCGCCAGCCGGTATTACTGGCCTTTGGCAGGTAGAAAAACGCGGTGGTGGCTCCATGAGTGAAGATGAACGCAAAGGTTTGGATAATAAATATGCTCAAAACTTTAGCTTCTGGAACGATATACGATTGATTTTAAGAACTATACCAGCACTTTTCCAAAAAGAAAATGTTTAATGATTAATGTGCTTCGACTTTTTAAGGCCTTTCTTTTAATAGTACTTTTGGCGCCGCTTTCGCTAGATGCGCAAACATTTGGTAGAAGCAATACTAAAACGAATATCGATTCATTAATAATTGATTTAGCCGATTATTTACCGCCTCTCAATTTGTTAATCGATACAGCTGTTGCTAATTCTCCGCAAATTAAATATTACGCGGAGCGCCAAAAGATGTTTGAGTATGAAATGTCGATGAACAAGAAACAATGGATGGAAGGAGTGAAATTTAGCGCTAACTATTTTGGTGGTAATAATGCCTTAAATAGTGCGGAAGGCCTAACGCTGGCGGGCTATAATTATGGTGTATCTATGCAAATTCCTCTTTCTACTTTCTTTGGTCAGCGCGATCAGGCGAAAATGGCTCAAGCGGCCAGTGACGGTGAAAATGCCAATAAGGAGTTAGCCGTTTTAGAAATTCGTCGTGAGGTTGAAGAAACCTATAGTCGCCTTTTTATGCTACGCGACTTGATTAAAGAAGCCACCGACGCTAAAGAATCTTCTCAGTTTATCTACGAGCAAGCCGAAGCAGCTTATGTGCGAGGCCAGGTTTCCCTAGATGAGTTAGGCCAAAATGCCGACCTTCGATCAAAATGGGCGACCAACTATATTACGCTTAAAACCGATTTTTACGACACCTATCGCCAACTAGAACGACTAGTAGGTGTGCCATTTAGTAAATTCAATAAGGATTAGGTAAATGTCATTACTGCAGTTTTTTAGGCTACTGAATAGAAACTTAAATCTATTCTTACTCTGTGCCCTAACGCTGGTAGTGGTGACCTATATGCTTACGCGAAACTTACCGAAGTCCTACGAATCGGAAATGGAAATTTTTACCGGTATTGCCTCGGGATTAAATATCGAAGCGGTAGACAATACCAAAGTGGATTATTTCACCACCAGTACCGAGTACGATAACTTAATTAATATTATTAAATCGCGCCAAACTTTGGAAGAAGTAGGGATGCGTTTGTTGGTACAGCACATGATGCTGGATAGTGCTAACCCAGCCTATATCAACGAAGAGAACTACAGGCACTTTCGATATAAAATGCCCGATAGCTTAGAGAAAATACTGCTCGACCCCTATTCGGTAGAAAACACCCTTCGTCGCATTCGAAATTACCGTCAAATTCATTTTAATGATGAACGGGTAAAACTAACTTTTGAAAACGGTAACTCTCCCTATAGCTATCAAAGAATCGCCAATATTGGGGTAAGAAGGGTACAGAGTTCGGATTTAATTAAACTCTTCTATTCCTCTAACGACCCCGGTATCACCCAAAATACCCTGCTTATTTTAACGGAGGTTTTTACCAATAATTTAGCTACTATTAAAACGGGGCAAAGTGACGATGTGGTGGGCTATTTCCAAGAAAAAGTGGATGAAGCAACCGAAATGTTAAACGAAGCGGAAGCCACATTACAGAATTTCCGCATCAAGTATCGCATCATTAACTATGATGAGCAAACACGAAATCTTACCATCGAAAAGGAAAAGATGGAAGATGAGTTTCAAAAAGAACTTGCGAAGAAAAGAGCCGCGGAAGCCGTTATCGCCAAACTTGAAACCCAGCTCTCTCTGAATAATGTAATGATTCAGCTGGGAAATGCCATTTTAGAAAAGAAGAAGGAGTTGATCGATTTACGCTCGCAGATTGCGCAAATGGAAACCTTTCTCAATGATCAAGATCTATTAAATCTTTTACGCGCTAAGGCGAATCGGCTACAAGAGGAGGTTCGTAATCAATTAATGGAGCGTTATCAATATAGCCGTACTACAGACGGTATTGAAGTTTCAACCCTCATAGGCGAATGGTTAAAGTATACTCTTGAGCTAGATGAAACTAATGCCAGAGTAGCGGTTTTTGCCGATAGAAAGCAATACTTTAAAGATCAGTACGACCTTTATGCTCCTCTAGGTTCCCAGTTTGCTCGTTTAGAAAGAGACATAAACATTAAGGAGTCTAATTACCTTGAGCTTCTTTATAGCTTGAACCAAGCTTTGCTGCGCCAAAAGAGTGAGTTGGTATCTTCAGGTGGATTAGTAGTTACTTCGCCACCACCATTTCCGCATTCGCCTAGTCCTTCAAAAGCCATGCTTCTGGTGGTAGTAGCTGGAGTGATAGGCTTTATTGTACCCTTCTTATTTATCGTGGTAAAAGAACTTTTAGATTCTTCGATCCGTACGCCGGAAAGAGGGGAGGAGTTTACGGGGCTAAAATTATTAGGTGCTTATCCCGATCTTACCACACGCAGTGAGGTGAAAAATATTGACTTCGAGTGGTTACACGATAAAGCTGCCGCATTAATTACTCAAAACATTCGTTTAGAAAGCCGCAAGAAGGGCAATCCTAAAGTAGGGCAGGTTTGTAAAAACCTCTTAGTCTTTAGTACGCGTCCGGGCGATGGTAAATTGTTAAACACTCATGTTCTTGCCAATGAGCTAGTTAGTCTTAATTTCAGGGTGCTTGTGTTGGGTTATAAAGATCTGCCGGAAGGAGAAACCCCCTATTACGATTATTTAAAATACGATTCGGATAAGCGTTTTGTTAATTCAGAGCATTTAAGTGAATTAATCCCTATTGGCTACGATCCGGGTCTATACGACTATTGCTTCTTAATTATTCAGCCTATTCTAGTTAATCCTTATCCTCTAAACTTATTAGAGCAATTTTCCGCTGGCTTATGTATAACAGGTGCATTTAGAAATTGGAATCGAGCCGATAAAACCGCGCTTGAGGATTTCATGGCGACCTTACAATTTAAACCAGGTTTATTACTTAATGCAGTGGAGCCCGATTATATGGTTTCTGTATTAGGGGAAATTGAGAAAGACAGATCACTATTGAGGGTCTTCTTAAAACGCTTGCTCAGTATGCAACTTCGTGCTGCAAATCCCAAAGGAAAAAAAAGAAAAGGCGCGAAGTCTAAAGATAAAGAAGAAGACTTTATTATTTAATGCTGATCAAAGAGCTATTTAACGTGAGTTCGACGTAAAATTAGGCCTCAGACCTCTTGTAAATAGTGGGTTTCAAGCCGAAGCAGTGAAGCAATAGCGGGCTATTGTGAGCTGCTGAGGCGTGGAAAACCGCTTTTTAGAAGGGGCCTAAACGGATTTTCCAATAAAAATGAAAATCCTGCATCTAGCTCAATTGCTGTAGCCCGCTACAGCTGAACGATCCAGACTAGTCTTTTCCTTATATTGAAAATCTGAGGCTCTAATTTATTGTCGAATTCACGTTATTTAAAGAAGTTTTTCTTTTGCTCCTCTGGCATATCAAAATCACCCTCCTTGTCGGGATTCCAATACTTCATGGTAAAAACGAAGGTTAAGGGAATGAAAGTGGTAAAATGCTCTGGCATTTGGGTCATAACTTCATTGCCATAACTAGCCGCCAAAATACCGGCATAGCCCGAAAGTGAGGCCATGGCGATGTATTGCCTTTCCTTGTCTTTATATTGCCAAGTGCGCCAAATACCAAATCCTAAAATAAAAAGCCAGCTATAAACATATATCGTATGGCCTACTCTGCCTGTTTCGGCGCGAATACGGGTAAATAAACCATCAGTCGGGAAACTTGCCATCCAGGTTCCTGGTGAGAAGCGCTCTCCCCAAACCCCAGCGGTTCCAACTCCAGTACCGATGGGTTTATTTGCGAGGTATACGCTGAGCATTTCTCTATTTTGGAGACGTACATTTAAACTGGGATCGTCCGAATCTAAAGCTGTTCTAAAACGCTGAATATCGTAGTTTCCCGAGCCAATATTAGTGTATTTAAGAAATACAAAAGCACTAATCATAATAGAAGCACCGGCGATAAGAATTCGCTTATTGCGAATCATTATCAAGTATAAAATTCCACCCGCCCCAGGAACAGCTAGTGCCCCGCGGGTTCCGCTAATAAGCATAGCATAGGCACAAGCCAAGGCCACGGTGAGGTAAAAAGCACGTTTACGCAGACTAAAGGGACCTAAGAATAGAATTCCCGCTGAAATAGCGGCATGCCCCATTCCTGCGCCGTACATTCCAGCATCGGTAAAGTTTCCAAAAATACGCAGCTTTCCAAAAAGTAGGTGGGTGGTAGCAGCTCCTTGATCCAGCCAAGCTTGCTCAAAACGATCTACCCCAAAAAGTTTTTGCTTTAAACCCCAGAATGCGGCGACCAAGGAAAACCACATCCATAAATTAATAAAGGTGTACCAGTCTTTCTTATCACGCACCAAGACAAAACAAAGGGTAATAATTAGGAGCTGATAAAGCGCAATTCCACGCATGGCATAGAACCAAGCTGCGGCAGAGTAGGCCAGGGGATTGGCAAGCTCGAGAACAATGAAAGCCATCCACAGTATCATTAAGAAATTAACGATATTATAGGCGCCGGAAAAGTCTACTTTCTTCCAGTATTTAAAGAGCATCACGATAAAGGACATCACCAAAAAGAAATCCACTCCCAAGCCTAAGGGTGCCTGAAAGGGAGCATAACGCCCGAAAGTGGGAATTATATAAGCAATAACCATGGCCGACCATAGTCCAATTTTAGGGTTTTCAAAAAACTTAGCAAAGTATAAAATGACTACTGGGATGATTAGAAAGACCGCAGCAATTACTACTCCCTTCTTCGCGATAAGCACACCAGCTATAACTGCAAAAATAACAGCATAGAGGTATTTAAGATAGGGCTGTATGCTTTCGGGGATGCTAAATTTCATCGTGCGAGAAATTAGTTGCTACCGTCATCCTCTTCTTCTGTACCTGTACTTTCCCAATCTAAAGGATCCTCCATAGGCGCTTCAGATTGACGGTCAATTTCGGCCCGCATTAAAGCTTCTTTTAATTTAAGGATGTCAAAAAATTGGTCCTTATCCACCGAGAAATAGAGATAATCAAACAAGCTGACTGAACCATAAACTGAGCGTCCACGCCGGGAAAAAGGCTGACGAACTCCTTCTACATCATTAAAAACTTCGTGGAGATTGCTAAAGTGGAAGAGTAAGTTTTTTGCCTTTTTATTATTCTGAAGGGTTAGGACCAGATTGCGATCGTAATTAGGTTTTATGATGGCACTAGCTATAATATCCTCTACAATATCTTTCTCTTTAATGTCTTTAAGCAGTTTGCTGTCTAAGGTTTTAATGCGCAGTACATATACTTCTTCATCGTTTTTCTCTTGAAAAAAGTTTAAGGCTTTTTGCAAGTCTTTGTAATACAGAATACAGTAATAGGCATCCAAATAACTATCCCAACCTCTTTTACGTGCTGGGTACTTATATTCTCCGTTTTGAAATATTTTAACCAAGCAAACCAGCGTGTCCTTGCCGTATTTCACGTGGTAAGCAGAGAGCGATTTTATATTGTCTATCCCAAACAAATTGTGTTTGGCCTTGTAAAATTCTTCATTGCGAGAAATCCCAATGGGCGGAATTATGTTTGGCCATTCAATCCACTGTCCATCGGAACTGTAGCTCCAGCCCGAAATACTGTCCGAAATACTGAAATAAGGTACTGGGTCAAAAATCGGAAGAGCCTCACTCTCTCTAATCTGGCCAAAGCCAATTGATGTGGTGAAAACTAGGTAAAGCGCGAAAATATTCCGTAAATTCATAGTGTCACAAATTTAAGTACTAAGTATTGCTTGTATCCAAGAAGAAAGGATTTATTTTTGAAGACAATAACCAACAACATTTTACTTTGGCTCAGCCTAAGATATCTTTTTTAACCGTCAATTTTAATCAACCTGAAGTTACACTGGATTTACTGAATAGCTTGGTGAAATTAGAAAGCCAAGACTGGGAATGCATCGTGGTTGATAACGGGTCGGCTGCCAGCAGCCTCGAGGAAGATGTAAAAGCTTTCCCGAAAGTGAAGTTTTTACGCAGCGATGAAAATCTTGGTTTCGCTGGTGGAAACAATATCGGTTTGGCCTTATGCGAAGGAGAATATATCTTTTTGATAAATAATGATACCGAGCTTCCAGCTGATTTCTTAAACGAATTAATCCCTTTTGTTGACAATAGCACTAATCTTGGCGCACTAAGCCCCCGAATAATCTACCACGATGAGCCTGATCTTATACAATATGCTGGTTCAACCGAGATGAATAAAGTAACTATTCGCAGCTTCGGCGTGGGGTTTAGGGAAAAAGACCAAGGGCAGTATAATGATATCCGTAAAACTCCTTTTACCCACGGCGCGGCCATGCTAGTTCCGCGTAAGGTTTTAGATATTGTTGGCCCCATGCGGGAAGACTACTTTTTATACTATGAGGAGTTAGATTGGTGCGAAAGAATCCGTCAGGCGGGATTCGATATTTGGTATTATGGCCCCACTTTTTTGTGGCATAAGGAATCGGTTTCCACCGGACGAAATTCGCCCTTTAAAACCTATTACGTTAATCGCAATCGTTTGCTTTTTGCCCGTCGTAATTACGATGCCAAAACGCGCGTTTTAAATTACCTTTACTATAGCTTTATAGCCCTCCCAAAAAATATTTTAAGCTTTCTCCTTAAAGGGGAAGTGCAACAAGCAAAAGCTTTTTGGCGAGGTTATATATATAATTTAACCCATAAATCTAGTGCACATGCGGATCGGTATTGAGGCCCAAAGAATATTTAGAGAGAAAAAGCATGGGATGGACTTTGTGGTGCTGGAGCAGATACGTTTTCTGCAAAAGATTGACAAGGCTAATCAGTATTTCATTTTTATAAATGATGGCCCCGATAATACAGTAATCGAGGAAACCCCCAATTTTAAGATTTTCGTTTTTGGCGGAGCTTATCCCTTGTGGGAGCAAATTTATTTGCCGAAAAAGGCAAGGGAATTAAAATTAGATATACTGCATTGTACCTCTAATACCGCACCAATAAATTGTCCGGTTCCCCTCATCGTTACTATCCACGATTTAATTTACTTAGAAACGAATCCGCTTACGGCGAAAGGTTATTCATCTTATCAGAAGTTCGGTAATATGTATCGTCGCATGGTTGTGCGTAAACTCTGCAAAAGCGCCGATTTAATCATTACCGTTTCACATTCTGAGAAAGAACGTTTTAAAGAAATGGGCTTGGCGAGTGACGAAAAAGTGAAAGTTATTTACAATGGGGTGAGTCCTCACTTTAAGCCAATTAAGGATGAAAAATATTTAGAAGAAATTCGAGCTAAATATAAACTCCCAGCTAAGTTTTTCATGTTTTTAGGCAATACCGACCCTAAGAAAAACACCCCCAATACCATTCGCGCTTTCGCTCGATATTGCAAGGCCTATGGTACAGAACATAAATTGGTAATTGGCGATTTAGACCCACAGGTAATTAAACAGTATTTGGCTAAAGATGGGCTAGAAGAGTATTTTGAACACATTCATTTTACCGGCTATATTCTAAATACTGAGCTACCAGCCTTGATTAATTTGGCGGATGTATTTCTATATACCAGTTTGCGTGAAAGCTTTGGGATTCCCCTTTTAGAAGCAATGGCCTGCGGTACCCCCGTGGTAACCGGCGATAAAAGTAGCTTACCTGAAGTGGCTGGAGATGCAGCCTTAAAGGTAAATGTAAGTGAGCCCGATTTAATTGTAGAAGCTATGCATCAATTGCTTTCGCAAGAAGGGCTACGAAATAAATTGGCGGACTTGGGCATAAAACGCAGCGCTCAATTTAGTTGGGAGCATACCGCACAAGGTGTGCTTGAATTATATCAAAAATACGGAGCACATTAAAATGGCAAATTACTCTCCCGTAAAGTCGATAAGGCGCATTGTACCTTTATTAAACAAGTCTATCGACGAAATTAGTGAGGAGCGCTGGAACGCAGTTGCGACTCGACTTGAGCAATTACAGAGCCCTAAGCCTCTGGTTACTATCGTTTTGATTTGTAGAAACGAAGAGCGCTATCTTTTTGGATGTTTGACAAGTCTTTCGGAAATAGTGACTGACAAAGAAGTAGAGCTAATTGTCGTTAATAATGGCTCTACCGATAGAACGCAAGAAATTTTAGACCGCCTAGAAGTAAACTGGGTTTTAGAAGAAAATGCAGGCTGGGCTGAAGCACGTCAGGCAGGTGTAAATAAGGCTAAAGGTGAAATTATTCTAAGCTCAGATGGCGATAACCTTTATCCTCCCACTTGGGTAGATGCCATGGTGGACCCGCTCTTAAAAGATGAAAAGGCGGTAATCACTTGTGGCCAATATTGCTTTTATACCTTCGATGATAAGTACCCGCCTTTTATGTCGGTATACCAGAACTTCCGTTTGGTTAACTCATTAATGCGCCATGCGAAACGTCCTCATCTTAATTGTTTGGGTGGCAATATGGCTCTCCGGAAATCAGTGATTGATGCCGTTGGAGGTTATGAAATGGGCATCGGCAGAGGGGAAGATGGTGGCTTGGCCTTCCGCATGCAAAAGCACGGAAAAATCTTATTCATGCGCAGTAAAGCGAGTTACTCTTATTCCAGTTTGCGAAATATTGTAACCGACGGCAGTTTATGGGATGCCTTTATGTTTAGAATTAAAACCCATTCTGGTCGCCTATTCAGTTATTTAAAATCTCAAAAAAGTTAATATGGAATTTTGGTTTTGGTTTTGTCTACTCCTTGTTTTCTATACTTATTTGGGATACGGGATAGTACTTTATATCTTAGTGAAAATTAAAAAGGTTTTTGTAAAAAAACGCAGCTTCGATCCCAATTATCAGCCTTCTGTAACCCTGGTGGTGCCAGCGTTTAACGAAGAGTCTTTTATTATGGAAAAGGTGAAAAACAGCCTCGAACTGGATTACCCAAAAGATAAATTGCGTATTCTTTTTGTAACCGATGGTTCCAACGATAATACTTATCAAATTCTTAAAGATGCCCAAGGGGTAGAGGTAAGTCATGAAGATCGACGTGCTGGAAAAGCCGCCGCTGAAAATCGCGCCATGACTTTAATCGATACACCTATTGTGGTTTTTTGTGACGCCAATACTTATCTTAATAGAGACTGTATCAAGAATTTGGTACGTCATTACGACGACCCTAAAGTAGGTGCCGTATCGGGAGAAAAACGTGTTTTAAGCAGTGGCGCCGATACCGCAAGTGCGGCAGGTGAAGGCTTGTATTGGAAATATGAAAGTGCTTTAAAGAAATGGGATAGTGAACTTTATACTATCGTTGGGGCCGCGGGTGAATTAATATCTTTTCGCTCGGAACTGGTACAAGATTTAGAAGAGGATACTATTCTCGATGATTTTATGCAAACCATGCGCATCTGCCAAAAGGGCTACCGCGTAGTATATGAACCGGAATCTTTTGCGGCCGAAACGGCTAGTGATAATGTTACGGAAGAGTTAAAAAGGAAGGTGCGAATCGCCGCTGGCGGTTGGCAATCCATGAGCCGTTTGTGGACCATTTTAATTCCCATTCCTCAGCCTTTGCTAAGCTTTCAGTATATATCGCACCGAGTTTTACGTTGGTCCATTTCTGCCTTTGTATTACCGCTCATTTTCATTTTCAATATCTTTCTTTTTGATGAGTCTTGGTTATACGAGTACCTCTTGTATGCTCAGGTGGTATTTTATGTTACGGCCTTAATTGGTTGGTTTTTAGAGAATCGCGCTATTAGAGTAAAGCTCCTTTTTGTCCCGTACTATTTTCTAATGATGAATTACGCGGTTTTCGCAGGTTTTGGTCGTTGGTTAAATGGTTCGCAAAAAGCGACCTGGGAACGAGCAAAAAGAGCGGAGTTAAAAAGCTAGTATGCGTCACTCTTTTCTCGCTTTTTTGGTCTTGGGTTTATTCCCTCTTGCTTGCGCAGATGGGCTTGCCTCGGAAGAAATGCAAGCGAAGGCACAGGGCCTTTACCGAGGGAAAGTATCCTTTGCCCAAGGCAATCAATATATTGCTTTAGAACTGAGAGAAACGGGCCATTATAGTTTGAGCTATAGTTCAATTACAGACAGCACCAAGCTTGTTAAAGAAAACGGCGTGTATGTTTTAAAGCAGGATGGGATTATTAATTTAGCCCGCCGCTCCATGTATCTCCGTAATTTTAAGCTGTCGCAAGATGATAAAATACTTGTACTCAATGCAAGTGCTAAACCCTATACCACTTATGCCGATTCGAGCTTTTATATCGATAAGATTTCTAAAATTGCCGATTAGCTTAGAGTCTATTTTTCCTCCATTTATTAAATCAGATCCTTGTGACTACTGAAGAAAAACGCCAAAAATTTTTAAATGATGGCCGTTTAACCATTGAGAAAAAGTTAATTCATTACCGCAAGCGCATTCGCTTAATCAGCAGTTTACGCGTACTTATAGCCGTGGCCGCAATTTTCTGTTTTTATGAGTATTTAAATCTTAGCCAGGATTGGCTCTGGTATTTAAGCCTTGTCTTTTTAACGGGCTTTGTTTCTTTGGTGCGTTTCTATTTTAATCTTAAAGATAAATTTGCCTTAGAACTGGCTCTACAAGAAGAGTATGATATAGAAATTAAATACTTAGCAGGGGAATTGCCGAATTTAGAGTACGACGCGCAGATTGAGCTGGAAAATCATCCTTTTGCACAAGATCTTAACTTATTTGGTCGTCGCTCACTTTTTCACCATCTAAACCGCAGTTTTAGTAAAGAGGGCGCGGTTTTATTGCAATGCGATTTATCGGAACGGGAACCTTTAGCAGATGTTCCAGAGCGCCAAAACTCATTAAAAGAATTAGAATCTCATCCAGAATATATTTTAAAGTACCGCTCTTTAGGCCGCGGTATGGAAGAGAAAGGGACAAAGGTTAATGACCTTATTGCAATTTGGCGGGAAGAACCCCTAAAAAGAATTTCGCTGCTTTTGCGCATCATTATGATTATGGGGCAGCTCTTTGTGGCCTACGCGCTTCTTTTGCTTATTTTCCAGCCTAGTACGGAGACTTTTAAGATTTTAAATTACGCGGTAATCTTCAATTTGATTGTTACTTTTTCACAGTTTAAGCATCTGCGTAAGCAACAACTTTTAGTAAGCAAGCTGAGCGATTCCATGGGGCGATATGCTAAACTTATTGCACATTTAGAGCGGCACCCTTTTAAAAGTAAAGCCTTAAAGGAGCAATTAAACAGTTTGGGAACGAGTTTTAAGGCATCTCAAGCACTACGACAGTTAAGTACTATTTTAAATTCGCTGGAGCAGATGGCGAATGTTTTTGTCTTGATATTTTTAAATGGCTTTTTTCATTATCACTTACACCGCTTGCATAGCCTGGCCAAATGGAAGGAAAAACACGCTAATCATATATCGCAATGGCTGCAGGTAACGGCTAACTTTGAGCTCTATTCTTCCTATGCCAATTATATTCAGAATCACCCCGATTTCCATTGGCCCACACAAAGTGAAGATCAAGTATTAAAAGCGCAAAACTTGGCGCATCCATTAATTCCAGCCTCACAAAGGGTAGCGAATAGTTTCAGCTTTGATAATTTTCAGCAAATGATTTTAACGGGTAGTAATATGAGCGGTAAAAGCACATTTTTACGCACCGTTGGTCTTAATTTGGTTTTAGCCAAAAGGGGATTGACGGTTGCGGCGGATGATTTTACTTTTTACCCCTTCCGAGTTTTATGCAGCATGAATCCTTCTGATAATATTCACGAAAACACCTCTTATTTTCAGGCTGAGGTTATTCGCTTGAAGGGCTTGCTCGATAGTATAAATGCCGAAAGAACTTCCCTTTTATTATTGGACGAAATTTTGCGCGGCACCAATTCCGATGATAAAAAAGAAGGTACTCGTTTGTTTTTGAAGAAGATAGCTCAGCTTAATTGTATCGGTATTATTGCTACTCACGATATTGATATTTCCAATCTTAGCGAAAGCGCGGCTGATGTTTTCGCGGCTTATTTTTTCGAATCTACCGTGAGTGGAGGCAAATTAAACTTTGATTATAAATTAAGACAAGGTGTTTGTTTGACGCCCAACGCTACCACTTTACTGCGGAACTACGGAATTATTTAAGGAAGTTTATAATTTCCAGCAATTTAATAATAAGGTGAAGCACTAAGTGTTATTAATGCTTAAGCTTTAGTGTACTTTCGCCAAAATTATGTCAGGAAACCTCGATTTCGGAAAAGCTCCTTTGAGTTTATTGCTTCGCAAGCAGGCCATACCAGCTTCCATTGGTATTTTAGTTATGTCGGTTTATGGAATAATCGATACCATTTTTGTAGGGCGCTATGTGGGAGCTTTGGGAATAGGTGCGATTACTGTGGTATTGCCCATCACTTTTTTAATTTCCAGCATAGGTATGGCCATTGGCATTGGTGGCTCATCAATCATCTCGCGTTCCTTTGGAGAAGGTAGGCCCGAAAAAGCAGTGCAGGTTTTTGGCAACCAAATAAGCTTAAGCCTCAGTTTGGCTTTGTTTTTTGTTTTGGTGGGTTGGTTTTATCAAGATGGGGTTTTAAAAACCTTCGGCGGCAAAGGCGATATTTTAGAGCCCGCCGTAGAATATTTTCGGATAATTTTAGTGGGGGTGCCCTTTCTGGCTTGGGCCATGATGAGTAATACCGTCATTCGTGCCGAGGGTCATCCGCGTATCGCCATGTTTACCATGATAGTGCCGGCTATAACCAATCTAATCCTGGATCCGCTTTTTATTATTGTTTTTGAGATGGGCTTGTCCGGTGCCGCTTGGGCGACCACTATTTCCTATATGGCAAGTGCGATTTTTACCGCTTACTTTTTTGTTTTCGGCCCTAGTAATATGTCACTTACGTGGATGTGTATGAAACCTAAGAAAGCGATAATTAAAGAGATTACTTCTTTAGGTTCGGTTACTTTGGCAAGACAAGGCACCATTAGTGTACTTTCTATTGTTCTTAATAATTCCCTGTATAGCTTTGGGGGAGAACTGTCCTTAGCCGCTTACGGCATTGTTAGTCGCGTTTTGATGTTTGCTAATTTCCCGGTTTTAGGTATTTCTCAGGGCTTTCTGCCTATCGTAGGTTTTAATTTTGGAGCTAAGAAATTAAACCGCGTTTCAGATGTTACCCGTTTGGCTTTAAATACCGCAACTTTAATTGCGGGATTTTTGTTTTTAGGCATCATGATTTTTACCCATCCCTTAGCTTCACTTTTCAGCAATGATCCCGCTTTATTGGAACGCGCTGTACCTGCTATTCGGATGGTCTTTTTAGCGACCCCCTTGTTAGCAACCTCACTAATGGGATCGGCCTTTTTCCAAGCAATTGGCCAGGCCCGTTTAGCCATGATTTTAGCTTTGAGTAAGCAAGGCTTTTTATTAATTCCATTATTATTAATTCTACCGCATTTCTTTGGCATTGAGGGGATCTGGTTTTCTTTTCCCTTAGCAGATATAGGGGCGGCAATTATTGCTTTGCGCCAGCTCGCTAAAACGCCTTATGTGCAAATGCCTTGGCAAAAGAATAGACCAAGCGGCCTAAAGACGGAATAAAAAAAAAGAGCCCGAAGGCTCCTTTTATCCTGAGTTTTATTCCAATCTAAAACATGGTTTTTTAATTATTTAGTGATAACAATTTTCCGATTAATCTCTTCGCCGCCTTGGCTAATACGCAAGTGGTAGATGCCCGCGGGGAAATCGGCCACATTTATCTCTTCTCGCTTATTTTTAGATTGCATTTCTTCTTTCAATTTTCCACGCGAATCAAATATTGCAATAGTCTTGCTCTCTTCCGTGCTACTTTCTAGGTACAGTATATGTTTAGCAGGGTTCGGGTAAATGGCAATCCCCAAAATATTCTCTTGCCTAATACTAAATGGACGATAGTGAGTAGGGCTTCCAACATCCCCATCTACCGAAAGGTAAGAACCATTAACACCAATTAGTGATTGCCCGAGTAAAGTACCATTGGTGGAGAATTGTAAACTATAGCCACTGGTAATATCATTGGCATCATAATTTACGTAAGATACAAGATGATTTTGAGCATCATAAAGATAGGCTTCATCCCCGCTACTCTTGTAATTTGGGAATCCAAAAAAGTCGCGGTTAGGAATTAGCATTTGTGGCCCATTGCCAAATTGTTTCCAGCTTTTTAACCAGGTCGTATCTTGGGGAACCGGCGCATCTACCAATATAATTCTTTCCCCTGGGTTAATATTTATATTTTGGTTGATGCTATGACTCTGCGACATTATGTTATCATTACCAAAGCGGTAACCACTTAAATTGATAGGGAAGTTTCCATAATTGTAGACTTCAAACCAATCGCCTTTAATTGCCGTAGGATGTACCGATTCTACCATAATTTCACTAATGCAGATCTCTGGTAAATTAATAGCTACAAAATCGGAATACTGACGCGGACGCAAGTAGTAGTCGTGGAGGTAGGGGGAAAGACTATCTCTTTGAATGCCAATGCCCGTCACTTGAAAATAGCCAGTGAGGTAAGGATTATTATAAATATTGGTACCTCCTTCAACTTGAAGCATTATGGTGTCGGGCCCATTGCTCGCCGGCAGATACATAGTACCGCTACTGGTGTTTGTCCAACGCATATTCGTATCAATAAAGCGCAGGCCACTAAAACGGACCAGGCGGTTTTCACTCCATTCATCCAATTGTGTTATTTGGCTGGGAGAACTAAGAGGATTTGCGATAGACAAGACGCTAATACTATCTGCTATAAATTGCAATAAGCCTTGATATTGCTGCACTGTACCAACTAAGCTAAGGTCATCCCCTAAGCCCACTTGATAGCCATTAATTGCTTGAGACGAAATGATATTAATACCGCCACTGGCATCATAGATATGGAAGTCATAGCCATTTCCACTGTTGAAATCAAGGCTAGAAACACGACCACTAATACGACAAGTAAGTCCAATCGAATCGGCTAAACCACTGCTGTTTTGAGAGCTAATTGCGGCAATTGAGTAATTGTTAATCGGCGGGATATCGTTGTCGATAATGGTAAATAGCTGCTGGCTTGGGCTACTAATATTGATGTTGCTATGGGTGCTTACAAGGTTGAAACTTAGCATTTCATTACTTTCTACTCTTTGATCATCAATAATCGTAAAGCTAAAATAGACCGTATCAGCATTGGCTGGGATGGGTAATTCTAAGCTATCGTTTACCGCCATTGGGTTGGTGGTAAAATCGTTATTTAACAGTCCCAATCCTTTGTTTAGCGCAATAAGAGCGGTGTCGGCCACAGAGCTAGCAGGATTCAATACTAAACCGATAGAAATCGTTCCAGCGCTCTCCAAAGCGGACTGAGTATTGGTGAAAAAACTAATGCCCGGTTGAGGCGGTGGAATAGGACAAAGACCAGCCGTATCGCTGCTAAAGCAACGAACGGGTAAAAGACTATCGCTAAAAAAGTTTGCGAACTTATTTGCTCCTAACTCCCAATTACTGCCGCTGCCGTTATGATAACGAACTTTGTACTCAAAAGGCGAGGATTGCGCGAGGAGTGTGATGTCGAAGATTAAATTTCCGTCGGGATCGCTTAACGCATAGGCCGCGTTATAGGTATTGCCCCAATTTGTAAACAATCCACTAATGTCTATGCTATCTGTAAGGGGATTGAAACCCAGTTCCTGACTCATGTCAATTTGCAAGGTAATATTGAACAAGGGCGCCACATAACAGGCTCCTAGCGTATCGGCATTAAAGCAGCGCACTGGTACAATAGTGTCAGCGTTAAAGTTGACGATTTTGTTGGCTCCTTGTTCCCAGTTCGTCCCGGTAGTATTATGATAACGTGCCTTGTATTCTAAGAGCGGTTCTGCGAACGCGAAAACCCCTGTATAGACCAAGTCGCCATCGGGATCGCTTAGCTCATAGTTAGCATTGAAAGCTGCATTCCAGGCGGTAAAATCACCCGCGATATCCACATTATCAGTTGACGGATCAAATCCCGTTTCTTGCGTTAAATCCACCTGTAAGGTGATGTTAAACGTATCGGGGATATTGGGGCAAAGACCGAAAGTATCTGAACCAAAACAACGTACGGGCGCGATGGTATCGGAGAAGAAGGTAAAGGTTTTGTTGCCTCCTGCTTCCCAATTTAGACTGCCATTGTGGAAACGCGCTTTGTACTCTAAAATCGAATCGGGTAGGTAAAATGTACCCGTGAAAATACTGTCTCCGTCTGGATCGCTGAGAGCGTAAGTTGCATCGTAGGTAGCGGGCCAGTTGTTGAAAGGACCAGCAATATCGACGGTGTCCGTTAAGTGCTTGAAAACCTTTTCATTACTCATGTCGATTTGCACGGTAACGAAAGAGCTGTCGATGATAATGGG
>CAXBBL010000001.1:0-602249 GCA_963974215.1 uncultured Schleiferiaceae bacterium | reverse complement strand
CTCTAATGGAACCGACTTTATTAAAAAGAGACCCTGAAACGAGTTCAGGGTGACGGTAGGAACGGGCACTTTTCGGTACCTAAAAACTCCATTCTTAAATTGAAGATTTATAATAGTTTCGGAGAATTAACAACCTAATTTCTCGACGGTCATTCTGAACTCGTTTCAGAATCTCAATCCTTTTAAAACGAAAGCGATTACAATCTTTAGGAAACTAAATACTCGACGCTGCTCTAATGGAACCGACTTTATTAAAAAGAGACCCTGAAACGAGTTCAGGGTGACGATAGGAACAGACATCTTTTCGGTACTTAAAAACTCCATTCTTAAATTAAAGATTTTTAATGGTTTCGGAGAATTAACAACCTACGATTGCCAAGGTCATTCTGATTGCCAAGGTCATTCTGAACTTGGTTCAGAATCTCAATCCTTTTAAAACGAAAGCGATAAATTCTCTGGGAAACTGAATGCTGGATATTGCTCTAGTGGAACCGACTTTATTAAGAAGAGACCCTGAAACAAGTTCAGGGTGACGGTAGGAACGGGCACTTTCTGGTACCTAAAAACTCCATTCTTAAATTGAAGATTTTTAATGGTTTCAGAGAATTAACAACCTATTATCTCCGCAGACATTCTGAACTTGGTTCAGAATGTCGCTTTTTAAAAACGAAAGCCTTTAACCCTAACGAAAGCCCATCTCACTACTCAATACTCTGTACTCACTACTCAATACTCACTACTTTCTCCTATCCATACACAGTTCCACCAAAACGCCATTGCTCGATTTTGGGTGTAAAAAGGCAACCACTTTGCCGTCGGCGCCCGGCTTGGGTGTTTCGTTGAGAACTGTAAAACCTTTGGCTTGTAAGCGGGCGATTTCTGCTTCGATGTCTTCTACGTCAAACGCAATATGGTGAATGCCTTCGCCGCGTTTTTCAATAAATTTAGAAATGGGGCTGTCGGGATTTGTGCCTTCTAAGAGCTCGATTTTGTTTGGGCCTACCTGAAAAAAAGACGTGCTTACGCCTTCGCTTTCTACCTTTTCTACTTTATAGTGCTCCTCATCGAAAAGGGCGGCAAAAACTTCATTGGCGGCTTCCAAGTTTTTCACGGCTATGCCGATGTGCTCAATCTTACGCATCTTAAAATCTGTTAAGTGAAACTTTGCATTTCTACCAATTTGTGATAAATCCCTTGTTTATCTAGCAATTCTTGGTGACTGCCCTGTTCGGCGATTTCACCCTCATTTATCACTAAAATTTCATCCGCATGCTGAATGGTGCTTAAGCGATGCGCAATAACTAAAGAAGTACGGTTTTCCATTAACCGGAAAAGTGCGTCTTGCACTAACTTTTCCGATTCCGTATCGAGCGCACTGGTGGCCTCATCTAAAATTAATATGGGAGGGTTTTTAAGGACCGCTCGAGCAATACTTAAACGTTGTTTTTGCCCACCGCTAAGCTTTCCACCGGCATCACCAATATTGGTGTCATAACCTTTAGGTAGGCCTTCAATAAAATCGTGGGCATTGGCAATTTTTGCGGCCGCAATTACTTCTTCACGCGTAGCTTGCGGGCGACCTAAAGCGATATTATAAGCTACACTTTCGTTAAACAATAAGGTCTCTTGGGTAACAATGCCTAATTGTGAGCGCAAATCGAAAAGCTTCACCTTTTTAATGTCGATGCCATCGATTTTTAAGCTGCCACTATTGATATCGTAAAAACGCGGAACCAAATTGGTCAGCGTAGTTTTTCCGCCACCACTCTGCCCTACTAAGGCCACGGTTTTACCTTTTTTAACGGTAAGGTTTATATCTTTTAAAATCTGCTTTTCTTGATAGGAGAAACAGACATCTTTAAACTCAATGGCGTCACTAAACTCCCCTAATGACTCGGCCTCGGGATGATCTTGGATCGGATTCTCAGCATCTAGTAATTCCAATACCCTTTCGCTAGAGGCATTACCTTGCTGTATCTTGTAGCTAGCCTGAGATAAGCTCTTACTAGGCGGAATGATTTGGTAAAAGAAAAGTACGTAGGCGATAAAGCTTTCCGCCGTAAAGTCTCCTTGCTCCAACACTAAAGAACCGCCGTACCAAATAATAACGGCCATTACCAAAGAACCCATAAACTCGCTGATAGGCGAAGCTAAATCGTTCTTGCGCAATACCTTATTCATTAAAAAATAATAGTTGCTAATGGCTTTTTCGAAAAGGTCGCTTTTTTGCTTCTCTGCTGTAAAAGCTTTAATTACTTTTAAACCACTCACGTCTTCTTCCGTAAGGGACAGTATTTCACCCACTTGCTCTTGGGCCTTCGTGCTAGAGCGTTTTAGGCTTTTGCCGATGCGGGTAATTAAGAGCGACACAAATGGCAGAAGGACCAGTACAAAAAGGGTGAGCTGCGGACTCATCCAAATTAAAACGCCCAGCGAGGTTAAAATCATAATCGGCTCGCGGAATAACATTTCGATGGTAGCTAACACACCATTTTCAATCTCCTTTAAATCGGAAGTCATACGTGAAATGATATCCCCTTTTCTTTGCTCGGTGAAATAACCAATGGGTAATGCCAATATTTTTTGATGCAAGGCTCGACGCAGATCGCGGGTAATGCCGTTACGCATCGGCGCCAAAGTATACTGTGCTAAATAGCGGAAAATGTTCTTAAAAAAGAAGGCGCCTACCACCAAAAAACAAACGTATAATAGGGCTTCTTGCTGCCCTGTATCGGCCATGCGGCGGCCTATTTCATAGGCGAGAAATTCTTGTGCATAGGTGAAAAAATTAGCCTTGTAAACGGGAGCCTCAGCTGCCATCGGAGCATTATCAAAAATAATCTGTAAAACAGGCACCACCAAGCCAATACTAGCGAGGCTAAATACGGTTGCCATAAGATTAGAGAAGACACTTAAAATTATTTTTCCTTTATAAGGATAAGCATAGTGTGCTATGCGCCAAAATGGTTTCATTGGGGCAAAGGTAGACATAACAATAGATTATATAAATGCAATTATCGCTAAGGTCTTGTTAAAGCAAATTGGCCTCTTAAAAAATTTACCTTTGTACCTTGAATCGACCTATCTAAGCTCTCTATAAAATGAAAAAAAGACAATGGGCCATACTCGGTGGCCTACTTATTCTTGTTTTAGCTTTTTGGCTAAAAAATAGACTCTCGCAAAGCACCCAAACCGAAAACCCTAAAAGCATCACCCGCTTAAAGGCACTGCGTGTAGATGAAGTTAAAAACGGGCCGGTATTTCTAAATATCAAAGTGGATGGACCGGTACAAGCGCAACAAAAAATCGACCTCTTTGCCGAGGTAAACGGCGTTTTAAGTTTGCAAGCCACCAAGTTCGATGCAGGACGCATCTACCGCAAGGGAGAAATACTTTTAGACCTTGATAATAGCGAGGCCAGCAGCAGTTACCGCGCTTTAAAAAGTCAATATACTAATGTGCTCGGGCAAGTGATTCCCGATATTAAAATCGACTTCCCCACCCATTTTGATACTTGGTATAAACATCTGCAAAACATTAGCGCGGGAAAATGGGAAGCACCCAAAAGCACCGATGATGAAAAGTTGCGCTTATTTCTCAACGCGCGAGGTATTTACAGTGCTTATCAGAATGCCGAAAGTGCCCGCATTCGTTTGGAGAAATATCAAATTCGTGCGCCTTTTGATGGCAGCCTAACGGAAGCTTTAGTAAAGCCCGGTCAATTGGTGCGAGTGGGGCAAAAACTGGGCGAATTTATGGGCCAAGGAAAATTTGAAATGCTCACCTCTCTCAGCACTACCGAGGCTCCTTTAGTTAATATCGGCGACACCGTTTATTTGTCATCTAGCGAAAGCGGCCACGAATACAAGGGCATTGTTTTCCGTAAAAATGCCAAAATTGACCCCAGTACGCAGCGTCTAAATATCTATGTCCTTTTAGAAGATACGCGCTTGGTAGACGGTGAATATTTAAAGGGAACCATTTCGGGTCCAAGCCTGGAAAATGCCATGGCCTTGTCGCGTAAGTTGTTGCACAAAAAAGCTAGTATTTACGTGGTTAAAGATTCCGTTTTGGCGGAAACTAGCCTAGAAATCTTGCATCAAAGTCCTGAAATGGTAATTGTACGCGGTCTAAAAAATGGCGATTTGATTCCCCAAAAACCCATTGCAGGCGCCTATGTAGGCATGCCCGTGAAAATTATTAGTCAATAAGGATGAAGCGTTTCCTAGAATTTTTCATCAAATACCCCATTACCGTTAATGTGCTCCTTTTCGGATCATTAATTTTTGGGGCAGTAGCCTGGACCCAACTCAATTCCACGTTCTTTCCGCTTATCCCCGAGCGTTTTATTATTGTAAATGCGATTTACCCGGGCGCTTCTCCAGTGGAGATTGAAGAAGGAGTGGTGAACAAAATTGAAGAGAATCTTAAAGGCATTAGCGGCATTGAGCGTTTTACTTCGAGCAGCAGCGAAAATCTGGCCACCATTACCGTGGAAGTGGAGCGCAATGCCAATAGCAAAGAGGTTTTAGACGATGTAGAAAATGCTGTCAACCAAATTAGTTCCTTCCCCGGAAACATGGAACCCGTTACCGTGTTTCTACGCGAAAATCTTACCCTCACCATTACTTTCGCCCTTACGGGAGATGGCCTAAGTTTGAGCAGTCTTAAAAATACCGCTCGCAATCTGGAAGATGAACTGCGCAAAGTAGATGGCATAAGCAAAGTGGAGCTTTTAGGCTTGCCTAATGAGGAAATTGAAATCGCCCTTAATCAAGAGAAAATGCGGGCTTACAGTTTAGATTTCAACACCATAAGCAATGCCGTTGCTAGCAACAATTTAGACATTACCGGCGGTAAGGTTAAAACCGAGGAAGAGGAATTACTGATTCGCGCCCGTTATAAAAGTTACGATCCTACCGATCTTTTGAAAGTGGTTATTAAAGCCGATCCTCAAGGGAAAATTGTACGCCTGGGCGATGTGGCCGAAGTAAGACGACAGTTTGCCGATGAACCAGCGGGCGTAGGCCTTAATGGTAAAACCGCAGTTAAGGTCCTCATTAACAATACCGATAGCGAAGATATTCTCAGCACCGCCAAAAACGTGAAAGCTTTTGTAACCCAGTTTAATGAGGAGCAAAAAATTATTGAAGCCACGGTAGTTAACAACCAGGCAAATCTCTTGGAGCAGCGTAAAGAACTCCTCATTGAAAATGGCCTGATTGGAGTCGTTTTAGTATTAATCCTCCTCTCCCTCTTCCTCAACTTTAGAGTGGCCTTTTGGGTAGCGGCTGGCTTACCCATTTCCTTTTTTGGGATGTTTATTATTGCTACTTATTTCGGCGTCACCATTAACGTAATTTCCCTTTTCGGGATGATTGTGGTGGTAGGTATTCTAGTAGACGATGGCATTGTGGTAAGTGAAAATATTTATCACCATTATGAAAAAGGAAAGTCGCGTATTCAAGCGGCTGTGGACGGAACTCTGGAAGTTTTACCCGCAGTAATTTCGGCAGTATTAACTACCATTATTGCTTTTTCAACCTTCTTCTATATCAACGGTAGAGCGGGCGATTTTTTTTCGGAAATGTCCTTTATCGTAATCGCCACTTTAGCGGTTTCCTTAGTTGAAGCCCTTATAATATTACCCTCGCATATTGGTCACTCTAAAGCCTTAACGCATAAGTACAAGAAGAATAGGCTGGAACGAGCTTTAGAAAATGGTTTAAACCAGGCGCGTATCCGTTTTTATCAGCCCATTCTAGAATTTGCCTTACGCTATAAGTTTCTCATCCTCTCCTTTTCCATCGCCCTCTTCCTCATTACTTTAGGCGCAATGGAAGGCAAGATTATTAAAGTAAGTTACTTCCCTTTTATTGATCGCGATAATTTTGCAGTTAATCTAAAAATGCCCGCGGGCACGCGTAGCGATGTTACCAATAGCTATTTAGATCGGGTGCGCCTTGCGGCAGATGCGGTTAATGATAGCTTGCGTCCTTTAATTCCAGGCGAGAAAGATGTTATTCGTTTAGTTGAGCAAAGTCTCGGGCCGAGTAGCAATGAAGGCAGCCTTGATATAATCTTACTAAACTCCGAAGATCGCGTGATAGGCAGTACCATGGTGGTGAATGCCTTGCGCAAAAAAACGGGACCCATTTACGAAGCCGAAAATATCACTTTCGGTACGGTAGGTGCTTTTGGAAAACCAGTCTCTGTTTCCCTTTTGGGCAAGGATTATGAGAAGCTAAATGAGGTGAAAAATCGCCTTAAAGCGGCGATGAATGAGATTCCTGACTTGCGCGATATTATTGATACCGACATAGAAGGCGTACGTGAAATTGACATTGAACTAAAGGAAAAGGCCTATCTCTTGGGTTTAAATCCCGCTTCAGTGATGAGTCAAATTCGCAATGGCTTTTTCGGTTTGGAAGTGCAACGCTTACAAATTGAAGAAGACGAAATAAAGGTTTGGACGCGCTACGATGATGCTACCCGTGCCTCCCTCTACAATTTGGAGGATATGTTTATTCGCAGTCCCCAAGGAGGAAGTTACCCTTTACGCGATATTGCCGATTACGAAATTAGCCGTGGTACCCTTAGCATTAATCACCTCGATGGTGCGCGTGAAATTAAGGTGGAAGCCGATTTAATGGACCCCAATGGTTCTGCTCCTGATATGATTGCCAAGGTGCGCGACGAACTATTACCTCCCATTTTAGCCGATTTCCCCGAAATTGAAGTGCTCTATGAAGGCCAAAACCGCGAAGCACAAAAAACCATTGAATCCGCGAAGCTTACTTTGCCTTTAGTTTTAGTATTAATTATTCTGGTGATCACTTTTACCTTCCGCAGTTTTTACCAGGCCGTAGTAATATTTACCCTCATTCCCCTTAGTTTGGTGGGCGTAGCTTGGGGACATTATTTGCATGGCATTCCGCTCAGTATCTTCTCCTTTTTAGGAATTATCGCCCTGATTGGGGTGATTGTAAACGACTCATTAGTGCTGGTTAGCAAGATGAATAATTACCTAAAAGAAGGTCTCGACTTTGCCGATGCGGTAGCCCAAGCGGGTTTGTCACGCTTTCGCGCGATACTCTTAACCAGTGCCACGACGGTAGCGGGATTAGCGCCTTTAATTTTAGAGAAAAGTGTACAAGCGCAGTTTTTAATTCCCATGGCGATTTCTCTCGCTTATGGAATTGTAATGGCCACCTTCTTAACTCTGGTTTTATTGCCGGTTTTACTGAGCTACCTCAACCACGCCAAAGTTTATGGTTTATGGTTTTGGTCGGGCCAGAAGCCCAATCACGAAGAAGTAGAGCCTGCCGTAATTGAAATGGACAGTGAACATGATTAAATATATCCTTCCCCTCGTATTCCTTTTAAGCATCTCGGCGCAAGCCCAAGAAAAGCTAAGCTTAAAAAATGCCGTAGCCCGCGCTTTAGAGCAGAACCTTAGCATTAAAGTAGCCGAGCAAGATTTGCGCATCGCCGATAAAAACAATAATTGGGGGAATGCGGGACTCTTGCCTCAGTTAAACGCCAGTGGCTCTTTTAATCACTCGCAGGTAGATCAGCAGCAACAATTGGCCGTGGGTGGCGACGGCGCTCCTTTGGTAGAGCAAGAGTTTAACGATGCTGTTTCTGATAATTATCAAGCGGGTATTAATGCCAGTTATGTCCTTTTTGATGGCTTAGGTCGCTTGAACAATTTAAAGCGGCTACAGCTGCAAGAGGACCTTTCTGATGTGCAATTGCGCTTCACCATTGAAAACACCTTGCTGAGCGTCTTTAATGCCTATTATAACCTAGCGCGTCAAGAGGAATTGATGCTTATCGCCAAGGAGGCGATTAAGCTTTCGCAAGAACGCTACGAAAGGGCAGAAATTGCGGTAGAACTGGGCAGCAGTAGTCGCATTGAAGCCTTAAGTGCGTTAGTAGATTTACGCAGAGATAGTGTAACCTATTTAAACAGTCAGCGCGATTTCCAGCAAGGCATGCGTCAGCTGAATTTCCTGCTGAACTTTCCAATAGATACTATTGTAAAGGTCGATACCTTGGTTGAGCTAAGCGACAATCTCGAGTATGTGCCCTTGCATCAATCGGCCATGCAAAATAATGCCGCCATTATACAAGCGCAGGTAAACCGCGAATTGCAAAAGCGCAACCTGAACGTAGCCTGGAGCGATCGTATGCCGGAGGTAGCCGCCAATGCGGGCTATAATTACAGTCGCCAAGAAAACGAAGGCGGGTTTTTACGCTTAAGTCAAAGTACCGGCTGGCAATACGGACTCAGCGCCCAGTGGAATTTATTCAACAGTTATCGCAGTCAAACGGCAGTTGAAGTAGCTCGCATCGCCGTTTTTCAATCGGAACTAGCCACCGAACAAGCCCGTTTACAGTTAAAAACAGACTTGGCCAATGCTTGGTTGAATTACAAGCATGCGCAAAAAATTTCCGCCATGGAAAAACGCAATTTAGCGGTGGCTTTGCTAAATTATCAGCGTACCAAAGAGGCCTATCGTTTAGGACAAGTAAATAATGTGCAATTGCGCGAAGCGCAGATTAACTATATCAACTCTAAAGCATCGCTAAACAATTTGCAATACCAAGCAAAGGTGGCGGAGATTGATTTGCAACGAGTGGCGGGGACCTTGATGAATGCCAATTAAGGGGCTGAGTTCGACTATAAACTAAAGTCTAAGGTTTTATCAAACAAATTCTACTAATAACGCATCTACCCTGCTGAAAAAAAACAAGCAAAGGACAAGAACCGTCAATTTAGAAGAAGTCTGAGGCCAAATTTTATACCGAACACATGTTAGCTAAAACAGAGTAATAAATCCTTTCTTTTGAGTATTGCCTAGCCGCAAGGTGTAATAATAAACGCCACTATCTTCACGCTTGGGTGCCCAACAGGTACTCGGATCGCTGCTGCTAAAAACGCTCCGCCCCCAACGATTAGCAATTTCAATGGCAAAACAATTTTCAAAGCCTGCCCAGTTCTCAAAACACCAAACATCGTTTTGCCCATCGCCATTAGGACTTAAAACATTCGGGATTAGTTGCGCATCGGGGTCTCCTTGATCAAGACTCTTTTTAAAACTTAAAGAATAGCTACAGCCCTCTATTTCCCGTGTCAACTCAAACTGAAGGCTATCCGATACTTGGTTTAAATTAAAAACTACCGCCGCTCCTTCTTTAATCTGATCTTCAATTTGCCAAGTAATGGTTTCATTGGTTAAAGGATTTCCCAATTGTAGTTCAACTTTCTGTCCTGAACAGGTACTTTCCGCTCGATAAAAAATTTCAGGATCATCAAAGGCTCGTACCTTAACTTGGGTAGTTTGGGGAACTAAACATCCCGCTTGGTCTTGCAGCTTTAGTTCAAAACTTGGCCAATTGGGAACGACTAAAGCTACCACTCCACCTGCATTTTCTTCCACAGGCTGGACGAGGGCTAGGCTATCGTTAATAAGCCATTGCCAGGTTGAATGGCGCAAAGCAGGCGGTTTTAGGTAGAGGGTATCGCCAGGGCAAAATATTGTACCGCTATCGCGCCAAGTGGAAAACTCCCTTAAATTTTGGGCACTAGCTCCTAAATGAGTTTTAAAACTATCCACCGGCCAAGGACTGTACTCAGTAAGCACAAAAGCATAGTTCGCAAATATGGTATCCGGCCGATAATCGGCACTGGTATAAAAGTAACCATGAAAACCTTGAGGGCTCTGTACATCATGCACGCCCAAACCCACGGTCTCATTTAGGTAGCTCCAAGATGGGTCACCTACAAAAGTTTGCCAGCTGCCCGAAGGGGGATTGTTATTAATGCTCAAGGAGGCGGTATCGGCACTGCGGCATACGATACTTAAAATATTGATTATATCCGCATTTTGGTGCAAAGTAGGCACCCGACTATGCTTAATTAATTCTTGGTCGCCATTAGCTTGCAGAGCAAAGGAGCTCCTTGCTACCCCATTAGGGGGCGTATAATTACCAAGGCTATCGGGCATAGGATGAACTATGGCACTAATGGGATGATTAGCAATAATGCTAAGGTCTTCCGTAAACAGCGTATCAAAGCGCTTGGCCCGATCCAAACGCCTTATAAAAGTGCCATTTACAAAAATATCGGTACTATCCTCCAAAGCCTGCAGACTTATACATTGACCAGCATAGCTTAAAAACGCAGGAAAGTGGTAGGCGGTTTCTAAAGCAGACTCGGGTTTAAGTTCTAGAAAAGTAAATAAAGGCACCGTATCTTCCAGTAGCATGGGCACCACCCCTTGGGCATTAAACCCTAAAGTATAACCATAATTAGCAATACCCACAGCTGAATGGACAAAGCTCTTAAAGGGTTTTGCATTTAAGCTAAGGGTATAGCTTTCACTCGGCCAATCTAGCCCACCGAACTGTCCATTTGAATGACCCCCTAGGAGACCAAAATAATTCCCTTCTCTTTGGTTTAGGGAAAACAGGATTGTATCCTTCAGGCTCTGAGAAGTGCCGTCTAGCAAATAGCAATTAAAGTAACTTTCCATGCTATTCGCATCTTCTAAGCTTAAGGCATGATAAAGCAAACCAGCTATTCCGTACCCCGGTCCGTGGATATTTAGTTCATAATTTAAATTTCCTTGGGGAACTGAAAAAAATTGGAAATAGTTATTGTCGAAAAACTTTTTATCGTTCAATGCCAGCGCTATGCTGGATAGATGTCGGTTACGTAAAGTGTCGTTAAGGGTTCCTCTTAAAATAGGACGCAAGTCTAAAGTGTTGCTACCTTGGTAGACATTGATAGGGACATTACTTTTAACCTCAAGGGTATTATTAAAAATAGTATCAAAGTTTTGGGGCCAGTACGGTAATGCTATTAGGTGTAGTGAATCCTTTTTTAATGCGAGACTAACTTTATATTTTAAACTCGCAATCTCAACACTAGCACAACCATTATTTAAGGCGTAAATGTAAAGGTGATTAATATTTCTAGTCAACCGTAATGGGGTTGCCCCATCCGACGGTACAGTAGAAAAAGACTGACCAGCCCTAATCTGTGCCAAAGCCGTACCTGTTGAAAAAAGAAAAAAGCATAGCGCCCAATGCGCTATGCTTTTTAGTAAAGTTTTTCCTTTTATTTTATTGCACTTGCAACTTGGCATAATGGGTTTTAGAAAGCGTTTTTAATTCTATCAGGTTTTGTACAGGCAATGAACCGCTTCCAAAGATAAATACATTGAATTATTAAGCGAGTGCATTAAATCCCTTGCAAGTTGCATAAAATAATTTTTAAGGTGACTTCGATATGAATAGGCAGGCATGGCGCTGTTAAGCTCATCTACCAAAGTGAAAAAAACAAAGCAAAGAACAAGCATCGTGCATTTTTATGGACCTAAAAAAACCCGCTTCTTTCGAAACGGGTTTTCTCCTAGTGTCAATTGCGCTAATTAATCGCAGCCTAAATTTGCTACAACATCATAGGTAATCCTTGAACCTCCTCCCACAAAAATTCGCTTTTGGATGTAGAGTGTTACTTTGGTAATACTCTTGCCCGCGGGCACGTTAAAAAAGTCGCGGGGAACAAAATACTTTTTAAAGATACCATCGCCATAATAATCCATTTGCAATTGCGGGAAGTTTCCTACCTGAAAAGCGTTAGGGGCAATACTAACTGTGGTACTATCACTTAAAGTGGCTTGAGCAAAAAACCAAGCGCCGTCGGCGGCTAAATTTTGCATGCCTGCTTCTGATTCTTCTTTATTATCGTAGTAAAACATAACCAAATCCGTATCCACAAATCTTCCTGGAAACAAGAAAGCAGGGTCTCTTTTAGTTACAGGAGGATCAATAGGAATGGTTACATCCGTAGATTTACGGTCGGGATCGCCGTAACCACCGCCATCTTTAGGCTTTACTAAAAAGCTAATATCGTTGGCAAAAACTGTCTGAGCATCTACCTCATAAAACTCGGTGGGAGTTAAGGTATACGTATAGATATTTTCAGCTTCCTTGGTCATTTTTAGCGCCTCATTACTCTCTTTCCAAGGGGCAGTACCAACACCATTCACCAAAGGATGCGGATCTTGATGCTCGGCGGGAGACCAAGTCCAAATGTATAAATCTAGGCCCGCTGCTGCGTCGGCCTGTAAATTCTGTACATGCTCTAAAGACGCGTCGAATTTAGATATGTCTACAATAATTTTTAGCTCTGTAGTAGGGTCTTGATACTCGGGTGGATCAGTAGTTACCTGAGCGTTTAAGTTAATAGAAGCCCCTAATCCTAATGCCAATAAGGCGATATTATTTATTATTCTCTTCATGGCTTATTTTCTATTAAAAGTGTAGATATAACGCGCGTAAACTTGATCGCAAGAGCTCTTCATTTCTTGGAAAAGCATGAGCTGATCAATTTTACGAACCATACTGCCCAATTCTACCGCCGTAGTATCGCTGTTTGTAGAAATCAGGTACATGCTCGATGGAAACTCTGGGTCGTTGAAAGCGTAAAGGCCATTTAAGCTCGAGAAAGGCAAACCATCTAAACTACTGGCATTAATAGCATAAGTTGAAGAACCGGCATCAAATGCGATCTCTACCGAATTGCCATTAAGGAAGTAGTCACTTACCTCCATGGTTTCCCACTGAGGAAAGGAACGGTCTTCAATTTCTACCTTTCCTAAGGTCCAACTGCCTTCTAAGCCCGTAATTACAGAATAGGATTCTCCAATTTCTTTGTAAGGCTCAGGCTGACATGCTATCACTAAAGAGATGAGCACACCGAAAACTAAATACTTCTTCATTTTCTTAATCTTTAAAATTAGCAACCCCCTGTAGGGTTAAGGTCGAAAGCTGCGGTTTGTTCTGAAATTGGGAACTGAATAATCATCCCATTGCAATCCCAAGGATTGTTGCGTATTTCAATCGCTTCACCACCAATCGCTCCTCTTCTTTTCAGTTGTTGGATGCGATCACCTTCGCCGAACATTTCAATGCGACGCTCGTAGCGGGCCGCATCTCTAACTTCCGATACACTTGCGCCCGCTGCCAAATCATTAGCATTAGAGCCATAAGCTCTTAAACGCACATCATTAATATCTTGGATTGCAATACTCAAATCACCGCCACTTAAAGCCAGTGCCTCCGCGCGTAATAATTTAAGATCGGTAAGGTGCAGAACAGGAATATCGAAAAGCTCTTGGTTAAACTTCTTCACCAATACCACAGCATCAGCATCCTCGCCAATAACTTCAAAGAAGTTTTTAATTCTTCTGTCGGAAGTATCGGCCGCATAAATATCGTAAAAATCTTTGTTCGCTTTGAATAAAGGATCAGCACCATCTAAATCTGAACGATAATTATCGGTGAAACCGGTGGAGCGGAAATCACGTAAGGTACTATTCGAGGTAGTGGTGAAAATCGCTTCAGATACGTTTACCGTATCTAGCTCAAAGCGGTCTATTGAATTACCTAAACTGTAACGACCGGTGTTAATTACGGCATCTGCATGTTGCACGGCCTTGGCATAATCCCCTTGCTGAAAGTAGATTTTTGCGAGGTAGGCGTTAGCTGCATCCTGGGAGGCGTAATAATCAGAGTTTTGCACTAAATTGGGCAAAGCAGTTTCAAAATCTGCAATGATATTCGCATAGTTTGAAGCGACACTTTCGCGTGCTACAATCGACTCTTCGGTAGAGGTTTTGTAAATCAAACCATCGTGGCTGTTATCGGCCGTATATCCGTAAGGCTGGCAAAAGAGTTTCACTAATTCCCAGTGAGAAAGGGCTCTTAAGAAATACGCTTGCGCTGCAATTTCGGCCTTTTCACTCGCTGAAAAATCAAAATCTTCGATAACCTCTAAAACGCGGTTTGCTCTAAAAACAGTAATATATGGGTCTTGATAAATACCGCCAATCGTGCCGTTAAAGAACAAAGTATTGTGGTTATACACTTCCGATAAATCCTCATTAATAGTAGGATCGGCTAGGTTATCGGCTAAAAGCTCATTAAGATATTGCACACGACCATTGTAAACATTGGCGGTAACATCGTAGCAGCTTTGCAATAAATCTAATACGTCCTGCTTAGACTGCAAGGCCTCCTCCTCGGTAAGGTCGGCACCTTGTAAATCCGTCTCAAGCAATTTTTCGCAAGCGGTACCTAGTATTAAGCCGCCTGATATAATTATATAGGTGAAAAACTTTTTCATGATACTTAGCTTAGAAATTAACATTTAAACGAACAGAATAGGTACGCTCTTGTGGAGGCGTTAGGAAAGTGATATTCACACTCATGTTACGATCTGTTGCATTTTCAAAATCACGTGCAATTTCTGGGTCTAAACCGGGGAAAGTAGTGAAAGTTAAAAGGTTTGTTCCGATAAAAGAAATTTGTGCGCCTTTAAGACCCATCGCTTTCGCTTGATCATTATTTAAACGGTAGCTAAGAGTTAAGTTTCTTAAACGTAAGAAACTACCATCATGTAACCACTGATCGGTGTTAATCCACGGAGTGTTAGAGCCTAAGTTAGCTTCATCTAGCGTTAAGCGTGCATACTCGGCTTCATCACCGGGTTGTCTCCAGCGGTCAAAAGTTCCCAGCGTTCTGTTCCAGTCATCTACGCGTCCTAACTGACGTTTCGAAGAACTATCGTAGATATCACTACCAATGGTAAACACAAATAATACGCTTAAATCCCATTGCTTGTAGCCAAAGGTATTGGTAATACCACCCACAGCATCGGGCAATACGCTACCTACGGCAACGCGATCAGCTGGATCCCAGTTGAAAGTAGGATTGCCATCAATGTCTAAGTAAACCGGACGACCTGTAGCAGGATCTATGTGTGAGAAACGCACTAAGAAGTTTGTTCCTACAGGCTCACCTACTACCGTTCTAGTATCGTTTGTACCACCACCCACAGCATCGGCAGAATACCCACCTAAGCTTAAAATTTCGTTGTGGTTATACGCAATGTTGAAATCAGTAGTCCAACGGAATTCACCTACTAGGTTACGACTCTTAATTTGAAATTCTACCCCTTCGTTTAATAAAGCACCTACGTTATCGTAGAAGTTTCCAAAACCAGAAACACGCGGTAAGGTTACGTTTAACAATACGTCGGTGGTGTTTTTGCGATAGTAAGCAATCTCACCTGAAATACGATCTTCCAATAAACCGTACTCTAAACCGAAGTCAAAAACGCGGGTAGTTTCCCAACGTAAATCGGGGTTAGGGTTGTTAAGTGGATAAAGGATATCACGACCATCATAAGCCTGAGCATCTCTGCGGTAACGAGCCGCAAACTCTATATTCGTCAAGTTCGCGTTTCCAATCCAACCGATACTTCCTTTTAATTTCAAGTAATTAATAACGCGATTGTTTTTCATCCAATCTTCGTCACTAATAATCCATCCTAAAGAAACCGATGGGAAATAACCAAAACGGTTATCAGGTCCAAAACGCGAGCTACCATCCGAACGCAAAACTGCTTGCGCAAGATACTTTCCTTTGTAAGCATAGTTTACCCTTCCGAAGAAAGACATAAAGCGAGAGATGAAAGAAGTCTGCACGGAGTCAAATTCGTAATCATTACGCAATTCGGCATGATTGTAAAAAGGACCGGGTGCATCTTGTACGAAGTTACGCGTACCAGTAATATTTCCCAAGGAATCGCGCACCGTCATGGAGTAAGTCCGCGTAAAGTTTTCTTGGTACTCGGTACCTAACATAAAGTTAAACTTACTGTTATCGTTCATCTGCCAATCGTAGCTACCGGTTAAGAAACCGTTGTAGTTGTAGGAACGCTGTGGAAAGCGATCGGCGATACCTCTACCGGCGGTAGAATTATCGACATTGGTAGTATTGGGACCCGCAGGATTGTAAATGTCTTCCATAGACTGGAAATAGTCTAAAGAGGCACTCCCTAAAATGCTAAAGTTCTTAAAAGGGGAGTAAGAGATTTTCGCATTGTTAATCGAGCGAAGATCTGTCATACGCCATTGCTTTAATTCGCGCTGAGCCACTGGGTTATTACCAACCCCTGCTTGCAACCACCAGTCACCTGGACGGTTAAGGGTGTCACCATTTCTGATATTGTAACGATCCCATTTAATGGGGTAAATAGGTAAGGCCGTACTCATGGCAGAACCCAAACCACCGGTCCAAGCATTATCAACACGATTGTAAGTACTGCGGGTTAAACCAGTACTCATGCTTAAACTTAACTTATCCGAGATGCGATAATCGCCATTAAAGCGACCACTGAGGCGATTGTATTGATCCCCTTCTATATAACTGCGGTTTTCATCGTAAGACAAACCAGCGTAGTAATTAAACTTGTCGGTTCCTTTAGAAACACTGAAATCATAAAATGCTTTGTAACCTGTGCGTACTACTTCATCTACCCAGTCGGTATTCGTGTTTTGCGCATCTTCCCAGGGAACAGACCGCGGTAGGGTGGGCGTACCCGTGTTGCCATCGTTAATCCAAGCCTCACGATATAATTGCAAGTACTGGTCAGAATTTAACATTTGTGGCATATTGGTAGGATTGGAAACCCCTTGAGTAGTAGAGAAGTTAAATTTCAATCCTCCTTTAGATCCACGCTTGGTCGTAATTAAAATTACCCCGTTCGCACCTCTCGAACCGTAAATAGCCGTTGCGGCGGCATCTTTCAAAATCTCTACCGACTCAATATCGTCGGGATTTAAAAAGGCTAATGGGTTTTGGTTCATACCACCACTGTTGCCACGAGAAAAGAAATCTTGGTTCAGTTGAGCACCATCTACAATATAGAGAGGATCACCACCGGCACCAATACTAGTTATACCGCGTATGCGCACCACCGAAGCGGAACCTGCCAAACCACTACCGGTAACAATTTGTACCCCAGCGGCTTTACCCTGTATGGCTGTTTCAAAACTGGGCGTAGGCATATCGTTAAGCTTCTTGGCATCTAGTTTCACAACGTTTCCAGTCATTTCCCGTCTGCGCTGCACACCATAACCAACAACTACAATCTCCTCTAGCTGATTCGAACTTTCTGTTAATGTAGCATTCACAGTTTTCTTTTCGCCTGCTTTAAGCTCAAGTTCAACCTTCTTGTTGTCAAATCCTATAAAGGAGAATTCTAAAACAATAGACCCCGGCTTCACGCCCGTTATGGTATATTTTCCATCGAAATCGGCCGAGGTACCAACACCTTGCTGTCCTACTACAACTACTGAGGCACCTGGTAAAGGTAAGCCTCCTTTGTCGTAAATAGTTCCTTCAATAACCTGAGCCTCTACACCCCAAAAGGAGAGCGAGAATATCAGCATTAAAAAAGACTGTAAAGTTCTTTTCATAGAAATAAAAATAATTGATTAGGTCCATCAAAAGTAAACAAAATGGGCAATAGTGTAAAAAGTACACTAAAAAATTGAAGTGTTTTTTAGTACCTCCTACCATAAGCATAGTTAGAAAGCGACTTTGCCGCGCATCTTAGAATGAGAATAATTAAGCCTTCGCACCTCAAATTGGCACTTTTAGCCACCTAATTGACGCTAATTAAAAGTTATTTTTAGGTTAAAGTTGCTTGTAAGGCTCTCTCTTTCCCTGCTCTTTTCCCTTCGTTTTATGATAGGATCTATAGACTACGTTCAAAAAGACTTTTTAAGAGTGGTACATATCGCTAAAGTTCACTTTGAAATTAGAGCCACAAAGTGAAAGAAAAAAATGGACTGCGCGCAACGAAAAGGATTAACCACCTCAGTTCGACACTAGAACAGCAATGCAATCAAGGTTGAGTGGAAAATGCGTTATAATGCATTTTCATATAGTGTAGTATGCCGTTTTAATCTCTGTCAAAACCCACTAACCCTTCCAGCTCTTCTTGGTCAATTAACTCGTCCATATTTTCAGGTTCCTCTGAATTAGCAATCCATCCATTTTTCGTTTTTATGTAACATGATGCTCGATGGGGATACTTTTTAATTATCAAATCTATATCTCTAAATAGATTTCCTTCGTTTCGCCAGATAGCTCCTGTTTCTCCACAACCATAGAAGTTCTCTTCTACTGAACCTACATATGAGACGTATCCGTGTACGCCAGAAAGAGGCGTGCGTATTGGTATATCAGAAGAATTGTCCGATTCTCCCAGAGCAGATGGATTAAACGGAAATGACAGACCACAGTTTGTGCATTCCAACATAGTAAACGTCATTCCTTTTTCTTTTGAAGTCAGAATGAAGTTCAATTGATCAGAAGTAGGCCTGAAGTCAGTTTTACAACTATCGCATTTTACTAATTCCATTTGACAGGATTTTTAAGTCTGACTAATGTGAAGTCAAGCCATTGATTTATAAATAATTATCACTCCTACCTTTAGTTTCCTGCTTTTACCTTAGCCCTGAGGCTAAGAATTTCTGCAGTCTAGGAGGAATTGCCAACAACGTTTTGGCTATGGAGCGTACCCCGAAGGACATGCACTATAGCCCTTGTGCTTTCGTACTTTAGTGATTCTCTATCTTTTTTAGAATTAAAATTGTGTGTCTCTCCTTCTTTAATTCATCATATTCAAAAGGCACTTCAAGAATACTAATTTCCTTGAAATCATTTTTAGTGCATTGGGAAAGAAGATTTTTTAGCGTATGATAATAAAAATAACTCCTTTGGCCTCTGTTACCCCCTATATACCCTGAATGACTGGCTTGGCCTTCCACAAAGCTGATATATAAAATACCATCTTTATTTAGCAAGTTTTTAGCATCTAAAAAAAGCTTGGCTACATCCGTTTCTGAGAGATAAGGAATACAAAAACCACAGATAATTCCATCGTAGGTTGACTTTAGCTGATCCATCGATCTGATGTCCATCACATCGAATCTAGCTGTTGGGTTATTGCTTCTTGCGAGAGAAACCATATTCGCAGCTATATCGATACCGTGAATCTTGAATTTGGGATTTTTTGACAACAGATATTTGCTGATATTTCCAGGGCCACAACCTACATCCAACACTCTGGCTTCAGAGTTTAATGCATTACAGAAAAAATTATAAGAATCATTATAAATATTTAGGTTCATGAATTTTTCTTGATAGAGTTCTGCAACTTTATTCCATGTCTGAAATGTTTCTTGATATTTGTCCATCATTATTTCTTTTATGACCAGTAGTGGGTTATAAGAGACATTTTGAAACTGTTGTCGCCATAGCCCCACCAATCGAAATGAAGATGCCAGTTATCAAACCACATTTCAGGGTCACTAAAGTCAGCCCACATTGCCTTATCCAAATCATTCTCGTTTTGGAGTTTGCTTTAGTATCTTCTAAGTCCTCTATGCTTTCTCATTTAGACATTTGCGCAACGATTTAACTACGCGTCAATGCAGGATGATGTAGTGTAACGCAGTCAGCCTAGTACGGACGAGAGTCATATTTTGTTTGAGTCTGTAATTTAACGTGAGTTCGACGTAAAATTAGGCCTCAGACCTCTTGTAAATAGTGGGTTTCAAGCCGAAGCAGTGAAGCAATAGCGGGCTATTGTGAGCTGCTGAGGCGTGGAAAACCGCTTTTTAGAAGGGGCCTAAACGGATTTTCCAATAAAAATGAAAATCTGAGGCTCTAATTTATTGTCGAATTCACGTTAAATACTACCTGCGTTGCCTATAGCCTGTGTTAGCAAACGTTATTAGTATTCAGTCAGCGTGAATTTACTAAGCTTATTGAAGTTTTCCATCCAGTTTTCTCCAAGAGAAGAATTTAAGCAATTGATTTGTAAGTTGTTTAGTCTTCTAGTTTCTTTAATTTTAATTTCATCTTCGATTGAACCATTACACTCTAATTGAATGAAATTCAAAGGAATTCCAAATTGAAATGCAGTCATTTTAAATTTTATGTTGTATTCACTGTCTGTGGAATTACAAGTCGTTTGATTCCAGACTATATTATTGCAGCAAGTGTCTATAATATCCACGCAAAGAAAATTATAAAAAGGATAATCTACTGTAACTTGAGATTCGATTTTTTCTCCTAATCTTACTTTTGCTTGTTTTGGAAAATTGTTATTAAAACAATTAAAAAAGTCCACTTGTTTACTTCTTACAGTATCATTACCAATTTTAATTACCCATCCCCAGCATTCATTACCATTTTTTGCTCTCAGGAATCCTAAAATTTCTGCATCTGTATCACACTGACCAAGCAACTTAAAACTGCTTGTCAAACAGCTGATTAGTAGAATAAATATTATATTTTTTGATAGACGCATGTTAATGTTTGCTATTGGTTTGCATATGGCTTGTGGCGGTTTCGAAGAACTTTCCTGTCCATCGAAACTAAAGTTAGCTACGAAGCGAAATCTCTTTCTGACAGGCGTTTTCCGCCATAAGCTATATGCTTTGTTAGCCACAGTTTTTTATTTTTTAATTCACCGATATTCTTTCAATTCGAGCTTCTAGATTTTTAACATTTTTAAATTCAGGCTCGGGTTGTTCATAGTCATAATTGGCAACTCGTGTAGAGTCCATTGTAAGAAATTCAGGGCGATAAGAAAGGCCTGGAACATTTAAATACCCATATCGCTCATCAATCATGTCAATTTGAACTGTTGCTTCAGGATATTTGGCCATGAACGACTTTAAAGTCATTCCAACATGCACGTTTTCGTCAATGATAATTGAATCCGAAAGTATTGTCATTCCATGTATCTTTTCTTCTCCCTGCAAAGTCCAAACGAAAAATAATCTTTCGTCATTTTGCCTTACTACTAATCCTTTTGATTCTCCATCAATACCATATTCATAAACTGGTTCTTCAATAAATTCAGCATTGTCATAAACGGATTTTAATTCAGAGATTGCCATTCCAATGTATGCCTTATCGACTCTGATTTCTAATTCTTGTTTGGACTTGTCCGTTGTATTTTGCTCTATTTGAATTTTTGGTACTACCGATTTCTCTTTCTGCTCATTCGATTTTTCGTTGTCACAAGAAATTAATGTCAAAAGGACAAATGCTATCAATAATGGATTTTTCATTTTTTCAAATTCTGACTAACGTAAATTTAATATGTTATTAATCAGCGATTTGTAATTTTTCAACTTTTTACTCATTTCTCTCGGTTTTCTGCTTTTACGTTAGCCTTGGGACTAAGGATTTCTGGAGTCTAGGAGGAATTGTGGCTAACGGTTTGAATAAACGCTGGGCGGTGTTTGTTAAGCGAAGTTAAGATACGAGATTTTCATTTTCGGCAAAATGCGTCCTTGGAAAACGTGAATAGCCGCCTTGCGTTTATTTGTTGTTGTGCTTAGTGTTTCTTTATTCTTGTTTCTCGAATTCCTTGGTCAATAAAGTACCATGAATCTATCTCTTCAGGCAGAATCATACTTCTTTTAAATTCCTTCGCTATTACTGTCGCTCGGTTTGTCTCTTTGGTCATGGTGACGTAGCTTACAACAGTTCCAATTTCCCATTTGTCTGTATGTGCGCAAATCATGTAATCAGAATTTCCTTTGTCGAGGAAAAGTACGTATTCATAAAAATCTTCATTCGGGTCGGGATTGTTCAGAGTTGTTCCTTCTTTCCTGAAGGTTGAGCCGCACCAAAATTCATCGTGATCGTCTATGTCTTTGAAAGGAATCTTCTTCATTTTTCACATTAAGCACAACATGTTTTACCCCCAATTTTCTTCCTACTACCCCACTCTTCTATAAGGATAAGCTCAATTCATCAAGAAAGCAGAAAGAAAAAAATTATAGCCTCCCAAATCTAATAAATAGACCCATTGAATTAGTATAAGGGCAAATAAATTAAGGATAGCCTAAGGCATAGGGTGTTAATCACTAATTTTTATATCGGAAGGGTTTTTCGAGCTTCTGAACCAGTTTCAAAGAAATTAAATGTAATAAACTACTTTAAACCTGAGTTCAATGTGAAATTAGGCCTCAGACCTCTTATAAATAGTGGGTTTAAGCCGAAGCGGTGAAGCAATAGCGGGCTATAGCGAAGGGCTTAGGCTCAGAAAAATGCTTTTTAGAAGAGGCTTAGCAGTGGCTTTTTAATAAACATTTTAATCTCCGTTTAATACGACAAGATCAAGCCACTTAAAGGAGCGATATCAAATCCGCCATCTTCTCGCCTTTCGGGCATAGCTGCGCTGCTCATAACTACTTTATAATCCGCTTTCGCAGATGGGTATAACCAGATTTTTGTTTGCCCCGTATTATTAAAAATGCAAAGCAAGTGTTCGGCTTCCCAAGTTCTTCTATAAACCAAGAGGCCTTGTTTTTCGAAATCGCGCAAAAACTCCAGTTTGCCTTTTTGTAAAGCTTGGTAGCGACGTCGCATGCTAATTAAATCGCGATAATAGTTAAACAAGGTGGAATCGAAAACCACCACATCACTGGGGCGATCTAAACCTAAAGGATGTTCACTTTCATTTTGAAACTCTAGCTCGGGCCAAATTAGGGGTTTGCGGTTATCGGGATCGTCGGCGCCCCACATGCCCATTTCATCGCCTCCATAAATTTGCGGCGCTCCCACATAACTGTATTGATGTAACAATAAGGCCTTCTGCTTTCGCAGGGTATAAGCATCGGGTTTGTTAATCTTATAGCGCGGATCTTGCGAAACTTTCGCATCGAATTTATAGAGGTTATTATTATAGAGAGAGGTGGACAATCGGGGCACATCATGACTAGAACTGATATTCATTAATGCGAGACTTGAGCCGTAACGCAAATTGCGTGAAAATGATATTAGACTATCAATCAACTCCTTAGCACTGCTAGAGTCGGGAGCTGGGTTAAAATAGGAACGAGCTGCTCTATACCAACGATAATTCATTACTGCATCGAAAATATCACCTTCCAAATACGGGGCGGGGTTTAATAAATCGTGGGGAAATTTCTTCCACCAAACTTCCCCAATTAGGTAGGCTTGCGGATTTAACTCTTTTACCACTTTTCGGTAATCACGCCAAAAGCCGAGAGGTATTTCGGCCGCCACATCTAGGCGAAAGCCGTCCACCCCATCTTCGGGATCCCCATCGCCGTTCGGGTCGAGCCAGCGTTTGGTGATGGCGAAAATATGGTCCTTCACCGCTTGACTGTAAATATTTCCTTCGAAAGCCTGAATATCGGCCGCATGATCGAGCGCTTGGGTTTCCTTAATCTCGGGCAAGGTGGCCACGCCAAACCAACCACGGTAATCAAATTCATTGCTATCCGTTGTGGGATTATCCCAATTTTTCACCCAGTACCAATCGCGAAAAGCAGAAGCCTCTTGCTTTTCAAGTAAATCTTGCCAAGCCCAAAACTCATTCCCAGTATGATTCCACGAATAATCGATAATAAGGCGCATTCCCCGCTGATGAACCGCATCAATTAATTTTAGAAACAAACTATCGGCGCCCGTAAAACGCCAAGTCCTCGGGTCGGCAGGATTCTCTTGGGCCATAATTTCTTGGTCCGCTGCCGGACTAGGGCCGAAGTTAATATCGATATGTCGCCAATTGCGTGCATCGTATTTATGCAAAGAAGGCGCATCATTAATAGGATTGAAATAGAGCGCCGTTACGCCTAAAGAATCCAGGTAGTCGAGTTTTTGTAAAACCCCGGCTAAATCGCCTCCGTAGCGGCGAAACTGCAACTTTGCATCGAAGGTATTGATGGGATTTCCATTCCAATCTTTACTACTATCTAAAGCGGGAAAATAAATATCATCGGCATACCAATCTTGGCCCCAAGGGGTAGTTTTCCAATTTACTGGCAAGGGCTTAGCGTAAGCACCAGCAATATCAGCGGGACGTGGATCATTGCTCGTATCGCCGTTATAAAAGCGTTCTACAAAAATCTGATACCAAACAACCTCTTTCGCCCAAGCGGGAGCCAAGGCGTTGTCCGTATCCCGCTCATCTTCCTGACAAGCCCAAAATTGAGCAAAAAAAAGACCCATAAAAAGGGTCTTAAATAAACTGCTATTAAACTTTTTCATGGTTTAACTTATAAAGAACTGCTGGCTTGTGTAAAACCCCAGTTTGTTTCTGATTGGTGGGCGAAACCAGTTTCTCTTTGAGAATTTTTTTACGGAAGTTCCGCTTATCTAAGTCTTTCCCTAAAATCGTTTCGTATAGCCTTTGGATATGACCTAAGGTGAATTTTTCGGGCAATAATTCGAAACCCGTTTTATAATTTACAAAGTCATCGCGCAGGCGGTCTAAGGCCTCATAGAGAATTTTATTGTGGTCGAAAGCCAGTTTAGGCGTTTCTTCGATATCCTGCCAGAATACTCTTTCCGCAAAAGAACTTGCCTCTGGACTAAAATCCTCCATTTTCACTAAAGCCATATAGGCCACAGTAATTACCCGGGCTTGAGGGTTGGAACGGTAACTTTTCAGCCAATCCAAATCCTTAATATCACTTACTCTATCCGGATCACCAAAAGCTCTAAACTGTTGTAAGAAGATTCCAGAAAGTCCACTTATCTCAAATAACACGCGATTCGCCGCTTCATCCAGACCCTCATCATCAATAATCAAATCACCAGGAAGAGCAAATTGAACCTTTTCTTTATTAGATAGCTTTTGCTCGATGAGCAATACTTTTAACCTTTCGTTGTCAAAGCCGAAAACAACACAATCGACCGAAACATTGGGATTTACATTTTTCGTCGTCACTTTATTGCTATAGTTGGGTAAATTGTTTCAAAATTCTCGGCCAAAAGTACTATTTTTTTTCGCAAGTGTAAAATTTACACTAAGTTTGCTCAATCACTACAGCAACAATGTCAAAAGAGATAAAATCAATTGGGGTTTTAACCTCTGGAGGAGATGCTCCAGGAATGAATGCCGCGATTCGTGCGGTGGTTAGAGCCGCAAATTACTATAATTTACGGGTATTTGGAATTTATGAGGGATATCAAGGCCTCATTGAAAACCGTATTCTCGAATTGAACGCAAGATCGGTAAAAAATATTTTAAATCGCGGTGGAACCGTCTTAAAGTCTTCACGATCAGAAGAATTTAAAACCAAAGAAGGTCGTAAAAAAGCCTATCAACACTTAGTAGACCGAGGTATAGACGCCCTCGTTTTAATTGGTGGTAATGGCACCTTCACCGGTGGCATGTACTTCAGCGAAGAGTTCGACATCCCTGTAATGGGCCTACCCGGGACCATTGATAACGATTTAGCGGGCACTGATTTCACCATTGGTTATGATACGGCCTGCAATGTGGTAATTGATTGTGTAGACAAAATTCGCGATACAGCAGAATCGCATAACCGCCTCTTTTTTGTAGAGGTAATGGGACGTGACTCTGGTTTTATCGCCCTGAGAACTGGCTTGGCTTCTGGGGCCTTAGATGTGGTTTTACCCGAAGAAGATCAGCCCATGGAAGACCTCTACCACGAGTTGGAAAAGGGCGCCAACAATAATAAAATGAACCGTATCATCATTGTATCCGAAGGTAACAAACTTGGTGACACCTGGACGGTTGCCCAAAAAGTGCGCGAACGTTACCCGCAGTGGGAATCTAAAATCACTATTCTAGGTCATTTACAACGTGGTGGCGCTCCTAGCTGCCTTGATCGTGTGCTGGCGAGTCAATTAGGCGTTGCGGCTATTGAAGCTTTGCGTGAGGGACGTCGCGGTGAAATGATCGGCATGGTTAATCATAAACTACTTTTTACTCCTTTTGCTAAAGCGATTGAAAGTAAGAGCAAAATAGATATGGAGCTCAATCGCATTCTCAAAATTTTATCAACCTAAGTAAATAATTAAAAATGAAAAATATCGCAATTAACGGCTTCGGCCGCATTGGTCGTTTAACATTCCGCAATCTTCTAGAAACTGAAGGTGTAGCAGTAGTGGCTATCAATGATTTAACTGCTCCTAAAACCTTATTACATCTATTAAAGTACGATTCAGTACACGGGCGTTTCCCGCATCCTGTTAGCTTAGAAGGCGATACCTTAGTTATTGGTAATCATAAAATAAAACTACTCGCTGAGCGCGATCCCGCTTCTTTACCTTGGGCTGAGATGAATATTGATCTAGTACTAGAGTGTACTGGTATTTTCACATCTCCTGAAAAAATGGAGTTACACCGTAAGGCAGGAGCTAAAAAAGTTCTTTTAAGTGCACCTGCAAAAGGCGAGGTAAAAACCGTTGTATTAGGAGTAAATGATAGCGACTTAAATGCCGACGATGTATTTTTAAGTAACGCATCTTGTACTACCAATTGCTTAGCGCCAATGGCCAAAGTTTTAAACGATAAGTTTGGTATCGTTAAAGGTTTCATGACCACTACTCATGCCTACACGGCCGATCAAAATCTACAAGATTCTCCGCATAATGATTTACGCAGAGCTCGTGCTGCCGCACTTTCTATTATTCCTACTACTACTGGTGCTGCTAAAGCTGTTGGTTTAGTATTACCCGAATTAAAAGGTAAATTAGATGGTTTCGCCATGCGCGTTCCAACTCCAACTGGTTCGGTTACCGATCTTACCGTAGAGTTGAGCAAAGAAGCCACAATTGAAGATATTAACGCTGCGATTAAAGAGGCCGCGGATAGCTACCTAAAAGGAATTTTAGAGTACACAGAAGATCCAATCGTTTCTGCAGATATTGTTGGTAGCAAGTATAGCTGTATTTTTGACGCTCAATTAACAAACGTTAATGGCAATATGGCCAAAATCGTGGGTTGGTATGATAACGAAGCAGGATACTCTGCGCGCTTGGCCGATATGGCCCTTAAAATGGCTTCACTCTAAGAAGCACTAATTAGTTGTAAATGATTTATTTGGCAGAAAGCGGAAGTACCAAGTGCGACGCAGTATTTTTAAGCGATGAAGGCGAAGAAATAAAACGCATCCGCACCATCGGTTTCAATCCCTATTTTCACGATCGCCATTTTGTGGCGGACGAGATTCAAAAAGTAGAGGAAGTAGCCACGATGGGCGCAGAGGTGAAACAAGTTTATTTCTACGGAGCAGGTTGCTCTTCACCCGAGCTCAACGAAGAAGTGGCAATTGGCCTTAAGGCCGGTTTTCCTAATGCAGAAATATTTGTAGATCACGATTTACGCGCTTCTGCCTATGCTACTTGGAATGGTGATCCGCAAATTACTTGCATCCTCGGTACCGGTAGCAACTGTGTATATTACGATGGTGAAAATTTAGTACCCGGAAATTCGGGTTACGGTTTTATAATTGGCGATGAAGGTTCGGCGAGCTATATCGGAAAACGTTTGGTACGCGCCTACCTTTATCACCAAATGAATGAATCGCACCGTCGCGAATTCGAACAAACTTTTCAGGTAGATAAAGGAATTATCCGTGATAAGGTTTATGCGCCCACGGGAGCGAATGTGTTCTTAGGATCCTTTGCCCCTTTTGCCCATAAGTACTTGGATGATGCCTTCTATTACCAAATCGTTTTTAATGGTTTCCGTGAATTTGTTGAAACGCAAGTATTGCCTTTCCCTGAATCACGCAAAGTGGCCATTAGCTTTGTTGGCTCCATTGCCCATCATTTTGAGCCCGTATTAAATGATGTTCTAGACTTTTTTGATTTGAAGAAAGGTCGCATCATTCGTCGCCCAGTAGATGGTCTAATTGACTTTCATAAGCGTTACCGCATGAAACTAAAAACTAGCTAAATGGCTCCAATTAAGGGTTTTCTATTTGATTTAGATGGCGTTATAGTCGACACCGCTAAATTTCATTTTAAAGCTTGGCAGAGACTCGCCGCCGAATTAGGCATTCACTTCGATGAGGCGGATAATGAAAAATTAAAAGGCGTTAGCCGCAAAGAATCGCTCGAGAAAATTTTGGAATGGGGCAATACCAGCCTCGATCCAGAACGCTTCGAAGCGATGATGGCGAAAAAGAATGATTGGTATTTAGAATTTGTAAAGGAAATGTCTTCCGATGAAGCCTTACCAGGAGCAAAAGATTTTCTTGCCGCTTCTCTAGCGCTTAAACTAAGAGTGGGACTGGGTTCTGCCAGTAAAAACGCAGAACTGATCTTAAACCTACTGCAAATTCACGATTCTTTCGAATGCATTATTGACGGCACCAAAATTACGCGCTCTAAGCCTGACCCACAGGTCTTTAGCATGGGAGCCGAGTTTTTAGGCATCGAGCCGCAATCCATTGTAGTTTTTGAAGATTCCCAAGCAGGTATAGAAGCTGCTCGCGCCGGCGGATTCCGTAGCGTGGGTATTGGCGACCCTAAAATCTTAGCTGATGCAGAGATTGTTATTTCTGGACTGCATCAATTCAGCCCTTCCGAAATAATAAACAAACTGAACTTCTAAACAGATGCATAATAAATACTTGGTTACCGATGAATGGAAAATCATCGAAGACCTTTGGCGCCCCGAATTAAATCAAGGTTCCGAATCTATTTTCAGTATTGGTAATGGCTTTATGGGCCAACGTGCCAATTTTGAAGAGGATTACAGCGGACAAAGTTTACAAGGCAGCTACCTCGGTGGCGTGTATTTCCCCGACAAAACCCGCGTGGGTTGGTGGAAAAACGGTTATCCAGAATACTTCGCCAAAGTATTAAATTCAGTGAACTGGATTGGTATTAAAATAGAAATCGACGGTATAAACCTGGATCTGGCGAAAGCCAAGGTTAGTAATTTTTACCGCGAGCTAAATATGCAAGAAGGGCATTTAGTTAGACGCTTTAGTGCGGAAATTGCCCCTGGAAAAACGGTAGAAGTTGATGCCCAACGCTTTGTAAGCATGAAGCGCAAAGAGATTGGCGCCATCCGCTATAGCTTTAAACTTATTCAGTTTAATGCCTCAGTTAAAATTACGCCTTACCTCGATTTTGACGTTATCAATCACGATAGCAATTATGAGGAGAAGTTTTGGGAAAGCGTTTCTGAAAATGTAGCGACTCAAAAAGCGGTTATCGAAGCGAAAACTAGAAAACTTGATTTCCAGGTGGCTGCGGCCATGCGCTACGAATTGTACCGCGGTAGTGCTCCTATTACCCTGTATCCGGAGATTAGTAAAAAAGACAAATACGCGGATAATTCCTTTACCGTAGCCTGCGAAGCGAACGAAAATTATAGCCTTTATAAATATGCGGCCATTTGTAGCTCCTTTCATTACGATAAAAAGGATCTTCAGCAAAAAGCGGATGAATTAGCCAGTATTGCTCGTCGCGATGGTTTCGATAAATTATTGGCCGAGCAAAAAGCCGACTGGGCCCAACGCTGGCAGCAAAGTGATATTGCTATTACGGGCGATGCCGAGGCACAACAAGGCATTCGTTTTAATATTTTCCACCTTACCCAAACCTATACCGGTGAAGATGCCCGTTTGAATATTGGCCCTAAAGGATTTACTGGTGAAAAATACGGTGGCTCTACTTATTGGGATACCGAGGCTTACTGCTTACCTTTCTATATGGCTTCGGCTGGAAAAGAAGTGGCGCGTAACCTCTTAATATACCGTTATAACCATTTAGAAAAAGCCATCGAAAATGCCGCAAAGTTAGGCTTTACCAACGGCGCAGCCCTTTACCCGATGGTTACCATGAACGGAGAGGAATGCCATAACGAATGGGAAATTACCTTTGAAGAAATTCACCGAAATGGCGCGATTGCCTTCGGGATTTTTAATTATATCCGCTATTTCGACGATAAAAATTACCTCGCCGAATACGGTTTAGAAGTACTGATTGGCATTGCTCGTTTCTGGGCGCAGCGCTTTACCTATAGCGAAGCCAAAGGACAATATGTAATGCTAGGCGTTACTGGTCCTAATGAATATGAAAACAACGTTAACAATAACTGGTACACGAGTTATATCGCGCGTTGGTGTATTCAATACGCGGCCGAATCTTTCGAAACGGTGAAGTCGCTAAACCCATCTGCCTTAGAGCGCATCTTGGCGAAAGCCAGCTTTAAAGCGGAAGAGGAATTAGCGCAGTGGGCCAAGATTAGCAGCAATGTTTTCTTGCCAACTGACGAAAAATTAGGCATCGTTTTACAGCAAGAAGGTTATTTAGATAAAGAGCAAATTTTAGCGGCCGATTTAGCCATTTCGGAACGCCCTATTAACCAACATTGGAGTTGGGATCGCATTTTACGCTCTTGCTTTATCAAGCAGGCAGATGTGTTGCAAGGATTTTATTTCTTCGAAGACGATTTTAGCAAAGAAGAACTAGAGCGCAACTTCGACTTTTACGAGCCCCGCACCGTCCACGAAAGCTCACTTTCTCCTTGTGTGCACGTAGTCCAAGCCGCCTATTTAGATAAACTCGATAAGGCCTATGAAATGTATTTACGCACCAGCCGTCTCGATTTAGATGACTACAACCGCGAAGTACACGAAGGATTACATATTACTTCTATGGCGGGAACTTGGTTAGCGGTAGTAGAAGGTTTTGGAGGCATGCGAGTACGCGATGGCAAGCTCTATTTCAATCCGAAATTACCTAAAACTTGGAACACTTTATCCTTTAAAATAAACTTCCGCAACTCGGTACTCAAGGTAGATTTGAGTCCGAAGAAGCACCACATCGAAAAACTATCGGGTGACTCGGTTGAGGTAGTAGTAAACGGCGAGAATATTTTACTTTAAACTTGAGTTAGATCTTAATTATTGAATAAAAAAAGCCACTCAAACGAGTGGCTTTTTTCCTAATTAGCGCTATCCTTTATTCAATTAGTATCCTTCGAAAGGCCGTTTCACCGGCTTGCTTAATTTGAAGAAGGTACATCCCAGGCTTAAGGCTCTTAAGTGCAATATCTGCTTCTTGCAGAAGCGTTTTTTCTAATACAATACGGCCTTGTAAATCTAGGAGTACTACTTGAACTTCAGCTCTCGTATAATCCAAATTTGCGATTTTTACTCGATCAATTGCGGGGTTTGGATAGACTTCCCAAGGAGTGGATACGAACTTTCTTTCTACTTTGGAGATAGTGGCTGGGTCGATTACATTTAGTGTAAATCCCTGATTGGTTTTAAACATTAAATTGCCCAAGCTATCCAGTCCTATTGTATCACAATAGCTGCTGCTGCAAGTAGCAGAGTTTCTAATATCGGTTACTGCAATGTTTAAGCACAATAAATAAGCACCATTAGAGGCATAGCTATGTTGCGGATAGGCAGCTGTAGAAGTTTGTCCGTCACCGAAATCCCAATTATAGTTAATTGTATAATTAGAATCCGTTGCTTGCGGTATAGAGCGATTAGCCACATCAATATTAAAATTAGTTGAACTGGCTCTTAACACTTGAAAGCTAGCTAAACAGGCATTGCCATTAGGGTTTAAGTAAAGTGTTTTAGTTATTGTGTCGGAACACAGCACCGTATTAGCGCTACTATCTTTTACAGTGTGAATTAGTTTTACAGTATAAGCACCTGGCAGATTAAAGCTTTTAGATGGGCTTTCGCTGGTAGAAGTATCGCCATCACCAAAAGTCCATAGAAAGCTACTGCTGGAACTGGACCCAAATAGATTAGAGCTTCTGTTATTAAACTGAAACGTCAAGTTGTTTGTGGGCAGGGGTTGTTCTTGCCAGTCGAAATCTGCTTGGCAGGTATTGGCTTGAGGAATAACAACTGAATCTATTGCCGAAAGGCGCGCTATGACTTTACTAGCAGAAAGGTCCAAAACGCCATAGCTTCTTCTGTAATAGTAAGTGCCCGGTCGGGGTAAACGGATACTCTGGTTATTCCCAGTAATGTATCGATTCCCCGAAGGAAAGTACCAAATAAAAGTTTCGCTCTGATTATTTCCCAGTTGAGGGTTTGCACTGCCTTGCATTTGCAAGTTTACTTCTCCAGTTAAGGGATCTACCTGACTTAAGTTGGTTGCCGAAAGACTAAAAGGAGAGCTAACATAAACATCCTTGCATGCTAAACACTCACTGATTATAGAGTCGCTAGCACTTAAATATTGTTTGGCAACGCAGGCTTTATTCCAGCCCGAGTTGGGTGCTATGAAGCCAAGCCCGTCACCCATATTTGAGAAATTGGTGGCTAATTGACCTGGGCCTTCTAGCCATGTTGGATATTCGTAACCCCCAAAACTTACATAACGAATTTGCTTTGTTGGTTGAGCGGTATTAAAGTTTGCAGAAGAGTCTGTGACCATAATGCCGTGGTCCATCACTGTATCAGCTGCCTGAATGCCAGCATTGCAATCTGTGCCTATGAGACCTCCAACATAAATGTCTTGCGAAAAGCTGTCTAAACATAAAATGTTCCCAGCAGTATTTTCAACCTTTAGAGTTTTTGTGACTTTATACCAACCAGTGGCTGCATAGGTGTGCTTAATTCGTACATTTTTAGATGAATACGTTTTACTTGTGCCATCTCCAAAATCCCAGCTTTCTTCGATGAATTCATTAAAATTGCTATGGTCTGCAAAATTCATTTCAAAGAAATAGACGGTTTTTAAAGTGTCTGGAATACGACTGAAGCGCGCAGAGCATTGTGCTTTCAAGGAGACCGATGAAGCGAAAAGAAGCGAAAAGAAGCCAATAAAACGCAGAGTTTTGTTTAACATAATAAAGCGATTAATAAAGATTATTCAACAAGTATAGCTTTAATTTTCCTTTCTCGGCAAGTACAATTAGGCAAAGGGATTGTATCTCCAGTTTCAGAACATTCGAACTTAGCAAGGTTATTCCCTTACTAAATTAATGGCTACTGCGGTAAGCTTACAATATGCTATGAATCTCTTTTAAGAGTTAAGCTTTCTTGATAATTTAAACTCGCAATATCAACACTAGCACAACCATTATTTAAGGCATAAATGTAAAGGTGATTAATCTTTCTAGTCAACCGTAATCCAGTTGCCCCATCCGACGGTACAGTAGAAAAAGACTGACCAGCCCTAATCTGTGCCAAAGCCGTACCTGTTGAAAAAAGAAAAAAGCATAGCACCCAAGGCGCTATGCTTTTTAGTAAAGTATTTCCTATTATTTTATTGCACTTGCAGCTTAGCATAATGGGTTTTAGAAAGCATTTTTAATTCTATCAGGTATTGCACAGGCAATGATTCGCTTCCAAAGATAAATACATTGAATTTAGTAAACTAGTGCATTCAATCCCTTGTAAGTTATATAAAATTCTTTTTTAATCTATGCTTTGAGATAAAGCAGAAGATGGTTTGCCATAAGTTCTCATTCTCTGCGAAGGAGCAGAAATCGTATCTGTTAAGCTGAGTCGTTTATTCAATTAATATCCTTTGATAAGCTGATTCACCGGCTTGCTCAATTTGGATGATATACAAACCAGGTTTTAGGTTATTAAGCTCAATCTCGGCTTTCTGCTGGAGGCTTTTTTCTAATACAATTCTTCCCCTTATGTCCAGTAATCGCACCTGAACCTTTGCCATAGAAAAGTCCAAATTTGCAATTCGTAATTGATCGCTCGCTGGGTTCGGATATACTTCCCAATTATTTATAGCCACTACTCTTTCTTCTGAGGAAATCGTAGCCGGATTGATCACATTTAACGAGAACCCTTGATTGGTTTTAAAAATAACATTGCCCAGACTATCAATACCTACCGTATCGCAGAAAGAGCTGGTGCAGGTAAGGGACGATCTATTATCGGTAACAACAATATCCAGACATAATTCATAAGCCCCATTAACCGCATAAGTATGCTGAGGATAGGGAGCAGTAGAAGTTTGGCCATCACCGAAATCCCATAAATAACTCGTACTGTAATTGGTGTCATTTACAACAGAAACAGTATTATTCCTTACTATTAAATTAAAATTTACTGAAAGGCTATCTATTACTCTAAAGGAGGCCTGGCATTGTAAAGAATCCATCGCCACATTTACCATTTCCCTAGCCGTATCTGAACATATCAGGCTACCAAGGTTATCTAAAACATGATGAATTAACACGACTTGATAATTTCCTGGTTGGGTATATGTTTTTAGAGGACTCTCTGTTACTGAAGAATCTCCATCTCCAAAATACCACCTAAAATTACTGGTGCTTGAGTTTGAAAATAAATTTGAACTCCTATTATTAAACTGAATTTTATAATCAGGACTCTTCGTTGAACGCTGAGTGCTTTCAAAGCGGGCTTTACATGTATTGGCCTGAGGAATAGTAATAGAATCCCACTCTGTTACCTGAGCAATAGGATTACCACTAGTATCTGAGACACCGTAAACTCTTTCGTAAAAATACTTCCCAGGCCGAGGCATAAGCGCATTGTAATTTTGGCCCTTAAACGATGGTCCTAAAGGTCTAATTACCCAGTAATAATATTCAGTTAAGCCATTGGACAATGTAGGCGTTGCGCTTCCTTGCGCCTGAAAATTCACTTCACCCGTCAAGGGGTTTACCTGAGTTAAATCATTGATAGCTAGTGAATAGGAAGAACTCACAAACACATCTTTACAGGATAGGCATTCGCTTATTAGCGAATCAGGGTTGCTTGCCAAATAAAGTTGACGCCCTATACAAGCACGATTTATACCTAAGTTAGGCGCAGTGCCGCCGGCAGTTCCTCCAATATGCAGCGTAGATGCAGAATTGGAATTAACTTTAGTGGGGAACTCATAACCTCCAAAGTTGAAAAATAGATAATTAAGGGCCGGTACAGTGGTATTAGTCTGACTTGAATCTGAAATTAAATACCATTGGTTGAAAATGGTATCTGCCGAATTAATCTGCATGTTGCAATTGAGGCCAATTAAGCCCCCAGCATATATTGATCTTGAAAAGGTATCCGAACAGGCCACATTACCGGCTGGGTCTCGACCGATTACTATGCGTTTAACGGTATACCAACCGGCCTGCGTATAAGTATGTTTAATTTTACGTGACCGATACGGAAAAGATTTCACGGTTCCATCGCCAAAGTCCCATTGGTATTCATAGAAGCTATTAAAAATGTTACCCGAGGGAAATTGTCTTCCAAAATAAACGGTCATTGAAGTGTCCGGTAGTCGGTTAAACCTAGCATTGCACTGGGCTTGTGAATTTGTAGACAAGAGGATCAAGAATAAAGCTATTCCAATAAGACGCAGCGATTTGATTAACATGAAGATAAAGTTCAAGAATTAATATAAGCAGATAAAGACAAAACTAGGAAAAAGCACCCCCGTCTTTCAAGCCAAATTAGTTATCGAAACCTGCCTCTCTGCTCTATGCCAAAGCCGTACCCGTTGAAAAAAGAAAAAAGCATAGCACCCAAGGCGCTATGCTTTTTAGTAAAGTATTTCTTTTTATTTAATTGCACTTGCAACTTGGCATAATGGGTTTTAGAAAGCGTTTTTAATTCTAGGATGGATTGTTTTTCATTAAAAAATCTTAAAGCGTATTAGGAAATACTCTTAGCCCTATCAGGCGGTCCGCTTTTTTTATTTTGTCAAGGACCAATCGCCTCGGGTTTGTCAAGAGCAATTAATATTATAACAATATAATTATTTGCTTTTGCAAATGGAGTGATTAAGGGACCTATTTCCGGATAATAATTTTAGTTGAAGGAACATGCGGATTATTTGGGAAAACCAAACTATAAATACCATTACCTAGGTTAAGAGTGCGTATTTGCGGCCCTTGCTCTAGCTTGAACTGTGCGAGCTTTCTACCCCAAGAATCATAAACTTCTACCTCAGCAGGTTCGCGATGTGGCCAATCAATTCTGATCTCCCCAGAACTAGGGTTAGGATAGACCTGTACCAAAAGATCCTCAGAAGTGCTTAGGCCGACCGTACCTTGGTATTTGAATCCCAGGGGTATAAGCCTGCCGTAATTAATGGCCCCACCTGCTGTGGTGTATCCTAGTTGGGTAAACCTAAGCGCATTACGAAGGAAGCCTGATTGGTTATAGCTGAGGTATTGATAGGCGATTCCAGAGTCTAGTTCCACTTCAAGTATAGCGCTTAAATTGGGGGCTAGGTCAAAATTTACCGGAAACTCCAGATACCCTTCAGAAGTGATCAGTGCAACTAGGCTATCTTGATAACCGTAATTGGTGGTAATTTTAAAGCTAATTTCTTTGGGAACTTGAGGGTTTAAATTTTCAAAACCAAAGAAAAATATCTTCTCAAAAAAGCGGGTCTCGCCCGGTATCTCTAGCTTACAGGTATAATTTATTTTACTTACACTGGTATCCACTATACTTTGATCAACGTGATAGCCATCCGCTCCGTAATTACTTCCCCATAAAAAGTCTTCAGGAATCTCAATTTCTCCCGAAGTAGCTAGGCAGCCTAAAGGTGAATAGCGAGTATTTATTTTATACGTTCCAGCGCCCAAAATAGGTATTTGATCTTCTTGGGGGCTATTCACTTCCACAAAGCTAGAGACGGTCCAACTCTGCTTAAAACTCGGCATACTATCAAGCACAATAATATCATCCGCTAGCCCAAGTTGGGGCGTACTAATAGTTCTAACACTATCCTTTTTCAAATACAAAGAATCGGCTCGGGTACCTCCGTCAATTATTAAATATAACCAACCTGAAGCTTGACTTGATAGGCTAGTTTGTGCAGCAAGACTATCATTAACCCAGTTACCGGGAGACCAATAAAAATTAGAATTAGTGCCCACCTTACGAAGTGTAATTGTTTGTGGATCACAAAATAGTACTGAATCTAAATTCTGTTGATTGACAGTTATATAGTTTTCAGGGGAAAGGTTTATGCGCACTCTAATGCTAGCAACATTTCCTTCACAAAATTTATTGCTGAAAAATAAGGTTACAGTATATTGGGAGGCATTGTTAGTAAAGTTATTGATATTGGGATTAAAGCTTAAACGCAACTTGTTGGTATCTGCTGTACTGAAAAGCCCGTTCAAATTTTGACTGATTAATTGTGGTAGATTAAGCGAAGATTTAACGCTAGGACTTAGTCCGGCGGTATCATAATCTTCTCGAACTTCTAGTAAACGAATGGTATCTCCTAGCCTAGCAAAAGCTTTTAGATCTAAATTCAGGGAGTCACCATAATTTAGGGTATAATTTAAGTTTTGATTAGAGCTTTGCGCAGGGTAACTTTGGCTTGCATCTTCTGCTTTTATATAAGTGGTATCTGCCAAGCTATCTTGACCAATGTAGTATACTGCTGCTAAGGCATAATCAGAAAAATATTGTCTTTGATTTTTAAAATATTCGGTAACAAAGTTTACCAAATAACGGCCAGGAGTATAGCTGCCTGCGCGGGCTTGCGCAGAAATAATTCTTTGATTAGGAAAGAAAAGTATGGCTCCGTTTAAGCTATCTTCTGTTTGATCTGGCAATGGGAAAAGGCCAGAATAACCACTGGCATAAGGTGCAAAGGTGCTACTCGTGTTTTTTACCCCAACTAAAGTGGAGCTGGCGCTATCAATGCCAATGAGCTGAGATCGATGTCCAAAGTCATTATAATTGCGGATGTTAGGATAGGCGTTTTGAACCATTTCTGGATGACTTCCGCGGGTATCGATGTAGGGAAAAATAGGTTGTCCCATGTTGCCTACTTGAGGTCTTATACTTAGCTCTAGGTGCAAGGTACTAGCGCTGGCTACATTTTCTGAACTAGGAACGCAGCAAGGGGCAGTATAGGTCCACGTTTTAGGTAATAAGTCATTCCAAATTGGAGTCACAGAAGCATTAAGTGGGATCGAACCCGTAAATACTATTTCGTAATAATCTCCTGCGGAACAATTAGGGTCCCCATAAGGCACCAAGGTGTTTTGTCCAGATACTCTAAACAAGTTTACGCTAAATGGCCCATTTAACGTGACGCTGTTCTGGCTAATGGCCGCACCAGGGCTGTTTCCAATAATATGTAGGCTTATGTTCCAAAGTTGGTTTATAGTATCAACATGGTGCTCGAAGTAACCGCCTAGGTAATGAGAAGCGGACAGGCAGAAACTCGATAAAGAGAGAGCGAGAATAAATAGTTTTTTTTTCATTTTATTTCAGTATTAATTTCAGGTTGAATTCAGGGTAGGCGGGAGCACGCAGCCAGTAAACACCAGCGGGAAAGGGGGTAGGAAAAAGTCTTTCCCCTCTTAGGGCTTGCCAAGTGTCTAGCTTTTGACCTTGCATTGAGTACAATTCTAAAGCAAGTGCTTTTGGTCCAGACCATTTCACTTTTACGAAGTGGCTGGCTGGATTAGGATAAACTTCTAAGTTTTCACCGAGGTCTTCAAGTCCCACATCATTAGCAATAATACAAGCACTGCGGTAAACACATTTATTTTTTGTGAAGCGTAAATAGGCCCATGTACGAATACTCGGTTGAAAGAAAGGGTCGGGACCAGAGTGTAGAACAGAACCATCAAAGCAGCTTATCCACTCATACAGATCAGCCGTAGTATCTGCCGCATAAAATACCCCAGCTTGGTAGCTAATCGTAGTATCTAAGTCTTCACATTGCTTCCATTCAATTAAGATGGCTTCAGAGCCAGAGTTCGTAAATAGAATACTGTCGTGTTGAGGACTTACGGCTAATGAGTTGAATGCAGAGTTGGTATTGTACCCAAATAAATAATTCTCAGGACCCAGACGGGTGGCTATTGGAGGCAACCCTAGCCCTAAAAAATAGGGGTAAGTTAAGAGCCGCTTATAGGCATACTGCAAATTATAAAGACTATCATACTTACTTATTAGCATACCCAACCCGCTATAGTTTGGGTCTGAATACGATTGCCCAAGGCGGAAATCTAAACTTCCTCCAGTATTCAGAGCGTATAACCAATAACCGTCTTCGCTTGGTATAAAACTTACGGGAATATTTATAATGCTACTACTAGCAGTTGAAATATGCTCAGCGGTGAAAACTCTTTGCCCAACATTGCTGTAGGCAAAATAAAAGGCATTGAAAGCATGAGTGTAAGGGGTATTACGCGAAAATGCGGGGCTATCATAAGTAGTGATGTCTTTGCGATAATAGCCTGTTGCCCACCAGTTTTGTTTTTGATAATCAAATACCACTTCACTAAATCGTAAGAACTCATCACTGTGTATTCTTTGATACCAGCCTAAAGTAGAGGTATATTCATCTATGGCAATGAGGTAATGCGTGAAGTTGTAATAATTATTCCAGCCGTTTACTGGGCTAGTTTTCATGGTGGTACCTGAAGTGCTAGGATCCAGGTCGAGTTGTCCCGCAAATTTTAAAGCCACTAATAGTTGTCCTGTATTATTGACCGCAAAATCTTCTAGAATCACATCCGCAGTGCTGGGCCAATTAACCATTTTGAGGTAATTGAAGTCGATGTCGTATTTAATTAGACTGAGATTTTCACCTCCTCCATCCGGTGTTGGTCGAACGCTGGCGGCGCTTAAGTCGGCGTCAAAACTACCCAAATGGCTAAGCGCCACGTAAAAATGACTGCTATCATCAGCGGCTAAGGCTGCGCTTCTTTTGCCGCCAATAGTATAATTGAGGACTCGGTCTGCCTCAAAGCGACGGTGCCAATTTATCGATCCAGATTCCGAAAACTGGACGATAGTATAATCGCCATTTCCGGCGGAGCGAGCAATTCCAGCCTGGTCATCGTAGTATCCAACACCTTCTTGATCAAAGAGGATAATAAGCGCCGAGTCTAAAAAAATCATATCCAGATAAGAGAGATGATTCAAGGAATACATCCGCTTATACCAATCCATGTTGCCTGCGCTGTCAAACTTTACTAAAACTAAATTATAGTCGGCATTAACATTTCCCCTGCCTAATGTTATTTGGTCGTCTAAAATTATCTGATCGTAATAAGAGAAAAGGGCATAGCTAGTTCCATGGTTTCCAGCCACTAAACTTTCCATGGTTTGAACCCCAGTACCATGAAATTTTTTGAAGCCGACTAATTCCAAACTTTGTGAAACTAGTAGGCACGGTGCTAGAGCGAATAGCAGACAGATGCGAATTATCATGAAACAGGTTATTTATAACAAAAGTAAGTAGACCTTTAGTAATGAACAAAAGAAAAGGAATAAATGGATTGATTAGCAATGTGTTCCAATAAAGCCCTTTAATAAATGAAAGATGGGGAAATTTCATTAATAGGCAATGATAAGCAGACAGAATGGTAAGTGTTTTTAAAAAAAAAGATTATTTAAACGGTAATATAATTGTATTTCAAAGGCTATGATTTAGGAAGGAAGGTCGGTTGGGTAAATTGCCACATCTGCAGAACTTAGCCTTGAAAGAAATTAAATAAGTGTACTATTTACACATATGATTATATTTGCTAAATTTCCGCACATTATGAGAAAAGGCCACCTACTCCTCCTTCTTTGTCTGTGCCTATGGAGCGCCCAAGCACAAAATGCTTTACATGGGATTTATACTCCCGTTCAATTAGGCCAAGACACTACTCGCATACTTTTAAGCGATTATGTGATCGATGAAGAAATATCCTCGCTTTCCTTACCCGAGGGACTGCAAAATATCAGTACCAACAAGCAAGAGCTCCTCTTAGTGGGCCAGCTGAAAGAGAAAATGTCTAGCCTTAGCTTCAATCATCAGGGTAAAACCGAAAACCTAATATTAGTTAAGCCATCTGCGCAAGCGGTAGAAATAAAAATTCCCCGCAAAGCCATTGGCAAGAAGAAAGAGCTGCGTTTAATTGGCGCTTTCAATAACTGGAACCGCGGGTCGGCCCCACTGAAAGAAAAAGGTGAATTTTATAGCGGCACTTATCTTTTAGAACCGGGTCGTTATGAGTATAAGTTATACTTAGATGGCCAAGAAATGGTAGATCCTGCCAACCCCAACAAGGTGAGCAATGGCATGGGTAGTTTTAATAATATTTTATTGGTAGAAGGCGATAGCATAAAACCAGGTGGCTTCGCGGTAAACCTTGACCGACAAGTGATTTCTGTGCGAAGAATACCTCCCGCCGAGCCGCATCTTATTGTGATGTGGAATAATCAAGTGCTGGCTTCTCCCTGCAAACGCAGTTACCCAAGTAGTTGCATCAGTCAAATTCCTGAAGAAGCTAAAAAAATAAAACGCAGTTATATCCGCATTTACAGTTACTTGGGCGAAAGTAAAGGCCGCGATCAAATTATTCCGCTGGAGTATGGCGAAGCAGTTTCTTCCGCAGAGCAACTAGATCGTAGCGATTGGCATAATGCCCGCCTCTACTTTTTAATGGTCGATCGCTTTAAAGATGGCGATAGCAGCAACACTATGCCGGTAAAAGATTCTATGATTCACCCCAAAGCCAATTATTACGGAGGCGATTTAGCGGGGGTGGATCAGAAAATAAAGGATAACTATTTCCAAAATTTAGGCATTAACAGCATTTGGCTTTCGCCTATTACTCAAAACCCCGACGATGCTTGGGGCCTGTGGAATAAGGGTAAAGTAACCACCAAATTTTCGGGGTATCACGGCTATTGGCCCATTAGTAATATTCGGGTAGACTATCGCTTTGGAAAGAGTGCCGACTTCACGCAAATTATCGATGATGCCCATGCCGATGATCTAAATGTAATTCTCGATTATGTAGCCAATCACGTGCATATCAATCACCCCATTTACCAAAACAATAAAGATTGGGCTACAAATTTATATTTACCCGATGGCACTAAAAATACCGAGAAGTGGGACGAATACCGTCTTACCACTTGGTTTGACGATCACCTGCCTACCCTCGATTTACGTCGCAAAGAAATTGTAGACCCCATGGTTGACTCGGCTCTTTTTTGGGTGAAGAATTATGACTTAGACGGCTTTCGCCATGATGCGACCAAACATATTGATGAACTCTACTGGCGCACCCTTACCAAAAAGATTCGTGCCTTGCGCGGCGAGCCTTTTTACCAAATTGGCGAAACCTACGGCAGTCCCGGCTTAATTAATAGCTACATTTCTACGGGCATGCTCGATGCCCAGTTCGATTTCAATTTGTATGATGCCGCTGTTTCCGCTTTCGCTACGGGCGAAAACCTCGAACACTTAAAAGACGTTTTCGAAGCCGGTTTGGCCACATATGGCTATCACCATTTAATGGGAAACATTACGGGTAATCAAGATCGGGCACGCTTTATTTCTTATGCCAGCGGTGATGTGAAATTTGATGAAGACGCCAAACAAGCAGGCTGGGATCGCGAAATTCCGAAGGCCAATAAACAAGCTTATCAGCGACTCGCACTTTTGCACGCTTTCAACAATAGCATTCCCGGTATTCCGTGCACCTATTATGGCGACGAAATCGGCTTGCCGGGCGCCAATGACCCCGACAACCGCCGCATGATGTATTTCGAAAATTGGGATGCCAATGAGAAGGAACTGTACGCCAAGGTGCAAGAGCTTAATAAATTGCGCTCTAGCGAATTAGCACTCATCTACGGCAGTGCCGAACTTTTTATAGAAGGCAGTTTAATCATAATTAAACGCGACTATTTAGGGAAGACTATTGTGAGCATCTTAAACACGAGTACCAAAAGCAGCGAGGTTAAACTTCCTTTTGAAATAGCTAATCTTAAAAGACTCAATCAACATACCAAAACAACTCAATCGAATATGGAATACCTTGGCTTGGAGCCCGTTCCTGGCTTAAGTTTTCATATTTATGCCAATTAAAATTATACCTACTATTTACACTACTACTATGAAAAAGCTTTTAGCCCTTGGCTTTGCCGCGAGTTTAATCGCATGCAACAACCCAGCAGACCCTGCTAAAACTGAAAACTCGGAAGAAAATAAAATTGTAGAACCGACAACTCTTATGACGAAGAACACTCCCGCTTGGAGCAAACAAGCCTCTATTTACGAAGTAAATATCCGCCAGTACACCCCAGAAGGCACCTTTAACGCCTTTAGCCAACATTTAGATCGCTTGCAGCAGATGGGCGTGAAAATTTTGTGGATCATGCCTATTCAACCCATCGGTAAAGAAAAGCGCAAAGGAAGTTTGGGTAGCTATTACTCTATTGCCGACTATGCTTCTACCAATCCCGAATTTGGCACCTTAGAAGATTTTAAAAACTTAGTGCAAGAGGCACATAAGCGCGATATGAAGGTCATTTTGGACTGGGTGGCCAACCATACCTCTTGGGATCATACTTGGATTAATAGTCACCGCGATTGGTATTCGCAAAACGAGCAAGGCGAAATTATCGCTCCCGTAGAAGATTGGAGTGATGTAGCCGACCTCAACTACAGTAACAACGAAATGCGCAAAGCCATGGAAGACGATATGATCTTTTGGGTGCGTGAAGCAGATATTGACGGTTTCCGTTGCGATATGGCCATGATGGTACCGATGGATTTTTGGGATAATGCCCGAGTTCGCCTAGAAGAGCTAAAACCGATGTTTATGTTAGCAGAGGCGGAAGGCCCCGAGTTTCATGCGAAAGCTTTTGATATGAGCTATGGCTGGGAGCTACACCACATTATGAATGACATTGCGAAAGGTCATAAATCGGTAGTTGATATCGATCATTATTTAGGCAAGCAAGATTCGCTTTACAGCAAAGACGATTATCGCATGTTCTTCATTACCAACCACGATGAAAACAGTTGGAACGGCACCGTAGGCGATCGCATGGGCGCAAATGGTCAGAATTTCCACGTTTTAGCCAGTACCTTACCGCAGAGTATGCCACTAATTTATAGCGGACAAGAAGCAGGCTTGAACAAAGCTTTGGCCTTTTTCGAGAAAGATCAAATTGATTGGAGTAATACTTCTCAGTATGCCTTTTACACCAAATTGACGCATCTTAAATTAGAGCATCCCACTTTAATTAACGGCAGCGAGCAAGGCGGTTTTGAAAGAATTGACACCGGTAACGATCGCGTTTATGCCTTTAAGCGCATGAAAAACGGAGCGGAATTATTGGTTTATGTAAACCTTGCTGAGCAAAATTTTCAAGCTACTGCACCCTTAGCGGGTGATACGAAATATGAAGATTATATGACGGGAGCAGAAGCTCGTGCTAACATTGATGTTCCGGCTAATTCCTTCAAGCTGATTACGAGCGCACTTTAATTATTGAAACCCAAGCACATGAGTACTCCATCCTTTGATATGGCCCAAAAGGCCGCCTTGGAAAAACCAAAACTTAGTATGCGGGCCATCATAAACCTTAGTATGGGTTTTATGGGTATCCAAATGGGCTTTGGTTTACAGAATGGTAATGCGAGTAGAATTCTTGCCAATTTCGGTGCCGATGTACATCAGCTCAGTTGGTTTTGGATTGTGGCGCCACTTACGGGTTTAATTGTCCAACCTATTATCGGACATATGGGCGATAATACTTGGGGAAAACTTGGCCGACGCAAACCTTACTTTTTGGTAGGAGCGATTCTCGCCAGTTTGGGCTTAATCTTTCTTCCCAATGCCAATATTGTGGCGGGTGAAAGCATGAGCGCAACTGACTTTATGGGCATCTCCGCCATTTTATGGATTGGCATTGCCTTTTTAGCTCTAATGGATGTATCCTTTAACATTTCCATGGAGCCTTTTCGGGCCCTCGTGGGAGATATGTTACCTAAAAGTCAAGGGACTTTGGGATTCGGTGTACAAACTATCTTAATTAGCGCTGGGGCCATTTTAGGATCCTTCATGCCTTGGATATTAACCAATTGGTTTGGCATTGCTAATACTGCCCCCGCCGGATCGGTTACCCCTAATGTGATTTGGTCTTTTTATGTGGGAGCCCTTATTTTAATGGCAACCATACTTTATACCATTGTCACAGTAAAGGAATATCCACCCGAGCAATTTCACAAATACCAAGGGGGCGAGGGAGAACTTAAGCCCGAAAAGTCACCTATGAGTGATATTTTTAGAGATGCTTGGAAGATGCCTACCCGTATGAAGAGGCTGGGCTGGGTCCAGTTTTTCTCTTGGTTTGGTTTATTCACCATGTGGGTTTATACCACTTCAGCCTTAGCCACCCATCATTATGGCTTAGACCCTAGTGACACACATTCAGTAGGCTTTAACACGGCCGGTGATCAAGCGAGTTTTCTGTTTGGTTGGTATAATGCCTTTGCCTTAGTTTTTGCCTTTCTACTAAATCCATTAGCGAAAGCCACCAGCCGGAAGTTTGTGCATATGCTGGCACTACTAGCGGGTGGAATAGGCTTAGTTTCAATGTATTTCATTTCCGATCCCTACTGGTTAATTCTTAGTATGGTAGGAGTAGGATTTGCTTGGGCCAGTATTTTATCCATGCCTTATGCCTTGCTAATCGATAGTTTACCTCCGGCTAAAATGGGGGTTTATATGGGGATTTTCAATTTCTTTATTGTTATCCCACAAATCATCAATGCTTTAATTGGTGGCCCTATTGTGCATGCCTTATTCGACGACTACGCCATTTACTATTTAGCCTTCGGTGGCATACTATTTATAGTGGCGGCGCTTCTCACCTTGCGCATTAAAGAACCACTTTTTGGTGAAGCCGAACATATCGCTGAGCAAGAAGCCGCCTTAGGCCAATCTTAATTTTATTTGATTATCCAAAAAAGCGACTGCGAGAATATTCTTGCAGTCGCTTTTCTATTTCGTAAGAATTCAGTTGTAATTCAGTGGGAAGGAAAACCTGTTGTGGAGAAGGATTTCTGTAGTTATTAAAGCGAATCCACAAGAGCTTTCAATTTCTCCCGCGCGATGGGCTTTACCATGTAGCCAGCAACGGAGCTAAAGCTTTTGCTGTGTTCCACATCAACAGGATTAGTAGAGCTAGAAACAATATATAATTTTGCGGCGAGGGAAGCATTAGCAAGATACATGGGTTCAAATTTCTCCAAGAACTGCCAACCATCCATTACCGGCATATTAATATCGAGCAGAATAAGGTCTACCGAAGTACAATCCATCTCTTCCGCATGGCAATGATTTAAAAGATCTTCTCCATTTTCAAAACTCCGCACCTCGAAATCGGCATTAATTTTTTTTAGGACCCTTTCAAAGGTGAAACGATAAATTGGGTCATCGTCTACGATAATAATTTTCATTCTTTTGAATCGTTTTGCGCTATTTCACGATTAAAACTAAGCACGAAGGTTGTGCCTTCATTTACCTTACTATTCACTTTTATATTTCCACCTAGGGCTTCCACATGCGTCTTAACCATAAATAGGCCTACTCCGCGGGCTTTGGGGTTTTTATGAAAAGTCCTATGCAATCCAAAAATATTGGCAGCATGACGTTCTAAATCGATGCCTAAACCATTGTCTGCAACCTCAAGAATCAACTCTTGATCTTGCAAAAAGCTACGTACTGAAATTCTTAATTTACGCGCTTCTTGGCGATATTTGAGGGCATTTGTCAGCAGATTAAGGAAGATACTATCCAAGTACAAAGCTTGCGCTTTTAGTACCTCTACTTCTAAATCGAGTACTATTTCTGCATCAGCCGCTTTTATCAGGTGACCCAATCTTTTTACCAAATTAGCTAAAAGCTCCCTCAAAGAAATCCATTCTTGAGATGATAGACCTTGGGTTTGCACAACTAAAGCTTCGATAAGGTGATCTAAGGTTTCTTCCAAGCGCTCGGTAGATTGTCCGGTCAACTCCAATAATGCTCGTAGTTCCTTAGGGTCGTTCTCTTCTAAATAGAGGTCTTTCAGCATTATTAAATTGGCCACCGGAGCACGAAGATTATGAGAAGTGATGTAGGCAAAATCATTGAGCTTCTCATTTTGCAAACTCAAGCGCTCTGTTAGCGTTTGTAAGTCCAGATTTCGCTTTATTAATTCGAATTCCTTTTCTTTTTGTTTGGTGATATCCTGAAAAACCCCATGCACCTTAACTATGGTGCCTTGCTCATCATAAACTGGCTTACCATTGGCACGTACCCAAACTTCTTCTCCCTGTTTGGTAATCATTTCCAATTCGAGATCATAAGGCACGCCTTTTTCTATTAATTCGCCAAAGGCTTCCATAATTTTATCACGTGAATAGCCTTCCTTGTAAAAGGAAATCCCCTCTTCAGCTTGGAGATCATAATCTAAATCCAAACCGATGATTCTCTTGGTCGCGATATCGTTAAAGGTTTTCCCAGTCACTAGGTCGTGTTGCCAACTACCAATTTTTGCGATTTCTTGGGATTCGTTAAGGATACTGATTAACTCCTCTCGCTCCGCCTTGGCCAACATTAGTTCTGTTATATCCTGATTGGCGCCCACAATAATTCTTTCCCCTTGAGAATTTTTTTCAATTTCAATAGCCGAGGCCTTGATATACTTAATGTTTTGTTTCGCAGTTCGTATGCGAAAGGTAATTTGATATTCCCCTTCACTTTCTACTGCTTCTGCGTAAAGCAATTTGACCATTTCCGCATCTTCGGGATGCAGCATATCGGCCCAAGTACTAAAATCTAAAAATGAACCTTCATGATCCAATTCATAGATATTGAACATTTCTTTGTCCCATTCTAATAGATTGCGATCATAGTTATGTTCCCAAACACCTGTCCGGGTTAGCTTCCCAATTAGGCTACTGAGCTTTGTCTTTTTCATAAAAATGGATGCCGCGAAGCTACGACCACCAATACAACCTAAAGATACTATTTTTTAACAAGAAGTGAAAGTAATGTTGATTAATTGAGACTTTAGCACCTCACTCCTTAGCCCGCGTTTACTGCTTTGTAGGGCGATTTCGACTTTACTCTTTGGAGGAAAAATAGGGTCTACGAATTGTTTCATGAGCAGTCTGCAATAAAAGGTAACAATCCTACTTACCATGAAACTCAGTGTCGGGAAGTTTTTCATCATTCTTCAAGTATCGATTAAACCAGCTCAAAACCTGAGCGGTGCGCTCATCTCTATGTTCAGAAATACCATGGTCGCCCCCTTCAAACATAATAAGGCGATAAGGCCGACGCAAACGATCTAGCTCCATGGCCATTTTTAAACTTTGCTCGGGTTTTACGCGCCAATCGCTCGTGCCGTGTAAAATTAAAAGAGGGGTTTTCGCATTTAACTGATCTGCCCATTGTATAGCCGAACGCTTGCCTAATTCCAGGTCCCGATTCTCTTTATAATTGGGAATCAATTCGCCTAAAACATGCTCTTCGAAGTCGGGGCGATCTTGCACCATCGCTTCCAAATCGGAAACGGCTCCACCTACGGCGGCCGCTTTTATTCTATCGCTTTTTGCTAAAGCTAGATAAGTCATCATACCACCTCTACTCCAACCGAGCATTCCTATTCGTTGGGTATCCGCTTCTTCAACTTCCGCCAAAACATCAATAAGGGCCAGAACATCATTTATATCATCGCCACCAAATTGCTCTTGGCCTTCACCGCCTACTACTCCGCGGTATTGACTGGCAATAACCACATAGCCTTCTTTGGCGATTTCTCCTAAAGTTAGCAGTCCTGTAGATATCAGTAATTGACCAAACTCCCGATTACCACCGCGGTTGTATATTATAGCGGGAAGCTTTTCTTTACCTTTTGGCTTAACCAGCAAACCCTTTACTTTTAGGCCTTCACTCAGATAAGTAATGCTATAAAGCTCAATATTATCAATATAACGGTAGGCATCTTTCCACTGCCCCTCTTTAACTAAATGCTTGTAAACTGGGAATTTACTGTAATCGCTAATCAGCTTTTTTTCCAACAGCAAGTTTTCACCTTGACTAAAGCATGTAGCCGAAAAAAGAAGTACAAAAGAAAGGGTAAGAAGTCTCATGAAAATTGGTCAAAAAGTTTGGGGCTTCAAGTTACCAATTTCATTTCTTCTTTTGTAAAATGCTAATGCTCATTTTAGGAAGTTCAATACTATTGCCATTAAACGCATCTTGCGAAAGCACATGTACCGCCTCCGTGCCTTGCGACCAAACTTCTTCAAAACGTTGCAAGTTTACTTTACGACTATCATTTTGGTTGGTGTTTACCAAAACCAAAACGGTATCGCTTGCGCTGATGCGGGCATACACATAAACATCGTCTGCCGGCACAAAGTGCGTAAATGAACCCTGGGTAATGGCCTCCGAGCTTTTGCGCCAGTTTAATAGTGTTTTTATATAATCAAAGGCTTCATTCTCGCTAGCCGTTCTGCCTTGGGCGGTAAATTTATCCAATGTATCACCCGCAAATCCCCCAGGGAAATCCTCGCGGATTACCCCGTGATTCTCGGTTTCTTTCATTAAAATTTCCGTCCCGTAATAGGTGGAAGGAATACCCCGCATGGTATAAAGAATTCCTAAAGCAACTTTCAGTTTACTTAAGTCTTCGTGCAGTTCCCCAAAAATGCGCGCCTCATCGTGGTTGTCGACAAAGGTTACTAGGTTTTCGGGGTTTTTGTATAAATAATCGGCTGCCAAGCGGTAGTATAATTTGGCTACCCCACTGGTCCAGCCTTGGTGTTGATCTACACTTTCCTTTACCGCATACTTAAATTGAAAATCAGTTACCGCATCTAGATGCGAGTGATTAGGATTGTAGCGATTGTCGCCTGCGAAATAGCTTTGAATTTCGGGCATGTGCACCCAAATTTCTCCGAATAGGAAAAAGTTGGGCACTTCAGTTTTAATGCGCGCACCTAGGTCGGCCATAAATTTTTGGTCGGGATAAGCATAGGTATCGATGCGAAAAGCATCCAAGCCATATTCCAATATCCACCACAGTGAATTTTGAATTAAAAAGGCCGCCATATGCGGGTCTTGTTGATTTACATCGGGCATATGATCATCAAACCAACCATTGTTAAATTGCTTTTTATCAGCAGCAGAAGCATGTGGGTCCATCAGGTTTACCGCGCGGAAGTTGCTGCGTATTTTCTTCATATCGAAATGGAAGAAATTACTATCGGGGGGATTAAGATGGAGCAAATGCTGAGAACCAAAGTGATTGTAAACCACATCCATTATTACTTTCATGCCCTTTTTATGGGACTCATCTACGTAAGTGGCATAGAGCTTATTGGAGCCAAAGCGGGGATCGATATTATAATGATCCGTAATGGCATAACCATGGTAGGATTCTTTAAACTCATTATTAGTTAACAAGGGGCAAGACCAAGTAGCGGTGAAACCCAGATCATGGATATAGTCGAGCTTAGAAATAATGCCCGCCAAGTCGCCACCGTGACGACCAAAGGGGTATTCACGCCCGTATTTTTTCTCGTTCATGCCATTTACTACATCATTTTTCGGGTCCGCATTTGCGAAGCGATCGGGAGATATTAAGTAAATAGCATCGCTGGGGTTAAGTCCGGCTGGCTTTGTTTTAGGCTCCTTTAGTTGGTACTCGATCTTGGTTTTACCACAATCTATTTTGAAGCTATTCCCTTCAAAATTTTCCAAGTTTAGGTTGAGGTAAACGTAATCGCGGTTAGCCGCAAAGCTCGCCTCAGCCTTAATATTGTCTGCTTTACAGGTAGGTAAAGACTTAAACCCATCGGGGGAATAGAGCAAGATTTCAAGCTCTTGATTTTGAAGTCCTTTAAACCAATGTGGCGGAAAAGCTTGGGTTTGCGCGCTTGCGCCACTAGTTGTGCCTAAGACCAAAAGGGTCAGTAGAATGAGGTTGTACTTTTGAAACATTAAAAATTGCGTTTTAGCTTATGGCAATATTACTATATCCGTAATATTTTTCGTTAATTTGTCTAATAAATGTAATATTTACACTTACTTAATTCATTATCTAAATTTTTTATCATGAAAAAAATCTACACACTGGCGATGGCAATGTTGATCGGTGGTGCTGCGTGGGCTCAGAGTAATCTTACCTTTCAGGTAGATATGGCTGGCCAAACAGTTAGCGCCAATGGTGTACACGTTGCGGGTGATTTTCAGGCTGCTGCAGGTGCTGCAGGCAACTGGGATCCCGCCGCTACCGCTTTAACACAGGTTGGTACTTCTACCATCTACGCTGTGACGGTAAACATTCCTGACGGAGTTTACCAATTCAAATTCCTTAACGGTAATGCTTGGGGTGACGAGGAAGGTGTTCCTACGGCCAGCCAAGTAAGTGCTGGTTTAGGCTATGACAATGGTAACAGCAACCGTTGGGTTCGCTTAGATGGTAACGACACCTTAGCTGCTGTATTATTCGGAGCAGCTGCTCCTGCTGGTCATTCTGCCGTTTCTTTAGTGTTAGACATGGGCTTAGAGGCTTCTATCGATCCTATTGTAAGTGTAGCGGGTGATTTCCAAGGATGGTCTCCTGGTTCTACTCAGTTATATGATGTATTGGGTGATAGCATCTACCGTCATATTGCTTATATTCCTACTACCGATACTATGAATTTCAAGTACCTAAATGGTGGTGCTTGGGGTACCGACGAAGGAGTTCCTTCTGGATGCTCGGTGAACAACAACCGTCAGTTAATTATTGCCGGTGATACAGTATTTGGACCTACTTGCTTTGCTCAATGCGGTCCATGTTTCATTCCAGACACCTTTAATGTTACTATTCAAGTTGATATGAGCGGAGCTACTTGTAACTTCGATCCTGCAACTGATTCAGTTGACTTCGCTGGCCCGTACAACGGCTGGGGTGGTGGTGACTATTTAACTGACCCTGATGGCGATATGATTTATGATATCACCGTTAGAGTTCCTTCTCCAGAATTTACTTACAAAGCTCGTATCATTAAGGGCGGTAACCCTACTTGGGAACCAGGTGGAAACAATGTAGTTAGCTTTGCTGGCGACACAGTTGTTTCTCCACGTTGCTTTGGTGTTGCTACACCAGGTGCTTGTCCTCCACAGCCCAACCCATCTGATATCACTTTCCAAGTAGATATGAGTAATGGTCCTGCTAGTTTCGTTAAAGTATTTTTAATTGGTGACTTTACCGACCCTCAGTGGCAAGGTGGTGCTATCGAGCTTACTGCTTCAGCCACTCAGCCAGGAGTTTTTGAAACTACCGTAACCCAAATTTGCCCAGGAAAAATCTCTTTCAAATACATGATTGAAGATGGTTCTGGTACTCAAGTTGAAGAAGGCTTTTTAAATGCTACTGATACAACTTGCTTAGAGCCGTCTGGAACGGGTAGTTTCAACCGTTTTTACCAACGTCCAGATGATCAGCCTAAAACCATTTCTGCCCCATGGGAAGATTGTGCTTCTATCGGATTATCAGAAGACTTCAATGCTGCTATTACTATTTTCCCTAACCCAAGTAATGGGGTTACCAATATTGAAGTTCCCGCTGGAAAACACGAAGTACGCATCTACAACCTTACTGGTTCTGTAGTAGCTTCTTTCAGCAATGTTGAAAACAACGTACAATGGAATGCTGGCGATCTTACTGCTGGTATTTACGTAGTAAATGTTTCTAACGAATCAGGATTAACTGCTACTCAAAAAGTAGTATTGAAATAGATTTGTTTTAGTCTAATTGTTAAAGCCCGGCCATTTATGGTCGGGCTTTTTTATGTTGATTAGTAAACAAATCAACGCGCATTTAAAGAGCTGTTACCGATTAATCTAATCATTCTATTTCCTACCCATCTTGGCTTGACCCAGATTAGCGCCGATTAGGCATAAAAAAAGCCGCTAATCTTTAAGATAAGCGGCTTGTATATTTATTCTCCTTAGAGTCTAGCAGTACTCGTCGAAAGCCATTTTAATATTGTCGGCAATAGCTTCTGCCGCGCGACCTTCGATGTGATGACGCTCGATCATGTGCACTAAATTACCATCTTTAAACAAGGCAATACTCGGCGAAGATGGAGGAAAAGGAGCCATCAGGGCGCGAGCGGTATTAACCGCTTCTACATCGTTTCCTGCGAAAGCCGTAATCATACGATTAGGCAATTTACTGTGCTGGGACGCCATTTTAATGGCGGGACGAGCATTTGCTGCGGCGCATCCACAAACAGAATTGATCACCACTAAAGTGGTTCCATCCGCTTTAATATTATTTTCTACTTCTTCTTTGGTGCGAGTTTCAATTACACCAACTTGACTTAAGTCGGCTCGCATGGGAGCAATGATATCTTCTGGGTACATATTGTTTAATTTTGGACCACAAAGGTACAATTATTAAGACTCGTCCCTAAATGATAGAATTATGAAACGATAGCTTTGGGCTATGAATTAATAACCTGGGTTTGACCTGAAATTGAGTCTCAGAACTCTCGGAAGTATACAGATTTACCTTAAATAAAGAAATGCAAGTTTGCGGGAGACTTTTCTTGTGCAAAGCTCTCTACTGCTTTTTCAAGCATCGCTAATTTACGATTGCTTAAAATGGTAATGGAGAACTTATCAGAAACCTCTTTCCCTTCCCCATTTATATAGGTTATTACCAACTTTTTACGGAAACCGTTTAAGTCAATTTTAAGGTCGGTAATATTCATTTTAGGCACCGATAAGGTTTTTCCAAAAATTGTGCTTAAAGCAAGATGCGATTTGATTTTAATGCGATCGCTCTCAGCGTTAAAGCTGAACATGGGAAAGCCAAAATAGGCGTAAAATAAAATAATGGATAAAGTAATAATGGTCGTGAGATAACCATTCAATGCCAATCCCCCTAAAAAGTCAGGGACAAAAAGCAATACTAAATCGGCGATAATTAGGGTAAGCAAGGCGATAGGCGCCAGCTGGAGAGTTTTTCGAATTTGGAGGTTAGTGACAAACATTTCTAATAAATTGAGCTATAAGGTACAAAATTTAAGTGACACTTATTAAAATTCATCTTTTCCCCCTAAAAAATTGTCTCAATAGTTCACTACTTTCTTCACGCAAAATGGGGCCAATCAGTTGGGTCTTAGGGTGTAATTTTCCGCCTTCCTTTAAAAAGCCTCTTTTTTCATCCTCCGCTCCAAAAACGACTTTACCAATTTGCGACCAAAACAAAGCGCCTGCACACATATTACAGGGCTCTAAGGTAACATAAAGGGTGCAGTCTCTTAAGTACTTAGCGCCTAAGTAATTGGCTGCCGCCGAGATGGCCAAAATTTCGGCATGTGCGGTAACATCCAACAAACGCTCGGTTTGATTACGGCCGCGGCCAATAATTTTACCCTTGCTAACCACTACCGCCCCCACCGGAACTTCATCTTCCTTCATAGCTAATTGTGCTTCCACCAAGGCTTGGCGCATAAAATAGGTATCGTCGAATGGCTCTATCATAATAGATTTGAAATTTTGTGCTAATTAAAGCGCTTCAAAAATAGGGAAGCCTTTAGATATTGTAATTTTGCCGGCTAAATATTATTACATGTATCGATCTCATACCTGCGGGCAGTTAAATGCCTCATTTATTGGACAAGAAGTTATCCTGAGCGGCTGGGTGCAAAAAATTAGAAACCTGGGCGGTATGACCTTCATCGATTTGCGCGATCGCTATGGCATAACCCAATTGGCTTTTAACGATGGTACAGACGAAGCCCTTCTGCTTAAAGCAAGAAAATTAGGACGCGAATATGTGATTAGTATTAGTGGTGAAGTTTTAGAACGCGAGAGTAAAAACCCTAAAATGTCCACGGGTGAAATTGAAATTAAAGTCACCAAACTTGACATTCTTAATGCCTCCCTCACTCCGCCCTTTACCATAGAAGAAGAAAGTGACGGTGGCGAAGAGCTCCGCATGAAATATCGCTATTTAGACTTACGTCGTGAGCCAGTTAAGAAAAACATTATGCTCCGCCATAAGGTAGCCCAAGCGGCCAGAGCCTTTTTAAATAGTGCCGACTTTTTAGAGATTGAAACTCCCTATTTAATCAAATCTACCCCCGAGGGAGCCCGCGACTTTGTAGTGCCTTCACGTATGAACGAGGGGCAATTTTACGCTTTACCGCAATCGCCTCAAACCTTCAAGCAGCTATTGATGGTATCTGGCTACGACCGGTACTACCAAATTGTAAGATGTTTTAGAGATGAGGATTTACGCGCCGATCGCCAACCCGAGTTTACCCAAATCGACTGTGAAATGGCTTTCGTAGAGCAAGCCGATGTGTTAAGCACTTTTGAAAAATTTGTAAAATCTCTTTTGAAAGACATTAAAGGTGTAGAAATAGAGAATTTCCCCGTTCTCACTTACGCCGAAGCGATGGAGCAATATGGCAACGACAAGCCTGACATTCGCTTTGCAATGAAATTAAACCAAATCAATAATTTGGTGCAAAATAAAGGCTTCCAAGTTTTTGATGATGCCGAAACAGTACTCGCGATTTCGGTAGAAAATTGCGCTACTTATACTCGTAAGCAGCTAGATGCCATCACCAACTGGGTTAAGCGTCCGCAAATTGGTATGAACGGCCTTATTTGGTCGAAATACAATGAAGACGGCAGTTTTAAATCTTCGGTTGACAAATTTTATAATGAAGAAGAGCAGGCCCTTTGGCATCAGCAATGTGGCTCTAAGCCGGGCGATTTAATTCTGATTTTAGCAGGCGCCGAAACTAAAACTCGCAAAGCCATGAGCGAATTGCGCCTTTATATGGCAGAAGAATTAGGCTTGCGCAAAAGCGACGAATATGCCCCACTTTGGGTAGTAGACTTCCCCCTTTTAGAATGGGATGAAGAAAGTGGTCGCTTCCATGCGATGCACCACCCTTTTACTTCGCCTAAACTCGAAGACTTTGCACTTTTAGACACGGATCCCGGAAAGGTACGTGCCAATGCCTACGATATTGTTTTAAACGGAAATGAAATCGGCGGTGGTTCGATTCGTATCCATGATCGCGCAGTGCAAAGCCGCATGTTTGAAGTGCTGGGCTTCAGCCCGGAAGAGGCCAAAGCGCAATTTGGATTTTTAATGGATGCCTTTGAATATGGCGCTCCTCCCCACGGTGGTATTGCCTTTGGCTTCGATCGTTTGGTAGCATTACTTGGTGGTTCAGAAACCATCCGCGACTTTATCGCCTTCCCGAAAAATAACTCGGGTCGCGATTTAATGATCAACAGCCCTTCCCCTATCGATGCTGAACAACTAAAAGAATTAGGAATTGCTTTAGAGCAGAAAGGTAAATAATGACTCCGAAGCCTAAATCTTTACTCGGCCGGTTTTTACTGTGGCGTGCGAAACATATTTCGCAAGACCGCTTTGTGCTTATGCTGAGTATTTTGGTGGGCTTTATTACGGGATTAGTGGCCGTTATTCTAAAAAACACCACACATTTCATCCAAGAAATGGTGCGCAGTGATTATTTAGATCAATACTTCAACCTTTACTATTTTGCCTTTCCCCTAATCGGTATAATACTTACCGTTATCGTAAAGCGCATTATTAACAAGCCCATTTCGGAGGGGATTCCTTCCACGCTTTATGCCATCTCGCGCCGCAGCGGATTTTTACAGGTTTATAAAACTTATGCCTATTTAATCACCTCAGCGCTTACTGTTGGTTTTGGTGGATCGGTAGGACTAGAGGGACCCACCGTAGGAACCGGTTCGGCCATTGGTTCTAATTTAGGGAGAATGATGCACCTCAACTTTAGGCAGCGCATTCTTTTAATGGGTTGTGCAACCGCGGGGGCTATTGCTTCTATTTTTAATGCACCTATTGCCGCCATCATTTTTACCATTGAAATCTTTAGTCTTGATTTAACTTTAGCCTCTTTAGTTCCTTTACTCTTAGCTTCGGTATCGGGCGCGGTAACTTCCATTTTCATTCAAGGCAACGATTACCTCTTTCACTATAAGGCCTTGGCGGCTTTTGAAATTAGCGACCTTCCACTTTATGCCCTGATGGGGGTACTTACTGCCTTGGCTTCGGTTTATTTTACGAAGGTATATTTCTATTTCGATGAACTTTTCAGCAAGATTAAAAGCACTTGGCAAAAAGTTTTATTTGGCGGCTTATCCTTAGGATTACTTATTTGGTTGGTTCCACCCTTATATGGTGAAGGTTATGAATTAATCAATACCCTGCTCAATGGGGAGGTTATATCAATTGTAAATCAAAGCATTCTTTACGACTGGTTCAGCGGTCCATACATAGTGGTAGCTCTACTTTTAGGCTTAGTCTTTCTCAAAATATTTGCTTCGGTTTTTACTTTTGGCGCAGGTGGTATTGGGGGAATTTTTGCGCCTTCACTTTTCGTGGGAGCGGCCTTGGGTTTTGCCTTTGCCTTTTTAGTTAACCAAAGTGGCTTGAGTGATATTAGTACTACCAATTTCTCGCTTGTTGGAATGGCGGGCTTAATGGCTGGTGTGCTGCATGCCCCTCTTACAGCCATATTTATGATTGCCGAAATCACTGCTGGCTATGATCTCTTCTTGCCCTTAATGACTGTTTCGGCCATTTCTTATTTAGTAACACGCAGCATTTTACCCCATTCTATTTATACCATGCAATTGGCCAAACGCGGCGACTTACTTACGCATAATAAGGACCAAGCGATTCTCACCCTGCTTAGTATTGCAAGCGTGGTAGAAAAGGATTTTAAAAAAGTAAAACCCGAATTTACCCTAGGACAATTAGTGAAGGTCGTGAGTCGCTCTAAGCGCAACCTGTTCCCAGTAATTGACGAAGAGGGCATTATGGTTGGTGTGCTTACGCTAGATGACTTCCGTACCATTATGTTCGATCATAGCCTTTACGATAATACCTACGTTTCTGAACTAATGAGCCCTCCCCCAGCGGTAGTTGATATAAAAGAAGACATGTCTTCAGTGATGAAAAAATTTCAGTCTAGTGGGGCTTGGAATCTTCCCGTTACCGAGAATGGAAAATACCTGGGCTTTGTAAGTAAAAGCAAATTATTTTCTGTTTATCGTCGCAAATTAATGGAGTTCAGCTAATTCAACTAGTACTCCTCACGCGAATTTACTAATCGACCAAACCTATTCTTTGCAAATGCGTTGTTTATAAACAGCTATTATTTCCTTTTCTCGGCTATTTTAGCGCTCCCGATTTAACCCTTTTAATAATTGTGAACGATTTATGAAGAAGACAACAGCCCTATCCACGGCTATAGGCCTTGGTATTATAGCCTCTATTGTACTTGCTTTTCAAACAAACTCCAAGAGCCCCGAATTAGATCGTTTTCAAAAATATGAAGAGTTTCTAGCTACCCATCCTTACAATGATGATGCACGTGAAATTGACCTCGAAGAATGGGAAAACATGCCAAAAGCAGACCGTCCCGACTTAGCCTGGCAACAGAATTTCATCATGACTATGGATCCCGCTTTGGGTTATCCTACTCCGGAAAAACTACAACTCGCTAAAAGTAGATTGCAGGGTGCTGCCGCGCAGTATAGCCTGAAAAACGCAGGTTTAGATACTAGTAATCTGCCTGCTTTAATTTGGGAAGAACGTGGTCCTTATGATGTAGGCGGCAGAACCAGAGCCATAATGTATGATCCAAACGACCCTAATTTAGAGAAAGTTTGGGCCGGTGGTGTAACGGGGGGCTTATGGTATAATACTCAAATTAGCAATGGCGCAAACCCCTGGGTTCCAGTTGATGATTTTTGGAAAACACTTTCCGTAAGTGCTATTGCTTATGATCCTACCAATACTCAAACCTTTTATGTAGGCACAGGCGAAGGCTTTGGATCAGGATCAGGTGGTATGGGCGATGGGCTCTTTAAAAGTACCGACGGCGGTTTAACCTGGAGTCAGCTCAGCGCAAGCACCAATATGAAATTTATACGCGACATCGAAGTACGCGACGAAAATGGCCAAGGCGTTTTATATGTCGCTGTGCGTAATGCCGACTATAGCGGATTTAGCGCACAGGTGGGTGATGAAGGTTTATACCGCTCTACTGATGGTGGCCAAAGTTTCACCCAAGTTATGCCAACCGTAGCCGGCCAAAATTATCATTATGCCGTTGGCGATCTCGAAATCGGACCCGATAACCGTATTTGGGTAGGATCTGTAAATGCCATAAGCACCAACGGTAATCGCGGCGGTGGAGATATCCTTTACAGCGATGACGGACTAAATTTTACCCGCGTTCGCAATACCGATGGCGAGAGAGTTGAGCTGGCTGTTGCACCAAGTAATGCGGCTATTATTTACGCTATGGTTGAAAAAAATGGCGTTTTAGATAAGCTTTTACGCAGCACCGATTCGGGTGCCACTTGGCAAAACCTACCCGAACCCAATGACGATGACCCAGGCATTCCTGCGAGCGATTTTACCCGTGGCCAAGCTTGGTACGACTTAATTGCTCAAGTTGATCCAAACGATGCGGCTACCCTAGTAATCGGTGGTATCAATGTGTTTCGTTCACAAGATACTGGTAATACTTGGCAGCAAGTATCCCATTGGTATGGCGGCTTTGGTTACCCTTACTTGCACGCCGATCAACATGAGTTTATTTTTAAGCCAGGGTCCTCCAGCGAAATTCTCAGTGGGAATGATGGTGGTGTAGCTTACTCTAGTAATTTTAATTCACCCTTCCCTAGCTTTAGCGATCGCAATGCGGCTTATAATGTCACCCAGTATTATGCGGGAGCTATCAGCCCTGATGCTGGTTCGGATGTAATGCTAGCTGGTTCGCAAGATAATGGTACCGAAAGGTTTAGTCAGGCAGGCTTAGGCATCACCGATCGCGCTACGGGCGGCGATGGCGCCTTTTGCTTTATCGATCAGGTATCTTCTAACTTTCAAATTACCAGCTACGTTTACAATGCCTATTGGCGTTCATTCAATAGCGGTAACTCATTCGGCCAGCGCTTTATCAACAATGGTGACGGACGTTTTATTAATCCTGCCGACTACGACTCAGATTTAAGTATTCTCTATGCTTGTAAAAACGCTCGTAATATTTATCGTTACCGAGCGGTAAATGCATCGCATATTGAAGAGGATTTAGAAATTCGCCCGTTGGGCGGAAGCGCAACTAGTATTAAAGTCTCTCCTTATTTCGATACCGCTAGCACCGTTTTTGTGGGTGGTGGATCAGGAAAACTTTTCAGGGTAGATCATGCCGATGGCAGCAGTCCTGAAATTATTACCGAGCTCACTGGCTCTAATTTCCCCGCGGGATATTTAAGCTGTATTCAGGTAGGCAGAAGTGAAGATGAGCTACTTGTTACCTATTCGAATTATGGTATTCCTTCTGTTTTTTATACCCCTGACGGTGGACAAAACTGGACGATTAAGGATGGAGACTTACCCGATATGCCTGTAAGGTGGTCGCTCTTTAATCCCCGCGACTCCAATAATGTAATCCTTGCTACCGAGCTTGGCGTTTGGGAAACACGCAATTTTATGGACGCTTCTCCCAACTGGGTCCCAGCAAACAACGGTTTGGCCAATGTTAGGGTTGATATGTTACAACTGCGTATGAGCGATTATACCATAATGGCAGCTACTCACGGCAGAGGCGTTTATACGGCCCAGTTTGCCGGCGGCATTGGCATAGATGAGCAAAGCCTCGTAGACGCTAGCCCAGAATTCAATATTTACCCCACCCTTACGAAGGACTTCATTAAAATAGAAGGGCAAGAAGAAGGGATTTGGGAAGTGAATTTATATACCATACAGGGACAGTCGGTGCTCGAAGATCGTTGGATTAAAGAAACTGGGACTACCAAAAGCTACCGATTACCTAGTCTAAAAGCTGGTACCTATATTTTAAATCTTAGAAAAGGTAGTAGCCGAATAAGTCGTAAAATTCAGGTAAGACCCTAACACCTCTCTTCGTGGCCATACGAAAGGCAAATATTAAGGATCTCGGAAAGCTTAAGCAGCTCTTCCGAGATTCTATTTTAAATAGTGGCAAAGAACACTATAGCCAAGCGCAATTAAAAGTTTGGAGCGATAGAGCCGATGTTTCCTCACGCTGGCTAGGGCTGATAAAAGAACAATATACTATACTACTAGAAGTCGAAAATGAAGTGATGGGCTTTGCTTCCTTAAAAGGTGAAGACTATTTCGATTTTCTATATGTAAGCCAACATCAACAAGGTAAAGGATACGCGAAGCAACTGTATAGGGCCATCTTAGCGGAAGCGAAAAAACGTGGCGCCACAAAAATTTATAGCGATGTAAGCTATATGGCCAAACCCTTCTTTCTAGCCCAGGGCTTTGCCGTTCTCAAAGAGAATGAGAACCAATTAGGCGAAGAAATACTAATAAACTTTAGAGTAGAAAAAGTGCTCTAAGCCTCAGCAGCGGCGCTGATGTTGCTAAAAAGGCTATCGAATAAAAGACGGCCATCTTCATTACCTAAATTAATATCCGCGGCTCTTTCTGGGTGCGGCATCATGCCGAATACATTCTTACCCGCATTACAAACTCCAGCAATATTACGAGAAGCACCGTTAAAGTTTGCCTCCTCAGTTATTTGGCCATCTGCGGTAGCGTAACGAAATAGAATTTGATCCTTGGTTTCTAGTTGATCCAGTACTTCATCCGAAGCGTAGTAACGTCCCTCGCCGTGCGCTACGGGGATTTTATAAGTTCTTTCTGTATCTAAATTGGCACTGATCGCCGCCGTTTTACTTGCGGGACTTAAGTGAACATTCTTGCAAACGAAAGTATGACTGGTATTATGTAAGAGGGTTCCTGGTAAAAGACCGCTTTCGCATAAAACCTGAAAACCATTGCAAACCCCAAGTACGTAACCACCGGCATTGGCAAAATCAATTACCGAGTCCATAATGGGTGAGAATCTAGCAATAGCGCCGGAACGCAGGTAATCGCCATAAGAGAATCCGCCAGGAATAGCTACCATTTCCACTGCTTGCAAGTCGGTATCTTTATGCCACAACTCTACTACCTCGTGACCCAAATTTTGGAGGGTGTAAATCATATCATGATCGCAATTGCTACCTGGAAATACTACTACGCCTATTTTCATCGCTCGAATTTTTGCAAAGGTAGTATATCCGCAAAGATATCTTTGGCGTAAATGGTAGATTTTAGTCTTCCTTAAAACCCACTATTTACAAAAGGTCTGAGGCCTAACTTCTCATCGAACTCAGTTTTAAAAACTCGGTTTTCCACCTGCTAGGGTCCTACTTAAAGTTTCAGCTCACGTATAGCCTGCGCATCGGCATAATTCCAACTACGCCAGCTCTGTCTCCTTTCGGTCAAGAGAAATTGTTCCTTTTTTGTGTCTAGGCGAGTTTTAAACTCTTCAATGCTATCTATATAAACCCAACGCACCTCATTTTCCAAATGTCGCTCAATCTGGTATTCTATCCGTTCTAAATTAGCATAAAGCGTTGGGTAAACACGAGGCGAAAGTGCAAGGTAATGGGCTACATCGATTTCATTTGCCTGCCCATGATTTAGATTATATACGGCGACCTGCTGATCCCAGTTTACTATGCTTAAAGCAGCTAGAAAAGCGAGAGTAAAGCCTGAACTTTGCTTTAAAACATAGCTATTATTACGTTTAGTAGATAGCTTATAAACCAAAAGCCCTAAAGCAAACAGAATGATTGCGATGAAAACTAGCACTGCAATGCGGCGATCGGCCAAACCATGAAACCCGATATAATAAAAAGTTCGACGGGCCACGGAAAGGGCCAAGACTGCATTTTGCAAAACCCATATTTGAGCAAGAAACCTTAGCCCGCCATTTTTGGGGTAAAAGTTAAGATTAGCACGGAAGTAATAAAAAATAAGACCAGCAGATAGTACCAAGCTGAAAATAAGGTACCCCACTCCTTCATGCACGAAATCTTTTAGGCTAAAACTTTCGGGTACATAAAATTGAAACCACACCCACTTTATATCAATGAAATTTACAATGAAGAGGAGTAGGTTAAGCATGGAGAAAAGAAGAAATGCACTTTGGTATTCCCGCTTCAAGCTTAAGTTTGTAAAAGATCCGAAGCTTTTTTTCTTTGATTTTCGGCTAATAAAATTGCTTTCACTTAGCGTTAAAAACCTTATGCGCTTGTCTTTGAAAATCCATCTTAAAAGTAAGAGACCGAGTAAAAGAAAAAACAGATAGGTCATGTCTAGCCTATCTAGGTAACTGAAAAAACTGCCAAATGCTGCGTCAGACCACTGCCCGAATATTTGGTTACCCTCTTTAAAAAGCAAAAAGAAGACGAAAAATATCAGCAGCGGCAGAATAGCAATGCGCATATAAAGAAAAGCCTTAGAAGGAGTCGCTTTTTTTAAAAGGGGATCAGGCAATAAAGGGCCACGCAGCGAAAAGAAAGAAATAAAGGAATTAACAAATGCTTCGAGCACACTAAATGAACCGAGTTGCAAAAAACTTAAGTAAGTACTAAATGCTAGGAAGAAAACAATAATACTAAGAGTGGAATGATAAAGCAGCAGGCTCACACTTGCTAGAATTAATGAGAGCAAAACAAGGCTTTCACTTTTACGAAAAGTCTGCTTAGATTCTAATCTTAAAAAACCCAGACTGAGTAGAGAGAAAATAATCAAATTTATTCCTAAGCCTTCCTGCCAAAAAAGTATACTATATAAGACTAAAAACAGGAGGTAAATTAGATTTCGCATCGCTAAGTTAATTTCAAAATTAACGCACAATACTGAGCTTTAGTCTTATGGCGAGAATTAAAAAATAGCTCTAGGTGAGATTTGTACCAAAAAAAATAGACGCCCTAAATTAATCAGGACGCCTATTTGAGAGGTCTTTGAAAGGCTTAAACCCTTTTAATAGAGCAACCTATTTCGCGGGTATCATTATTAGATATTTCTTCCCCTTCATTTAATTGTTCCAAAGCTTCTTTTAAATAATGCTTGGTCGCTTCTTTCGATTTGTTTTCATATTTATCGTTTATACTTCCACGATAAACCAACTTCATATTACTATCGAATAAAAATACATGCGGTGTTGTTTTCGCTCCAAATGAATCTGCCAACTTACTATTGGAATCAATAACATAGGGCGTATTATAATTCATTTCTTCGGCGTGCTTTTTCATTTCCTCCATGCTGTCATCGCCTTGGCGTTTCTTTTCGTTGCTATTTACAAGCACCATCCCAATGTCGTACTTTTTAGTAAGCTCTCCTAAGGCAGGATATTGATCTTCCCAAGCTAAAACAAAAGGACAGGTATTGCAGCTAAAGACCACCAGCAGGCCTTTTTCCTTTTTCAACTGACTAAGCGTGACATCTTTACCGCTTATGTCGGCCAAAGGCAAGTCAGCCATGGGCGCCACTTTTCCTAGTGACAGAATTTCGTTTGGTTTAAAGGCCGAAAACGAGGCCATTATTGCTAGGATTAAAATCCCTGTTTCAATTATTCTTTTCATCTCCCCAGATTTTAGATATTAATACTGTCCTTGAAACACCAATGGGAAGTCGAATCTTTGCTCTTAATAAAAGTAGTAGCCAATAACGATAAATGACTGCCTTCCCCTGAAGACAGAACCTATTATTACCCTAAAAAGCATTAAATTGAGATTACAAATTGAACCTCCCCCCATTAATGTACTAATGACACTATTTAAAACTGCAATAACGACAAATTGTTTTATCCTAGAAAGTTAAATTTTAATTAACACCCACTTAATCTGCCAAAGTTTTCAACAATGACCGAAAGAACCATTACTTATAACCTAACGCGAATACCTGGCCCCACTAAAAAGAATCCTTTCTTCTGCTTTAGCAGATACCCATAGCCCATATAAATTGGAAAACTCAAGCGGTTTTCACTAGACGTGGGATAGAGTGAACCAAGGAAAACCAAACCGACATCGCGGTTATCGCTATTTTCGGAAAAGTTAAAAGCATCTAAAGCGATAAAACCTGCTCCGAGCTTAAAAGGCTGTAGCTTCGCCACTTTACGAGGATGGTAAAAACTCATCTGCGCCATCATGGCAAAGCTAATCCCTCCAAAATTTGAGAAGTCGTTTTCACCGGCCTTTAATATTAACAAGCCCGCAGGAAAAGAAACATCTATATTGTAGTTAATCTTGCGCTCCAAATAAATCCGCACCTTCTTGGTAAAGCCTTCACCGCCGTGTTTATCTTTTTGGTGACTAAATTCCAAATCAATTGTTGACCACTCGGGCAAGTCGTAAGTTTTACTATTAATTACCTCATTCAGATTCAGGTCTTCATAGCGGCAATCTTTCTCGTTATAAAATTTAAACCGCGGAGAGTTGGAAGCGGGACAAATCACAATGTTTTCAATTTCCTGCAGCTCAATTAAAGCGCCACTCTTATTGCTAATCTTAATTTTCAGCTTCAAATATTGCTTACCATGCAAGCCATCTACTACATCAATTTTTTTAGGATCAAAACTTATTAAAACATCCGCTAAACTCTTATCGTAAAAAATGGGTTTAGCCAATTCATTCAGCTGATAGCGTTGCAAACCCAAGCGAATATCAATGAAGTCGAAGACACGCGCCTTTTGGTAATCGCGTAACTGCAGTGATTTACCTAGACTGTTGCCATTTTGAAAAATCTCAATGTTTCGCGTCTCCAAATTAATGGGGATTTGAATGCGGAAATAGGCTTCATTGGCATTGCGCACCAAGGTATCTCCTTCTAAAATAGCGGCGCCGTAAAAGCTTATCTCTCCTAAGTGTAGCGACTTCCCCTCTAGCTTAATCGTCAAATTTTCTCCAGGATACACCACCGAACTCTCCTGCCAATCTTTTCCTTCACGCTGCAGCGAGATGCGCGTAATTTCTGTTTTTGGATAACTATTGAAATTGGTAATAAAACGAGCCTTATCGCCCTCCTTAATATAAAGGTAGCCTTCCGATTTACGGTGGTAAGCATAAAGGCGCAGGAGGCAAAGGACTTTATTATTATTGAGTTTGCTTTTGGTATATAGCTCCGCGATTAAAGGGCCACCTTTTTCTTCTTGGTTTTCGATGCGATAGGTTTTACCCATGGCCAAGAAAGGATGATCTTCCAGCTGAATCTCATAGGACCGATTTTGAGCGATTTCGAGCGTAAAGTCTTCCTGCTTTACATCCAAAAAAGCTAAACGACTGGTTTTAATTGTAAACTCCTGCTCAACGGCAGGAAGGCTGAAAACCAAATTGCCCTTCTTTAGAGTAGGCTTCTTCGTTTGCAGGCTAAAGCTTAAAATTTGCTTGCCTGCTTGCAAGGCCGACAGATGCATTAAAATCCTACTGCCATCCCGCGAAAAGCGGTACTTAATACCTTCGCTCTCCTGCCAACGCTGCTCTATAACCAGATTATCAGGGTTATTGGTAATGATTTCAAAGACTTTTTCCTCACCAATAAATAGTACATCGTCTTTGGGATAAAAAGCCACATAAGTAGGGTGCACGGCCAAAAGTGGAACTTGAAATAGCGGCCCTTCCCCCTGTTTAGCTTTAAACTTTAAAGCGAGAAAATCGCTATTATTTAAATCATTAAAACGAATCTTATACTGCTGTTTATCGCCCACACTAAAGCTATCTACCACTGCATAATCACTGCTGGGCATCAGGCGAAAGCCTTTGACATTATTGCTGTTTTGATAGGTAACCTGAGCAAAGCTTAGAGCCTCAGTGTATTGAAATAAGAGGAAGTTCTGCTTATTGAAGCGCCTTAGATCTTGCGGCCAGCGGTAGATATTGGTATCTACTGCTAAGTGCAAATCCTTTATAAATGCAGAAGGGGACTGCCCCCAAAGAGCGGTCCCCCACATGAATAATAATGTATAGCGCAAGAATTTCCCCATGATTCAGAATTAAAGCAAAGGAAAAAAATTGCTGCGACTATAAAGGAATATTTCCGTGCTTCTTCTTCGGCATGCTATCCACCTTAGATTCTAGCATTTTGAAAGCCTTAATTAATTTCTGACGGGTTTCATCGGGACGAATTACCTGATCTATATAGCCACGAGCAGCGGCGCGATAAGGGTTAGCGAAGATTTCGGCGTACTCGGCTTCCTTCTCGGCAAGTTTAGCTGCTGGGTCCGCAGCGGCTTTAATTTCCTTACGGAAGATAATTTCCGCGGCACCTTTCGCTCCCATAACGGCAATCTCGGCTGAAGGCCAAGCGTAGTTCATATCAGCCCCAATGTGTTTAGAGTTCATAACATCATAAGCACCACCGTAGGCTTTACGGGTAATAACGGTAATGCGCGGCACGGTCGCTTCGCTGAAGGCGTATAATAATTTCGCCCCATTCGTAATTATAGCGTTCCACTCTTGATCTGTTCCGGGCAAGAAACCTGGCACATCTTCAAATACTAATAGTGGAATATTAAAGCTATCGCAGAAGCGTACAAAACGAGCCGCCTTGGTAGAGGAGTCAATGTCTAAAACACCAGCTAAATAGGCCGGCTGATTCGCCACAATACCGATACTTTTTCCCGCTAAGCGAGCAAAACCAACTACAATATTTTGGGCGAAATCTTTATGTACTTCTAAAAAGCTATTCTCGTCTACTGTGCCATCGATAACCTCACGGATATCGTAAGGTTGATTGGGGTTGTCGGGAATAATCGAGTTTAATCCCACTCGACTCTCATCGCCTGCTTCGTAGGGTAAAGAAGGTGCGTCTTCTTCGCAGTTTTGCGGCATATAGCTCAATAACTTCCGGAAACCGTTGATGCAAGCCAGTTCGTTAGCATAGGTAAAATGCGTCACACCCGACTTGGTGCTGTGCGCTGAAGCACCGCCTAACTCCTCGGAAGTAACTTCTTCATGGGTAACCGTTTTTACCACATTAGGGCCGGTAACAAACATATAGCTGGTCCCTTCTACCATACCGATAAAATCGGTTAAGGCTGGTGAGTAAACTGCCCCACCCGCGCAAGGTCCCATTATAGCTGATAGCTGAGGAATAACACCGCTTGCTCTGGTATTGCGATAAAATATATCGGCATAGCCACCGAGCGAAACAACCCCTTCTTGAATACGGGCACCCCCAGAATCGTTAAGACCAATAACAGGCGCGCCATTTTTCATGGCAAGGTCCATTACTTGGCAAATTTTCTCGGCATGCGCTTCGGCCAAGGAGCCACCTAAAACGGTAAAATCTTGTGCAAAAACATAAACTAAACGGTCATCAATCGTTCCAAATCCAGTGACAACACCATCTCCTAAAATTTTCTGTTTATCCAATCCGAAATCCACCGAACGGTGCATTACCAACATGCCCGTTTCCTCGAAACTTCCTTCGTCTAACAAAAAGTGAATTCTTTCACGGGCGGTCAATTTACCCTTGGCGTGTTGAGCAGCGATGCGCTTCTCACCACCACCTTTCTGAGCTTCAGCTATTTTAGCTTCTAATAGCTCCATTTTATCTTGCATGTTAGACATGGTAATCTTAATTTATTCGGATTTTAAAAACACTGCAAATTACTAAAGAAGGCTTAGAAGGAAGCTAAGAAATGTTAGCTTTTTTAGAATTTATAAAGTCGACTTGTGCCTACTCCTCTAGGAGTAATAGCATTTAGATCCTCAGTTCGGTTCAAAATTAGATAGCCACGATAAAATATGGTCTATAAACCAGTGCAAAAAAAATGGCCAGAATTTCTTCTGACCATTTTCAAGAGAAAACAAAATGTTTCTTTAATCTTCTGGAGCTTCGGTGGGTAATTCTCTCCTTCCATTTTTACGCATTTTAGCGCGTTTTTTAAAATGCTCTTGAAACTTCTCAAACTGATCGGGAGTTAAAATCGCTTTCATATTATCAGCCATTTCTTTACGATCGGCCTGATTAGCCTTACGCTCTTCCATTTTTTTCTGAACCTGAGCCAGTAATAAGGGCTCGATTTCTTTTTGCTGCGCTTCTGATAAATCTAATTTCTCAGTCATTTTCGACAACATCTTATCCACCATTTCTTGAGGATCGCGGTCTTTAAAACGGTCTTGCTTGTTTTGGGCAAAACTGGGTAAAGCGAAGAGGAGTGACAAACCTAAAAGGGCTACTAACTTTTTCATTTTCTTTAATTTAAATTCACTCCTTAGAATAGAGAAAAGGCAATTGGTTTAATACCCTTGGGCGCTTTAACGTTCTTTTAAGTTTGTCTCGTGAGCTACAAACCTGAGATCTATGTAAAATTAGCTTACAAGTCCACATTGCGCAAAGAAAGACGCACTTCTTTAAAGTCTTCGGGGTTTTGGATAACCTTAATTAGCTTGGCGGCAACCGTATCAGCGGAAGCTAATTCATCGTTGCGTTTATATTCTACAAAACGATCCACGTCTGGGAAGTCGCTTTTAGCCAAACGACGAATTTCACCTTGCATTTCGGTATCCACTATTCCAGGCGAAATTGCATAACTGCGCACTTCGGGGTGATCTAAAGCCAAGACCTCGCTAAACATATCAATAGCCGCCTTACTAGCGCAATAGGTACTCCAACCTTTAATAGGGTAAGAACCTGCACCCGAGGAGATGTTTATAATAACTTTTGGGCAAGGCGAATGCGCCAAATTTTCTAAAAACAAATGACTCATTATGGTGGGAGCCATAATATTAATACGGTAGCTGCGATCCACTCGATCGGGATCTAATTTTCCCACCGGCTTAACGTGACCTAAGGTTCCTGCATTGTTAACCAAAACAATGGCCTCTACCTTTTTAGGGCATTCAAATCCAATATTATGATAAGCCTTTAAGTCGGCTAAATCGATGGTAATATGCTTGTAGTTTGGATGCTCAATAACATGCCTACGACTAAAACCCGTTACCAAATGTCCTTCCGCTAAAGCTCTTTCTGCTAAGGCTTTACCAATGCCAGAGCTTGTTCCAGTAATGAAAAACTTGATCATAATTTTTATTTTAAAGCTTGTTCTAAATCATATAATAAATCCGTCTCATCCTCAATCCCTACACTCAAGCGAATTAAGCCATCAGTAATGCCCGTTTTTTCGCGTTCTACTTTGGGAATAGAAGCATGCGTCATCGTAACCGGATGCCCCGCTAAAGACTCTACTCCACCTAAAGATTCGGCCAAGGTGATCAACTTCAAACTCGAAATAAGGTTTATGGCATCCTCTAAACGATCTCCTTTTACTCTAAAGCTAACCATTCCACCAAAGTCTTTCATTTGTGTTTTAGCTATAGCGTGATTGGGGTGATCTTCAAAACCTGGCCAATAGACCGCTTCTACCTTTGAGTGATTGCGTAAAAAGTGTGCCACCGCTTTGCCATTTTCACAGTGGCGTGCCATGCGTAGGTGTAAGGTTTTAATTCCTCGCAAAGTTAAAAAGGCATCCATCGGTCCGCATACGGCCCCGCTAGAATTCTGAATGAAATATAGCTGATCGGCCACCTCTTTATCTTTAACCGCTAAACAACCTAATACCACATCGCTGTGCCCGCCCAGGTATTTCGTGGCGCTATGCATTACGATATCGGCACCAAATTCAACCGGTCGCTGCAAATAAGGCGTAGCAAAAGTGTTATCTACCACTAATAAGGCTTGGGCACTTTTGGCCACAGCGCTCATTGCTTTAATATCAATGATGTTCATCATGGGGTTGGTGGGGGTTTCTACCCAGATGAGCTTGGTATTTGCATTGGTAAATTTAAGAACATCTTGGGCCTGACCCATGGGGACAAAATGAAACTTTATACCGTATCTTTCAAAGATCTTGGTAAAAAGGCGATAGGTGCCACCATATAAGTCGTTGGTGGAGATCACCTCATCACCGGGCTGCAAAAGCTTAATAACCGCATCAATTGCCGCCAAGCCACTCCCGAAGGCCAGGCCATACTCAACCCCTTCCAAACTAGCTATGGAGCTCTCTAAAGCATGCCTTGTAGGGTTAGCGCTGCGCGAATAGGCATAGCCTTTATTTACACCTGGCGAAGTTTGCGCATAAGTTGAAGTTTGAAAGATCGGAGGCATTACTGCTCCTGTCGCTTCCTCGTAAGATTGCCCACCATGAATAGTTAATGAATTGAATTTCAGCTCCTTTTTAGCCATATACGCATCTGCTTTTAAGCAAAGGTATTAATTCGGGTCTGCCCTTCTGCCTTGAGCGAGGATAGACTTATAAACTGGATTTTAAGGGGGCGTAAACAGCACAATAAAATGTCTCTTCAAAAAAATACAATTAACTACCTTCGCGCATCTCAAATTAAACTAGCAGAATTATGAAAAAACTATTGAGTTTCTTCTTGGCTATTGCCTTAGCCCTTCCGGCAGTAGCAAATGAAGGAATGTGGTTGCCGCTTTTATTAGGCCGCAATTACGCAGACATGAAGGCAAATGGTCTTCAGCTTACTCCCGAACAAATTTATGATGTAAATAACGGTAGCTTAAAAGATGCCATTGTTTCTTTTGGTGGATTTTGCACCGGTGAAATCATCTCATCAAAAGGTCTCATCCTTACTAACCACCACTGTGGTTTCGGACAAATTCAGTCACACTCTAGCACTGAAAACGATTACTTAACCGACGGTTTTTGGGCTTACAAAATGGAAGAAGAACTTCCTAATGAAGGCTTATTTGTGCGCTTCTTAGTGCGCATGGAAGATGTTACCAATAAGGTTTTACCCGAGCTTAACGACGACATGAGTGAAGCCGATCGCAATAAAGCTATAGCCGAAATTGGTAAAAAATTAGCTGATGAAGCCACCGAAGGAACTCACTACGATGCTAATGTGAAGACTTTCTTTCACGGTAATGAGTTTTACCTTTTTGTTTACGAAACCTTTAACGACGTACGTTTAGTTGGTGCTCCTCCATCAGCGGTAGGAAAATTTGGTGGTGACACAGACAACTGGATGTGGCCTCGTCAAACGGGCGATTTCTCCATGTTCCGTGTTTATAGCGGTCCCGACGGAATGCCAGCCGAATACTCTGAAAATAATATTCCCTTAAAGCCTAAGCATCATTTACCGGTTTCCCTAGATGGGGTAGCAGATGGAGATTTCACCATGGTGATGGGATATCCTGGTAGCACAGATCGCTACTTGAGCAGCTATGGTGTTAAGCAAGCGGTTGATTTATACGGACCAGCCGTAGTGCGTGTGCGCGATCTTAAACTCGACATCATGAAGAAGTATATGAGCGCTGATGCCGCCACTCGCATTCAGTACGCTTCTAAATATGCTCGTGTTTCTAATTACTGGAAATACTACATTGGTCAAACGGCACAGCTCCAAAGCAATGGCGTATTCGAAAAAAAGAAAGCCATTGAAGATAAATTCCAAGCTTGGGTAAACCAAAATGCCGCTCGCAAAGCCAAATATGGCGAAGTCCTAAGCATGTTCGACGAAGCTTATAAGGCTACCGACGCTAGCGTAACCGCTGATGTTTATGCCCGTGAAGCTGGTATTTCTGGACCAGAAATAGCATTACAAGCACTGCGTTTCAATCGTACTATGCAAGCCTATTTTGCGGCCCAAGAAAAAGCCGAAGAAGCGGAAGGCGAAGAAAAAGAAGCGATGCAGAAACGCATGGAAGCAGTATTGAAATCCTTAAAATCTGCAGCCGATGAGTTCTACAAGGACTATAACGCGACTCTTGATGAAGAAATGACGGCTAAGCTTATGGCACTGTATGCCAATGACATTCCGGTTGACCAACAACCCGAAATTTTGAAAGAAATTACCGACGATTACAAAGGAGATTACGCAAAATACGCTTCTAAAACTTTCTCTAAATCTATTCTACGCTCGAAAGAGTCTCTAATGGAATTTTTAGAAAAGCCCAAAGCTAAAAAGCTGAAAAAAGATCCTGCTATAGCCCTAGGTGAAGGCCTTTACGCCGCTTATCAGGCAAGCAACGACGATGGAGGAAACGGTGACAAACTTGAAAAAGCATACCGTTTATTCACCGCTGGCTTACGCGAGATGAATTCTGATGTAAACTATTACCCCGATGCTAATAGCACCATGCGTTTAACCTACGGAACAGTTGGTAGCTATGATCCTCGTGACGCAGTTCATTACAAGGACTACACAACGGCTCAAGGCATTTTAGAAAAAATGGATAACGACGATCCTGAGTTTGTTGTTCCCGCTAAACTAGAGGAGCTAATTAAGCGCCAAGATTACGGTCGTTACGCTAATGCAGAAGGTGAACTACCCGTCTGCTTTATTCATAATACTGACATTACCGGTGGTAACTCTGGTAGCCCCGTAATTAACGGCAAAGGACACCTAATCGGTACCGCCTTTGATGGCAACTGGGAAGCAATGAGTGGCGATATTTATTTTGAACCAGAAATTCAGCGTACCATCTCAGTAGATGTACGTTACACTCTTTTCATTATCGATAAATATGCTGGAGCTCATAACCTCATCAGAGAGATGACCATCATTCACGAGACCAAAGAACCAAGTGCCAAAGCGAAAGCGGCTATGGCAAAAAAAGAAGAAGCGGCTAAAGCGGCAGAAATGAAGTAAAACCCTTCATCGCATATTTTTAAAGAAGCTGTCTGAACCTGTTCGGGCAGCTTTTTTTTAGGGTAAAAATCCGTTCTGAAATTACCTTCATTTATAAAATAACGTGAGTTCGTCGTTAAATTAGTATTTTGAGCAGGTCTTATCAGCCTATGGAAAAACTAAAAATTGTAATAGCCCTTATTCTTATTCTCGCATTTTCTGCTTGTAATCAGAGCGACCTCAGCTCATCACAATCACGTCGTCCTAAGACAGAATTAGACGGTCCCATTGTAAAAAGAGATTTAAAAGAGATCGCGGAAGAAGGTAAATTAAGAGCAATCATGATTTACAGCTCCACTTCCTATTTCCTTTATAGAGGGCAAGCCATGGGCTTAGAGTATGAGCTAGTGAAGCGTTTAGCCGATCACCTTGGCTTAGAATTGGAAGTTGTACTGGCTTCCAATATTGATGAAGTTTTTGATTTATTAAACCGAGGAGAGGGGGATATTATAACCTATGGCCTCACTATTACCGAACCTCGCAAGGAGCTGATTAATTTCACCGACTATCTCTACACTACCCATCAAGCTTTAGTGCAAAGAAAGCCCAGCAACTGGCGAAAATTACCGCGTCATAAAATCTCTAAATACCTGGTAAAAGACGTTATTGAACTTATTGACGATACCGTTCATTTGCACCGCAAGTCTTCGTATTACGAACGCATGCTTAATCTACAAGAGGAAATTGGTGGCAGGATTTACCTCGATACCGTTCTTGGAAACCATAATATAGAAGACCTAATTAAAATGGTGGTGGACGGAAAAATCAAATACACAGTTTCCGATTACAACTTGGCTTCTATCAATCAAACCTATTACCCAATTTTAGATGTAGAAACCCCTATCAGTCTATCGCAGCGGATTGCATGGGGCGTGCGCAATAATGGTCCCGAATTCTTGGCTACCGTAAATCAATGGGTAAACTCCATCCGTAAAACCGATGTCTATCACTTCATCTACGATAAGTATTATGTCCATAAAAAATCCTACAAACGCCGGGTAGAAAGTGAGTTCTTTAGCAAGAATAGTGGTCAGATTAGTCAGTTTGATACCCTTATTCAAAATCACGCCAGAAAACTAGGCTGGGACTGGCGTTTGGTGAGCTCCGTGGTATACCAAGAATCACGGTTCGACCCAAGTTCGACCTCTTGGGCAGGAGCAGGAGGATTAATGCAAGTGATGCCCAGCACCGCAGCCGATCTAGGTTTAAATGATGTTTATGATCCGCAGCAAAACATTGAAGCAGGAACCCGATACCTGAAAAACATTTGGGACAAATTTGAGAATATCACAGATTCTACCCAGCGTATAAAATTTACCTTAGCTTCTTATAATTGCGGCTACGGACACTTGTTGGACGCCCAAAGACTGTGCTCTCAAGACGGAAAAGACTCGCTGCAATACGATGGTAATGTAGAAATTTGGCTGCGTAAAATGGGAGAGTATCGCTATTACAGCGACCCCTTGGTAAGATATGGACCGGTGCGCGGCGAAGAGCCTTTTGGCTATGTGCGCGACATCTTTTTACGCTATGAGCATTATAAGCGGCTCATACCTTTGGACCCATCTACTTTAGTGTCGCAAGAAAATGAAAGTGCAAGCGCCCTTAAAAAAAGAGGCATCCCCACGGGGAAAAGCTAATTTTGTTGTCGAAATCGCAATTACATTTCTGTTAAACCTACTATTTATAAAGGGTCTGAGGCCTAATTTCACATCGAGCACAGGTATAAAACATGAAGGAAAGCATTACCCTTGCTGGGGAAGAACTATGGTTACTAGCCCAAAAAGCCATTTACTGGCCCGATAGGCGTATTTTGTTTTTGGCTGACACCCATTTTGGGAAGATTGGACACTTCCGTAAAGAAGGCCTGGCTATTCCAGCTGCCGCGCAGCAGAACAATTACCAAAGACTTTTCGATTTGCTACTGCAAGTTCAACCCAAACAAGTGTATTTTCTGGGTGACCTCTTTCATTCAAAAATGAATAAAGAATGGCTGAGCTTTAGGGAGACCATTGGTCATTTCCCCAATTGCGAATTTCATTTGGTAAGTGGTAATCACGACATTCTACAAACAACAAATTATCAAGAAGCACAACTGCACTGTCATTTTGAGAGCATTCCCTTAGGGCCTTTCTGGCTCAGCCACGAACCGGAAGAAGCCCCTATTGGGCTGTACAATTTATGCGGTCACATTCACCCTGGTGTAAGCCTAAAAGGAGTAGGGAGACAAAGTCTGAGACTACCCTGCTTTTTCTTGGAAGAAAGGGGAGGAATATTACCTGCATTTGGAGACTTCACTGGTTTGTACACCATGAAAGTGAAGAAGAGTGATAAGGTATTTTTAATTGTAGAAGGAAAAGTAATTGACGCAAAAGGTCTAGGCCTTTGAGTTGAACCTAGATTATGATATAATGCGAAGATTTTCGTCGCGTGAGTCTTCTTCCATATAAAGAAGTAGTCCCTGCCATTTCTTAATCGAATCTTTTAACATCTTAGCATTAAAGGGCTTAGGAATGAAGTCGTTCATACCCGCTTCAATACATCGTTTTTGATCTGCCACCTCGGCATTCGCTGTTACTGCAATAATTATAGGACGCTCCGGCTGATCTTTTACTATGCGCTTGGTAGCTTCAATGCCATCCATTTTAGGCATTTGAACATCCATAAAAATGATCTGATAACGTTTTGTCAAAGCCATTTCCCATGCTTCTAAACCATTATTAGCAATATCAACCTCATAGCCCATGGTCTTCATAATCATCACCAAAAGCTTTTGATTGATGGGATTATCTTCAGCGTATAATATCTTTAAACCTTCAATTTTTTCTTGATATTCATCTTTCAAGTCTTGGGCGTGTTTCGATAGGTTTAGGCGAGGCGTTTTTAAAACAAACTCACACACCACCGTAGTACCGTGCCCATATTCACTATCCACCCATAGCTCTCCTCCCATCAACTCCACAATATTGGAAGAAATAGTAAGACCTAAGCCTGTGCCACCATGGGTCCGTGTATTACCTTCATTGCCTTGATTAAAGGCTTTTACAACCTTATTGAGATCTTCCCCTTTAATGCCGATTCCAGTATCCTGAACGGTCATTTTTAGATTAACCAAGTTACCTTCTACACTTTGCATTTGCATAGAGAAGTTAACATTACCCTTATCGGTGAATTTAAAGGCATTATCTAAAAGGTGATAAATTACCTGTCCTAAACGATCAGGATCACCCGCTAATTCCTCAGGAATGTTTTCGTCGTAATGTAATTTAAAGTTTATCGCATTACTATCTTTCGCACCAGCCTGTTCAATGGCTTTGTTAACCACCGCTTTTAAATCGAATTTGCGCGTCTCTAGCTTCAAAGAACCGGAGTCGATGGCAGAGAAATTTAAAAGATCCATCAATAAGTTGTTCAGCTGTTCGCTGTTTTTGCGAATTGTTTCCAACTTCGCCTGCTGATCAGAATCTAATTTAGAGCGTGACAAAAACTCGGTCATTCCCATTATAGCATTCATCGGAGTTTTAAGCTCGTGACTTACCGAGTTCATGAAATTTTGCTGACTTACCACCGCACTTTCACTTTGCGTAATGTGCATTCTCATATTATAGCCAAAGCGCTGACTCAGAGCAATGGTTTGCGCGATAATAAAAACGATATAACCAAAGAAGGAAAAGAATAGATGACTAGTGCCAAAACCAAAAAAGGCAGAAAGCTTTAAGGTCATAACCCCGATTAAGGCTAAGACGGAGATGGTGGTAAACCAGCTCATGCTGTGACTTAGGCGAATCGATCTTAGGTAAAATGAGGTAGTAACTACCAAAGCTATCGCAATAAATACGAGATAATAATCAATAAAGGCTGTGAAAGTTTGAGGTGGTAACATAACACTTAATGCCATTACCAATGAGGTTGCACCGATGGTATGAAACAACCACTCGGGAGCGCGACGAGCAATAAGATTTTTATAAAAATAAGTGAAGAAGATTACGCTAAGAAATAGGCTCAGGTACTCTAGACGAATGGCAGTATACCAGTTTAAACCTCCAAAAACCTCATGTAAAATATAAGTATCTGTTCCTACTATACGGTACATATAAGTCAAGGCAAAGAGCCCAAAGAACAAAAAGGCGAAATCTAGTTTTTGAAAATAATAGACAATTAGAGAGAACACCGCAGCGATTAATAAAGTACCCGCAATAAACAATGAACCACTAACGGCCATGTTTTTATAGAAGAACATCGTCTCAGCTGGACCAATACTAATAGGAGCTACAACGCCGCCTTTATGGTGCTCGAAATTGGATACGTGTATTACCAAACGGTTAGCGCCTTTCGCTAATTTAACATTAACCACCTTAGGCAACCAATACGGCTCGGATGAAGCAAGGTCTTTGCCAACTACACCATTTTTGGAAACCAATTCGCCGTTGAGATACAAGGCATAAGCCGAATAAAATTCTGGAATACGCAAAGCAAGCTCATCTGTTTTCTGAGAACTTACGATGTTTAACTCGTAGCTAGCAAAACCTTTAGCATGGTAGGATTGACGCAGAGCTGGGATGTCTGACCAAGCCTCTCCGAAATCTAAGAAAAAAGGCCGTTCACTCGACTCAGGAGCCTGTGATGGATTAACAAATTCCTTCCAATAAAAACGCCAGCGGCCCTCTAAATCGATCACTTCCTGATCGGAGAAATACGCGTCTGACAAAACTATTTCCGCATTAATAACCTTCGCGGCCCCAGCCAATGATGGCAGTAGGTTGAATGCTAATAATAGGAATATGTAAAATTGTTTTTTCACGTAGATCTTGCTGTAACAATAAAACAAAGCAATCACGATACCACTTAATAGCTACTTGATTATTAGTTATTTACAAACTAAGCGGATCTATTAAACTTCCCTATTCGGGATGTTTTTTCCAATTTTGGGAATCGTGTTGCTTTTCTCTCAAAAGCGGAATAAATATGGTGTTTTTTTTTGAACCGGCAATATCGTCATAAGCCGAATTTACTCAAAATGAGAGGATAGTCATAGATATTAAAATCAAAAAGGTAAGATGACCAATTGCAATGCCCAAGTCTAAAAGATTAAAGTTGTTAAACCCATTTTGGTTTTTACATGACGAGATGATCGATTGAGACAAGAATCAAAAAACCGGTTCTTTCTCATCCAAAGCAGGATTTAAATTTATTCAAAGCACAAACAAACAAGCAACCCAAGCCCGTTTCAAACTTAGGCTTCAGACCACTAATAAAAACCAAAATCAGCTTAGTACTCCCCGCCTACTTTTCTAGCATTGAAATTAGGATTAGTAGATTTAGCAAGCATCCTTGGCAGCGATAAAGTATTGCTAGTATCACTCAAGGCCTCCATAAAGCTAATGAGCGCCTCCTTCTCAGCGCTATTTAATCCTAGTGGCTCGGAGCTAAGAGTTTGGCCCTGCACATCTAGGCCCCGACCAGCGCCACCACCCTGCTCGTAAAACTCAATAACTTCCGCTAAAGTGGCATAAGCACCATGGTGAAAATAAGGCGCGGTAAATTTCACATTGCGCACACTAACCGTTTTGAACGAGTGCTTGTAAAACTCTGCCTCATAAGTGGGAATACCAGCCGTATATCGTCCTAAGTCTTCATCAAGCTCCAGCTCCTCCGGTCCTTTCAAAAGGCCTAAAACCTCCGACTCACTTTCCTCAAACATGGGTGGAACCAAACCGCTGAAATTAGGCGCAAAATGACAAGTACCACAATTCGCCTTACCCATAAAAAGATTAAAACCCTGCTTAACTTGAGCGCTAATCACTTCCCCTTCTCCGCGCAAATAGCGGTCTACCGGACTATTAAACGCCGTCAGTTCTTTTAAATAAGCAGTAATAGCCATAGACAAACTTTGGCGATTTATTTCCCCATTATACTCAGGGAATGAACGGGCAAAAGCTTCTTTATACTTAGGTATGGTATTTAGCCTTTGCAGAATTGTTTTATAATTATTGGCAAACTCATCAGGATTAAAAATCACATGCTCAATCTGACTTTCCATGCGATCGGCTCTTAAATCGTAAAAGAACCTTTCCGTATAAATTGCATTGATTAAACTGGGGGAATTGCGGTTAATATGCTTTTTCCCATCCATCGCTAAACTAGTAGGGTAGCCGTCGGTAAAGGCTAATTCGGGACGATGACAGGAAGCACAAGAGCGTTTTAAATTGCTGCTTAATATGGGATCGAAAAAAAGCTGCTTCCCTAAATCGGCAGCCGCCTTATTGGTGTTTAACAAGCCAGTAAAATAACCGGGGGTAAAGAAGTCTTGTCCAAAAATTGAGCGAGCTTCGTAATTAAAAGCGAGCTCGCCCCGGTATACTTCCTTGGCAAACTCATAACCCAGCTCTAAATGTAAATCGTATAATTTACCATAAAGCGGATCTAAATACAAACGGATAAAATCGGCCCGATTAAAATCCGTGAAATTTGGAGCCGCGTTTAAATATTGAGCCCCATCTTGCCAAAGCTTTGTAATATCACGACTTAAAGCCTGATTGGTATTTATTGCCAGATACGGTTCACATAAGGAACGCAAAGCCAACCACGAAGCTTCCGATTCGCCCATATCTTCGCGGCCTGCGGGCGTATCATAACCCGTAATACCGAGGGATAAAAGGCGGATCAAACCCAAACGCATAGTTTCAAAAACCTGACGATTACTGATGCGCAGGTATTGCATACTCCTTTGAACCTGCTGATATTGAAATAACAATTCCTTGGTTAATTTTCGAATCGCTTGTATGTCAAACTCATCTGCGGAAGCAAAAATTTGCTCCTCCATAATTTGCAAACCCTTAGGCTCAATTACCACTAAACGCGGGGCATTGCGCTCTACCTTTGGCAGCGGTGCGCCATTGAGATAATCGTTAAAATCTTGCGGGCTTAAATAGGATAAGAAAGGTTCGAGTTCCTTGAAGCTTAGGCGTAATTGTAAAAATTCCCCTTGCAAGTCTCCTTGGTCAAAATCCTGCTGTCCAACTCGAGTTTTAAAGCTGGCTATTTGTGTCTCAAACTCGCTTAACTTAGCTCTAAATGCCTCTTGCAACTCTATCGCTGGACTAGGCTTAGCGCGATATGCAGAACTTATTACCCCAATTAGTAATAGGGCTAAGCAGATGAGTTTTGACTTTTGCATCACAAAGATCGATTGAAAATTAAAAAAGAGGCTGCTTCATTACAAAGCAGCCTCAGATTAAACAACATGCAGATTACTTTACTAAAAGTTTTTGGGTTTGACCGTCTGTGTTTTGTACATAATAAACCCCAGGGTTTAAATGACTGATATCGATATCTTGTACCTGGCGGTAAACGTTCATACGCTTGCCTTCCACATTGTAAATTGCGATATCACTAAGCTCTTTAAAGTAGAGTGTACGAGTAGCGGGATTAGGATACATCTCGAAAGTTTTACCTTCAAAAGCCTCCTCGTCTAAGCCAATTGTAACTTGATCCCAACCCGTGATAGCAACCGTTAAAGAGTTGTTGAATGGAAATGGGTTAGAAGTACTAGGGTGCTGAACATTAAAAAGAATGGTCTTCCCATCGGTTGTACCTATAGCACCCGTGATCTCCGCACCAACTGGCACTACCGCAATACGCACTAAGTCGTTAAGGGTAGGGTTAGCAATACTCATATCCAACATAAATAATTCACAAGTACGATTAGAAATACCAGCTGGGGTTCTTCCCTTGGAGGTGCCATTTAAGTCTTCGTTAATAAGCATATAATCTTTTCCATTGATAGTGATTTTATTCAAGCCATCAGGGTTTGATAAGTGTTTGTCGGGATATGAACTTGCATTAGGATCAACGCTGAAATAAGGGCCGCCTTCTAAGAAAACAGATGTTTGGCTAGTAGCAGGATCGTACATCATAACACGTCCATAATAATCCCAATACTCGCTGCTATCAGGGCTAATAGTTTTACCAAACTCCAAGCTTTGCTCAGCCGCTCTATCTAAATGGTGTGGAGCGAAAACCGCACCAGCCGCTTTTTCGCCAGCCCAAGCACCTGCGGGATTATCTCTACCTGTTTCGGTAAAATAAACTTTACCTCCTATTTCGGTAACCCACTCAATACGGTTAAACATAGAAGCCCCAGCACTTACTGCTCGAGCATCAAAGTTTAACATGTTGTTCAAGTCGCTATTGTCAATTTCCACCCACTTCGATCCAGTAGCATCGTGCTTATAAACGTAAGTAGTTCCAGTAGTAAAATCACCCGCGGTAGTAGCCACAAATTTGGTAAAGAAACCAGGAGTAGCGTCGGCGCCTAAATAAACTGATTTATTATCAGGCATAACGGCCCCGCCCTCAAAAGCCTGACGACCCCAGTTATACTGCTTGCGAATTGCCTTTGCCTCACGAGGATCAATTTCTACCATGTAGTTGTAGTTCTCGTATTTCGCAATTGTTTGGCCATCGTAAGCAGGAAAGCCAGCGCTAACTGGACTAGTGGAGGTTCCTGTTCCAATGGTAAACATACCTGTATCGCGATCAGCTAAATCGGCATTAGAACCTCTCCACCATTCTTCAGCGGTCCAAATTCTACCATCAGGAGCAGTGATACCACCACAGTTCATACCTGTTTCGCCTACGGTATTGGCGAAATCAACCGCGAAAAATTTACCCTGACGACCATCACTTAAAGTTTGATCAACAATAATAAGTGAATCCGTAGCCGGGTCACGACGTACTTTGAAAACACTCATTCCACCGCCATCACCGATAGAATCATTGGCGACAACCATTTCGTGGTTTACGGAAATCCAGCCTAAATCACTGCCTGCGTTATCGGGAGTAAAGCCGATAAAGTCGTGCCATTGCTTAGCCAAGGCCTCGCCCGCATTGTTTCCATAAGTTGCGGTAGTTTGCACTTTGTGATGACCGCCAATAAACAAATACTGCGTGATTAAAGGAGAGCTAGGCACTATTATAGTGGTAGGCTCCCAGTTGGTCACGTCAATTTCAGGATTAAAATTAGTCTGAGCTTTAGCACTAAAAAATGCCGCACCAAGACCTAAGAAGAGTACTAATTTTTTCATCTTATTTTCTAATTGGTTTTTGATGCCGCAAATTTTGTTTCTGATTGTTAAGTCAAAAGGGCTTCAGCTTTAAGCTTTTACACCTCTTAGTAAGGCTATTAACACAGAGCTAAAAAGGGCTTAACACAGCTAGAGCTGAGATGCGCTCTATTTACTCATGAACTAAAGTAAGATTGTTAAGCCTCAATAATTTAGGATCAACTGTCAGTATTATCTCATAGTTAAGCCTTATCTATTAGAGCATTTCTCTTCAAATTGTCTTTTCTTGCGACCGCTGAATTGGAAGCACTGAAGTTTAGATGCTTATATAGATTTTTTTAACAAGGCTTTAACGCGTATTTAAAGGCCTTTGCTTCAAATTCGCAGGACTGTTAAAAACCCGATTCCTAACCGATTTAAAGGAAACTATATGGATACAAGTCAAAGCTCAATTGATATCAGAGCATTGAATGAGAAAATTGAAAAAGAAAGCGCATTTGTTGACCTTTTAATGATGGAACTGAACAAGTCCATTATCGGTCAAAAAACCATGCTCGAAAGACTTTTAATTGCCTTATTGGGAAATGGCCACATCTTACTTGAAGGGGTTCCAGGCCTTGCCAAAACGCTGGCCATCAAATCACTTTCGGAAGCCATCGAAGCAGATTATAGCCGAATACAGTTTACTCCAGACCTTTTGCCTAGCGACGTGGTAGGTACCCAAATTTACAATATGAAGGACAATGAGTTCGCGATAAAAAAGGGACCCATTTTCGCAAATTTCGTATTAGCGGATGAAATTAACCGCGCACCAGCCAAAGTGCAAAGTGCTCTTTTAGAAGCCATGCAAGAACGCCAAGTTACCATTGGCGAAAAAACCTATCCTTTACCTAAGCCTTTCTTAGTATTAGCAACTCAAAACCCAGTAGAGCAAGAAGGAACTTATCCCTTACCGGAAGCGCAAAGCGATCGCTTTATGCTGAAGACGGTTATTACGTATCCCAAGCAGGAAGAAGAACGCCTAATCATGCGTCAAAACTTAAGCGGAAATAAAGAGAAAATCAACGCAGTAGTAAGCCTCGATACCATTTTAAAAGCGAGAGAAGTCGTAAAAGAAGTGTACATGGATGAGAAAATTGAGAAGTACATTCTCGATATTGTTTTCGCCACCCGTAAACCCGAGGAATATCGCCTGCCTTCTTTAAAACCTTTAATTGAATTTGGTGCTTCACCGCGTGGTAGCATTGCCCTCGCTAATGCTGCGAAAGTGCAAGCGTTTATCAAGCGTCGCGGTTATGTAATTCCCGAAGATGTGCGTGCCGTAGTGCAAGATGTGCTTCGTCACCGTATTGGAATTACCTACGAAGCGGAAGCAGAAAACGTAAGCAGCGTAGATATAATCAATCAGATTATCGATAACGTAGACGTGCCATAGTCTTTGTTTTAGAAATCTCAACCCTAATTTTTTTTATCCTAAAAAGCCTTTTAGCGCCTAATGGACACTCAACAACTTCTTAAGAAAGTACGCCGTATTGAGATTAAAACCCGACGATTGAGTAATCATATCTTCTCGGGTGAATATCACAGTAATTTCAAGGGCCGTGGTATGACTTTTAGTGAAGTTAGGGCTTATGAAATTGGCGATGATATTAGAGCGATTGACTGGAATGTTACCGCCAAATTAAACCAACCTCACATTAAGGTATTTGAGGAAGAGCGCGAATTAACCTTAATGCTTTTAGTAGATGTGAGCGGCTCCGAAAACTTTGGCTCACGCAATCAACTTAAGCGCGAAATGATTACCGAAATTTGCGCTACCCTCGCCTTCTCTGCCATTCAAAATAACGACAAAGTGGGGGTGCTTTTCTTTAGCGATAAAGTCGAAAAATTTATCCCTCCTGCTAAAGGTAAGTCGCATACCTTGCGCATTATCCGAGAACTTATTGAGTTTAAGCCGCAAAGCACCAAAACCAATATTAGTGAGGCCCTGCGGTTTTTTAGTGCCTTTCAGAAAAGACGCGCCATTGTATTCGTATTAAGCGATTTTATGGATACACGGTACCGCGATAGCTTAAAAATTGCTAGCCGAAAGCACGATTTAACTGGTATTCGCATTTACGATCCGCGCGAAGAAGAATTACCCAATTTAGGCTTGCTGCCACTGAAAGATCCCGAATCGGGAAAAATCCATTGGGTAAATACCTCATCCCATAAATTGCGCGCCAAATTGAGAAAGCGTTTTAATGATTCTAAAGCTTACTATTTGGAGAGTTTTTTAAGAAGCGGCTCGGGTGAGCTTTCCATTCGCATCGATCAATCGTATGCCTCGGCGCTTTTAGGATATTTTAAAAAACGCAGTCGATGAAAAAAGTAATCCTTCTTTTTGTTAGCCTCTGCAGCAGCATTCTATCTGCCCAAAGCACAAGTTTCTCGCTCCAAGCAGATACCAATAGCATATTAATCGGGGAACAAATAAATCTTCAGCTTAAAGGTAATATTCCCGTCAAAGAAGATTATCAATGGCCGATCTTACCCGACACCATTAAAGGTCTTAGTATTATTGAAGTTGGCTCTATCGATAGCCTTCTCGAAAATAATCAGCTTACCTTAACACAGAATATTAGCATCAGTTCTTTCGATAGCGGCATTGTGCATATCCCCGGCTTAGCCTTAGTAACGGCAATCGATACTGCCTTTAGTCAGGGATTTATAATTCGGGTAGACCTTGCAAAAGCCCAAGAAGACAAAGAGCTTTATGATATTAAAGACCCCCTAGACGCTCCCTTTGATTGGTTGCCTTGGCTATATATTTCTATAGCGGTATTAGCGACTGCCTTTCTTATTTACTGGCTTGTGAAGCGTTACCGCTCCAAAAAGAAAGCACCTACTCGGGAAATCATTCCAAGCCTACCCGCAGCCGAATGGGCCCTGCAAGAGCTTAGCAAACTAGAGGAACGCAAACTTTGGCAAGAAGGCCTGCAAAAAGAGTATTATTCGGAATTAATCGATATCCTGCGTCACTTCCTGGAGAGGGAATTCTCCATTAAAGCCATGGAAAGTACCGCCGAGGAATTGATAGGAAAAATTTCCAAACTAGAGCTAGACCCCGAAAGCTTCGCGGCCCTAAGTAAAAGCCTTCGCCTCAGCAGCATGGTGAAATTCGCCAAGCAGCAAGCTTTACCGCACGAAAATGAAGAAGCTTTTCAAGCCATTAAAAATTTCGTTTTAAAAACCCAGATTAAACAAGTGAAGGAGGAAGAGCATGAGTAAGTACGAATTTCAAAATCCCGAATTTCTGTGGCTTCTTTTGGTTCTGATACCCATCCTTGTCTGGTATTATCTTAAAGAAAATAAAAGTCACCCAGAATTACTTTTTCCAGAAACCGAATTTTTAGCGCAGCAAAAAAACAATCGCCGGGCTTGGTTGCGTTTTCTTTCGCCATTATTACGCCTAGCCATTATTAGCCTAGTTATTATTGGTTTGGCACGACCGCGCAGCTCTCAAGAAAAAAGTCGCAGCCGCGATACAGAGGGTATTGACATTGTTATGGCAGTGGATGTTTCCGCCTCTATGCTTGCGCAAGATTTGAAACCCGATCGCTTAGAGGCTACTAAAGAAGTGGCGGCAAATTTTATTGAAGGTCGTCCCACCGATCGCATCGGATTAGTGGTTTACGCCGGCGAAAGTTATACGCAAACACCACTAACCACCGACCATGCTGTTTTGCGCAATGCCCTAGCCGATTTACGTCACGGTTTAATTGAAGATGGAACAGCCATTGGCATGGGGCTAGCTACTATTGTAAACCGTCTGAAAGATAGTAAAGCGAAAAGTAAGGTGGCTATTCTCTTAACCGATGGTGAAAATAATCGCGGTGAAATAGACCCTATTACCGCTTCTCAACTGGCCAAAGAATTTAATATTAGAGTCTATACCATTGGTGTTGGCACGAAGGGTTTAGCCCGTACACCCATTGCTTATGATGGTCGCGGCGGATTTCAATTCGCTAATTTGGAGGTTAATATAGACGAAGAACTACTGCAGCAAATAGCGGATGAAACCGGTGGTAAATACTTCCGAGCCACTGATAATGAAAAGCTACAAGCCATTTACAATGAAATTGATGCGCTCGAAAAAACCAAATTACAAGAAATTAAGTTTTACACCTACGACGAGAAATTTGATGTTTTCATACTATGGGCGCTAGCACTATTTAGCCTCGAGGTGATTTTGCGTTATACCTTCTTAAAAAGCTTTATTTAATGTACCAATTGGAAGAACCACAATACTTTTACCTCTTACTGCTTATTCCTGCGGTATTGGTATTCTATGGGCTTTTTCTCTCTTGGAAAAGAAAAGCTCAAAACTATTTTGGCGAGCGCGAGCTACTGCAAAAGCTTAGTCCCGAGCGATCTAAAAACAAACCCCTATTAAAGCTCATTTTGGCGCTTTGTATAATCGCTCTTTTAGCGCTAGCCTTGGTAAATCCGCAGGTTGGCTCTCGCCTCGAAAAAGTGCAGCGCGAAGGAGTGGATATCGTTTTCGCCATCGACGTAAGTAAAAGTATGCTAGCGGAAGACGTGCAACCCAATCGCTTGGAAAGGGCTAAACTTATTATTTCGCGTACGCTAGATGAGCTCGTAAGTGATCGAATTGGTATTATCACTTATGCTGGTCGGGCTTATCCACAATTACCCATTACTACCGACTACGGTGCTGCCCGTTTATTTCTAAAAAGCATCAATACCGACCTCATCCCCTCCCAAGGGACAGCCATTGGCGAAGCGATTGAGCTGGCCACCCAGTATTTTGATGATACCGACCAAAAGAACCGTTTATTAGTAATAATAAGCGACGGCGAAGATCATGAAGAAGGTATTGATGATGCCCTCGATAAAGCGCGCGATCAACAAATTAGCATATATACTTTAGGCATTGGCAGCGAAAGAGGAGCACCCATTCCGGAAATGAGCGGATCGCGTCGCATTGGCTATAAAAAAGATCAGAATAATGAGGTGGTAATCACCAAACTAAATAGCAAACTGCTAGAGGAAATTGCCGAGGAAAGTGACGGTAAATACGTATCTGGCAACAGCACACGTGGCAGCGTTAACTTTTTAATGGAGGAGATAAATGCCATGGAAAAGAAACAATTTGAAACCAGCCTGTTCGCCGATTATGAAGATCAGTTTCAGTGGCTTTTAGCGCCTGCTTTACTATTACTTTTACTCGATGTGTTTATCCTAGAGCGGAAAACCCAATGGTTTAAAAACTTAAATCTCTTTAAAAAATGATGACTAAGAATTTTTTGGCCGTCATTGCTGCGCTTCTTGGCTTGACCTTACAGGCCCAAAACAGCAATACCAAGATTAAAGAAGGGAACGATCTTTACAAAGCCAACAAATACGATGAGGCCGAAATCGCCTACCGCAGAGCGCTTAATGAGGAAGGGAAGAATGAAGCCTTGGGTAATTTCAATTTAGGCGATGCCCTCTACAAACAAGAGCGTTACAGCGAAGCTTTGGAGGCTTTTGAAAAAAGCTTAAGCCTGGCCGAAACGAAAGAAGAGCAAGCCCAAGCCCTGCATAATATTGGTAACACGCATTTACAGGAAAAGAAACTGGAAGAGGCTATTGAAGCTTATAAAAAATCTCTAACGCTCAACCCGAAGGACGAGGAAACGCGCTATAATCTTAGTCAGGCTATCCGCCAAATGCAAAAGCAAGAACAGCAACAAGATCAAAATAAAGATCAGGATAAGAAAGACGACAAAAAAGACGAAGAGAAAAAAGATCAAGATAAGAAGGACCAAGATCAAAAGGACCAAGATCAAAAGGGTCAGGACAAGGACAAGAAAGATCAGAACCAGAAGGATCAGGATAAAAAGGATGACCAGCAGCAAGATCAACAAAAGCAAGATCAACAAAAGCAGGATCAAGAGAAGCAGGATCCTGATAAATCGCCTTCACAGGGAAAGGATAAAATTAGTCGCGAAAACGCCGAACGCCTGCTGCAAGCTTTAAACCGCGATGAAGAGAAATTACAGCAGAAACTATTGCAACAAAAAATAAAGGCCAAACCCAATAAAAGCGCGAAAGACTGGTGATGAAAAAACTCAGCCTATATATTGCTCTTTTCTTAAGCTTTAGCAGTCTTGCTCAGGTTAGCTTTGACGTTAGTGTGGCTAGCAAAAATGTGCAGCAAGGACAGCGCTTTGCGGTAGAGTTTAAAGTAAACCAAAGGGCAAATAGCTTCCAAGCACCCGACTTCAATGGTTTTAAGGTTTTAGGCGGACCTAATACTTCCGTTAGCACTTATATGGATAATAGCGGCACCCGTTTAAACATTACCTATAGCTATATTTTACAAGCTACCAATATTGGTCAGTTCACCATTGGGCCTGCTTACATTAAGGCCGATGGGCAAACCTACCGTACCGAAAGCCTCGATATTACGGTTAGCAAGAAAAAGGAAGTAGCCCAACAAAATGCTAAAAATGAAGACCTTATTTTAAAAGGTTTGGTCTCCAAATCAAGTGTTTATCAAGGGGAGCCGATTTACGCGCGTTACCGCCTTTACTTTCGTACAGAAATCGGTCAGCATAGCTTTTCAGAAGAGCCTAGTTTTAAAGGTTTCTACCGCGAAAATATTAACGAAAAACGCATTGAAACCAGCGAAGAATATATTAATGGTCAACGCTATGTAGCGGCTGATTTACAGAAAATGGTGCTTATTCCCCAGCAAACCGGTGAGCTAAAACCCGGTGCTATCGGACTAAATGTTCCCATTCGGGTTAACTCAGGTCGACGCGACTTTTTTGGTTTCCCCATTACTCGCAATAGCACCGAGGAGCTGAGCGTAAACTTCCCGACTATTGTGGTTAAGCCGCTACCTGATAAGGGCAGACCTGATAATTTTAGTGGGGCCGTAGGGCGTTACGATTTTAAAGTTAGCCTCAGCAATACCGACATTAGTACCGACGAAAGTGTTACCCTGCGTATCGAGCTGAACGGCACGGGAAACATCAAATTAGCTGATATTCCTCAACCTGAATTTCCGCAGGCTTTTGAGGTTTTTGACCCCGAAATTACCGAACGTAGTAGTGTGGGATCTTACGGAATGAAAGGCTCTAAGGTGATCGAATATTTACTGGTACCACGTTATGGCGGCACCTATAAAATTGATCCGATTAAATTCAGTTTTTTTAATCCACAAAGTGAATCTTACCAAACCATTAGCAGCGATAGCTACGAAATTAAGGTGAGCGGTGGCCAGGTTTCAAACAATATCAATGGTCAAGCCCAGATGGGTAGCAACGAAAAAGAAGAAGTAAACTTTATCTCTAAGGAGATACTATTTATTAAAACCAAAGCGGGCAGATGGCTGAAAAGTGACGATAGCTTCTGGTTAAGTAAAACTTTCTGGACCAGTCTCATACTGTTGATTTTAATAAATTTAGGCTTGTACTTCTTCTGGACTAAGGAAAATAACAAACGTGCCAACCCCGGTGCTTTACGTGAGCAAAAAGCGGCTAAAAAAGCCGCCAAACGATTGAAAAGTGCCAAAAAAGCCCTCGATGAAAATAAGGCAGCGGAGTTCTACCAAGCCTTACTGGAAGCACTTTGGGGTTATATTTCTGATAAGCTTAAAATGCCCGCCCATGAGCAATCGCGCGATAGACTGCAGGAGGAATTAAGTCGCCGCGGCTTATCCAGTCAAATTCAAGAGCGCCTACTTAAAATTATAGAGCAAGCAGAAATGGCCCGCTATACCCAAGCAACCATGGCCAATGCTCAAAGCGATTACCAAGAGGCCAGTGTCATTTTAACTGAAATTGAAGGTGAATTATGAAAAAACTAATCCTACTTTCATTTAGCTTTCTCCTGCTGTTACCTAACGGACTCCTCGCTCAAAAAGAGCTTTTTGAAGAGGCGAATCGTGCCTATCAAGGCGAAGATTTTCCCAAAGCAATTACTCTTTACGATAGCATTTTACAATCGGGGAAACAAAATGCCGCCCTATATTACAATCTCGGTAATGCCTATTTTAAAGAAGGTAATATTGGCCAAAGTATTCTCTATTATGAGAAAGCGCTAAAGCTAAAACCCCAAGACGAAGAAGTACAAAACAACCTTGAAATTGCCCGGCAAAAAACCATCGATCGTTTTGAAGAAGTGCCCGAAAACCTCTTTCAAGCGAGCCGACTGGCTATTATAAGTTTACTGAGTCCCGACAATTGGGCCCGGCTGGCACTCTTCGCGTTTTTACTGGCTACCCTAGGCTTTGCCCTTTACCTCTTTAGCCAGTATCTTCGCCTAGGCTTTATAACCATTGTGAGCGGTTTAAGCATCACCCTATTTGCACTAATAATGGCTTGGAGCCATCAAAATTATTTAACTAATAACCAAGGAGTCATACTTTTAGAAGACTCGAGTTATGTGAAAAGTGGTCCCTCCGAAAGTGCCGACGATGTTTTTATTTTACATGAAGGCACCAAAGCCCTGCGTTTAGAGCAATTTGAAAACTGGTCGAAAATAAAATTACCCGACGGTAAATTAGGCTGGCTCCCTACTGAAGAAATAGCTGTTATTTAATTCCCTAAAAAATTAGGCTATACAATTTAGCCCTTGTCTATGAAGATATCTATCATTTCCAGCAGCACCCGTAGAGGCAGAATCAGTCACAGAATTGCCCTAGCCTTAAAGCACGCCATAACCGAAAAAGGTCATCCGATAGAAGTAATTGACTTGGCGGCATTGGCCTTGCCCCCTTTTGAAGAACGCTTTGCCCTTTTAGAAAATCCCAGCCCAGAATTACAGGATTTAAACCAAAAACTGATGGCTACCGAAGCCTTCATCTTTTTAAGCCCCGAGTACAACGGTGCCATTTCTTCGGGATTGAAAAACTTCATCGATCTCTTTGCCAAGGACCCTTTCAGTGGCAAGCCTATTGGGGTGGCCACGGGTTCCACTGGGGCCATGGGTGGCGTTCGTGCTGCCTATCAGCTGCAGCAAAACATACTTACTATCAATGCCTTTCCTCACCCTCGGATGCTTATGGTAGGTAAAATGGACCAAGTTTTAGATGAAAAGGGAACTATTGTCGATCCTAGTTATGGTCGTAGCCAAGATGGGTTTTTAAGTGCTTTTCTCGACTTTGCCCAACGCTTGAGTTCTTAAAACTACACTGCCGGAACCGAAATTCCTCGCAGGTTACGGTAGAGTTCTAAAGCGTAATTATCCGTCATTCCACTTACATAATCTAGCACAGTCATTACCTTTTCGTAGGGGCTTGCGCCAGATGCGTATTTAAATTGACTGGGTATTAAACTGAGAATTTTATGATGCCTTTTTTGCGCTTGATCCTCACTAATTAGCACCGCTTCTACTAAATCCTCAATAAGACCACTCATAATTTTGAAGCCTGCCAATTCGATTTTCACCACCGATTCGTGGTTGTAAATTTTACCGATAGACTTCTTTTCAATGATGCTTAAAGCCTGCTTTAAACCGGCTAAGGAATCCATCAAACTCGTTTTAAACTGACCCCTTAAAATGGCTTCGCGGTTATCCATAAAACTATCGGCGCAACGGTTTACCAAAGCCGTTATAGCCTTAGCCCGCAAATAAGCCACCGACTCATTTTTATCTTCGCGCAGGGTCTCCAAGTTTTGTCGCAAACGACTCATATCACTCTTGCCATCTGCATCTATCAGAGCCATTAAATCATCGCGTACCTCCGCGAAGCTTAATATTCCTAAGCGATGGGCGTCTTCATAATCGATAATGCTATAGCAAATATCATCGGCAGCTTCTACTAAGTACACAAAGGGGTGGCGGAAATAAGCACGCGGTGTGCGGCTATCTTCCAACATACCAAACTCCTTAATTACTTTATCAAAAACCTCCGCATCACTTTGGAAATAACCAAATTTTGAACGGTGCTTGCCTTGAGATTTATCGCGTGCTAAACTTTCGCAGGGGTATTTTAAAATACTGGCAAGCGTCGTGTAAGTAATTTGATAGCCACCTTTTAAACGGCCGTTAAACTGTTTCGTTAAGATGCGTAGGGCATTGGCGTTCCCTTCAAAATTTGTTAAGTCTTCCCATTCCCCAGGCTTAAATGCCGAGCGAAAACCTTGGTCGTTTTGACGATCTAAAAAATATTTAGAAATCGCTTCTTCTCCCGAATGACCAAAAGCAGGGTTACCTAGATCGTGCGCTAAACATGCCGCCGAAATAACTGCTTTAAGCTGATCTTGGTAAAACTGCACCGAGCGCGGATTGTCTTTAATTTCGGGTAACTCGGCCAAGCGTTCGCCCACCATCATCCCTAAAGAACGGCCTACACTAACCACTTCGAGCGAATGCGTAAGTCTATTGTGCACGAAAACTCTTTCGGGTAGAGGAAATACTTGCGTTTTGTTTTGCAGGCGGCGAAAGGCCGAAGAAAAAATAATGCGATCGTAATCGCGCTCATACACAGAGCGCTCATCAAAGCGAGCGACATCCTCGCCAAAGCGCATCGGACTATAACAATTATTCCAGTTTATTTTTTCCTGCATAGCGCGAAGTTCGGCAATTTAAAAATGTGAGGAAAATATAATCTCTCTCTAAAATATAGGCTTAATTAGTACCTTTAGAACCCTTTAAATTCGCATCTGCCCGCGAGCAAAATACAAGACCATGAAGAAATACCACACCTTATATGTAGCCGCTTCTAAACAACATGTTGGCAAAACTACCTCTACCCTAGGACTTGCTTATTGCCTGCAAAGATTAGGCTTAGACGTGGGATATTGCAAGCCGGTAGGTCAGTCTTTTGTAGAGTTAAACGATTTAAGAGTAGACAAGGATACCATTCTTTTTTCTGATTTAATTCGCTTTGATTTACTCCCCGAAATTCACAGTCCCGTTATTTTGGGCACGGGCGCTACCACTGACTTTTTAGATAACCCTGAGGGCTTCAATTATCCTCAAAAAATTATGAATGCTAAGGCTGAGCTAGAAAAACGCAAGGAGCTTACCATCCACGAGGGTACTGGCCATCCTGGTGTAGGTTCGGTGGTTAATTTATCCAATGCACGCGTGGCTAAAATGCTAGATGCTCAGGTCATCTTTATTGCCGAAGGTGGTGTTGGTTCAACCATAGATATGATTAATATGTGCATCTCTCTTTTTAGAGAAGAAAAGGTGCCCATTTTAGGTATTATTGTAAATAAAGTGCGGGAAGATAAGATTGAGAAAATCCGTCCCTACTTGCAGAAATATTTGGATAGCGTTGGCATTCCTCTTTTGGGAATGGTGCCTTATGATCGCACTTTGGCTTATCCCGTAATGGGCACGGTAGCAAAAGCCATTTTTGGAAAAGTTCTCGCCAATCCTCACAATTTAAAAAACAAGGTGGCTGATGTTTTAGCGGGCACCGTTATCGATCGCGCTAAATTAGAGAAGCGTAAAAACCTTTTATTGGTAGTTGGGGCACATCGATTAGATAATGCCATAAAACGCATTATTCATATTAACAATGAAGCCAATGTAGGCGAATGGCCCTTAAGCGGAATTATTATCTGCGGCGAAGGGGAAGTGAGCGACGAAACCAATGCCATAATAGACGAATACGAAACACCTTTGCTACATACCGAACTAGACACCTACGGAGTGGTTTTGAAAGTTTCACGCATAGAAGTTAAAATTAACCGCGATACCCCCTGGAAAATTAAACGCGCTATTGATCTTTTTGAAGAAAACGTAGACCTCGATTACATTTTAGCTCAAATTAGTAAGCCTTAATGCTCGATTTTAAATTAGCTAAGGTCTTTCCCAAACCCACTATTTATGCGGGTTATATGCTAATTGCGATCGGCCTATTTGCGGCGCTCTTTCAAATTTTCGCTTTAGCTTTCAGCTTGGTGGGGGTTTTCGTTAGCCTTAGTTATAATGGTATTCAGCTAGATCTGGCAAAACAACGTTATCGCAGTTATAGCAATATTTTCGGCTTCAAGTTTGGGAACTGGGAGAGTTTAAAAAAGTTTTGCCATTTGGGTATTCTACGTAGAGAAGATAGCTACAAAGCCTTTAGCTACGCCATGTCTAGCTTTGAGAATAGTGCGGTTTATTTTGGTGTTTTCTTATTGAATAAGAACCACCGACAGAAATTAGAAATTCAAAGACATGGGAATAAAGAAGCTGCTCTTGAAGCCGCTAAAAAATTAGCAAAAGAGCTTGATCTTGAATTAGTAAAGTATCAGCCTCAAATTAGCCAGCAAAGCCATTATAAAAGAAGACGCTAATTTATGCTTACTAATCCAAGGGTTTCGCTTTTACTAAAAAGCGACTATTAAGTTCTATGTCTACTGCGTTCAATAAAAAAGCTCTTGTAATTGTAACTACCCGCATACTGTACTTAGACTTTATAAGATAGTCTTGCAGATCCGCACCATTAATTTGCAGAAATATTTGCCTCACATTCGGGTCTGGTTCCACTATATTGGCAATCTGTTTTTCGGGTAAACCTTCCGCATTAATATAAACAGTAATGGCTTCTACAAAATTAAAATTACCATCTATTGGATTTATCAACTCCAAACTGAGATTGCTTAAAGTAATCTCAGATAGTAAATCAGCGCGGGTATTATTATTCGAAAAAATCGCCTGAGAATTTGTTGCAATATTGGCAATGGTGTCACTTAAAGGGACGTTTACCACTGTATTAGCGGGGAGGCTATACTGCCCACTGGTGGCAATGTAAAAGTTAAGTTCTGGATCCACATTTCGACAAGAACTTAAAAACATCAAAGAAAGGGAAAGTAGGATATACTGTTTCAATACGGCGCTGATTAATTCTACCAAAAGTAGTATTTCGCAAATCTAAAATTAGGCTTCGGAGTCTTTTTTTCAAGGAGGAGCAACAAGGCTTAGCTTAATAAAAGCGAAGGCTAGTAAAGGCTAAACGAGAAAACACCGTTGTTCCGAAAGGCTTTGTTAAAATTTTTCAATAAATCGAAAAATACCATATATTTGCCCTCCCAAAATATGGGGGATTAGCTCAGCTGGCTAGAGCGCTTGCCTGGCAGGCAAGAGGTCATCGGTTCGACTCCGATATTCTCCACCAAAAAACCCAAAACACCGGTTGCCGGCGCTTTGGGTTTTTTTCTTGGGCTTCTTTAGCCCAAAAATTAAAATGACTTTGCATTTGGAGAAAGTCCTAGATGATCACTTCTTGATTGTGCTTAGATACTCCCTAGGACTAAGTCCTTTCTCTTTTTTAAATGCACGATTAAAAGTGGCTTTGCTATTAAAACCACAATCTAGCGCAAGCGCCAATAAAGTATAGGCATGGCTCCCTTCTTTTTCTATTGCTGTTAAAAACTCATCTACCCTGAGTGCATTGATATAATCATTAAAATTAACCTTCTTTTGGCTATTAATTGCTGCCGAAAGAAGACCGCCTGGAACCTTTAAGTGCTGGGCCAAGTCTCTTAAGTTTAATTGCGATTGTAGAAAGAGTTTTTCTGCTTGCATGGAATGATCTAGGCGTTTTATTATTTCCTTATGCTCCGCGGTGATTTTAGGCTTCATAGCTAATTTGACTTCCTTATCTCTAGTAAAAGAAAGGCGAGAAGCTGGTGCCTGACTTAAACCACTTATGCCTACATAAACTGCTACTCCTACTAAAACTAAATTCCACCACCAGTCTTGGTAGAAATCGAGCTTTAAAATAAAATCTAACACTATCATAAACTCCCGAAAACTTACCCAAAAGAGCATTAAATAGATGAAGTTTCGGAACCAAGATAGGCTAATGGTTTCAAGCTCGGAAAAGCTTTGGTCAATCCAAGTGCGGTAAGCGCGATAGAGCCGAATAGAGTGATAAAAATAATAACCATAACTAAGCCAGCGGACGAGGGTAAGGAGAAAGCCTTGGTAATACGATAGTTTGCTAGACTGATAAGCGGTAACAAATTCTTCGCCACCTAAGAAGATTACTAAATTAAAGAGAAAACCAATGCTCCATGGTATAAGGTGCCACAGGTCCTTCCTTCCAAACTGCCAGTTAATATTTATCTGCGAGCAAAGGTAGAAATACATCATTGGACCTAAAAGAAGGGCGACGCCTCTGGGAAAGCCGTTTAACTCTTCCCACAATAAATTAATTCCCGCGAAGCCGAAGGTATAATCCTGCAATTCCAAAGCGAAAATCAACATGAGAAAAGCGAGAAACCTGTCGCTGATCATTTCTCGGTAGTAGGACCTAAATAAAAAAACCAAGAATAATAACAGGCTTAAAAAATAACCAAACTGAAGAGGGGTGGTGTAAATGCTCATCTTAAAGAGCTAAATATAATTCTAATTATCCTTGAGTCTAGCTTTTTTTTAGGGCCTAAACCTTACTAATCTAAACCAAGCTCCAGCTTGCGTTCTTTTAATAATTTGGCCACATCCAATACCTTTCCAGCCTCTATAGACTCATCAACCCGCAATAATAGGTAGTTTCGAAAGCCTTGCCTGAAAAGTATCTCTTGCCCCACTTTTAAACTTACCCCGCTATTGGAAAAAGGCGATAAATTCGGATTCATAACACCCGGAATTATTAGGGGAATAGATCGGGCGGTAGAATTTCGCAGGGTAAATGGAATATCCTTGGCAGCATTTGAGATTTTAGAGCTCAAGGCTTCTTCTTCTATTTCCAGCGCTATATGAGCATCGGTAGAACTACTGTTTGTGATAACCAAATTATTTGCCTGCGCCACATGAAGGTCTACTCTACCTTTTCTACCTAAACCGAAGCCCTCTACTTTCTTACCACTCTCTTTATTCTCAAGCGAGATCTCCAGTCCATCAAAACCCTGGTTTTGGATCTCCACTTTATACATTGCGAAATCGCGATAATCCATTTCTACACTATGCTTAGCCGGTATTTGTATCACCGTACGCTGACTGTTGCAAGCTATCATCAATAAGGCAATTAATAAAAGTGCTATTTTTTTCATGGGTGATATTTTTAAGTTCTTAGTTAATTTTTAAGAGTGCAAGTTGCTATAAGCTAAGCGTCCATTCGACTTAAAAGATGAATTGATACCGCTCAAATAATTATTTGAGACCAATTATTTGTTTTCTCTTATTTCACGATAAATTTTAATATTCTGATTTTTAGAACATTAAAGTACATAGCGTTAATCAGAAAATATTATCTCCAAAAAATTACAACCTTTCACCACTCTCGGCATCTTTAAAATAGAATGCGAATAAACGGCGTGGAAGAAATAGGAAATTGGGTTAGTAATTGGAAAAAGGGGGATGCGGCTGCAGCCCGCAGCCTTTACGAATCCTGCAGCAAAGCGAGCTACAATAGTATTCTGCGTATTGTAGGCCGTGAAGATATTGCGCAGGACTTGCTACAAGAAACCTTCATCTTAGCCTTTAATCGTATTAATGACTTAAAGAACAATAAGACCTTTCCCGCTTGGCTGAAGCGCATTGCGATAAACCAAGCGCTGCAGTATTACCGCAAGCATAATCCTATTAAGGAAGAAGAATGGAAAATTGCAGATCACGAGGAATTAATTGAGGAAGAGTTTAATAGCTTAAGTGAACTTGATATTGCCGATTGGCTTAAAATAATTGAGGAATTACCCGCTAAGTGCAGATTGGTTTTTCAACTTTTCTATTTAGAAGACCTCAAACACGAAGATATCGCTATGCGCTTGAATATCAATATATCCACTTCAAAAAGTCAACTGCGCTACGCAAAAAGCAGAATAAAACAAAAACTCTTAAATAAACATGTCCATTAAAAAGTATATCGAAGAAAACCGCAGTAAGCTTGACCAAGCCGAGGTTCCGTCGGAATTATGGGACTCTGTTGGTAGCCAAATTAAAGCTCCACCCAAAAGAAGCTTTCCTTGGTTTTGGGCAGCAGCCATTTTGGTACTTGGCCTCAGTATCCCCCTGATTTGGCAAATACAGATCAAGGAAAAGGCTGTGCCGCAGCAAAGGCAACTTTTACCCTCCTCCTTTTTAAGCTTAGAGCGAAATTACAGTCAAGAATTGGATAGCCTACAAAATCGCATTCCCTTGGCGCAATTGCAAAAAGACCCCGATTTAAACTGGATTTTCAATGAACTAAGCGCCTTGGAAAAGATCAATGAAAAATACCGCGCTGACATCGGTAAAGGCGTGCCCGAAGAAGAGTTGGTTAAAGTACTTATTGACTACTACGAAAAACGCCTGCATCTATTAATCCGCATCGAAAGAGAACTAAAACGAAAAGAAAAACATCATCCGCATGAAAACATTAATTTATAGTCTTTTAGGCCTATGTATTGGCTTCTATGCTAATGCCAAAGAAATGGCCATTGAGAAATCGGCGCATGTTACGGTTAGCGCATCTGGCCTAGACCGACTAAACCTCGATGCTAAAAACACCAAAACCTACATTGAAATTTGGGATAAAAACGAAATTTCCGTTGATGCTACTTTCTATTATCGCGGCCAAGAGGATCACGAAAAGATTAAAAAGTTTATGGCCTCCTTTGAAGAAAATGTTAAAGCCGGTATTACTAAATTAGATTCTGAACTAAACATTAATACCTATCGTGCTGTACCCAGTAAAAAGCAGATAGGTTGGGCTCGTTTCGTGGTGGTAGATCTGGAGTTTTCCGACGATGAGGCTAAACTAGTGTACAACCTAAAAGTGCCCGCCTCTCTTTTCATGAATATTAAACATTCCTATAAAGACTTGCTTATAAAAGGAAACATAGACAATATACAGATTGAGCAATATTCGGGCAGACTGAGCCTAGACAAAGTGAATAAAGCCAGTCTCAATTTAAAATACGGCGATGCCAATATTGTTGAGTTGAAGGAAGCCGACATTATGCTTTATGAGCAGAAATTATACGGTGAAAAATGGGGCGACATTAAACTTAATGCGAAATATTCAGAACTGCGAATCCGCACTATGAATAGCCTGAGCGGTGATGGCTATGAAACTAAATACCGTTTTGTTGGGCTTAAAAAGCTAGGCGGTAATTATAAATACAGCCGCTTTGAAGTAGAAAAAATGGAACAAGCCGAATTGCTTTGCTACGAGTTTAATTTAGAAACTCAAAGTATTAAAAACTTAAAACTCCTTAATTCGAAATACAGTAATTACCGCATTGATACCGTCGGCACTTTAACTATTAGCCAAAGTTATGAGGATGATTATTCTCTGCAAATTGTTAAAAATGTTTATTCCGCCGATAGCAAATACTCTAAATTTATGATTGGCGCCTTAAGGGGCGATTTCACACTAAGCGGTTATGAGTGTAGGGTGAATACCACTTCAGTGCTAGGCAAAACAGGGAAGATTGATATTACTGGTAAATACCTCAATATATCGATGGGTCTAAAAAATCGACCTTACAAACTCGATGCATCCATGCAATACGGGAAGCTTAACTACCCCGAAAGCCTTACTGGCAATTACACCCAAAAAGGGACCAACACCAATGCTAGTTTAAGCAGCCCCAAACTTGGTGCAGACTTTTACACCGTAAAAGTATCTGGCTATGAAATACAAATGGAAATTAGGTAATGTAAATCAAAATTTACCTCACATTGGAAAGGGCATCAACTTCGGTTTTTGCCCTTTTAAACTGAGCTCGGTGTAAATTATAGTCTCCAGTTTTTATTATTTCACCCAAATTACCGAGTTGAACTCTTGATATTCATTCGGCTCGTAGAGCGGATTATTAGGATCTTGCATCCATTGTCCATTAACTATAAAGCGGTAGGTGCTTTTCCCTTTCGGTAGATGCACATCAGCATGCCAACCATCAATTTCCTTAGCGAGGCGGAAGCCATCCTCACGCCAATCGATAAAACTACCCGTTAAAATCACCTCTTCTACTCCATTCACTAAGGGGTAGAAGAATTCGGTATTGGGCTCGATGCATAAAACCGAATTTTGGTAAGGGCCCCAGCCAATTCGCAAAGGATTTAAAGGATCGAGTTTAAATTCACCCGACTGATTAACAATGTACTTATACTCGTAATTTCCTGCAGGTAAAACGTAGGGCAGAACCCAACCAGTATCCGATTTTTCCATGGAAAGTTCCGAACGACTCCACCTATTAAAATCGCCAGTAACATGCACCGTTTCGGCATCTAAATCGAAAGGATAGTAAAAATAAAAAGTATCGCCAATGGAAACAAAAGAGTTAAAGTTACCCTCGTCATCCATCCGCTTTATAGGGTTCTTTGGATCTAATATCCACTTATCATCCACTACAAATTTATAGGCGTGGGTTCCCTCCTTTAAATAGAGATTTAGTTCCCAGCCGCCTTTACAGGCTCGCATAGGATCTTCATTCCAGTAATTTGCGGATGAAGCCCAAGAGACCGCTTCTGCCCCTGTGTGATTAGCTAGGAAAAAGCGATAGTTATAATTGAAATAAAGGGAATTCTCATTTCCCATATAATCGAATTCACTCTCCAAGTTTCGCGGATCTAAAAGCCAGTAGCCATCTACAATATATTTATATAAATGCGGGCCTGCCTCCAATTTTAGATCTACGTAATAACCCGTGTCGCATCTGCTTAAAGCAGTGGCGCTGGTGCTCCAGTCGTTAAATGAGCCCGACAAATAAACCGATTCTGGTCGCAAACCTTCAACCTTCAGGTAAAAACGCGTTAAGCCATTATCCAGTTGAATTACCGCTGGTTTTTTAAAATGATTTATCCCGTAGGTATAATCCGCGGGCCGAGTTAAATAATCCTCTTCTTTTAAAAAGAATAGCATTTCTCTCTGGCTCGATGCCTTGCCAACCAACTTTTGCAAGGACTTGTGAAGCACGATTTTATCCGATTTTAAATCGGCCACTTTCCAAAGTTGTTCGTTGGCAAAGCCATTTTTCCACATTATGGCTAAGCTATCTTGGCGCAGGCCAAAAGTAGCCAAGAGGCTATCCAAACTTTCTTGAGGCAAATCCTTGTCGATTATACAAATTAGGTCTTTACCCTTAATTTTATACTCTACATTGGGATGCTCTTGCGCCCAAATAGCGCCGGAAAAGAAAAGCACGAAGCTTATTGCCAAGAACTTTTTCATAATCCCTTATACCTATTAATTCGCATTTCTTTCTTTCTGAAATTAAGACTCACTACACCCTGTCTTAAAAGATCATTACCCACGAAACCTGCCACCTGGTAGCCATAGGCTTTGCCTATTAATTCTAAATCGGTCACTAAAACCTGACAAGCTTGTAAGGGTGCCATAAAGTTTAAACTTAGCAGCGTACCGTAAAGCACTTCTGTCTGTCCACCGCCCGCTCCTATTAAGGCTCTTCGGCTGCGAATACTTACCACTTCATATACTTCTTCAGGAAGATTATTGTCCAATAATACCGCCTCTGCACCCGTATCGAAACAAAAACTTAATTCCACTCCGTTAATCATTCCTGGGGCAATAATGGCATTATTGTACATTTCAAAATTAAGACTATAATCTGCTTCATCTACTTCCTTAAATGCCAATCTATTCCCTTTGCGGTCCACTTTATAAATTAGTAACTGTTGGGCGCGAATATCGATTTCCATTTCGGTGCGCATAAAAAGGTTGAGGCCTAAAAGTCCGAGAATTTTAATCCCCCTTTTATTTTCAATATTGCTTAAATCACTAACATCAGCCTCGAGGTTTTCATAATACAGCTCATTAATTTTAAGCTTCCCTACGCGCGCTACTTTCTGATTTTGAACACTGCCGTTAATATCGGTAGAGGTAAAATCGGGTACTTCTTCATAATCGCGAAAATAGGTGGCGTTTAGCACTAAATAGGGCGCACCCGTATCGAGAATAAAGTTGCCGCGTAAGCCATCGATGGTGGCTTCCACGATAATTAAATTACCCACGCTACGCACGGGCACGACCAATTTTTGAAAATCCCCTTTGGGAGTAGGCCGCTGCATAAGCAAACGCTGATTATACACTCCATCCCAAGCTGAAGCATGGGCCGCATCTGCCGTGAGCGAAAGGAAACTGCTAAAGGCCAGAAGGCAAAATAAGCTTACTAAAAGTCTCAAGCCGTACTATTTTTTTCAGCGCGTAACTGGGCACTGGTTTTTCGACTGCCGTCGTGGCTCCAACCAGGAGGACCAAAGAGGTATTGCCAAAAATAGCGCGGATGCTTGCGGATATCCACAAAAATTTGCCACCATTCGTGGGTAGCGATTCGCAGAGGGTTAAAGGTTTCAATATTATGGGTGAGGCCGTAATTGGGATGTTCTTCTTCGGGAATAAAGGTGCCAAACATGCGGTCCCAAATTATTAAAACCCCTGCGTGATTGGCGTCAAGATATTTCACATCGCTGGAGTGATGCACGCGGTGATGCGAGGGTGTATTAAATATAAACTCGAACCATTTCGGTAGGCGATTAATCAGCTCGGTATGAATCCAAAATTGATACAATAGGCTAATGCTTTGCATAAAAACGAGGGCCAAAGGCGGAAAGCCGAGAAGCGGTAGCCAAAGGTAAAAAACAAAACTGCCCGTAATTCCTCCCGTCCAGGTTTGTCGCAAGGCGGTGGCCAAATTGTAGTTTTTAGAACTGTGATGAACCACATGGCTGGCCCAAAAATAACGGATGGTATGTGCGCTGCGGTGGTACCAATAATAGGTGAAATCGTCGGCGAAAAAAAGCAAGAGCCACATCCACCAAACGTAATCTAGCTCAAATATCCTAAACTGGTAAACCAGCATATAGGCGCCAAAAATAAGTCCCTTGCTTAAAATCCCTACCCCTACATTCCCCAAGCCCATGGCAATGCTACTTAAAGCGTCTTTGGTTTGATAGCTAGGAATGCGCCGCCAAGCATTAAGTACTATTTCAAGCAGCACGAAGAAAACGAAAAAGGGAATAGCCGCTTGAATTAAGTTAGGAAACATTGTGAGGGAAGAATTAATCCTTCAAATCTAAAAATTATTCAGGTTGATACTACCCAGACGAAAAAATAGCTCTATTTCCACCAAAAATAACAACCTTTGCCGCGAAAAATTATTGCATGGTAGTAGAGCTTCTCAAAGACATACTGGGTAACAGCGTTTCCATTTTCACCATTATGAACCCGCTTTCGGTGGGGGTAATTATGCTGGGTTTATTAGATGAAAACGCCAGCAAGGAAGAAGTGAGACATACTGCTAAAAAAACCACGCGTGCCTCCTTCATAGCTATGTTAGTTACCTTTTTATTAGGTACTTACATTTTCCAATTCTTTGGCATCTCGCCCGACGGACTGCGCATATTTGGGGGCACCATTCTCTTTATTATGGGTTTAAACATGGTGCAAGGTCATGGCAAAAAGGTAAACCATAATATGAAAGATCAGCAAGCGGCTTTAGAGCGTGAGGATATTAGCGTGGTTCCTCTTGCCATTCCGGTTATGGTGGGCGCTGGTTTAGCCACAACATTAATTAACTTGAGCATTGCCGCGGAAACCTGGCAAGATTACCTCAGTGGCGTACTTGCCATTGTGGTTTGTTCGGTTGCGGCCCTTCTAATTTTGCAGAGAATGCCTTTTATCAAGAAAACTTTGGGCGATAATGGCTTGAAGGTTTTCAACCGTATTATGGGTTTGGTGGTAGGATCTTTGGCCGCACAAATGTTTCTTAGCGGGGTATTTTCCTTTTATCAAAATAATTTTGCTTAGGGAGGTTTGTGCAGAAAGGCCTTATAGCGTTGGCCACACTAGAAGTTACGATTGATATTCACTCGGCGCTTCGGAAGCTTATTAACTTGAGTTCGGCGTAAAATTAAAGTCTCAGATTTTATTTGGGATATAGATCGATTAAATTTAATAATTCTTTTGGTTCAGGGACTTTGGGTTTTGATGCTCCCTATATTTATTCACTTTTAAAACCTTTGGGGTCATTTTTAGCTGGATGAATCCTTACGATCAAAATACCTTCAGGAATTTTTCGATATAAAACTCTAAAACGCTTATTAACAATTATCCTTCTACTCTTTTTATCGTACTCATCAAGCTGCCATTGCTCAGTAAAAACCAGCTCATCAACCGCATTGAGGATATTATCTATTCTTTTATCTGCCGCTTTAGGAGCGAACTCCAAATAGTGCTCATAAATTGCTCTAAGTCCTCTCGGGAGGGCTTAGACCAGCTTACTTTTATGAGTTTACCCAAATCATGAGTTTTTTCTTGAACGGAACTTTTCTTTTACCTCTTCGTGCGAAGAGAAATCCCCCCGATAATATTCTGCCTCAGCTTGATCGTTCAATTCAATATATTTCTTTTTAGTTAGAGGCACTCCTTTTACAGTATATGCAACTATCTCCTCTTTGGGGCTAGTCTTTTGGTAACTTTCAAATACTGGGTTGATGATAACCAGTAAACGTTCGTCAGCCATGTTGACATTTTCAATTAATTTATGTCTTAAGTCTATTGTGTTCATGATATCATTCTTTCACCTATCAGAAAGGTACATTTTCAGTTTAGCATTAATTAACACTATGCAAAATTACCATAAGTTCTTTATAATCTGATTTTTAGAACCTTCACTACCTAAATCTAAAAGTTTATAAAATACACTTCTTCTTTCACAATCCCTTCTATTCTCTTTTCCTTTTCTTCATTGCTATCTAAATCACTTAAAGAACCTGCACGATCCAGCAAGTCTTTTCTAATTGCTTTTAAATCTTCCTTTACATAAGAGGATACGTTTTCTTAATGACATTCGAATTGTTTTTAATCTACCTCGGTAAAGTATCAAAACTGATGAAAATGGCCAATGTTCTTTTAAAGATTATTGATTCGTTTGAACGGCAGAGATCTTTAAGATATAGCTCTTGTGGCTCACAGATTACTTTAGAAAAAGAAATACACTTTATTGCTGCAATAAAGTAGCTGTACATTTTAACGACAGGACCGAGCTCTGGACTCTTACTAACCAAGGGATAAAAGCACTTATTAAAGTTCATGTTTTTACTACAACAACATCTAACCAACTATTCAAATATGTAATTGGAGGTAAGCCCCCATCACATTTAACATCATCCAGTAGACTATCATTTGAGGGGAACATTTTATAACCGTCTCGTGAAATTATAATTTCAAAACGATTTTCAGGAATGCCTTTTTCCCTTAACAAGGTTCCAATTTTTTCAATTTGACAATTCAGCAAATCACTACTCTCAGGGGTCAACCACCAATTGTATATAACTAATTGAACAATAACTTCACCGTTTTTTTTTAAAAAGTTAACTAATGAATTAATGTCTTTAAAAGCCTTTTCTTTATTCAAAAAATTACACCTGTCAGTGTAGTGGAATTTTACGTTAAAAAGAAAGGTTTTCATGCCTACCTCAACAACTCTGATGCTATCATTAACATCAAATACCACTTCACCACCATGAGTAAGTTCATAAAGCTCAGAAAAGAATTCTTCACATCCTTTATCATTTTTGCTTATCTGACTAAAAAGCACTGAACCTGAAAAAACAAAAACCATACAGAGTCTTAGTATCATAATTTATTATTTTTTACTGTAAGTAGGAGAGGTACTTCCACCATCTGCTGGCGCGGGCTCAAATTCTGAATTACCCCTAGATAATTTGTTATTTTAACAGGAGTTGTGCCACTTTTTTCTAGTGTCTGAGAAGGACCGCTACCATCTTTTTTATTCAAAAGAATAATAGAAAAGTGCTTTGACTCCTTCTGAATTTCTTTTTTGTAGCTAGCCCAATAATCAGATGCTCTAAACTCATTAAGACTAACATCCTTCCATTGCTCAGAAGTGCCTTCACTTCGTTGAAGTGAAAACAACTGTTCCATTGCGCCAAAATCAAATACTCATCAGTGGTCGCGAAATTGACTATATCACCGATTTGTGTTTGATCAAGCGGAACATTTTTAAATACTTCTTGTAGTTTGGCTTGAAAATCTTCTGTTTCAGTCCAACCTTGTGACATCTCTCTCAAGCCAGAACAACTTGCGGAAGCAGTTGCACAATTCGTGTTGTCAATTCCTACTCCACTTAAATACCCATTGATAGCTTGCACTTGCTCTAAATTAATTAAAATCTAAATATTCCCAGCATCCCATATTTTGGTCTCGAACTCTGGATATAACTTTAACAACTCAGCAGCTCCAACACCAAGTTGTATTGATAAAGTCTGAAGATTGTCTCCTTTCTCAGCTTCGAAAATAATCCCTGTCTTATCAGAATTAAATTTAACCACCCACTTTCCATTAGGATCTAAAAAAAGTATTGGATTATTAGCGGCGAAACCATAAGAGGTAAATGACGGATATCTACTGCTCATTGGGTCAATAGAAAACCATCTTCCAACTCTAGGATCATAAATTCTCGCCTCGAAGTCGTAACTATTCCCGTTTCCTTTGACTACATCGTCTCTCTCCATACCATTAAACCCATACCTATAGTTTTCACTACCTGTAAAAACCGTCCCAGGCATTTGCATGCCAAAAGTATTACACCCTAAGGGATTTTGACCTTCTGCATTCTTTAAGACAATTGCATAACAAACCCGGCTCAGTGGCCGGGTTTGTTATTTATCCTATTCTTCTTGTGTACAGTTCTTCCAAATATACTCTTTCCAGGTATCAATGTCTTTTTTATAAACATTGAAATCAAAGTATTTTGCAGGTTTTACTTGATGATCAGTACACTTATTTAAATAAGCAATATGCCGGTTTAAATCGGGCTTTTTTTCCACGGTATCTTTTGTGATTTTTAAAGTGCCTTCATATTGAAAAGGTGTGGGGTCAATCACAAAATTATATTCAACATACTTAATTTCTCTTCGAACACCCTCACACGTACATTTCTTATAATTTCCACAGTCCTTGGTTACAAGTAATATTCCTAATATGGCTAAATAAATTCGCATACTTAACGGGCTTTAACTTTAACATCTCTTTTACTCATGAGTCTTGGTTGCTTTTCTTTACTTCCCCTCGGAACATAAAGTAATTTGGTTGAAAAGATAACCCGGTCATAGTTGCTGCTGCCATTCTCCAAATGAATAATGGTCTTTGCGTAATTATTGAAAAATCCTATTTGGTTGGGTCTGTGCTCATATGATTCAAGTTGGAAAGTACTACCGGCATTAAAGCTTTGGGTATTTCCACCAGTCATCCCAAAGTAGACAAATTGGTCTTTCCCAAAACCAGCCTTGTTTTCAGGTATTTTTGAAAGTAGAGGCATATTAAAGGTTGCATCATAATTCGGATAATTAATATTCACAAAATTATTTCCATTAGGGAACCCATTTTCATTACTCAAACCAACATTGAAATCCTCTTTTTGTGTCGCCAGACCTGATAAGTGATCAAATCTTGCTTGCTCCTCTTTCCTTAGACTCTCGCCATCCTTAACAGAAAGCCCCGTATTGGAGTATTCGCCTGCCCCCTCAAATTCTGTGTCAAAATTCACTTTTCCTGAAAACTGATCATTCATCATTCCCATATACTGGTCAAACTGCTTCTTATCATCTTCTTCATTCATATTAAGATCAACCGAAGAAACTCTAAAGGTATCCCCATATGGGTCATTAAACCAGATTGGATTCCCTCCCATACTTATATATGGACTTTCTAATGCATTGGCCTTATGGTCTATAGACCACCATCGCCCTATTCGCGGATCATTCTGACGGAAAAGAGTTGTATAAGAATTTCCTTCCCCACTTACTTCGTCATCTTTCTCCATACCATTAAACCCATACCTATACTCTTCACTACCTGTAAACACCCTCCCTGGCATTTGCATGCAAAACTAAAATCAATATGGCTAACTTGGTGATTTAAGACCTCACCGCCCCAAATATTGGGCAAAAAATAATAATCTTTAAGGCATATTTAAATACCTTGGATTTGTCCAAATAAAGCGTTTAGAATATTTACTACTTAGGATCTCATCAGCCTTTTCCATCAAAACTCTATCACAGTTAATAATCAAATTCGGGTATTTAAGTAACTGCAAAGGAGGGAATGTTATCTCATTTCTTTTCATATATATATGCTCTAATCCATCACCAAATTTTACACAAGGAAAATCCTTAAAGCTGTTACTTGATATGTTAAGCACCTTCATTTTAGGGAAAATCAATCCATCTAGATCATTAGCATTTAACTTATTTCCAGAAATACTCAGATCCTCAATATTTGATAAATTAGGATTATTTAAAACGTCAAAAATACCCAACCCAGAAACGCCATTTAGCTCTAGCCGCCTAATAAGAGTCCAGTTTATTGAGCTTAAGATCTCAGGTGTAAGTTTACATGCACCGAGACCGATTCCCTCTAAACCCATTACCGAGCGAAGAATCCTCACAATTTGCTCTTCTTTTAAATTAGTATAACTTAGACTCAAATCTTTAATATCATTTTCTATTGGCAAAATGATATCGCTAATATCATTATGAGATACATCTAAATTATTAAGGTTTTTATATTCACTCAAATCCAAAGTTGAACTAATCTTATTATCTGACAAAATCAACGTTTCAATGTTAACAGGGCCATATAGTGTAAAACTATTAATCATATTATGCGACAAATTTACATCTCTCAGCATTTTTAAAAAACCCAAGTCAAGATTAATTAAAACAATTTCATTTAAAGAAAGATTAATACTTTGTAAGTTTTCAAATTTGCAAACCTCCATCGGGAATTCCTTAAAACCCAAATCCTCTGCCTCAATTGCAATAACAAACTCCTCCACACCACATAAAAATGGACTTCTCAAATCCTCTACCTCATATAGCACAAGAGTAAATGGGCTTAATGTATCCCTGAGATCTTTAGTAAGCTCGTCTACACCATAGGTCTGGGCCGTCACAACAAATGGCATCAGGGTTAAAAAAATATATTTAAGTTTACTTATATTTTCTATCATTTTTCTGTTGCTTTACTGTTACTCCTTCTGCTTGCTAAGCCCTTTTTTCTTGTTTATTTATTGTTACCACACGTGTTAATTAAATATCAAGTTAGTTTCTTGCCGACCAACAATTGCAATGATTTCTACAATACCTGCTTTTACTTGATAATAGATACTGTCCGCTCCACACGGGCACCTTCTGTAGCCAGGCCGGATGTAATCGACGGCCTCAAACGACTCAGGGTTTTTGGATATGATTTCAAAGTGAGTAAATAAATTTTCAAAATGCTGATCTGCTTGGGTCATCCCAAACTTGTAAACTCCGTAATTGTGAATCCGAATTAAGTCTTCCTTTGCTTGTTCAGCAAGTTTATAGTCAGCCATTCAAGCGGCTTTTTGCTGAGGCCAATATTTCCTCCTTCGTCTGCTTTGTGAACCCACTTTGTTCACCTGCCTCGAGCTTTCCCCGAAGGAAGTCTGCTTGTTGCTGTTGTTTTCGGGCCTGTCTAATTAAGTCATTTACAAGCTCGCTTTTACTGGCGTATTCCTTAATCTCTACTTGATTTCTTAGCCACTGATCGTTCGGTTCAGTCAACGATATACTTTGTCGTCCCATATGTTGTTTTGGTGTAAATATACATCAATTTTGAATCATCTGGATCGAATGGTTGGCAACAAAAGCATATATACTATTCCATGGATACTCCTTGGCCATAGTATCTAAAGAAAGGAACCTGCAAACTCTTGAATCAAGCATCCTATACTTGTAGTTGATGGCGTTTCCTGAGCCTTTTATCTCGTCATCCTTCTTTTGTCCCTAGAACCCATACCTATAATCTTCACTACCGACAAACACCCTCCCTGGCATATGCAAACCATAGGCATAATAACCCTGCCAATCATACACATCGCAAATAAACCCAACCTTCCTTGAGGCTTCTAAAACTTCAACGCCTTATCGCAAAAAAAACCTTCTTCCGAAAGGGCTAATCCTTCAGCTCAATTAGCATTAAAGCTGACTTCCGACCACTTACAAAGGGAATTACTAAGCGATTATTTGCATCGGTATAAGCGAAACGAGGACAAGTGATTATTTTTAAATCCTTTCCACTAAAGAGTGTTTCGGTCTTTCTTTCATGGCTGGGGTTAAAGCTGGTATGGGTCATATTTCTTCGCTCGTCCTTTGAAAAGTATTTGGCATAATTATGTGACATATAAAAAAGATGAAGCTCTTCGTCCTTGGTAAGTGCTGCATAGGAGGAATACCTTCCCAAATCATTTCGTGAAAGTTGGTACTTACTCACATAGTCGAACCAGGTGTTACCTGCTGGGTTAAAATAGCCAATAAAAAGGCCCGCATATCTAGCGTAATACGTTATTTCATTTTCGATTTCAAACATACCTAAAGCAGTCTTAGTTAAATCTACCCTCTCTGAAACTAAATAGACAGCTCCCTCATTTCCAAAGTAAATATCTGGTGCTTCGAATCCCTTTTCTATATAACTTCCCACCTTAAGATCCTTAGCGATGGTATCCTCCGGAACTACAACAAAACTAAGAGGATAAATGGTATCCCTTAAGGATGAGACGCGCGCGCAAAGAAGCCTTTCGGGAGATTCGCTACCGATAGCACCGATATTGGCACCAACGACAATATCTCCATTGGGCGCTTCAGCCATATTGATCCCTTGCACTATATTGTCATTCAGGTCTATGCTTTGCATAGTTACTTTAGAATCTGCATCAACAAAAGATCTTAAAACGATTTCGTAATTCGCTTTATCGCGAGCGATTTCTTGAAGATTATTCTTGTATTGCTTTAGTAGCAAATGCGTCTCTCCTGCATCAGAAACACTACAACTTATTAATTCTGCCAATTCCGACTTTATGGGCATCTTGTCAATGCGTGAGTATTTTAAATTCCAGTTTCTATCAAAAACATAGGCTTCGATAATCTGCTTAGAACTTTTCTGAGAATAATCGTAAATCAATGCTTGATAATCGCCATTCTTTGAACTAACGAATTGAAAAGACCCTAAACCATATTCTTCGGCTTTAGGGTCTACAATTTCAACCACCTTTTGCTTTTCGGTTTCCTTCTCCACCTCAAAAGTCACCGGATCCACTTTAACTAGTGCAGCCGTTACATAGTTTTCCTTCTCTTGCCTTCCTTCTAGGATCACTAATAAGTCACCGCTCTCGTTTGTAGTCAAACCAAGCATTCGAGGATTATAATACCTCCAGCTTATCCAAAAATCGTCAGATTCACGGATTAATTGAAAGTTACTGTCATATTCTTCCAGCACTATATTACTCCCAAACCTTTCAAACTTCTCATAGGCATCGGAAGTTCTTAGATTTATGGAACCTACAGATCTAACACCAAAATAATGCCCATCCTTTTCCAAGAAAACCCCTTTAAGGAAGCTCTTTTTATGTGACTTAGCCAACTCACCAAATTTAACATCCACAGTGGTGGTGCTAATGGGTTCTTGTGCTATTAGGGGCATGCTAAAAAAGAAGCTAAGGAGGCATAATAGGCGTAAAATCATCTCAGGTTTAGTTTTTAATTGGCGGAATCAATTTTCCCCAACAGTTAAGACCTTAATTGCTAATCTAATTTATTTCTACTTTAAATTCTAATAAAATATTTTCGCCACTAACCCTAGGCCTTTTCCCCTAAACAGGTCTGCGCCAAGATGCGCCCCTAAATTAGTACCTTGCCCTCCAGAAAAAGCGATATTTTTATGAAACCTTTCTATACCTCTTTGGCCCTAAAGGGATTATTACTAACACTCAGCCTTGGTCTCTACTCTTGCGGAGGCAGTGGCGATGAGGAGCGCAGCACCGCTCCCACCATAACTATTCTTAGTCCAGCAGATTCGCTGAGTCTAGGCAATAATAAGGTTCCCGTAGAAATTCTTTTTAGCGATAACAGCGGCTTAGTTTCCACCGAAATTACCATCGGTAATACCGACCTGGGAAATTTAGTGTACCACTATTCGCAAAGAGGCTTAAGTGGCTTGAATGATAATTTACAATTTGAGGCCGAAATTCCTCCTACCATTAATGCGGTTGGTGAAAATTATATCATCGTACAATGTTTTGACGAAGACGGCAATGAAACCTTTATTGAAGGTACCTTTTACATTTTAAGTCCAGATAATACCGCACCTATAATTAAGACCATTGCCCACCAAGGCATTTTAACGCGAGACCCACAATCGTCTATGTCTATCGCTTACGATTTAAGCGATGATCAAGGATTGGATAGTCTCTATCTCTATTTTGTAGAAAGTGAAAATGGCAATCTGATAGGCGATACTATTGTTGGACAAGGCCTAAAATTTAATGGTGAGAAAGACTTGCAGGGATTAGCTTATTTCTCGGGTAACTCCAATTATCCGCGCGGAATCAGTTATAAGGTTTTAGCCGAAGCTTTCGACCTTGCTGGTAATAGTCGTGAGTATATTTCACCCGGAGAGTACAGCATTCCCAACTAGTAACCTGAGTTCGGTGCTGTTTTCGGACTGAAACGGGTGAATAGGAATCCAAAAACGAAAGACACAGCAAAGGCGGGTCCCATTACATCGAGTTGTTCAAAATAAGGACCGATGCCCTCCAGCTGCTGCACATAAAACTTAAAGAAAGGTACCGCCATAAAGCCGCTCAGCATGCAGGCTAAAGCGCCCCTTTGATTGAAGGCCTTCCAAAAAAGGGAGTAAATCATCATCGGACAAAAAGTAGCGGCAATACCGGACCAGCCAAAAATCGTAAACCAAAAAACAGTTCGCCCTGGCACCATGATAGCCACGATCATTGCCAAGGCCAAAGCGATCAATGCCATCATCAAAGTTATGCGAGACGATAATTTGTTTAACTTCTGATCACTTACGTTTGGACGGAATACTTTCTGATATAAATCGCGCGTAATAGCGCTGGAAGCCACCACCAATAAAGAGTCTATGGTAGACATAATCGCGCTAAGAATAATAGCGATATAAATGGCGACAATAAAAACTGGGAAAGTAGCTTTGAGCAGAACCATTAAACTGTCCTCTCCCGCTATTCCCAAAACACTTTCGGGATCTTGACCCACTTCGGTAAAGAGATAGCGTGCTAAAACACCAATCGTAACAGCCGCAGCATCAGTTAAAAAAGTAAAGACTATCGCCACCCACTTTCCCTTGTCAATTTCTTTGGTGTTTTTAACGGAGATAAAGCGCACATAAACCTGCGGCGAGCCTAAAAAGCCCAAGCCAATAAAAGCAAAACCCGCCATGGTAGCGGCTTGCATCCAAGGATCATCAAAAGCACCCCAAATGCTTACCAAATTTGGATCTATTGCTTCTAGACCACTGTAAATATCTCCAGAATTGTCAATAGCAAAATAGGCCACCAAGGGTAAAGCCAAAAGGCCTAAAAACATTAGAACGCCTTGAAAAACATCCGACCAAACCACGGCCACAAAGCCGCCTACAAAAATATAGGCCACCACAATTAAAAAGCCCGCAATGGCTCCCGTATAGTAATTGACCCCTAAAAAAGTTTCAAAGGCTTTACCGGTAATATCTATTTGCGCACTTACGTAGATGATTACAAAAACGGACAAGCATAAAGCGGCTACCACGCGCAATAAATGCCCTTTTGCTTTAAAGTGGCTTTCTAAAAAATCGGGAATGGTAATCGAATCGTATTTGTCGGTGAGGCTTTTAAACTTCTTGGCCATAAAAAACCACGAAATTGCCACCCCAATAACTTCGCCAATAACTACCCAATAAGCCGAAAAACCCGCTAAGGCACCCATCGCCGTAAGGCCAATTAATAACCAACCTGATTCGCCAGTTGCACGCGCGGAAAAAGCCACTAGCCAATAGCCTAGTTTCTTGCCCCCCACATAATAGTCATCCATATTTTTTACCCTTTTGGAAGCGACAATGCCGATTCCAAATAAGATGGCAAAATAAATTCCGAGGACGATTAGGTTGGTAAGCATCTTTTACGAGTTTACGAGGTTGGCCTCAGCAAATTGTTCTAGTTCTTTAAAAAACACATCAATATCTGCAAAGGTATTGCCCGCATTAACGGTAACCAGACGAACAAATTCATCGCCATCAAACTGCCCGTAACCTATCATCAACTCACCACTTTGGTAGAGCTGATTGCAAAGAACATTGGCGGGAATATCTTTATAATTGAAACAAACCCCAATAGAGTTGGGATAACTATAAACCGTATAATCCGGATTTCCTTGCACGTATTGTAAAGCATGATTGGCTAAATCGAATTGCCAATCCACAATTTCACCTAGGCCTTTCGTGCCTACCGATTTCCACAAAGTCCAAAACTTTAATGCATCGTTGCGGCGACCGCATTGCAAAGAAGTCTTTCCTAAATTATAATCATCACCATCGGTTTGGTATAGATAATCGGCATCATTAGCAAAACTCTCGTAGAGAAAACGCTTGTCTTTCACTAAAATAAGTGAGCAAGATAAAGGCGTTCCCAACATTTTGTGAGCATTATAACTGAAGCTATCCGACGCCGCGGCACCTTGTAAAAGATGATTATAGCGTTCACTAAACATAGCGCTACCACAATACGCGCCATCGATATGAAACCACAAATTAAATTCTTTGGCAATCACGGCTAAATCTTCAAAAGGATCGAAAGCTCCCATAACGGTAGTTCCGGCGGTGCCTATAACTAAAAAGGGTTGTTTACCCTCTTTTATATCCTTCATAATTTGAAACCTAAGGTCTGCGGGATCCATTCTGCCTTGAGCATCGGCTTTTACGTAGCGTAATTGATTACGGCCAACGCCAATAAAGGCTGCATTTTTGGGGACAGAATAATGTGATTCGGCCGAAGTGTACAAACACAATTGCCCTTGCATTCCTTCCGTACGCGCCGACTCTTGCGCTTTATCACGCGCCATTAGCATGGCCATTAAATTGGTCATCGAACCGCCGGGCGCTAAAGTTCCATCGGCCTCCGCTGGGTAATTTAAAAGTTCGTTGGAACGGTGAATTAACTCCTTCTCCACCCCAATCATCGGTCCACCCACTTTATACGTGTACATGCTATTATTAAGCAATACCGCTAGTAATTCCCCTAAAGTTGATTTGCTGTTTCGGCCCCCAAAAAGTTGGTTGAAAAACTTGCGACTGGCCGTACGAGGTGTGCTTAAAACTAAATCGCGTAAAAGCTTGGCAAAGGTATCTTCGTCTACCCCCTCTTGATTTAAACTGATGTCTAATTTTGAAAATAAAGCTAAGGGCTCCATCGGCTTCAGTACCGGCTCAAGCTTCTCGGCCTCAAATAATTCCTCCGCTATCGATCGAAAAAGATCGAGATCATTATTCATAATTTTTGGGTATTTTTTTTGCAAGAAAGGCAAATATAGCTTTTTAAATATTAGCGAAAAACCGAGGCTTTTCACTCTAATTCTGTTAATTTTGAAGATATTTCTACAAATTCATCTCAATTTCACTCTTTTTTATCAAAGTTGAGACGGCTCATTTTTAACCATGGAAGCAGACATAAACAGCGTCAAAAAGCTTATTGAAGTATTGGAAAATTCGCAAGCAAGTGAATTTGCGAAAATCAGTGAGCGGCTAAAACTCTCTGCCGCCGACTTTAACGAATATGCCTCTTGGAGCAAAAACTGCTATACCCGAAATTGCATCAGCCGCAACGAGCATTACGAATTACTTCTCCTTTGCTGGGATGCTAAACAAGACACTCCCATACACTGCCACAACGGCGAAGAATGTTGGGTCTATAATCTGCAAGGCTCCTTTGAAGAAATACGCTTCGCATTTAAAGGTCAGAGTGAATCGGAGTTGATCGAAACCAGTCGTGAATCGATGAAGCCCGATGAAATTTCCTACATGCACGACAATATGGGCTTCCACAGCCTACACAACCGCAGCACGCATCGCGGCATGACGCTTCACTTATACATGAATCCTATCGATAGCTGTCGCATTTTCGATGAAGAAGAAGGCGTTTTTATCCGTAAAAAAATGAGCTATGATACCGTGGCGGAAATGGTTGACAGCTAATTCAAAACCACTTTCTCCGTCTTGCCACTTTCCCTATCCATCAACCAGTATATACCTTGCGGTAGATGTGAAATATTCACTACTCCGTTTTCAAGTTTAAGAGCATGGTTTCTACCGGAGATATCGCGTAAAGCTAAATCTTGCGACCAAGGTCCTTTTAAAAATAGTACACCCTTACTTGGATTAGGGTATAGCGCATATTCCTCGACCAGATTGGCCTCTAAACTTACCCTCTGACATAAAACTTTCATGATCACCTGCCATAAATCATCGTCAAAACCAGACAAGGCCAATAACGATGAATCAGCGGCTTCGCCTTGCCTAATTACCACCATATCAAGGCTGGGAACCATATAAATGCGTTGGTCATTTTTACCAGCTGCCATGTATAAATCGGCTGGAGCCGCTGGAATTATTGCACCCGGAAAACTAAAGCTAAACCCCGGTTGAATGTAATTGCTTTTGCCATTTAGCCAGGTTAGATAGCCATAAGCAGGATTAAGTGCTTGACTGCTTTCTTTCATTTGCTTTATGAAAACCGTATCGGCGATTAAGCTTTGACCCGCCCAGTTAAAATCATTCAGCATTAGCAAACCAAAACGCGCCATGGCCCGCGCATTACTGAAATAGACATTATTTAGCCAAAGACCTCGGAGACCGATACTGCCAAAATATTTTTGCGCTGTGTACAAATTCAGCCCCATGCCCGATGCCAATTCAATCACATCCTGCAAAAGTATATAGGGTGCATTATGATAATACCATTGTGTGCCGGCATCGGCTCGGTAGAGTAAACAAGAATCGGCGGTACAGTCTTGATTGGGGACTTGGTAGTCCAAGCCCGTTGTCATGCTTAATTGATTCTCAATCGTAATTAAGTCTTCCTTATTTAAGGCTAAAGAGGTCCACGGACGACCTAAATAGTCGGAACTTTTATCGCTTATATCCAGCAAACCCTCATCTTGAGCGATTCCAATTAAACTGGCCGTTAGCGTTTTTCCGGCGGAAGCCCAATACCAAACCGAATCTGGACCAAAGCCATTAAAGTACTTTTCATGGGCGATTTTTCCTCCCTTTAGAATGATAAATGACTTGGTATTCGTCGCGATTAATAAACTATCGAGCTTAGTCAGCTCTGAGTTACACCACGAAAGTTGTTGCGGTGAAATAGTATCCCAAAAACCCGTGTTGGGCGGAAAGTAGTTTTGGCCCCATAGAAAGCTAGGCGCCAAGAAAACGTATAAAAATAAGCGAGCCAGCTTCTTCATTCTAAACCCAAATTATGTTGTAAACCCAGCGTATCGAAACCCGGACGAATAAAACTTTGGGCATAGGGGAATTCGTGGCGCATTTCGTCCCTTAAGTTCTGCGAAAGCTGCCAAAAACGAATGAGCATTTGCTCTGAATCGCCCATATACTGCAGCAGTTTTTCGGTAGCCAAACAAATATCATTTAATACTAAAAGGGAAATTTTAGCTGTCCCATTCCAATCCGATTGCAGTAGCTCTAAGCCTTCAACGTAGTCGTGTTTACCCCCCAAGGCGCGACTAAGTTTGGGTCCTAAAAAATCTTTATAGCGGTCAAGGGCACTAAAAGCATTATCAATTTCCTGCTCTTTTTGCTTGCGCAAGATGGGTTTGGAGAGGTACTCTTTCAATAAACTAGACTCCAGATAAACCAATAAGCTCTGATAGTGCTCATCCCACTGATTGAAGGTTTGCATTAATTGGTTCTTCTGCAAATTAAGGGGGCCTCTTTTTTCCTGCTCCTTTTTAACTTTTTGCAAGGCCTCACTTGCATCAAGATCTAAGCTAGCAAAAGGATTCTCCTTTTCATCCTCACTTGGTTCCGTGCCTTCGGCTAAGACGGAAATATCATCACTATCTGAATTTATAACCTGATACACCCCGCAACGATGCGCGAGAGGACAACGCTGACACCAGCGGTTGCAATAATTTTGGATTTCGGGAATTCTGCGCAAGAGTATATTTTCCCCTAAGGTAAAATTTTTGACTTAGAAGAAGCTGCAAACGGCTCCTAAAAGAGAAGCAACTGATTTATAAATTTCGATCCGCTAACTGCTCATCCACAATTTCATTGGTGCGCTCAATCGCCGTCCGCAACTTGTAATCGCTCCAAGTATTCTTATAAAACTTATGCAGGTATTCATCCAGTTTCCGGATCACGAATACATTATAAGCCCCATGAATTTTCCCTAGGCGGGTTGGGTTTAAAGTGCGTAGACTTAAAGAAAAACTTCCTCCTAAATATTCGATATAATGCCAAATTCCCGCAGGCATAAAAAGAGTCTCACCTGGTTTGAGCTCGGTCTGCCAACCCTCTGCCAATTTTAAGGCGGGGTACTTTTCATAATCGGCGGCACGTATATCAGCGGCACTATGCGTGGTAAAAGGTAATTTATAGAGGTATTTTGTTTGACTTTGGTCGAAAAGGGTGATACGCTTCGTGCCGCCAAACTGCGTAATAAAAACGTTCGATAAATCTATGTCGTAATGTAAGCGCACATCACTACCGGCAGCGCCAAAAAACAGATAAGGGTAATCTTCTAAATAACCCTCCATGATAGGCGGAAAAGTAAAATCCTTTAATAAGGATGGCTCTAATTTAAAGAGGTTGAATAGGAAAATTCGTAAATCCGAAGGGATGTCTTTTTCCAACATATCCAAATACTCAGCAAAGGCAACTTCCTTAACCGCAGGCATTTCTATTTGCGTTGGCTCATGATCTTGCCAAGCACCGTGTAATTTCACCTTATGTCTTCCAGCGATTTCCTTTAAATGAGAATAGGTCCACTTTTCTAATGCGGGCCAGTCTTTCGCATAGTTTGTCAGCTTAACTGGGGTAAGAGTTTTAACGTAGCGCTGATAAAAATCCTCGGGATCAATATGCTCTACTACATCAACAGGTCTTAATTGCATTGTTAGTTTTATTTAATGCAAAGGTAAAAATTGCTGGAACCTAGGGGCCAAAGTGAGGCGAAGCTACTAAAGTATAAAGAAGACCAATCTTAACTAAGGTCCTGATTTTGTTCAATCTAGTTCTCGTCAAACCTTGCCTACAGGAGCTCTTAGCCCGAATTTTCACAGGAATTTAACTTAAGCCATGAGTTTCAATATGCCCATAATTAAGCTGAAAAATTTCGCCTGCGGACGGAAGCTGCCTAGAAACTAGAATACTCATCAACGCATCACCTAAATTCACAAAATCATCGCTATAAATTTTTCCATAGAAACCATAAAACTAGCCATATATGTATATATATTAGCGCCAAACATAATTTTCGAATACCAATAACTGCTGAGTATTAAATGAATTTTCATGAAAAACCTCATTCAATCTGCTAAACTCGCTTTTGCCTTAAGTTTTATTCTAAACGCATCTGCTGGCCGGGCCCAACTGGTGGTTCCTTCGATAACGTATGGAATTACAAACTATAGTTATTTTGCCGAAGATATATATCGAACAGAATACCCGAACAACTTTTTCAAAAGTATAGTGACGGCACCAACAATTGGACTGCGACTTGATGTTCCAAAGTATCATTTCGGAATAGAGACGAATTACTATCAGGCTAGCGTTCCTTCTACTGATGATCTTCAATACGAGGCTTACGCAAAAACATTGTTTGATATTGGAGTTTATGGCAGCTATAAACGGTTTAAACTTCACTTCAATTTTGCTAGTCTAAATTTTAGAAATCTCGCTACTTTCGGTTTTGGTGATATAAATAAATTAGCTTTTCAAAATGGAATTGGTTTTGCTATAACCTATACTCACGCTGGTTATGATGTTTCCATACGACAAGAACGCCTTTTTAACTTTGATGATGTTAACGGAGGGAACGGTCTATCAAAATCTGATATTTTTACTGGTTTTGCGTTAAAGCTCTCAAAGTCTCTAAATTTAATTGATACGAAAGAGGAAAAGAAAAGTGAAAGTCTGCTTTCTAATTTGATTAATCTACAAATAGGTCTGAACTTTACGGGTAATGAACTAAATGGAGAGACTTACTCAATGCTTCCTGTTAAAATCGCGCCAATGATTGGGGTGGAATTAACGTATCGCGACTATCAGGTTTATCTCCGCCGTGCTGTTTGGCGAAATGTAAATATATTATACGATAATGCAGGAAAATTCACTTCCTTATACAATCAAATTGGCTTTGCTTATCAAGTTAACTTGAACAAGAATATCCGCTTTTTTGCGGGAATACACCATTTCTGGAATTATAGTCGGGGTCAACAATTTCTAGATTTTCTTGAAAATGGATTTGCAACTGAGAATCTGTGGTTCCTTCCACAAAATAGAGGAATAGGTTTAGAGCTAAAATATCCTTTCGCTAATAATATTGATTTTATCTTAGATGCCGACTATTATTACGAGGCGCATCCTCGCTTAGGAACGGGCTTTAATCGTGAGAGCTTTAGATTAAGTGCGGTTTATAATTTTAGGTGAAAATGATTGTAATATATTTAAACTCTTATTTATTTCGGGAGTGGTAAAGGCTTTAAAAAAGCAAGGTCAATATAATCAAAAAAATCCCCAATCACCAACTCCCACCCTGCCAAATAAATATTTTCGCTTTTGCAACTTTTCAAGTTTGCGCAACTAACAAGTAATAACTGAATTCCCATGAAAAACCTCATTCAATCTGCTAAACTCGCTTTTACCTTAGGTCTTATTCTAAACGCATCTGCTGGCTGGGCCCAACTAGTGGTCCCTTCGATAACTTACGGGATAACCACATATAGTTACGTTAACGACGGGGTATTAAGTACCAATTTAAGCAATGTTTTTTTTAAAAGCATTGTAACGGCTCCAACCATTGGGTTTCGATTGGATGTTCCGAAATATCATTTTGGGGTGGAAACTAACTACTACCAGGCAACGGTTTCGTCTACGGATTATCTTCAATATCAAGTTTACGGGAAAACTTTTTTTGATGTTGGTTTATATGGATCTTACAAAAATTTTAAGTTTCATTTATTTTATGCAAATCATAATTTTCGAAATATTGCTTATTTCGGTTTTGGAGACACTATGCGGTTTGCCTTCATGGAACGTGCTGGCCTAGCTCTTTCATATAAACATGGGCCTTATGAATTCGTCCTCAGGAATGACCAGGTTTGGACTATTGAAGAAGATCGTATTTTGGTTACCGATGTTGCCTTTGGCTTCAATCTGAAACTTATAAGATCCTTGGCTTTAACTTCGAATGAAAAAATAGAAAAAAAGACTGTTCTCCCAAATCTCATAAACTTACAAGTCGGTTTAAATTTAACAGGGAATGAGCTGAATGGGGAGACCACCTCCATGTTAGCTTTGAAAATCGCACCAATGCTAGGAGTTGAATTTACCTATCGTGACTATCAATTGTATATGCGTCGTGCTTATTGGCAAAACGTTAATATATCGTATGATGCTGCAGGTAAATATACTTCCTTATACAACCAAATTGGTTTAGCCTATCAAGTTTCTTTAAAAAAGGAGATTAACTTTTTTGTGGGGTTACACCACTTTTGGAATTATACCAGGGGGCAACAATTTTTAGATTTTCGTGAGAATGGTATAACCGATGAAATTTTAGGGATTTTACCACAAAATAAAGGTATAGGCTTAGAGCTTAAATATCCTTTCGCTAATAATATTGATTTTATCTTAGATGCCGATTATTATTATGAAGCGCATCCTCGCTTAGGAACGGGCTTTAATCGTGAGAGCTTTAGATTAAGTGCGGTTTATAATTTTAGGTGAAAAGCTAATCTTTGAAAACAGAAAAAGCGGTCTGAGGCCTAATTTTACATCGACCTCAGGTTAAAAGACCAGCCCCAATCGCAGAGCGTAGCGGTCTTAAATCTAAAAGCGCTAGCGGTTTCAATACTCTGTCTTAAAAATTCACGCAAACATTTTTCGCTTCGGTAAAAAACTTCAAGGCTTCAAAGCCACCTTCGCGGCCTACGCCACTGTTTTTCATTCCCCCGAAAGGGGTACGTAAATCGCGCACTAACCAATCGTTAATCCACACGATACCGCTGTGTACTTCTTTAGCTACGCGGTGGGCCTTGTTTAGGTTTTCCGTAAAAATGGTGCAAGCTAATCCGTATTCGGTGCTATTGGCCATCATCAAAACCTCATCCTCACTATCGAAGGGTGTAAGAGTAACTACTGGTCCAAATATTTCTTCTTGGTTGGTGCGGCAATCGAAAGCTAAACCTTCAATAACGGTGGGCTCTAAATAATAACCCTGATCGTAAGGCGCAGGTAAATTCACTTTTTTGCCGCCCGCTAAAATCTTGCCGCCTTCCTCTTGCGCTAGTTGGATATAGGAGTATACTTTTTCCAAGTGATCTTTAGAAACTAAAGCGCCCATTCGTGAATCCGCTTCTTGGGGCGGACCTACTTTTAAGCCGGCTACGCGCTGTAAAAATCCTTTCTTAAAGTCTTCGTAAATAGAACGCTCAATAAAGATGCGACTCCCACAAAGGCAAATCTGCCCTTGGTTAGCAAAAGCCGCGCGGGCGCTGATATTAATGGCTCTTTCTAAATCGCAGTCGGCGAAAATGATATTGGGATTCTTCCCACCCAACTCGAGCGATAATTTTTTGAATTTTGGAGCGGCAATGCTGGCAATTCGTGCTCCCGTAGCGGTTCCTCCCGTAAAGGAAATAGCCTTCACTTTAGGATGCTCTACCATGGCTTGTCCCGTTTCGGCCCCTAAACCATGTACGATATTTAAAACCCCGGCCGGTAAGCCCACTTCTATGCAAATCTGCGAAAGCAAAAAGGCGGTGAAAGGTGTTACTTCCGAAGGTTTGGCTACCACGCAATTGCCGGAAGCCAAAGCGGGTGCGATTTTCCAAGTAAATAAGTAGAGCGGTAGGTTCCAAGGGGAAATGCAGGCTACCGTGCCAATTGGCTGACGTAGGGTATAGTTAAATCCCTTTTCGCCCATATTGTGAAACTCATCTTCTTGGTGCAAAATAGCAGTCGCGAAGAAGGCGAAATTATCGCGGGCTCGGGGAATGTCTACCGCTTCGGCTAACTTTATCGGCTTTCCATTATCGCGGCTTTCCGCTTGCGCTAGATGGGCTAACTTGGCGTCGATTGCCTCCGAAATTTTAAGCAAAAAACGCGAGCGCTCTTGAATACTTAAAGCCGACCAAGCCGGAAACGCCGCTTCGGCAGCCTTTACTGCTGCGGCCACGTCATCTGCCTGCGAGCGAGGAATTTTTCCATACACTTTACCCGTAGCGGGCTCGTAATTATCGATATACTGGTCCCCCTGTGGCGCAACCAAGGCCCCGCTAATATAGTTATGAATAATTTCCATGCTTAGAGATTTGGTGTTCTCCCCCCATCTACCGGAAGGTTTATACCGCTAATATAGGCCGCCGCGGGTGAGGCTAAAAAGGCAATGGCATTGGCCACTTCCTCGGGCGCAGCAAAGCGTCCTAAAGGAATTTCGGCCGTCATTTCTTTAGCTACCTCGTCTTCTTTAGCGCCGGTTTTATTGGCCTTATTAGAAATAATACCCGTTAAGCGACCGGTCTCCGTAGCACCGGGTAAAACATTGTTTACGGTAATGCCATCGGGACCCAGTTCACGCGAAAGCGTTTTAGACCAATTGGCCACGGCTCCACGGATAGTATTGCTTACGCCCAAGTTGGGCAAAGGAGCCTTTACCGAGGTAGAAATTACGTTAATAATTCGTCCGTAATTCCCCGCACGCATTTTGGGTAAGAGCAGTTTAACCAATAATTGGTTGGCTAATAAATGCTGACGGAAGGCGGTAATGTATTCGTCAATATCTGCCGTATGAGCAGGTCCAGCGGGCGGGCCACCAGTATTGTTTACCAAAATATGAAAACCATCTTCTTTGGCTAGGCGAGTAGAAACCACCGCCTCTAGGGAGATGGGATCATTAAAATCAGCGGCTAAAAAGCTATGCTTTTGTCCATTGGGAGAGATCAGCTCTTTTACTACTTTTTCCAATTTTTCGGCGTTCCGAGCTAAAAGGGTAACCGTAGCACCCATACGTGCCAATTCTAGTGCTGTTGCCTTACCAATGCCATCGCTGCCACCGCAAACCAAAGCGTTTTTACCGTTGAGGTTTAAATCCATATTCTAATTTAATTCGTCTGATTCAATTACTCCATCACGCAAGCGAATGATGCGTTTGGCATGTTGCGCGATGTCTTCTTCGTGTGTTACCAAAATAACCGTGTTCCCTAAGGCGTGAATGTCTTTAAAGAGATTCATTATTTCTACCGAGGTTTTCGAGTCGAGGTTACCAGTAGGTTCATCGGCGAGGATGATCGAAGGTTTATTTACGAGGGCGCGAGCTACCGCTACCCTTTGTCTTTGCCCACCCGAAAGTTGGTTGGGACGGTGATCCATACGATCGGAAAGCCCTACTTGCTCCAGAACATCGGTGGCGCGACTCACCCGCTCACTACTGCTCTTTCCTGCATAAACCATGGGCAGACTTACGTTTTCTAGAGCCGTGCTACGCGGCAAGAGGTTAAAGGTCTGGAAGACGAAGCCTATCTCGGTGTTGCGTACCTCGGCCAGTTCATTGTCGCTCATCTTACTTACATCCTGACCATTAAGCCAATACTCCCCGCCCGTTGGTGTATCGAGGCAGCCTAGCAAGTTCATTAAGGTAGATTTCCCACTTCCTGAAGGACCCATGAGGGCCACATACTCATTCTTCTCAATATTCAAATCGATACCCTTAAGTACCTTAACGGTTTGACTCCCAAGGGCGAAATCGCGGGTGATTTGCTTTAATTTAATCAGTGTTTCCATAAGCGCAATGTGGCGGGGAAGATACCAATTTGCGTGGGAAAGCGGAAGCAATTATTGCTAAAGCTTCGGGGGGGACTGGGTAGGAAAGGGTAGGAGGAACTCCAAAGAAAATCAAATCTGTGTCCATCTCTGCCTGACCCGCCCCAATCTGCGTTTCCAATAACGCTGCAATAGCTCTACGCGGATTAAACCGATTTACACAGATGACACAGTTTTAAAGATTAGACGGAATAGCAGAGTGAAAAAAAGGAAACTCCACTCCTAACGGAATCAGATCTGTGACCATCCGTCTAATCCACCCCAATCTGCGTTTCCAATAACGCTGCAATAGCTATACGCGGATTAGACAGATTTGTTCCGATCACACGGATTTAAAAATTAGACGCAAAAGCAGAGTGAAAAAAAGGAAACTCCACTCCTAACGGAATCAGATCTGTGACCATCCGTCTAATCCGCCCCAATCCGTGTTTCCAATAACGCTGCGCGGGCCATACGCGGATTAAACAGATTTGCACCGATCACACAGATTTAAAAACTAGATGGAATAGCAGAGTGAAAAAAAGGAAACTCCACTCTTTGCGGAATCAGATCTGTGTCCATCCGTCTAATCCGCCCCAATCTGTGTTTCCAATAAGCCTGCATGGACCATGCACGGATAAGACAGATTTGCACCGATTACACCGATTTAAATCGAGACGCAAAAGCTGCGTAAAAAAATAAAGCGATATTCACAACGGAATCAGACCTGTGTCCATCCGACAGATCCGCTCCTATCCGTGTTTCCATTAACGCTGCACTTGCCCTACGCGGATTAAACAGATTTGCACCGATCACACGGATTTAAAAACTAGACGCAAAAGCTGCGTGAAAAAATAAAGCGATATTCACAACGGAATCAGACCTGTGTCCATCCGACAGATCCGGCCCAACCCGTTTTTCTATACACGCCACGCAGGTTAATAGCTAGAAAATCTTTTTCTCCAACAAAGCCATTAAAGCATGATTTACATAAAGCTTCTCCTTCCCCACTTTTAGCGATTTCAAAAAACCTTTCTCCTCCAGCGCCATTAAATAATTACCTACTGTTTTGGGCGTTCCTAAGCCAATATCGATAAGGTTTTGTCTTTTTGTATAGGGCAGCCTAAAAATAACTTCCAGTAATTCCTTTGAATACTCTTTTGGCAACTGTTCCTTAATTTTTTGCCCTGTATCTTCCATTAGAGCAATGATAGCCTCTAAGCTTGCCAAAGCTTTAATAGCAGTTTGCTCTACCATGTCGAGCATATATAAAATGAAAGCCTCCCAGTTTTGCTTTTCCGTCACTTCCCGTAGATGGGCATAGTAGGCCTCTTTGTTTTCAATAATGTATTCACTTAAAAATAAAGCGGGAATATCCAGTAGCTTTTCCATTTTCAGTTGCAGTAATAACAGGATTCTACCCGTTCTACCATTGCCATCAAAAAAGGGATGAATCGCTTCAAATTGGTAATGCGCGATAGCCATCTTAATTAAAGGATCGAGTTGATCATTCTGATTCACAAACTTTTCAAAGTCTGCTAACTTTTCGCGAATACTATTTTCTCCCGCTGGAGGCGTATAAATAATCTCACCTTTAGGGTTTGCTAATTTTGTGCCACTCGAAGTTCGAATCCCCGCCGAATTTTGCTTAATGCATTGTACCAATTCAATACATAAATTAGTAGTAATAAAAGGCCTTTCTTCCAAACGCTTCACTCCTAGCCAAATGGCTTCTTTATAACTTATCACCTCCTTAGCAGCGGGATCTTTATGCTTTTTATCGGCTACTAGTGCTTGATATAAATCATCGTTGGTGGTTATAATATTCTCAATCTCCGAACTGGCTTTTGCTTCCTGAAGATGCAAAGTGTCTAAAAATAAACTAGGATTGGGAAGGTTGCGAATAGCACCATTTAACTGCGCTAATGCCCTACTGGCAGCAATAGTCTTCAGCAAAATCGCTTTGGTTTCACAATCGAACGCCGGCGGAAGCGACGGTAAATCGTTGTAAGCTTTGGTTTTATCAAAAGCCATTATTTGGAGAGTAATTTTTACACTTGTTATGTATACGAGGGTAAATTTACAATATTTTTACCCTCGTAGGGTTTGTGCGGGTAAATTTTACTCACGTAAAAAATTCTTTTCGCACCGATGACTACAGATTTTGATCATCTCCTAAGCCATGGTTTCAAAAACTTTGATCTTTTTAAGGGAGCAACTTAGTAAATGGGTCTCATTAAGACTCTTGCTCACTGCCCTAAAAGTCTACAAAATATGAGTGCCGCCTTTAACCCAGCCGAGCCTTTTCTTTTAGTAACTTTGCACCCAAATTTCATTCATAAATTATTATGACTCTATTATCTGTCATGTTAGGGTTTGTTGGTCCTTGGCAAATCATCCTTATAGTAGCGCTTGTTCTCTTATTATTTGGGGGACGTAAAATTCCTGAGCTCATGCGCGGCTTAGGCGGCGGCATCAAAGAATTTAAAGATGCTGTAAAAGAAGACGACGACAAAGACAACAAAGATTCAGATAAAGGCGGCAAAGCCTAATTTTAATACCCTTTAAGTAAAATACCTTGGCGGACTATTCTAATCTTCAGGCTCTACAAAGCGATTTAAGTAATGGCAAAACCAGTTGCACGCAGCTAGTAGAGCATTACCTGCAAAAAATTGAGGACAACAAAGACCTTAATGCCTTCGTGGAGGTGTACTCCCACGATGCTCGCAGCAGAGCCACGGTAATTGATGCCAAAATAAAACATGGCACCGCTGGGAAATTAGCAGGAATGGTAATTGGCGTAAAAGACAATATCGCCTACCAAGATCATGGCCTTAGCGCCGCCAGTAAAATACTAGAAGGTTTTACTTCTCTTTTTTCTGCCACTTGCGTAGAAAGGCTTTTAGAAGAAGACGCGATTATTATTGGTCGCCTCAACTGCGATGAATTCGCGATGGGCTCTTCCAACCGTTTTAGTCATTACGGTCCGGTGAAAAACCCGCTCGATAAAAACCTTGTTCCCGGTGGTTCATCCGGTGGTAGCGCAACTGCCGTAGCGGCTGGTTTATGCATGGCAAGTCTCGGTAGCGATACCGGCGGCTCTATTCGTCAGCCCGCCAGCTTTACTGGCATTTATGGTTTTAAACCCAGTTACGGACGGATTTCGCGTCACGGGCTCATTGCCTTTGCTTCGAGTTTCGACCAAATAGGTCCTTTCGCAAATTCAATTGAAGATACCGCCTTACTTTACGAAGTAATGGCTGGCGCCGATCAATACGATAATACCTGCAGTCAACGCGAGGTAACACCGGTTTCCCTAGATGGGGAAAAACGAGCACACAAGATTGCCTACTTTAAAGATGCGCTGGAAAACGCAAGCCTCGATCCCGAAGTACGCGCTCAAGCGGAAGCCTTTATCGAAAAACTAAGAGCAGCCGGACATACCGTAGAAGGTATCGACTTTCCGCTACTCGAGTATCTTGTTCCCACCTATTATATTTTGAGCACCGCTGAAGCAAGCAGTAATTTAGCGCGCTACGACGGAATCCATTTTGGTTACCGTAGCCCTAATGCGCACGACTTGGAAAGCACCTATAAGCTATCCCGTACCGAAGGTTTTGGCCCCGAAGTAAAACGTCGTATCCTTTTAGGAACCTTCGTTTTAAGCAGTGGCTATTACGATGCCTATTACGGTAAAGCTCAGAAAACGCGTCGCTTAGTGAGCGACAAGACCAATGAAATCTTCCAAGATTACGATTTCATTTTTTCACCTACCACACCGCACACGGCCTTCCCGATTGATCAGGTTGAAAGCGATCCCACCCAAATGTATTTAGAAGATATCTTCACCGTACACGCAAACATTACGGGTTGTCCCTCTATTTCCTTACCGCTAGCCCAACATAAAAACGGCCTACCCTTAGGTATGCAGTTTACGGCTGCCAAGTACGAAGAAGCTGATTTGCTGCAATTTGCGCAAACATTAGTTAACAATTAAAGGTTAGTCCTTTCGTTAAACTCTCATTGAGGGGTTCTTTATATTCTGTAACTTCCCTTCTTAGCTCTAAGCCTCATGAAGAAAAAAATAATTTTACTCTCTACCCAGGTATTTTTCCTCCCTGCTATGCTTTTGGGGGGAAATCCGAAGAAAGGGGAAACCGACAGTATTGTCAAGCCCAAGCTGCTTGCTTTAGATGCAATTCAGTTGGAAGACGACCCTTTTGCAGCCCGTCTAGACAGCCTGCTTAGCCTAAGCTTTTTTGAAGATCTAAATAGCGTACGCCTGAACGATTCTGATAGCATTATGCTTTGGAATACCACGAATGCCGAAGCGCCTCGATTTAGCGACAGCATTTATGCCGCTCGTTTAGCTGCCTTAAATGAGCTCAGCCCCATGGCTTTGGGCTACAACTCTACCGTAAAATCGTATATCGAATTGTACTCCATTCGTCGTCGCGAGCAGGTTAGTAAAATGCTAGGTTTAGCCCAATATTACTTCCCGCTATTCGAGCAATCGCTGGATAAATATGATATGCCACTTGAGCTGAAATATTTGGCTGTAGTAGAATCGGCACTAAACCCAATGGCGCGTTCACGCGTAGGTGCAACGGGCTTATGGCAGTTTATGTACGCTACCGGGAAAATGAATGGCTTAAACGTTAATAGCTATATTGACGAGCGCAATGATCCGATAAAATCGACCGAAGCGGCTTGCCAATACCTCACCCAACTATATCGCATTTTCGGCGATTGGAATTTAGCATTAGCGGCCTATAATTCTGGGCCAGGCAATGTAAATAAAGCGATTCGTCGCAGTGGGGGTCAAAAAGATTACTGGGCCATTCGCCCTTACCTTCCGCGTGAAACCGCAAGCTATGTTCCCGCCTTTATCGCGGTAAACTACATTATGAATTACCACGAGGACCACCTCATCTTCCCTACGCAATTAAAGCCTTCTTTTTTTAGCACCGACACAGTAAATATTAAAGAGCGTCTCAGCTTCGAACAGATTACCAAACTAATAGACATAAGCGAAGAAGAATTGGAATTCCTCAACCCTGCTTACCGTCACAAGCTTATTCCCAAAAAAGAAGGAGGCGCCTATGCCTTAGTTTTACCACAAGATAAAATTGGCCTTTTTGTAAGTAACGAAGATTCGATCTACAAAATAGCAGCTGTACATTTTGAGGAAACCAAAGCGGAAGTGCCCGAGGAGGTTCCCATGAACGACCGTCTCCGTCATAAGGTACGCCGCGGAGAAGTTTTAGGAACGATTGCCGAAAAATACGGAGTAAGTGTAAGTAGCATTCGCAGCTGGAATGGTCTGCGCGGAAACACCATTCATATAGGACAAAGACTAACGATTTATCCGCGTCGCTTGCCGAAAGAAACTGTTGCTTCTAACATCTCAAAAAACAGTGATACGCCTTCGACGTCCAGTAAAAGTGGAGAATACGAAAATTACCGCGTGCAAAATGGGGAAACCTTCTATTCCATCGCCCAAAAATATCCCGGCATCAGTGCCCAAAATATTATGTCGTGGAACAATATTGACAATGCCCGTCGTTTAAAACCAGGAATGACCCTCAAAATTTACCGTGAAAGCTAAACGCCTATGAACGCCTTAAAATCCTTTTTTCTCCTTTTCGTAAGTCTTACTCTTGTGAGTGCCTGCACTAATTCGGAAGAAGGCAAAGGAGCCACAGGTTTTTTTGGCAGTGAAAAGGTTCTACCCCCCAGTAATGGCGGTATTTTAGATATTCTAGTTATCGCTGATGATAAAGTTTGGGATGGCCCTGCGGGAGATGCCTTCTTAAAGCATTTCACGGCTATGACCTACGGCTTGCCCCAACCCGAACCCTTATATACCGTTCGACAAGTGGGCAGTCGCGATTTCGGAGATTTACTAAAACGTTCGCGTTATTTAGTACTAATTAGCAAAGGTGATAGCACCATTTTCACTACGGAAAATGATAAGTGGGCCCGCGATCAATTAGTATTTTACCTTCAGGCGCCTACCGAAGCGCTTCTGCGTAAGCTTATTTTAGCAAAAAATAGAGAGATTGACGCCCTTATTGAGCATCGCGAAATGCTGCGCATGAGTAAGCGCATTGCCCCCCTTACCCATAAAATATATCCCGATTTTCTAGCCGAAAATCACATCAAAATTAGCATCCCAAAAGATTTTGAAATTAGCGTAGAAAAGAAAGACGTGGTGGTTTACTGGCGCCGCACCAAAGTGAATGATATGGGTATTATTATTTACCGCGGTCCGCTTCCGCAAGAAGGCGCTATAATTGGCGAACACCTTGTTCCTCTGCGCGATAGCCTTACGAAACTGTACGTCCCTGGTGCCCGCGAAAATAGCTATATGGTTACCGAAGATATTATTAAACCCCAAAGCGTGCCGGCCGAAATTTCCAATAATTTCGCGCTAAAAACCCGCGGTCTTTGGCGTAGCGAAGGCGATATTATGGGTGGCCCTTTTGTAAGCTATAGTATTTACGACGAAAAGCATAAGCAGCTCATTTATATAGATGCGTTTTTATTGCAGCCCGATAAAAAGAAACGTAAAACACTCTTCGAATTGGAGAGTATTTTAAACACCATTCAAATTACGCCTTAATGTAAAAGGTCGTATAAGACGGGTAAGGATTTCAACTTTCCGAAGTCGGTGAAGTGCAAGCGGTAATAACTAAGGATGTTTTCTAAAACCTGCCTGCGCTGACTAGAATTCTTTAAGTCTACTGCCGCTGAATTTTTATAGCCTTCTGCCTGGAGCGCGGCCCAAACGCGAGCTTCATTGCCATAGATATAATAAGAATGAAGCGGCTCAACCAAGATTTCTTGCGCATCTAGCAAATCAAAATATGGCACTTCGCTGTCTTCTTTAAAATGTGGTTCAAAGCCTAAAAAAGCACTGAGGTCCATTAAAAAAGCGGGGAGAAAATTCCCCAAAGAGGCCTGTTCATCATCTAAAAAAATAAAGGCTTCTTTCAGAAACTGATACAGTTGCGGAGCGGCCGCCTCTTCCTTTAAGGATTTACTGAGCAACTCAGCTAGAAAAAGAGCCAAGCACGATTTAACCGGATCAAAAGGAATTTCTTGATAAGGATGCACCAAGCGCAATTCTTGCAAACGCTTTAATTGACCTTTCGATTTATCGCTGTAAATGATCTCTACCAAGCTTAGCACTTGCATTAAAGGCTGACGTAATCCTTTTTTGCTCGTGCGCGAAACGCTGCTAATAAGTGATAGAAGTCCGCATTCGGGACCGAAAACGGTAAGTACCATGCTGGAATCGCCATACTTTACCGCTCGCAGAATAATCGCTTCGCTGCGAATTTGCATTAATTGATAATCATGATTTTAGCCACTTCCGTATTGGCTCCTAAATCGTCGCTGATAAAGGCCAAATAAATCCCCGAAGCCACACGTTCACCATCAAAACGATTGCCGCTCCAAATGGCTTGTCCACCTTCGGCTACGGTTTCAAAAACAATATTTCCTTCAAAATCGGTAATTTTCACCTGTGCATTGGTCACCAAGCCACGAATTAAAATAGGGCCGCTATAACCGGGCTCCACTGGATTGGGATAAGCAAAAACATCGGTCATGCGTTCTTCCCCTGCCGTAGCCTGCCCCTGGTACGATACAATACCCTGATCAGAACCAAAGAATACCATGCCCGTTTTATCATCAATTTCAATATCCAAAATAGTATTACTGGCCAAGGGGCTGTTTTCTTTCGAGAAGCGTAGAAGTTGTATTCTTCCGTTTTCATTGGTATAGAAAACGCCACTATTTACTGTCCCAAACCATTTTTTATTGGAGCCATCAATTTCAATGTCATTAATGGCTTCGGTGCCTAAAACACGCTCCCCATTGCCATCACCATCCTCATCGATTACAATAATAGAGGCATCATAACTACGATTCGCTTCAAAAATATTTTCGGGACTGAAAAGCACCGCTAAACCCTCATTCGTACCGATCCAAATTTCACCATCCAAATCTTCCGCCAAGGAAAGAACCGTTTCCGAGGGTAGGTTACCCGAACCTTCCGAAGAACCTAAGCTGCGGTTTTCAACGGGAATTCCGTCTTCTATGCGCACCACGATTAATCCTCCGTTTCGCACCTGCAACCAAACCTGATTGGAGGTAGTAGCCATTACTTTTAAAACGTTGGCGCCCGAACCTGAGGCACCCAAACTATAGCTTTCAATCGTTCCATCGGGACGAATTACCCCTAAGGGCTTTTCCGTTAAAGAATTACTGAACCAAATATTTCCATTTTGATCCATATCCATATCTGCCACACGATGATTACCTAGGCCTTGTATAGAAGGCAAAACTCCATTGGTGCTGGCCTCATTAATCAAGCGCTCTACGCGAACTTCCTCTCCCGAAATAAAGAGTTCCAAAATTCCTGTTCCGTAAGAGGAAGCATAAAAAATATTGGGATCGCTAGAGTGCGGCATTATTTCCACGATGTCCTTATAGCCTCCAAATTCACCAGAAGCATAGTTAGTCCACTGTAAATCAAGTAATCGAAAGAACCCTTCTGAATTAAACTGCGGCGTTCCTACCGCATCAATTCCACCCGGACAAACCAAAAGCCCAAAGTCACTTTGCTGCATACGCATCACGTTTTTGGTGCGCGGACTATTCGGTACTAAGGGGAAAGGGAAAATTTGAAATACTTGGTAGATTCCTGCGGCGGCATCTGCAATCCAGAAGTTTTCAGGATTAGTCCCCATCACGGCTGCGACCGGACTAAAAGCGCTATCTCCCACGGTTATAGAGTTCCAGTTTTTTACAAATTGGAAATTCGCATCATAGGCCCTGGCACTGAAATTATTAACCACCACCAGAGTTCCCTTCGACTCACGTAGGGAACGATTATCGGCAATTTCATTGGCATCGAAATGCAACCACTGTCCGTTTTCACGGTAATAAATAGAATCGCTGTTGGGTTCGATATTACGGTTTACAAAAAGTCGGTTATCGAAATAGCAAATAAGATTTATTGAACGCCCCATTTGAAGATCTTTCTTCCAATTGGCAAAGAAAAATTTTGCCGAATTAAGGGGAGCTTTGTACAAGCCATCTGGTGTTGCAGCATAGAGCGTATCGCCGTCGTCAGTGATCTCATTAACAGCTAAAGTGGTTCCATTAGGGCCTATGATATACGTTTCGCGTACTAAGCCCGAGCGTATCTCATAAGCCAAGATGCCAAAATTGGTAGCAATAAAAGCTACGCTATCTAAAATGTGGATATGATTAATGCGTTTTAGTCCGCTGTAATTGTTACTAAGACGTAAATCGGGAAAAGTAGTGACCTCTCCATCGCGGTAAATGTCCAAGTTTCCATTTTCATAACCGATCAAAAGTTCATCGGATCTTTCGCTGTAAGCAATACAAGTTAAGCCCACATCGCTTAATCCATTTACCTTCGAAACGCGATTAATGGCACGGTCACTTAGGTTATAAGTGTATAATCCTTGCTCTGTGGCCACATAGGTTATTCCCTTCTCTTCAACTATGTCTACCGAGTTCGCATAAGGCAAGTGGTCTACCCACACCCCTAAGTTGTTCGATATCTGTGATTTAGAAATAAAAGGGATAAAAAATAAAATGAGCCAATAGCGTTTATTCATCGTAACAGAGCTTCTTGAGTAAGTGAACGCTAAAATTAGCCAAAAATGATAGGCGGGAATAGATTTTACCATAGTTACGAAATCCTATCTTTGCGAGATAGCACAAATTTTATATTAATGCACACAAAATATAGATTGAATGGGTTGTGGAAGTTGTAGTACGAGTGGCATTCCAAAAGGTTGTAAAAGTAATGGCGCTTGTGGCGTAGACGGTTGCGAGAAACTTACAGTTTTTGATTGGCTAAGCGATATGGAGTTACCGAGTTCGGTAAATCCTTTTGATTGTATAGAAGTTCGTTTCAAAAATGGTCGTAAAGAATATTTCAAAAACGTAAATAATCTTAAGCTCTATATGGGCGACGTGGTAGCCGTAGAAGGTTCACCTGGTCATGATATCGGCGCAGTTTCCCTTACGGGAGAATTGGTCCGTCTGCAAATGAAGAAGAAACGTCTCAATATAGAATCACCTGAAGTTAGAAAACTTTATCGCAAGTCTAATCAGCGCGATATCGACCTTTGGCGCATTGCCCAAGAACGCGAACATGCCACTATGGTGCGCAGTCGCGAATTGGTGAAAGAGCTTAACTTAGATATGAAACTCAGCGATGTTGAGTATCAAGGCGACAATGCCAAGGCTACTTTTTATTATATCGCCGAAGATCGGGTTGATTTTCGCGAGCTAATAAAGCGCTTTGCTTCTGAGTTTAAAGTACGCGTAGAAATGCGTCAAATTGGTTCACGCCAAGAAGCAGGAAAAATTGGTGGCATTGGTTCTTGCGGCCGCGAATTATGCTGTAGCACTTGGCTCACCGATTTTCGTTCAGTAAATACTGCCGCGGCACGTTATCAGCAGCTATCGCTTAATCCTACTAAACTAGCGGGACAGTGCGGTAAGCTAAAATGCTGTTTAAACTACGAGCTCGATACATACCTCGATGCCCTCAAGAAGTTTCCTGATACCAGTAAGAATTTGCAAACCAAAGCAGGCGATGCTTATTTCATGAAAATGGATATTTTCAAGGAGGTACTTTGGTATGCCAACCCTACCCCAGGAAATAACGAGTGGCTTGCCATTAAACTCGATGATGTTATTGCCATTATGGCCATGAATGAAAAAGGTGAAAAACCGGATTCACTCGATGATTATAATGCTAACAATGTTCAAACAGAAGAAAAGACCTACGAAAACGTTGTAGGTCAAGATGAACTTACGCGCTTCGATAATAAAGGGCAAAAAGGGCGTGGCAATCGCAACAATAATAACCGTAAGCGTTCGAATAACCCCTCTAAAGGTCCTAATAACCGGACTAACACCGGTAATAGAAACGCCAAAGGACCAGATGCGAATGCGAGCCCCAAAGCCAAGCCTGAAGCAAAGGCTAAGCCCGAAGCTAAAGCAGAAAATGGCGAAAAAGGTCAGCCTAAAAAACGCCCAAATCGCCGTCGTTACAAACCTAAAAACAAAGGCAATCAAGGTGAGTAAAATGTTTAGGTACAAATCATTAGCGCCCCTTTTGCTAATTCTCATTGCTGCTTTTAATCTAAGCAGTTGCGAGGAAAACCCCTACTTTGAGGAGTATCTTAAAGTAGACGAAAGTGGTTGGATAGCCGACAGCAGTGCTCGGTTTCAAGTAAAAATTGAAGATACCAGCAGCGCCTATGCTCTGGTTTTTAACCTGCGTGCCAATGACAATTACCCTTACAGTAATCTTTACCTCTTCCGAACAATCCTTTCGGAAGAAAGCACCGAATACGCCGATACGGCCCAACTAATTTTAGCCGATTCTTATGGGCGATGGCTGGGCGATGGAATCGGTGAACTCAAAACCTTTCAACGGGCTTATCGCCGCGAGCCTTTAAGCTTTCGCAAGAAGGGTGTTTACACTTTCGAATTCAGTCAGGCCATGCGCACCGACGCTTTAACAGGCGTAGAAGAGGTTGGTTTAACCGTTTATAAAATTGAAGATGGCAAAGACAACAAATAGCCCTGAAAAAAAAGACTATCGCCGCTATGTGAAACTATTTTGGTGGCTTATTTTTATCGGTATTTTCAGTCTCGTTATTATTTTTGGGATTACCGCCTTAGGCGGATTTGGTCCCTTACCTACTTTCGATGAAATCGAAAACCCAAAGAGTAACCTTGCCACTCAGATCATAAGCTCAGACGGCGAAGTATTAGGCAAGTTTTACCACGACAATAGGACCCACGTTGATTATGAGGAGCTTTCACCTCACTTAGTTAATGCCCTGGTTGCCACCGAAGATGAGCGTTATTACGATCACTCCGGCATCGACTTTGAAGCGCTGGCTCGTGCGGTAATTAAGCTCGGTTCAGCGGGGGGTGGTAGCACTATCACTCAACAGTTGGCCAAACAACTCTTCTCAGAAGATCCCAAAAATATTATCGACCGTATCCGTCAAAAACTGAAAGAGTGGATTATCGCAGTTCAGCTAGAAAGACAATACACTAAGCAAGAAATTATTGCTATGTATTTTAATCAGCTCGACTTCATCTACAATGCGGTTGGAGTACAATCGGCGGCAGCCATTTATTTTAACAGCAGCACCGATAGCCTTACGCTTGAGCAAGCTGCCGTTATTGTGGGAATGGCAAAAAACCCCTCCCTCTATAACCCAAAGCGCAAACCCGAATTGATGCAAAAACGCCGCAATGTGGTCTATCGCCAAATGGTTCGCAATAATATGCTTACGCAAGAAGCCTATGACACTTTAAAAGATCGTCCTATAGTTTTAGACTTCCAAAGACAACGGCACTTTGACGGGCAAGCTCCTTATTTCCGTGAGTACCTTAGAAAGTATATGGCCGATTGGATTAAGGAAAACCCGAAAGCGGATGGTAATTCTTATAACCTTTACACCGACGGTCTTAAAATATATACGACGCTAGACTCACGCATGCAAGCTTACGCAGAAGAAGCGGTAAATGAGCACATGAGCAATCTCCAACGCGTCTTTTTCAAATTGGAAAAAGGACGCAAAACAGCGCCCTTCCATTATGTTAATGAAAGTCAAATTGACAATATTCTTAAACAAGCAATGCGTCGCACCCCTCGCTATCGCTCGTTAAAAAAGAAGGGCATGTCGAACGATAGCATTGATATCGTATTTAATACCCCGCGCCAAATGAGCGTATTCTCCTACCAAGGCGATATTGATACGCTCATGTCTCCACTCGATTCGATACGTTATTACAAACATTTCTACCAGAGTGGGCTGCTTTCGGTAGAACCGCAAACAGGTTTTATTAAAGCCTGGGTGGGTGGTATCGATTTTAGCCACTTTAAATACGACCACGTAATTCAGGGGAAAAGACAAGCAGGCTCACTTTTCAAACCCTTCGTTTACGCAACCGCCATTAAACAAAAAGGCTATTCACCTTGCTTTGAAGTTCCTAATGTGCGCACTTGTATTGAACGTGGTAAGTTTAATTTATTGAAAGATTGGTGTCCCGAAAATTCCGACCATAAATACGGCGGGGTTTATACTTTAAAATATGCTCTCGCTCATAGTGTAAATAGTGTCACTACCTATTTAATGAAACAGGTGGGTCCCGAACCAGTAATTCGCTTGCTCCACGAAATGGGAGTGAAAGATGAAATTGATCCGCAGCCTTCCATCGCTTTAGGCACGGTGGATTTATCAGTTTATGATATGGTGGGAACCTACACTACTTTTGCTAATAAAGGAGTTTATACGGAACCGATTTTCATTACCCGTATTGAAGATAAAAACGGAGTAATCCTCCAAGAATTTAGTCCCAAAACCAATGAAGTAATGAGCGCTCAAGATGCCTATGTAGTGACGGACCTTTTAAAAGGAGTTACTCAACAAGGTACAGGTGCTCGCTTGCGCTCCGCTTGGGGAACCTATGCCAATGATATAGTAACGGGCTTTCCTTATGCCTTCACTAATCCTATTGCCGGGAAAACAGGTACTACGCAAAACAATGCCGATGGCTGGTTTATGGGTATGGTTCCCAATTTAATTACTGGGGTTTGGGGCGGCTGCGAAGATCGTTCGGCCCATTTCAGAGGTACACGAGAAGGACAAGGAGCCACCGTTTCCCTGCCCGTGTGGGCTATTTATATGCGTAAATGCTATTCAAACCCGGACCTTGGCATAAGCAAAGGTGATTTTGAAAAACCAGCGGAACCGCTTACTATTGAACTTAATTGTGCGGCCTACAAAGTGTCGCAGGGGCAAAGTTTCAGTAACGATACCACTGGCCTTCGCAATAATGTTGATCCCCAATTTGATATCGATTAAATATGATACGAAAAGTTGTAAAAAATGCCGAGGAGGCAGCACAAGGATTAAAAGATAATATGACCCTAATGTTGGGTGGTTTTGGTTTAAGTGGCATTCCCGAAAATTCCATTTTAGCGATTCGCAGTAATGGGGCAAAAAATTTAACCTGTATTAGTAATAATGCCGGTGTGGATGATTTTGGCTTAGGTTTACTCCTCCAAACTCGTCAAATTAAAAAGATGATTAGCTCCTACGTAGGGGAAAATGATCTCTTTGAAAAACTAATGTTAAGTGGCGAATTAGAGGTTGATCTCATTCCCCAAGGAACCCTAGCCGAAAGATGTCGCGCCGCCGGTGCCGGTATTCCCGCCTTTTTTACGCCCGCTGGTTTCGGAACCGAAGTGGCAGAAGGCAAAGAGGTGCGTTATTTTAAGGATAAGCCACATATTTTAGAGCATGCCTTCGAAGCAGACTTTGCCTTTGTAAAAGCATGGAAAGGCGACGAAGCAGGGAATCTTATTTTCAAAGGAACCGCTCGGAATTTCAACCCCCTAATGGCGATGGCCGGTAAAATTACGGTTGCTGAAGTAGAAGAACTTGTACCTGCTGGAGAATTAGATCCTAATTTTATTCATACCCCAGGTATTTTTGTGCAACGTATTTTTCAAGGGGTGAACTACGAAAAGCGCATTGAGCAACGTACCGTTCGTAAATCTTAAAACATTGTACGAGAAGCGGCTTTACCAGCGCAGCTTTATTGTAGTTAGTATCATCACTTGGGTTTATTTAATCCTACGTGCTTACGCCAATCCCTTAGTTTTTGATGAAGCAACTAGCTATTTTTTATTTGTAAAAAATGGCACTTTTTGGCCCGGACAAGCTTATTGGTCTGCCAATAATCATTTCCTAAACTCCCTTTTGGGCCATGGTTCCGTTTTGGTTTTTGGTCCTCAAGAATGGGCTTTGCGCCTACCTAGCTTAATTGCTTTTCCATTTTATGCGCTTTTTGGCTTTCGCTTGATGAGTAAACTAAAGAGTGCTGTGCTTCGCTGGTGGGCATTCCTATTATTTTATAGCAGTCATGGGATTTTAGAGTTCTTTGGTTACGCACGAGGCTACGGACTAATGCTTTGCTTTATACTGGGCAGTCTTTGGTATTTGCGCGCCCTTTACTTACAGTTCCGCTTAGGCACTTTATACTGCCTACTCGTTTTTAGCTTTTTAGCCCTGCTCAGTAATCTTAGTTGTTTACCCTTAATTGGCTTAATCCTCCTAAGCTCCCTCTACCTGAGTTGGCGATCGCCCCAAAGCCAAGGGCTCAAAATTCGCTTAAGCGCTTTAACCGTCCTTCCTTTTTTATTCCATCTTTGGTGGATTCTCCAACTAAGGGAACACCGCGAATTGTATTACGGTGGGCAAAATGGCTTTATTAGCGATAGCCTCAATTCTTTGGGAGGCATGGTCTTACATCCTGATCTTTCGCCCTATATTTTTGTAGCCGCCGGCGGCCTATTCCTACTTAGCATCATTATTAGTAAAGCCTGGGGTAGCTTTCCAAGATTAAATATTGAGTATTGGTCCTTACTATCTTTCTTTCTAATTACGGCCTTTTACCCCCTTGGGCATTGGCTTATCCAGTTAAACTTCCCCTACGATCGAGCTCTAATCTATTGGTTAGTTTTTGGTTTAGTTACTCAGTTCGTTTGGCTTGATAAAATTCTCCAGCAAGGCCACAAAAGCATGCTTTTAACTCTTAGTTGGACTTTAGTATTCCCCCTTTTGTTCTTAGCTCAGGTTTCTCTTACTCGGGTTTCTTTTTCAGGTTGGAGTAAGGAACAGATCCCCGATCGCTTTTACCAGAAATTAACAAATCTCCATGCCGAAAACATCGGCGGCTCCTATTTACATGTTCCGCAATGGAATTTCTTACAAAGTAAAATTATGGGACCTCTTCCCGCTATTATAAGCAGCGACAGTCCTAAGCTCGACTACCGCCTAAGCGAGAAGAAAGATTTGCAAAAATGGGCGGAGAATTACCAGCCCATCGATGGCAATAATGCTGGTCTTTATCTCTTGCAGCGTAAAAACTTTATTGACAAGATGGCCCTAAAGCGCATTAAACTAGCCGCGCAAGAGCGACATAAGCAGGGACTACAGATTTACGAGAGTACTGATAGTCTAGTGGCCGATGCCATTTCGGGCTGCGTAAAAATTAAAACCGAAAATGCCCCTAATAAATTATGTATTGCCTTACAAGGCCTAAATGAGAAAGGCGAGCAAGTGTATTGGCAAGCTTTTAGGGCACGCGACTACTTAGGCGATAAAAAGGAATGGCAGGATTGGCGCCTTTTTGTAAGTTTGGAGAACTTGCCTCAAAGTAGTGATCGGCTAAAACTTTTTATCTGGAACCCAGAAAATGAGACCTTTAGCCTAAAATCTAGTGAATGGACTCTTTGGAAATTGAAATAAAATATACCGCATATGCTCGATAAAAACGGAATTGCACAACGCATCGCTCAAGAAATGGAAGATGGTTTTTATGTAAACCTCGGCATTGGCATCCCTACCCTTGTTGCTAATTACATCCCCGATGGTATTTCCGTTGAGTTTCAAAGTGAAAATGGCATTCTCGGCATGGGACCTTTTCCTACCGAAGATCAAGTAGATGCCGATTTAATTAATGCCGGTAAACAAACCATTACAGCATTACCGGGTGCAAGCTTTTTCGATTCAGCCATGAGCTTTGGGATGATTAGAGGTCAGCATGTGCAAATGACCGTTCTGGGGGCAATGGAGCTTTCGCAATATGGAGATATTGCCAACTGGAAAATTCCTGGCAAAATGGTTAAAGGCATGGGGGGAGCTATGGACTTAGTTGCTTCCGCCGAAAACATTATCGTCGCGATGATGCATACCAATAAAGCGGGCGAATCGAAGTTATTGGAAAAATGCAGCTTGCCTTTAACTGGCGTAAGATGCGTGCGAAAAGTAGTTACCAATTTAGGGGTTTTAGACATTCAAGATGGAGCCTTCCATTTGCGTGAATTAGCCCCGGGTATAAGTACAGATGAAATTAAAAATGCTACTGCTGGTAAGCTTATCGTAGAAGGTGATATTCCCACCATGAAATTGGCTTAATGCAGAAATTTCTCAAAGCGAATAATTTCTATTGGTTACTGGTAGTTGTCTGTGTTTTCGTTTTCAGTCTGTCACGTTTTTGGGATAAAAAACCGATCATCGACTGGGACATGACGCTGTATTACAGCTATTTGCCGGCCCTTTTTATTTATGATGACTTGAAATTTGAGCAGCCTACCGCTGAATGGGGCAAGCGTCATTTTTATATGAATAGCGACGCTAAAGGTAATCGCTATGTGAAAATGACCGGTGGCTTAGCCATTATGTACAGCCCGTTTTTCGCTATAGGACATCTCTACGCACGTCTCAACAATGCGTACCCTGCCGATGGCTTTTCTGCACCCTATCGCTTCGCCCTACTGGCTTCCTCCTTATTTTTTGCGCTTTGGGGACTTTATATACTGCGGCTGGTTTTACAACGATTTTTCTCACCATGGGTAGCCAATCTTAGCGTAGTATTAATCTACATTGGCAGCAATATGCCGCATTACAGCTTCGTTGAGCCCATGAGTCATGTTTATAATTTCTTCTTGGTTTCTGTTATACTTTATCTCAGCCTCAAGTTTTGCGATAAACCCAGTTTTAAATTGGCCATTCCCATTGGAGCATTAGCGGGCTTAATGATTTTAATTAGACCCACCAATGTTCTGGTTTTACTCTTCCCTGTCATTTATCTCGCATCTAGCGGAAGCTTAAAAAGTGCGGCTGAATGGTTAAAATATGGCATTGTAGCAGCCTTATTTGCTTTTCTGGCGGTGAGTCCCCAGATGTTTTACTGGCACTACATGACAGGCAATTGGATTATTTACTCTTATAATGATGAACATTTCTTTTTCCTCAATCCACATATTTGGGACGGCCTTTTCAGCTATCGCAAGGGTTGGTTTGTTTACAGTCCGCTTTTACTTTTTGCGGCGCTAGGTTTTATTGCCTTGTTTAAAAAATCGAAGCTCCTTTTCAGCGGTAGTTTAATTGTTCTGGCCTTAGGGCTATGGGTAAATCTTAGCTGGTGGTGTTGGTGGTATGGCGGTGGATTCGGCGCGCGCTCCCTAATAGATTTTTTACCATTTATGGCTTTAGGATTAGCGGCATTTTTACAATGGCTAAGTACTCAAAAGAAATTAGTAAAAGCACCTTTAATACTAGCTATCAGCTTTTTAAGTATCTGGTCAATTTTTATGAATAAGCAGTATAAGAGCAGCATTATTCATTACGATAGCATGAGCAAGGAGCTTTTTTGGAAGCAGTTTTTTAAGGATCATTACATTAAAGACTACGAAAGCTATTTGGAGCACCCTGATTATGACGCTGCTAAAAAAGGAGAAGAAGATTATTAAAACCGTTTAACCTGCTTCTTGGTAGGCTTGTACTAACCAGCTTTTCAGTTCCTCATCCACCTCATTTAAGTCACTAATCTGAACACGATGCGTACACATTGTGCCAAAAGGACCAGAATTTTGCAAGCGGTCGCCAATCTCCTTATCGTTAAACTTCAGCCCTAAGTCTATGCGGGTTTTTGTGGCGGGTTTTATGAGGGCAAATTGACGTTTGCGAATGAGGCTAACGCTGGTCTTTTTGGGGCTGACTTTTACCTCCTCACCAAATTTTGTCATCATAGAAACTAAGGCCTTATAAATCGGAAGAAGCGATTCTTTGCCCTTATATTGCGCGCTTAGCAGATCTTCCGGATGTTCCTGCGCATCTTGCGAAAGCTTAACAATGGTATTGGCAAAACCGTGACTAACACCAAATTCCTTTTTTAGAAAGTTTAGGGCTTCGCCGTGTTTGGCAAAGGACTTCTCCTTCAATATCACTTTCCATTGTTCGAGTGACTTGCCCGTTTTCTCAGGCATATTGTTAATCATGGTTTGTAAGGCTGGCTCCATAACTATTGATTTAGTGCATTAAAGAAAGTAGGATTTATTCAATAATGCAAATTCCCTTCTACCGTTCTATTATAAGCTTAGGCGCAAACCTAGGTTCAGTAGACTATTATTGTAACGGTCTGTTTCCGAAAAGAAGTTTACGGTTGAATCTTCATCGAGTATTGATGTTAAGCCGAAAGATGCTCGAAAATAGGCATCTACCGAAAGGTTCTGCTCTAAAAGGCTAAACTGGTAGACTGGGTAAATTGCACCAATCACTAAAAAGCTCCTAGTCGAATTAAAGCCGTAGTCTTTTTCTGGGTCCTGCTCTTCACGAGAAGTTTGATTCGACAAATTATCGTAAGCCTCAGTGGTCAAGTCAAAGCTATTTAAGAAAGAGAACTGCCATGCTAGCTCTATTTTTAGTTGGTTAATACCATAAGTAGCTCCCAGCCTAAGATCGGTATTACGATGCTGAAGAGTTCGAGTCATTTTAAAAAAAGCATTTGCTTCAGGAAAGTCTTGGCTAGAAAAAGTAAACTCTGTTTCACTACTCAAGTTTTGTCCACTCCAGCCTAATTCTATAAAAGCCGAGAACATGGGATCTATTTGATAATCTAGGCCTAAATAAAAATCGCGTGAAAAACCGCCAATGGCGAAGTCGTTTCGTAATTCGCTAAACTCGGGAGGCGTAATGGCCTCGGTGCTCTTATGCGAAACCAGAGAATAATTTAAACCCATTCCGAGGTAATAACTCAACTTTCCGGTAACCGCTCTTGAGCTTCTAGGTAGCCAACTTTTAATGGTTTTTGCTTCAGGCTGTACGCTTGGAACTACTTTTAACGACAAGAAATACTCTTTCAGTTTTAAAACCTCCAAGGCTGAGTAATAACCTTTCAAACTCAATTGTGCGTCAGCACCACTATCCGCACGCAAAGACTCACGATATTGCTTAGCGTAATAATTCAATTCATCGATTGCTAAGATACGGCGATTTAGTTGCTGTTTAAGTTGGGTGGAGGCTCCTTCTTCGTTTAGCTTAAGAGAAAAAGTCTCGTATAAAGTATCAAGGTTTGCTATAAAATTCTGATAGCGCAGAATGCTTTCAAATTCTTGCTTGTTTCCCTGCATAGAAGCCATCTCCTTTAAAGTAGCTAGTTCGGCCGCATTAAGTCCGATGTATTGCTCTTGCGCCTTTAGCCCTCCAGTTAAGAGGAGTATAAACAGCATCAATTGACCTATTTTATTCATTTTCAATTTTTATAAAAAGAAATCTAATGAACGGTGAAAGCCTACTAAAAAATAAAGGCTTCCGTCATCATAATTTGCATCGGAGGTGTTTCTGAAACTGTGCTCCACTTCTCCCGTAAAGGGGTAATTTGGATAAAGATTTAAGAAGAAATTAAAACTGTGGTCCTTTTTATATTCAATAAAGTAACCTGTTACAAATCGATCCTCAATATTATAAGCTTCTGGTAATTCAATGCGTTGAACTTGTGTATCATCGTTACCGGTTATGCCTTCATTAATTAGGCCTAGGCTTAGATGACTGCGCGTAAATTTCCCCCAAGTAAATCTGGCTCCATAGCGTATTTGGCTGTAGTTTATACTTGAATAGGCAGAACCGCTTTCCTCCTCCAAGAGCCAATAATTTTGACTGATGGCACGCCCACCGCCTTGGTATTCAAAGAGCGCTTTAAAATTTGGATGGCCTGCATAAACTTGTGCACCATAATTATAAGTGGGAGCATTAAAACTATGCATAATTACGGAAGCCCCTAAACCTATGCCTCCAAAGCCGTAAGCGCCTACGTACTCTGACTCATAACCCAGTTTAAATTTAAAGTCAAAGTTCACAGGCCAAGTAAAATCATAATCCGTATTGTAACTAAAGTCCACGCCATTATACACCTCGCTATTAAAGTAGATGGGCTGAATCATAAAAGAATAACCAAATTCTACGGCCATTGATAATGAGGGTTTGTTTTGATAAACATCATTAAGATCGACCATGCCCATGTTCTGATAAATCATCTTGCCTAAAATGGCCAACATACTTACGGTTCCCACGGCTGTGGCAGCGGCTATCTGAGCATTCCTTTGGTTTTGTTGGTTTTTCCATTGCGCGTACTCCTGCCTTTGTCTATTTTCTTCCGCTTGTTTAGCTTGAGCTCGGGCGTACTCATCTGCCTTACGTTGCCGTTCAATTTCCTCTTGGCTTGGACCGCTTGCCGTTTTTCCGCGCGTAGAACTAGAGTTCCCCTTATTTGATGTACTAGAAGAACCAGAACTTTTTACTCGAGCATTATTGGCAGCCACATGCTCCGCGTGTATTTCAGCGGTTGTCTTCTTCGGTTTAGGGTTATTGCTAAAAGTTCCACCTCCCATTACTTGCTGCGTTAGATTACCTAATGCGTCCTGTTCATTATTATTCGCGCTCTCAGCAGAACCTGACTCAGAAGCTTCACCTTCACCAGTTTCACTAACTTTAGAAGCATAGTTGTTTCTGCTTTTCGCCTTCTCTAAAGCAGTATTTGCATCTTCCCCACAGGCTAAGTATGCCGACAAAGGAGAAATGTTATACTTCTCCTGATCGCTCTTTGGGAAAACGAATTGCAGATTAGAAAAAGTTATTGTCCGCTCGCCGTCTTTCAATTTAAAGCTACCAGAACCGCTAGTGCTTGAGCCTGGCTTTATGGACGTTCTTCCACCTGAGCCAAAGCCCCACTTAGAGGAAGTTATATCTAAGGTATAAGGAGCATTATTAGTTACTTCTAGTTTGTATTTCAGTTCGGCTCCACCATATTCACTTTTCACAAACACACTTAAACCTAAAAACGAAAAGCAATTTGAACTTTGCGTTTCCGCTCTCTGCCATTCTGGGATATCCCATTTAGATTCTCCATTTATCATAGTCTTTCCTGGAATATGAGTTATGGTTATACTAGCCGAACCATTTTGGCCATAACTGAAATTAAAGCTAATTAGAAAGGCTAATAAACTTAGTCTCTTTTTACTATTGAAATTTAAAAGCTTCATCGGTCTTTATCTTTACTTAATTTTAGGATTTTCCATACTTGATTTTCAGCATGACATTGCTGATTTTCGCAATTGTACATCAAGCCCTTTACATTCAATATCAATGTCTTGGACGAGAAAATGCTTCTATAAGAATCTTTAATCTTAGGGGGGAAAACGAGCTCAGTCCAAAAACTTCTCAGCTCAAATGCTACTTTACCGAGTGTGGCGCGCACTCTTATAGTAGTGGCTTGTGGTATTAGCTTTAGAATAGGAAAATAAAACAGCTCCAACCGATTAGCTGCACTGTGAAAGCCTTTAATTTCAACTTTCGAAAGTTGCTTTACCAAATAATGTATCCTGTTAAAGCAGATGTGAAGACTACTTGCATGAGCTTTTAGATGAACATCTGCAAAAAAATGATTAGCATTTCGAAAAACTAAATTAGTAGTTAGCAAGAGCTGCGCACTAAGAGAAGTGCCGAAGATTATAACAAAAAGTACTGAATAGAATTTCCCCATATCCCGAATTACAATTCGAATGAAAAATAGAAAATCCCTTACTAATCTCGGCTATTAGAGCGCGAACAACTCTTTTTTGCACACGAGTAACATCAAAATAAGCTCTTGTGTGACTAGCGCTCGACCGCCGCAATCAATTTTTGCGTGTAGTCCATTTTTGGTTCACGGTAAATTTCTTCTGAAAAACCGCTTTCCACTAGCTCGCCATTTTGCAAAACCAATATGCGATCGCAGAAGTATTTTACAATTTGTAAATCGTGGGAAATAAACAAATAGGTGAAGCCAAACTCATCTTTTAAGTCGTTAAGGAGATTGAGAATTTGCGCTTGCACACTAACGTCAAGCGCACTGACGGATTCATCGCAAACAATAAACTCAGGTTGTACGGCTAAGGCGCGAGCAATACCGATACGCTGTCTTTGTCCTCCGCTAAATTCGTGGGGATAACGCGGATAGTAATCTGCCAAAAGGCCCACCTTTTCTAAAAGTACCTTGGTTTCAATTTCCGCTTGCTTTTTATCTGCTCGTTTTCTTTTGCGAATTACGGAAGCAATTGCCTCACCAATGGGTATTTTAGGATTCAAAGCTGAAAATGGATCTTGGAAAATTATCTGAATAGACTTGTGCAGGGCACGCCATTGCTTGGCTGAAGCGTGAGCAATATCTTGATCTTTGAAAAAAACCTGGCCTTGTTCTGCCTTTTCTAGGCCTACTAAAATTCGACCGAGAGTGGTTTTGCCTGAACCCGACTCTCCTACCAAGCCTAAGCTTTCTTGAGGAAAAACTTCGAAGCCAACCTGATGCAAAGCCCGGTGCTCGACTTTCTTAGCCCAAATTCCCTGGGTACTGCGGTAAACTTTGGCTAAATCATTAATGCGAAATAAGGGCTCTTGCTTCAGTTTCATCTTAGCTCGATCTTCTCTTACTGTTGGACTAATAACCTCCGTTTGATGAATATCATCCTGCAAAAAATCGCGTACTAAGGGCAGACGACGGTAATAGGTATCCGCCGTAGGTCTGCATGCTAAAAGTCCCTTTGTATAAGGATCTTGTGGCGATTTAAATAGTTTTTCAGCACTAGCAGATTCTTTCACACGTCCCAAGTGCATCACCATAATTTCGTCCGCCACTTTTCGAACTACCCCTAAGTCGTGGGATATAAAGAGCATTGCCATTCCCTTCTCTTCTTGCAGTTTCTTCAGTAAGGATAAAATGCCCGCTTGTACACTTACATCGAGAGCGGTGGTAGGCTCATCGGCAATAAGAATTTTCGGATCGCAAGCAATGGCCATGGCAATCATAACCCGCTGTTTTTGACCGCCGCTCAACTGGTGAGGATAGGATTTATAAAAGCTTTCTGCGCGCGGCAACTCTACCTTTTTAAAAAGCCCTATTACCTTCTCCTCTATTGCTCTCGCGCTTAAATCGCTGTGAATTTCTAAAATTTCTGCCACTTGCTTGCCGCAGGTCATGGAAGGGTTAAGCGCCGACATGGGTTCTTGGAAAATCATAGCGATATCCTTTCCCCGTAGTTTACGCCAGTCCTCTTTCGTGTTTTTTAGAAGCTCCCTTTTTTGGTATACAATCGAACCTTGCGCTTTTAAATTTTGGGGCAGAAGTCCCATTAAGGCCAAGCTGGATAAGCTTTTTCCAGAACCAGACTCGCCCACAATTGCCAAGGTTTCAGATGCTTTTAATTCGAAATTAAGCTGCTGCACGATAGGTGCTTCGGGGCTACTTATTTCTAAATCTTTTACCGAAAGCAGGACTTCACTCATATTAAATTTGGTCAAAGGCGTGGGGCGCTTCAATCTGATTGATTTTCAAAAATACCTTCGCCAAAGTTAATACGTCCTTTTCGCAATACACCTGGATACGGTCTAAATCATTTTCCTTCCAAAAAACATCGCCTACCATGCTGCCATCAATATCATCTTTTGGCGTAGGAATCCCGAATACAGCAGCTAAAAGCTTCAGGCTCGTATAATTTTTATAATCGCCAAACTTCCACAGCTCAAGGGTATCTAAATGCGGGATTTCCCAAGGCTTTTTTCCGGCATTATTAAACTGCCCGGGCAAGGGAATACCATTTATCAGCATACGACGGCTAAGGTAGGGGAAGTCGAATTCCTTACCGTTGTGGGCGCATAATATGTACTGTGGCATGCGATCCATTAAGGCGGCGAAATCCTGCAATATTTCGGCTTCTTCGGGAGAGGAAAAGCTTTTCACGCGAAATTCCAAAGGCCCACTTTTAGCCGTGAAAAAGCCACAGGAAATACAAACTATTTGTCCGAACTCCGCCAAAATCCCTGCTCGTTTGGGGTAAAAGTCTGCCGGACTTTCGTCTTCTGCTCTTTGAAAGCGCGTTTTCTCGGCCCATAAATTTTGCCAATCTTCTGCCAAAGCTTCAAAATCGGGCTCGGCACTTACTGTTTCAATGTCTAAAAACAATATTCTTTCTAGGTGTTCTTCTTTAATCATATCTAAAATTATCTACTTAAAACAATTGGAGTTCTCATCAAAGCGCTTATGCCTTGGTCATTATAATATTCTAAAACAGCAATATAAATACCCGCGCCCAATAATTGCCCCTCACTATTAAAACCATCCCACGTGAAATAGCCCTGTTGGGCGCCAAAATCGTATTCGGCAAGGCTGCGAATCTTCTCCCCTTTAGCCGAAAAAATATCAAGTGTAATCACGCTGGCCCCACCTTCACATTTAAAATAAAGCTGCGCCTCATCTAAATACCCATCTCCATTGGGACTAAAATAAGGAGGAATTGCTTCCCAGTCTGCGTTTTGCATTTTAAAAGCTTGTTGTGAATTGGCCCTTCCTGGAGTTGCATAAGCTTCCCTTTCGGTAGCGCTTTGCCAGTGCTTTTCGCTCGTAGGCAGATGGGTAAAGTCTATCCTTTCCAAACTCACACCACTCGTTTCTTCCAATATTTTAAAATGCCAATCGTCCGCATAGTTTCCACGGTCAATAATTTCTAAACGCGCATTTAAAAGCGCGAAAGCGCCTTCATCGGAAGGGAATGTAGGCAAAGAAGCTTCGCTCAAATTAGCCTGGCCACAAAAGTAATTTTCCCTTAAAAACTGTATATCCTTACTTAAAGCCAAATACTCGCCCGGGAAGAATAGCTGGCTTTCCGCGCTAAGATTCTCTATATCATAAGCACCTAATTCTTTATCCCAGCGGGCTATACGCAGATGGGCCAAGTCAAAAACTTTGGTGCTGGTATTATAGATTTCGATAAAATCCGCGCCGCCCGTTTTCGGAGCGAACAAGATCTCGCTTATTAAAATATCTCCTTCTTGCGCATCTACCGGAAGGGCAAAAGGAAGGTTTACAAAAAGGCTCGTACTCCCGCTACAATCGCTTAAGCTGTCTAAAAAACTCACGCGGTATTCTTGGCCGTATATCGGAGCTTGCGCCAGATATATTTCTAAGAGATCTTGGTTTAAAGACCAAGAAAGAGAGTCCATTTCTAAATCGGGTTCTGTTTGAATCTTTGCAAGGCTTAATTGCTCTGCCGCATCAAGGCTTTCGCTGAATTTAAAAAACACTATTCCGTCTTCCTGCCAAGCTACATACTCCACTTTGGGAGCTACAGTATCGATCGGGCCTTCCCATAAAGAGTTCACATGGCCCGGACTTCCGCCACGTGGAGAATGGCTAAATTGCCACTGACTAGGACCACGACAATAAGTGCTGCCCGGGCTGCGCTCTAAACTCCAGCCGCCATTGCTTTTAAGAGGATCATCATACCAATCTGTTTGATATTCGAGCGCATCTACCAGAAGGTTATCAGCTGAAAATAACTGCAGAGCGGCCCCATCATTTAGTAGACTGAAAGCGCCTAAACCCACATCAAGGCAAGGACCTAGGTTTGCAAAAGCCTCTAATTTTGAGCTGCTTACTAGTAGCAGAAAACTATCGGGCGGTAATATATAATAAGGAAAAGTGTAATCCTTATCATTAATCCGCAAGCGCCAATCCTTTAAGTTAATGCTAAAAGAACTGGTATTATATAGCTCCACATATTCACTTTCGGGTAGAGCCTGTGGAGGCAGCGCCACGGGTGGACTGGGGTCAATCATCATCTCATTTATTAGCAAGTGACCGCGCTGTGCCTGATAGTTTAAAAAAGTGATTTCCCCTTCAGCTACATTTCCTGCCAAATCGTAAACATCTTTATAATGGAGCTTTAAGTTCTTATTGGCAGGAAAAGCATGGGCAAAAGAAAGCCTCAGTTTCTGACTGTTTACACTGTCTAAACTGAGGCCAATGGGTCGATCGGTCGAATCGAGGTAAAAGTTCTGAAAATGAAGACTTAAAGAGGAATCGACGGGCTCATTAAAATAAATAATTAAATCCCGATTATCTATTTCTACACTATCCACTTGCGGAGCGATAGTATCGCGATAAACATCTCCTTGTGCCCTTACTTTATGCAGGAAAAACTTATCGGATCGAGTACGGGTATAATTACATTGCCAAGCCATAATTTGCGATTGAAAATAGCTACTATCTTGCACTGAATCGACTTTGAAATAACTACCCTCTAAAAGCGTATCTATCTCTAAAAACCAATAATGCTGGGCATTTCGGGTAACTCGAACTGCTAGGTGATTGTCGTTCTTATCCAACAAATCTACTGCGCTTGCCAATAGTAAAGTGGACTGATTAGCACTGCATTTATAGAGGCTAACTTGGTCGGAGGAAGAACCACCAATTTCTAGATAATAGCCCTGTCCTTGCCCATCTGGCCACGACCGATTATAGATTAGGTAAAAGCGAGCAAAATTACTGGCAGAAGGATTAAAATCTAGCCTAAATTCTAATTCCCAAGTGGCATTTAAAGCAATGGGAGAAGTAGTAGCTAAGGTCGATTGGTTGGCAATCGTATCGGCTAAAGAAAGTACAAATTGACTATCCACTAAAAAACGGCTAGAATCGCCGTACCACGAGGGATTAGAATGAAAATTCCCGTCTGAAAAATCATCAAAAACAGTAGTTTGGGAAAAGGTAAAAAAGGGCAGAAGGATTAAAATTAGGCGATACATTTCAATAGGTTTTAAGCTTTACTTTTGTCCTCTTAATTTACGAAAAATGAAAATCGCTGTTGTAGGGGCCACCGGAATGGTGGGAGAGGTAATGTTAAACGTTTTGAAAGAACGCGGCTTTGATAAATACGAAATTTTAGCGGTAGCCTCCGAGAAATCGAAGGGTAAGAAGTTGGCTTTTGCCGAGCGTGAACTTAGCGTTATTACTCTGGCTGAAGCGCTAGAAGTTAAACCCGACTTAGCCTTATTTTCGGCTGGAGGCGAAACTAGTTTAGAGTGGGCTCCCAAATTTGCCGCTATCGGCTGCTATGTAGTTGATAATTCTTCCGCTTGGCGCATGGATCCTAGCATAAAATTGGTGGTACCAGAAATCAATGGTGAGAGTTTAACCAAGGATGATTTTATAATTGCCAACCCCAATTGCAGCACCATACAAATGGTTTTGGCTTTGGCGCCTCTTCATAAAAAATATCAGATAAAACGCGTGGTCGTAAGCACCTACCAAAGTATTTCGGGCACGGGCGTAAAAGCGGTTCAACAACTGGAAAATGAGCGCAATGGCACGGATGGCCCCATGGCTTATCCCTATCCCATCGATAAAAATTGCTTACCCCATTGCGATGTGTTTTTGGAAAACGGCTATACCAAAGAGGAAATGAAGCTGACCAATGAAACCAAGAAAATATTAGGCGACGATTCTATTGGAATTACTGCCACAGCGGTACGTATTCCCGTAGAAGGTGGTCATAGCGAAAGCATAAACCTCAGCTTTGAAAATGAGTTTGTACTAAGCGATATCAAAAGACTTTTAGCCGATACAGATGGCATCACTTTACAAGATAATGTGGAACTGAATGTATATCCCATGCCGCGCTATGCCAAGGGAAAAGATGATGTTTTCGTGGGCCGTATTCGTCGCGATTTAAGTCAGGTTAATAGCTTAAACATGTGGATTGTAGCCGATAATCTCCGCAAGGGAGCCGCTACTAATGCGGTGCAAATTGCCCAAGTATTAATGGCTAAAGGAATAATTGCTTAGAATCTGGGTGCTTCTTAATTTGTTAAATTGTTGCTAAATGCCTTTCGGCAGAAAGCCAAACAAACAAATGCGCCGTATTTAGGTTAAAGAAATACTATGAAAGCACTACTTTTCGGCCTAAGCTTAGTACTAAGTGCAGTAAGCCTAAACGGACAAAAAATGAACAAGGATAAAAATTACGAAAGAGCCCTTTTTGCATCAGGATGCTACTGGGGAACAGAATATTACCTACAAAAAGTTGATGGTGTAATGGAGACCTCGGTGGGCTATGCTGGAGGCAGTGTGGTTGACCCTAGTTATCGGGAAGTTTGTTCGGGTAGAACCGGACATGCGGAAACAGTAGAGGTTGTTTTCGACCCAAGCAAAACGGATTATGAGACCCTTTGCAAAATCTTTTACGAAACTCACGATCCTACTCAAGTGAATCGCCAAGGACCGGATATTGGTACGCAGTATCGCTCGGCCATTTTCCCTTTAAACGAGGAGCAAAAAGCAATCGCTGAGAAAGTGACGCAAATTTTACGGGATAAAGGCTACGATGTGGCTACGGAAATTACCATGAATGCCATCTTTTACCGGGAAAAAGAAGAGTATCATCACGATTACTACGACAAAAAAGGGGGAACCCCTTACTGCCATAAATACACAGAGAAGTTCTAAAAAGACATAGAAACAAAAAAAGCGGCTCGAATTGAGCGGCTTTTTTTATTTCTTATTCCTCGGCTAATTCACTTAGCTCTAGCCAGCGGAATTCTTTTTCTTCCAGAGCATCTACTACCTCTTGCATTTCTTCTCCTAAGCGCTGCAATAATTCCGCATCACTAGCCGCTTTTTCTAAATCCTTGGCCAAGCGATCGCGCTCTTGCTCCAATTTTTCAATTTCTTCAGGCAATTCCTTCAACTCGAGGCTTTCTGCATAAGTAAGCTTAGCCTTATCTTTAAGTTCGGTAGTTTTGGTTTTGTCTTTTTTCTTGGCCTTTACCATACTCTCCTCGCGCAGGCGTCGGTCATCTACTGCTTGCTCCTCTGCAATGCGATATTCGGTATAGTTTCCTGGGAAATCTTTTACCTGTCCTTCTCCTTGAAACACGAAGAGGTGATCGGTAAGCTTATCCATAAAATACCTATCGTGGGTAACCACAATTAAGCAGCCCTGAAAGTTTAGCAGAAACTCTTCTAAGACATTGAGGGTGAGGATGTCTAAATCATTAGTTGGCTCATCTAAAATTAAAAAGTTTGGATTCGACATAAGCACCGTAAGCAAGTATAAACGCCTTTTTTCTCCCCCACTTAATTTAGATACATAGGTATATTGTTTATCGCCTTCGAATAAAAAGTGCTCCAACATTTGCGAAGCGGTAATATCGCCACCCTTTCCTTCGGTGGGGATGTATTCGGCGATATCCTTAATAACTTCAATTACACGCTTATCTTCATCCAGCTTCATGCCTTGTTGGGTATAGAAGCCAAATTTCACTGTATCGCCCACTATTATCTTGCCGCCATCTACCTGCTCATCTCCCGTGAGGAGGCGCAACAAGGTAGATTTACCTACTCCGTTGGGACCAACGATGCCAATTTTTTCCCCGCGCTTAAACACATAGTCAAGGCTATCTAAAATTGGCTTGGTGCCGTAAGCTTTTTTGACCTTGTGGAGCTCAATAATTTTACTGCCGAGACGGGTCATTTTCACGCGCATCTTCAATTCAGCTTCGCTCACATCTTTAGTGGCTTCTTTCTTAATTTCTTGAAAAGCCTCTACCCGCGCTTTGCTTTTGGTGCCGCGCGCTTTGGGCTGACGACGAATCCACTGCAACTCCTTTTTCATAAGGCTTTGCGCCTTGCCAATATTCACCGATTCCACTTCTTCCCGCTCGGCTTTACGCTCTAAAAAGGCGGAATAATTACCTGGATGCTTATACAATTTTTGATCTTCCAATTCAAAGATTACATCACAAACTGTTTCGAGGAAATAACGGTCGTGCGTTACCATTAAGAGGGTAATACCTCTTTGACCTAAATACTGTTCCAGCCACTCAATCATATCTAAATCGAGGTGGTTGGTGGGCTCATCTAAAATTAAAAGATCAGGTTTCGAGATTAAGATTTTAGCCAGCGCCACCCGTTTTTTCTGACCGCCTGAAAGGGGGCCAATTTTCAATTCCGTTTCGTGTAGACCTAGTTTACCAAGAATGGTTTTTACTTGCCCCTCAAAGTCCCAGGCGCCTAAGCGTTCCATGGCGTCGAAAGCGCTTTGGTATTGGTCACCGTAAGTGCCTTTGGCCAACTCTCTTTCATAGTTAACGATGGCCATTGTGCTAGGATTATCACTACTTAAAACACTTTCTAATATGGTTTTATCGGCATCCAAATCAGGATCCTGATGCAGGAATTCCACCTTGATATCTTTGCGATAAGTTACAAGACCTGTATCGGCTTGCTCGCTGCCCGAAAGGATTTTCAGCAAGGTAGTTTTACCATTACCGTTTTTCGCCACTAAAGCGGCCTTTTCCCCTTCGAATAAACCGAAGGAAATTTCTTTAAACAACACTCTTGCACCAAAACTCTTTGAGACGCGCTCTACCGAAAGGAAATTCATAAAAAATATTAAGTCGCGAAGGTAAGCTAAAGCATTAGCTCAATCAGCACGCATTTGCTTAAAGCGAGATGCCTATTTACTCGGGCCGAAGGCGACTATCGGAGCGAATCCCGTTCGGTTCAATGTAGCGCTTAGCTGCACTTTCATCCTGACGTGGCGCTCGGATATACAGTACCTGTCCAGAAAAATGTAAATCCTTTCCTGCTAGCGCGTGATTGAAGTCGACTAAGACCGAGTATTCCATCACTTCGCTTATGGTACCTAAACGCTCATCGCTACTACCGATATTAAAAACCAGGCGATCACCCACTTCAAAATCCTTGTTGGGGAAGCGCTCACTTTCAGGCATATCCTTAAAGGCGATTTCTTTAATTTGAGCGGAATCTAAAACGCCATAAGCCTCTTCGGGCTTAAGAGTAAATGAAAAAGATTGGCCTTCCATTAAGCCTTCAAGGGCTGATTCAAAAGCCTTTAACATTTGCCCCGAGCCATAATAGAATTTCAAGGGCCAATGTTCATCCATAATTTCCAAAATCGCTCCATTTTCACCACCTTCGCGTAAGGTATATTTGAGCTCTACTATTTGATCTTTTACAATACTCTTCATAGCTTTTAAAACAAAGAATAAGTACAAAAGTTTTAAAGCAATAAATTTAGTCTCCCCATGCAAAGTTCTACTAAAAGTCTCGGTTTCACAGGTAAACTAAATCATATTGGTGAATCCATTTTCAGTAAAATGACTGCCTTGGCCAATCAACATCAGGCTATAAATCTAGCGCAGGGCTTCCCTGATTTTGCGGTGGACCCTACGCTTATCCGTTTGGTTAATCACTATATGGAAATAGGCTACAATCAGTATGCTCCCATGGCAGGAGCTTTGCCTTTACGCGAAAAACTTTGCTATTTAGCCAATGTCCAACACGGCTGTAATTACCAAGCCGATAAAGAAATTACCATTACTGCTGGCGCAACACAGGCAATTGCCACGGCGCTGGCCGCTAGTATCCGCGAAGGTGATGAAGTGATCGTTTTCAGTCCGGCCTACGATTCGTATATTCCCATGATAGAGTTGAATGGAGGTACCGCTATTACGGTAAAGTTGGCACATCCTAGTTACGCTATCGACTGGGAGCAATTTAAGCTCTTGCTAAACCATCGCACTAAAATGATTATTCTCAACACGCCCCACAACCCTAGTGGAGCGGTTTGGCAAGATGAAGACTATCAAAAGCTGCAAGAGATGGTTCGCAACAGCAATATTTTAATCTTAGCCGATGAAGTTTATGAGCACATTGTTTTCAACGGCGCCCAACATCGCAGCGTTAGAGCATATCCGGTTTTAGCGGAACGGAGTTTTGTGGTGGGCTCTTTAGGGAAAACTACCCATTCTACGGGTTGGAAAGTTGGCTATTGTATGGCTCCAGCGGCCCTTATGAAAGAGTTTCAAAAGCTGCATCAGTTTCAGGTTTTTAGTGTAAACCATCCGGTGCAATTGGCTTTGGCCGATTATTTAGGTATGATTAATTTGGGGGAAATTGGCGCTTTTTACGGCGAAAAACAGGCCTATTTAGAAAAACTAATTATTCAACATACGGCCTTCAAACCCTTGCCAAGTTTCGGTTCTTACTTTCAACTTTTCGATTATTCTGCGATTAGCGACCAGAAAGACTTAGAGTTTTGCGAATGGCTGTGCATTGAAAAAGGCGTAGCAGGAATTCCCCTCAGCCCCTTTTATTTAGCACCCGATAATAATAAGACAATCCGTTTTTGCTTTGCTAAAAACGAAGCTACCATCGAAGCCGCCATTGAACGCCTAGCTAAGCTTTAAGTTCAGTAAAAGTTTTTGCTAAAATCACTCTACGGTAGATGCGTACAAAAATCCCTAGAGTTTCAACTGTAAGTTTACGTTTAAACCCATACTGTAAGGGATAACCTCAAAAGGATATTCTTCGGTGTAGATGCTGTTAGTGAAATACATTAAAGTAGGTTCTAAACCAATATTCAATTTCGGATTCACATAATACTGCAAGCCAATTTTAAGACTACTAGAGCCCATAAATTTACGGTACGATCTTTCTGACAAAGCAATAACTTCTAAACTGCGATAATCGATGGTAGAGCCTTGTGCTTTTAAGAAATACAATAAGCTAAAGCCCACTTCAAGATTAATTCGCACATTTTCAGAAGCCCATGGCTGGTGGCTAATACTAAGCGGAAAGTTTAAGTAATGAAAGCTATTGGTATTGCTAAACACAATACGATTAGGATCTTTGCGCATGGTATAGCTGGTAATTTCACCCGTGCTATAATCGATGTTTGCATTGCGAAAGTTTACAAAATCAAACTCGGCTAAGTAACTGTTGCGGATGTATTCTACCCCAGTATTTACGTAAGTAATTAATCCAATACGTTTATTCAGTTCAAAGCCTAAGTTTAAGTTTAATCCCGAAGCTTCTGAGTTTACCATGGCGTCGATAAAGTCGCTATGTAAACGCGCTCGTTTGTTGGGATCCACTCTAAACTTGCGAAAGGCAAAGTTGGGGTAAATATTAAGACTATAGCTCCAAGGGTCCTTCTCCTGTAAAGGGCTTATATAAACTTTTTTCTTGCGCTTAGTGTTATAATAATCTTTGCTATCACTGGGAATAAGGCTTTCCGAATCCATTATGGGGCGGTGATAATCATTCAATAAATTATCTACGTAAGCCAAGCCAGTAGAACTAATATTGGTTACATCTTCTTGGTGCTCAAAAACAAAAGGCTCTTCATCTTGCCCTATATTAGTGGGCTCTTTTTTTGCTTGCGCAGATGCCTCTTCTTTAGCGATAGTTTTTAAACTAAGCTTATCGCTACTGGGACTAGCCATAGTTAAAAAACCCTTTGTTTTTTTAGCTCTTCGGCGTTCTTCTTTAAGCTCATCTTCATTATTAGCAGAGGTTTTTCTTAAAAAAGACTCATCTGCGGAAGCGCTATAGTGTTTATTTGTTAAGCTAGTTGGATTTAAGGCTCTTTCTATAGACGTGCTTTTGGCGTTTAAAGCCTGTTGCGCGGTATAGAAATCAAAATACTGCTGACCGGCAAATAAAAGGAGCATTAAACCAATAACCCCTGTTGCCCTTTTTAAGCGGCGCAAAAAGACTGCTCTTTTGAGCTTACGCTCGAAATCCGCCCAGTCATTCGTGGGAGTTCCGTCGAGAAAGCTAAGCTTCTCGCGAACAAAATCTTCAATATTTGTAAACTTTTTGTTCACTGCGCTTCTCTTAATTTTCGTGCAAGCATCTTCTTGGCTTTTGCCAATTGACTCTTACTAGTTCCTTCCGTAATATCAAGTTCAGCGGCGATTTCTCGGTGGGTGTAGCCATCTAAAACATACATACTAAAGACTGTTTTATACCCTAAGGGTAAATCGTTTATCTTTTTAAATACATCAGCGGCACTAAGATTTTGCTGATCTTCTAACTCGAAGTAAACAATTTCAGGTTCGGCAATTTGAACGTCTTCCAAATTCACCTTTATTCCCTTGCGCACTTCTTTGCGAATAGCACTAATACTGTTATTAATCATTATCCTGGTAATCCAAGTTTGCAAACTGGCTTGCCCTTTAAAAGTCTGGATATTCATAAAAACTTTGATAAAACCATCGTGCATTAAATCCTGAGCGTGGTCTCTATCTTTTGCATATCGGCGACAGATGTTCAGCATCTTACCCGCAAATAATTCGTAAACTCTTTTCTGAGCTGAAGCTTTGCCTTTGGCACATGCCAAAACCAACTCTTGCTCGGAAGAGTTAAGAAGAATTTCTTTAGGCTTTAAATAGTCCTCTAAATCTTCTAATCGGATTATATGCTCGGAATTAGAGTTCAATACTTAGGTTCTTGTAGTATAGACGAGAGATTTCTTTTATGGTTGTCTAAATATATTAAAATTTTCCCAAGATATTGATTATCAATATTATTCCACTATAAAAACAAGGGTTAGAGCTTTCGAAACTAGTGAGATACAAGCTGGGGCTAAAAATAACTAGCCCATCGCGATGCGAAATTAGGTCTGAGACCTATCTTGATTTTTTTTCAATAAAACATCTCGCTCATTTGCTGTAGCTCGCTACAGCAAATGAGCCAAACTAGTGTCTTTTCCTTTTATTGAAAATCTGAGGCTATAATTTTAGGTCGAACCCAGGCTATTGGAAATCAGAGAGGCTTTATTTAAACAGAAAAGGCCGCAAAAATTGCGGCCTTTCATTTCGTATGATACCAAAAAGCTTAGTCGATTAAAATCCACTTTTGCGAAGCAATCAAGCTTTCTGCTTTTTTAAATTTCATTTCTTGTTTTTCGCCAGTGCTAAGGTTTTGCACGGTAACTATATCATTGCGACCTACTTTTTTATCGGCCACCATGGGTTGACGTTTGGGTGCTTCAGGCTGTGCCTGTTCTCCTCCGCTGCTGCTGTTTAGCTGTGGGTGGGAAGTTTGCATTTTATCGTAAGCACTTCTTCGTGGCGCGGCAGCCTGTTGTACTTGTGGCGTTTCCTGCTGAGTGGGTAAAGAACCTTTAAATAAGAAAGCTGCCACTTCGCGATTTAGGTTTTCCATCATGCTCTTAAAGAGTTCGAAAGCTTCGAACTTATAGATTAATAGCGGATCTTTTTGCTCGTACTGGGCGGTACCTACACTCTGACGTAAATCGTCCATGTCGCGTAAATGTTCCTTCCACTTATCATCGATCATCGCTAAGGAAATACCTTTTTCAAAATCGCGAATAAGCTGGCGACCTGAACTACTAACTGCCTTCTCTAAATTAGTCACTACCTGAACTGCCTTTTGACCATCGGTAATAGGCACTACAATATTTTGGTACTGATTTTTTTGATTGTCGTAAACATTCTTAATTACGGGCATGGCCATTTCGGCGATGCGTTCGTTCTTAGTGGTATAGGCTTTTAGCACTTCATTATGCAAAAGGCTAACTAGTTCATCCGCATTAGTTTTCTCAAAAGCACTTTGATCGACGGGGCTTTCGATACTGAACACACGTAGTAAATCGAGCTTAAAGTTTTCGAAATCTTTAACCGGTTGATTTTCGCTCACTATGGCCTCCACTGTGTCGTAAAACATGTTAGCAATATCTACCTGCATCCGCTCACCGTATAAGGCATGGCGACGACGACGGTAAATTACCTCTCTCTGTGAGTTCATTACATCATCATACTCGAGCAAGCGCTTACGGGTACCGAAATTGTTTTCCTCTACTTTTCTTTGGGCTCTTTCAATACTCTTGGTAACCATGCTATGCTGAATTACCTCACCTTCTTCGAGTCCCATGCGGTCCATAATCTTCGCTACTCTTTCAGAGTTGAAAAGACGCATTAAGTCGTCTTCCAAAGAAACAAAGAACTGCGAGCTACCGGGGTCACCCTGACGACCAGCACGACCTCTTAACTGACGGTCAACGCGACGAGAATCGTGACGTTCCGAACCAATAATGGCCAAACCTCCAGCGGCTTTTGCCTCCTCACTTAGCTTAATATCGGTACCCCTACCTGCCATGTTGGTGGCAATGGTTACCCGACCCGGCTGTCCTGCTTCGGCAACAATTTCCGATTCCTTCTGGTGAAGTTTCGCGTTCAACACATTGTGTTTCACCTTGCGCAATTTAAGTGCACGGCTTAGCACCTCTGAAATTTCCACATTGGTTGTACCCACTAAAACGGGGCGACCTTGCTCCACTAAACGCGCAATTTCTTCAATAATGGCATTAAACTTCTCACGCTTAGTGCGGAAAACCATATCCTCACGATCATCACGTATAATGGGTTTGTTGGTGGGAATTACGGTAACCTCTAATTTGTAGATATCCCATAATTCTTCCGCTTCCGTTTCGGCGGTACCTGTCATACCACTAAGCTTGTTGTACATGCGGAAATAATTCTGCAAGGTAACAGTGGCATAGGTTTGTGTAGCGGCTTCAATTTTCACATTCTCTTTGGCCTCAATCGCTTGATGTAAACCATCGGAATAACGACGGCCTTCCATAATACGACCGGTTTGCTCATCTACAATCTTAACCTTGTTATCCATTAAAACGTATTCCACGTCTTTTTCAAACAAGGTATAAGCCTTAAGCAACTGGTTCATGGTGTGGATACGCTCACTCTTAACCGAATAATCGCGCATTACTTCACTCTTCTTTTTAGCCTTTTCTTCGGCTTCAAGGCCTTCTGCCTCAAGGGCAGATAACTGGGTAGAAATATCTTCTAAAATAAAGAAGTCTGGTTCGGTATCGCTAGATATAAGAGCAACGCCTTTATCACTTAGGTCAATTTGATTGTTCTTTTCGTCGATGGTAAAAAATAGCTCATCATCAATAATGTGCATATTCTTACTCTGCTCCTGCATGAAGTTATTCTCGGTTTTCTGCAGTAAGGTTTTCATGCCTTCCCCGCTTAAAAACTTAATAAGAGTTTTGTTTTTCGGCATACCGCGATATACACGCAGTAATTTTTGAGCCCCTTCTTCTCTTTGGTTTTTATCGCCCGAAGCAATTTGCTCACGTGCTTCTTTCAATTGCAGATTTACAAAAGCTCTTTGTGCTTCTACCAATTTAGCCACATGCGGCTTAAGCTCATTGAATTCTTGACGATCACCCTGTGGGGTTGGACCAGAAATAATTAAAGGCGTTCGCGCTTCATCGATTAACACCGAATCGACCTCATCCACGATGGCGAAATTATGCTTGCGCTGCACCAGGTCTTCAGGGCTACTCGCCATATTATCGCGTAGATAGTCAAAACCAAATTCGTTATTCGTTCCGTAGGTAACATCTGCGCGGTAAGCGGCACGACGTTCTTCCGAGTTAGGGCGGTGACGATCAATACAGTCTACCGACAATCCATGAAACTGATAAATCGGCCCCATCCACTCTGAGTCACGACGAGCGAGATAGTCGTTTACAGTTACCACATGCACACCTCGTTTTGGAAGTGCATTTAAATAAACCGGTAGGGTAGATACTAAGGTTTTTCCTTCACCAGTGGCCATCTCTGCAATAGAACCCTTATGCAGAACAGATCCACCGATAAGCTGCACATCATAATGCAACATATCCCATACTAGTTCTGCACCAGCGGCCGACCAGGTACTACTCCAAATTGCTTTATCACCCGAAATTTCTACCGCATCTAGCTTAGGCGCCAAACTGCGATCCATTTCACTAGCGGTAACTTCAAGCGTGTCATTTTCCTTTAAACGACGAGCGGTTTCTTTGACCACCGCAAAGGCTTCGGTCTTAATGATTTCTAAAACCTCCTCTATTTTTTCGGTAATTATTTTTTCAAGATCATCCACCTGTGCGTATAATGCCTCTTTGGATTCTAAATCTTCTTCAGTTTCAATTTTACTTTTAATCGCAACTACCTCTGCTTCTTCCGCAGAAATGTAATCCGAAATTCTAGCTTGAAACTCAATGGTTTTCGCCCTTAACTCATCGTTGCTTAAGCTTTGCAGTTTTTGATATTCAGCGTTTACCGCCTCTATCATAGGCTTCAAGGCTTTCATATCTTTTGCACTCTTATCTCCGAATATCTTAGCGAGAAAATTTCCCAACATAATTTGATTGCTTTTGTATCTAATCAATAGCCGCAAAGTTACATAAAAGGCTTGCGGCGCGGTAATTTAAAGGGCTTGCGTTAAAAAAAAATGATACTATCCTATTTTTATTGGAAGTATTACTAATTTTAAGCGGTAATCCTTTACACATGAAAACTAAACAAATATTTTTCGATACATCCTCTACTATAGACTTTAACAAGCTGGGATTAAATCCTAATTTGATTTTAGTTTTCTCTAATCGAGAATTACTGCAAGAGTCCAACATTGGTCAAGAAATACGCCAAGCCTTTCCACAAGCAATTTTGGCAGGCTGCAGCACCGCTGGTGAAATCGGCCAATCCATGGTAAAGGAAAACACCGCGAGTATCAGTTTTATTGAATTTGAAAAAACAGAAATAATATATCGCGAACACCAAATAAATGATGCGGCTGATAGTCTTTCCTCGGGCGCTACATTAATAGAATCTTTACCACAAGAAAACCTAAAACACGTATTTGTTTTATCAGATGGCCTAAATATAAATGGCTCGCAACTGGTAATTGGAATGCGTGACAAACTAGGTGATCACTGCAAGATAACTGGCGGTTTGGCAGGTGACGGGGCTAATTTTGAAGAAACTTTACTCCTAAACAATGAAGGGGAACTAAAAAACAAGTCCGTAATCGCTTTGGGTTTTTACGGCAATCACCTAGAAATTGGCTACGGCTCAATGGGTGGATGGAATTCCTTCGGCATTGAACGTCTAGTAACACGCTCTACCAATAATATTCTGTACGAGCTAGACGGAAAACCCGCTTTAGAATTATACAAAAGCTTTTTGGGTGATCAAGCGCAAAATCTTCCAGCCTCTGGGCTTTTATTCCCACTAAGTGTTCGTTCGGAATCAGATAAACCACCTTTAGTGCGAACCATATTAGGAATTAGCGAAGAAGATCAAAGCCTCACCTTTGCGGGAGATGTGCCGACGGGTTCGTACGTTAGACTAATGAAAGCCAACATTGATCGTTTAATAGATGGCGCAGAAGAAGCCGCTCAAATTGCCAAAGTTGACGAGAATAGTTTGGCGATATTAATAAGCTGTGTAGGCCGGAAATTGGTCTTAAAGCAACTAGTGGAAGAGGAAGTTGAAAGCGTACAAGGGGTTTTGGGAACTAAATGCACTTTAACGGGCTTCTATTCGTACGGTGAAATTGCTCCCTTTAAAAAAGATGCCACCTGTGAACTGCACAATCAAACGATGACCATAACAACCTTTAGAGAAAACTAAAGTGCAAAAACAAGAACATCGCCTCTTAAAGCGACAACTGCGAAAATACCTAGGAGAGCTTCAAAACGATCCCCGCTTAAAAGAGTTTATCGCTTCAGTAAATCAAGCCTATTTAGACTCTGACGAAGATTTGAAACAGGCAGAAAACATGCTCGAAATAAGCTCACAAGAGCTCTATAAACTAAATACCGAGCTACAAAGTAACGTCGAAATAAAATCTGCAGAAGCGCGTGCCTTAAGTAATCGCTTGAGCAATATCGTTAATAATGTTCAAGAAATTATATTTCAAACCGACCTCAATGGCTGCTGGACCTTTCTAAACCCAGCCTGGGAAAAAATTACCGGTTACAGCATAGAAGAAAGTTTGGGAAGCACTTTTACGGAAATGGTGTATGAGGAAGACAAAGAAATCAGCATAAAACACCTTTCAGATTTAGTAAATGGCGATCATAAAACCAGTCGTTACACCATTCGCTATCTTAATAAGTCAAAAGAAATTCGTTGGGCCGAAGCAATCGTAACTTTAGATTATACGGAAAGAGGCGAACTAAAAGGTGCTTCTGGGACGCTTACGGATATTACTGCCCGCTTTATCGCCGAAAGTCGCTTACGGCAGATGACCACCAACCTTACCAAGGCCCAATCACTTACCCGCATGGGATCTTGGGAGTTTCCCGTTAACAATTCTAAACGTGGCTATTGGTCGGATCAGATGTACGAAATTCTATCCATTCCAAAATTTAATGCTTCTTATGCTTCTTTTAATTGGTTAACCAACGCCTTAAAAGAAGAAGACCGTAAGCAACTTTTTAATGAAATCCGTAAACTTAAACGCGGAGATGAAACGCCGTCTTTAGAATTTCAGCTTGAGCGTGAAAATGAAACTTGGATTTCACTGCGAGCGGAAAGAAACCTTTCAACGAACTCAAAAGAGCAAGAATATATAACTGGTACTCTACTCGATATTACCCAAAGAAAAATTTTCGAAAAGGAACTAATCGAGGCCAAACAATTAGCCGAGACGGCTTTGGCGGCTAAATCGGAGTTTCTCTCAAATATGAGCCACGAAATTCGCACTCCCATGAATGCCATAATTGGCCTAACTGAAATCTTACTCAAAAACGAAAAGGCGCAAGAGGCCTCAATTAAAGACAATTTAGAACTAATCGAATATTCGGCTGATAATCTATTGGTTATTATCAACGATATTTTAGACTATTCTAAAATTGAGGCCAATAAAGTTAAGTTCGAAAGCATAACCTTTAACGTAGAAGAGCTCTTAACTAAGCTGATTAAAACCTTGCGGGTAAAAGCGCAAAGTAAGCACTTGAGACTAGAGTTGGAAATAAATAGTGACTGCCCACCCTTTGTTAAGGGCGACCCCTATCGCTTAAATCAAGTTTTACTCAACCTAATTAGCAATGCCCTGAAATTCACCTTAAAAGGTGAAGTACGGATAAAAGTAAGTATTCGAAAACGTATTGAAAATCAAGTGGAGTTACTCTTCGCTGTTAGTGACACAGGCATCGGTATCGCAGTCGAAAAACAAGCGGGTATCTTCGAAAGCTTTACCCAAGCTTATACCGATACTACCCGCACCTTTGGCGGTACCGGCTTAGGCTTAGCCATTAGTAGACGTTTAGTCGAGTTACAAAAAGGCGAACTAAAACTAGAAAGTGAATTAAATAAAGGAAGTACCTTTAGCTTTTACCTGCCCTTTACTTTAGCGAGCGATGATGGTGCAGCGGCAACGAAAAAGCTAAACTTAAAGCTAGATGAGGCCAGTTTGAGCGGAGTGGAAATACTGGTTGCCGAGGATAATAAAATAAACCAGCTTTTAATTAAACAAGTGGTTAACCGATGGGATGCCATTATTGAAATAGCCAGTGATGGGGAAGAGGTTTTACTGAAAAGCTTGGACAAAAAATACGATGTGATTTTAATGGACTTACAAATGCCCAAGAAAAACGGCATTACCGCGGCGACAGAAATCTTTAATAATGCCCAAAACCCCAACAAAAACACCCCTATAATCGCCTTAACAGCCGATGTGCTAGTGGAAACTAGGCATAGTGTGCAAAATAATGACTTCACTGGTTATGTAACCAAGCCTTTTAAATCGGGTGAATTATACAAGGCTATTCTCGAGGCGCTCAATAAAAACCTAAGTCCTGTTCAAGTTGTTGGAGATAAAAAAAGGCCATCATAAAATGACAGCCTTTGTAAGATTATTAATATTGCTATTTAATACTCATCCTCATTCCAGAGGAAATCTTCCTCGGAGGGATAGTCTGGCCAGATGTCTTCGATAGACTCATACACCTCTTCCTCTTCTTCTTCCATAGCTTGCAGGTTTTCTACCACTTCTAGAGGGGCTCCTGTTCTAATGGAATAATCTACCAATTCATCCTTTGTAGCTGGCCAAGGAGCATCGCTTAAGTAGCTAGCAAGTTCTAAAGTCCAATACATATTTTAGTATTTTAGGCGCTAATTTTTTGCAAAAATAATTTTTTCTTTGACCTGCGCAAGTAGTATTAGCCAATAGTGAGAATAAAAATGCAGTAATCTTCCAAATGGCCTTAAAAGATTAAAAAGAATTTAGGTTTTAGAAACTGAATAAAAGCTCCCTAAGCCTTACGGGGGTTCCAAAGTGTTTCCTTGCCGCTATTTAATTTGGTGTAAAACCGCCCGAGGGTAAAAAAGTAGTCGCTTAGGCGATTTAGGTATTTCACTATTTTGGGTTCTACCTGAAGCTCTTGTTGCATGGCCACCACTTTTCTTTCCGCCCTTCTACATACCGTGCGTGCTAAATGACAATAGGATGAAGATAAATCGCCGCCAGGAAGAATAAAGTTACGCAGCGGCTCCAAGTTTTCGTTCATTAAATCTATTGCCTTTTCTAGGTCTTCTATCGCCTTTTCATCAAAGTCTGGCAATTGCATTTTATGGCCATCTGCAGCAGCGAGAGCGGAACCAATGCTAAAAAGAATATTCTGTATCGCTTCTAATTGCTCGTCGGCAGATGCATTCTTTGCGGAATCGCGTACAATACCGATAATAGCGTTCAATTCATCGATGGTGCCATAGGCTTCTATGCGACTGTGGTTTTTTAAAACGCGCGATCCTCCAATTAAGGATGTTTCACCCTGATCTCCCCCTTTGGTATATATTTTCATTATCGGCTTTTGTAATTTCTAATCAAATATTGCCGCAATAATAATTAACTTCACCCTCAAAACCACCAGAATAAAAATATTTCCACTTGCTTAAACTTTTAATCGTCGATAGCCATAACTCTATTCGCAGTCAAATTCTTGAAGCTTACCTCGCTAAACTACTGGGTAAGAGCGCACAAGTGGTAAGCGCTGGGATAGAAGCCACCGGGATAGACCCACAAGCCATTCGTATAATGGCGGAAGACGGGCATGTGATAGCGGGGCAAAACTCTAAATCACTCAAGGAGGTGGAGGCCTACCCCTATAATACCCTTTTATTTTGTGCCGAAAACTTAATGCCGCAAACTGAATTAAAAAGAGAGCATTGCCAAATTATTTGTGCTAATTTTAGCGAAATTGAAGGTTTTGGCGGAGCCGCGCGTTTACAGGAAATGCGAGTACTAAGAGACCATATTAAAGGCTTTGCTAAAGAACTAGCAAGCACACTATTAAAATAAATTTTTACACTTAAATAAATTATAGTTGGATGGAGGGGATGGCCGAACTAGCAAGCATATTAATTTTAAGCGTTTTCGCGCAATGGTTGGCGTGGAAAATTAAAATTCCTGCCATTCTTCCTCTTATTATTATTGGCTTAGCCCTTGGGCCCGCCTCTACTCTTTTTAGTCCCGATGGTGAAAAAATATTGGACGGCGATGAAATTTTCTCGGGCGATTTACTTTTTGCTTTTGTTTCCATTTCAGTAGGGGTAATTCTTTTCGAAGGTGGCTTAACCCTTAAGTTGCGCGAGATTCGTGATCAGGCCCGTGTAGTGCGAAACCTATTAATTGTCGGTCCTATTATCACCTTATTCGGCGGCGGTTTCGCAGCGCATTATCTTCTCGGCCTCGACTATCGCTTAGCTTTCCTTTTTGGTGCCTTAATTATAGTTTCTGGCCCCACAGTTGTGATTCCTATTTTACGCAATGTTAGGCCCAACATGCGCATCAACAGTGTCTTAAAGTGGGAAGGTATTTTAATTGACCCTCTGGGGGCTTTAATTGCCGTTTTAGTCTACGAGTTTATTCAAACAAGCGACCTAGGAAATACCAACACCGTAGATGTTTTTAAAGAATTTTTTATCACCGTTTCCTCTGGAATGTTTGTGGGTGCATTGGCCGCTTTTTTCTTACGCTGGCTACTCGAAAAAAATCGCCTACCCGCCTATCTACGCAATGTGATGGCACTTGGAATGGTAATTATGGCCTTTACCTTTGCCGAGTTCATTGCCCATGAAGCAGGACTAATGTCTACCACTTTTATGGGGATTATCCTAGCCAATGTAAGGGTGCAGAACCTTAAGAAAATCTTGTCCTTTAAGGAAGATGTCAGCATCATTCTAATTTCAGTACTATTTATACTCTTGTCAAGTCGCATTGATATTAGTCAAATTGAAAAATTAGGAGAAGCATCCATCATTCTTTTTGCTGTGGTAACCTTTGGCCTTCGTCCCTTAATAGTCTGGATAAGCACAATCCGTTCCGATTTCAACTGGCGGGAAATTCTATTTATGTCTTGGGTTGGTCCCAAGGGAATCGTAGCAGCAGCGGTAGCCTCTTTATTTGCCTTACAGCTCAGCAATAATAGCGACGCTAGCATTAACCACGAACAAGCTGAGCTTATCTTGCCCCTTACCTTCATGATGATTGTAGGAACCGTTATTATTCAGGGAGCGAGTTCTAAGTTTATTGCGCGCTTATTAAAGGTGGAGCGCGAAGAACCGCAAGGCTTTTTAATTGCTGGAGCCAATGAAAACGCGCGCTTTTTAGGAACCTATCTTAAAAATAAAGGCATAGAAGTTCTTTTGGCCGATACCTCTAAAAACAATTTGAAAGAAGCGCAAAAACTAGGATTTGACGTATATGATGGCAGCATTTTGAGTGATAGTGTACTTGAAGATTTAGACTTAACCAACATTGGCAAGCTTATGGCGCTCACCTCTAGTGCCGATATTAATAACCTTTCCTGTAATTTTTATAAAGATGAGTTTGGTGAGAATCAGGTGTTCCGTCTTAGCAGTAAAAAAGAATTAGAAGCGGGAGATATTCGCTTCCCTCTAAATGTGCTTTTTGGCGCTACGGTCGATTATCTAAACTTGGCTCAATCCATTAGACAAGCAGATCAGGTAAAAGAGGCATCTTGTGAAAGCCAACAGGATTATAAGAGCTTGGTTAAGGAAATGGACGGCAGACTAATACCGCTCTTTCTAATTAACCAAAACGGAGGACTTAAAGTTATTGATCGAAACATCCCAGATTTTAATGCTGGAGATCAATTAGCCTTCATTAAAAGATGTAATTCGCAATAATTAGTTCGCATTATTGTGTTTTTAAACTTGTTTGAATTTACTTTGCTAACAACTAGATTTCTACATTGGTAAAAACACTGATTCGTAATTTATTTTTAGCGCTGCTTAGCAGTCTTCTCTGGACAGGCTGCTCTTCTTCAGATCAGCCCAAAGGAAGCGTTTACATTGAAAAAACTGGCGGTAAGTTTCAGCTTATCCGCCATGGAGAGCCATTCATAATTAAAGGAGTTTCGGGAGAGGTTCGGCTAAAGGAGCTTGCAGAAATTGGTGGCAACTGCATACGTACCTACGACACCACAAACTTAGCGGCTATTTTAGATGAAGCGCAAAGCTTGAATATTGCTGTTATTGCGGGAATTTGGCTACCAAAAAGTAATTCTAAGTGGTTTTACCCCAATGATAGTTTAGTCGCTGAGGCTTCGATAAAATTAAAGGCTTTAGCTAAAAAACACAGCGATCACCCTGCTTTGCTTAGCTGGTGCTTAGGCAATGAATTAATCTACTATGACATTAAAGATTGGCGTTTTGCAAAAAGCTACAATCAAATTTTGGACTCCCTTAAAAGTGGTGACCCTAATCATCCAGTAGGAACGGCCCTCGCTAATTATGGCGATAAAGCCATCTTAAATTTTGGTCTAAAAATACGCGACATCGACTTGCTTTATATTAATACCTTCGGCCGCCTAAACCAATTAGAACCAGATCGTGAAAAATGGACTTGGTTATTGAACAAGCCTTTTGTGGTGGGAGAGTTTGGCGAAAACGGCCCTTGGGAATCTGACGGTACCGTTTGGGGCGCACCCGGCGAAATTAACAGCAGTCAAAAGGCCGAACGATTAGCGGCTATTTACGATAACATTTTACCGAAAGACAACCCCGCATTTTTAGGTTCTCTTGCCTTCTTTTGGGGTTGGCGGCAGGAACAAACGCATACTTGGTTTAATGTGTTTTCACAAGAAGGCGAAAAAAACGAGATGTACTTTAAGCTGGCTAAAAGATTCGGTAAAGAATTAAAGACCAACCAACCTCCTAAAGTCGGTTTATTAAGCATCGATTCTATTTTTGATGCCAACGAGCTACTTCTAAATCCCTCGTCCACTCACTTCGCAGAGCTAATAGCCAGCGACCCCGAAAAGGATAGTTTAAACTACCATTGGACCATCCGCACCGAAGATTGGTTTTTCGTTAAAGGAGAGGAGCCTCCCGCTGCGCTGGAAAACACGGTGCTTTCCCCCCATACCACGGAGGGAAAAACACAATTTAAAAGCCCTTCAAAGCCAGGCCCTTACCGCCTTTTTGTAAAAATAACTGATGGCCATGGAAATTTTGGCAGTGTAAACCTTCCCTTCTATGTGGTACCAGAATAGAAGACCTAGCCCCGTTAAAGCCCCTACTTTAAAGCAGAAGTGGCTTTTAAGGTCTATGATCCTTATTGGCGTAATTAGCGCCGGGCTTTTTACCTATGGGATTCTGCAAGAGGAGTATATTGGCTTTAAGCTTCTCTATTATCCCCTCATTTTCGCTTTACTATTTATGATATTGCGGGTTAGCTATGAGTGGTATCACTACTGGGATATAAGTGTACCCGAAACCCCCGCTTTAGAAAAAAACTATACGGTTGATATCCTCACCACTTTTGTGCCCGGTGAGCCCTACGATATGCTGATGGAAACATTAGAGGCTATCCAAAAAATCACATATCCCCATACCACCTATCTCTGTGATGAAGGAAATGACCCTTATTTAATTGAGCAGTGTAAAAGACTCGGGGTAGTGCATGTTACCCGAGAAATAAAAGTGAATGCTAAAGCAGGAAACATCAATAATGCCTTACAGCAAGCTACGGGAGAAGTCTGCTTAATTCTCGATCCCGATCATATTCCTGCGCCCGATTTTTTAGATTGGGTTTTACCCCACTTTAAAGACCCAGAGATTGGTTTTGTGCAGGTTGTACAGGGATATTACAACATCTATGAAAATATAATTGCCAAAGGATCGGCTCAGCAAACCTTCCAATTTTACGGCCCAATTATGATGAGCATGAATAGCTATGGTACCGCCCAAGCTATTGGAGCCAACTGTACTTTTAGAAGAGCCGCGTTAGATAGCATTGGTGGACATGCGCCGGGTTTAGCCGAAGACATGAACACCAGCATGAAACTGCATGGCAAAGGCTGGAAATCTACCTATGTCCCGCGTATGCTTACGCGAGGATTAGTGCCTAATACACTTTCGGCATATTACAAACAGCAATTAAAATGGTCACGTGGTGTTTTTGAATTACTGGTTACCACTTATGTAGAGAATTTTAGCAAATTAAATTTTCGTCAAAAAATCCATTATGGCATCTTGCCTTGGAACTATTTTACTGGTTTCATTTATCTCATTAACTTTTTAATCCCTATTCTTTCTCTCATTCTTGGCGCTAATCCAATGACCATGAGCTTGTGGAAATTTGTTCTTTTAGGGGTTCCCTTTACCGCTAGCACCTTAATAATCCGCCACTATGTTCAAAAGTGGGTAATGGAAGAAGACGAAAGAGGCTTTCACCTGCAAGGCGGCCTAATGATGATTGGTACTTGGTGGATTCACGCACTGGGGTTTATCTTCACCATTTTAAGGCGTAAGGTTCCCTATAACCCCACTCCAAAAGACGGTAAAGAAGAAAATATTTGGGCTCTAAATATCCCTAACCTTGTGGTTGCTGGCGTTTCCATATTAGCAATCGTTTACGGACTGCTGCGCGACTTCAACCCCTACAATTTAATAATGGCCGGCTTTGCCTTAATGAATGTTGCTTTTATGGCCTTTATGGTTATTATAAGCATGCAAAACCGCTACCGACGGTATTTAGAGAAACATGCCTTTGCAAAGAAAATTGATGATGCAACACGGCTAGTAAAAGACCGTTTTTGGCGCATTCGTCGTCGTAGTTATATTATTTTACGCTATGCTGCAGCCCCGCTTTTAATTGCGATAATTGTTCTTCTTTACCAGCAATCCTCCTCTAAGAAAATAGAAAATATTCCCATCGGCCTGCAGCATGCTTATCCTACAAATCACTTATTAGGAGCAACTTACCAAAAAGCCTCGATGAACCAAACGAGCAGCTGTAATCTTCAGAAGATCAATTTTAACTGGAATACCTCTATCAAAGATTTCAAAAGAAGCCTTAATGAAGTTTGGGCTAAGAACCAATATCCTCTAATCAATTTTAAGGCATCAGAACTGCGGAACAGCGCAGACTTATTGATGCTCTGCGAGCAAATATTATCGGGAGCTGAAAATGAACGTATGACTGACTTTGCGGTAGAAATGATGCGGGAAGAAAAACCCGTTTTAATTTCCTTTCTCCCCCAATTCGACTCCCTTAGTATTGGGCTTAACTTAAGTGACCGCATTGCTCTAGGCGAAAAATACCGCCAAGCTTGGCGCTATATCTTTGAATATTTCCGCAAATCTGGGGTTACGAATATCGTATCCGTTTACCATGCGAATGAGGCCCAGAATGTAGATCGCTTCTTTCCTGGCCTGGCCTATGTTGATTGGCTTAAAACCGATCTTAGCGCATCACTCAGGGGCGAAAATGATCTTTACCAAGACTTTCAAAAATTATATATAACCGAGGCCTTCAGTTTAAACTTACCTGTAATTCTGGAACTCAACAGCATCTATAAAAATCATGTAGACCTGTATGAAAACTATAAAAGTCTGTCAGATTCTTTTGCCCAAATTGGTGGATTACTAGTAAAAGACTTTAGCTGCTTGAGTACTAAGCTTCCCTTCCCTACGCCTCTGCAAGGAAAAAGAGAATTTAATACGTACCAGGAACCACAAATCTCCGTATCCGAGCAAAAAAGTTCCGCTCAAATAGACTATCAATTGCTGGCCGGCGTAAATTATTATAAGGGCTCCGACTGGCAGGCTACGCGCAATCCCCTTTTTAGAGAAGCCTTGGAAAATGACTTTCGGGAAATGAACCAATTAGGGCTTAAAACTATTAAGCGAACGGGGCCGGGTTTCTACGATTTCAACATATTAAATCAAGCTGAACAGTCCGAACATCAGATTTTGTATAGCTTTTGGACGGCTCATATTAAAAGCTTTGAAGAAGACTTAACTGAATTAGCCGAACTAAAGGAACTTATTCTTAGTAGCGTGCGCGAAAAAATGGTCGAAAAGAGCATCGTTGCTTGGCATCTCGGTGGCGCTAGCTGGAACAGGCTGGGCTTTTATCATAATCAGCCCGAGCTTAACTATGAACGTAATGCCTACCTACACTGGTTAGCCGATGTTTCTCGCGAAATTAAAAAGCTAGACAATAGCAGAAGCATTTCCATAGAAATAGACTCCGACCCTTTTTGCGAAGAAAACATTAAATATATTTTAGCAAAAGCCCCTTTTGTCGACGCCGTTGGTATTAATATTAATCCTGATCAAAAACTAAAGGAACAGATTGATGAAACCGAACTTAAAAAACTAGGTGCTTCCGTCTTTATCAATAGTTGTCCTGCCCAATATGCAAGCTATTTTAAAAAGCTAAATATTGGCTATTTAATTGAAGCTTGGCAAGATGAAATCTTTAGAACTAAAGTGTCTTTTAATGGACTGAAAACCTTAAATGGAGAAAAGAAACAATCCTTTCTCATGCTAGCTGGCAGCGAGGTTTCTCTAAAGGATGAGGTTCGCATTATCCCAGTGGCAAAGCCCGTAATTAGCGGTATGCATCACCGTTATCAAGCCTTATTAAAAACCAATGGTAAATGGCGTGCTTTAAGCGATCAAGACCAATATACGTATCACTGGAAATTGGTTAAATACGATTATAATAACCAACCCATTGCCCTTAAAGAGCTAAGTGGTTCCAACGTATTAGACCTAATTGTACCCCCACAGGCCTATCACTATAAATTACATCTAGACATTGTTATAGATGGGGTAGGCAGGAGCAGCACCTCAGAATTATACCCACCTTTATACCGCGGGCCCTTTCTCGATAACTACAGCCGTAGAGAAGTGGAATCCTATTTACAAGACAAAAAATAGCGCACGTATCTTTAAAACCTGAGTTCGGCGTAAAATAAATAGGCTCCTAATTTCTCCTGCTACCCTTTGCTGCTTATTTTTGAAGCATAGAATTGAATTATGAGTAAAGCACCGAAGCCCGTAGGGCTATATCCCCTCGCCCGTAAGGCAGGCTCCCTATTGTTTTTAAGCGGCGTTGGGCCGCGTATTGCTGGCAGCGACGCTAACGACTCGGGTGTTCCGGGTTTAAGCCTCGATCATAATGGCAATTTCAAAGAGTTTGACTTTGAAGCCCAAGTACATAGCGTTTTCGCTAATGTAAAAGCCATTTTAGACGAGCACGGAAGCAGCTGGGATAAATTAGTTGACGTCCAAGTTTTTTTGGTAGATATGAAACGTGACTTCCACACTTTCAATCGTATTTATGCGGACTACTTTCGAGATATTGAGCCCAAGCCCTGTCGCACGACCATTGCTATTACGGCGCTTCCCACACCTATTGCAATAGAGCTTAAATGCGTGGCAGAGTTTAACTGAGGTAGCTATGAAAACCTTAATTCGCGCAAAAAAATTAGAAGAGCTATACGATGCGATTATGAATCGTAAAAACCTTCATCTCGAAGCTCCCCTCGGCTTTGGCGCCAGCTTTTTATTAAGCCGACTAGAGGAGCGCTTAGTTAATCGTCGCATTTGCTTTCGCTATGCCATTACTAATAGCCAAAAGTTTAGCTCTTTTAAAAACGCATTCTTTGCGGAATTAGAAAAACACGCCCAAGAAAAGCCAAATTTATCCTTTCAGCTTAATCGTTTTTATCAGGAAACGGCTTATGTTACCATGCAAAATTTTGCGGATTTCCATGAGTGCTTAAAATTATTGGCCGATCATCTACAGCAAGTCGGGCTGGATTTCCTTTTCATTTTTGAACACATTGAAGACTGGAACCTCGACCTCCAAGAAAAAGCTATGCTAGAAGCCTTTAGCCATCTAGCAGAAGCGAGAAATATACAAGTGCTCCTTAATAGCGATGCTTCTCTTAAAATACCCTCCAAACTAAAGCTCGAAAAACACACTCTTACTAAAGCGTCAGCCGAAGATATTTGGGAAAACCCATCTGCCATTGAGCATGAACTTTATGAATTTAGCCAAGGAAATCTGCAATTACTGAATGCCCTTTTAGCCAAAAATCAAGAAAAAGCAGCGGACGCCATTGTTAATTTATTGAAAGAGGTTCATCCCCTTTTCAAACTCTTTCAGCACCGTTTTACTGCTTTGCAATGGAGGCTTTTACAGGCCATTGCTATTGAAGAAAGAGTGGAGCAGCCGCATGCTTTTGCCTTTTTAGTAAAGTATAATTTAGGTGCGGCGAGCAGTATTGAAAGGGCCCTACAAAACCTGCTAAGCACTAAGCTAATTCAGCGCGACGAGCAGGCTTATTTTGTGCACGATCAGTTATTTATGCGCTGGCTGCAATGGTTGGCAAAGCAGTGACATGAAGCTTCGTATCAAAACTGGAGCTTCCATTAAAAAAGCTGAAGCGACAAATCTCACTACCCATCAAGTATATTCCTTTCTTGAAAAAACTTGTAAGCCTCTTCTAAAAAGCAGTTTTTGGCGCCTTAGCCCTTCGCAATAGCCCGCTATTGCTTCACGCCTTCGGCTTAAAACCTACTATTTATAAGAGGTCTGAGGCCTAATTTTACATCGAGCTCAGGTATATAGGAAGCCTAGTTTTTGGTTTTGCTTTGCTGTCATTCATTGCGAGTGGCTTTCAACTCAACTCACTCCCTTTAATCTTTACTTTCGGCGCTATACTACTGGTAATCAGATTTATCAGCGCCAAATATGGTTTAAAGGTGTTCTTAGACCGAAAAGCGCAAGAATTAAAAACTTGGCGCTAAAGACTAAATTTGGCCTAAAATTCATCTTGTTTTACCGCTTTGGCTAGATGCGCAAAGGAATATCTCTTGCAAAGCCACCTCGCGTTTTACGCTAAAAAAATAAGCCCCAACAAGATAAATGCTAAGGCTTATCAGTATCAATCATCTGTATCCTATTCGTTTAGCAACGTAAATGCCGAGATATAATTAGAGAAAAAACGGGGAACATATACCGTATTGGTATTCGGGTTGAAACCAATATCTGCGGTTTGGATTCCTTCTTCTTGACTGCTCAACATTTGTGAAGCTTCTTCGCCATCGATAAACCAAATTTCACCTTGCCATTTTGAGGCGATGAACTTTCCGTCTCCTAAAGAAACCAAACCGTCTCCACCTTGTACTTTATCGTTTAAAACCTGGTACGTTCCATCCTGCAGATCAAACTCTATTAAGCCTTCTGCATTCAGACCAAAAAGTTTGTTTTCGGCGTAGCACAAGCCATTTAGATTCGCCACACTATCGGCTACTACACTAAGCACGCCATCCTTAATGCGGTGTAAGGTCCCCACCGCCATATCAGAAACGTAAACCGACTTACCATCGGTACTTAAATCGTTAAGAAATTGCGCACCTTCAATGGGATAGTAGTCGCGATCGGCCGTGTTTTCCATCGATATTGCGATTACCCGGTTTACATCGCTAACGAATAACTTTTCACCTAATACGCACATACCCTTAGGTGCGTTAATCCCTGTAGCCCAAGCTGCATCTATAATTTTACCATCGGTACTAACTTTGGCAATACTCCCTTTATCATCTAGTTCTGTGGGTTTACCTTCAATATTACTCACTAATAAAAAGTCACCCTCGGCATAGTAAAAAACCGATTCGTTGGTAATCAAAGTACTATCACTTTGCCACAAGGGCTCTAAACTCATCGTGCTAACCACCTTTTCCGTCGCTTCCGCAGATGCGCTATCACTGGGGTTATTGTCTTCATTGCCCGCGTTTTGGCCACTATTACAAGCCACTACTCCTAAGGCGATAAAGCCTAAACTCACTCTACTAATCATTCTCATTTCTACTTCCTTTTCTTAATATGAAATTCCAACTATCTGACTTCAGTGCTCTCACTATCTTCGGATCGAGCACTTCCCGCAAAGGGCTACCTTTTGGATAGGTAAAGCTATAATAATCCGTCTTTAAATTTCGATGATCTAATACTAAATCTTGATAATCGCCGCGTTCCAAATAAAATTGCAAAATGGGTCGATCAAAAAGGAAAAGATCAATTTCACCCTTCTGCACCGCTTCCAAACCAGCATTTACATCTTCAAAATACTGATTAGGCAGACCGTAAATTTCTAAGTACTCCGCCGTGCCACTACCTCTTATACTACCCGATTCGAAGCGGCGAAGATCTTCAATGCCGTTAATTTTTCTTTCAATATTGTTTACCGTTAAGGCTGAAGCTACTCCTGCTGTTAAACCACTAATCAGCAAAATTGCAGCGAACATCCAAATCAAACCAATAAACCTTCCCCCTCTACTTATAGGCGATTTATCACCATAGCCCACCGTAGTCATGGTTACCGCGCTCCACCAAAAGCCATCTAAAATCCCCTGCCAACCGGGCGCAAATTGCTCGGGGTTTTTACGCCTTTCAAAAAGCCAGACCATAAAACCAAAGACAAATATTACCGTAGCTAAAATGGCAATGGCCGAAAAGAACTCAGTACTAAACAAATTCTCAAAAAAGCCCGTCCAAGAACTCACATCTTTACGCGCTGCCGTGGTGCCCGAGATAAAGAAAGGTTGAGAAAAATCCAGGCTATCCATCCGGTTCTCGGTAACGGTAATGGGGTTTATTGATAAATCCAGTTCATTATTCGCTACCGCTGCTAGCATGTCATCTAAATCATCATACCAGCGGTATTCTATCCGAGCGGGAATTTTCTCGTCAATCAACTCCCAAAAAGCAAGTGATAAACCTGTTGGACTGCCACTAGCCTCTTGCACCACAAAAGGCGGCGTTTTTTTTAATCCGATAACTAAGGTTGAGTCTTGTGCTTTTAAAGGCGATAAAAAAGCCCAAAAGAGCATGAAAAAAAGGAAAAACTGCTTCACATTAAATGAATTTTAGCGAATGTAAGAAAAGAGCCTTGCTTCTGCCGCCAAGAAGCCAGAAAAAGGCTAAGCCTTGACAGCTAGAATTACTAACTTCGCGCTCTCGAAAAAAATCGAAAGCGATGGCAACTAATTATCCTGAATATAAGCACTTAGACCTTCCAACTATAAATAAGGAGGTGCTTAAATGGTGGAAAGAAAATAAAACCTTCGAAAAAAGTATTTCTAGTCGCGAAGGCAAAGAGAGCTTTGTGTTTTACGAAGGGCCTCCCTCCGCCAATGGCATGCCTGGTATACATCACGTTATGGGTCGTGCGATTAAGGATATTTTCTGTCGCTTTAAAACCCTCGAGGGTTATCAGGTAAAGCGCAAAGCCGGCTGGGATACCCACGGGCTTCCTGTGGAACTAGGCGTAGAAAAAGAACTAGGTATAACAAAAGAAGATATCGGGAAAAGCATTTCCATTGAAGATTATAACGAAGCTTGCAAAAAGGCGGTAATGCGTTATACCGACATCTGGAATGACCTTACCGAAAAAATGGGCTACTGGGTGGATATGAATGATCCCTATGTAACCTATAAGCCCAAATACATGGAAAGCGTATGGTGGCTGTTAAAGCAATTATGGGAAAAGGATTTAATTTATAAAGGCTATACCATTCAACCCTACTCGCCGAAAGCTGGCACGGGTTTAAGTTCGCACGAGCTAAACATGCCAGGCAGCTACCGCGATGTAAAAGACACTTCTGCCATTGCCCAATTTGTAGTAACTAAAAATGAAGCTTTCCAAGCACTTTTCGGAGACATCATTCAAAACGATGATTTGGTCTACTTCCTCGCTTGGACCACAACCCCTTGGACTTTGCCTTCCAATACTGCTTTAACAGTAGGGCCAAAAATTGACTATCAATTAATTGAAAGTTTCAACCCTTATACTCACCTTGCGCAAAAGGTTTTTATTGCTAAAAATCTGGTTGGAAAATATTTTAAAGACGAATTAAAAGACGCCGATTTAAGCAGTTATGCTGAAGATGGTAAAAACCTTCCTTGGCGTATTGTGTGGGAAGGCAAAGGCAGTGAGTTAATCGGTCTGCGCTACGAGCAACTACTTCCTTGGGCCACACCTAATGATGGCGTAGAAAATGCCTTCCGTGTAATTGGTGGTGACTTTGTTACCACCGAAGACGGTACTGGTATTGTTCACACTGCGCCTACTTTTGGTGCCGATGATGCCAAGGTAGCCAAAGAAGCCGTTCCTCCCGTTCCACCTATGTTGGTCCTTGACGCAAACGAAAACCTTGTTCCCTTAGTAGACCTACAGGGTCGTTTTATTGAAAACTCTGGTCCTCTGAGTGGTAAGTACGTAAAGAATGAATACTATGCCGAAGGAGAAGCCCCTGAAAAATCGGTGGATGTCGAGATTTCCATCCTCCTAAAAGAGCAAAACAAGGCTTTTAAGGTAGAAAAATATGTGCACAGCTATCCTCACTGCTGGAGAACTGACAAACCTATCCTATACTATCCACTAGATAGCTGGTTTATAAAGGTTACCGCAGACAAAGAAGTTTTGGTATCACTTAATAAAACCATCAACTGGAAACCTAAAAGCACTGGCGAAGGTCGCTTTGGTAATTGGCTTGAGAACGCCAACGACTGGAACTTAAGTCGTTCACGTTACTGGGGTATTCCTCTACCAATTTGGAGTACCGAAGACGGTACTGAGTCTAAAATATTCGGTTCGGTAGAAGAGCTAAAAGCCGCATGTGACAAAGCAATGAACGCGGGCTTAATGAACAACCATCCCTTGCAAGGCTTCGAGCCTCGCAATATGAGTGAAGAGAACTATGATCAAATAGACCTACACCGCCATATTGTTGACAAAATAGTATTGCTTTCCGATAGCGGCAAAGAGATGCGCCGTGAATCCGACCTAATCGATGTTTGGTTCGATTCTGGCTCCATGCCTTATGCCCAATGGCATTACCCTTTCGAAAATAAGGAAGATTTCGATCAGCGCTTCCCGGCCGATTTTATTGCCGAAGGGGTAGATCAAACGCGTGGTTGGTTTTACACCTTACACGCCATCAGCTCGCTAGTATTTGGCGAAGTCGCTTATAAAAATGTAGTTTCTAATGGCTTGGTTCTCGATGAAAAAGGCCAGAAAATGAGCAAGCGTCTAGGCAATGCCATTGACCCATTTACCACAATAGAAAAATACGGTACTGACCCCGTCCGCTGGTACATGATTAGCAATGCACAGCCGTGGGATAATTTGAAATTCTCGCTAGACGGCGTGGAAGAAGTGCGCAGGCGATTCTTCGGAACCCTTTATAACACCTACTCCTTCTTCGCGTTGTATGCCAATATTGATAGTTTCGTATACCAAGCATCTCAGGAAACTGCGGTAAAAGATCGCCCCGAGCTAGATCGCTGGATTCTGTCTCGCCTGCAAGAACTCACCGAAAAAGTAGAGCAAAGCTATGCCGAGTACGAACCTACTCGAGCTGCACGCGCCATTGAATATTTCGTTGACGAAGAGCTCAGCAACTGGTATGTGCGTCTTAACCGACGTCGTTTCTGGAAAGGCGAAATGAGCCTCGATAAACAAATGGCTTACGAAACCCTTTTCCGTTGTCTTCACAATTTGGCTCAATTAATTAGCCCTATCGCACCCTTTTTCAGCGATCGTTTATATTGCGATTTAAACCTTTCGGTAGATGCGCAAGAAAAGAGCGAATCGGTTCACCTTAGCTACTGGCCTAAAGAAGCCGTTGCCCCGATCGATCAACTTTTAAATGATCGCATGGCGATTGCCCGTAAATTAAGCTCAATGGTTTTAGCCTTGCGTAAAAAGGAGAGACTAAAAGTGCGTCAGCCCTTACAGAAGATCATGGTTCCCGCTCTAAATGAAAGCCAAGCGGAGCTAATGGAAAGTGTACGCGAGATTCTTTTAGCCGAAACCAACGTAAAAGAACTTGCTGTTTTACATGCGGGCGAAAATGTTTTGGTTAAAAGCATCAAGGCCGACTTTAAAAAACTCGGTCCGCGTTTTGGTAAAATGATGAAGCAAGTAGCCAGCGCTATTGGCAATCTAAGTCAAGATGAAATTAGTCAACTTGAAAAGGAAGGGCAACTACGCTTGGATTTGGCAGGTGAAAGCATTGAGATTCTAAGTTCTGACGTAAGTATAAATACGGAAGACATTCCTGGCTGGCTAGTTCAAAGTGAAGATGGCTTAACGGTAGCACTAGATATTAACCTCAACGAAAGTTTAATTAAAGAAGGCCTCAGCCGCGAGCTTGTAAGTCGCATCCAAAACTTGCGTAAGGATAGCGGCCTAGAGGTAACCGATCATATAAATTTGACCCTTCAAAAAGATGAAACCTTAGAAAAGGCCGTTAATGAAAACGCCGAATACATTAAAGCAGAGGTTTTAGCTGATAAAATTGAATGGGTAAATCAGCTAGAAACAGGCGAAGAGCTTGTTTTTGACGAAATTTCAAGTAGATTAACAATTAACATTAGCCAATAAGGCTTTTTTATATACTTTGCGATGCCTTTTTAGGGCATCTTTTCAGAAAAGAGAAAAAATTGCTTTTCATTATGAACGATAAGAATATACGTTACAGCGACGAGGAACTAGATGAGTTTCGAAAGATAATTGCTGAAAAAATACAAAAGGCTGAACAAGATTTAGCAGTACTAAAAGAGAATTTCGCCAACGACAGAAACAACGGCACCGACGATACTTCTCCAACCTTTAAAGCTTTTGAAGAAGGTAGCGATACTATGAGTAAAGAGGCGAATAGCCAATTAGCCTCTCGTCAGGAGAAATTTCTGCGAGATCTTCACAATGCAATGAACCGCATTGAGAACAAAACTTACGGTATTTGTAGAGTAACAGGAAAACTCATTAATAAAGAACGCTTGCGTCTTGTACCCCATGCCACTCTTAGCATTGAGGCCAAGAATAAACAATAAGAATGCGGAGAGCTCTTCTCATAATTTTTTCAGTACTCCTGATAGATCAAGTCGTGAAAATTTGGGTTAAAACCCACATGACCTTAGGGGAGGATATTGTTATTGCCGATTGGTTTATTATTCACTTTACTGAAAACCCAGGTATGGCTTTCGGACTGGAGTTCGGTGGCTCATGGGGTAAATTACTTTTAAGCCTATTTCGTGTGGTTACGGTAGGCTTTATTTTTTATTGGCTTAAAGGGCTTATTAAAAAAGAGGTTCCCACGGGTGGCATTATTGCCGTGGCTTTAATACTTGCCGGAGCCCTTGGAAATATACTCGATTCTCTTTTTTATGGGCTTATTTTTGGCCCTTCCGACTTTCACCAAATAGCTGAGGTTTTCCCCGAAGGTGGTGGCTATGCTGCTCCCCTATTTGGCCACGTGGTGGATATGCTTTACTTCCCGCTGTTTAAAGGCTATTTACCAGAGTGGTTACCCATTTGGGGTGGCGATTATTTTATTTTCTTTCGTCCCGTCTTTAACCTTGCCGATTTTGCTATTAGCTGCGGGGTAGGGCTTTTAATTATCTACCAAAAGGCAGTATTTAAAGATTAAGGTCAATAGAGCTTAGCTCCAAATATTAATCTCTCCAAAACACAAGCTTGGACGATTAAGTCTTATTTTTGAATTATAAAAACAAACACATTGAAGGAATTAATCGCCAGTTTCAGTCAGCACCTCCAAAATGCTATCGAGAGTATTAAAAACACCCCCCTCAAAACATCAGATCGCGCGGTTCACAATGTGCTCATTATGGGCCTTGGTGGCTCAGGTATTGGCGGTAGTGTTATGGCCGAGCTGGTCGCGGATCAATCGCCGATTCCAATTTTAGTTAATAAAAACTACGACATTCCCTCCTTTGTAAATGAGCATACCTTAGTAATTGCCTGCTCTTACAGTGGCAACACTGAAGAAACTTTATCAGCAGTGGCTCAGGCACAAGTCAAAGGAGCTATGTTTGCCTGTATAAGTGCTGGCGGGCAGTTAAAAGAAATCGCGGAAAGGAATGGATATAACCTCCTTTCTATGGAAGGTGGTAATCCTCCGCGTAGTATGTTCGCCTATGCTTTCGCCTACCTTTTACGCTATATGGAGGCCTATGGCCTGGCTAATTATAAGGTTATTGAAGAGCTAGAGGCTAGTATTAAACTGCTTAACGACACCGAAGCGAATAGCTTGAAAGAAGCAGAAGACTTCGCTCATAAAATTAAAAATACCATTCCCCAAATCATTGCCAATAATGGCAGCTTAGCGGTAGCCGCTCGTTTTAGACAACAACTAAACGAAAACGCCAAAATGCTTTGCTGGGAAGCAGAAGTGCCTGAAATGAACCACAACGAACTAGTGGGCTGGGAAGGTGGAGATAGCCGCTTTAGCGCTGTTTTTATTCGCAATACTACCGACAATGCGCGCAATCAAAAACGCATGGATATTATTAAAGGCATTATCGGTGAAAAGACCGAGCATGTTTATGAAATGTGGAGCAAAGGTGATTCTCCCGTACAACGCGCCCTTTATCTGGTTCATCTGGGCGACTGGATTTCCTATTTCCTTTCTGAAATTAATCAAGTAGACATCATGGATATTAAGTCCATTGACCTCCTAAAATCTGAGTTATCCAAAATTCCTCTGTAAAAGCAAAAATTAAATTTCAAGACCTCGGAATCATTGATTATCAGGAGGCTTGGGATTATCAGGAAAAACTTTTTGATGCTACGGTTCAACGAAAGTTTAGCAACCGTAAGCTAGCAGTAGAAGAACAAATCGCTACTGAAAATCACTTGCTTTTTTGCGAACACCCACCGGTATACACCCTAGGTAAAAGCGGTAAAATAGAGCATTTGCTAGTAAATGAGAAAGAACTGGCAGAAATGGGTGCCTCGATGTATAAAATTAACCGCGGCGGTGATATCACCTTTCATGGGCCCGGGCAATTAGTGGGCTACCCCATTCTCGACTTAGATGATTTCTTTCCCGACATCCATAAATACCTCCGCTACTTAGAAGAAGTGTTTATCAAAATTTTAGCCGACTACAATCTTAAGGGTGAGCGCTCTCCGGGCGAAACTGGGGTATGGTTAGATGTTGGTAAAAGTAGCGCCCGTAAAATTCTCGCTTTAGGCGTTCGCGCCAGCAGATGGGTAACGATGCATGGCTGGGCTTTTAATGTAAATACCGACCTCTCCTATTTCAAAAAAATTGTACCCTGTGGTATTCGCGATAAAGCGGTTACCTCTCTTGCTTTAGAGCTAGAAAGGGAAGTCGATTTTAGGGAAATCAAAACTAAAAGTCGCTACTACTTTCAGGAGATATTTGATATTGAATATCTTTAGATCAAATTCCAATCCATGCTCCAATTTTTACGCAAATTACTCATTGCTATAGGTAGCTTTGTTTTATTAATCATTTTAGGGCTTTACCTAACAGGTAATGGATATCTAATTAAAGGAGTGTGGGCCACCTATCTACACGGCGAAACCAGTGCTACCATTAGCGACGCAAAATACTTTAACACCAATAGCATTGCCGCCACTAATCCCCAAGCTTGGGCAGAAGCGAAAAATTTCAATAAGGTAGAAATTAGTCCTTTACTGCAAGACTACCTAGATAGCACCGAAAGTATTGCCTACCTTTTACTAAAAAACGATAGCCTTTTAATCGAAAAATATTGGGACATTGGCTCGGCTCAATCGCAAACAAATAGTTTTTCCATGGCCAAAAGCATTACCACCATGCTAGTGCAAATCGCCATTCAAAAAGGCATTATTAGTAGCTGGCAAAGCGATGTAACCAATTTCCTTCCCGAACTCACAGGCGAATTTGTACAATATTTACAACTTGATCATTTGGCAAAAATGACCGCCGGTTTAGATTGGAATGAGCATTATAAAAACCCTTTCGACATTACCGCCCAAGCTTATTACGGTTCTGATATCGAAACGTTAATGACCTCAAAAGTGAAGGTTACGCGTAAGCCTGGTTCTGTTTACGAATATCAGAGTGGAGCCACCCAATTATTGGGACTTTGTCTAATCAAAGCTACCGGTAAAAGCTTGAGTGCCTTAGCGGAAGAATGGTTATGGAATCCTTTACAAGCTGAAAACTCTGCCACTTGGCATCTTGATTCTGATCAAGGTACCGAACTGGCCTACTGCTGCTTCAATAGTAATGCCCGCGATTTTGCCCGCTTCGGAAAACTATTAATCAACCATGGTAATTGGGAAGGAAAATCAATTCTCGACTCGAGCTTCATCGCTGAATCGGCCCAAGGTGAAATGAATAATTTTTATGGCCGTAGTTTTTGGTTATACCAAGATGAGCTGGCAGGAGCCATTTTTTATATGCGCGGGATTTTAGGACAATACATCATTGTTGTTCCTTCTTACGATGCGGTTATTGTGCGCTTGGGTCACCATCGCTTAGCTACTGTTAACGATCACCCAGCTGAGTTACCCATCTACCTAAGTGAAAGTTTAAAAATGCTAAAGGCCCATTAAGTACTCTTCTACTTTTGGAAGTAAAGCCATGTCGGCAACCATTAGCTGTAAAGAGGCGATATCGTCAATGCTAAACCAGTCACATTGATCGTGATCCACCAAGGCTAGATTTTCCAGCTCGTTATGGATAAGATGTGCCATAAGCACGAATTCACCCAATTTGTTTTTCCAAGATAGCCGATGTAGTTCTGGACCGATTTCGAGCGTCAAACCCAGCTCTTCTTGCAATTCTCTTTGCAAAGCTTGCGCAGAATTCTCACCTTCTTCTAATTTTCCACCGGGAAATTCCCAGTAGCCGCCAAAGTCTAATTCTTCCTTACGGCGAGCAGCAAATATTTTTTTATCCTTATTCATTACAATTGCGCAAACAACTTCCATCTTTCGCTATTACTATTACTAAATTTGCTTTATGCCGAGCGATCATTTAAGTAATTTATTAAAAACCCTTCCTCCCAAACCTGGGATCTATCAGCACCTCGACAAAGATGGGCGAATACTATACATTGGCAAAGCTAAAAACTTAAAAAAGCGCGTTTCCAGTTATTTTAATAAGTCGCACGATAGTTCGCGTATTCGTGTATTGGTGGGTAAAATCGTGGACATTCACATTATTGTAACGGAAACCGAATTTGATGCCCTCTTACTCGAAAATAATTTAATTAAAGAGTATCAGCCGCGCTATAATATCAACCTCAAAGACGATAAAACTTATCCTTGGATTTGCATAAAAAAAGAGGCTTTTCCGCGCATTTTCCCTACCCGAAACCCCATTAAAGACGGTTCAGAATATTTTGGCCCCTATGCTTCCGTGAAGGTGATGAAAACGGTATTAAACCTCATCAAGCAGTTATACCACATTCGTACTTGCAAACTCAATTTAAGCGCCAATGCTCTACAAACCAAAGACTACCGCATCTGTCTTGAGTACCATATTGGCAATTGCCTTGGGCCTTGTGAGCAACTGCAAAGCGAAGAATCGTATAACCGCGACATAGAGGCGGCACGCAATCTCTTAAAAGGCCACCTGAGCAGTGTAAAACACAATCTTTCTGAGCAAATGCAAGCCGCTGCCGCCGATTTGCGCTTTGAAGAAGCCCAAAAAATGAAGGAGAAATACGACCTATTGGATCGCTATCAAGCGAAAAGCACGGTCGTTCACCCCAGCATTAGTAATGTAGATGTCTTCTCCATTTTTAGTGATGCTGAATATGCCTATGTTAATTATCTAAAAATTATTGATGGCGCCATTCTGCAGTCGCATACCCTTGAGCTAAAAAAGAAATTAGAAGAAAGCGAAGAGGAACTTCTAGAAATCGCGATTCCTGAATTGCGCAGCCGCTTTAAATCGCATTCGAAAGAAATCTACTTATCACATGCCATTAAGTTGCCGATTCCTGATGTTTTCACGCATCTGCCGCAAAGGGGCGACAAGAAAAAACTAATTGAATTAAGCATTAAAAATGCACGTTATTTCCGACTAGAAAAGCTCAAGAATATTCAAATTGTAGATCCCGATCGTCATGTTAAACGCTTGATGAAACAAATGAAGGACGATTTACGCCTCAGCGTAGAACCCACCCACATTGAATGTTTCGACAACTCCAATATTCAGGGCACATACCCCGTTTCGGCCTGCGTGGTTTTTAAAGATGGCAAACCAAGCAAGAAGGATTATCGTCACTTTAATATTAAGACTGTAGTGGGTCCTGATGATTTTGCCAGCATGTACGAAGCGGTAAGCCGACGTTATAAAAGACTTTTAGAAGAAAAAGAGCCCTTGCCGCAACTAATTGTAATTGACGGAGGTAAGGGGCAGTTAAGCAGCTCGGTGCAAGCTTTAGAAGATTTGGGTTTACGCGGAAAGATTGCGATTTTAGGCATTGCTAAAAGACTGGAAGAACTCTATTTCCCCGAAGATCCTTATCCCCTTTATTTAGATAAGCGTTCGGAAACCTTGAAAGTTATTCAGCGTATGCGTGATGAGGCCCACCGTTTTGGTATTACCCATCATCGCAACAAACGCAGCAAAGGCACTTTTAAAAGTGAACTAAGTGAGATTAAAGGCATTGGTGATGAAAGCATTAAGCTGCTTTTGAAAAAGTTTAAAAGTGTTTCTAAAGTGCGCGAAGCTTCCGCAGATGCGCTCGAAGAAATAGTAGGAAAAAATAGAAGTTTACTGATAATTAATCATTTTGCCGAGCTAAAAAAAGAGGATAATTGAAAACCTATACAAACCTATTTCTACTTCTAATTTTGCTTCTGAGCGGCAGCTTAAAAGCGCAAGAAGATTTAAAAATCGGCTTAGTCCTTAGCGGGGGCGGGGCTAAATGCTTAGCACAGATTGGTGCCATACAGGTTTTAGAAGAAGCCGGAATCGAAATCGATTATATTGGCGGAACCTCCATGGGCGCGATTGTTGGCGCTATGTACAGCTTAGGCTTTAGCGGCAAAGAAATGGAAGACTATTTGCGTCATGTAGACTGGGATGCGCTGTTGGCAAACGAAGTGCCCCGTAATCGTTTGAGTTATTTCGACCGTAAAAGTGATGCGCGCTATTTTTTAAGTTTCCCAATTGACAGCAACGGCATAAACTTGCCACGCGGGGTGAATTTTGCCCAGTATATTTTAAGAGAGCTCAGCACCATTACCCAACAGAGCTACCGTTACGACCACTTTAGTGATTTCCCCATTCCTTTTTTCTGTATAGCCACTAATTTAGAAACAGGCGGAATACACGTATTTGAACACGGGCGTTTAATGGACGCTTTGCGTGCCAGTTCAGCCTTTCCTTCTTTATTTACGCCCTATGAAATTGACGACAGTTTGTACATTGATGGCGGAGTGGTGCTTAACTACCCCGTGCGCTACATGGCGAAAAAAGATGTCGATTTTATTATTGGTATAGATATGCAAGACTATCTGCGCGAGCGTAATGAATTGAACACAATCGTGGAAGTTTTAGGACAAACCACGGGCTTCCTAAACTCGCGCAATCAAGCCGAGAGTGAAGAGCTTACCGATATCTGGATTAGTCCCAAAATAGAAGGTGCCAATATTACCAGTTTCGATCGTTTTGATGAGATCATTGCCGCTGGCCGCAAGGAAGCCTTAAAACATATTGAGAGTATTCAAGCACTAGCACAGCGAGATAGTTCTAAGCATCTGCGCAAGCGAGAAAAAGCATTACCCTTACCTACAATACGGGTAAAAGAGATTGTTTTAGAAGGAAATGAGAGCTTTACGCCTTCTTTCGTTTTAGGGAAACTAGGAATTAAAGAAGGGGAAATCGCCAGTATCCGCAAGCTTGAAAAAGGCATGGATCAGCTTTATGGTTCCACCTATTTTGAAACGGTTGATTATACCATCGAGGAATTAGATAGTGCCTACCGCCTTATTGTAAAACTAAAAGAAAATAATAGTCAGCAAAAACTCAAGGCTGGTCTAAATTATAGCGACGATTTTAAAACCTCCTTACTGATAAATTATACCCATCGCAATCTCATTTTCAAGAACTCACGCCTTAGTGTCGACCTTGCGTTGGGTGATATGCCACGCGGAGAAATTAATTACTTTGTAGATCGCGGATTCATTCCTACCCTTGGTATTAAACTAAAAAGCCATCGTTTTCGCTATCAAAGCTTTGTCAATCTAGAAGCGGTAAACCAGCGTATTTATCAGGATTATACTCTTGACTTATTCCTGCAATCTACCATAAAAGATGCCTATGCCATAGGCGGAGGGGTACAAATTGAAAACGTTGATATTAGACAAGATTACGAACGAGCTGATTTCGATGACCTTAACAAAGGGTTTATTAACTATTACGGCTACATCGATTTCGACTCTTTCGATGATGCAAATTTCCCTCGGAATGGCTTTCGCCTAGAAGCACAGTATCGCATTATTGCCGAAAGGCTTGGTTTTCAAACCTTTTTAGAGCCCAGTTCGGTAATAAATTTAAAATATCAACAAGTTGTTCCTATATATTCGCGGTTAACGCTGATTGGTCAGGTTAATGGCATTAACACCATTGGTCCGGGCTTAGACTTACCCTATCAAATTTATTTAGGAAGCATGGGACAGAGTTATTTAAATTATATCGAAAGCTTTGTAGGACATCGCTTTATGGAGCTTAATGGTCGTAATTTAATTATGGCCCGGGCCGATTTAAATTTTGAGGTCGCCCGCAATCACTATATTCTCGCTAAGGTGAATTATGCCAAATTAGAAAACTCCTTCGAAGCGCTGTTTGATTCTAATTTGCTGCTCGACGGCTATAGTATTGGTTACGCTTATAACAGTTTAATTGGTCCGCTAGAAATCCATGTCAGCACTAGCACCAATCATCCGAATTTTTACACTTACGTAAGATTGGGTTTTTGGTTTTAGGGGCAGGTGGCAGGTTAAAGACACGATTGCCCTGAAAAATTATAATTCAATAAAGCTTCATCATGACTATTAAAAAGTTTCGCGTAATCCTAATCTCTTGCCTGTTAGCTACCAATCTTTATTCACAAAAATTAGATGTAAGCAAGGGTTTCTCCATTTACACTGAAGTTGGGCTCTCTTCTCATCATAATACTTTCTCCTCAAAATTTGATCTTGGCAGGAATGGGGATTGGCCACGAGTAGGCTCTATTATCGGAGCGGGTGCAACCTATAGCTTTGTAGTTGGAAAAAAGAAAAAGGATAGACTATCCTTTGGGCTCGGGTTTTCCAATGTCTATTTTAATTTCAAAGAATCTACTTACACTAACTTTTATGGCGGTTTTAACGATGTGCGCCCCCTAAACTCATCATCAACTTATATCGTCATCAAATCAAAATATTCAAAGTTTTGGAGGATAAATAGCAAATCTGCCTTTTCCTTATCTAGCTTGCATGAACTGGACTTGCCTATATCTCGTTTAGTTGAAAATGAGTCTTTTGGCCAATCCACTTATAAAAACTCCCGTTTCGAATTTCCCAATTTAGTCGTTCTTTCCTTGGGCTTAGCGCCTGAATACCTCTTTAAAAACTTTAGCATTGGGGCTTTTGGTAAATATTGCCTAAACCCAGGGTATGAGTTTGAAATTATTAGCGGCTGGCGGGCCGGATTGGTTGTGGGTTTTTATTTTTAAGCAACCTATTAGTTCCTTTTTCGTCAAAATTTTAATCTTGCTTTTTTCATTTAAAAAAACCTTATGCAAATTAATTACGCTTTTCGCTCCGCTTTCTTTTTTCTTACCCTTATGCTATCAAGTCTCGCTTTATCGGCTCAAAGCGATTACAAGTTGAGACAAAATTTTGACCTCGGCAGCGGTCGAATTTATGTTTTTGACGTAGTCACTGATAGTTTAAACAACTATTTTATTGCAGGAAATGCTACCGGCAGTGTAACCTTTAATAGCTCTCCGCCAATATTTGTAAGCGGAGGTTATAAAGGATTTGTTGCTAAATTGGATAGTACCAGTCAAATACTTTGGCTAAAATACTGGACTAGCGATTCAATAAGTTATACCAGTAGTATTGCTTTGTCATCTTTAGGAGAAGTTATAGTTGGTGGATATCTTAATGATGATATTAGAACATCTAATATTCTCCAATTAAACAACCTTCGTTTAGCGGGGAATACCAATAATTTTGTCCTTAAATTAGACTCTTCTGGCAGTTTTAACTGGGTAAGGACTTTTGAAGACCCAGAAACCGTGTACAACTTTAGCTCTTTTGGCGAGCTGGCTGTTAACTTAGCCGGGGATATTTATTTGACTGGGGCTTTTGCTGGACAAGTAGATTTCGACCCCGGGATTGATACCGTCTATAAAGTTCCTGCCACCACTTTCCGGGGCCCTGATCATGGTGAAGATATATTCATACTGAAACTTAATCCTCAAGGAGAGTATCAGTGGGCTCGGCAAATAGGTGGTGGATATAGAGACCATGGTCTTGCCCTAAAACTTGACTCGCAAGAAAATCTAATTGTTGGGGGCACTTTTCAAGATACTGCTGATTTTAACACTGGAGGGCCAAACGGGATTATCATTGAGCCTAAATTATTTGGCATTATACCCGTAGGCCATTGTTTCATTGCAAAGTATGACTCTAGCGGTAACTTTATCTGGTCAAAAGGATTTGGAGGGCAAAATACCGACGCAGTGCGATCTTTACAATTGGACGCAAGTGATAATATATATGCTGGTGGGCGTTATTCAGACTCTGCCGATATGGACCCTGGCGTAGGAATAGCATTTACCAGAGCCTTAGGTGTTGATGGGTTTGTGCAAAAGATGGATAATAATGGTAACCTTTTATGGCATAAGCCCTTCGGCGGTGATTCTTCTATGGATGAAATTATTGATATCGGTTTAAGTAAGGATGGTAGAGTATTAGCAACTGGGGCTTTTGTAGATTCCGTCGCTTTAAACCCAGATTCTTCCTATTACGATACTGGCGATACTAGTCATTTTTCGGTAACCGGCTTAATAGAGTTAGAAAATGATGGTCGCTATAAATGGTCGCAAGCTTTTGCAGATAATTATGTTGTTGGTGTAGGAGTAGGATATTCAGATAAAGGAACACCCTATGTTTACGGTGGCTTTTATGATACTATCGACATCGAGCCGCGCGCTACCCTTTCTTACGAAATCTACTCTGGCACGCGTCGAAACGGATTTCTATTCCAACTTGAGTACTGTCCAGGAGTAAAAACTAGTATATATGATACTGCTTGCGGATACTATAGCTTTTATGACAGTCTCTATTTTGAAAGTGGTACTTATCTCTACCCGCTCCTAGGGCCAAATAATTGTGATAGCGTCATTGAGCTAAACCTAATGATTAATGTCGTTAACAATAGAATAGTGTTTAAAAATCCCTCCACTCTGGCAGCGGAAGATAGCACTGCTTCCTATCAATGGTATAACTGCTCGCTGCTCACCTATTTACCCAATGATACCCTCCAATACTTTAGTCCTACTGATAACAGTAAATATGCCGTACTCGTTAAAAATGGGCAATGCGAGTCCCTATCTTCCTGCCTTTCTCTTAATGACATTTCAAACCCCCAATTCGATTATTCAGCCTTAGAGATCTATCCAAACCCCATCGGAGACTTTTTACTTATCGATGCTATAGGGGAGTCTAATTTGAATTTAGTTATTGACGTTTATTCCCCAGAAGGAAGACTGGTCAAGAGGTTTAAGGAAGCCAGCACATCTGGGAGGCTAAAGCTAGATTTTAAACAAATCCCCAAAGGCGTTTATATCTTAAACTTAGTAGATGGAGTTTCCAAGTCCTATTACCGAGTGATAAAGAAATAGCCTTTAAATTTTGAAAAAACATAAACATTAGCTCAATTGGATAATAATTACAAACTTTTTAGCAATGAAGTATCTATTATTCATAAGAATAGTATTCTCGTTTATTCTCGTTTTCAGCTTTAAACCTAGCATGGGGCAGTATTCGCATGAGCTTGGTGTCAGTTTCAGCGGCCAGCGGATATGGGAAATTGATGCAGATGATTACATAAATCAAGATCATGACTTTAGCATTAGTCCCAGCCTTGTGTATCAGCTCAATTTAAGTGATCGTAGGTTCCTATTACGGACAGAACTGAGCTGGATAAGACGTTTTAGTGATAGTGAAACACTAGTTGAAGAAACAGGGTTTACTGTGTACCGCAATGACATCAATCATTTGGCCGCATTGAACTTATATTTTGGTGTGGCATTATTTAAAAACAGAAAATCTTCACTTCAGCTTTTAGGTGGCACAATGATTACAGGAGATTATTATTCTAGTACTCTTTATCGTGTTGAACGCCCGGGAGACGGGGAAAGTAAGTTTTCCAGAGCAGATGTAGGCTCACGTCCTTTTAAAGTGGATTTCACAGGCAGTATTTCTTATCAGTTTGATTTATTAAAGGGCAGTAAGTACTTATCGGGTTCTGAACTCGAGCTAATAATAGCTTGGGACTTTATTTATATTACTAAACGCAGTTCTTTAAGGTCAAGGATAGACAATGATTTCCCATCTTTTTCAACCGGTCCAAAGCTAGGTATCCAATATAATATGGGGTCATCTAGTAGAGAACGGTTCTAAAGGGTTTTGACATTTTTATCCTTAGAATTTTCAGAAATGCTGTCAGCTATGGAACTTGTACGAACCCTTGTAAATATTTTAACATTGCATTATGAAAAATAAGATCACAATACTTTTATGTCTTTTTACAATATCAGTATCTTTTGGACAGTATGATTGGTCAGAAGGAGCAATAGTTTTCAAAGATGGAGATACCTTGAAAGGGCAAATTAAAATCCTAATGATTTCGCATAGTGTGATCACATTTAACAAACATGAAAAAGTTCAATATAGAAATGATGAAAATTCTAAAAAATCCAAATACGATGAAAGCCAAGTAAAAAAGGTCCTTTTTGCAAATTCTGATACTGCTATTACTTATTTTGAGTACGTACAAATTTCAAAAAATAAAAAAGGTCTGTTTAGAGTGGTTAGTACAGGAAAAGCTACGCTATATGCGAGAAGTGTACGAATACTTAATTCAGCACCTATGTATACCAGCAATCCAAATGGAGGAGCTTGGGTAAATTCGGGTTCTTCCAGTAGTGGCTTATCGGATTTTAATGAGTTTTATGTTAGAAAAGAAGGAGAAAAAATAGCCAGTCCCTTAATAAACACTGGAGCATTTCAGTCTTTTAGGCAAAGAGCGATGGAATATTTTTATGACTGTCCAATTTTAGCTGATAAAATAGATAGAAAAATATACGGTATACATAATGTTAAAGCGGTAGTTGATGAATATAATCAATGTCGCTAAAAACTCTTTGAAACAAATTTTAGCGGTTAGCGCCTAAATATCCCCTAACTCTTCCATTGAACACTTGGTCATTTTAAAATATTGGCTACCTTTGACCAAGCGTTCAATCTATGTCACCTCGCAGTCCCGCACAAAACCAAGCCCAGCGTGAAGAAACGCGCCATGGCATTTTAATGACCGCCCTCAAGGCTTTCGCCGAAAAGGGTTATGCGGCCACCAGCATTAGTTATATAGCTAAAGAAGCGGGGATTTCTAAGGGCCTCACTTACCACTATTTCAACAGTAAGGAAGACCTACTGCATGGTATTTTCCATTATCTCAATTCTTTTAGTGGCGAAGCGATGGACCTGCTTAACAACAAAAGCCCACAAGAGCAATTACGACTTACGGTAGAAATGACTTTTGACTACATTCAGAAGAATCCCGACCTAATGCGTTTTATGACTTCTCTCGCCTTGCAGCCCGATGCCATGGCCACTCTTAAAGAGGATATTAAAAAACATAAACAACAAACCATTGGCGTATTTACTGAACTCTTTGGCACTTTAAACTACCCTGCTCCTGAAGCTGAGGCCTATTATCTTGGCGCCATGCTGGATGGAGTAGCGCTCGGCAGTTTAGCCTTACAAGAAGAGTATCCCCTTGCAGCTATCAAAGAAAAAATACTAAACCATTATCAATTATGAACCTAAAAATCTTTCTCCTCGGTTTCATTTTTAGCCTTCCCCTTTTCGGTCAGGATGCCACAGATATTGTTACCAAAGCCGAAAACAAACTACGCGGCGAACAGAGCACTTCCGAAGTTTCCATGACCATAAAACGTCCCAATTGGGAGCGTACCATACGCATGAAAAGCTGGAGCCGAGGTAGCGAATATTCCCTCATTCTTATAACCAGTCCCGCGCGCGATAAAGGCACGGTTTACCTTAAAAAGCAAAAAGAAATTTACAATTGGATTCCCAGTATCGAACGCAATGTTAAGCTACCTCCCAGCATGATGATGCAAAGCTGGATGGGCTCCGATTTCACCAATGATGATTTAGTGCGTGAGTCTTCCCTCGTAAAAGATTACAATCACAAACTTTTAGGCGAAGTGGAAATTGGCGGTCGCAAATGCTGGCAAATCGAATTGCTGCCGAAAACCGATGCCGCCGTAGTGTGGGGTAAAATTATTCTCCATATCGACCAAGCGGAATACATCCAATTGCGCAGCGAATTTTACGATGACGAAGGTGATCTGGTCAACCTCATGGAAGGCAAAAACATCCGCGAAATTGGCGGTCGCACTTTGGCCACGATCACTATAATGAAACCGGTGGCCGAGCCCGGAAAAATGACCATCCTCGAGTATCATACTCTCGATTTCGAAACAACTGTACCTCGTGAATATTTCACTACCCAATACATGAAAAGAGTACGTTAAAATGCTAATCAAAATCGCGTGGCGAAACATTTGGCGCAATAAAAGACGGAGCCTCATTACCATGGCCTCCGTGGCTTTCGCCTTGTTTTTTGCTCTGATAATGCGCAGCATGCAATTGGGTACCTACGATCAAGCCTACGCCAGCGTAATTAACGCCACCACCGGTTATCTGCAAATTCAAGCGCCGGGCTATTGGGAAAAACAGAGTCTTGAAAAAAGCATCCTACCAAGCGATAGTCTGCAAGCCAAGCTCCTCCAAAATGGTCAAGTTAGGGCGCTTCTGCCTCGCTTAGAAAGTTTTGGATTATTGGCATCTGCCGAGAGCGAAACCAGACCGGGCTTTTTACGCGGAATTGACCAAGAACTAGAATTTAAATATTTCGACCTGCACGAAAAAATTGTGGCGGGTAGCTTCCCTAAGCGCGAACAAAGTGCGGTAGTTTTAGCAGAGAAACTGGCCGAAAACCTTGCCCTTAAAGTAGGCGACAGCCTCGTAATTATTGGTCAAGGTTACCAAGGCATGAGCGCCAATGGTAAGTTTTTAATTAGCGGCATTGCCGATTTAAAAAACCCCGAGGCTAATAAAAGCACGGTCTACCTAAAACTGGCCGACTTACAAGAGCTGACAGGTGCTTACCAGCGTCTAAGCGCTTTGGTGGTAGTTCCCGAAAATAAAAATGATCTATCTGCTCTCAAGCAAAGTTTACAGTCGCAGCTGGATGCGCAGGACTATGCCGTTTTAACTTGGCGCGATATGATGCCCGAACTTATTCAAGCCATGGAAGCAGATAGTGCAGGCGGCTTAGCCATGCTCTTTATTCTTTACCTTGTAATTGGCTTCGGCGTTTTCGGCACCATTTTAATGCTCACCTCCGAGCGCATGCGCGAATTTGGTATTCTAATTTCCCTTGGCATGAGCCGCTTTCAATTGGCCCTTACCACTTTTATGGAAACAAGCTTTTTAGGGCTCTTGGGGGTTTTAAGTGGCAGTCTTCTCGCCCTTCCCATCAACTGGTATTACCATGTTAATCCTATCCAGCTAGGCGATGGTATGGATCAAATGATGGAAGATTATGGCATGGAACCGATTATTCCTTTTAGCCTCGACCCCAGTATTTGGCTCAATAACGGCGGGGCTATTCTTCTCATCTGCCTGATATTAAGCTTTTATGCTGTTGTAAGTATCTACCGCCTTCAACCTGTTAAAGCCATGCGACAATGAAAACAGTATTGAAAATTGCTTGGCGAAATATTTGGCGCAACAAATTAAGAAGTGCGGTGGTGGTATGCTCTATCTTCTTGGGCATTTGGGCGGGAATTTTTGTGAGCGCTTTTAGCTTTGGCCTAAACGAGCAGCGCAAAGAAAGCATGATTCGCAATCAGATTTCCCATCTGCAAATCCACAACAGTGCTTGGCTCGATCAAAAGGAAGTAGCCTATACTTTTTCGGCCACTGCCTTAGATGCTTATTTAAATAAAGACCCGCGCTTAGAAGCCTTCGCCACCCGAACCAAAGCGAGCGGCATGGTGAGCTCGGCACATTACAGCGGTGCTGCGCAAATTATTGGCGTAAACCCTAATGCCGAAGCGGCTTTAAGTCACCTCGAAGAGAAGCTTACCGAAGGGGAGTATTTACCGGAAAAGGGGCGTAATCCCGTGCTTATTGGTCGCGCCTTAGCGAAGAAACTGGAAGCAAAAATTGGCTCGCGCATCATCCTCAATTTCAGCGATGGGCAGGGAAATATTATCTCATCTGCCTTTAAGGTAAAAGGCTTTTACAAAGAGGTTTCTTCTAAAATGGAGGAACTGAACCTCTATGTACGACAAAGCGATTTACAAACGCTTCTCGGCCTAGAGCCGATGCAAGTACATGAAATTGCCGCTTTGCTAAAAGACGATGCCGATATCGAAATCTTACAGCAAGAACTGCAAGCTATTTTTCCTGCTTTGGCCATTCAGAGCTGGAAGCAACTGAGTCCGGAACTCGCTTACGCAGATGATATTATGACGCAAATGCTCTATATAATTATTGGCATTATTATGCTCGCCCTTTCCTTCGGGATTATTAACACCATGCTAATGGCGGTGCTGGAAAGACGCAAAGAATTAGGCATGCTAATGTGCGTGGGCATGAGCAGGACTAAGGTCTTTTCTATGATTATGGTAGAAACTTTTTACCTAGCCCTTTTGGGCGGACCGCTTGGCATTTTGTTCGCCTATTACAGCGTTTGGCAAGGCAGTAAAAGTGGTTTAGACCTTGCCGCTTTTAGCGATGGCCTGGCCAGTTACGGTATCGACTCAGTTATTTACCCTTCCCTACCCACGAGCTTTTACTGGGGCACCACCGCCATTGTTTTTATTATGACCCTTTTAGCGGCCATTTATCCCGCTCGCCGAGCTTTAAAACTTAATCCCGTAGAAACCCTACGCACAATTTAACCGACCATGGCCATTATTGAAACTAAAAACCTCAGTCGCCATTACCAAGATGGAGACCATATTATACACGCGGTAGATAAGGTAAACCTGCAAATTGAAGCGGGAGAATTTACCGCCATTGTGGGTCCCTCGGGTTCGGGGAAAACCACTTTATTAAACCTCCTCGGCGGCTTAGACAGCCCCACCGAAGGGGAAGTAATTGTGGATGGAAAGGCCATTCATCAATTAAAAGACAATGCGCTTATCAATTTTCGCTTGCAACATATTGGCTTCGTGTTTCAGGCCTATAATCTTATTCCCGTATTAAGTGCCCAAGAAAATGTGGAGTTCATTATGCTCCTTCAGAACGCATCTGCCCGCGAGCGAAAAACCCGCGCCCAAGAGCTTTTAAAGGCGGTGGGCCTAGAAGCGCAAATGCACAAACGCCCAGCAGAGCTCAGTGGCGGACAACAACAAAGGGTAGCGGTGGCGCGCGCTTTAGCTTCGAAACCCAGTTTTGTTTTAGCGGATGAGCCCACCGCCAATCTCGACTCGAAAAGCACGGAAGACTTGCTTGACATTATGCACAAGCTGAACCAAGAAGAGGGCATCACCTTTATTTTTTCTACCCACGATCAGCGCGTAATTGATCGCGCCTCACGCATTATTTACGTTGAAGATGGACAGATTAAGGAAAATCATTAAGCCCCTTATTTTACTCCTTTTATTTTTAAGCTTTCGCTTAGATGCGCAGGAAAGTCCCACTCCGAGTAAGCTAAAAGTTTCGGGTTACCTAAAATTCCTTGGCACTCACAGCTTCGTTAACGGCAATTTTTTCGCGCCCAATTTCGCTTCCGCAGATTTGCAAACCGCAGATTATTTGCTCCACAATCGCCTAAATTTCAAATACCGCAGCAGCGATTCTTGGTCTTTTTCACTCAGCGCCCGCAATCGTATTTTCACAGATAGTCAACTAAAAAACGGTCCTACTTTTTTCAATCGCCTAGAAGCCGACGCTGGATTAGTAGACCTCAACTTTTTTTATGGCCGCGACCCTAATTTGGCCCTGCACACCAGTATTGATCGTTTCTACGGACAGTGGGAAAGTGAAAAATGGATTGTGCGTTTGGGAAGGCAGCGGGTAAATTGGGGCGTAAATACTGTGTGGAATCCCAATGACATTTTCAATCAGTACAATTATTTCGATTTCGACTACGAAGAGCGACCAGGGAGTGATGCTTTGCGCATTCAGTATTTCCCGAACTTTAATTCCAGCTGGGAGCTAGTTTTTGCACCCGAGAAAGAGATTGAAAATTCCACCTCCGCTCTTCTGTGCAAGTTTAATCGCTGGCAATACGACTGGCAGTTTCTAGCGGGAGTTTACCAGCAAGATTTAGTGCTAGGTGGCGCTTTTGCCGGTAGCTTGGGCAATGTCGGTTTTAAGAGTGAGTATAATTACTACGCCCCCTTTGACAATGATAAACCCGCATTTCTTTTTAGCACCGCCCTTGATTATATTTTCAAGAATGGGCTTTATGTGCAAGCAAGTTATCTCTTTAATGAAGAAGGTAGCAGTAATGCGAATTTTACTGATTTCAGTCGGCTCGGGGCTGATAATGTGATGAGTCCGCGCAACCTCTTTCTTTTTAAACACACGGTTTTTCTAAATGCCTCCTATAGTATCAATCCTCTTTTCAGTCTATCGTTAGGTACTATGTTTAGCCCGGACTTTAAGAACCTTATCATTTACCCTAGTCTAAGTTATTCTCTAGGAAAAAACCTCGATTTGCTCTTTGTCGTGCAAGCTTTTGGTACTCAAAACCCTCTGGAAGGAAATGCGCTACAGTGGCTTTCTGCCGCCAGCTTTTTACGCTTGAAGTGGTCGTTTTAATTTAAGTAACGTGAATTCGACAATAAATTAGAGCCTCAGATTTTCAATGGAAGGAAAAGACTAGTCTGGATCGTGCAGCTGTAGCGGGCTACAGCAAATGAGCTAGATGCAGGATTTTCATTTTTATTGGAAAATCCGTTTAGGCCCCTTCTAAAAAGCGGCTTTCCACGCCTCAGCAGCTCACAATAGCCCGCTATTGCTTCACTGCTTCGGCTTGAAACCCACTATTCACAAGAGGTCTAAGGCCTAATTTTACGTCGAACTCACGTTAAAGTAATTGGTACACAGCGAAACGTCTGTTTTTAAACACTGGCTCTAAATTCGCCAGGGCTTCATCGGCATAGCATACTACATAGGCTTCGCTAAATTTACCTTGTTCTTTTTCCCATATACTGAGAAAGTCTTCTCGACCCAATTTTCGGTAATCTTCCTGAAGTGTTTCTGGATCCATACAGCCAAGGCTCTTCATGTGATCTAACCAATAAGCCGCGTAGTGTTCACTAAAAAAAGCCTTGGTCCCATCAAACCAGTCGCCGTAGGAAGCGCGTTTACTCCGTACTCTAAAGCCTGCTTCCGCTGGTGGCACAATGGCTAAGCTATTCATGTCGGTATTGGCCTCAAACCAATCTTGCACGGCATACCAGTCCTTATCCTGTTCTCCTTGAGTAATGTCTAAGCCGCCTCTTAAAACAAAGGCCAAAAAGCCCAGGGCCAAAAACGAAGTACTTAATAAAACAGTACTTTGTAGTTTCAAGCCATAAAAACGCAAGAGAAACCAAGCGCCGGGGGCAAAAATTAAAACGGTGGCTGTTTTGGACCACTCGCCGTAAAAATATTGAGCAAGAATCGGTAAGGCTAATAGGAAATACAATGGCTTGGGACGTGTCATGGTTAAACCCGCCCATAGCACGATGGTTAAAATTACCAAGAATAAGTAGGCACGGTAAAATTGTAATTGTATGATCAATTTTACGGGATAAACTTCTGTGAAAACCGTTCCTAGCAAGAGCATAAAGAGAATTAGTGCGCCGAAGGCCAGTAAATAGTTTTTCTGGACCACTTTAAAACCGCCTTTCAACACCAATCCAAAATAGGCAAGGGCAATTAAAAGTGATTTCACAAAAATGATGGGTGGAAAATCCGAAGGAAAGGTGTGGTGACCATTACGGAGGCGCATTACTTCCAGCCAGGTAGCGGCCAAATCTGCGCTGCTGGCAGCTTCTTCCGGGCTACTGAAACGCAGGTATAAAGCGGGAGAAACCAAAACCAATAAAGCCGTACCGTAAAGAAAGTACTCTTTCTTAAAACCCTCAGCTATTAATACCCCAAACCAAGTAGCGGCAATAATATAAGCGGCTGATAAAGGATGAATATTAAAAGCGATTGCTTGGAGGAAAATAGTTAACCAATATTTTTTGCCGTAACTGCTATAAATGGAAATCAATAAGAAAGGCAAAGCAATGGTGCGCTCCATCAAAACACTATCCCAGAGACTAACATCGCCAATTACAGGGAATGCGAAGGCTAATAAGACCACCGCTAAAACACCGCTGCGCTTATCCTTAAAAAGCCCAGAGCCTAAGCGGTAAAAGGAGTAAATGGTAAAGACTAAGCACAGGCTGTAAATGGTAAAAAATAGCAGCGGAATGTTCCCTAAAAACCAAGGCGTTAAAACCGCTAAACCATACAAAAAGAAGGTGGGTGAATTCACATGTTGATCCACCAAAAGGTCGTTTTGGTAAAGGGCTGGATTGATTATTTCGTACAACCAAGGCAAGGAAATATATTGATTCCACATACCAAAGTGGTATTGATTAATACCCACTAAAGAAGCCAGCGCAACCGCCGTTATAAAGAGCCCTATCTGGTATTTGCTTAATTGTGCCATCATCGTTTTTCCCCCTATCAACTTTCAAATATGATAATTAAAAGAAAGTGAGGCGAAAATTTAGCAAAAAAAAGTGTGCTTTCCAGTTATAATCTTCTAGGTCAGTGAAATTCACTGATCTCATCTAGTGATTTACGCTGTAAATTGGGTACCTGGGCATCTGCAGAAGCGTAACCTACCGGTAGCAAAAGGAAAGGCTTTTCCTCTGCTGGTCGCTCCAAAATTTCGCTTAAAAAGTTCATTGGGCTGGGTGTATGCGTGAGGGTAGATAGGCCTAAATGATGAATGGCGCTGATGAGAAAACCGCTAGCAATACCGACCGACTCGTTCACGTAATAATTCTTCGATTTTTCGCCTTGCGGGGAAACATCATAACTGCGCTTAAAGACTACTATTAACCACGGTGCGGTTTCTAAAAACTCTTTATGGGCGTTGGTGCCAATGGGTTTTAAATCTTTTAGCCACTCCTCACTAGCCCGCCCTTCGTAAAAGGCACGTTCTTCTTTTTCGGCGGCTTCTCTAATCTTCTTTTTTAAGATAGGGTCGCTAATCGCCACAAAGTGCCATGGCTGCTTGTGGGCCCCGCTCGGGGCAGATGCGGCGATACGAAAGAGATTCTCAATCACTTCTTTCTCGACCTTTTGCGAGGAAAAATAGCGGCAACTGCGACGTTCTTGATAAAGATCATTCAGGCTTTTACTTTCTTCCAAGATGGATTGAAAGCTAGGTTTGGTCCTTTTATAGTCGATAAACTGTGGCGATGAAGAATCCTTTTCCATGGCTATTCTAATTCAACTTACTGGTAAGCTTGGCCATTAGCTTTTTAGGGTTTTTGTTTTCGTAGAGGATTTTATACACCGAATCTGCTATCGGCATTTTAATTTCCTTTTCCTTACGAACTTCTCTAATTAGGGCCGCGGCATAATAACCTTCCGCCACCATATTCATTTCTAACATGGCACTGCGCACCGTGTAGCCTTTGCCAATCATATTTCCAAAAGTGCGATTACGCGAAAACTGAGAATAGGCGGTCACCAATAAGTCACCCAAATAAGCCGAATTATTAATGTCACGTTTCATGGGATGTACCTCTTTAATGAAACGCTTCATTTCGCGGATGGCATTACTAACTAATACCGCTTGGAAATTATCACCATAACCTAAGCCGTGGCAAATTCCTGCGGCCAAGGCGTAAATATTCTTCAATACAGCTGCGTATTCGGTGCCATAAATATCGTCGGAAATGGTGGTATTGATAAAATCACAATCCATGCGTTTGGCCAAGTACGCGGCCTGCTCCTTATTTTTAGCCGCTACGGTTAAATAGCTTAGCCTTTCAAGGGCTACCTCTTCTGCATGGCAAGGACCAGTTATAACGCCAATACTCTCTATGGGCACCCCATATTTTTGATGGAAAAACTCACCTACAATGAGGTTTTCATCGGGTACAATCCCTTTTATCGCACTAAAAACCTTCTTTGTACTTATATCAATCGTTAAATCGCTAAGCGAAGATTTCAGAAAAGCGGAAGGAATAGCAAAAACCAAAATTTCCGCTTGCTTAACGATTTGGTTAATGTCGGTTGAGATATCGATTTTCTCGGTTTGTAGTTCCACCGAGCTTAGATATTTATTATTGTTATGATACTTTTTAATGTGCATCACATTGGCTTCATCACGCATCCACCAACCTACATAATCGCTATTCTCGGTAAAAATTTTAACCAAAGCGGTTGCCCAGCTTCCTCCGCCAATTACAGCAATATTCATCTTTTAAATCTTAAAATTGAACAATAGCACTTAATACCTCAGCGTCTCTTTTATAGAGCAAAGTGGCGCTTTCGCCTTTCTGTAATTTAGAAAGGGCTTCCATATAGCTTTGCATATTAGACACCTGAACATCGCCAAGTTGAGTAATAATATCGCCTGCTTGTAATCCAGCGCCTTCTCCAGGCTTACCCTTAGTTACCCCGTCAATTTTCATTCCCTGTCCTTGGAAAAGGTAGTCGGGCATAACCCCTAAGGTTACCGAAAATTTTGGGGCTTTCGTGCTTTCCACTTTCGTGCTTGTAAAAGGTAAAGCAGTACCTACTGGGCTATTACGAATAATTGAGACCATCAGGTTTAGAGTACTAAAAATCCCTTTAATATTAATTTTCTCGGCATCATCGTCGGGCGTATGATAATCTTCATGCGTTCCTGTAAAGAAATGCAGAACCGGCATATTTAAATAGTAAAAATTGGTGTGATCACTTGGCCCCACGCCGCTTTCGCTTAATTGCAAGGTTAAGTCACAGGTAATGGGGTTAACTATTTCGGGCCAAAGGGGAGAGGTTCCTACGCCGTTAATAGCCAAGACATTATCATCCATTCTACCAATCATATCCATATTCATCATATAGCTATACCGCAAATTGGGTATTTTTTTGATCTGTTGGGTGAAGTACTTCGATCCTAAAAGGCCCATCTCTTCAGCTGAGAAGGCCACAAAGAGATAGTTAAAGCCGCGAAAGCTCGCGTCTTCCGTGCGAGAAAGGAAACGCACCAAACTAAGCAAACCCGCTACACCACTGGCATTATCGTCTGCCCCATTATGAATTTGTTCCTCCGCGTCACCGCGATAGCGCGAGCTCGGCCCGCCATAGCCCAAGTGATCGTAGTGAGCTCCAATAATTATCGTTTGCGGTGCCGCATTATTTATCAAGCCAGCCATATTATAAGTGATATCGCGAAACTCTTTTAGGCGCACTTCAAGGCTTACATCGCGTTTCCTTCTTAATTTCTTGGCAATCTTTTCGTTGCGAATATAGATTACGGGTAAACCACAAGACTGTAAACTTTTAAACTCCGACTCGGGAGAGTTTGCATTGCCTTTAGTTTTCACCAATAATACCGCTGTTGCTCCTTTTTCTTTGAGCAGTTTCACACGCTTCGCAATGTCATGCCATTGCATGTATTTCGAATGCGGATGGATACCATCGGGGGAGCTTATTTCTAAAACGGCAATCTTGCCCTTTACCTCTTTATCGTCGATATCATCGCGTTCCAGCTCTTCGCTTTCAATACCAAAAGAGACATACTCGGTTTCGCCACTCAGTTTTCCGCTGTTTGAGTAGGCTACCGGATAAAAATCCTCATCTATCTTCAAAGCCTCTTTTTTATACGTGAAGGTGTTAAGGCCTTCCATACGCAGTACCCGATTAGGCACACTAAACTCTTGCTCAAAAGAGCCGGAAATTACTGGCTCTAAAGCATAGGATTTAAAAACTCTAAGGATATGTTGGCGGGCTAATTTTTCCCCGTTGGTGCCAGGCAGGCGACCTTCTAAGTCATCGGAAGCTAAATAAAATACGTCGTTCTTTATATCTTCTAAACTCGCAGCCGGCAATTCGTAACACTCGTGGTTTTGCGCGTTTAAGCCGAAGCCAATTAAGATAAAGAGAGCAATCTTTCTTATCATAGGTATTTTAATTTGCGCCAAAGATAAAGAATTGCGCAGGGCAATCTTTTGTTAATACAAAGGTTCAGAAATAGATCAGCTTAGGGCAAAACTCAATCTTTGAAAATATACTTTTACACTTCTAGCAAAAGCAATGTCGACACTAAAAAAACTCGCCTCACAAACTGTTATTTATGGTTTAACCACCATTTTGGCGCGCTTGCTGAATTTTGCCTTAACTCCCTTACATACTGGGATCATCGACAAGGCTGAGTACGGGGTACTCAACGACATTTACTCCATGATTGCCTTTTTAATGGTGGTTTTAACTTTTGGAATGGAAACCGCCTTTTTTCGCTTTTACAACGATAAAAAGTACGCCGGCCGCGATATTTTTAGCCATACTGTACTCTTCACCCTAGCCCTCTCGGTAATTCTAATTGTCTTTACCATCATCTTTTTGGAGCCCATAGCAGAAACTTTGCAGTTCGCCGACCGACCTTACTTCATTCTTTGGATGCTACTTATTGTAGCGATGGACGCCCTCGCCGCAGTGCCCTTCGCCAAGCTTAGAGCCGAAAACAAACCCCTACGCTTCCTCGCCATTCGCTTAGGTGCTATTGCTCTAATGGTCTCTCTAAACCTTATTTTCTTCTTACTCTTACCCTATCTAAACGAGCAAGACCTCCTACCCAAAACACTACAATTTTTGTATCAACCTGACTGGGGCGTGGCCTATGTTTTTATTGCCAATTTAATTGGTAATGGCTTTATGATTTTGCTCTTTTTGCCTGATTACTTTCAGATCCGCTTTAAGCTTAAGCCCGCGCTTTTAAAGGAGCTACTTATTTACACCAGCCCCTTAGTTATTGGTTTCCTTGCGGGGATAAGTAACGAGAAGGCGCAGTTCCAGTTTATGAAATACCTACTACCCGAAGGAGAAAACGATGTGGCCATGGGAATTTTCGGAGCCATGATGAAGATCGCTACTTTCATGATGCTTTTCATCCAAGCTTTTCGCTTTGCCGCAGAACCGTTTTTCTTTTCAGGAGAAGGCAACATCAAAAACAATATGGCACGTGTACTAAAGTATTTCGTAATGATTCAGTCGCTGATCTTTTTAGGCCTGGTAAGTTTCACTTCGATATTAAAATGGAGTCATTTTATTGATGAGAAATACTGGGAAGGCTGGGATATTGTGCCCGTATTACTTTTTGCAAACCTTCTTTTAGGAATTAATTTCAACCTCAACATTTGGTATAAGCTAAAAAACAAAACCCGCATGGGTGCTTATATTTCCTTTTTCGGACTAGCCTTTACCATTAGCTTTAACCTATTATTGGTGCCTAAATACGGCTATACAGGAGCGGCTTGGGCCACCCTGATCAGCTATGCTGCCATGACCGCCTACTCCTATTACCTCAATCAAAAACACGATCCGATAAAATTTCCCGTGCGCACCATTGGAATGTATCTTGGCTTGGCCTTAATTGGCGCATATTTAAGCTATCATGTTTTTGATGCTCGCTTTTGGCCTGGGCTTATTATTTTTAGCCTCTATCTCCTTTATATGCTGTGGATAGACGGACGTGCTATTTTAAACTTGCGAAAAAATGACAACAGTTAAAGTAATTAATAAATCGGGCTACCCCTTACCTCGCTACCAAACAGCTGGCTCTGCTGGCCTAGATTTACAAGCGGTTTTAGAGGAGACGCTCATCTTAAAACCCTTGGAAAGAGCCTTGGTTAAGACCGGACTTTACATGGCACTAGAACCAGGCTATGAAGCCCAAGTTCGCCCGCGTAGCGGCTTGGCCTACAAACAAGGTATTAGCGTATTAAATGCCCCGGGGACAATTGATGCAGACTACCGGGGTGAGATCGGAGTAATACTAGTAAACCTTAGTAATGAAACGGTTAGCATTGCCCCAGGCGAAAGAATTGCCCAGTTGGTAATAGCCCAATACAACCGAATCGAATGGGCCTTAAGCGAAAGCTTAGATGAAACCGAAAGAGGCGCAGGCGGCTTCGGCAGTACCGGAAAAAAATAGCACTGATTTTTAACAATAAAGTAGCCTGATTTTTAGGCAAACTGCATTTTTGTAACTAACATTGTTTATTGCATTCAAACAAAGAATTAGAACATGAAAATTATCGTTCCAATGGCCGGCCGTGGCAGCCGCTTAAGACCTCATACTTTAACCATTCCAAAACCCTTAATCCCTATCGCCGGCAAGCCTATTGTGCAACGGTTGGTAGAAGACATTGTTAAAGTAGCGGGACAAAAAGTAGAAGAAATTGCCTTTATAATTGGTGATTTTGGCGAGGCTGTAGAAAACGATCTTAAAAATATTGCTTCTTCTTTAGGAGCTAAAGGCAGTATCTTTTACCAAGACAAACCCTTAGGCACCGCGCATGCTATTCTTTGTGCTAAAGAATCTTTAAGCGGTAATGTAGTAGTTGCTTTCGCAGATACGCTTTTCCGTGCCGATTTTAGCTTAGACGTAGAAAACGACGGTGTAATTTGGACCAAAAGAGTAGAAAATCCCGCTGCTTTTGGTGTGGTTAAAAAAGATGATAACGGCATTATTACCGACTTTGTTGAAAAGCCCGAGACTTTTGTTTCAGACGAGGCCATTATCGGTATTTACTATTTTAATGATGGCGAATATTTACGCAGCGAATTACAATATCTTTTAGATAACGACATTAAAGACAAAGGCGAGTATCAACTTACCAATGCTCTTGAAAACATGAAAGCCAAGGGTAGTAAGTTTACCTCGGGTACCGTTAACGAATGGATGGACTGCGGTAATAAAGCGGTTACCCTAGAAACGAATGGTAAAATTCTCGGTTTCATTAAAGATGATGAGAAACTAGTGAGCGACGAGGCTACTATTGAGAACAGTAAAATTATTGAGCCTTGTTATATCGCTGCTGGCGCGAAAATTATAAACTCAACTGTTGGTCCACGTGTAAGCGTTGGTAAAAATACGGTAGTTAAAGATTCGCACCTTGAAGATGTTTTAATTCAAGAAGACAGTGAAATTAGCAATGCCACCCTTAAAAATTCAATGATTGGAAACAAAGCCAAGTTTAATGGCAACTTCACAGAAATATCTATTGGCGATTACAGCGTTTTGGAATAAATCTCTATTCCTTTTAGTACTTATATCATTTAGCTTAAGCCTTTCTGCCCAGAGTAAGCTCAAGGGGGAAAGGCTTAGGCTTTTTAATGAAAATTTTTTCGCGGCACAAAACTTTAAATTGCGCGGCGAAAGCGAAAAGGCAGAAGCCCTCTTTGGGGAACTCTATCGTATCGACTCCGAAAATGCCACCGTTTGCTACGAGTTAGCCCAGCTAGCTATTGCAAACGATGATCAAAATAATGCTCTTTTTTATGCGGAAAGAGCGATGGAACTCGATTCGGAAAACCATTGGTATAAGCTTCTTTGTGCGGCAATTTACAAGCAAGCACAATTACACGATAAGCAGTTAATCATCTATCAAAAACTGCTGGAAAATGATCGTGAAAATTTAGATTTCCGCTTTGAACTAGCACAAGCTTACCTAGAGGAAGATCAAATTGAGTTGGCCCTTGCGCATATTGATACCATCGAAAATACGCTCGGACCGGTTGAGTCTTTAATAGAGTTGAAAAAAGTGGCTCATCTTCAGGCTAATGATATAGAAGGTGCCGCCGCTGCCATTCAGCAATTAATTGATAGAGAACCCAATAACCTCGATAACTACGGCGCGCTGGGGCAACTCTACCAAATTAATGGTCGCAATAGTGAGGCCCTCGCGATTTACCATAAAATGGTAGATATAGACAGTAACGATCCACGCCCCCATTTGGACCTGGCTAACTACTATCGTCAGGTCAACAACAAGGAAGCTTCTCTGCATCATCTGCGCAAGGCTATGCAAAGTCCACGTCTTGATGTGGAACGTAAAATTGGCGTTTTATTGAGTTTATTCGATGCTTCTGTAAAGGATAGCACCCTTGCTAAGGAAGCCTATTTGATGTTGAACGATATTATTGAATCGGAGGTGCAAGATCCGCGCATTTATGCGATGTACGGCGATTATCTAAGTCGCGATGGCAAAGACGCTGAGGCCATCGGGTATTATAAGAAGGCTCTAAAGATTGAACAGAAATACCAACTTTGGGAGCAAATCCTTCTGATTGAAATTCAAAATAGACTTTTCGATAGTTTACGCCAAGATGCGCCGGCGGCTTTAGACTATTATCCCAATCAAGCTTTTCCCTACCTCTTAGCAGGCATTGCTTTTAATGAGGCTAAGGATGCTGAAGAAGCTATTGCCTATCTAGAAACCGGCTTAAACTATGTGGTACAAAACCCGAATTTAAAGCTAGAGTTCTATTTGCAATTAGCTTCGGCCTACCACATTACAGAAGATCACCAACAAAGTGATGCCTACTTCGACAAGGCACTGGCCATTAATAGTGAAAACGCCACCGCATTAAATAATTACGCTTATTACCTGTCTGAAAGAGGCGAAAAGCTAGAGAAGGCATTAAGTCTCAGTAAAAAAAGCAATAACCTAAGCCCCAATAATCCGGTTTTCCTAGATACCTGGGCATGGATACTTTTTAAGCAGGAGAACTACTCTCAAGCCCTCGAAAAAATGGAGGAATTACTAAGTTTAAATGCCAAACACGATGCCGAAGTACTAGAACACTATGCCGAAATCTTAGAGGCTAATAATCGCACGGAAGAGGCCCTAGCTCAGTATAAATTAGCCTTAGAAAAAGATCCTAGCAATAAAAGTCTTCAGCAAAAAATAGACGCCTTACAATGAGAAGAGCCCTCTCGCTTTTAATCCTTTCAGTTTTAGTGGTAAGCTGCGGCTTGAAGCGCAATCTACCGAAAGGTGCGCCACGCTATTTAAAATTACCAAAGCTTGAAGAGAAAATTCAAGCTGAAGCTTTCCAGTATGAGAGATTGAGTATCAAAGGTAAAGGACGCGTGCAAAGTGCTAGCATCAATCAATCCTTTCGCTACGAGATCCGCATTATAAAAGACAGCCTCATTTGGGTTGATATTGCTGACCCCTTTATTGGCTTAAAAATAGCCCGCGGAATTCTAAGCCCCCAAGGCTTTTCGTATTACAATCGCTTAGAACGTAAATACTCTCAAGGCGACCCGAAAAGTATGGCTAGTAAATTGGGTATCGAGTTTCAGTTTGCGCCTTTAATGGCTGCTTTGGGCGCTAATTATTGGCAAATGAAAGGCGAGCGCTTCCAGGCTTTTATTGCCGATGCTTATCTCATTCACAATTACGACCCGAGTGGTAAAGTGCAATCTGTTGAAGCACAAAGCGAGTTTGTAAATCAAGAAATTAATAGCGCCTTATATCGTCCTAACTATTTAGAGATTAAACAACCCACCGCTGGAAAAACCTTTCGGGTGAAGTATCGTGACTATCAAGATTTTAAAGATTTCAAATTTCCTAGCCAGGTGGAAATTGAATTCTTATCTAGCGAAAGCACCCGAGTGATTTTAGATATAAAAAGTGTGGAAAAAAGCGATAAACTAAGCACCCCTTACAGCATTCCTTCTCAGTATGACTTGGCGCCCTAAAATACTATTCCTCTTATTTTGCCTCGCCCTAAGCCTTAGTGTTCAAGGTCAAGAAACGGAGCGTCAAAAATTAGAATCCCAAAAGATCAAACTTTTGGATGAGATAGAATTGGCCAATCGCATCCTGAAAGAAACCCAAAAAGACCGCGAGAACTCCATTGGCAATATCGAAACTGTGCAGCAAAAGCTGCGTTTACGCGAGCGTTTAATTCGCACTCTCGACCGTGAAATAGAACTAATAGAAGAAGAGGAAAGTGCAATGCAAGAGCGCACCGACACCTTGCGTGTTCGCATTGAAACACTGAAGGCCTCTTATGCCAAAATGATTGAACAGGCTTATAAAAGTCGCAAGAATATAAGTCGATTAATGTTCATTCTCTCCTCCCAAGATTTCAATCAAGCACTGCGACGTATAGAATACCTGAAACAATACAGCGCCTATCGTGAAAGGCAAGTAAAGGAAATTGAGAAAAAAGAAAAGGAGTTATCGAAAGAAATGGAAAAACTGCGCGTACAAAAAGTGCGAAAGAATGCCGTGCGTTCCCAATTAAGCGTAGAAAAAAATAAGCTAAGCAGCGAAAGGCTAAGCCAAGAAGAAGCTATTGTTGCTTTTAAGGAAATGGAGGATAATCTGAAAAAATCCCTCAAAGAAAAGCAGGCCGAAGCCCAAAAAGTAGAAAAGGAAATTGGTCGCATTATTGCCGCCGAAATTGCCAAGGCAAAAGCAAAAGCGGCGCGTAAACAATTAGAAGACCGTGCGATTGAAATTGGTTTAATCCGGGGTAAAGACTTTAGCAGTAATACCAGCAATAATCGTATAAAGGAATTAATTGATGCGAAAGAGAAAGCCTTAAAGGCCGCAAATGTAGTAGTAGCTGATGCCGCTCCTAGCTATGAGTTAACTCCCGAGGATCGAGTTTTATCGGCCAATTTTGAGGCCAATCGCAAACGTTTACCCTGGCCAGTAGAAAGAGGCTTAGTAGTGGGAAACTTTGGTCCGCAGCGCCACCCAGTAGTTAAAAGTGTGATTATTGACAACCGTGGTATTGATATCGCCACGGAAAAGAGTGCCGTAATTAGAGCAATTTTTGATGGAGAAGTGCTGAATATGTTCCGAATGCCTACTGGTCAGTTGGCGTTAATTATTACCCACGGAAATTACTTCAGTGTTTATCAGAACATTACCGACATTACCGTAAGTAAAGGGGAAAAGGTGACTAAAAATCAGACTTTAGGGAAGTCGTATACCAACCCCATTAACTCTGAGACGAAATTACATTTCGAGATTTGGAGTAATCAAAATGCGGTAAATCCGCTTTTATGGCTTAGCCCTAAATGATGGAGGTTTTGGAAAAAAACGGCCTACTCTTGCTTTATACCGCGGGTATATTTTATAACGCTCCGTCAGACGCTTTTCTTCATACGCACTTTTGAAATAGAAAAGAATAGCCAAGGCTAAGCAAATTAGCAGTTTGTAAAGATCTGCCTTGTAGAAAGCGTAGCCACCTGTTACGAGAATGATACCGCTGTAAATTGGGTGTCGCACAATGGCAAATAAACCCCAGGTAACTAATTCCGAATCATCCTTAGGCGTGGGCCAAACACTAATAAAATTACGCAGCTGCATAAAGGCCCAAACGACCTCAATTAGGCCAATAATTAAAACCAACTGAGCGGGCCACTGTGGTAATTTTGGCAGACTTTGCTCCAGCTGAATGGGGATTACAAATAGCCCGAAAAGCACCATCTGCAATCCCACAAAAAAGTAGTCTTTCTTAGTTTTCTTCATTAATCATCCAAGTCGTCCTCTGGCGTATCAACATCTGCCTCATCACCTAAGTCAAGGTCTTCATCGTCATCGTCGTCCATGAAGGCTTCAATCTTACGGTCCATTTCTACGCTAACCTTTACCAAGTATTTGGTATCGGTAGTTTCGATAGGCACTGCTCTAACAGTAGCGCCCTGGGCATTCTGAAATTTTACAATGTCTGCATCGTCATAACCATAAGGATAGCGATCGGCAAAGAGACCCAAAATATCTTGGGTAACGTTTTTGTAATCAACTATAACCCGGCGCTTGGGACTGCTATTTTTGGTAGTAGGCATAATTAATAACTCTTTTTGGTATTGGTTAGATCCGTTTTTTTTGAGCGCTGCAAATATGCATCTTGTCGCGCTAATATGTTAGGCTGCCGCATCTAAATTAAACTTTTTATAAACTTAAAGTTACAAGCATCATTTAAAGAGGGAATTAATTGTTTTTCAGATGATTAACCCTTTAAAGACGCATCTACCTTGAGTGAGCGGGAACGCAAACGACTAAAAATTAGCGCCCCGAGAAAGAAAATACCCGCCACCGAAACCATGGCACCGGCAATACTTGCGTCGAGTAAAACGGCTAAATAATAACCCCCGATGGCTGAAAAGAGCGCGAAAAGTAAAGCTAAAAGAAGCATCTGCTTTAAGCGCTTGGTAAGCAAATAGGCCGTAGCAGGCGGCACAACTAAAAGTGCTACAATTAATATGGCGCCTACTATTTCGAAAGATAGTACCGTGGTTATGGAAACCATGCTCATAAAGACTAAATGCCAAGCCAAAGTTGAGATTCCCAGCGATTTAGCATAGTCGCTATTAAAGGAGGTTATTTTCAAACCTTTATAGGCAATTATCACGAAGCACACAGTTAAGAGGAATAGAACTCCCGAAATAATAGTGGCTCGTGGAAAGAAGAGTTCTCCGCCCGAAAAATAAATTAAATCGAAAGGGATATAGGCGATTTCACCGTATAAAACACAATCTTGGTCTAAATCCACTTGCTCAGTATACGCGCTAATTAAGATTACTCCAATCGCGAAAAGCCAAGTAAAACTAATCCCAATGGAAGCGTCTTCTTGTAGGTGTACTTTTTTGTGAAGCAACTCAATTAAAAGGGTAACTAAGAGTCCTGCAAGGCTTGCGCCGATGAGCATAATAAGGTTATCTCGGCTGCCAGAAATCATAAAGGCCAAAACTATACCAGGTAAAACCGCATGGGAAATAGCATCACCTAACATCGCCATTTTACGCAGAAGCAAAAAGCTTCCTAATAAGGCGCAAGTCATGGCTACTAATGCACCAGTAGCGATGATGAAAATTGCCTCCATCTTAAGTTGAATAAGGGATTGGACTGTTATGCGGATCTTGGGCCGGAAAGTTTAGCTCTTTTAAAAGCAAGGCTTCCAATTCGGGACTGATAATATGCTCCATACTTTCTGCATTAGGGTGAATATGATCTTCCTTTAAATTAAGTCGCTGACTTAGGTACATCTCCCAAAGGCGATGCAGGCGTACCACTCGCTTGGCCTCCACCAAACCGATACTACTTAGCTTCAGCTTTTCGCCCTCCGCCAAGAGCCAATTTTTACGTTTCAAGCGTCTAATGGCCGAGGCAAAATCGGATTTATTAATAGCCCTTTCGGCTTGTATTTCGTCTACGCTTAGCCCCGCTTGTTCTAATTTTCTTTCCACGGAAAGTTTGTAAAAGACCTTTAATAGGTTTTCATTTAAGATTTTTTTGCTGTGACGTCGCTGCTTTAACAGGCGGCTAAGCGCCCCTCTTTTTGGGGCAAAAAACAAGGAAAGCAAAGTGATTATCGAAAGTGTCATTACAATCCACGGACCAGTGGGCATGGCGGGCGATAAGTAACTAATTAAGGATCCGCTCAATCCCGAAATTCCCCCGATTAGAGCGGCGAGAAAAAGCATAATTTTTAGAGAGCTAGTCCAAGCCCGAGCAGCCGCCGCGGGTGTTATTAATAAAGCGGCCATTAAAACTACCCCCACCGATTGGATGCCTATGGCAATGGCTAAGACGGTAACCAAGTTTAAAATTCTACGAATAGCTTTAACAGGCAAACCTGATACAGCGGCAAAATCTGGGTTAAAAGAATAGACCTTCAACTCTTTAAAGAGACTAATCACCACTATTAAAAGTAAAAGCGCTACCACCGAATAGGTCCAAAGGTCTTGCTCGGTCATGCCAGCGGCCTTTCCAAAAAGGTATTGGTCTAGGCCCGATTGGTTGCCAGAACCACTGTGTTGTATATGGGTGAGCAGCATTATTCCAATGCCGAAAAACACACTTAAAACCAAAGCAACTGCGGTATCATTGCTGAGCTTGGTTTTTTCAGTAATATATTCCATGGCCCAAGTAGCCAGCCAGCCGCTAATTAAAGCTCCCACCATTAAAACGACCGGGTTTTTGGTGCCACTAAGCATAAAGGCGATAGCGATACCGGGTAAAATAGCATGTGCGATGGCATCTCCAACTAGGGCGCGCTTGCGCAGAAAGGCAAAAGTACCGACCACCGAGGCACTCATCGCTAAAAAAACGGTACCTAAACTAACAATCCTAACGGTAGGATCATTAAAGCTGAAAAAGGCCCAAACATCATTCATCACCGCTGCCTTCTTTTTCTTTAAAATCGGGCTCACGCAGCGGGAATTGCTCGCGCGCAATTATCTCCCCTAATTTGGAAAGTAGATTTAACTTCCCTCCGTAGGCCTCTCTCAAGTAGGTGCTATTAAATACCTCTTCCTTAGGTCCCGCTGCAATTAAGCGCGTATTAAGAAGAATCATCCAGTCGAAGTATTGGTAGGCACTTTGCAAATCATGATGAACGATTAAGACGGTCTTACCTTGGTCTCGCAACTCTGACAATAAACTTAAAATCGCTTCTTCCGTAGCTGCATCAACGCCTACAAAAGGCTCGTCCATTAAGTAAATGTCTGCCTCTTGGGCTAAGGAGCGGGCGATAAAAACCCTTTGCTGTTGTCCACCGGAAAGCTCACTTATTTGCCGATCTGCATAAGCGAGCATTCCCACTTTCTCTAAAGCTGCCTTTACTTTTTGCTTATCGCTACTTTTTAGGCGACGGAGCAAATTACCGGGACGATAACGTCCCATTTCCACGACTTCACGCACGCTAGCGGGAAAATTCCAATCGACACTTTCGCGTTGCGGCACATAACTTAAACGACTGCGTACTTCATCGAGGTCTTGGCCGAAAATTTTTACATAGCCACTATCCGCTTCCATTAAGTTCATGATATTTCGAAGAAGAGTAGTTTTCCCACTGCCGTTTGGACCTAAAATGCCAATTAAATGTCCACTAGGAACTTTAAAGTCGATTTCCCAAAGAACTGGCTTCCGCTGATAGCTGGCCGTAAGATTATGTACTTCTAAGGCGGTTTGATTCTCCATGCGCTGCATTATTTAAGAGCCTCTACTATCGTATTGGTATTGGTGCGAACCATGCCTAAATAAGTTCCTGCCTCGCCCTCGGCTGCACCTAAAGCATCCGAGTATAACTCGCCGCCCAAGTTTACCGAACCTCCGAGCTCCTGCACAGCAGCTTGCACAGCTTCAATCGCTCTTTTAGGGATGGAGCTTTCTATAAAAATGGCTTTGATACCCTGACCATTAACATACTGGGCCAAATTGCTGACATCGCGAATACCGTATTCGGAACTTGTAGAAATTCCCTGTAAGCCCCGCACTTCAAAACCATACTGGCGACCAAAGTATTCAAAAGCATCATGGGCAGTTATTAATACACGCTGTTTTTCAGGCACTTGAATAACCATTTTACCCACGTACTCGTGCAAAGTGTTTATCTCTTTCAGGTATCTTTTCTTGTTATCCTCAAGCTTTGAAGCCAAAGCGGGGTACTGCTCTTTTAGCTTATCTGCCATAGCCGCAACAGCGATGGACCAAAGCTTCAAATCGAACCACACGTGCGGATCATAAGCACTAGCAAAATTGCTACTGTTAATCAGTCTTTCTTTGGGTATCGCTTCTGCGGCAGCAAGTTTATTATGTTGCTGCATTTTCTCGAATAGCTCGTTCATTTTACCTTCTAGGTGCAATCCATTGTAGATAATAAGGTCAGCTTCCATTAACTTTTTAATATCGCCCTGGCTCGCTTTGTAGAGGTGGGGATCAACGCCTGGGCCCATTAAGGCGTTAACACTTATGCTATCTTGACCCCGCAATAATTCCTCTACCGCATCGGCAATAATTCCAGTAGTGCAAACTACTTTATTGCTCGTGCTTTTATTAGTGGGGCGCGCACAAGCGCCAAGCAGTAAAATCGCGATAAGAGCTGAATACCCGTATTTCATAATTCTTTAATGTAAAGGTTTGCCGCCGCTAAGGCGCTTAAACGATATTGCTGGTTTTTGTGCTCCACTACCAAACTACGGTCGAATTCCTCCACGCTTTTTACAGCAATATGATCGCCCAATTGAATGCCTAACTTGGCGATATAATTCAAAAATTCGGTTGAGGAGTCTTTTACCCCTTGCACCATAACGGCGGTCTCAGGGTTTACGCGATCGAGGGTAACATTATCGCGTTTCGGGAAAACACCTTCTTTATTGGGAATAGGGTCGCCATGCGGATCAAACTCAGGGAAACCTAAAAATGCCGATAAACGCTCGGTCAATTCGGCCGATTGAATATGCTCTAGCTGCTCCGCAATTTCATGTACTTCCTCCCAACCAAAGGCTAACTTTTCCACTAAAAAGGTTTCCCAAAGGCGGTGCTTGCGCAAGATAGCAATGGCTTGGGTTTTTCCCTCCGACTTAAGACGCGTGCCTTTATAGGGCTGATATTCAATTAAATCTTTCTGCTTCAGCTTCCGTAACATATCGGTAACGGTAGCGGCTTTGGTTTGTAAACGCTCGGCAATAGCATTCGTATTTACGAGTTGATTGGCATTGCCACCAATGAAGTATATCGCCTTTAGATAATTCTCCTCGGTTAAAGACAGCTTGGTCATAAAAAATAGTGAAGTCTAAATTTATTTGCGAATTTACTAAAATGATTTTTAGATTTGCCTAAATTTTTATTTCGGCATGCATAAAACTATTCTCTTGCTACTCCTTAGTTTCGTCTCCTTGCAAGCACAAAAGCCAAACTATCTTATTGGGACCGTCCAAAGACAAGGGGGAGAAACTCTTAGCGGAGTAGAAATTTTTTCGAGTGATCGAAAAATTGGCTGCCTAAGTGATGCAGAGGGCCGTTAAAAATTGATATTCGAGCACTGAAGGATAGCAGTCTTATTAAAATTAAGTATATCGGCTATCATTCCCAAAGCATTGCTTTAAGTAAACTTCTCAATAACAATACGATACACCTAAAAGAAGACCGCCTCGGTTTAGAAGAAGTGGTGGTTAGCGCCAATCGAAAAGCTATTGTGGCTCATCGTGCACCCATAATCGTTAGCCGAATTAATAACCGTCTACTGCAAGACGCACAAGCGCTTAGCCTTGCAGAAGGACTGAGTTTCAGTCCGGGCTTACGTGTCGAGAATAACTGTCAGAGCTGCGGCTTTACTCAATTGCGCATAAACGGTTTGGATGGTGCCTACTCGCAGGTCTTAGTAAATTCTCGTCCCATATTTTCGGCTTTAATGGGCGTTTACGGATTAGAGATATTCCCTCCCTCAATGATCGAAAGAGTGGAGGTGGTAAAAGGCGCGGCTTCCGCTATTTACGGCGCTTCGGCCATTGGCGGAACTTTAAACATTATTACCAAAGAAGCGCAAAGTCAAGGCATAGATATTTCTACCGGACTCAAACTAATGGGCGGATCTGCCCTTGAGCAAAACCAACAAATGGCAGCGAGTGTAGTCAATAAAGATTATTCAAGCGGAGCTTATCTTTTTGCTTTTCGGCGGAAGCGCGACCATTTTGATGCCAACAACGATGGCTTTTCAGAGCTTCCAGAATTAGAGAATATCAGCGCAGGCCTCGATGCCTACTGGAAAGCCAGCAGTCGTAAAAAACTGCGCTACAATGTTTTTTGGATGCAAGAGGGTCGTCGTGGTGGAAGTGACTTTAACCTGCTACCCCACCAAAGTCGCGTGGCTGAAGATCTCCAACATCAAGTTTTAGGTGCAGGAATTTCTTACGAGTGGGCCGATGAAAAATTGGAGCAATTCGCATCTGTCTACAGTTCGGCCCAGCAAATATTTCGCAACAGTTATTACGGCGCTGGTGGACGAGTTTTAGGACCAAATGATAGTCTAAGTAACAGCGATATTTTAGCCCTTAACGCTTACGGCAATTCACGAGACATTAATTGGGTAAACGGTTTTCAGTATAGCTACCAGGTAAAACCCCTGCTAAAGTTAAGTCTTGGAGCAGAACAACAGCACAATGCCATTGTCGATAAAATGCCCGGCTATAATCGCCAAATTTCCCAGCGCGTAAACTCCTTAGGCTCCTTTCTACAAAGTCAATGGTTTCTTGGTTCCGAACTGGAAGTTCTAGCAGGCATCCGCTTCGATCATTTGCAACTTAATTCACAATATCGTTTTGTAGAAGGTGACCATGCTGCGGCGCGAAACTTTAATATTGCTTCGCCCCGTCTGAATCTTAAATATGACATAAATCCACACGCGAGCCTAAGAACGGGATATGCCCGTGGCTTTAGAGCGCCCCAAGCCTTTAACGAAGATCTTCATATTGAAACCGTAGGTGGCGCTGCGCTTTTTATAGTATTAGACCCCAATCTAAAAACTGAGTTTAGCCATAGCTTCAATTTATCCTACAGCTTACAAAAAGAAGGAAAGAAGAGTGAGCAGCAATTTATAGCGGAAAGCTTTTATACAATATTAGCAAACCCCTTCATTATCAGCGAACAACGTCAACTTAGTAATGGCACCGCTTTGATCACCAAGCGCAATGGCAAAGGTGCTATGGTTTATGGAATTAACTTAGAATATAATTACGCTTACGCAGATTGGCTTGTAATACGAAGCGGTTTAAGTATACAAAGAAACCGCTACCGAGAAGCAGAGCTAATCTGGCAAAATCCCGCCTCCTCCGATGACCGGGTACTAACAAAAGATATGTTGCGTAGCCCCGAAATATATGGCTTCCTCAACCTCAAGTACAGCCTCAATCCCAAACTCGATATCAACGCCAATCTTAGCTACAGCGGGCCGATGCTCGTTCCACATGTAATCGATCCCGAGACGGAGCATACTGTGCTAAAACGCAGTCCCGACTTTTTTAACTTTGGTCTTATCGCCGACTTTCAACTACTAAAAGGCGATGACTGGCAAGTGGAGCTCAACGCGGGGGTACAAAATATTTTCAATGCCTATCAAAGCGACTTCGACCGCGGTGCGGAGCGAGATGCCAGTTATATTTATGGGCCTTTACAACCGCGAAGCTTTATTATTGGATTACGGGTGAAACTTTAGCTTAATGTGCTGTAGAGCAAAGCTTTACTAATAAAAAACCCTCCGCATAGAAATTAAAACAATTATCATCAGCGAGTAATATAGGAAGAAAGGAATAATAAAGGCTTTCAAACCCAGAACTAACATTAGCGCAATCATTAAGAGCTGGAAACCTAAGCCAAAGGTTGATAAGATGGTCAACATCCACTTTGGTAAAGTTTTACCTTGATCTGCATTAGCATCTAAGGCGTATATGATTTTGTCAAAAACACCATAAAGGATCTTGTACAGAGCAAAAAGAATGTTTACACTTTTTTGAGTTTCTCCTTTTAAAGCAATGGGTGTCTTGTATTCAAAGACTCTACTTGTGGTATCCCCATCGACTCTATTTCGTAAAATAACATAGTAGTAATTATACAATGTGCCCTGCAGTTGCATTCCGAAAAATGCCAATAGGCAAATCCAAAAAGCAGATTGATTGATATGCCAGATAGAGATGAAAAACATGGCATTGAGAATAATATCTGCTACAGAATCCAGGTAACGCCCAGTGTAGGAGGGGGTTTGTTTCATACGCGCTAATTCGCCGTCAGCGGCATCTAAAATAGACTTGAAAATTAAAAAGAAAGCCGCTAACCAATAATAGCCTTGGAGAATAAAAAAGATGGCAAATAAACCCGATATAATAAATCCAATAGTAACATGAATGGGGGTGAAAGCCGTCGTCTTGAGTGAGTTTGCGATAAGCCTCGCAATAGGCCTTCCGTAATCCGAAAGATCAATAAATTTATGCTCTTGCGGCAATTTGGACATATGACATCATAGGAAACGTAGTGTGGAATATACCAATTTTAAAAAGCGCGAAGATAACGCTAAAACTATCCACTTAACGCGGTTTAGGAGTAGCTACTGATTTTTTGAAAGTCAGAGTAAAGTCCAATCTTACATGAAAAACAGGATGTACCAAGCCCTGATTTTTTTCCGTGTAGTCCATATACATGGTTTCACCAATAAGGCCTTGATGAGTGGTAAAGCGAATCCATCGGTACATTAAACCTGGCCCAAGAGATATTTCTATGACTCCCTTTGTTTTTTCTTTATCCCAGAAAAGACGACTACCACCGATTAGTAACCGAATGCCCAATACCCGGTTGCTTTCCGATCTTAAGCCACTAAAACTATAGCCTTCTACATTGTCGTAAGCCAGTTGCTTGTTAGTAAACCACCAATAACGAAAATAGGGCTGGGCCGAAATAAAGCCATTGCCATTACTGAGAATATAATCGAAAGAGCCTCCTAAGGTTAAAGACTGATAACTATAATTAAAAAAATTTTGGTCGACATAAGATCCTGCAATTCCGCTGTTGCCATTAATAGGGCAACCATCGCAGTATGATGGGCGAAAACTTAAATCAAGTCCCATGCGATGACGCCCGCGTAATTCACTGTAGCGGATATTAAAACCGCTAAAAGCATACTGGGCGGGATTAGTACTAATTTGCTGCTGCGCGCCTATAAAGAATTGCGCTTGGGCGAAGATCGGCATCCCCAGAAATAATAAGGCTAATAATAGTCTCATACTAGTTTTACGCGCCGTGCTTAGCTTTGGTTTGTTTTTTTTAGGAAGCATTTTGTTGAGAAAACCGATTTAAAAAAAGCGACCCGTTCAAGCTGAAATTATAGTTATATAGGTAACAAAAAAGACCTTTGGGCGATACGATCCATTTAAGCTTAAGATTCAAGCTCCTTCTCAGAAGTTGGGTTGGAGTTTATTGATTTTATTTCTTTTAAAACTACCGCGGCTATTATCACATACTTTAAACCTGAATTCGACCTAAAATTATAGCCTCAGATTTTCAAGAAAAGGAAAAGACTAGTCTAGATCGTGCAGCTGTAGCGGGCTACAGCAAATGGCCTAGATGCAGGATTTTCACTTTTCTTGAAAAAAAACGTTTAAACCTCTTATAAAAAGCAGTTTTTAGCGCCTTAGCGCTTCCCAATAGCCCGCTATTGCTTCACCGCTTCGGCTTAAAACCCACTCTTTATAAGAGGTCTGAGGCCTAATTTTACATCGAATTCAGGTTTAATATCCAAATAGGTGTTTCGATAATAAAGGTCTTCAGAGCATAATGATCTTTTAAATCGTTGTGGTACGTCTTTTTTAAGGCAAAATATTCTATGTCTTGATAAAGGCTTGAAATTAAAGGGGTGACAAAACCCAATACCTGCGTCAATATATAGGCCATTATTGTAGTCAAGAATATCCTTTTTATCGATTGGGCTTGATCAAAATCAATTTTCTTAACCGTTCTAATAACATATTTGAAAACCATTAACATAAAAATCAAGGCAAGATACTCTGCCAAGCCATATACCCATAATGGGCTGAGACTGGTAAATAACAATACCTCTTCCAAAATAATTGAAACTTCTAAAGAAATGCCGTGTAGAGTGAGGCACAAGAAAATTCCTACTCCAATGAATCCAATTGATCTATCTGTTCTAATTGTTTTCTAATGGGTTAAGTCTTTAAAAAATATCCTACGCTATTAATTAGGTCGATTTTCAGTTTTAATAAGCGCTTTTGCAGCGATTACCTATGTGCTAAAAAACCGAAATTTACTAAATGAATGAACCGACCAGCAAGTCTCGACTGCCTAATGGTTTTTTAGCAATTACAAGCCATGGTTTTCTTTCCTTAAATAGGGAAATACTCAACCTTCAAAGCTTTTCCATTTTTATCAAATTGAATTATTAATTTAAAGTCGTCAAGCAATAAAAAAACAGTAGGGTCCTGAGCCCAGTAACAAATCGAATTAGGCAGGCATGAAGTGAAATCTGAACCAAGCATTTCGATTATTTGAGCTTTTGACTTGTGAATCAATTTTTTACCCTTGATCAAATCATTTACCATTCTATATCTAGAACTTGGGTCTTGACTCCATTCATATTTAGAAAAACTTTTGGATCTCCAAATAGGGCTAATGATGCTTTTATTTACTTGGCTAAATATCAGTGTTAATATAATTGAAAAAACCAACGTTGTCAAAATTGATTTTAGGACAATATAACTATTAGTGAGGCTGTAAACCTGTTTCTTGATCGTATAAAAAAGTGGTATACAGAGAATAATTTGAAGAATTATAAAATAAATTAAAATCATTTTTCCAGTATCATTTTATTCATTACTATAAATGATTTACATAGAGCTCATGGCGAGGTCTAAGCACTTTCCTAGCCTTCCTAAATGAAGTCCGCAACGGAACAAAACCTTGCTGATGAACATTTACCCAGCTTAGGTCATATCGGTTAGCTTAGGTTTTTATTTTTTCGAGTTTGTAGCAACTCTAAAACCTAAATCGTCTATTTTAAATGAAATAGGATGGCTTCTCCTTCGAGTTGTTGCCATAACACTCCTTTCTTCATCGCACCAGCCACCACCGCGAAAAACACGATATGTTCCGTAAATAGTTTCGTCATAAATGTCTGAACACCATTCCCAAACATTACCCAACATATCATAAAGCCCCCATTCGTTAGGTTTCTTTTGTCCAACTTCTTGCGTGCAACTATTTGAGTTCTCTTTAAACCATGCAATTTCGTGCAACTCCCCGTGCCTAATGTTCTTAGTTCCCGCCTGACATGCATACTGCCATTCTGCTTCCGTGGGTAATCGAAATCCATTAGCCTTTAAATTCAAGCTCACTTTTTCAGTTTCTAACTCAAAGTTATAGCATTTGGCTTTCCCTTTAGATTCGGATAAGTCATTACAAAAATTAACAGCTTCAATCCAGGAAACGCTTTCTACTGGTAATCTGTCGCCTTGAAATGCTGAAGGGTTCATACCAGTTACTGCTTTATATAATTCTTGTGTTACGGGATAATTAAGGAGTTCGAAAGAGTTCACTTCAATCGACCAAGTTTCTTTTGTTCTGTCGTCTCTCATGTCCACAGTTCCTGTCGGAATAGTCACAAAAAACGGGTCAATTACTTCTTTATCCATTTTTTATCCTTTCCACCTTATTTTTTAAAAATGCCAACAGTTAAATGGAGGCAGCATTTTGCCCCAGAAAACTGAAAGAAGACCATTTTTCCGACATTACCCCATCGCAAACTTCTCTAATTTAAGCTCTTGGCCATCAAAAACAGCGTAGGTGTAATACGTGATCCAATCACCCAAGTTAATATAACGGGCGGCCTCTGGCTTCAATTGAATATCCAGGGGTAAGTGGCGATGACCAAAAACGAAATAGTCCATCTTTTTTTTCGCTAATATTTCGCGGCAGTAAATAACCAACCATTCCTCTTCTTCGCCTAAAAAGATGGCGTCTTTATGCCCCGTCTTAGCACGACTCCTTTTCGATAAAAAATCCGCTAAACCAATGCCGAAATTGGGATGCAAACGCGCAAAAGACCATTGTAAAAAAGGATTGGCAAAAATGCGCTTAATGAATTTATAGCCGTAGTCGCCCGGACCTAATCCATCGCCATGACCAATATAGAATCTTTTACCATTCCACTCTCTTTCAATGGGTTCACGGTATAGTTTAGCGCCAATTTCCTGCGGCAGATAGTCAAAGATCCACATATCATGGTTGCCGGTAAAAATGTGAATGGGGATTCCTGCATCGCTTAATTCGGCAAGCTTTCCTAAAACCCGCACAAAACCCCGAGGAACCGCTTTTTTGTATTCAAACCAAAAGTCAAAGAGGTCGCCCACAATGAAAATTTCGGCCGCATCCGTGCTAATCTGATCGAGCCATTTTACAAAATGCTTCTCACGCTTTAAGCTCGCCTCATAATTGGGGGCGCCTAAATGTTGATCGGAGGCAAAATAGATTTTCTTGTTAGGAGGCAACTGCATGCTGCGAATATAATTAATGACCCGTTCTTTTTCGATTCTCGCTACTCAATTAAAAACCCATCTTGGCTTTAGACCATAAAAAAACCCGCCACCAAGGACGGGTTTCAATTTTATGCTAAAAAAATTTACTTCGCTGCAGCGTATCTACGTGCTACTTCTTCCCAGTTAATTACATTAAAGAAAGCTTCGATGTAGTCGGGGCGACGGTTTTGGTAGTTTAGGTAATAGGCATGTTCCCATACATCTAAGCCTAAAATTGGAGTTCCTTTATGCTCTACCACATCCATTAAAGGATTGTCTTGGTTAGCCGTGCTTGAAACCTCAACGCTTCCGTCTGCTTTAACAGATAACCAAGCCCAACCTGAGCCGAACTGAGTAGCAGCAGCATTTGAGAATGCATCTTTAAACTTTTCGAAAGATCCGTAAGCTGCATTAATTGCTTCCGCTAATTCGCCACTTGGACTGCCACCGCCATTAGGAGACATGATGCTCCAGAAAAGACTGTGGTTGTAAAAACCACCGCCGTTATTTCTTACTCCTGCTCCAGCAGATGAAACATTTGCTAAAATATCTTCGATTGATTTAGAGGCTAAGTCGCTTCCTTCAATGGCTGCGTTTAATTTAGAAGTATAACCTGAATGATGTTTGCCATGGTGGATTTCCATGGTTTTAGCATCAATATGTGGTTCTAATGCGTCGTGTGCGTAAGGTAAATTTGGTAACTCGAATGCCATGTTATTGAATTTTATGGTGTTTGTGTTTAACGTATTATATAGAACAAATCTAAGCAGCAGAATGTTCTTACACCAAGCTTTCGGATTAATTTCTGGTTAAGTCTTATAATGTAAAACTATCAGCGCACTTTCGCCTTGCTAATTATCCGTCGAAATAAGGCCGGAAAATAGCGTTTTAAGTAAACCCCAAAGCGCTCCTTTCCGCCAATGTACATTTCTGCCTTTCCTCTTTTTAAACCCAGCAATGCTTTGGCAGCAAAAACTTCAGCGGGCATTCCCTGCGCTTGGGCTTCATCCATTTCATTTAAAGCTTGCCCATCTCCCTTGAGGGCGTGGAGCGAAAGCTGGGTTTTTATAAATCCGGGACATATAATACTCACTTCTAATTGACCTGCATGCTCGGCGCGAAGGCTATCGTAAAAGCCGTGTAAAGCATGTTTTGAAGCGGCGTAACCCGAACGATAAGGGCTGCCAAATTTTCCCACCAAACTACTTATTACGGCTATTTGCCCCTTGTGTTTTAAAAGAGTATCTAATGTATTTAGGGTGATACGTACATTCGATAAATAATTGATTTTCATTAATTTGTTAAATGTGTCTATCGAGGTTTCTGCCGCAAAGGCCCGCTGGGAGATCCCCGCGTTTAAAAGTAATAGGTCTATAGCCTGAAATGTCGACTCTGCAATTTTACAAGCCTCTTCTATGCCCGTTACATCGGCCAAATCGAAAGGTAGAACTTTTACTTCACTTGCGCCTTTTGCAAGGCAAGACTTTGCCGCTTCTTCCAGTTTATCTTCCCTGCGAGCCGATACGATTAATTGAGCTCCTTCTTTAGCAAAAGCCTCTGCTAAAGCCAGACCAATGCCTTCTGAAGCGCCGGTTATCCAAACTACTTTTCCCTTGAAACTCTTTTTCATGGACGGAAAATACAAATAACCTGAGTTCGTTAAGGCTACTTGCCTAATCTATTTCCTTGCTTAACTTAGGGGCAAAATCTTTTATGCGCGCACCTTTTACTGTTTATAATGCATCTGCGGGAGCGGGAAAAACCTATAGCCTTGTTAGGCAGTATTTAAAGCTTTGCTTAGCGCAAGATGAGGCCAGCAGTTTTATGCACATCTTAGCGATAACCTTTACTAAAAAGGCCGCGCAGGAGATGAAGCAACGATTGCTAAAGCAGCTTTTTCTACTGAGTACATATCCCAAGCTCGACCAAGAAAGCGCCGATTATTGCCACACCTTAGCAGAAGAATTAGAAGTAGCACCCGAAAAATTAGCTTATCGCGCCCAAAATAGTCTGAAACGAATTTTACACAATTACTCAGCTTTCTCGGTTTCCACCATCGACAGTTTTACCAACCGCTTAATTCGCTCTTTTAGCCGGGACTTAAAGCTGAGTAGTAATTACCAAGTTGAACTAGAAGATCAACTTATTTTAGAGGAAGCGATTGATCGCATGCTCAGTGAACTGCAAGCAAATTCCGATCATACCAAGGTTTTGTTGCGCTTTGTGGAAGGACAGTTAAATGATGGAAATTCAACCAATTACAAAAATATTCTCCTTGAAACTGCGCGTCAACTTTTTAAGGAAAAGGCCCAACCTTATCTGCAGCAATTAGTAGAGCTTAGTACAGCAGACTTTTTAAAAATCGAAAAGGAACTTAGCAAACGCTTAAAGCAAATCGAAGCGGGCCAAAAAAAGCTTGCGCAAGATGCGATAAGTTGGGGCGAGGAGCGCGGATTGCACGTGAAGTGTTTTAGCCGCGGAACCCTGTGGAACCGCACTTTGGGAATGACCACAGCTTTTGGTTTTTTTACCGAAACTAGTCTTCAGCCCGTGCTGGAAGAAGGTCAAAACCTTTATGCTAAAAATGCGGCCCCTGCCGATAAGGCTTTGATGGATCAATACCAAGAGGATTTCAAAGTCCAGATCCTTACTATTCATCAATATTTAGCCGATCACTACGAAGAGTACCTCTACATAAAATCGACCTTAAAAAGCTTGTATGGTTTAGCGGTTCTCAAAGAAATTGCTTTGCAACTCGAGGTCGTTAAAGAAGAGAGTAATCGCATTCCCATTGGAGAGTTTAACAAGATTATTAGCGATAATCTGCGCAGTCAGCCCGCCCCTTTTCTCTACGAAAAACTAGGCGATCGCTTTCAGCACTTTTTTATTGATGAATTCCAAGATACCTCTACTTTACAGTGGTTAAACTTGGTACCGCTCATCAATAACTCCCTCGCCGAAGGGGGCAGTAGCGCCATGATTGTAGGTGATGCCAAGCAAAGTATTTATCGCTTTCGCAATGGGGAGGTACAACTGTTTATTGATCTCTACAATAATGTAGAAGTTTCCAATCGCTTTGCCGGGCAAGAACTTTATCCACGTGAAACCATAAACCTCGATTCGAATTTTCGCTCCCATAAAAATATTGTCAGCTTTAATAATCAACTCTTTGAGTCTTTAGCGGATAACTTCAGCGATGAAAAATTTCAGCGCATTTACCGCGAGAGTGGACAAATTGCCCGCGCTAAAGATGGCGGTTATGTGGAAGTGCGTTTCTTAGAGAAAGATAACTATCAAAAGGCTCAATTTGAACAGGTTGCCTCAACCATTAAGGACAGTTTAGCACGCGGATTTAAACAGTCCGACATCTGTATTCTCGTGGGAGCCAATGCACAAGGTAGGGCTATTGCACGTTTTCTTCTGCAAAATGAGGATAGCCTTGACTTTCCTGAAGGGGAGTTCCTAAAACTACTCAGTGTTGATAGTTTAAACATCGGTGCTTCTGCCGAGGTAAAAGCAATGGTTTCCTTCCTAAACATGCTGGAAAACCCCATAGACTATTCTATTCGAAAAGACTGGCTTTTATTAAGTTATGAAATATTTGGCCAGCATATGGACCGACATGAGTACTTTAAAATTCACGGTCGCCAGGAACTTAGCTTAGAAACCGCTTTTTTAGAAGAACAGATCCCAGGCTTTAATTTTCAGAATTGGGATGGCTTGGATCTCTTGCAGAAAGTTTATCGCCTTATTCATCAACTTGATCTTAAACTGGAGAATGACCCCTACTTGCAATTATTGATTGATCAGGTGGATGATTTCATTCGTCGCGAAAGCCCCTTAGCGGAAAGCTTTATTGAATGGTGGTACGAAAAAGGACAGTCGGAGAGCGTGCAAATGCCGCAGGAATTAGATGCTATTCAGGTGATGTCCATTCATAAATCCAAGGGTCTGGAGTTTCCCGTAGTAATTGCGGCTTTCAGCGCGGGCGCCTTAATTAATAAACGACACCGTGAGAAGCTCTGGCTGCAATTGCCCGCAAAGGAAAGCTTTAAGGAACTGCCTGTTTCTTTGGTTAATCTACTTACTCCACATAAAGACGCCAGCGGCTATCTCGATCAATATTTAAAAGATCTGGACGAAGAAGATAAGTTGATGCTTCTCGACACCATTAATCGCTATTACGTAGCCTACACGCGGGCCGAAAAAGAACTTTATATCTTTTCTGCCCATGAGCATAGCGACAATGCCGATGGAAAGTACTGGCAAAGTTTATTGTATAAGCATCTTCAGCCCGAGCAAGAAGATTTCTATAGTTTCGGTGAGAAGCTACAATTGGGTGGCAAGCGCACTGATTCTGAAAACCTAAAAAGTCCAGACAATTTTAGCGTAAGACCTTGGCAGGAGGTTATTGCCGTTTTAAGCTCAGCCCCGAAAAACTGGGAACAAAGTGGTAAAGCCGCACGCCTGAGAGGCAGTCAGGTGCATCAGCTTTTATCGCAAATAAAGCAAAGCACCGATCTTGACTTCGCCCTTAAAAACGCCCAAAATAAAGGTTGGTTTAGCAGCGAAGAACTGAAAGAAATAAGGGACTTAGTGCTCCAGGTCTTGGAGCATTCCGAATTAAAAAACCTGTTTAGCGCTCAGGCAGATGTGTTAAATGAAAGGAGCATCCTAATTCCTGGTGCCAATCGTAAAATCCCCGATCGCGTGGTATTAATAGACGGTAAGGCTTTCATTATTGACTATAAAACGGGGGAAAGACAAGAAGAGCATCGTCAACAAGTGGAAGAATATGCTCGCCTTATTGAAGAAGCTGGTTTTACCGTTGCCGAAAAAATGCTGCTCTATTTAAATGAGGAGCTAGTGCTGGAAAAATTTTAGGCCCCCAGTGGGAGCCTAAAATGAATTGATTCTACGATTACCGACTTAAGAAATAACGCCAAGATCTTTACCTACTTTGGTAAAAGCCGCCACTGCTTTATCTAAATGCTCAACACTATGGGCTGCGCTAAGCTGCACGCGAATACGCGCTTGCTCTTTCGGCACCACTGGGTAAAAGAAACCGATCACATAAACGCCTTCCTCTAAAAGAGCATCCGCGAATTTTTGCGATAAGGCCGCATCGTAAAGCATAATAGGGACAATAGCCGAATCGCCATCCTTAATATCGAAACCTGCTGCCTTAATTTCCTTCTTGAAATACTTCACATTGGTCTCCAGTTTATCGCGTAAATCGGTGCTTTCGCTTAGTAAATCAAATACGGCATTAGAAGCGCCTACAATGGCGGGAGCGAGTGAGTTTGAAAACAAATAAGGACGTGATCGCTGACGTAAAAGATCAATAATTTCCTTTCTACCGGAAGTGAAACCACCCATGGCACCGCCTAAGGCCTTACCTAAGGTACCGGTTATAATATCGATGCGTCCTAAAACATTATTCAGCTCGTGGGTGCCCTTACCTGTCTTGCCAATAAAGCCTGTAGCATGACATTCGTCCACCATTACCAAGGCATCGTATTTTTCCGCTAGGTCACAGATTTTATCGAGCTGCGCCACATAGCCATCCATGCTAAAAACGCCATCGGTAACGATAATTTTGTGGCGCGCGGTTTTAGAAGCCTCTATTAATTGTGCCTCTAAATCGGCCATGTCGTTATTAGCATAACGGAAGCGCTGTGCCTTACAAAGGCGCACTCCATCGATGATGGAAGCGTGATTTAAAGAGTCAGAAATAATCGCATCCTCCGCCGAAAGTAGTGGTTCGAAGACACCACCATTCGCATCAAAAGCGGCGGCGTATAAAATCGTATCCTCCGTTCCTAAAAACCGAGCGATTTTTTCTTCCAATTCTTTGTGAATATCCTGAGTTCCGCAGATAAAACGGACGGATGACATTCCAAAACCGTGACTATCTAGAGCCGCCTTAGCTGCCTCAATAACTTTGGGGTGAGAAGATAAACCTAGGTAGTTATTACTACAAAAGTTAAGCACTTTTTTACCGCCTTGCACCGTGATTTCGGCTCCTTGTTCGCCGGTTATGATTCGTTCGCGTTTATACAGGCCGTCTTTTTCGATTTGTTCGAGTTCTGCCTGTAATTGTCCTTGCAATTTGCCGTACATAGTCTTGTATTTTGAGAGAAAACAAATTTATAAAAGCTCAGTCGCCTTGCCGCCGAATCGCCGGTTAATTTCCCATCTGCTTAAAGCAGATGCCTAAAACCGATTAATCAATTAAAGAGTTTTAATATATCGTTGCCATTGGCCAACACGATAAGGGAAAGTAGTATTACAAAGCCGGCTACTTGGGCGTATTCTAAAACTTTATCGGAAGGCTTTCTACCCGAAACCATTTCCCATAAAACGAATACCACATGACCACCATCTAAAGCGGGAATAGGGAGAATATTAAGGAAGGCTAACATTATGCTTAAGAAAGCGGTGAAAGACCAAAAACGCTCCCAGTTCCACTCCGTATCGAACTGCGAACCAATGGCAATAAAACCACCTACTTGTTTGTACGCTTCTGTATCGGGGTTGAAGATGAGTCTAAATTGACGGATATAATCATTAAGTACAGATGACGCCTTAGATAAGCCCGCTGGTATGGAAGTGAAGAAACCGTACTTAATGTTCTCTACCGGATAATAAGAAGCAGGGCTTTTCCCGCCTGGGTAAACCCCAATCTTACCATGCTTGGGCACCATCATACTTACCGTTTGAAAATCTCCATCGCGGTAAAGGCCAAAGCTTAATTCGCGACCGGCGTATTTGGGAATACTATCTAGATACTGATCATAATACTTAATAGCTGCACCGTTAAAACTCACAATGCTGTCCCCCACTTTTAACCCAGCTGGTTCCGCTATAGAGGTATCGGTAAACCCACCTACAATATATGGAAAGCGCAAACCAACAATGGGCGTTTGATCTTCGAGTAAAAGTTTCTTGTGGTCGTCTGAAACGTCTAAATCGATAGTTTTTCCGTCGCGTAGTATACTAATGGTCTTTTCGCTCAATAAAATTTCTTTGGGAATTTCTGAGAAATGCTCAATTTTTTCACCATCCACCGCAATTACTAGATCGCCATCTTGTAAGCCAATGGCTTTGCCATTATCGTCTACCATTAGACCATCTTTAATGCCTTCAAGAGGAAGAACATTTTCGCCGTAATACATCATCATTCCGGCGTAAATAACGATAGCCAAAATTACGTTTACGGTAACCCCGCCCACCATAATAATAAGACGCTGCCAAGCTGGTTTAGAGCGAAACTCCCAGGGTTTGGGCTCTTCTTTTAATTGCTCTTTGTCCATGCTTTCGTCTACCATACCCGATATTTTTACATATCCGCCTAAAGGCAACCAACCAATACCGTACTCGGTACCACCAATTTTCTTCTTAAAAAGCGAAAAGTAAGGATCAAAAAAGAGGTAAAACTTCTCTACGCGGGTATTGAATAATTTGGCGGGAATAAAGTGGCCAAACTCGTGTAAAACAATCAGTAAAGAAAGGCTCAATAAAAATTGTGAGGCTTGTATAAAAATATCCATAGGGATGTTTAATCTATTAATGCTAAAAAGTAGGCAAAACTACTCATTCCAATCCGTTTAGGGCACGATGATTTTATAGGCTTCAGCTGCTTTTTGCTTTAGTTTAACATCCTCGCTTTGCTCCGCCAATATTTTAATGCTTTCCGCCAGTTTTTGTTTACCGATTACATTAAGTTTTTCGGCCTTAGCCAAAGCCAAAAGCTGCAGCTCCCGCTCGCCACTATCAATAGCAATGCCCATAACGGTGGCTAGTAAATTTGCATTCTTGGTCTCCAATAGGGCCAGCAAGGCTTTGCGCTTTACCACAGGATCTTTAGATTGACTAAAATCGTAGAGGTAATAGGACTCAGGTCGTTCTTCTTCTAGCGTGAAAAAATTCCATTTTTCATTTTGCAAGCTTATATAAATACTACGTGGCGCCCCGTCAAGTGGCCACCAAATTGTATCGTGCAAATTAAAGTGCAAATTGAACTCTGTTTCTACGCTATCCTTTGCGTTAATGGCTAAGCTATTTAAATTGATTTGCCCAAATAAATTGGAATCGGGCTGACTAATAGACAAACGCATCGCTTTGCGCGGATAGGAATATTGATAAGTCAGCTTTAAGGGAATGGCTCCGCGGGTTTTATAAACGGCCGCTGCAGTAGAAAGGGACTCGCGTTTCGAAAGAGCCAGAGTGGTGTCCCTGCGTTTCAACGTATCGGCCAAAACGAGGTTTTGGGGCGCTAAATAACGCTGTAAATACAAATACCAACTGTGTTCCTTCTGCATTAATTGCCTTTGGTAGCGCTGGTGCAAATAGGCATCTAAATAGTCCTTTCCCAAACTTTTCTGATAATACTCCTCTTGCCACTGACTGGCTTCTTCAGATTCTTTGGTGCTATTTAAAATGATCTTTTGCTCCCTTAAAAAAGCCTCCTTGCTTTTAACAGCTGGACTAAGCATTTCGTATTGTAAATACAGTTCATCGGCTCTTTTAGCTGGTTCGAGCAGTTTTTCTAGATCTTTTTGTGACCAAGGCTCTCCTCTTTTTTGGGCTAGAAAAGCAAGTAAATCCGAGTGTTCTTTTTGCATTTTGGCCAAGGCCTGCTCTTCTGCACTTAAGGCAGCAATGGCCTGCTTCTCTTTGTTTTCGGCAATTTCCTCTAACTGCTTTTCCGCTCTTTCGCTGCTAAATGCACCTGCCAAAATATAAAGTGCTGTTGGGCTTTGCGCTTGCGCAGATGCATAATAATGAGCAATTTCATTGCTTAATTCTACTCGGAAGCCCTCTTGCAAAGGAGTGCTAATTAACCAATCTTTCGGACTAATAAAGTTCAGCGTCCAATAGTGCTTTTCAGCGTTGAAACAAGGAAAGATAAAACCCAGTTCCGCTTTTCCAGAAACTTCGGATGAGAGATTAAAGGCATTGAGAGTAAAACCCTCTTGCAAATATTCCCAAGCTTCGTTTTCCTCTAGTACCCTTTTACTTAAACTGTACTGTACTTCGAGCTGAGCCAAAGGGTGAGGCAGTACGGGGAAGTTGATGCTAATTTGCGTACCATCGTAATTAAAATCGAGCTTTTTACGGCTCCCTGCCTTGAGCAGATAAATCTTAATATCGTCTGCTTTCTTTAAAAGGATTGTTGTGTTTTCCGACCAGACCTTCGGTTGGGCTAAGGCTTTAAAACGGATGTTTTGGCCAGCATTATAGTGGAAAGACAATTCTATACTTGCGCTCTTCCTTTGCCCTGAAAGGTTAAGAAAGGTTGCTATAAAAAGAAGGAAAAGTATACCGCGTTGCATGGCTTATTCTTAACTTAGCTTCCGCAAAAGTATCGTAATCATGTCAAGCGAAAAATTTCAGATAAAGGTAAATAGCCAAAGCTTTGAGCTTGAAGCAAATGCCCTAAAAAAAACAGGCTCTTTAAATGGTAAAAGCTACTCGCTTGACCTACTTGGAAACGCAGAAAAAGGCTTTAGCCTGATCCGTGACAACAAAAGTTATGAGGTACAAGTTTTAGAAGCCGACTACGATCAAAAAGAGTTTTTAATTGAGATTGATGGTCAATCTTACGCGGTTAGTGCCGCCGACCGCTTCGATTTACTGCTTAAAGACTTGGGTATGGAGCACCTAAATAATGCGGCAGTAAATGACCTTAAAGCGCCCATGCCTGGTTTAGTACTTGAGGTAAAAGTGGCCGCAGGCGACAGTGTTAAAAAGGGTCAAGCCTTAATGGTATTGGAAGCGATGAAAATGGAAAACGTTTTGAAAGCCGAAACCGATTGCCTCATTAAGAGCATTGATTGCACCATTGGTGCCGCGGTTGAAAAAGGTCAAATACTGATTTCTTTCGAAGCTTAATTAAAGTGAGCTTAACTATGCTTTAGCCGTCTTATATTTCACCTTTCACAAGGATTCTGAGGCCTATTTTACGTTGAATTCAGGTTAGTTAGGATGCTCTACCGCAAAAATCCCAAAAATATTATCCAACTGAACACTGCTGCCGTCTGCGCTTTTCAAGACTAAATCTCCTGAGAAACTGTAACGCATGTGACTATTATGAGTAGGAGTATTTGCAGTATTCATTTCATTATAATTAGCAATGGCCTCGATCCCAAAGTGACCCGTGTTATATGCATAGGAACTATGATACTCCTTACCATTGGCGTCGAAATAACTAACCGATACCGTTGCTAGGTTATGAGGATTGTAATCACGGTGTGCTAATTTTTGATAGCTTAAATTAATATCGCATTGGGAAGAACCCGAAAGAATTACCTTTTCGATGGTTTCTATGCAACCGCTTTCAAAATCAATCCTTGCTTTAAGCCTGTAACCAGCGGAAAAACCAACTACATCATAACTTAAATTTAGGCCAGTCCCCACGTTTTGGTCGTTTACCGACCACTGAATAGATTTAATATTTCCCACTCGATTGCGTGCCTCAGCGATTAGTACAGAATTCGTGCTCTTTAAAATGTGCATTTCAGCTTTACAATCTCCTTGCGTTTGAATGGTGTGTGCTACAAAAGGGGTGCATGATAAGGGTCCTGCGGATTGCATTTCCACTTTAAAACTCTTCTGCTCCAGGGCATTCACTTCTAGAATAGAGCAGCTATCACCATAATAGGATCCGTGCGGTGTACCCCACTGCAAGGGGGTCTCTCCATTAATAGAGTCGCTGGTAAAAAAGTAATCGTAAACATGCGGACGACGCGGATAACCTGATGCGTCAGCCAGAGCAATAGGTCCATTTATTAAGCTGCTGGAATAGTTAGTATTGGAAATGCTATTGCTTAATTCACCGCCATGGATATCAATTTTAAAAGCCTCGCGGTAAGCTGGGCTATCCGCTGCTAAAATGCTTTCCATATGCAACACACTATCCTTTAAAAAATAATGTGTGTACATGGCGTAACCATCTTTACCTGCTTGAACATTAACGGGCAAACCATTTACGGATCCGCTAAAGTAAAAGAGGGGGTTATCGCTATATTCTGCTTGATCTAAACTTGTATCCTTGGTGCAAGCCGACGCTATCAAGACTACTCCTATAAGAGAAGCTATTGCCTTTTTCATTACTGCCAAATACTATATTTCAATACTAAATTGGTCTGGCTTGTTTGGTGGTGTTTGCTGAAATTTTGTTGATTATCGTTGGTTAGATCGACAAATCCATATTGTTGGCTAAGTCCGACACTAAAGCGTTTTGAATACTGGTATGTATAAGCTACTTGCGCACCAGCACTATAGTTTGCAAAACTACTTTCCGGCGCTACACCGCTCATTTTCTCAACCTTAGGATCTTGTTTAAAAATGGTTGTGGTTTTCTCCTCATCCATAGTTACTGCTATAATCGCATCTGCGTAAGCACCAAGGCTAAAACTATGCTTAGGATTGATCTTAACATTAAAACTTATTGGCAAACGTATAGCCGACATATTTTTATAGTGACTGTGAGTTTCAACATCAGTTCGGGCTAGACCAAAAAAGGTACTATCGCTAATACTTTCAATACCCATGTCGCCACTATAATTATAAACCAAGCCTGCGCTAAGTGAAATGCGGTCGTTAAAGCCATACTCGTATTCTAAGCCCGCAAAGAAACCGGTACCTGTGGTGCCATTATAAGCGGGGTTAACCGATGGGCCACCTTGTAAGCTTATTTTCGAATAGCTTTTTGGCACGTAAGCCGCCTTAACCCGTGTCGCAGCTAAAGCTAAAGGATTCTTGGTAGGCAGATCAGCCAAGCGAGAATTTGCCAGATCAATCGTTAAGTCTCTCCAGTTACGTCTGTCTAAACCTGGGTTTTTCGCTAACAAAATAGGGTCTTGCTGAGCTTCTCCCTTAAAGGGTAACGCAGAGTTTGGAGACAACTGTGGTGAAGCCTGTGCTGCTAAGTGTGACGGAGCTATACTAGTACTGTTTGGCGGAGCAGCAGCAGGAGTGATAATGGCGGTTGTATTTGCGATCGCAGGGGCTTTTTCTGTGGCAGAAAGACCCAAATCCGAGCTCTTATTAACGGGATTGTTGGCCTGCGGCTTTGGAATGGCAGGAAGATTTTCTTCTGGGCTAGCAGAAATACTTTCAATATCAGGCGAAGTAGAAACTGTTGGCTGAAAATACTGAAAGCCTAATACTGATGCGGCGAATAGAAATATGGCTGCTACGCTGCGCCAGAAGTACAATAGGGGTCTTTTTGCGCTGCCATCTAAAATAGCTTCCATGCGCTGCCAGTTAGCCGGATTGTAGGCGAAGTTTTGGGATGCAAATTTCGTTTGGAAGAGCTTTTGCATTTCTTCCTGGCTCATCGCCCCTTGCGCTTCGTTGAGCTTCAACTCCATTTCGTCCCAGTTTGCCGGATTATAGGCAAAACTTGCCGCGGAAAGCTTATCCTTAAAAAGTTTACTATACTCCATCTCCGAGAGTGGCTCTTGCGGATCGAGCATTTGCTCCATAGAGTCCCAAGCCTTCTCATTGAAGGGAAAAGAATCACCCTTAAGCTTATCGGCAAAGAGTTTATGTAATTCTTTTTCCGTCATAACAGGAATACAGCAACGTTGTTAATTATCTTTTTCATCATCTCTTGCAGCTTCTTTCTTGCGCTGCTCAGGTGCCATTTGCTGGTACCTTCACTCATTCCTAATTTTTCGGCTATTTCCTTATGGTTATAGCCATCTATAATATAGAGGTTAAAAACCTTCTGACTGGCCGGCGGTAGCTTGCGCACCAAGGCCAATAATTCTTCGGCATCAAAATTCTTATCCGCCTCGTTATAGTCCATCTCCGAAAGCCCTGCAAGCTGCATGGGTTCTTCCACATAGTCAATTTTAGAGCGCTGGCTTTTGCGATACTCGTCGATGGCTGTGTTTATCGTAATCCTTCTAATCCACGCTTCAAAAGGAACCGTGTCTGCATAGGACTCAAGGTTTTTTAAAATCTTCATGAAGGCTTTGTTCAATAAAAACTCAGCATCTTCTTTATTGCGTTCGTAGCGAAAGCAAACCGACATTAAAATTCCATAGCACAACTTATATAGCTCGAACTGGGCCTTACGCTCTTCACGCTTGCAAGCTTCTAAAAGTTGGGGGTCTATATTCATTCTTTTATATACAAAGCACCAAAGTACTAAATACTACGGTTCTTGTGCAAGAGCAAAGAATTGTTCCTTGAATCTTTCAAAAAAAAAAGCGTCACCCCCACTCTGTGGGATAATGACGCTTTCATTTGTTAGTAAGTTGGGTCTGTGTTAATTATTCTCCAAATTTATCGAGAAGTTCACCAAGTCAACAAACTGCTTAACTCGATTATCAATGTCTTTGGCACTAACATCAAGAAGTTTCTTGGTACCGAATTCCTCTACGCAAAAGGAAGCCATAGCGGAACCATAGATTACGCCGCGTTTCATATTCTCGAAAGAGATATCATCTTCACGCACGATTTGGCCAATAAAACCACCCGCAAATGTGTCACCTGCACCAGTCGGATCAAATACTTCTTCTAATGGTAAAGCAGGGCAAAAGAACTTCTGCTCTCCGTGAAAAAGCATAGCTCCGTGTTCTCCTTTTTTAATAATTAGGTATTTCGGGCCCATGGTAAAGATTTTGCGAGCAGCCTTCATTAAGGATTGCTCTCCGCTAAGCTGGCGTGCTTCTTCATCGTTTATCGTAAGCAGGTCAACTTCTTTTAAAACCTCTTTCAACTCTGGCATGGCTATATCCATCCAAAAGTTCATGGTATCCATGATAACCAATTTGGGACGTTGCTTCATTTGCTTTAACACCTTCATTTGCACGGCCGGTGTTAGGTTACCTAACATAAGGTATTCCGCATCTTTTGCTTTTTCGGGTAAGATGGGATCAAAGTCTGCCAATACATTTAATTCGGTCTCTAAAGAATCGCGTGTGTTCATGTCTTGGTGATATTTTCCCTTCCAAAAGAAAGTTTTTCCACCTTCCACTCGTTTAATTCCGCTTGTGTCGATGCCTTTTTTACGCATCAACTCTAGTTTGGCTTCGGGGAAATCCTCGCCAATGATGGATACTATGGAAATATCATTTTTAAAGTTCGCCGCTGAGAGCGAAGCATAAGTTGCTGATCCTCCGATAATTCTACCTGATTCGCCCCAAGGAGTGATTAGCTCGTCGAAGGCTACTGTGCCTACAATTAATAAACTCATTATTTGTGCTAAAATATTTTCAGCAAAGATTGTTTATTTTAAAGAAAGGTACTAATATTGCAGCCCCTTTTTGAGGGAAATACAATGCTTCCTTAGCTCAGCTGGTTAGAGCATCTGACTGTTAATCAGAGGGTCCTTGGTTCGAGCCCAAGAGGGAGCGCAAAAGCCGGTAACGAAAGTTATCGGCTTTTTTATTTTTCACCTGAGTTCGATGCAAAAAAAAAATCCCTAGCGCTAAAAAAGCACTAGAGATTTTAATAAACCAAATTTTAAATTAGGGACTACGATTTGTACTAAGTACAGTGTACTTAATTCTCCGTACTAATCCACCCTACCTCAACTCCACTCTACGGGCGAGGAAGTTTTCTTTCTGGTTGTTTTCGGGAGCGTCTTTTATACCAACCATAGATTCTGTATAGCCTAGGTTTTCAATTAAAAAGGCTTTCACGGCCTCGGCGCGTTTGTCTTTCAGGTTATTATTATACTCTTCGCTACCAATCGCATCTGCGTAAGCGGTAAGAACTACGGGGGCTTTATTTCCCGAAAGTGCTTTAAGAAGAGCCTTTTTAGCTTCCTTGCTCAGTACTGCCGAATCGAATTCAAAGAACACAATAGCCTTGGCGGGCTGCGACATTAAATCGGGTTTGGCCTCTAATATTGTGAGACGATCCTTCATTTCTTTATCCGCATCGCTAAGCGCCTTGTCGCGTTTTGCTGCTTCGGCTAAGCCTTGCTCGAGATTTTCTTTAGTGCGTGATTGATCCGCTTCTAAGTTTCCTACTCTACCCTCTAGTTCAGACAGACGTGCCTTGGCACTGGCCAAATCTGAATAAGGTACCTCGAAGTAGTTTCCGGCGTACATAGCAGGCTTCTCTGGGCTTCCAAAAGTATAAGCAACTCCTAGACCAACTGATAAATAGGGGTCCCAGCCAGTGGCATAATTAAAGCCATCAAAACCATCGTTCCGCACTACATTATAGTCAGCTTGTAACTCGAGTCTCCACGAAACGGCTAGTTCGTACATGATACCTCCGCCCAAGTTCATTCCCCAATAGCTGTCGTTCGTGCTGCCGTTTGCCGAGCCATCAAAAACCAAAAAACGATCCGCTTCAAAGTTGCCCAGGGAAAAACCTACATTGTTGTAAAAGTTCCATTTACTATGCACGTGATTGGGGTCGAGATTACTCCAAATTAGATTTAAACCTAAGCGAAATTCAGACATGCTATTGCTGTAATACTCGGTGGTGGTGGCGCCAGTTAAGCCACCGGTACGCCAACCCGCTTGTAAACCCATGAAAGGGGTAAACTGCTTTTCTACATACAGATCAATACCCAAATCGAAACTAGTGTTGGTACCATTAAGGCCACGAGGGTCTTCGCTAAATCCGGCATCGTATAGAGTCGATTCCAAGTCGTAAAGCCACAAGCCTCTAACGCCAATACTCCAGCCGCGCATATCTCCTTTGGTTGGAATATTAGGTGCTCCCTGCTCAGCACTTTGCTGAGCGGAGAGACCTAAACATATGAGGAGAACTAAACTTAAAGTGCTGTAAATTCTATTATAAATCATGATGCTTTTTCTTTAAGGTTTATTACTTCATTAAAATTTTGCGAACCTCTATCTGATCATTCGATCGAATATAGATCATATAATTAGCAGTAGGCAAGTGACCCACATCTAATTTAAGCAACCCATTTTCATCGGTTCGATCCATTGTTTCATAAACCTTTCTACCATCTAAACTATACAAGCTTACTGTTAACTCTTCCTGGCCTGGCTTACTAAGGGCAATATTAAAGAGGCCATTACTGGGGTTAGGATAGACATCTATTTGTGACAGGTCTAATTCGAATAAACCAATTCCACCGCCACTCTGGCCCACTACAAAGCCGCTAGAGTAAGAGAAACAGCCTACCGTATTGCTTACTTCAACTTGGTAATTCCCGCTTAAGTTATAGGTATAGTTTTGAGCATTTGCCCCTGGTATAGCAACCCCATCACGGTACCATTGGTAGGTGAAGTAATTACCCGTACTTAAAGTAGTACTGCCCACTTTGTTAATTACTGGAATAAGCGGTTTAGGTAATACTGTTACCGTTATCGAACCGCTAACATCGCAAGATTGCGCATCTGTGTAAACATAACTTAACAAGTGACGACCTACGCCAGCTGATGCTGGATTAAAAGTGGTACCTCCATTGGTAATGCCATTACCCGACCAAACTATAGTTTGACCTAAGGTGATGTTTACCGCATTATCGTTTTCACAGATTTCCAATAAACTTGGTAATTGTGGTTGTCCTTGCGGAATAATTACAATGGTGAAGCTCGTTTGCGTCACGTTACCGGCGGCATCGCTTAGTTCAAACTGGTTTACGGTTGCTCCTGGAGGGAAGACACTACCACTTGGTAATCCCGCGGTTTGACGCACGGTTACTAAAGAAGTACAATTATCAGAACCAGTTGGCATTGGGTAACTATACACCGCACCACATTGTCCAGTGGTGTCGCTCGGAGGAACGCTTACTACAACAGGCGCTTCATTATCTGTTACGGTAATCGTAAAGCTTGCGCTGCTAGTATTTCCTGCACCATCCGTAGCAGTAAAGTTTACCGTAGTTGTTCCTACTGGGAATACTGACCCCGCTGCGTGGCTACTGCTTAAAGTAGCACCGGTACAATTGTCGGTAACCGTTGGTAACACAAAGTTAACCGCGGCATCGCAAGAGCCAGCATCGTTAGTTTGGGTAATATTTGCCGGAACATTCGTGATGCTCGGTGCAACAACATCGCTTACACTAACTACAAAGCTAGTATTGCGGCTATTACCATCAGCGTCGGTGGCCGTAACAACCACGGTAGTATTACCTACTGGGAAAGTTGAGCCAGAAGCCTGACTGAAAGTATAGCTTACTGCCGAACAGTTGTCCGTAGCCGTTGGGGCGGTCCAAGTAACGGTGGCATCGCAAGATCCTGCATTAGGACTAACCGAGATGTTGGTCGCCGCACTTGTGAAAACTGGGGCGATCGTATCAATCACATTAATGGTAAAGCTGCTACTGCTGCTATTGCCACTACCGTCGTTTACCGTTACCGTTACGGTGCTTAATCCTTTAGGGAAAAAGCTTCCGCTAGATGTGCTCGTAGACACAGAAGACACCGAACAGTTATCGCTACCCGTAATGGCGGTCCAGTTTACCGTAGCTCCACACTGACCCGCTACCGAATAAGCGGTAATATTTGCTGGTAAATTGTTGATGTTAGGACTGATTGTATCCAGAACGGTAACAATGGCACCTGCTACGCCGGTATTACCCGAAGCATCGGTAGCACTTAAGCTAACTAAGTTTTGACCGATATCGTTGCAATCGAAAGTTGTGATGTTTAAGCTAGAGCTTAGAATCGCACAATTGTCATTGCTGCCATTATCAATATCAGCAACTACCACAGTGGCCGACCCTGTACTGTTTAGATAAACCGTTTTATTTTGAGTTACAACGGTTGGCGCAATTAAGTCTTGCACGGTAACCGTAGAAGTTGCCGTACTGCTGTTACCATGATTATCCGTAATAGTAAGCGTCACTGTATTTGCGCCTAAGTCGGCACAACTAAAAGTAGTTGGGCTAACCGATTGGGAAGCTATTCCACAAGCATCATTACTACCACTGGAAAGCATACTAGCGGTAATACTAGCACTACCACTGGCATTTAGGTTAACCGTAATGTTTTGCGCTACCGCGGTAGGGCTCACGGTATCAATTACCGTAACTACGGCAGTCATAGAGCTGCTATTGCTAGAGGCATCTACGGCAGTGAGCGTAACAATGTTAGACCCGATGTCCGCACAGCTAAAGTTTACCTTAGATAAGCTGTAGGAACTTATTGCGCAATTATCACTGCTACCGGCATTAATATCAGCGGCGCTAATACTTGCTTGGCCACTAGCATTTAGGTAGAGGTTAATTGGCGCTGTAGCCATGGTAGGACTAATAGTATCGAGAAGAGTAACCGTTGCGGTGGCACTCGCGGAATTACCCGAGGCATCTTGCAAGCTTAGCGTTACTGTATTAGAACCCAAGTCGCTGCAATCAAAGTTACTCTGACTAAGAGTAGCAGAGCTAATGGCGCAGTTGTCGGAGCTTCCTCCGTCTAGCGCAGCGCTGCTAATTTGAGCATTACCACTGGCATCTAAATAAAGATTGATGTTTTGTGTAACAACACTAGGCGCAATCTGATCGATCACCGTAACCGTCGCCGAGCGACTGGCCGAATTTCCATTAGCATCGCTTACTGTTAACAACACCGAGTTGGCTCCCAAGTTGGCGCAAGTAAAATTGCTGTTGTTTAAGGAAAAGCTTAGGCCGCCACAGGCATCCGAAGAACCATTATCAATGTCGCTTGGTGTGATGGAAGCGTTACCGCTAGCATCGAGACTTAGGGTGAAATTGGTGCTTAAAACGTTCGGGCTTATGGTGTCCATTACCGTAACCACGGCGCTGCTAGAAGCACTGTTTCCAGAAGCATCCGTCGCCGTGAGCGTTACATTATTGGCTCCAACATTACTGCAATCGAAGCTCGATTTAGAAATACTGTAGCTCGCAATGGCGCAATTATCGGTACTCGCATTATTGAGATCAGCAGCGCTTATTGTTGCACTACCCGAGGCGTTTAAGTAAATAGTTATTGCTTGCGCAGATACCATCGGTGAAACCGTATCGATTACATTCACCACCGACGTTGCGGTACTGGCATTACCATCGGCATCGGTAGCTGTAAGAATAACCACATTATTGCCAATGTCGCCACAAGCAAAGCTAGTCTGACTTAAAGACATCGTTGCAATAGCGCAATTATCAGAGCTACCATTATCTATTTGACTAGCACTTATCGTTGCCACACCACTCGCATCTAAATAAAGGCTAAGATTTTGAGCCACTGCATTAGGGGCGATATTATCGGTAACCGTAAGAGTGGCACTAGCAGTGCTGGTGTTACCATTATTATCGGTAACCAATAAGTTTATGGTATTAGCACCAATATCCGCGCAGGTAAATGAACTTTGACTTAATGCTAAGGTGGAAATACCACAAGCATCGCTGCTGCCATCATTTATATCGCTGCTACTAATCGTAGCATTTCCACTTGCATCTAGGCTAACCGAGAAATTCTTAGCTCTAGCCGTGGGTGAAATAGTATCAACTACGTTTATCACCACCATGCTAGAAGAGGAATTACCCGAAGCATCGGTAGCGGTAAATACTACGTTATTCGCTCCCACTTCACTACAAGTAAAGTTGTTAGTACTTAAGCTATAAGAGCTTAATCCGCAATTGTCGCTGCTGCCATTGTTTAAGGCACTGGCTAATACGCTAACCGAACCACTAGCATTTAAATACACATTAATTGCTTGCGCAGATGCGGTGGGTGATAAAGTGTCTAAAACGGTAACACTTACAGAGCTACTGTTTTGATTTCCACTCGCATCACGTGCAAAAAGCTGCACACTGTTCGATCCTAAATTGCTACAATCGAAACTCGCTTTAGAAAGCCACATGCTATCGATCTGGCAATTGTCGCTACTGCCATTATTAACCAAGGACGTGCTTAGCATGGCGGCTCCCGAGGCATCAAGGTAAATAGTAGCACTTTGCGTTTGCATAGTAGGAGCAATATTGTCTTCTACTGTTACTAAAGCCATTTTAGTGGTACTGTTTCCTTGTACGTCGGTGGCGGTTACCATTACGGTATTAAGCCCTAAGTTGCTACAATTGAAACTACTTTTACTTACATTAAAGAAAAGTAGATTACTGCAATTGTCGAAGCTAGCGCTATCTAATTGATTAGCAGAAATAGATACTAAACCGGTTGCTCCTAATTGCACCGTTATATCACGGGTAATTAAGCTAGGGCTAATCGTATCTAAAACGGTAATGAGGAAGTCAACACTATCCACATTGCCATCGGCATCGGTAATTAAAAGATACTCTTGGTTTAAGCCCTCATCGGCGCAACTATAGCTTGATTTGCTTAAGGAAGGCACAATGCCGCAATTATCGGTACTACCATTATTTATCATCGTTGGTGTGATGGTTGCCTTTCCAGCGTTATCTAGGTAAACCGTTACATCGCGCGACTTGGCCACAGGTTTAATCGAGTCTCTAACATCAATAATGGCGGTGTTTGTACCGGTGTTTCCATTCACATCGGTTACTGATAAAATAACCGTATTGGAACCCAAGTGGCTACAGTTGAAATTGCTTTGAGAAAGCGCATAAGAGCTAATGCCGCAAGCGTCGGTACTACCATTATTCACCTGAGTGGTGGTAATACTACCCTGACCAGCGCTGTTCAAATACACTATTAAAGATTGAGTATTTACAACCGGACTAATAGTATCTACTATCGTTACTGCGGCTGTGGCTGTATTAGAAGCAGAACCACCCGTTGCCTGGGCTGTAACCGTTACGGTATTTAAACCTACATCGCTGCAGTTAAAAGTGTACTTATCTAGGAAAACCGTATCAATAGAACAGGCATTAGAGGTACCACTACTAACATCAATTACTTCTATGGTTACAGATCCGCTAGCATCGAGGTAGGCGGTGTAAGCCTTAGTAGAAATAGTAGGACTAACCGTGTCTATTACTGTTACCGTAAGGTTAGTATTTGAAGCATTGCCCGCTTGATCTGTAGCAGTAAACACAATGGTGTTAGGACCCAAATCAGAACAGCCAAAGCTAGACTTACTAATTGTAGTGCTTTGCAGCGTACAATTATCGCTTGTACCATTATCAACATCTGCGGCAGTAATGGAGGCCGCTCCATTTGCATCTAAATACACACTTATGTTTTGCGTACTTAAAGTCGGGCTTATCGTATCAATTACTGTTACCATAGAAACACTAGTACTAGCATTTCCTGCTTGATCTGTAACTGTAAGAATTACCGTTTCTAAACCTTCGTCGCTACAATTAAAGTTATACTCACTGAGCGTCATTGAACTTATACTGCAGTTATCCGAAGAACCATTATCAAGGTCTGCCACGCTAATACTGGCTGAACCGCTGCCGTCTAAATAAACACTCAGATTCCTACTGGAAGCGATTGGGCTAATTGTATCTATCACGGTAACGGTGGCGGAGCAGCTAGAGCTGTTTCCGGCTTGATCTATTATAGTAAGTGTTACTGTGTTTGCTCCTTTATCTGCGCAAGTAAAGTTAGTTTTATCCAAATCGATACTCGCAATAGAACAGTTATCACTGGAGCCATTATTAATGTCTGCCGTCGTAATGCTAACTGCACCGCTTCCATCTAAGTAGGCACTAATGTTTTGACAAGAAGCCGTGGGAGAAACGGTATCGATTACCGTAACCGTGGCCACACAAGTTGATGTGTTACCAGCCGGGTCAGTAATACTTAAAACTACTGCGTTGGGGCCTTCATCGGCGCAGGTAAACACTGTTTTGCTTAAAGCAGATGTGCTAATACTGCAATTATCAGTCGAACCATTATCTACATCCGCATCACTAATGGTTACAGATCCGCTTCCATCTAAATAGGCATATATGTTTTGGCAAGAAGCCGTCGGCGCTGTGGTATCTGAAACAGTTACGGTAGCCGAGCAAGTAGAGCTATTACCTGCCTGATCCGTTACGGTAAAGATTACGGTGTTTGCACCAAGATTAGCACAAGTAAAGCTTGTTTGACTCGCCGCTAAACTAGCTATGCTACAATTGTCATTACTTCCACCGTCTAAATCAGAAGCGGTTATAGAAGCATTGCCCGCGCCATCTAAGTAAATATTAATATTTTGACAAGACGCCACAGGGCTAGTCGAATCAATTACGGTAACATTAGCTTGGCATACACTGCTATTTCCTGCTTGATCAGTCACCGTTAAGCTTACTAGATTCACGCCTTCATCGGCACAAGTAAAGCTCGTTGTACTAAGGCTTCTTGAGCTAATGCTGCAATTGTCGGTAGAAGAATTATCAATATCTGCGGCCGTAATGCTCGCATTACCAGAAGCATCGAGGTAGACACTAATGTTTTGACAATTAGCAACTGGGGAAATTGTATCAATAACGGTCACCGTTGCTGTTGCTGTACTTTGATTGCTATTAACATCCGTAACGGTTAAGATTACCGTATTGGGGCCTTCGTCGGCGCAAGTAAAGCTGCTTTTTGAAAGGTTATAACTAGCAATACCGCAAGCATCAGTAGAACCATTGTCTAACATGGGGCCGTTTATACTAACATTTCCGCTTGCATCCAAATAAGCATTGATATTCTGTGCAATTGCAACAGGGCTAACTGTATCCTCAATTACCAGGTTAATCGTTTCTACATAAGTGCAACCATTGGCATCGGTAATGGTAACCATATAGCTTCCGGTGTCAATCGCAGTGCGGTCTTCTGTTGTCACTGCGGCGTCATCCGACCAAGCAAAAGTATAAGGGCTTGTTCCACCGCTTACTATTAGGTTTATTGCGCCGTCGAAGTTTTGCGCACAGGAAGGATTACTCGTTCCAATCCCTAAAGCCAAGGTATCTGGTTCGGTTAGGGTAATCGAATCCTTTATGCTATAGCCTTGGGCATCTGTAATGGTCACGTAGTGTTTACCCGCGCTTAAAGCAGATGCGGTATCATTAAGCTGAGAACCAGCACTGGCATCCCACTCGAAGGTGTAAGGACTAACCCCGCCAGCGGCTTGCGCTACTGCTTGACCATCACTACTTCCTTTGCAGGAAATTTGCGCGCCATTAAAATCGGAGCTCACTAAAGTGTTAGAAGATAAAGGCGTACCTACATAAATTTCATCCAGATCTAAATAATAATCGCCTGTTCCCCATTCGGCGGCAAAGCGAATTACTATTTTCTCGCCCGCGTAGGCGCTCAGATCATATTCCATCAATCTCATATCAGCCGAAGCGATATGATTGCCAGAGTGAATCTTATCTAAAGTGCTGAAGTTGACGCCACAATCAGTTGAAATTAAAACCTTAAGGCTATCGCCTGCACCTAAGCTTGTTCCTACTGTACCGGCCGAATAATTAGTATAGCGATAAGCAAAGCGGAAAACATCTCCCGCGCTAATATTATCAATTCGCGCACTTGTGGTAACAAAGCTTCGGCTGCTAGACCAGAGGTTTCGGAAAAGAACGGTGGAAGGAGCATTGTGACCAGTTGTTGTGCTACCATCGCTTGTCCAGTCAGGCGCTAAGCCTGATTCAAAATCAACGCGATAATCGGTTGCGTAAGACGCAGGCGTTACAATGGAGGTTGTGCTAGTATCATTATTATTATCGGCATCGGTTGCTAAAGCGGTATAGGCTTTAATGCTATAATTACCTGTAGCACTCGCATCAAATAAACTAGTGAAAGTGTACTGAGTGCTTGCTCCTGCCGCAAGCGAACCTGTCCAAGTAGTGGAGGTAGTTACCCCATTTAACTCATAAGCCACTGGTAAACTAGTTTGGGTTGCTGCACCAAAATTGCTAATATCAATTGTTACGGCCTGATTGGTTCCGCAACCGTCACCACTAATTGCAATGGCGGTTACCCCCACTTCATTCATTGGCGCTTGGTCCACCACAATATCATCTATGGCAATATCGGATTGAAAATTTGTGCCCGTCGTCGCTTGGAAACGGAATATCACAGAGCTTTCTCCCGCAAGGGCTAAAATTAATGCGCCGTCTTGTTGCCAAGCATCACCCTGATCGCCACTTTTATTGAAAATACTAGCAGACCAAGTTGCCCCATTATCGATGGAATAGCTTAAATCTAAACTGCCAATATCCGTCCCATACATGTGGTTCCAAAAAGAAATTCTTGGGGCGGTATTCGCAGTAAAGTCAAACTCTACACTATAAAGAGTTGATACCTTATTATAACAAGAACTTGACTCCACAAAAAGGTAGTTTCCGCCTCCTGTATGGTCACTACTTGGGCCTGTTGAAGAAGAGCCCGTTGAAATACTACGTGGTATCCAATCACTATCATCGTTCGTGCTTTCATTGCTCCAACAATCACCTAATAAATTGGTGGTAGAACATGAAATAGTGCCGTTATTAGGACTTAAAGCATCAAAGTTTTGCGTGTAGGGGAAAGTGTTTACTGCGGCACATAAGGTGGTAATACTAATTGGCCCTACCCAAGCACTGCTATCTCCTACTCCACAATAAGCGCGAAGGTAGATATCATAAGAGGTGTTTTGGCTAAGTCCGCTTAAAGGGTATGGGTTTGAACCTGCGTTCACCACGGTTCCAGTACCTACACCGTTGCCGGGAGAAACATATTCGATAAGCCAAGTGGTAGCAGAGCCATTTTCGGTCCAACTTAAATCAACACTATTGGTTGTAAGATTGGAACTTACAAAGTTGCTAGGTGCTGGGCAGCTTACGCAAGATGTAACCTCAACCTCATCGATAGACATATCTCCATCGAAGCCAGTACCAAGTGAGTTTAGCGTATCGTATTGTGTAAATTGAAGGTAAATAGTTGAACCTAAATAAGCAGACAGATCTACACCAACATTGACCCAATCGTCCGTTGCTGCGGTCTGTAATGGGCCTGTCCAAACAAACTCATTGGTAAAAGGGCCACTCGCGGAAGTTCCAACTCCCACATTTAAGGTTCCCATTGAAGCACCATAGGCATGCATATAAAAAGACAGTTCCGCCTGAGTAATGGCTCCCGTTAAATCTATCGCAGGTGAAACAATACTTCCATTATTATTTGATGTATTGGAGGCTTCATAATTCATGTAGTTTCCCCCACCGAAGCCACTACTGGCTCCTGTGCCGCCAGAGCTGGCACCATCGGGAATTTCCCAATCACCATTTCCAGTGCCTACATCGCCAGTCCAACCAGCATTATTATTTTCAAAATCTTCGGAGAATAAAACGGATAAAAAGCCACTCGTACAAGTCACTCCCACCGCGGTATCAGGCAAAGTAGTGAAGGAAAAAGGGCCTACCCAAAAACTAGTCCCATCTGTTCCACCGCAATTAGACCTTACATAATACTCATAACCTGTTCCTCCTTGTAAGCCACTTAAGCTATAAGGTTTGGTAATTGCCGCTGCGGTTGGGGTTCCAGTAGCAGCAAAACCTCTCAGGCCAAGCTCTATATCCCACAGCGTGGCCGTGCCGTTTTCTGTCCAATCTAAATCCGCGTTACCTTGGTCGATATTACTGGCAGTAAGCGCACTGGGCAGAACACAGTTTGGAGTTAAGCGCACCACAACATTATCGAAAGTGATACCATCACTCGCTGTTGAGGAGGTGGCAGGAAAATTATCCTCCTGTCCAAACCGTACTTGAAAAGTATTGGAAACTGTCTGGCCTGCAGCAGTTAATAAATCGTCAATATCTAATGGTCCAACAGAAGTACTAACACCATTGGTGCGAGTACTAGGCACTAAGGCATAAACCCCCACCCAATTATCCGAAGCACTTCCCCGAATCCAAACACTGTCGTTTGCTTGAAGTTCATCACCATGATCCATGTAGTCAAATAATAACTCTAAGTCCGTATTCACTGTGTAGGCGCTCATATTGAGCATAAGAATTAGATTATTTGCTACATCAGAACCACTGGGGTTTATATCAAGAGTTATTGCACCGCTACCGCTAATAGCAGTAACCGCATCTGTCCCCCATCTCACCCTTCCTGAAGCTTGATCGGCCGTACTAAAGTTCCAGTTAGCGGTAGTATTACAACTTACCACTCCGTCACCGGTTAAAGTGCCATTCATAGACTCAAAACCTTGAATATAGGGCATAGTTAATGGATTTGGCACCGCGCAGTTAGTGGTAAAGCTTAATGGCCCGATCCATATACTGGTATCTCCTGCTGCGCAAATAGAACGCAAGTAAATTTCATAACTCGTAGCCGCAGTTAAACCTGTTAAGGTATAAGGGTTTGTGCCAGCTAGCTGCTTAGTCCCCGCTACTGCCGAAGTACTTGGAGCACCATAAGACAACTGCCAGTTTGTAGCAGAACCTGCTTCTACCCAATTGAAAGTCGCGGAAGTACTTCCCGCCGATGAAAGGGCTAAAGAATTTGGTTCTAGACAAGAAGGAATATCTAAGTATTCAAAATCATCAAAATGTATGTAGTCGAAGGTAGTATTATTACCGTGTGCGAATGCAATATGCTTATCGGTTCCCGCATAGCTGGCAAAGCTTATCGTATGCTGCTCCCAAACGTCATCCGCCATATCGGTTTCAAAAATGGTGTCAAAAGGTGTAAATGTCGCGGCATTACTCGGGTCCGACATGGTTCCAATAATAAAGTCGGAAGTATTACTGTAATCGTAGAGATAGAACTTAATTCGCTTGGTGTTATCTAAATCCGAAAACTCAGGACTTATTAAAATTAAATCGCTTGGGCTGGTGCCAGAACCGCCATAAAACTCAACTGAGTTTGGTGCTGAATTAGCGGTAGTTCCTAGAGGAGTGGCATCCGTTTGAAGACGAGCGGAACTTGCGGTATTTATTACCGACCAGCATGAGTTTATGGCTGGAGCCGTTTCTCCATCAAAGTTTTGTGTATAAGGAGAAGTAAAAGGTAAGCAGGCAGTGCGAAAGGTATAGGGCCCTACCCAGACGGAACTATCCCCGGGAGCACAAAAGGCTCTCAGGTAATAATCATATTCCGTATCGTCACTTAAGCTCGCTAAGGTATAAGGGTTTGAGCCCGCAGTTACCGTTGTTCCTGCTCCCTGAATGAAATTGACCGCGCCGTATTCAACTATCCAACTAGTTGCCGTTCCGTTTTCGGTCCAACTTAGGTCCGCGCTATTAGCACTTATATTTGCTGCCCCTAAAACTGATGGTGCTAAACAAGAGGGCGATTCTTCAATAGTAATATCGTCTAAAGATGGGTCGCTATAAAAACCTGACGGGTCTTCTATAGCTCTGAATCGAATAATAGTATTAGCACTTTTATAGGCACTAAGGTCGATTGTATATTTGGTCCAAGTGTTTAGGTTACTAGTAACCGACAGGACCGAACTATTCCAAGTACTACCATCATAAATATCTATGTGTAATTGAGATGTGCCTCCTGAAGTATTTGTATATCTATTCTGATACCAAAAGACTAAACGCGGTACCGATAAAGTATTTAAGTCGAATGGCACTGACTCTAGTATTGCTGGATTAGCATTATGAGGAGATGAGTCATCAATGCGCGCAAAATTGCCACCTCCTGTATGGTCACTCGCAGCACCGTAAGTCATGCCGGATGAACCAAAGGTCCAATCTTCACCATTTGCGGGGTCTTGCGACCAACAGTTAGGGGTACTTGTGGAGGCATCAAAATCTTGTGTGTAAGGAAAGCTCGTAATCGCGGCACAAGGAGTAGTAAAACTGTAAGGCCCAGCCCAAGAACTTGTGCTACCACCGCAGTCAGCGCGCACATAAAACTCATACTGCATGTTAGGACTTAAACCTGATAACGAGTATGGGTTCGTAGTAGTTCCGCTTACCATTGTGCCCGACCCCTGAGCAAATGGCGCTAGGCCATATTCTATATCCCATTGGGTTTCACTTCCCGTAGAAGTCCATCCGAGGTCAGCACTTGTTGCGGTAATATTATTAGCGCTTAGATTATTCGGAGGAGTACAGGCCGGCACGGCTGAATGATAAGCAACCACTCGCCACGTGCCATCCACCACATAATTATAGGTATTGTTGCAGCCAGACCCGCCAAAGGTTCGCCCAGCGTGCATTTCAAAATCAACCGTTCCAACACTGGTATTGGCAAAGCTTAAGGCATCACGGGAATAGACAAAGGTACCCCCTGCCCCTCCTGAACCACTGCTTATGCTCCCTTCGCCTTGGCCGGTGGTTGGACTGTAAAGCCATGACCTTTGCTCGGACATCCACCCATTACTAGCCGTAGTCATTTCATAGTAAACATCTACACTATCAATCCAATCCCCAGAAGGGATGGTTAATGAAAGGGTGCCAGGACATGAAGAAGTTCCTGGTAGAGAGTTGAAGTTGTAATCACTACTAATATCTCCACTGGTATAGGTTCCACAAACCGCATTGGGCGGACAGGCAAAAGCCGTTTTAAAAGAAAAAGGCCCCGACCAACTACTAGTGCCGCTGCCGCCACAATCGGCCCGCACATAAAACTCATAATCTGTAAACGAGCTTAAACCTGATAAAGAATATGGACTAGCGGTTAAGCCACTTAGGGTAGTGCCCGTTCCGGGCGTAAAATTAATCGCTCCGTATTCTATATCCCAAAGTGTAGCCGTTCCTGTTTCCGTCCAAGTTAAATCTGCACCATTTGCAGTAATATTACTAGCTCCCAATGCGTTAGGCGCTAAACAAGTCGGTACAAAAACCGCTGGACCCGCTACATCGTCTATAGCGATATTATAGGAGCCATAATCGGAAATTGCTCTAAAACGTACTACTACATTACTACCGGTAAAGTCTTGACCTTCGAAACTAGAAAGGTCGATACTTATTTGATTCCAACCGGTACCGTGCTGGCCAGATATATAGTTAGTGGTTCCTGAGGTCCAAGTAACACCATCATTACTGGAAACATCCACATATAACTCTGCAGTATTACCCCAGGTTCCACTTACTAAATAGTAGTTATACCAAAAGGAAAAAGTCTTATCGGTTGCACTAACTACTAGTTTGGGGGTTTGTAAATAGGCCGGGCTAGTGCCACTAATATTATAACAATCGTAATCGGCGTAAGAACCCGACCCTGAGGTATGGTCAGCCTCTAAATTTTCCTGAGTCCAAGAACCAGACCCAGCCGTCATTACCCAATCAGTTGGAGTAAAAGAGCCCTCAAAATCTTCGGAAAGCTGCCCAAAACTGAGAAAGCTTAAACCAAGAAAGAGTAACAAGAATAAATAGCGTGTTCGTTTCATATTAAATTATTAGAGGCGGTTACTAATTTTTTATTTGAATATTTAATGTTGGTAAATTCTGATTTTTAAGCACAAAAGTGGCTGTGCGCTCTTAAAAAAGGCGCGGACTAGATTAGTTCTAAGGGAAAATCTAAATGGAAATATCCGCTATGTTAATGAACTGCTAGCGGTTAGGAAAAAATGCTTTAATCACATCTTCCATTAGAGCTAATGCAAGACATAATCAGCGTCGATCAAAAAAAAGGGGGTCCTCAAATTCTCTAAATTTGAGTTTTAGCGAAAATATAATTTGTGGAAATGCAAAGAGCTTGGGTGGTATATTAAATCGCCCAAAAGGTAGTACTTCTCTCATATTGTTTGATTGCTGGTGTAAAAAAACAGGGAACGCAGAGATAACTCAGTTTGAGTCTTTAAGTATCGTAACTAAGGGAATTTAAGTTTTTCTAAGAAATAAGTCGAGCTTGGACTAAGTCTAGTGTATAGACGTTGAAAATTTCTCATCGAGCTGTACGTTTGTTGGTTGGTTTGGGAAAGATATGAAATTATCAACAACGTACAAGCTTGATTTCTAAATGTTACACAAAGAATTGTGAAGAAAACATGGAAAATGAGATAAAAAAAGAGCCTTTAGCCTTCTTAAACAAAGGCTAGATCTGAGCTAGTCTTTCGATCAATATTTTTTTATTATTCCGACTCACAGGAATTTGTATACCTGCCAACTCAATGGTGTTTTCCTCTAGCTTTTTAACCTTTTTTAGGTTTACAATATGTGACTTATGGACCCGTAAAAATGTATCGGGAAGTTTCGCAACAAAGGCCTTCATGGTGCTGTGAACAATATGTCTTTGTGAATCGGTTACTAATTTTATATAATCGCCTAAGGCTTCTACAAATAGTATTTCTTCGATATTAATTTTCACTAGAACACCATCCGATTTAATAAAAAGTGAGTCTTCTGTTTCCTGCTTTTTTAAGTTCTCTTCATAGTATCTAGCTCGCTGAACAGCAGAAGAGAAGCGATCCATATCTATCGGTTTAGAAATATAGTCGGTTACGTCAAATTCGAAGGCCTGAAAAGCATAATGCTTTTTAGAAGTAACCATAATAACCTGAGGAACATCTTTAAAGCTTTGTAAGAATTCGATACCACTCATTTCGGGCATCTCTACATCTAAAAAGATAAGATCCACATCGCGCTTCTGCAATGCCAACCTTGCTTCAATTGCATTAGGATAAACTCCTACCAGCTCTAAATCTTTAACTGAAGCGATACATGATTTTATTGCTTCTCTCTGAACAGGGTCGTCATCAACAACTATACATTTCATCAAACTGGGCGATGTTTTCTCAATTAAGAATAGAGGCTAAAGGTACAAAAGAATGCTTATCAATAGCTTTATCTACACATCAGCCCTTTTTAATACTTAAAACCCTGCTTCGAACATATAATAAGTCTTTCGATTTTCTATTCTTGAAAAAACCAAGGTGCAAAGCAAACTCTCTTAGGGCTAGGGTCCATTCAGTGCAAAATGGGTATTGATAATTTGAGTCCGGAGTTAAATTAATGCCTCCTGTTTTCCCGAAAAGGTAAAGTCTAATATAGATCTTGCTGCTTCGGCAGGCTGCAACAAAGGGACAAGTTCCAAGGCTGCTAAGTTGGTTAGGTAACCAAGTTGGTCTCATCCAAAAAATGGTTTTCTGTACCTTCTCTTACAAGGACTATGGCGCGTATTATTATTTGAATTCCACCCTAAAAGCCTCTACCGATAATCGACATATGGTACCGTTAGTCTAAAATTTACTAACAACTGTTGATAAGTGCTTATCTTTGAATCTTGTAAAAACGGTAGAGATTATGAAAACACGGGGAATTATTTTATTTATTGCTTTGAGCCTAGGCTTAGGTGCCCAAACGGTTACAGTGAGCAATACTAACGACGCGGGACTAGGCTCTTTGCGGCAGGCAATTGTCGATGCCAACTCAAACTGGGGCATTGACAATATGGTATTTAACATTCCAACTAGTGATCCCAATTACAATGCGACTACTGGTGTTTTCACCATTAAAATCACTTCAACCGAACTGCCATCCATCAATAACAGAGTTCTATTAATCGATGGTTTTACTCAAACTGCATTTACTGGAAATACCAACACTACCAGCTTCGGTGCAGGTGGTCAGGTGGGAATTGACAATGTCACTCTTCCAACTGTTGATGGTCCGGAAATCGAAATCGTGGATGACTCTCCCAACAATGACCTTAAATGGGGTATTCAAATTGGCGGTGAAGATATCACCGTTCGCGGTTTAGCAATTCATAGTTTCGGTAATGATTGGTTTTTATTCGACCACGCGAACCTTTTAGCTCGCGGTGGTGCTCGTCGTTTAACAGTTTATGATTGTGTTTTAGGTAGTGAGGCGCATGCCGACATGGCCCCAGTAGGTGATGTTAATGGTGGGCCAAACTTTCAAGCCTTGGGAATTAACGACGGAAAGCTTTACCGCAATTATATAGCTTACAGCGAAACCATGGGCGGCTTTTTACGCAGTGGTTGCTCAGGCTGGGATATTTACCATAACGACTTTAACGAAAATGGACTCGATGATCCTATTTGTGATGGACTCGATGTTGCCGATTTTTGTGAAAACAATACTATTCGTGAAAACCTCTTCCGCAATAACCGCGGTAATGGTTTTGACTCCTACTTATCTGCAGGAGATCACTTAATTGAAAACAACACGGTTTTTAATAATGGTTTAAGCGGCACGGAAACCAGTGGTATGCGTATCTACGGTAATAAAGGAGATGTGATTTCAAAAAACATAATCCGCGACAATGTTGGCGCGGGAATTCTTATTACTAGTGACGCGCAAAAACACCAAATTACGCGCAACTCCATTTATAATAACGGTAATGTTTTAGCCAACGGTGCTGCTAATACCAGTAAACAAATTGGTATTGACCTTCTTAAAAGTACCGACAGTCATAAAATCGGTGCCAATCCATTTGTTACTATTAACGATGATTTAGATAATGATAATGGCGGTAACTACCTCATCAATTTTCCCGTAATTGATATGGTTACTATTGCCGGCGGATCATTAACCGTAAAAGGTTTTGCTCCCGCAGGCGCCACAGTTGAATTCTTTAAAGGTGACTTTTACACAGGTGCCTTAATGGTGCAAGGAAAAAACTTTTTATTCAGCGCCGTAGAAGGAAGTGCTGCAGATAATGATGCAAGTACCGGTTCTTATGGTCCTGGATTAGTTAATGGTTTTAATCAAGGCCAAGAAAGTTCGGTAAATCGTTTTGAGTTTACTGTTCCTCTTCCTGCCGGCTTTACTGTGGGTAATTTACTTACCGCAACTTCTTTTGTTTCTGGCGTAGGTACTTCTGAATTCTGCGCTGCTTATTCCGCTATGGCGGGAACGGTTCCCATGGCAGTGGTTCCTGAAATAAATTGTGTTTACATAGATGTAAATGGCGACATCGTTGGCCGCTTCGGCTACACCAACTCTAACGCTACTGTGATTAACGAAGCCATTGGTGTATCCAATGAGTTTACCCCCGCCCCTACTAATAGAGGTCAGGGTACAAGTTTCTCTGTTGGCACTTACTCTGGCGTTTTTGAAGAAACTTTTCCAGCGGCTAGCAGTCTAACTTGGAATTTACAAGGAGGAAGTGTAACAGCTAATATCAACACCTTACGCTGCCCTGCAGATCTAAGGGTATTACAAAGTGTTTCGAACAACACACCTAATGTAGGAGACAATGTAACCTTTACCATTACTGTAGATAACTTAACCAGTGGAACCCCTGCTACCGCGGTAGAAATTGCCTACTTTATTGATCCTAATTTCTCTTATGTGAGTCATAATGCTCCAGTAGGAACTACTTATAATAACATTACAGGTGTCTGGTCTATTCCGCAAGTTGTTTTTGGAAGTTCGGTTTCTTTTACCGTAACGGTTCAAGTAAACGGAAACGGAACTAACGTAGCGGCTGTACAAAGCCAAAACCAAATCGATCCTGTGGTTACAAACAACAGCGCTGCTGAAAACATTGCAACGGGAAGTTCGGGAGCTAACAATGGTGGTATTGAAAGTGAAGGCTCTATGGCAAGCTTAATTGCTAGTCGTAACTTCAATCGTATCAAACGTGGACAACATACCTTCTACGAAAGAATTAATGAAGCTCCTTCGTTATACAACTTCCGCGCTAGCAACCTTGCTAAAGTGGCTAAATTATCAGATTTTATTCCTGCTAGCGGACCTCAGAACTCTCCTGCTATAATCACGAGCCCAACTGACTTAATTGGGATCACTAATGCGGTGAATGTGTTTTCTGCAGACTACTACAATAACACACAAAACAGGTTAGGTGGAATATTAGCAATTGAAACGGTAAACGAGGTTTACAATCATACCAAGGTTATTTGCGATCGCTTAAATGGTGCTAACCTAAACAACATCAAAACGGTTCAAATTAAAGGTCACAATTTTATTATGGCCCGCTTAGACCAAGAAGATGGCTCTGTTGATATTGCCATAACATTCGTGGCTTACGAAAAAGCCAATGGCGACATTGTTATTGATGCCCGTTGGAACCAAAGTGACTATGTTATTGAGCCTTCAGATAAGGTATATAACTTCCAGGTTTGGACCGTTTCGGAAAGCTTAACAAGAGATCTAGTGCAAGACATTATTACCTTAATGGAAGCCAACAATAGTGTTAGCAGCATTACCGCAAGTAATGTAATTACTCCAACGGTTTATGTTAAAAATGGCTACTACGAGAATGGTAAAGTCTTCCTAAATGTTGTGAATACAATTGGTGCAAGCGAGGTGAATATTCAAGCTAACCGTACCCTTTTCGAAGGAGGTACTCGTGCTAACTTCGGTGAACTAATTGCCTTAGACCCATCTAAAACTGAAGAGACTATTGTTTGGAATACGGACTATATCTTCGATACAGGTTTTGAAATGACCAATAATGTTGGTGGGGGTCGCGATATCCTTTACCTAGCGGATGGTCCGTGGGGTACTGACTTTGAAAGAGACCTAGGTGTTACTAGCTCTGTTTTCGACGTAAGTGCTGAAACTGGTTATGTTACCGCCACAGCTCCTGCTGAGAAGCACTTAGAGCGTGACATCAACTTTAGCGGAAATGTGAAAAACTACGTAAGTGTTTTCAGAATGCTTCGTCCTGGTCACTTACCACTAGACATGAGCGCTTTCAACCAAATTGAATTCGAAGCTAGCTTAAGCGGCTTTAACGAAATTACGGTGACTCTAGTTACAAATAACATTACGAACTGGAGCGAGCAATACCGTAAAACTATTTCGGTTAATAATGGCTCCATGGGAACCTATAGCGTAGATATCGCAGATTTAGTTTCTGCTGGAAATACGCCTCTTGACCTTAGCGAAGTGCTAAACGTAACCTTCACTGTAGTGGGTGATTACCAAAACTTCCAGCCCATGAACTTAGCCATTGCTAATGTTACTTTTAATACAGAAGGTAGAGTAATTGGCCAAGAAGAGTTTAGCAATGCGGGCAATCAAGGTTTAAATGTCTATCCCAACCCATTTAATGGTGCCGCGCATATCGATATCGCATTAAGCGAAAGAAGTGATGTTCGAGTTGAGCTTTACGATTTAAGTGGAAAAATGGTTGACGCAGCGCAGCTAGGAAACTTCAGAGCTGGTACTAATACCGCAGTATACACGCCTAGTGCAGATTTACTTGATGGTGTTTACCTGATGAAAGTTATAGAAAACAACAACACTCACACTCAAAAAGTAGTGTACCGTAAATAATAATAGGTCCCCCCTTTATTATAAAGAAACCCGATGTTTTAAACGCATCGGGTTTCTTATTTTCGTCCTATGAGAATTGATAAGTTTCTTTGGAGTGTGCGCAAGTACAAAACTCGCAGTTTGGCTTCAGAAGCATTGCGAAAAGATCGTGTAACTGTAAACAACGATAGGGTTAAAGCTTCCCGCGAAGTACGAGTGGGCGACAAAATTAGCTTTCGTAAAGACAGCATAGAGTTTAGCCTTAAAGTTCTCGACTTGCCTAAATCGCGCGTAGGCGCGAAGTTGGTGGCCGATTATATCACCGACGTTACCAGTCCCGAAGAGCTCGAAAAGCTAAACTTCATTGGTCTTATGCACAAACTCAATCGCGCCAAAGGAACGGGGAGGCCCACTAAAAAAGACCGCCGTGATTTAAACGATTTTATGGATGGCGACGAGGATTAAAATTGGGGAATACTCTCTCTACTAACTCTGCTAAAACTTCTGGAAGAATAGTATGACCGCCTTTAAATATTTGTCCTTGTACTTGTAGGCCATTTGCAGCTAAATAGCTCTTTTGTTCCTCTAACTTTTCCGGTTTGGCGTACTCATCATTGTCACCCAGTAGCATATAAATAGGTTTAGTTCCCAGCGACTGCACGGCCTCTTCAAAACTTAAATCGGGGGGAAAAGCCCCAGACCAAAGAATTAATTCATCGATGGGTTTTTTAGTTCGACTCATCCAGCGGCAAGCGGTAGCCACCCCCTGCGAAAAGCCAAGAAGAACAATTTTATCGAATTTATTCTCGGCCAATATTTGCTCCGTAACTTCATCTAAAAGATTACAGTAGTCATCAATATCATTTAGGCGGTCCTCTTTGGTCATCCAAGAACTACCGACCCTTCCCTTGCTACCATTTAAGTAAAAGCGATGCAATCCCTCAGGCGCCACAAAAAGAATATCCTTGCGCTCTAAACGGCTAAAATGTTTAAGGAAATACTCTGGCAGTTGACCATAGCCATGCAGTACGATGCAGAGGTAGGGCTGAGAATGAGAAGGCTCGTCACTTAAATAGTAACGAGCCCTTCTTTTATAATAAAAGTCTTTGCGTAAACTCAAAATTGAGGTTTTCTTTTTTCCATAAAGGCTTGTGTTCCTTCTACAAAGTCGGCCGTGCCGAAACACTTACCAAATTCTTCTATCTCCACCTTAAAGCCACTAACTCCTTCTTTAAAGCCCGCATTAACCGCTTTAATTGCGCTTTCCACTGCGGTAGATGAGTTTCTTGAGATGCGTACGGCTTTACCGCGACAATAGTCCAGTAGTTCATCGTGTTCTACCACTTCATTAACTAAGCCTAGCTCCATCGCTTTATTGGCAGTAATCATTTCTGCAGTAGTAATCATTTCCAGGGCATGCCCTTTTCCTACCAGTTGAGCTAAGCGTTGGGTACCTCCGTATCCGGGAATTAAGCCTAAAGTAACTTCGGGTAAACCCATCTTTGCATTACCTGCTGCCACGCGGAAATGACAAGACATGGCCAATTCTAGTCCACCCCCTAAGGCAAAACCATTAACCGCTGCAATAATAGGCTTGTTAAAGTTTTCGATATAATCGAACAAAGTCTCTTGCCCTAAGGCAGCTAACTCAGTTCCCTCATTAACACCAAAGTCTGAAAACTCTTTGATATCAGCTCCAGCTACAAAAGCCTTGGGTCCCTCCCCAGTTAAAATGATAGCACGAATCTCCGTCATTTCACGCAGTTCTTTTAACGCTTCGTGTAATTCCTCAATAGTCGCTTTGTTAAGCGCATTGAGTTGTTGAGGGCGGTTAATCTTAAGAACCGCGATGGGCGCTTCTAGTTCTAAAAGAATATTTTGGTAGTCCATTGTATGAGAATTGTGTGTTTACAAAAGAAGGTAAATAGAAACGTATATGAAAGCTTCAGCCTATTTTTCGTCGGTCTTAAAAAGGGGTAAATAAACTCTAAAAGTAGTGCCAACTTGTAATTCTGTTTGAAACTCGATTCGGCCTTTAAAGCTATCAATAATACGCTTAACCAAGGCAAGACCTAGACCCATTCCTTTACTCTTAGTGGTAAAGCGCGGTTCAAATATTTTTTGCTGTCGCTCTTCCGGAATTCCTTCACCATTATCGCTAACCGCAATTAATACTTCTTCTCCTACTTTGCTGATCTCTACCTTAACTTTAGCCTTTCGCTCTTTAGGAACAGCTTGCAACGCGTTATTAATCAAGTTGTTCATCACTCTAATTAATTGTTCTGGATCGGCGTAAATAGCCAAACCATTATTCTCGGAGCTAAAACTTACTGACGACTGCGGATATAGAGAAGTCACCCTTTTAATTACCACTTCAATGGGAAAGCCCTCTAACTTCAGTTCTGGCATACTGGCAAAGCGCGAAAATGCAGAAGCGATGGAGCTCAGCGTGTCAATTTGATCGATCATAGATTGGCTAAACTCAGCTAGCTTTTCGGGCTCATCTACCTTGAGTGATTTAGCTAAATACTGCACATTTAAGCGCATGGGGGTTAAAGGATTCTTTATTTCGTGCGCAACCTGTTTGGCCATCTCGCGCCAAGCGGTTTCCCTTTCGGTTTCCGCTAACTTTATCGCCGATTTACGCAACTCTTCCAGCATGCGGTTATACTCTTCAACTAAGGCACCTATTTCGTCGTTAAAACGCCACTCTAAGGGCTTGTTTGCGTCATTTATCCTGGTGTTCTTGATGTGCTCGGCAATGGTGTGCAATGAGCCGGTAATGTAATTGGAAAGGAAGAAAGCCAAAAAACCAGCAGCAATAAATAGTAGAAAATAAATTTCCGACAAACGCAACAGGAAATCCTCAAGATCTTCGCGGCCGATATCTTCAGAGTCAAAATAAGGAAGGTTAACAATGGCCACGGGTTTGCCGTAAACATTACGAATGAAATCGAAAGAGCTCAGAAATTGTAGACTATCGGTCTTCGGCCTCGTTAAAACCTGGTCGGCGGTTTTGTAGAGACGCTCCATTAGCTCGTAATCGATTTTAACGGGAATGATACTATCCTCGTGTAAGCTAGGAGTACTAGCAATTAAGAGATTCCCATTAAGTCCATAAATATTAATATCGAGACCATTAATTTGCGATAGTTCGCAAACTTTATTATCGAACATCTTAACAATGGAATCGGTGTTATCCGTAATCTCCTGATCCCGCAAAAAGAAATTAATGGCCTCTAAAATCGCAAACTCCTTACGTCTAAGGCGCTCTTCGTGATAGTTCTCGTTTTCCTGCTTAAAGTGGTAAAAGGATATGGTTCCCGTCAAAAAAAAGGACACCCCAATAATTAGGAGCATTGAAAAAAATATTCTTCCTCTGAGGGTGATGTTTAATCGGGCCATTGAATGGGAAAGGTAACAAATAACAGGCCATCTAAACTTAGGCGCGACGCAATTTTTAGAAAGGGTAGCCACAAAAAAACCCCCTACCGAAGTAGAGGGTTTTAGTATATTATAAAAGACTTTTAAGCTTTTTCTAAAGCATTGGCTCCACCTACAATCTCTAAGATTTCGTTGGTAATAGCAGCTTGACGGGCTTTATTGTATTCCAAGCTAAGTGCTTTTCTAAGCTCATCGGCGTTGTCTGTAGCCTTGTGCATGGCGGTCATTCGTGCACCATGCTCAGAAGCCTGACTATCTAGAAGCGCCTTAAAAACTTGTGTTTTCAAAGACTTAGGAATTAAGTCCTCTAGGATTTCCTCCTTTCCTGGCTCATAAAGATACTCGCCCGAAGCTTGTTGTCCTTCTTCCAGTTTGCTTTCGCGGATGGGTAAGAACTGCTCGCATTGTACAATCTGATTAGCAGCGTTTACAAATTGGTTATATACCAATTCGATACGATCGTACTCACCCGATAAGAATTTCTCCATTAACATTTCTGCTACAGCAGATGCGTTAGCATAACTAAGATCTTCATAAATCGTATTGCGATCGCCTACAGGTTTTCCCGCTCCTTTTTTGGTTAAAATTTCAGCCGCTTTTTTACCCATGCTAAAGATATCCACCTGTGCTGATGTTTCACCTTTGTAAAGCATCACACGTTTTACCACATTGGCATTAAACGCGCCGCATAAACCACGATTAGAAGAAATGGCTACAATCAATACTTTCTTTACATCTTCTGTTTGACGACTGTAAGGTCCTTCAGAAGAATCAAGGGTAGCGCTTACATTCACTAAGATCTCCTCAATTTTTTGAGCGTATGGTCTTAGTTGGGTAACCGCGTCCTGGGCTCTTTTCAGTTTGGCAGCAGAAACCATCTTCATTGCAGAAGTGATTTGCATGGTGCTACCTACCGTGGTAATGCGATTACGTAATTCTTTTAAATTGGCCATAATACGAGGTTTAAAGAAAGGGAAAGAGCCAAGGGCTCTCTCCTAATTCTTTTCTAATATTTTGCTGCTAATTCTTTAGCAACTTTCTCAATAGTTCCAGTGATTTCTGGCGTAAGCTTACCCGCTTTTAGTTGATCTAAAACATCGCGGTGCTTGTTATCCATATAATCCAAGAATTCTACTTCGAACTCTCTAATTTTGTTAACGGGAACCTTGTTTAATAAGGCTTTAGTTCCTACGTAAATAATTGCAGCTTGCTTCTCTACTGGAAGGGGAGAGTTAACCCCTTGCTTTAAGATTTCTACGTTACGTTGACCTTTGTTAATTACCGACATGGTAGCCGCATCTAGGTCAGAACCGAATTTAGCAAAAGCTTCTAGTTCACGATATTGAGCTTGATCTAATTTCAAGGTACCGGATACCTTTTTCATAGACTTGATTTGCGCATTACCACCCACACGTGATACGGAGATACCTACGTTAATGGCAGGACGTACACCCGAGTTGAATAAATCAGACTCTAAGAAAATTTGTCCGTCCGTAATAGAAATTACGTTCGTAGGAATATACGCCGATACATCACCCGCTTGTGTTTCGATAATCGGTAAAGCTGTTAAAGAACCGCCACCTTTTACCTTATCTTTTAATGAGGGAGGTAAGTCGTTCATACCACGTGCTACTGTATCATCAGAGATAACTTTCGCTGCACGCTCTAATAAACGTGAGTGAAGGTAGAATACATCACCAGGGTATGCTTCGCGGCCTGGAGGACGACGTAGTAAAAGAGAAACTTCACGGTAAGCTACCGCTTGCTTCGATAAATCATCATATACAATTAGGGCAGGACGACCTGTATCGCGGAAGTACTCACCTACAGCTGCACCAGTAAATGGAGCGTAAAACTGCATTGGAGCAGGATCAGAAGCGTTTGCCGCAACAACTACCGTGTAGTCCATTGCGCCTTTTTCTTCTAGGGTTTTAACGATACCCGCAACCGTAGAACCTTTTTGTCCAATGGCTACATAGATACAGAATACAGGCTCACCCGCATCGTAAAATTCTTTCTGGTTGATAATGGTATCAATCGCAACGGTTGATTTACCCGTTTGACGGTCACCGATAATAAGCTCACGCTGACCTCTTCCTACTGGAATCATCGCGTCGATCGCTTTAATCCCTGTTTGTAAAGGCTCGGTCACAGGCTGACGGTAAATTACACCAGGAGCTTTACGCTCTAAAGGCATCTCGAAAGTTTCACCTTCGATTGGTCCTTTACCATCAATAGGAGTACCTAAGGTATCTACTACACGGCCAACCATTCCTTCGCCTACATTAACAGAGGCGATTTGGCCCGTACGTTTTACGTTCGAACCTTCTTTAATATTGGCATCGGCACCTAAAAGTACGATACCAACGTTGTCTTGTTCTAGGTTTAAAACAATACCTCTTAAACCTGAGTCAAATTCTACAAGCTCACCTGCTTGTGCGTTATTTAAACCATAGGCACGGGCAATACCGTCACCTACTTGTAAGATGGTACCTACTTCTTCGAGATCTGCTTCTGTTTTATATCCAGATAGTTGATTCCTTAAGATTGCTGATACTTCAGCGGATTTTACTTCAGCCATTTTGCTTGAGGTTATAAATTCCTTAAAATTCTTTAATATAATGATTTGCCCGGAACTCGCGTTTTAGGCTTTTTAATTGATGAGCGATACTACCATTAAAGCGTTGATCTTTAACTCGTAATATCATTCCCCCAATGATAGACTCGTCTATCTTCTCTTCCAACTGTACTTTCTTACCACTTAAGCTTTCGGCTTTTTTGATAACCTCTGCTAATTCCTTTTCAGAAAGTTGATAAGCAGTTGTAACAGTAACCTTCTCAATGCCTTTAAACTCGAGAAACATAACCTGGTATGCTTCGCACATTTCTGCTAAAGACGATTCACGACCATGATCTACCACGATTCCCAAAAAGCGTACGCTTAAATCAGAAATCTTTCCTTGAAATATTTCCAGTAGAATAGCATTCTTTTTATCTGCTCTAACGATAGGGCTTTTAAGCATTATTCTCAGGTCGCGCGAGGCAGCTAAGGTCGCTGAAATTAAGTCCATATCAGCCTTAATAAGGTCTACTGATTTTTGCTCTTGAGCTAAATCGATTAGCGCTTTGGCGTATACTCTGGCTAACTTGGTTACTACCATGTTAGTTCATTTTAAAGTTAGCAAGCTGCTCTTTTACAAAAGCACCTTGTTTATCCTTATCTGACAATTCTCTTTTAAGTACCATTTCTGCAATTTCAATTGACATTTCTGCCACTTGATTACGAAGGTCGGTAATAGCCGCCATTTTTTCGTTATTGATTTGCTCTTTGGCAGATGCAATCACTTTTGCGGCTTGCTCTGATGCCTCTGCCTTTGCGTCGGAAATCATTTTATCTTTAATTACACGTGCTTCCTTAAGAATACCATCACGCTCTGCGCGAGCTTCGGCTAAAATTCTTTCGTTATCCGACTGAAGACGTTCCATTTCGGCGCGTGCCTTTTCAGCTGAAGCTAAGGAATCCTCAATGTTTTTCTCACGGCTATCTACCGCTTCCATAATTGGTTTCCATGCGTATTTACGCAAAAGAAACAATAGTGCTAAAAACAATAAGGTTTGCCAAAAGAACAACCCTACCGAAAAATCATTTATAAGCTTTTCCACTTTCTTCTATTTTGATCCGTTTTGTAAAAATTTAACCGAAAACTGCAGGCAACCCCTACAGTTTTCGGTAGTTGGTAGGTTACGCAGCAAATAAAGCAGCGAAACCAATACCTTCAATAAGGGCAGCAGCAATAATCATTGCACTCTGGATCTTACCTGATGCTTCTGGTTGACGAGCGATAGCTTCCATTGCGGAACCACCGATACGGCCAATACCCATACCTACACCAATTACGATCAAACCTGCACCTACAATAGTTGGAATTTCCATGGTTTGTGAAATTTAAGCATTAATAAAAATCTTAATGATCATCATGATGATGTTCCTCTACTGCACTTCCGAAGTAAAGAGCCGACAACATGGTGAAAATATACGCCTGTAAAAAGGCAACTAATAATTCTATAACCGAAAGGAATAAGCCTAAGCCTAAGAACGCTCCACGAGCGAACCAGTTTTCGAAAACGAAAAGTAATCCGATAATACTCATGATTACTACGTGACCGGCAGAGATGTTTGCATAAAGACGAATCAATAGTGCAAAAGGCTTAATAAACATACCCAATAATTCAATTGGGGCTAATACCACACGCATTAGATAAGGTACACCTGGCATCCAAAAGATGTGACCCCAGTAGTTTTTATTAGCGGTAAAAGTGGTGATTAAGAAAGTGATTAAGGCTAAAGCAAAAGTAATCGCGATATTACCCGTAATGTTAATACCTAAAGGAGTTTGACCAAACAAGTTTACCATCCAGATGAAGAAGAACACCGTCAGGAGGTAGTTCATGTACTTCTTATAGTGCTTCTCACCAATATTAGGTATGGCGATTTCATCTCTTACGAATATAACTAGAGGCTCGAAGATTTTTGACATTCCACGTGGCACGGGATCATTTTTATATCTCTTTGCAACGGTGCTGAAAATCCAGAAAATTAAAGCCGAAATAAGAATAAGACTAAACACGTTTTTGGTGATCGAAAAATCGATAGGCTTCTCATTCGAAACAAAACCATCTTCACCATAGTGAATATGACCATCAGCATCCGTAATGTAAATCTTACTGTGGTACTCCTTAAAGAATGTCCCCTTGCTTTCTACCACCCCATTATCATGGTGATGAAATTCTGAAGAAGAGAATAGGTGAAGTTGACCATCCCAAAGGATAATCGGTAAAGGAAAACCTACAGCAGTTCCTTTGTCGTGATCGCCCCACAGATGGAAACTGTGCGAGTCTTTTAAGTGGTGATCTATATCCTTTTTAATTTGCTCTTTCATCGTAAGCTCACCGCTTTCACTGTGAGAATCGGATGCCATCATTGAAGAGGACATCAAAAAAGAGAACATAAGGACTAAGAATCCGAATCTTTTAGTCATCATAACTCGGCTTTCAGGGGTCATTTTAAAATCAGCGCAAAAGTACACATTATTGCTTTCTGACCTATATAAATTTTTCCTCTTTTTTCTTCTAGCCCTTTAAGCTTTGTTCAGCTTTACCAATAAAAGCAAAGTTTTGATGCTCAATGAGATAGAATACGGTAAAAAAAAGGAAGCGAATTCTATATTTTGAATCTCGCCGTCTTCTTTAAAAAATGGGTAGAAAAAAATAAAGAAAAAAAGGAACTTTACAGCGCTGCCGATCATAAAGACAAAGCCCTGATTACCCTGCATGCGCTCGGGTAAGCGGCCGAGAATAAATATTATTAAAGAAGCTAGACTGAAATTAATAAGATAAGCCTGCCAGGTTCGAAAGGTGCCTAAATCAAAGCCTTGCCCCTGTAAATAATAGGCCTGGGCTGCCAAAGCCAAACTAAGAGCAATAAACAAAGTAAGGATGGGCCTACGCAGCAATAGATCTAACATGAAAAGCTAGCAAATTAAGATTTTGAGTTGAGGGTTTTTAGAACCATGTAAAGTCCAGCGGCTAATCCAACTAAGGTGCCTAGCATAGTAAACCAAGCTTTATCTAAGCTGTATTCTTTATCCAGATACTTGCCACCATAGGCTCCTAGGGCAATTAAAGCGCCCATTTGAAAAACGGAGCTGGTCACTTGCATGTAGCCCTTAAGAGATTTTTTCTGCTCTTTTTCCTTCGGTTTTTTTGGGGTCATTCTTAGATATTTCGCGCACCACAGCGCCCATCTTACAGGAGCCACTAAACTCTGCACCTGGCTGAATAGATAGCTTCATGGTAAAAATATCACCTTCTACGACTGCGCTATCTTCTAAACTTAAAAGTTCTTCTACTACAAGCTTGCCCTCCAGCTTGCCAGAAATAGTGGCTGAGCCGCATTTGATATCGCCATTAACATGACCTTTCTCCCCCACCACTAATTTTCCGGCAATAACGATATTTCCTTTAATGCTGCCATCTACCCGGAAATCGCCATCGGAAACTACTTCACCTTCTATACTTGTTCCTTGTAAAATTCTATTGCTACTGCTTCCCCCGGTAACCGGCTCTTTAGATTTTCTCATCATTATTTTTCCGCATTTTTTAGATAATGGCTATTAAAGAAAGTTAGATAACCTTCTACGTCCTGTCTCTTGTAAAACTCTGCAAAATTAGCATTTGAAATCACAAATTGTTTAAAATCAACCGACAAAAGCTCCTTTTCCAAATACTTCTCGTTATTAATCGTTTGATAGTACTGCTCGGCTCGCACCTTATTGGCTAAACCACTTACCATTACGACATTCTTATCCAAGCCCATTAAAACGCTTTTAACCAACAACTTATCATTCGGGTAATACTTAGCATTAAAGTTCGCCAGCTTAATGTTTATCTGGTTTACTCCTCCGCCACCATTGTTTGGAACTACCAAAACATAACGGTGTTGATTGCTAAAGTCCGTTTTATAAGTGAAGGACTTTTCATTGTCGCCTTTATCCTCGCCTCCTTCTTCGGCATCTTGACCATCGATAACATCCAATATTTTTTTCGCTTGCGCGGATTCGTCCGTACGTGGGTATCGCTCAAGCACTCTTTTTAAGCTTGCAATTAGATCTTCTTTTCTCTGTAAGCCCCCTTCTGCGTAAGCACGCAAAAGCAAAAACTTAGCACCATAACGACTTTCCTCGTACTCAATAAAACCTGCATCGGCTAAACCATGGGCTTTGCGATATGACTTTGCTTCGTAAGCAGAATAAGCTACTTGGTATTTTTCTTTTGCTTCTTTTTCATTTACCGGTAGCTCCTCTTTGCCTTCGTTTAAGATTAGGTAGGCATATTCCGATTGGGGATAGGTACTTAAAATTAACTCTCGGTATTTATTGGCTTCCTCTGTGTTTTCGGCTACTGTATATATGCGATATAAAATGTACCAAGCACGATCCTTCGCCACATAATTCGTGTAGCGCTTCAGTAATTCAAGCACGCTTTCGGCCGCCGATTTTAAATCTTTAATTTCCTCCTTATATATAATACTATTGTCTAATAGTGCATTCTGAATCAACAAATGAGAAGCCTCCATTTTTTCAGGACTATTAGGCAGGTTTGCCAAATAGGTTTGCGGATCATATTTGGGATCTAAGCCCTGCTCTCCTTCCCCTGCTTGTCCGTCAGCTTGCGCGGTATTTCCGTTCTGCGATTCTGCAATAGCACCCTGTTGGGAGGCCTTATCTGTCCGACGCCAGTTATCTTCTAATTTTCGATTGCCCCATTTAGTCACAAAAATCCCCACCCCACTGGAGCGCAAAGTTGGATTGTAAAAATAAAACTCCGTGTTTGCGGTTCCTACCCCCGCTAAACCATTTAGCCCGCCGCCATCCGTATTGTTTAAGGCATTAAAAGCTAGGTTATCAAGCGCTTCGTTTTCAGCTCGTTTCGCTTCCTCCTCTTTTTCTTTAATATCTTCAATAATTTGCTTCACAATTGCCTCTTGATCGGCTGGGCTTCTCGAAGCTAAGGCCTGCAAGCTATCTTGTAAGGCGATGGTTTGCAAGTTTGCCACCAACTTGCCTAGGCTTTTACGCATCAAGGCAACCTTGGGGTATTTAATATGATCGGAGGGTAAGGTTTTAAAGGTGCTATCGTAGTAGGCTTGGGCCTTTTCATAGAAGCGGTCCTTAAAACTTATCTCGGCTAACCACAGGTAACTCAATGCCTTTTGCACCTGGTTTACTGTGCTTACTTTAATAGAGGTTTTTAAAAAAGTTTCGCGGTCTTCCCATTCATCGAGCTTATTTGCGATTTCGGCCATCACGTAGTAAATACGGTCACGATTGTCGAAATTCTTATCGTCTTTCAACATTTTCTCTAAGTCTTCGTAGGCTGTGCTTTGATCCATCAAGTCAACGTCGTAGCTTCTGGCTTGCCACAACTGCGCATTAAAAAGCAGCTCGTACGGAGGCCCTTTTTTTATAACCTTAGCAAAAAGTTGACTGGCTTCAAAATCGTTACCTAGGCTAGATTGCAGCTGACCACAGATATAGAGCCAACGAAGTTCTTCCTCCTTTTCTTTCGTTTTTTCGGCAGCCTGACTTAACAGTTGGTAGGCATTAAGATATCTATCCTGATCAATTTCCAATTCTGCAAAAGAGGCGTAAACGTCTGCATTTATATATTTCGATAAAACTCGATCGCTGTAGATTCGCTCAAACCTTTCTTTTGCTGCTACAAAATTTCCGAGAGCGGTTTCTGTTTTTGCCGCCCAAAGTTCCGCCTCTACGCGAATGGTCGGCTGGCGAAATTCTTGAATCGCGTAGTTAAAGGTTTCTAGGGCCAGCATATAATCGCGATCGTAGTAGCGTGCTTTCCCCATTAAAAGGTAAGCGTCATCTATATAACTATTGCGCTGCTTATTCTCGATCATCATCGAGTGCTCCGTAATTACCTTGGTGCTTTTCTCTATTGCCTTTTCTAAATCGGGCTTAACGGCGCTGGCTCCTTTTTCATCGCGACCGGGGTAAATTTTTAAAAGCTTATCAAAGTCGTCCTTATTCTGCGTTTTCATGGTCGCCTCTGCTTTAAGCAAAGCCTGCTCACCATTAAACAAGGTATTATACTTACTTACCGTTCGATGGTAGGAACGAGAGATCAAGGTGTCTTTACTGCGAGAACATGACGGCAGTAGACAAATAGAAATAAGAAGGACAATTAAATACGAAAAAGCTCTCACGTGTTTACCTTAAGCTAGGTGAATGGTGTTAACATATAATGCGCAAAAATATTGTAATAAGCTGAGTCCGACTATAAATTAACGTGAATTCGACAATAAATTAAAGCCTCAGATTTTCAATAAAAGAAAGAAATAGGGCTGAGAACTACAACTGCCGCGGGCTACCATAAATAAAGCGGACGCTAAAGGTGCCTTTTTTGCGGAAAACTGCTGCTCTTGAAGAGCAATGAGGCCAAATTTTATATATATGTTAGGTTATTAAGCGAAAAAAAAGAATTTGACATCCTTTTTCTGATATTTGCCCAAATCATGGCGGTCGAAAAAAAAGAAAAGAAAAAAGTAATTACCAAACTGCGAAATAAATACCGCTTGGTAATCTTAAACGATGATACCTTCGAGGAAAAGCTTTCCTTTAAGTTGAGCCGCCTTAATGTTTTTGTTTTCGCAGGGATTTCTGTTATTATGCTTATCGCCAGCACCACCCTTTTAATTGCCTTTACCCCATTACGCGAATACATCCCGGGTTACTCGAGTACTGCGCTAAAAAAACAAGCGATGGAATTAGCGGCGGTAACTGATAGTTTACAAGAGCAATTGGCTTACAACGATCTTTATATGCTTAATTTACGTGGCATTATCGAAGGAAAGGCACCGCTAGACCTAAGTGATACTTTGGTGATTGATAGTTTAAATAAAGAAAAGGTAAAGCTAAGCCTCAGTAAAGAAGACTCTATTTTACGAAAAATGGTAGAGGAGGAAGAGCGCTTTAGTGTGCCGGTAGGGCAATCTTCTCGTCTCAACATAGAAAGCATTAACTTTTTCACCCCATTAAAAGGATTGGTAACAAACAGTTTTTCTGCGGAAGAAAACCACTTGGGGGTAGATGTGGTAGCCAAGGAAAATGAGGTTATTAAGGCGGCTCAAGATGGTCGGGTAATATTTGCTGAATGGACTGCGGAAACGGGATATGTAATTATAATTCAGCATACCGACAAGTTTGTAAGTATCTACAAACACAATTCTGCCTTACTAAAAGCGCAGGGCGAAGAAGTAAATGCTGGTGAGCCGATCGCTATTATCGGCAATACGGGTGAACTGAGTACCGGGCCACATTTACATTTTGAACTGTGGTATAATGGTTTTGCTGTTGATCCAGAAGAGTATATTTTATTCTAAACTTTTGTTCTAAAACAGCCCACTTCCCCTTTTTTCGTCTTCAAACGCTTGGTCTATTAAAAGATCTTTCTTTTTACTCGCGGCTACCGCTAGAGCATCGCAGCGTTCATTTTGCGGGTGTTCGTTATGACCTTTTACCCAATGAAAAGTGGGTTTATGTTTTTCGAGCTCTGGGAGGATCATTTTCCATAGGTCTACGTTTTTCTTGTCTTTAAAGCCTTTTTTTACCCATGAAAACAACCAGCGTTTGTTGATGGCATCGACAACATATTTAGAGTCAGAAACAATGTGCACCTCATGGCCTGTGCTTTTTAATGCTTTGAGTCCCATTATTACGGCGAGAAGTTCCATGCGATTATTGGTTGTTAACCTAAAGCCTTGGGAAAGTTCTTTTCTTTTTCCTTGGGCCTCAAGCACAACACCATAACCGCCGGGGCCAGGGTTTCCCTTAGCTGCTCCGTCGGTGTAAATAAAAATTTCCATTAAAGATCTGGCAGAAGGTATTCTATTACGGCAGGGTAATGTCTGTATTCGAGCTCTCTTACCTTATAATCTACATCTTGCCATTCATCTTCAAAGTCGATTTCAACCTCCTCTTGGAAGATGATTTCACCTTCATCATAAGCTTCACTAAGGTAATGAATGGTAATTCCGCTCACTTCTTCCTCATTTTCTACTACAGCTTGATGCACATATTTTCCGTACATACCTTCACCACCATAGTCGGGTAAAAGAGCAGGGTGGATGTTAATAATCCGTTTGGGGAAGGCGCTAATAATGTCTTGTGGGACTAGCCTTAAGTAACCTGCTAAGACGATTAAATCTGGTTTTAAGGAAATCAATTTTTTAGCCAACTCTCCCTCGACAACTGACTGATTTCCAATTACAAAACAGCTTACTCCCAATTTGCGGGCTTTGTCAATTACACCTGCTTTTGCGTTATTGGTGATAATGGCATCCACTCTGGCTAAGTCGCTATCTTCGAAATAGCGAACAATGTTTTCGGCGTTCGTTCCTGAGCCCGAAGCTAGGATCACAATTTTCTTCATGAGTACTTTTGATGAAACGAAAATACAAACTATGTGCAAACCAATTGACTTTTAATCGTGTGCATTTTGAATTATTTCCTTTCTTTGCAGCCTATAATTAAACACATTATCATGTCAGACATTGCTTCTAAAGTTAAAGCTATCATTGTAGACAAGCTAGGAGTGGACGAAAATGAAGTTACTACCGAAGCTAGCTTTACGAACGATCTAGGTGCCGATTCGCTAGACACCGTTGAGCTCATTATGGAATTCGAAAAAGAATTTGATATTCAAATTCCCGATGACCAAGCTGAAAACATTACCACTGTAGGCCAAGCTGTGGCTTATATCGAAGAAGCTAAGAAGTAAAATTCTATGGAGCTGAAAAGGGTTGTAGTAACCGGTTTAGGAGCCTTAACTCCTATCGGAAACAACGTGGAAGCCTATTGGCAGGCATTGCTAGCAGGAAAAAGCGGTGCGGCCCGTATTACGCGCTTCGATCCTGAAAAGTTTAAAACGCAGTTTGCTTGCGAGTTAAAGGATTTCAACGTTACAGATTTTATCGATCGCCGCGAGGCGAGAAGAATGGACCGTTTTAGTCAATACGCTATGATTACGGCTGATGAAGCTGTAAATGATGCGGGGCTAAAAGAGTTAAATTTTAACCCCGATCGCATTGGTGTGATTTGGGGCTCTGGAATTGGTGGTTTAGACACTTTCTTGGAAGAGTGCATGGCCTTTGCAAAAGGCGATGGAACTCCTCGATTTAATCCTTTCTTTATCCCGAAAATGATTGCTGATTTAGCCCCTGGGCACATCAGTATCAAATACGGATTTAGAGGGCCAAACTATTCTACCGTATCGGCATGCGCCTCCTCAACTAATTCTTTAATCGACGCTTTCAACTATATCCGATTGGGCAAAATTGATGTTTGTCTTGCGGGAGGAAGTGAAGCTGCTGTTAATGAAGCGGGAATGGGTGGCTTTAATGCCATGCATGCACTAAGTACACGCAACGATTCACCCGAAACAGCCAGCCGTCCTTTTGACAAAGAACGAGATGGTTTTGTTTTAGGAGAAGGTGCAGGCTGTATTGTTCTTGAAGAATACGAGCATGCGAAAGCGCGCGGCGCTAAAATTTATGCAGAATTGGTAGGTAGTGGTATCAGTTCAGATGCGCATCACATTACTGCTCCCCACCCCGAAGGATTGGGAGCAAAAAGTGTTATGGAACAAGTACTAGAAGAATCTGGTCTTGGCCCAGCAGACATTGATTATATCAATGTGCACGGTACTTCCACACCACTGGGTGATGTAGCAGAATTAAAGGCCATTAAAGGGGTCTTTAAAGAAGATGCTTACAAACTCAATATTAGTTCAACCAAGTCGATGACGGGTCACTTATTAGGAGCTGCTGGTGCGATTGAAGCAATTGCTGCAATTTTAGCCATCAAGAATAGCGTCGTTCCTCCGACTATTAATCACAGTACTGTTGATCCTGAAATTGATGAAAGGTTTAATTTAACCCTTCACAAGCCACAAGAACGAGAAGTTAGAGCAGCCATTAGCAATACCTTTGGTTTTGGCGGTCATAATGCCTCAGTTCTATTCCGTAAGCTAAGTTAATTATCTTGTCGGGATGTTTTTTACTTGGTTAAAATCTTTCAATTCCCGCCCAGCAAAAGGCGGGAATTTTTATTTTCAAATCAAAGCCATACTCAAGGTAGAACCTGAAAATATCAGCTTCTATGAATTGGCTCTGATTCATAGTTCCGCATCTGTAGAAATAAAAGGGCAAAAGCTTAATAACGAAAGACTTGAGTTTTTAGGTGATGCCATTTTAGGAGCGGTAATAACGGACTATATCTATCGTAAATTCCCTCTTAAAGAAGAGGGTGAGCTTACCAATCTGCGCAGTAAGCTGGTAAGCCGGAGGCATCTAAACGAGCTAGGTCTCCTTTTAGGCCTAGACACTCTAATAAAATACACTCCTTCAAGAGGAACGCGGGCTAAATCGATTTATGGCGATGCCTTTGAAGCTCTAATTGGAGCCTTATATTTAGATCTCGGCTACGAACAATGCTGCCAGTTCTTAGAAAAGCGTATCTTGAGTAAAATTGATTTAAAGGGGCTAGACGAGCGTTTTACCAGTCACAAAAGTGCCGTGCTCGAATGGGGGCAAAAAGCACGACAGCCTATTCGTTTTTCGGTTATATCGAGCGAAGGCGAAAGCCATAACCCCTTATACCACGTCGGCTGCTTCAAACAGCAAGAATTGATTGGAAAAGGTTCGGGCGCTTCGAAGAAAAAAGCAGAGGAGGAAGCCGCCAAAAACGCCTTTAAAGTTTTAAACTTAACTTATGCCGAGACATAAACTTGATTTAGGAAGCTGGTCAGAAAATCAAATTGCTGGTTTTGGCATCTATTCCGATTTACAAGTTTTAAGTCTTGTTTACCAGTTAAATAAACATCCTTTATTCAGCTTTCGGCGCTTGCAAAAAGATCTGTGTAAAAATAACACTAAGGCAAGTTTTAATTTTATACTTTTCGGCTTTTCTAACAAGGACTTAGAATTAGAATTTCGCCTGGCCGAAAACAGCAGTTACAAAGGCGAGCTAATTGAAAAAGAACAAGGCTCCTTGTTTGATGATGAGCAAGAAGTAAAGGGAATGGTCCTGCCTAATAAAGAGGGCTATAATTATCTTCTTTGGCTGGAAGCAGAAGAGGAAGAAAGAAACCAATTAAAAGCCATGGCTGCGGCTTTAAGTTCCATTAAACCCGTAAAGGTTCACCGTGAGCTTTCTGAAAAACACATAAGTAGCTTAAAAAAAATACTAAATAACTAAGATGACGAATAACAAAGCAAAGATTGTTGCCACTTTAGGGCCAGCTTCAGATGACTATAATGTAATGGTTGAAATGGTTAAAGCGGGAGTAAATGTATTCCGTATTAACTTTTCCCATAGTGACCACGATAGCGCCCGCGAAATTGCGAAAAAAGTGCAGCGCTTAAACGAAGAATTAGAAACCAATGTGGCTATCCTAGCTGATTTACAAGGACCCAAATTACGCGTTGGTAAAGTAGAAGAAGGCGCTGTATTGAAGAAGGGGGATATCCTCACCTTCACCAACAAAGACGAGCTTGGTACTGCTAAACAGGTTTTTATGACCTATCAGCAATTTGCTTCGGATGTAAAAATTGGCGACCGCATTTTAATTGATGATGGTAAAATTTTACTTGAAGCCATCCATAGTAATGGCATCGACAAGGTGGAAGCGAAGGTAATTCAAGGTGGACCCTTGAAGTCTAAGAAAGGGGTGAACCTACCCAACACTCGCATTTCTTTGCCTTGTTTAACGGATAAAGATTTAGCCGATCTAGAAGTTGCGATGGAGCTAGCGGTGGAATGGGTAGCCTTATCTTTCGTAAGAAACCCTAACGACGTTTACCAATTGCGAGACATCTTACAAAAGAACGATGCTCTTTGTCATATTATTTCCAAAATTGAAAAGCCAGAAGCGGTTGTAGAAATTGATGAGATTATTGAAGCTTCCGATGCCATTATGGTGGCACGTGGTGATTTAGGTGTGGAAGTACCGATGCAGGGAGTACCGCTTATTCAGAAAATGATTGTAAATAAATGTCATCTTCAGTCTAAGCCCGTTGTTATTGCTACGCAAATGATGGAAACCATGATTGAGCAACTTACTCCTACGCGTGCGGAAGTGAATGATGTAGCCAACTCCGTTTTAGATGGTGCTGATGCAGTAATGCTTAGCGGTGAAACTTCCGTTGGAAAGCACCCTGTTGCGGTTATTGAGGCCATGTCTAAAATTATAGCCCACGTTGAGGAAAGCGGTCAGGTTAGAGTGAATGAGGAAAATCCTCCCCGTTATCGCAATCGTCGATTTATAACCGATTCTATTTGTTATAACGCGAGTAAAGTAGCTGACCAAATTGGTGCTTCCGCAATTCTTACCATGTCTTTTAGTGGTTACACTGCTTTTAAAATTGCCGCTCACCGTCCTAAAAGTATAATTCTGATGTTTACTTCTAACCGAAATATTCTCAATACCATGAGTTTACTTTGGGGTGTTAGAGGTTTCTTTTACGATAAAATGGTTAGTACCGACGAAACCTTTAAGGATATCAAAAATATTGTAGTCGAAAAAGGTTTAGTAAGTGGCGGCGATCTAATTGTTAAAATCGCGAGTATGCCTATTGATGACCGAGGCATGACGAATATGATGAAAATCACCTCTATAGAAGATAATTAGTTCCATCCTTCGAAATAAGAAAGCGGCTACTAGTATTAGAACTAGTAGCCGCTTTTTCATTTCATCTCGTTTAGCTGATTCGGTTTCTTCTCGCTAATAACCTGAGTTCGGCGTAAAATTAGGCCTCAGACCTCTTATAAATAGTGGGTTTTAAGCCGAAGCACTGAAGCAATAGCGGGCTATAGCGAAGCGCGAAGGCGCCAAAAACTCCTTTTTGGAAGAGGCTTACAAGTTTTTTCCTTTTATTGTAAATCTGAGGCTATAATTTAGGTCGAACTCAGGTTAATAAGCCGCTTTAAACTGATCTAAAAAGTTTAAGTCATTTTCAAATAAGAGTCGTATATCGGGAATTTGAAAGCGGTGTAAAGCAATACGTTCCACTCCGATTCCAAAAGCGTAGCCGCTATATTTAGTTGAGTCGATGCCATTATTTTCCAAAACGTTAGGGTCCACCATCCCGCAGCCCAAGACTTCCAACCAACCGGTTCCCTTCGTCATGCGATAATCGCGCTCATTATTTAGTCCCCAGTATACATCCATTTCAGCACTTGGCTCGGTAAAAGGAAAGTAAGATGGGCGTAGTCTAATTTTTGTTTCCGGTCCAAAAAACTCTTGGGCGAAAAAAAGCAGCGTTTGCTTGAGATCTGCGAAGCTTACGCCTTCGTCAATATATAATCCCTCAATCTGATGGAAAAAGCAGTGTGATCGGGCCGAAATGGCCTCGTTTCGAAAAACTCTGCCTGGGGAAATAGTCCGAATTGGCGGTTTTTGATTTTCCATAACCCGCACCTGTACGCTTGATGTATGGGTTCTCAAGGCCCAATCGGGATCTTTACGTACAAAAAAAGTGTCTTGCATGTCTCGGGCAGGATGTTCTTCTGGAAAATTTAAGGCCGAGAAATTATGCCAATCATCTTCCACCTCAGGACCCTCGCTTAAATTAAAACCTATCCGTTTAAAAATGCCAACAATTTCATTCTTCACTAAATTAACTGGGTGACGCGACCCTAGATTTGTAAAGTTTGCCGGCCGACTTAGGTCAAGCCCAGATGCGCCACTATCAGTACTTTCTAAGCTATTTTTGAGACTATTTATCTTTTCTTGCGCTTCTACTTTAAGTGCATTTAGAGGTTTACCCCATTCTCTTTTCAGCTCGGGAGACATTTCTCTAAACTGGTTAAATAGAGCCGTAATTGTTCCCTTCTTTCCCAGCATTTTTACACGCCAAGCCTCTATTACCTCCTCCTTATTTGAAGAAAATGAAGCCACTTCTTGACTGAGTAAATCTATTTGTTCTTTCATTCTCTATGCTAAATACTTATTCGCCTCCGTTAATTACTATATTTGAATCCGCAAAGATGAAAATTATTCGGCTTATATTATGAGCAAATTAATAAGACTATTTACCCTTAGTACCATTTTGGTGCTATTTTTTGGAGGCTGTTCTAGTGACGATCGGGATTTCTCTCTCGATTTATTTTTAACCGTAGAAGATGGTACGGTTGCCGTACAAAATGCCTTAGTGCGCATCTACGCGCCAGTGGACAATACAACGATAGACTATTATTTGTATAGTGACGAGGATGGTAAAGTTTCCATCACTCTGAAAAATAAAGCCGTTGTTGAGATTGTAGCCACTAAAAATCCTTATAAAACTTGCACCTTTGCCGAGTTAGAGAGAGGTGTTAAAACAATCAATCTAGAATTAACATTATACAACGACGTTGACAACGGTTGTCGCGATGATCAATAGGTTTATGAAAAAGATTTTCTTCTTCCTTTTAGGCTTAGGATTAATAGTTGGGGCTTGTGAGTTTGATGACTTAAACCCCGATTACCCATTTACGGTAATAGTAAAAACATATTCAGATAGCACTCGGGTACAAAATGTTCTCGTAGAAGTTGCTGCTCCGGTACCTGGAAACAAAGTTTGGCTTTCTGGTGTCACCAATGAAAATGGCGAAATCAACTTTAAATACGAAGAACCAGCCACGCTAAGCATCCGCGCGAGTCGTGGTGAACGCCCAGACTACACTTGGATTGGCTGTGGGGAAATTCGCTTGCTTCCCAATCAGCAAGTACTTAAAACAATCTACCTAGAGCCTTATGATAGCCTTTTAATTGGCTGTTCCTTTGATTAAAAAATCACGACCAAAGCTCTTCTTCATCAAAATATCTTAAAATAGCTTCTTTCATCAAGATGCTTTGTTCACCTGCCTTTAAAGCGGGTAATTTTTCTAGTAGCTCGTAATGAGGCCAACCCTGCTCATCCGCACCTACCAGCTTATAATAGCCGTAAGGAGTTAATAATCTGCATATTGCGATATGCAAGAGGTCCAGTTTTTCGTCTTTCTTAAAGCGCCTTTTATCAATTCCTAGCTCTCGCACACCGATTAAAAATAATATAGCATCAAGATCAGGCTCTTCGCCGTCACTAAATTTTACTTTGATTAATTCAATTAATCGCTGCCAATCTTCTTTGTTCGCTTTATCTAGCATATTTTTTATTTAACTTCCCCGCTTACAATTTCACACAGCGTTGTCCACACTCGATATTATTATACTTGTGCCTTTAGTTTTTGGAATAATTAAAGGTTTCTCTCGCGGCTTTATTCGCGAGATTGCAGCACTAACAGGTCTCTTTATTGGGATCATTGTTTCCTATCTACTCTCCGAATATGTCTTCCAATATTTCACCATCTACTTTCAGTCGGCCGACTTTGAATTGCGTATCGTAAGTTATGTAGTGGTTTTCTTTTTCACCATTTTATTAATCAATGCAATTGCTAGCATGTTAACGCGTGGATTAAAGCTAGTCGCTCTAAACGGAATAAATCGCATCCTTGGTGCTTTACTAGGCGGGGCAAAATGGTTAGTCATTCTCAGCCTTGTTATTTTCGTGGTAAACCGAGCACAAAAAAACCGTCAAATATTTCAAAAATCCACCATTAACGAGAGCAAATACTTTCGTGTAATAAGCGATTATGGGGAGAGTATCGCGGACGCCCTCAACTTCGATGAAGTACTTGATAAGCAATACCTAATAAAAGACGCAGATTAGCCTGTAATTGCCTTTATACCCGGTAAGGTCTTACCCTCTAGAAACTCTAGCATCGCACCACCTCCAGTGCTTACATAGCTAACTTTATCGGCTAATCCGAACTTTTTAATTGCGGCGACAGAATCGCCACCGCCGATTAACGAAAATGCCCCTAGCGTTGTAGCCTCAGCTATAAAATTAGCAACGGCCTTAGTTCCTTCAGCAAATTTCTCCATTTCAAATACTCCCATTGGGCCATTCCATAGAATCGTCTTAGAACCTAAAAGAACTTCTTTTACAGACGCAACCGCCTTAGGGCCAGCGTCTAGGCCCATCCAACCACTTGGTATTTCACTCGAGGCCTTCACCTCTGTATTTGCCTCATTGCTAAAATTATCGGCTATAATACTATCTTCTGGTAAAAATATCTTCACGCCTAACTCCTCCGCCTTCGCGAGAACATCTTTAGCTGTCTCCAAGTAATCATCTTCTACTAGGCTATTCCCTATTTCGCCACCCTGTGCTTTGATAAAGGTATAGGCCATGCCTCCACCGATAATAAGGTTGTCTACACGCTGCAAAAGGTTCTCAAGGATGCTAATCTTAGAAGAAACCTTAGCGCCACCCACAATGGCTGTAGTGGGTTTGTTTCCTCCAACGAGGACCTTATTAACGTTTTCTATCTCACTCTGCAATACTCGACCAAAGGCCTTATTAGAGCCAAAATATTCGGCTATCACAGCCGTTGAGGCGTGTGCTCGGTGAGCCGTTCCGAAGGCATCATTAATGTATACATCACCATTCATCGCCAACTTTGAAGCGAAAATTGAATCACCGGCTGTTTCCTCTTTATAAAAACGCAAATTTTCAAGGAGTAAAATTACGCTGGTCCCAATTTCTTTTGTTGTGTTTACAACAGACTCGCCAATACAATCATTAATAAATAAAACATCACGGCCACTAATCTCTTTTAAGTGAGCCACTAAATGTTGTAAAGAAAACTTATCCTCTGGGCCGTCTTTTGGTCTACCGAGATGGGACATTAAAATTGGAATACCACCCTTCGCAAAAATTGCTTCTATGGTAGGTAAATGGGCCTGCATCCGACTATCATCGGTAATCTCTAGCTTATCATTTAGCGGGACATTAAAGTCCACACGCACTAAAACTCTCTTTCCTTTTAAATCTAAAGTATCTATAGTTGCCATTTGTCTTAATTTTGTTGCGAAAATACGAGAATGCTCGTTGGCAAGAAAGGCAATTATAAAAAGATATGCATTTAAAAGATATTCCCGCTTTAGTTGACTTAAAAGAACAGTTAATACGCTCTGCTCATAACAATAGAAACGGCCATGCCTTGCTTTTTCACGGCAGTTCTGCAGCCCTTATTTTTCCCTTAGTGAAAGCTTACTGTCAGTTTCTGGCCTGTAAAAACCCACTAGATAACGATAGCTGCGGTAGCTGTTCCAATTGCATACAGTTTAGTCAAAACAGCTACCCAGACCTTCACTATTGCTTCCCTTTTGCTACTAAAGATAAAGCCCCTAAAAGCTTGACGGCTGACTTTTTTATGCGTGAGTGGATGGATTTTATAAAAGCCAATAATTTCTTTGGCCTTAATGATTGGCTCGATTACGCAGGACTTAATGGTAAATCAGCCTTAATTAATGTACTTGAAGTACGACGGATTAATGAAAAGTTAAACTACAAGTCTTACGCCGGAGGGAAAAAATTTGTAATCATTTACTTACCTGAATATCTCAATATTTCGGCCTCCAATAAGTTCTTAAAGACTTTAGAAGAGCCTAGTGATAATAGCATGATCTTTCTGGTAAGCGAAAAGCCTGAAAACCTATTGCAGACCATTACCAGTCGCTGTCAAAAGGTATTCGTACCACCTTTGAGCACTACTGCAGTAGAGAACTTTCTTATTTCACAAGGTGTTGATAATGAAACCTCTAAAATAAGTGCCTCCTTAGCTAATGGCTCTATTCTTGAAGCCTTACAAATTAGCAAGAACAATCAAAGTTACATAGCATACGCCCAATTATTCCAAAACTGGATGCGTGGCTGTTATAGCGCTAAGACCAAGGAAATTTTCACTTTCGTAGATGAGTTTGCCAAATTAGGCCGTGACCAACAGAGAGAAGCTTTGCAATTCTTTATGGACACAATTGAACTGAGCCTAAAAGCAGCAACTAAAGGAGAAGCAGCTACACACCCCTTATTTAGTCAAATAGGATTTAAGCTTACCGGTTTTGCCTCAGTATTACACTTTAAAAACAGCAAAGAAGCCTACGATGTATTGAGCGCAGCTAATACCGATATCCGAAGAAACGGCAACGTGAAGTTGATCATGTCCGACGTCTCCTTTAAGTTTAGCAACCTTTTACGAATGAAAGCCTAAATCTTTCTTAGCTGATAGATTAAAGAACTCATGTTTTTAGAGCTCCCTCCTTTTAAGTTTGACAGAAAGCCCTGATAAACAGCTTTTATAGGTCCTAAGCTAGACTTCCTAATCTTTTCGCTTAATAAGGAAACATAGTAACTATCAAAAGGCATATTATAAACCTTTTCTACGCTGAAGCCTGTCTTCTCCGCCAAACTTCTAATATCTGCCTTAGAAAAATGCCATAGATGCAAGGGCACATCTAAAGCCGCCCATTCGTCTTTGTAATATTGTGCATCATGTGACTCATGGTTAGGCACAGCAATAAACAAAACACCCTCTGTTTCAAGCTTCGCATTAAAAAATCGCATGCTCTCTTTCAGGTCTGGTAAATGTTCTAATACATGCCAAAGACTAATAGCACTGCAAGACCCGTCTTTTACACTATTGCGCTCTTCTACACTTAATAGCTTCACTCCTTTTAATTGAGCATTTTTACGCGCCACTTCTGAGGGCTCAACACCCGTAACCTTCCAAGCCTTCTCTTTAGCCATTGCTAAGAAAGCACCCGTTCCAGCCCCATAATCGAGTAAAGTATTTTTATTCTTCACGGCAGACTCTACTAAAGAAAGCTTCTTGCTTAAGGCATAACTTCTAACCCAGTTATAAACTATGTCTAATAAGCTACCCGTTCCGTCCGTATGACTAACGTAGTCATCACTTTCGTAGTAAGCCGCTAAGCCCTTACCCTCTGGCTGAGGGTTGGTGAACCAGAAACCGCAGCTATTGCAAGCATCTATATTGAAGCATTCTTGCTTTCCCCTGTAATAAGGGGCATTTCGAACACTGACAAAATCGTTTTTTCCGCAGAGCGGACATGCATCTATTTTCCTCATGTTTCACGTGAAACTAACGGCCCATATAAACAAGCAATACACTTATATCCGCAGGCGACACCCCGCTTACAGCTTTTGCTTCCTTAATTGTAGCCGGTTTTAATTTACTTAACTTCTCTCTTGCCTCGTAGCTCATGCTTTTTAAGAGACTATAATCAAAACCCACCGGGATCTTAAGGTTTTCTAAGCGGTCCAGCTTGTTTGCATTATCAATTTCTTTATCGATATAGCCGCTGTATTTTAAAGCAATCTCCACTGAATCAATATCCTCTTGAAGAATACCTTCCTCCGCAACCATACTGGACAAAGAATTTAGCGAACCAAAGTCAGCAAAACCCAACTGTGGCCTGCTTAGAACTTTATCAAACTTCACCGTTTGATCAATCAGGCTTAAGCCCTTTGCTTCTAGAATAGGATTAACCTCTTCCATTTTAACCGATAGACCCTTTATATACTTCATTAATAGTTTCTGACGAGATTGTTTCACGTGAAACTGTTCTAATCGCTCTTTGGATAACAGTCCAATCACATAGCCCTTTTCACTCAACCTACTATCGGCATTGTCCTGTCTTAAAAGAATTCGATGCTCCGCTCTACTCGTAAACATTCGGTAAGGCTCCTCCGTTCCTTTGCTCACCAAATCATCTATAAGGACACCTATATAGGCTTCATTTCGTCCTAAAACAAAGCCTTCTTCTCCCCTTAAGCTTCTGACCGCGTTAATCGCCGCCATTAAGCCTTGGCAAGCGGCTTCTTCATATCCCGTGGTACCATTAATTTGCCCAGCGAAATACAAGCCATTAACTATTCTCGTTTCTAATGTCTTCTTTAATTGAGTAGGTTGAAAAAAATCATACTCTATCGCATAACCCGGTCTGAAGATTTTTGCGTTCTCAAAACCGGCTATCTTACGTAAGGCTTTTTCTTGCACCTCCTCTGGTAAAGACGTACTAAAGCCATTAACATAAACCTCAACCGTATTCCAGCCCTCTGGCTCAACAAAAATTTGATGTCGATCCTTATCGGCAAAACGATTAATCTTATCCTCTATACTGGGACAATAACGCGGCCCCTTACTCTCAATAGAACCATTAAACATAGGGCTTCTGTCAAACCCTTCTTTTAAAGCTTCATGAACCTCTGGGCTAGTATAAGTAATGTAACAGCTTCGTTGTTTCGATAATGGTTTTGTTTCGCTGCTGAAGCTAAACTTTTCAGGCTGCTCATCCCCTTTTTGTTCCTCCATTTTAGAATAATCCAAACTACGACCATCCACACGCGGAGGTGTTCCTGTCTTCATTCTACCCGCCTCGAAACCTAAATCTTCTAAGCATTTAGTTAAGCCCACAGAAGCTCTTTCACCCGCACGTCCACCGCCAAATTGTTTTTCTCCAATGTGAATTAAGCCATTTAAAAAGGTTCCATTCGTTAATATAACCTTAGGTGCATAATAACGTGTTCCTATTCCAGTTATCACGCCCTTGATCTCATTATCTTCTGTAATTAGATCAACTACCATATCCTGGAAAAAGTCCAAAGTTGGTATTGCCTCCAGCGCCAAGCGCCATTCTTCTGCGAAACGCCAACGATCACTTTGTACCCTAGGGGACCACATCGCGGGCCCTTTACTGCGGTTTAACATGCGAAACTGAATCGCGGTCTTATCCGTAATTATACCGCTTAAACCACCTAAAGCGTCAATCTCTCTAACTATCTGACCTTTCGCAATTCCTCCCATTGCAGGATTGCAAGACATTTGGCCAATTGTTTGAAGGTTCATTGTAACTAATAATGTCTTAGCACCCATCCGCGCCGCAGCTGCCGCCGCTTCTGCACCAGCATGACCACCACCAACAACTATAACTTCGTAATTCTTATCCATTTAATGCTAATTACCTTTCTAACAAAGATTTGGGCCGCGAAATTAAACAAATATTCTCCTCCGCTTTCATTCTATCAAATTCTGTTTTTGACTTATCGTCAAAGCCAATACAATGCAACAAGCCATGAACCATTACCCGATCTAACTCATCTGCGTAAGCAACCTCATAGGACTTTGCATTTTCGGCAATGACCTCATAACCTAAAAACATTTCTACTTCTAAGCCTCTACCTTGAGAATGATCCATCGTGATGATGTCCGTGGGGTAGTCGTGAGCTAAAAAATCAAAATTAAGCCTTCTACTGACCTCATTATTTAGGAAATGATAAACTAGTCGACGAATTTGAAATTTGCGCTCAGCAGCCACAGAAATAAGCCATTTTTTTAACACTTCCTCGAAATTTAACACCTCTGAAGGAACTTCCCCTAAAAATTGAATTCTTGATTTCACTATTTTTGGTAAAATGGGTTTAGTAGAAGCGGACTTAATCTTAAAATGTCCTTCTGGTCTATTTCCTTTGTTTTTAATAAATCCGCCTCTTTACCATTTTGCATCTCTAACTCCTCCGCCGATTTACTCATGCGTTCCTCTTTTTGCTTCCGCTCCATATTCGCTTTCTCACTTTCTAATAAACGAGTTTCCACTCTTTTGAAGCGCTCTATGTATTCCGAGAAGTTTTCGTTTAAAAGCAAATCTTCCATTTCATCTAATTCTTTATCCAGAGGTTTGCCGTTGCCATTTTCCTTTCCACCTTCCTTATCCATTTCTTGCAAGGTTTGTCTCAAAGATTCCTGCTCGCTTAAGACTTGACCAATGCTTTTTCCATCGGGGCCCATACCCTTATTTCCAGGTTGAGAACCCTTTTCTAATTTTTCCACCATCTTACCCATCTTGCCGAGCTTCTCACTCATGCTACCCGGCTTTGGTTTTCCGTTACCCGGCTTCTCGCAGTTCTGATCACCTTTTTTCTTGCTGGCCATCATAGACATCATATTCTGCATGGCATCGTCTAATAATAAGGCCAAATCATTCGCCGACATCATGCTAAATTGACCCGAACTAGCCGCCTTCATCAACTCTACTTCCTGCAAGTGACCCTGCGCCGAACCCAGCTGATACTGCATTTCATTCAAGTCCTTAAATACCTTGTCTTTTATCTCTGGCGCCTTCTCACTTAAAGCAATGAGACTATCACTGATTACTTTGCTATTTGCAGATAAAACGCTGCCCTTTTTTAATAACCCTCGGAAAGCAGGATCACCTTTTTCTAGTTCTGAAACGCCTTCTTTATAAGCTTCCACATCCACGCTGTAGCGCTCCAAATTCTCCAAGATTCGACGTAATGCCTGCATATTCATAGAGAGTGCCTTCGCCTGCATGCCCTCCATCATCATTGCCAAAGATTCACTCATCTCTGAGGCATTATCCCCGGCCTTATCCTTACTTTCCTTCGAATCACCTTGCTCCTGACTTTTTTCGGCTTCCTTAGCGTCCTTTAAATTCTGCTTTAGCTCTTCACTCTCTGTTTTAAATTCTTCTTTTTCCAGCATTTCCGAGAGCTCCTTAGAATCCTTGGCTAATTCCTCCAATTTCTTTTCTAATTCCTCTGCCTTCTTTTCACTATCCTCGGCACTTTTCTCCTCATTCTCCTCCGACTTTAGTTCCTCCGAAAGCTCCTTATAATCTTCAATTGTGCGTAGCATATCCCTCTGAAATAAGAGGTCCTTCAATAAGTCCTCTAGTCTCTGCTCTCGTCTTAACTGTTCCTTATTTTCTTCCTGTAACTGTTTAAGCTTCTCCTGTAGCTGTTCCTTGTCGTTTTTCGAAAGCAACTCTTCTATCTCCTTACGTAACTCTTCAATTTTCTTTTCCGTTTCGCTTAAAACTTTAAGCTGTTCTTTTAATTCCTCCTTTTTCGCCAAGTCCTTTTCCACCAATTTTTCTAAATCCTTCCGTCTTTCTTTATTCTCTTTTTGCTTCGCCTCCAACTCCTTTAACAAGTCCTTCAGCTTTTCCTCCTCACGCCAATCTTGCTTTTTGGACTTCTTATTTTCCAGGTCTTTTAAACTCTCACTTAAGGCTTCCCTGCTTTTCTTTAACTCTTCGAAAGATTCCATAGTGGCCGATTCGCTCTTAGCTTGCTTAGCCTTTTTCTCTTGAGTACTTAATAATCTCAAACTAAAACTTTCCGAACGTGCCCAAGATGGACCGTATAAAGTATTATTGTCAGCTATCCGATAATACATGGTAAAATCCTTCCCACCTTGTAAACCTTCCAAATCGATTATTTCTTCGTAATAGGATAAACTATTCGCTTGAACCCTAAGCTCTGTTTCCTCTTCGCCTAATTTTTGAACCCTTCTAAGACTGGATAAACCAAAATCATCTTTCGCTCTTATAGTCACAACCAGTTTAGTAGAATCCTCATCTACGAAACGATACGATGCATGTATTTCTGGTGCTTTATCAGCCACGGCCTCGATCTTCGAATGGTTAAAAAACTGTGACTTATTAAAACCATTTTCCAAGGCAATCGAATAATTAAGACTTTCTTCTAACCTAAAGTCAAGTTTTCCTTTTTCTATTTCTAGACTATCTTTATCACTAATAAAAACTGCTTTATCTGTATTCTCTAATTGAAAGCGCAACGCAATATCTGAGCCTCGCAGCACCTTAATATTTTGACTATAAGGAAGCTTTTTTTGCTTTAAACCCGTGTAGCTCGGAGGGTCCACAATTAATTCCAGCAGACCTATCCGTGGACTCTTAAAAGTCTTAATACTAATGGTTTGACTTCTATAACCCATTGCCTCATACTGCAAATCGTAGTTGTCTGTTATGTTCTCCAGTGTTAATAGCCACGCATCCTCAACCTTAGTTAATCGGTACTCACTTCCATTTAAGAAAGCTCGCAATTCGGTTGGTTGTTTTGCACCCACTATATCCAGGCGCAAATCCAGATCTTCTCCATACTCCACCCAATATTCATACTTCTCTGGCACAAACTGGAAGGGTGCTGGTGGAGTAAAGTCATCATTGTAGCGTAATAATCGCTCACTACTGCCAAGAACCAATCTACCTTGAGTACTTAAAGAAAGAATAAAGATAAGCGATAGAGGAAGGCTTAAAAACAAAGCCACGCGAGATAAACTTTTCCAAGAAAGCGTATCCTTAAAATTATAAAAACTCAGTTCCTCCGCCTTCTGCTCAATAGCAGCACTAATTAAATCACTTTGCTTGTTATCTAGGCTTTCTCCCAATTGCAGGGTATTGAGGATTTTATCATCTACTCCACTAATCTTCTGCCCAATCATTTTTGCAACTTCACTGTAGGTCGATCGCCTGGCTAGTTTAAGGATCTGCAAAAGCGGATAAATAAAATAATACGAAGAACCTACTATCGCTAAAAAGACCCCTATAAAAAATATGGTTTTCCGCTGTCCTTCAGTGAGATATAAAAAATATTCTGTAAATGTAACTAGTAGAAAATAGCAAAAGAAAAAGCCGAGGAACAAGGCTAAGCCTCTTAGCATGCGCAGCAAATACCACTTCCGTAGATAGGATTCTAGATTCTGTTTTAGGCCTTCAAAATTCTTCATATATCATTAAGCATAAATTCAAAGGTAATAAGCCTTTTATATAATTACCTTTGCCGCCTTTTAAAAGAGCTTTTATGGAATCAAATACAGTACGTGTTCGCTTCGCCCCAAGTCCAACAGGACCACTTCATATGGGTGGTGTAAGAACGGCATTATACAACTATTTATTTGCTAAAAAACACAAGGGTGAATTTATTCTCCGTGTGGAAGACACCGATCAAACACGCTTTGTTCCCGGTGCTGAAAAATACATCATTGATTCTTTAAAATGGTGTGGTATTCTTCCCGATGAAGGTCAAGGTATTGGTGGCGACTATGGCCCCTACCGCCAGTCGGAACGCAAAGAAAGTGGACTTTATAAAAAATACGTCGACCAATTACTTGCCAGCGGCCATGCTTATTATGCTTTTGATACAAGCGAACAACTTGAGGCCGTGCGTGAATTGGCTAAACAAGCTGGTTCTCCGAACTGGCAATACAATTACGTAACGCGCAACAGCATGCGAAATTCCCTCACCCTTTCGGGGGAAGAGGTTGAAAAAATGTTAGCCGCTGGCGAACCTTATGTTGTTCGTATTAAACTACCCCGTAACGAAGAAGTAAAATTTGAAGACATCATTAGAGGTTGGGTAAAAGTGAATACCAACAACATGGACGACAAAGTTCTCTTCAAATCGGATGGTATGCCCACTTATCACATGGCCAATATCGTAGATGATCATTTAATGAAAATCACCCATGTAATTCGCGGTGAAGAGTGGTTACCATCTGCGCCCTTGCATCTCTTAATGTATCGCTATTTAGGTTGGGAAGACACCATGCCTAAATTCGCCCACTTGCCTCTTTTATTAAAACCTGATGGTAATGGTAAACTGAGCAAACGCGATGGCGACCGCTTAGGTTTCCCTGTATTTCCATTAGAATGGAATAACCCTGAAAATGGCGATAGCTTTAGCGGTTATCGCGAAAGAGGCTATTTTCCCGAAGCCTTTGTTAATATGCTCGCCTTTTTAGGCTGGAACCCGGGTACAGATCAGGAGCTTTTTACGTTAGAAGAGTTAAGTGAAGCCTTTAGCCTCGAAAAAGTTCACAAAGCTGGTGCTCGTTACGATCATGATAAAACCAAGTGGTTTAACCAACAATATCTGCGTCAGCTTAGTGATGAACAATTGGGTGAAAGCATACAGTCACAAGCGGCAGAGCATAAGATTACGGTTGATCTTGCTAAGGCCACTTCTATCGCTAAGCTTATTAAAGACCGCGCCGTTTTTCTAAGTGATTTATGGAATGAGAGCAGCGTATTCTTTGTTGCCCCGACCGAATACGATGAAAAAACTACTAGCAAAAAATGGAATGCTGAAAGCCGTTCTTACCTAATTGACCTAAGAGAAATATTTTCAAAGTTGAATACATTTGATATTGAATCGATTGAAAAGGCTTTTAAATCTTATCTCGAATCTAAAGAATTAGGCTTTGGTAAGGTTGGTCCTGCTTTTCGTTTAGCTGTTACTGGCGCGGGCATGGGACCATCAATGTTTGAGGTTTGTGCTATTTTGGGCAAAGAAGAAAGTCTTGCTCGTATTGACGCAGCTTTAGAAAAACTTCCAGCTTAATGGATAAAATTGCGGTGGAGGGCATCCGCCTTTATGCTTATCACGGATGCCTTGAAGAAGAAGGAAAAATTGGTACCGACTACGAAGTTGCCGTTTTCGTTTGGGGTGATATTAGTGCATCTTACGAAAGTGATGACTTGCATCATACCATGGATTATGTAAGCATAAATCGCATTGTCCAAGACCACGTTTCCACACGAGCCAAGTTAATTGAAACGGTTGCACAACGCATTAGCGATAGTATTTTTGCGGAGATGCCAAAGGTTAAAAAACTGAAAATTAAACTCTCCAAGCTTAATCCCCCTATTAATGGAGACGTGAAAAAGGTGAGTATTGAATTAAAGCGCAAAAGGAAGAACAAATAGCGATTAGATTTTTTATCTTCGCAGCCCATTAACGGTTCCGTGGCCGAGTGGCTAGGCAGCGGTCTGCAAAACCGTCTACAGCGGTTCGAATCCGCTCGGAACCTCCAAAAGCAGTGCTATTTACTATAGTGCTGCTTTTTTTTGTTGCAACCCATGGTTTTTTGCCTCTGCCAAAGCGTTTTCTCCAATAAGTTCAAGCAGTAGCCTAAGCCATTCGCTTCCTCATAAGCCTCAGTCCATAGACAGACTCTTTCAAAATTTTTGAAAAACTGATAAATATCTTCTTTTAAAAGATTTCTCCTTAGTATTTTTGCCTTCTATTTTTAATTGGTCTAAATAAGATATGAGGGTTTTGAGATACTTTGCAGCAGGAACACTTTTATTACTCAGCGTAGTTTTAAAAGCAAATGAGAAGAACAGTAATGCGCGAATGATGGTGCATCTTTTAGACTATATAGCAGTGGATTATTCCATGGCTGTAAATCAAGGGCAAGTCATCAGTACCGCGGAATACAGCGAGATGTCGGAGTTTGCCAGCACCATTGGTACACTTGGCGAAAATGCACCCGCCTCGGTTAAATCAGACATTCAATTACTAAAAACACTAATCAAAGAAAAAGCGAGCCAAGAAAAAGTTAGCTCCGTTTCCAACTCCATTAAGCAGAAAATCATATCAAGCTATTCCCTCGAGATTGCTCCGAAAAGATGGCCCATCTTAACCAATGGCCGCCAACTTTATGCATTGCACTGTAAAAGCTGTCACGGTGAAAATGGTATGGGTAATGGCAGTCTAGCCAATGGTTTAGACCCTGCTCCCACCAATTTCCACCACCCTGATAAGGCCAACGGCCTTTCGCCATTTCAAGCCTATAATACCATCCGCCTTGGCGTTAACAATACCGCCATGCGTGCCTTTGATGAATTAAGCGATGACGAAATTTGGGATCTTGCTTTCTACGTCTTAAGCCTACCCCATGGCGCTACTAAAGTGAAAGTAAAAGATCTTGATCTTAATATTACCGTTGGTTTAGAAGAGTTGGCTTCTCAAAGCAATATTGAGCTTAGTTCCTCTTTAGGTTTGGAAGAGGGATCGCAGGCTATCGCCGCTTTAAGACTTTTCCCCAAAGAAATTGCCGAATCAAATAAAGGCAGCTATCTAGAGCAAGCTATAAACTATCTCAATGAAGCCAATACCGCTTACGCAGATGGCGATATTAGTGGTGCACGTACGCTTGCGTTAACAGCCTATTTAGAAGGAGTAGAACCTATTGAAATCCAATTACGCGCTAGCGACGCAACCTTTGCCGCCCAATTAGAAGGAGAACTTGGTAAAGTGCGCAGTTCCATCGAAACAGGAAAAGATCCCGCTTTAGTTTCCGCTCAAATTGAAAAGAGCATAAGCATGATAAACGAAGCCAAGGTTCTTTTGGAAGAAAAAACCTTCTCCGCCTGGCTAGCCTTCTTACTGTCTTTCTCCATTATTCTTAGAGAAGGCTTAGAGGCCTTTTTAGTGGTAGTAACCATTCTTAGTGTACTTCGTGCTATAAATATTCCCAAGGTGAATCTTTATGTACATGTGGGTTGGATCAGCGCAATTATAGCGGGTGTTTTAATGTGGATGGCTGCTGGTAAACTATTTACCTTTTCTGGCGCAGACCGTGAACTAATGGAAGGAGTAGTCGCTCTTTTTGCGGTGGGTGTTTTACTCTACGTTGGTTTTTGGATGCACAGTAAATCAGAAGCGGGTAAATGGCAAGCTTATGTGAAGAATAAAATCCAAAATATTGCACGCAAAGAAAGTATGATCGGCCTTGCTTTTTTATCCTTTCTGGTTGTTTTTAGAGAAGCCTTTGAATCCGTATTATTCCTTTCAGCCTTAAGCTTAGAAGTAGGCGAAGCTCAGCAAAGCGCCTTTGGTGGCGGTATTGTTTTTGCCTTTATTTTATTGGGGATCATCTCGGTTCTACTGCTTAAATATTCTAAAAAGTTACCTATCGCTAAACTCTTTAAGTATTCCGCTATCGTTATTTCCTTCCTTGCGGTGGTGTTAACGGGTAAAGGATTAAGCGCCATACAGGAAGCAGGCAATATCAACATAACCGTTTTACCCGTTGATTTTCGTATTGATGCCTTAGGCATTTATCCTACTTACGAAACACTATTAGGACAGCTCTTTATCTTAACCTTAACCATCGTGTTGTGGACGGTTGGTAATCGCTCTAAAACTAAATTACATGTTAAACCGGCCTAATTTGGTGGGTTCATAATTAAAATCAGTTAAGTTCGTTTCAAATTAAAATTTGATGCGAACTTTTCTTTTTTCCCTCGTCTTAAGCAGCAGCGTTTTTGCCCAAAACAGTGCCGATTCTTATCCTATTACCCATGTTAAAGTTTACAAGCAAGGTGCTCAAATTCAAAGAGATGCTAGTTTAAACTTAAAAGCTGGCAACAACACCATTAGTTTTAAAGGCTTAAGCGGAAGTTTAGATCCAAAGAGTATTCAAATAAAGGGACTTGCTTCGCTTACTCTTATTAGTGTCAGCCATCAAAGGTTAAATGACGATTCCCTACAGCAAGACCCTTCCTTAAATGCCCTTAAAGAAGCTATTGAGGCGAATAAAAAACAACAGCAAAGTTTAAACGACGAAAAAGAAGGCTTACTTCTAGAGCTGAAATATTTGGAAAGTAATAGCAATATTGGCGCCTCTGAAGGTTATAGCCTTATTCAATTGAAAGAAATTAGCCAATATGTTAAGCAAGAACGCAGCCTTAATGCTCGTGCCATTAGCAAATTAGATCAAAGTCGTGCTAGCCTGCAGAAAGAGCTACAACAATTACAAAAAGAACTGCTTCAAAAAATTGAGGCCTTGCGACTCAATAATATTACCATTAGCGCCGTGCTGATGAGTCCTAAAGCACAACGCGTTCAGCTTAGTCTTATCTATCAAAACAACCAAGCCGGTTGGACCAGTAATTACGATCTTAAAGTAGCCAGTTTAGACAAGCCCGTGAAGCTTTCGCATAAAGCTATTATCTATCAAAATACGGGGGAAAACTGGACCAATGTACACCTAGAGCTAAACACTGGTTCTATGCTCGCCAATGGGCAAATTCCTACTCTTTATCCAGACTTTCTTTACCCTATTCAAGCTCAAAATATTCGTGGCGCGCGAGCCGATGCTTCTCCCAGGATGTATAAAAGTAGCACGGTTGAATCTTTAGACATGGCAGAAGAAGTAGCCTTTAATTCCAATAGCGCTAACTCTATCAGTACTAATCTCATGAGCCGTAGTTTCATTATCGCTGAGAAAGTAAGTATCTCCAGCGGTAAACAAGAAACTAACCTTTTACGTGATCTCGAAATTCCCGCTCTCTATGAATATCAAAGTATTCCCAAATTAGATCCTGCGGCTTATTTAATTGCCAAAATTTACGATTGGACCGACTACCAATTAGAAGATGGTGAAATATCGCTTTATAATCAAGGTAATTACGTAGGTAAAAGTTATCTCAACGCTAATTCTGGTAGTGATAGCTTAGAGCTATCTTTAGGTAAAGATGCCGATATCATTGTGCAAAGAGAGAGACTAAAAGAAGAAAGTGGCAATAGTTTTTTAGGATCTAAAAAAACCGCTACCTACGCTTACGAGCTGAAGGTCTTCAATAAAAAAGCCAGTGCAATCGATCTAGTTTTAATCGATCAAATACCAGTCGCTCAACACGAGGATATCAAAGTAGAAATGGAAATGGGAAAACTAAAAATTTCGCAATTAGCTCAGGGCGAGATACGCTGGAAACTCAATATTCTTGCTAAGACCGAAGTGAGCAAAAAACTCCGCTACGAGGTCTCTTATCCTAAAGACATGATACTAAACCGTTAAGCAGGATAACCTGAATTAGGCGTTAAATTATAGCCTCAGGTTGGATAATAAGTATCCGTTTTATGCTCTTCTAAAGAATTAAACTCGAGAAATATTATATCCGTTAAAGCTTCCAAGGTGTGAATTACCTTGGGCTTTATACGGATAAGAATAGGAGCTTCGATCACTTGTTCCTCATGCTCGTCTGTATCAAGCGATTTCACACTTAACTTTACCTTTCCCTGAACCAATAATAGGCTCTCCGGATTCTTGGCCAAGGATTGGCCTTTATGGTAATGGTTTCCACTTAGTGTTCCCGCTTTCCGCGTGGCTAATAAATATCCCTCACTTTGAATCGCTGCAAATTCGTGCGTGCTACCATTTTCATTACTTGATAGTTCCTTAAGCTCTACTAATTCGTACATATTCTTTGCTACTAATTTGTCTTGGAAATGGCCTTCTATCCCTATATAAAAACTTAATTTCGTGGCACAAATTTACATTTATGAACCTCTCAGAAATACAAGAAATTTTAAAAGATTTAGGGATTAAAGATGTTAATAGCGGCAGCTCTACCGGGCAAAAATCGCTCGCTATTGACGATAATCTTATTTCTTCCTACACTCCCGTAGATGGGCAACTATTGGCCAAGGTTAGTGAAACCTCAGCGGAAGATTACGATCAAATTATTAAAACTAGCCAAGAAGCCTTTAAAGAATGGCGAATGGTTACTGCTCCGCAAAGGGGAGAAATTGTGCGTCAATTTGGTTTAAAACTGCGCGAAAAGAAAGACTCTTTGGGTAAACTCGTTTCCTTAGAAATGGGCAAATCTCTTCAAGAAGGATGGGGTGAAGTGCAAGAAATGATTGATATCTGCGACTTCGCCGTAGGATTAAGCCGTCAACTTTACGGTTTAACCATGCATTCCGAGCGTCCCTTGCACCGTATGTACGAACAATGGCATCCGCTCGGTACGGTAGGAATTATTTCCGCCTTTAACTTCCCTGTTGCCGTTTGGTGCTGGAACACCGCCCTAGCCTGGGTATGTGGTAATGTTACCGTATGGAAACCATCCGAAAAAGTAGCCCTTTGTGGTATTGCTTGTCAAAACATTTTTGCCGAAGTATTGGCTGAGAACAATCTGCCAGAAGGGATTAGCTGTATTATTAATGGTGGCGTATCTACCGGCGAGTGGATGACCAATGATGCTAGAGTTCCCCTAATTTCTGCCACGGGCTCCACCCGTATGGGACGTGAAGTTGGTAAAGCTGTCGCTGGTCGTTTTGGAAAATCAATCCTCGAATTAGGTGGTAACAATGCTATTATTATAACCGAAAATGCCGACTTAGAATCTACTTTAGTAGGAGCGGTGTTTGGTGCCGTAGGTACTTGTGGACAACGTTGTACTTCTACCCGTCGTTTAATTATTCACGAAAATATTTACGACGAAGTAAAAGAAAAATTACAGGCCGCCTATGCCCATTTACGCATTGGTAATCCATTAGATACTACTAATCATGTTGGGCCTTTAATTGATACCCTTGCGGTAGATGCCTATCTAAATTCATTAGCGGCTATTAAAGAACAAGGCGGTAAAATGCTAGTAGAAGGTGGTGTTTTAGATGGGGAAGAATACAAGAGTGGTTGCTATATCAAGCCTTGTATTGCAGAAGTAGAAAATCATTTTGCCATTGTGCAACACGAGACATTTGCTCCTATTTTATACTTAATGAAGTACAGCACTTTAGAAGAAGCGATTGCCTTACAAAATGATGTGCCACAAGGATTGTCTTCGGCAATTATGACGACCAATATGCGCGAAAGCGAATTATTCCTTTCTGTAGCGGGTAGCGATTGCGGTATTGCCAATGTAAATATTGGTACTAGCGGTGCCGAAATTGGTGGTGCCTTTGGTGGTGAAAAAGAAACTGGTGGTGGCCGCGAAAGTGGTTCTGATGCTTGGAAAGCTTATATGCGTCGCCAAACCAATACCATCAACTATTCTACCGAATTACCTTTAGCGCAAGGTATTAAGTTTGATTTATAGATATGGAATTACATTAATTCATAAAAAAGGTCAGCAAATGCTGACCTTTTTATATTTTAGAGGCTCAAATATTCCTTAATCCTAATTCCTTTTTATGCGTTCGTTTATAAGCCTCTCCTTATTATTATTTTCATTTATAGCCAATGCTCAGTTTGTAGGCTATGCCTTAAAAGGACAATCTAGGTTTAGTGACTGGAAGCAAGACACGCTTTTTGTAGTAAAACACCCTGAATATCCGATGTACGATGAAGTGGTAGCTGAGTTTCTGGCTAATGAATGGACCTTTAATCAAGTGGCTTATCTTGATCAAAAATATGTGGCGGATAAAGAATACCGAAAAAAAAATAAAGAAAAAATAGTATTAGATATTGTTGCTTTAGATAGTCAGAGAATTATGGATTCAGAGAATCAAAGGGCAGATTCACCGACAGAGGCTTTGACTTCTTTAGCTATTTTTCCATTGGAGGGCTTACATAGCATAAAAATCCTTTACCCTTCTACCATATTATATTTAAACCCACAATATGCCGTAGCCTACTTTAGCTTAGCTAGAAAAAAAGAATCAAGAAGAAGTAAATCGGAAACTGAAGGTATTTTTATAAAAGACCTGGATTCAAATCCTATCCATTATCAAGCCTTAATAGCCTTAAAGCATCTGAACTACCTCACCAATATTACGATACTTGCCGACCATAGTTTTGTTGACGCTAAGTTCATACTATCTATAATTGATATTCTTAACAAACCTAGGCAAATTGGAAAAAAGACCCTTCTTGTTAGTTCCGTCCACTTAGACGAGTTAGAAGAAGCAGATATAGAAAAAAAATATGGTCGCAAGTACGAAATTGCTACTCCAGAGGAAATTTATAAACTCGTCAAAGCTAAAGACAAAAGATATTGCCTGTTAACCGGCAGAATAGCCCTTATGGGTTATGCTGTATCTGTACTGGACCTGGAAACTTCTGAAATAAAATATTTAGATAACGACCGTGCTTTTAAATTAGAAGATGATCACTTTAAGAACTTAAAAAAAGCCATATATAATTAAATTGACGTCGAAATCACCTTAATTACCTTTCGTACTAAGATCTAAAGTAAAAACCCATCCCAGCCGCACTATATGCCTGTTAAAAAACAAAGCATTCGTGCGGCTTTCTTGATACCAGTTAAGATAACCTATATCCAGGCTGTGTGAAGGGCTTATTTGGTACTTAAAACCAAGGTAAAAGCGACTTTGATCAAAAGTCTTGATGCTGGTATTAGCTGCATAGTTAAGTAGTAACTCGGCTGATGAACTTAAGGTCCAATCTTCAGTAAGGGGCAGCTGATGCGCCAATCTAATTCGCAGGCGATTGATAGCGCGTTTAAATTCCAATTTACCGTCATCTGGCGTCAAATCAAAAAGACGATATTCATCTTTTAAGCGAAGACCAAATCGTCGCTTTTTCCCAAATTTATAAGTCGCCGCAATACTAAAGCGTTGTTCTAAAATATGAGCATCAATTTCGTTTTCAGCAACTTGTGGCGAAAAAATCGTAAAATTTAAATAATCGACCTCAAAATTAAACCTGTCGCTCGCTTTGTACTTCAGTCCTAACAAAGGCAAAGATCTCTGTAAAGCCCTTTCAGGATTAATAAAGCGACGTTCTTCCAGCTCTACGAAAGTGGACCATTTATTTGTAAATTTAAACTCAGTATGCGCTACCAGCCAATACGAAGGGTCTGTTACAATTTGAGCTTGCGCCAGAAGCGCATTACTTAAAGTGCTTACAACTAATGTAAAAAGAAGAGGGTAGCAAAGTTTTGGATAAAGCCTTATTGATGGCATGGAGTATCTTTGATTGCAAAATTACCACTAATATGAGTTCTAAAGTTCTAAAAGAAGATCGAATCCACGGCAGTAAACATCCTTGGGTAAATCGTTTTCAAGAGTATTTGGGTGAATTTGTCTATGGTGGCATCGACGGTAGTGTAACCACTTTTGCGGTTGTTGCCGGATCGGCCGGAGCCAATTTTAGCAGTGAAGTGGTAATTATTCTTGGATTTGCCAACCTTATTGCTGATGGCTTTTCCATGAGCGTTGGTAGTTACTTATCTACCAAGAGTGAAAAAGAAAACTACAATAAACACAAGAGAATTGAGTACTGGGAAGTCGATAATTTACCCGCCAAGGAAAAAGACGAAGTGCGTGATATTTATCGCTCCAAAGGCTTTAGTGGTGAATTACTTGAACAAGTAGTGGATAAAATTACCGAAGACAAAGATCGTTGGGTAGATGTTATGATGAAAGAGGAACTTGATATGAGTGAGGAAACTAAATCGCCCTTTGCTATGGGTGCTGTAACATTTTTAAGCTTTCTAATTTTTGGCTTTATTCCCCTTATTAGTTACGTCATTGCTTATTTCGAATTAATTCCCGCCAGTACCAATTTATTTCTAATTTCCTCAGTTTTAACTGGAATTGCCTTTTTTATAATCGGTTATCTAAAAGCCCTGATAAACCAAATATCCAGTCTACGTAGCGTTTTAGAAACTTTATTTCTAGGAACAGCGGCAGCAGCTCTTTCGTATTGGGTAGGCAATGTTTTAGAAAGCGCCTTCCGTTAAACTAAAAGCCTTTTAAAAGGTTAGCTAATTATGGAACGTAAATATTACCTACTCACGGCACTTAATACTTTGGCATTAGCAGCCATGGTAGTATTTAATTATTTAGCGGTTTCTTTACCGCTAAACGGCATGAGAACCGGTGATGTATCAGATCTCTATCCCAATTTATTTGTCCCCGCTGGCTTTACTTTCGCTATTTGGGGAGTCATATACCTAAGCCTTTTCGGTTCTATCGCTTATCAAATTTTCGCCCTGCTTAAAAAAGATCAGCGTGCCTTATTAGGGCAATCTCTAATAGGACTATGGTTTGGTATTAGCAGTGTTTTAAACGTCGCATGGCTTTTTGCCTGGCATTATCTTATGCCCCTCATGGCTTTATTTATAATGATTGCCTTACTATTGAGTCTTATCCAAATTTATCGCAACTTAGGCATAGGGATAAGGCAAACTAAACACAGCGAACGCTTCTTTATGCACCTTCCTTTTAGTCTTTACTTAGGCTGGATAAGTGTCGCTACAATTGCCAATACTACCGCGGTATTAGTGCATTATAATTTTAGTGGTTGGGGATTACCAGCAGAATTCTACACCGGTATTTTAGTGCTGATTGCGGGATTATTGGCCCTAGGTTTTTTACAGTATAATGTTGATCTGTTTTTTGCCTTAGCGATTACTTGGGCGACCTTTGGCATTTACTATCGTCACGCCTTTATTGAAGATACTAGCCAACCCCTAATTAACAGCAGTACAATCGCTGTGATGGCACTCTTATTTTATAAGTATATCCAATTAAGGGCCAAGTCTAAAAAAACGAGAGCCTACTGGTGAAGATGTAGGTCTTTCTTCCTATCCAAAGGTATTCCAATGGTAAAAGTGGAACCCTTACCTATCGTGCTATTTATTTCCAAATAGCCATTATTCTGCTTAATAAAATCTTGCACTATCATCATTCCTATTCCGGTGCCTAGTTCATTGTTAGTACCTGGCATGGAAGATTGGTTATCGCTGCTAAGTACCTTTTCAATCTGCTGCTTAGTCATGCCAATACCATTGTCCTGAATATGTAACAATCCGTATTTTCCATCCTCACTTAAACCACTGGAAATATATATTATACTATTGGACTCTGAGAATTTAAAAGCATTACTTAATAGGTTTCTTATAATACTGGATAATTGTGCCTCATCGGCGTGTAAACACAAATTTTCATCTACCGCAAAATCTAAGTAAATTGACTTACGTTTTAATAATACCGAAAGCTCTAAACTTACCCTTTTCGCTACTATACTCAAATTCAGTAGTTCCGGTTTATAAGAAGTTCCTTCAAATTGTGATTTACTCCACTGCAGCAGATTATTAACCATGGAACTAGTTTCTTCGACCGAAGTTTTTAATTCGCCTAAAATATCTTTGCGTTCCTCATCGTTTAGCACGTCCTGATCAATCAAGTCTAATACTGCAATAATCTGATTAAAAGGCTGCTTTAAATCATGAGATAAAATTGAAAGCAAGCGATTTTTAGAGTTATTTAATTTTGATATTTCTTCGTAATTTAATTCCAACTCAATAAAAGATCGTCGTAACTCCTCTTCTTTAGTTTTAAGACTTTTATGGGAAAAACGCAATGAATTATTGAGGGAAATAATCCTTTTACGGGAATTAATGGATATAAATAATATCACCAATAAAACTAGAAAGAGAATACTTATTCCAATGATTACAATATTTTTTACCAAGTTTTCGTTTTCTCGTAAAGCAATATTGGCAAGCATGGTAGCCTTTTCACTTTCGGCTAACTCCTTTTCAAGGTCGGCACGAATTTGACGTACATCTAAAACATTCAACTCCTTCTTAATACGATCATAATCTTCCAAATAAGCAATAGCTTTTGGATAGCTTTTTATCTCCTTATAGTATTTATATAGATCCTGAAGGACACTTAAATCCTTTTCATAATTCTTTAAGCCTTGAATAGATAAATCTATCTCGTCCCAAATTTTTGTTACCTCAGGATCAGCTATATTTCTTTTTTGCAGGGTAAAGGCTAAGATCGATTTAGCGTATAATATCTCCGATTTATCCTTGTAAAGAACTGCCATTTCCAAGGCTTCTCTTGCTAAAGCAATTGCTTCTTCTGGGAAACCTTTTTTCTGGGCAATTGCTGCTAAAACTTGCAGGGTACTAAGTCTATAGCTAAACTCTTTATCCTTAGGGCTAGAAACATAAGCTGATTTCGCGTAATACTCTGCTAATTCCAGCATGTCCTGATCTACATATAACCAGGCTAGACTTAAAAATATCCGAGGTTTCATGTAAGGATGGAGGTCACTATTCTTTAAAAAAGCACTTAACGAAAGATGAGAATATACTAGAGCCTCATCATAACGGTCTTGACTATAAAGAAGATCAGATAAGCGGTAATAATAGAATAAATCACTTTCCGCTTTAGCCCCTCTTTTAAGGTCTATTTTTCGAGCCATATTCAGTAAAGCAATAGCTGAATTAAACTTGCCGAGATACTCAAGCATCAAGCTCTTATTGTAAATTGCTGTACTTAAGCCTTCTTCATCATCGACTTGCTTAAATAACTCAATGGCTTTATCGGAGTAGAAAAGAGCGGAGTCTAAATTATTGTCGTAATACAAGGCTAAAGCATACACATCATAGCCGTACGCTTTGTTTTGTAAATCCTTAGCTATTATGGCGTCCTTTATTAGCAGCCTAGCCTCTTTTTTTGATCTTTCAATATTAACGTCTAGCTTCTCAAATGCCACCCAGTAAAGACTATCAAGATTCTTTTCTGAACTAAGCGTTGCACCCTTCGTCTGTATAAAAACAAACGAAAAAAGTACCAGAATAATGCTGATCTGCTTTCTCATTGAAAATTAGCGAACTGCAAAGATAAATAAATAAAAAATATACTAATGTAAATTACTGGTATCTAGACATTTTAAAAACCAAGAGCAATATCTAGTTGTAATTTAATTTGTCTACCTATTGCGAAGCTTCCCGATTCGCCAATTTGAAAATCAAATCGGTCTAAATCGTAGTCTACAAAAATGATATGACCGAACTTATCAGTACTATAAGAAGCGAATAAGGATATCTCCTGCTTAATATCTTTGATACTTAAAGTACCATGCACAATTATTTGCTTTTTCTTATGGGTCTCAATGGATGTGCTTTTAAAGATAATTTCGGGATACTCGTCACCAAAGAAAAAGTGACTGGCCTCCACTAACTGCTTATCTCGTTCCAGTATTCCCGTTTTTATTCCGTTCACAGGCCATGCTATTTCTAAATAGCTATTTTCAATATTGAATGGATCGAAAAGACCCTTTACTCTTGCTTCTTTAAAAAATCCTTTTACCTCGCTAAAACGCAGATTAGTAGTGCTGAAATTATAGCAACTTTTATCTGCATTATAAACAGTAGCTTCATACTTATATCGATCTATCAAACCGATTGCTTGCCCTAACTTTCTAAACACCCCGTGATTTTACCTTATTACTGTTTCCCAGTCCCAATCCCATTCAATATTACAAAAATAATGGGCTAGTTACCTGATGTTCTGATATAAGATGTAATGCTAGCTATAAGTACATCTGAAAATAAGCTTACTTTGTGCAAAATATCTGAAACATGAAAAAACTACTTATTTTACTTTTTGCTTTTGCCTTTAGCAATGGTCTTATCGCCCAAGAAAAGCGTGCTAGTCCCTTGGTAGAAAAAACAGAAAGTGTTGATAATGTTGAAGTTAAAATTCAATATGGAGAGACATCTGCAAAGGGGCGAGAAATTTTTGGAAATTTGGTACCCTATGGAAAAGTATGGAGAACTGGCGCAAATGAAGCAACGGTAATTGAATTTAAGCAAGACTTAAAATTAAACGGTCAATTAGTAAAAGCGGGGAAATACAGCTTATTTACAATTCCTGGTGAAGAAAAATGGACGGTTATAATCAACAGCATTTGGAATCAATGGGGTGCCTATAATTACGATGAAAGCAAAGACATTCTCCGTTTCGAAGTAGATAGTAAGCAGATTGATAAGCACGAAAAACTAAGCCTAGGTATTACCGAGGAAGGTAGCTTTCAACTAATGTGGGAAGAAACGGCTATAGAATTCACCATTAGTAAAGCTTAAACACCCCGTTTAAGCAGTTCGTAGCGCAATATGGCCGCTACACTAATGCTATCTTTAATATCACCTTTAAGTACCATTTGTAGAGCTTCTGCAAATGGTATTTTTTTGACTTGCAATTTTTCCGATTCCTCTGGTTGAGCTTCAAATTGCTCTAAATCGCTCGCAAGATATACCATCGACTTTTCGTCGGAAACGGAATTTGAAAGATGCATCTCTTGAATCAAAGTCCAATTTTGCGCTACCAAACCCGTTTCTTCCTTTAATTCTCGCTTAGCACTTTCCAGTGGGTCATCCTCTAACGGGCCGCCTCCCTCTATTATCTCCCAGCTGTAAGCCCCATCAAAAGGAAAGCGCTCTTGACCGACCAAAAAAATTTCATCTTTCGCCGTAATAGCTAAAATTCCTATTGCTAAATTTTTAAAATGCACCTTACCGTATATACCTTTCCCACCATTGGGAAAAGCCACATTACTATGTCTTAATTCTATCCAAGGATTAGAGTACTTTACCTCTCTATCAAGTTCTAACCATTCTCCTACTGGTCGGGGAAAAATGTCTTTCATATTACTCTTCTTCTGGTGCATTTAGCTTTTGTTCGGCTTCCATTGCTTTTTCATAGCGTCTACCGTAATCTATTTTCTTACCGTTGTACTTAACTTCTTCTCCATCAACATACTCAATAGTTAAAATACGTGAACCGTCTTCATTAAAAAACTCCCAAATACCATTTCTTTCACCGAAAGAAAACTGCCCACGACGTTTAATATTACCATTGTCGTAATAGTAAATATGGTCGCCATTCTCTTTTCCGTTTTCATAGCTGCCTTCAAAACTCAAACTGTTAGTACTAAGAAAATAATGACGCCAAAGGCCCGTCTTTAAGCCTTCAAAATAAGCGCCTTCTTCGCGGTGATCATTGATATTTATTGACCAAGCGCCTTCTTTAAAACCTTCAACATATTCCCCTTGTGCAATAACAGCTCCTGTATCATTGTATTCAATAGACATTCCTTCTTCTGCACCATTATAATACTCTTCTGTTCGCCTTAGCTCGCCATTTGCAAAATACCAATTCCACTCTCCAGTGGCCGCTCCTGCATTGTATCTTCCTTCTTGCTCTAGACTACCATCTTGAAAGAAATAACGCCAATTGCTTACTTTTAAATCGTCCTTATAGCTTCCTTCCGATTTAAGGGAACCATCCGGATAAAAAAACTTCCAAGGGCCTTGTTTTCTTCCTTGCTCATCTACAATTCCTTCGGCTAATTTTATGCCCTGATCGTATAAGGTGCTGCTGATAACCTCTCCGTTTTCTCTGTACTTTCGGTGAACACCGGTAGCTTTTCCATTTTGATAGGCACCTTTGGAACTTAGATTCCCTGTTTTAGGATTGATGGTACGTCTAATTTCCACTTTGGCCACTTCCTCAGCACCTTCTTGTAGCTCGCCATTAATCCATTTTTCGATACGGATAAGGTTACCATTTGCTTGGTAAAACTTCCAGTAACCGTTCTTTAAATCGTTGCGATAAGGACCTTCAACTTTAATCTGACGATTCTTATGAAAGTCGACCCATAAACCTTGTTTTTGCTTTTGTTGATCCCAACGATTGATATTTTGCTTGCGAATTAAGCTGCCATTTTTGTAGGTGTAAACCGTAATAATTCGGCCATCGTCTTCGGCATACTCAAAGCCAGTTCCATTTTCCTTGCCTTCTTCAAAAGGAATTTCCTTGGCTACTTTTCCATTGGGATAAAGGAAGCGGGTAAAGCCCTGCAACTGATCGTTTACAAAAGGCTCTTCTTTGACGATTTTTCCTTCCTCGTAAGTTCTACGTAATCCATTCTTTAATCCATCTTTGTACTGGATATCAACAGTGGGCATCGCTTCCCGATTGTAAAAAATCCACAAACTATCTAAAAGAAAGTTCTTCCGATTACCCTCTGATTTGAGCACTCCATTGCGGTAATAGCTTCGCCAATAGCCATTTGGCTGGCCATTTTCCAGCGGTCCTTCGCTACTTTTGACACCGTTTTCGAAATAATAAACTTTGAGTTTTGCATTGCCGCTATCCTTTTGAGAAAACGAAAGTAGGGGAAAGCAAAAAACTGCTAAGACGATCAGATTTCTTAATAACATATATATATAGTATTCTTTACTTTAAATAAAACATGGTTATAATGATGGGCTGTTAGTAAGGCTGATAAGTTTTAGGCGAAGTTCTTGCTTTTATTGTCTATCCACAATTATTAACAAGATATCTTCAAGTCAGTTCTTATTAACTACTTCATTTCCTGCTCTAAAGATAATGCTATTAACAATTGTTAGGAATGTGAAATAACAACTTACTTTTGAAAAAATTATTGGCAAAGCTCGGTTCATAAACCCATAGTCAATGGTGAAGAAGTGAGCAGTAATTTTTAACAAGTGATAGAGCTTGTTTGAGAATTTTAGTGAAAGCAGATTTACTTGTTAGTAAACAAGAAAAATTTGTGAGGATATATTAACAAAGGTCTTGGTTTGATATAGACTTACTGTTAATAGTAAAATATTGAATTACAAGAGAATATTAAACTTTGAAATACTTATTAACAGATGGTAATTGCGATTGGAGGAGATCATGCTAGCCCAGACTTAAAGCAGGCTATTATGACTAAATTTGGTGCCGATGGCATCGTATTTAAAAATTTTGGAACGAATGATCACGCCAGTGTTGATTATCCTGACTTTGGTCATCCTGTAGCTAAATCGGTATTAGATGGTAGCGCTGATCTAGGAATTGTAATCTGCGGAAGCGGTAATGGTATAAACATGACCGTTAATAAATATGCCGGAATTCGTTCTGCACTATGCTGGACCACTGAGCTGGCTACTTTAGCACGTCAACATAATGATGCTAATATATTGGCCTTACCAGCACGTTTTGTTAGTACCGATCAAGCGCTGGAAATTGTTGCTGCTTTTTTATCTGCTAGTTTTGAAGGAGGCAGACACCAAAATCGCGTCAATAAAATTAACTGTTAATACCCTAGTTGCTGGGGAAAAATTTAATTAAAGCTTCCTCGAGTGTTTCCCATTCGTCACCTTTAAAATAGCCCTCGCCTGGCAAGTTGATATAATTTACGCTGGCATTACGGCGCGTACTTTCTAAAACTTTAAGGTAACTTAGGTCTGAAACATTATTAAGGGGATAATCATCATAAAATACCCAAACGGCCTTGCCTTGTAATTTTTGGTATTCTTCGATGAAGAAATTGGCATGATAACTTAGCCAAAACATATTAGTGTATTTTCCCAAGGTGAACATTTCCGGATGGTCGGTTTTAACCGCATCTACCTTAAGCCTAAAGGTGCTTAAAGAATCGATATCAAATTTATCTTTAATGTATTGCGCACGTGCCTCGGTAAAGGGTATTTCATTACTCACTATGCGTTCATAGGTAGAGAAGGTACTAAAGGGGCTACCATTAATAAAAATTGAGGTATCGGCATTATGAGTGGCGGAAATTAAGGGTACTAGATAAGATCCCATCCCCAATCCCATTACACTAAAATTAGCCTGAGGGTTTATTTTATTAGTCTTCTTTAAATGTTGTATGAGGTTATTCGCATATTGAACATGCTGCCCTTTAAAGTCTAAATTTTTTCGGGGGTAAAACATCGCACCTTCTGCCGGTGCCTTGTAGATACATAGAATATCATAGCCATTGCGATAAATGCTTTTATATAGATCGGTGTTTTCAAAACTAACGGTGTCTAAACTGGGAGGGAGAAAGATTAAGACCTTTTTAGCCGGCGCTTCATGACTGGCTAAACTATAAGGAATAGTATCGCCAATATAGGGTTCTAAATAGCCATCAAAAGCAATATTTACTTTTGGCTGGCAGGCAACCGATAGGAATAATAGGCCCAAAAAAGGCCCTATCTTAAAGAGTTTTTGCATCTTTGTTAGCGTTTTGCCAAATCTCATAGATCTCCTCATATTTATTTTTTATTTAGTCGCCATGCTTGGGGTAGGTTTCTACTTTATGCGAAGCAACAAAGATATTGATGATTATTACGTAGGCGGTAGGAAAATGAGTAGTGGCCACATTGGACTGAGTGTAGTGGCTACCGATGTAGGAGGCGGATTTAGTATTGGCCTCGGCGGATTAGGTTTTGCCATCGGAATATCAGGCAGTTGGATGCTCTTTACTGGATTAATTGGCGCTTGGTTGTCGGCTTATTTTTTAATTCCAAAAGTTTTTAAACTCGGTAGCAAGCACAAGCTTTTTACTTTTCCAGAGATTTTTTATCACCTTTTTAATCCCAAAGTGGCATTTTTGGCCGCTATAGTTAGCACTATTGGTTATATCGGATTTACCGGGGCACAGATTTTAGCGGGTGCCAAATTAGCCACTGCTACTTTCCCTAGTTTAGATATAAACACTGCTGTATTTATAATGGGTTTAACCGCGGTTATTTATACTGTTTTCGGAGGACTGAAAGCGGTTATATATACCGATACAGTCCAGTGGATAATATTAATGGGCGGTTTAATCTTTATAGGCATTCCCATGTCTTATTTTGCGGTGGGTGGTTATGATGCCATTGTCGCCACCGTACCAGCTTCCTTCTTAAGTTTAAGCGCCATAGAGCCCGTGCAAATTATCAATTGGGCCATTACCATTATTCCCATTTGGTTTATTGGCATGACCCTTTATCAACGTATTTACGCTTGTCGCGATGAGGAAACTGCTAAAAAAGCCTGGTTTATTGCGGGTTTATTAGAGTGGCCCATCATGGCTTTTATGGGAGTTCTTTTAGGACTCTTCGCTAAGGTGGCTCTAGACCAAGGACTTTTTAGCGATTTAGCAATTGATACCACTACAGGTAATTTCGATCCCGAAATGGGTCTACCTATTTTACTAAGAAGTATTTTACCAGTAGGATTAATGGGCTTAATGATGTCGGCTTATTTCTCCGCGATAATGAGTACGGCCGATAGTTGCCTGATGGCGGCCTCTGGAAATCTATTGAGTGATATCATAAGCAAACGCTTTCATATTCCCCAAGAGAAGTTATTGCGATATTCACACCTTACTACCTTATTTATTGGCATCTTAGCCTTAGCGCTAGCTAGTCAAATGACGGAAGTATTGGGCCTAATGCTGGTCTCCTATTCTTTTATGGTATCGGGCTTATTTGTGCCACTAATTGTTGCTTTGTTTTTTAAAAGCAGAAACAGTTTGGCGGCCTGGTGGTCTATTTTAATAGGCGGCTCTACCACTTTGATTTTAGAACTTTTAAAAAACCAAGAATTACTGGAGCTACCGCTTGGTTTAGATGCTAACCTCTTTGGAATTAGTGCTTCACTTATTAGTTACCTCTTAATTGCTAAATACACAAAAGCATGAATTACATTATCATAGAAGGCTCAGCGGGCCCACACACCGATTTTCCACAAGAGAAAATAGCCGCTTTTCTTTTCAAACACCTCGAAAAATACGGTGATCCTTTGGAGGAAATAATGGCTTGTTTAGATTATGTATTTAACCCAGATAAAGGCGGATTTGTAGCGATTGCCTACAATGACACAAATACCATGCATGGTGCGGTGGTTATAAACAATACCGGTATGTCAGGTTATATTCCCGAAAATATATTGGTGTATATCGCGGTAAATTCAGATTTACGCGGACAAGGTTTAGGGCAAAATTTAATGCAAATGGCTTTAGAAAATGCCGAAGGAAATGTGGCACTTCACGTAGAGCCAGACAATCCCGCTAAGCGATTATATGAACGACTAGGTTTTACCAATAAATACTTAGAGATGCGTTACACTAAATCGTAAAGATGTTTGATTTACTTGCATTCAGACAGTATCTCCATCAACATCCAGAACTTTCCGGGGCCGAATATGAAACCCAAAAATTCTTAATAAGTCACCTCGAAAAATTAGGAGTGCCTTATACTAAGGTGGCCAACACGGGCTTAGTAATAAGCTTTAAAAATGAGGAGTCAGGACCATCGCTGCTTATTCGGGCAGATATTGACGCCTTGCCTATTAAGGAGTCTACGAATTTAAAATACGCATCACAAAACTCGGGGGTTTCGCATAAATGTGGTCACGATGGCCATGCAACCATGCTTATGGCATTGATCTATCATTTTGCAGAACATCCGCCCAAAAAGGGAAATTTGCATCTACTTTTTCAACCTTCAGAGGAAGACGGTAATGGCGCAGCGTCCGTTTTGAAAGATCCGAAATTTCAGGCCATTCATTACGATCGGGCCTATGCTTTTCACAATATTCCCGGCTTTGATTTAGGAGAACTGTATTGGAGAAAGGGCAATTTTACGGCTGGAGTGCGTAGTTTAATTTTCCGTTTTAAAGGTCATTCTTCGCATGCAGCGGAACCCGAGAAAGCGTTAAGTCCGCAAGCCCTTCTGGCGAAAGCCATGCAAAACTTGGAACAGTTGGCGCATCCTATTTGGGAAGAAGAAGACTTCAGTCAGATAACTTTAGTGCACGCAAACTTGGGCGAAGTAGCCTACGGAATAAGTCCTGGTGAAGGCGAATTGCACTATACCATCCGCGCCTGGCGTGGCGATATTTTAGATGCGCTCGAAGCGAAAATGGAGCAGCAATTAAGCGCTTGGGCCCAAGCAGATAATTTACAAATGGAGAAGGAAAGTTTGCAAGAATTTTGGCCCAATTACAACGCGGAGCAGGCTATCGAGTTGTTGCTTGCTTCCGCAGATGCGCAGGGACTTAAGCATCATCAATTAAAAGAAGCTTTTCGTTGGGGTGAAGATTTTGGACTTTTTCTAAAAGATAAAGAAGGGGCATTATTTGGCATTGGAGCAGGGGAGGACCACTTGGTTTTACATCACCCCGACTATGATTTCCCCGATGTCATTTTAGAGCCCACCATTAAACTATTTAAGACTTTAATCCTTAATTATTTACATGGATAATACGAGCTTCATAGAAATTAGTGAATCCGCTTTTCAAAATAATGTTGACTATATCAATAGTCGCTTAAACCCTGGTACAATTTTATCGCACGTGGTTAAGGGAAATGCCTACGGACATGGTATTGAAGAGTATGCTCCCATGGCGCAGCGCAATGGCGCTAAACACTTTTCCGTTTTTGATGCTCACGAGGCTTTTCGGGTAAAAAAAGTAGCACCCCATGTGGATATCATGATAATGGGTATGATTAGCGAAAGTCAGCTAGAATGGGCGATAGAGAGCGAGGTGAGCTTTTATATTTTTGAAGTTAATCGCTTAGTAAAAGCGATAGAAAAGGCTAAGAAAATAGGAAAAAAAGCCCTTGTGCATTTAGAAATTGAAACCGGAATGAACCGTTCGGGCTTAGAAGAGCTATCTTGGGAAACCGTTTTTAAGTTAATCAATAGCGAAAAAGACTTTTTAGAGGTAGTGGGTTTTTGCACGCATTACGCGGGTGCGGAAACTATCGGAAATCACCCCCGTGTATTAGAACAAATGGAACGGTTTGATGCGGCGAAAAAGACTTTTCAAGCGGCGGGAATCGTGGCAAAAAACCGTCACAGTGCTTGTAGTGCTGCTTTTTTACGGTTTCCGCAATCGCAGCAAGACTTAGTACGAATAGGTATATTACAATACGGATTTTGGCCTTCGGCCGAAACCTATTTAGCAGTAGAACATAGCCTTAGCCAAAAACCCGATCCCCTGCGTCGCCTTCTAAGTTGGAAAAGCGCGGTAATGAATGTTAAGAATGTAAAAAAAGGGGAATATATAGGTTACGGTAGTAGCTATTTGGCCGCTCATGATATGCAAATTGCCGCGGTACCTGTAGGTTATTCACATGGATTTAGTCGTAGCTTAAGTAATGCTGGCCGCGCCTTAATCCACGGGGAAAGAGTAGCGGTTGTAGGCATAGTAAATATGAATGTAATGATGCTTGATATCACGCATATCGAATCTGTGCAAGCAGGCGACGAGGTAGTATTAATTGGGAATCAAGGGGATTTATCCATCTCGGTTAGTTCTTTTAGTGAGTATAGCGATCAAATGAATTATGAATTATTAACGCGACTTCCCTTGGATATTCCGCGGATTATACGCTCTTAAAAATGGCATATTTAACTTTTAATAGAACTATGCTTAGGCATAACTACCAATACCTAAAACAGTTATTTGGTAATGAAGATATTTCTTGGGCCGTGGTTACTAAATTACTTTGTGGCGAGGAAAGATTACTCAAAGAAGTAATTGACTTGGGCATTAAAGAAATTTGTGATGCACGGATTTCCAACCTAAAAAAAATAAAAGCTTTAGCACCTGCTGATGTGGAAACAGTTTATATCAAGCCACCAGCAAAAAAAGCCATTCCCGACTTAGTTCGTTACGCCGACACCAGCTTTAATTCTGAATTTGAAACCATAAAGGCAATAAGCGAAGAAGCGGTTAAGCAAAGTAAAACCCACAAGGTTATAATCATGATCGAGCTCGGTGATTTACGCGAAGGCGTTATGGGCGAAGATTTAATGGATTTTTACTCCTCTGTTTTCCGCCTGCCCAATATTGAAGTACGTGGCATTGGCTCCAATTTAAACTGTTTACATGGCGTAATGCCTAGTCAAGATAAATTAATCCAGCTCTCCCTTTACAAGCAGCTAATCGAAGCGAAATTTAATCGTAAAATACCCTGGGTTACTGGTGGTACATCGGTGGTTATTCCGTTTTTACAGATGCGCCAATTGCCAAAAGGGATTAACCATTTCCGCGTAGGGGAAACCCTATATTTTGGCACCGACCTGATTAATAATGGTCCAGTAAAGGAAATGGAACAAGATGTAATAACCCTTTATGCACAGATTATTGAGATTACCGAAAAACCCATGCTTCCCATTGGAGAGATGGAAGCCAACCCCCAGGGTGAAACATTCGAAATAGACGAAAGCTTGTATGGTAAAACCTCCCATCGCGCTATTTTAGATTTAGGAACCTTAGACATTTCCTTCGATTACCTCATTCCCTTTCCCGAGTATCAAATCGATTTTGTTGGCGCCAGTAGTGATATGTTAGTTATTGATATTAAGGACAACAAACATGGTTATAAAGTGGGCGACTTTATTCCTTTTCACCTTAAATACATGGGGGCTCTAACGCTGTTTAACTCCGATTATATTGAGAAGAGGGTGATAGATTAGGGGGAGTAGTGAGATATTAGTAGTCGGTATTTAAAAGGGTCTTTGCTAGGAGTATTAATAGTAGCTTCAAATTTTGAGACTTTTTTTGATGGATTTGAGATGTCAGATTTGAGAAATTAGATTGGTTTCAGCAATTGATTTTGATTTAATCTTTTAACATTACAATACGTAAAACCTAATGAATGAGGCTCTTGAAGGCTGAAAGTAAACTCAATGATAATTCGATGGGAAGAAAAGCTTTATAACAAATGAAATTCTATTGTTTTTTAGAAACGAAGGTTTTTATGAAGCCAATTCCTCACCTGCTGCTTTTTGTGATTAAAGCATTGACAAGAAAAAAGACTACTCTATTTTAATAAGAAAGGCCCAGCGGGCCGACATCTCGATAGAAAAAATAATAAGGAAAAGTCAAGCGCCGTAGGTGCGACATCTCGATTTTTAAACAGCTTTGCAATTATATATGAGACCGCTTTGCTGTGAGATATCCGATTTGAGAATGGCTCCTGCAATTTACGAATGTGTACGCTGTTGTAATTAGAATCTGTCAATATCGGGGCCTTGGGTTTTAGCAGGCAAAAGGAGTTTTTATTCTTGAAACTGCTTTGCCGCGAGCTTTTGTAGTGCGGGACCTATGTTATTCTAAGTGAAAGCACTATAACCTATATATAAGCATGCATTTTTCCCGATTAAAAGAAACCCGAAGGGATGACATTATTGTAGAAAAGAACGACATCGAAACACGAACCCTGAAAGGGTGATACTATTTGTATCCGGTATTAAGAATCAAGTATTTTTAGGGTTTTCATGAATTAGTCGGTCTTAGCCTTTCGATAATACCCATTGCTTTAAGTAATTGCAGGCCAAGGATGAGTTAAGCTTATTTTCAAATCCTCGCAATCCCTAAATACAAACTCGGATTAGGGCAATTAATGAGGTAAAAATCCTTTTCACTTTCCTTTACCACGCCAGGGTAATCGCCCTTATAATCCCCAATATTTTTTATAATTTGAAAGTGCAGATGCGGAGGCCAGCCGCCGTTTTCGTTTTCGGCACCTAGTTCAGCGAATCGTTCGCCCGCGGATAATGCTTGCCCTAGGCTAAGGTTTTCAACAGACCTTAAACTCAAATGTCCATGTAAAGTGTAATAGATCTGTCCAGCCTCCTGATGTTCCAAAATAATGGTGGCGCCATAATCGCCCGCATTATCGTTGTAAGCAAAACTATGTACCACTCCATCAGCCGGCGTGTAAATAGCGGTCAAGGCGGGCGCCCAAATATCCAAACCTAAATGTATGTTTCTTTCGCTTTCCGCAGATGCGTTAAAATGACTAAAACGTTGATAAACCACACGCTTTTCCCCATAACCACCAATGGCATAAGATTTCCCTTTTTCTTTCAGTAACTCCTCGATATAGGCCGCTAAAGTGGCAGAGGAATAAACGCTTTCCAAAGCCTTGTTTTGGGCGGATAAATCGAGAACCAAGCTATTGTCGGCTGTAATATCAAAATCGAAAAGTGCTGCTTTAGCTTGGGGAAAGGACATACATGGAGCTTTGTAGCGAAGGTAAAATTTGCGGACTAAAGGCGATCTATTTATGGGAGAAATATAGGTGCGTGTTTTAGATTGTATAAATCTTTCTACCAATGATTTGTCCCTTGGGTTTTACCGAAACCCCCGCCTGAGGGATAGTAGCGAAAAGCCCACAGCGAGGCACGAGCGAGGACTTAAAACCTAGGTTCGATGTAAAATTAGGCCTCAGACCCCCTTGTGGGACTCGAGCCGAAGCCGCGAAGCGGAAGCGGGCTCGTGCGAGAGGTTAAGGCCAACAATGCTTTTTGAAAAGACCTAGCTTGGTTTTCCAATAAAATCGATAATCCTGCGTCTAGCTTATTTGCTGTAGCGGGCTACAGCTGCACAACCCGGACTTGTCTTAGCTTTTTATTGAAAATCTGAGGCTATAGCTTTAGGCCGAACTCAGGTTTATAGCGGATAGCCCGACACGGAGGGGTAGGCCCAAAAATTAAGCTTTCCACCTCAGAATTTACAAACCGTTAAACGAAGTGTTTTTTCGATAAACGACACCAATTTCTCGATGAACGGTTTTTAAGCTAGGATAAGCAACACATAATGCCTAGATTATGAGAGCCTTATAAGCGTATCCACCAATCAAACGAATTCCGCATGAGAAATTATTATCGACTAGTTTCTAGCTTTTTTAGCTCCAAAATTTTCTATTTCCTGTTTTTTGGTTTTTCCTTTGTAGGGGGGCTGAACGCGCAAAATAAAGTCGCATTAAGCGATTCTAACATCGTAAATCTGGGAATTCGGGGTGATGCCAATCGGCTGGTGGACGAGCAGGTTTTAGCAGGCGATCCACAAGCGGGACAGGGTGGTACAGTTACTAGCAAATTCGATCAGACGTATAATCCGATTTACAATCCGGCTTCGATTTTAATAAAGCTTTTTGAAGACTATGCCCTAGAGGATTTATGGTATTACGATTCCAATGGTAAGGATACAATTCGCGTGTATGGAGGCGATCCTTCAGCTTGGGTGTTTCTGGGGAACTTGGTGACCGATCGCTATAATCAGTGGCAGGCATTTCCTATCCAAGATACTTTTAAGTTCATTCGCCTCGACTTCCGTCACCCACAGGCGGCCATTAATGAGATTGTGTTGTACGGAACGGCTCTCGGGACTCGTAAAACGCAAATTTCCTTGGCGCAAAATCCAGCGCAGGTGACCATGGGTAAGCTGATGGGGATTAACGGTTTTGTTGATGATCCTAAAAACATGCTCAGCACTGCTGCAGGTACCTTGCGCGAATATCATCGTTGGGACTGGGATGAAGGTAATGGTCAGACGGGCTATACTGGTTTTCCGCAGAGTGAATACGCCTTCGCGCCTTCTTATGTGAGTACTTGGAATTTCGACGATTATTACGGACAGCTTTCACAAAGTGGAGTAGAGATTGCTCCCTGCTTGCAAGGTAGCCCGCCCCATATTCGCGATAGCTTAAACGATGACTCTAAGCCGATCCGCTTGGCTAAAGATCCTTCTGATCCGGCGAGCTATAGAGAACACGCCGAGTATATGTTTCAATTTGCGGCGCGCTATGGACAAAGCAATGTGGCACCATCTTTTTTAAAATTAAGAGCAGGACAAAGCCCGAAATCGGGCTTAGGTTTTATAAATTATCTGGAAAACTGGAATGAACCCGATAAGTGGTGGCGAGGCCGCGAGGGTTATTTCAGCCCTTTTGAATTAGCGGCCATGAGTAGTGCCGATTGTGATGGGCACGAAGGGGCTTTAGGGGCTGGCTTCGGCATGAAAGCCGCCGACCCCAATATGAAAATGATAATGCCCGGCTTGGCTTCCCTCGATTTAAACTATGTAGAAGGAATACGTTTATGGTCGGAGTACAATCGCCAAAGTGGCTTTCCTTTCGACGTGCTCAATTTTCACCATTACAGCAATACGGGTGGCGGACAGTTTAGCAATGCCAGCAAGGGGGTTAGTCCCGAAGAAGATGATTTGAAAGGAAAGTTGCGTCGTATCGTAAACTACCGCAATACTTGGCTGCCGGGCAAGGAAATTTGGCTTTCGGAGTTCGGATATGATACGAATCCCAACTCCCCACAAGCCGCTCCCGCCATCGGTACTAACGATGAGTTAGAAGTACAGTCGCAATGGTTATTACGCAGCTTTTTGGAAATTGCTGCATCCGGCATCGATCGGGCACAAATGTATATGCTGCGTGATGTAAACGCCGCTAATCCTAATCAGTATAATAGTAGTGGCTTAACGCAAGAAAAGTGGAATCAGCACCAAGCAAAAAAGTCGTATTTCTACCTCAGCGGTATGCGGCAGATTTTAAAGGAATACTTTTTTGAGGGCGAGCTAAATTTAGCCGATGCCGATTTGCGCGCCTACCGTTTTCGTCACCGCGATACCGATAGCATTTGCTACGCGATTTGGTCGGCCACTTCTCGAGCGCGGGTGATTAATAATTACCGTTTTTCTACCGCCGGTATGGGCCGAGCCATTCTTGCAGAAGTGCAAAGTGATTCCACCCAAGCACGCTTAAGTACATTAGCCATACGGAGTGATAGCGTGAGTTTAACGCTTAGCGAAATGCCAATATTTTTAAAACTCATTCCCAGCGATGCAGTGGCTCCTAAGGCAATAGCGCAAAGTGTTTCGGTTTCCCTAGATGCGCAGGGATTAGCACAAATCGCCCTGGAAGCGGTAGATGCAGGCAGCTCGGATGATAGACGCATTACTAAACTTTACCTATCACGCGAAAGCTTGGACTGTAGCGACTTACCGGCGGGACAAAATAGTGTGGAGCTAGATTTAATGCTCTATGCTTGCGACCATTTTCAGTGCGATAGTGCCACATTTAAAGTGTTTTTAAGCGATACCTTGGCTCCCCATCTTAGCCTGAAAAAGCATAAGGCTTATTTAGATGCCAATGGTCAGCTACAAGTGCAAGCAGATGATTTTGTAGCGAATATGCAAGACAATTGCGGCGGTTCTATTCAACTGGATTTGAGCCAAGAAAGTTTTGATTGTTCCGATCTAGAAGGCGAAGGCCTGTTGACAGTTTCTTCTGATGGCAGTTGGCTAAAGAGCTGTTATACTTCACTGGTAAACGCCATGACTTGGCCTTGGTTGGGAGCGGGCGATTTCCCCCACGATAGCACCTACTATCAGCCAGTAGAAATAGGTCAGCCTTACCGCTGGCATTCTCTAGATGCGGTAGCAGGATCACAAGTGATAAAGGCTGATTCGCGGGTGCAATATTTCAAAAAAGAGTTTCAGCTAAGCGGAGATGTTTTAAAAGCCAACTTCGCGGTAACGGTAGATGATGACTTGGAGATTTACATTAACGGTAAATTATTAGCGCGCGAAAATGTTTGGGGCGCTCCAAGCACAGGCGCAGCAGCAGTGCATTCTTTTGAAATTGACGCGAGCGGAAATTATACTAATGGCCCGCAAGGAACAACGCCTTTTGGCTTAATCAATGGTTTGCCTTTGGGGCATTATTTTACTCAGGGAAACAATGAAATTTTAGTAGTAGTGCGCAATGGCGGTCCGGGTAATGTGGGTGGTTTTAGTTTTAAGATGGATTTAGAAACTAGTCTTAATACCTATATAGTTAGCGACGGCAGCTGGGAGAAAAGCAGTTTAGTTTCTACCCTTAGTGCCCTCAGTTTCCCATGGACGGGCGCGCAAGTTTTACCCACCGAGAGCTCCTTTACGAGTTTCGCTCAAGTAGGACAACCCAAGCCATGGAAAACCATCGATTCGGTAGCGGGCGCAGAAGTGATTAAATGTGCTTCGGGCGTAGAGTTTTACCGCAAGAAGTTTATTTTAAAAGGGAATTACTGGTCAGATTTACGCTTGTGGATGCGGGTAGATGACGATATGGAAATCTATCTAAATGGACATTTAATTGCGCGTGAAAATGTTTGGGGTATTGCGGCTACTGGCCCTGGTTCCTTGCATAGTTTTCATCTGGGCGATGCCGGCTTTGAAAACGGCAGTGATAGCACCCGTGGTTTTGGCCTTTTAGATAGTGCCGCGCTGGCCTATTTACAGTCGGGTGAAAATGAAATAATGCTGGCCGTGCGCAATACGCTTAACGGTAATAGCGGTGGGTTTTCTTTACGCATGGAAGTGAAAGGCGAAGCGGCCCAAGCCCTTAATTTAATAGCCACCGATATTCATGGAAATAGTAGTTATTATCAAGTTTTCTTGCGGGTAATGGACAGTATTGGTGCTTGCCAGACGAGTGCTATTTCGGCGAAAACGCTCAGTGCAGCCGAGCCTATAGATAACACCACAATAGAGCTAAGAACCTATCCCAATCCGGTACGCGATCAGTTTTGGATTAGCTTACCCGAGAGCACGCAAGGAGCAGTAGAAGTACAGATTATCAACATGGCGGGACAGTTGGTACAAAGCTTAAAGCAAGAGGCCTATGGTGAGCAAGAACTAACTTTAAATTTAGAATTATTGGAGCCTGCTATGTATTTGGTGCGGGTACAAGGGAGTTTTGGAGTTTACACAGACAGGATATTAAAGCAAGCTTAGATGCCAACTTTTTAATGCCCATTAATTAGCGATACCAAGCTTTTAATTCTCCGTTTTTAAGATTTTCCAAGGTATCTTTAATAGGACTGGAATTGGGTTTTCGATCTACGAGAATTTCTAATTCCATTGCTCCCCGAGCGTAGAGATTAAAAAACAGGTCTTCTCCTTGTTCTATGGAAAGCTTAGGCTGATCTTTGACTGTAAGAGCGATGCGTCGATATAAGCGTTTTTTAAAAGGGAGTTTAATTCCGGCTTCTAAAAGGCCATTGTGGGCGCGAACTACAAAACTAATATTGGCTGCGATAATGAAAGGAATGCTTGCCAGAGCAGAAAGCCAAAAGTTTTGTGGCTTAGGCTCAAGCAGTCCTGTTTTCCAATCGAATACATAAAGTAAAACATAATCGAGCAGGCTTCCGAAGGAAAAAGAGCTAAATATAAGGCCTAGTATCGCACTTATTAGCGAAAGGGATTTATTCCAATTTTGCGCTCGTATTACCAGCATTTGTCTATTCTGTTTCGGCTTTTTTCTTCTTCACAATTTTGACAATACGATTATAGATAATTTCTGACAGATTCCAATTATAGCCATCAAAATCGGTGGTATTCGTAAACTGAATAATTACCGCGTCTATTTCGGGGTGATACTCGGCAATGCTTTGGTAGCCGGGAATTAAACCGGTGTGTTTGTACACATAAATGGAAGAGTATATTTCTTGTTCTCCCGCTCTAAAAAGAGAACCATCATTTAAGGCGCGTATAAATATTCCAACATCTTCGGCGCTGGCAATCATAGAGCCGTAATCGGCGCTTTTTATATCTTCTTCTACCCCCACATAATAGCCACTCATTAGGCGGTCCAAATCCACCTCTTTAAGGGTGAAGAAAGTGTTTTGCAGATGTAAAGGTTCTAACACTTCCTCTTTTATATATTGAAAGCTAGGATAGCCTAAAACGCGTTCCATAATCATTTCGAGGAGCAGGTAATTGGTATTGGAATACTCATAATCTTGATCGGGCTGAAAGTTAGCGGGCAAATCAAGCACGAGGTCAAGGGCATCTTGCCTACTAGAAGGCGGCTTGGTCCAAAAGCCTGGCGTATTGGTGAAGTTGGGAATTCCACTGCGATGCTGTACCAACAGGCTTAAGTTGATGTTCTCGGCATTTTCAATTCTTCCTTTTAATTCGGGAAGGTAATGGGCGAGACTTTTGTTTAAAGACAAGCGCTGTGCATGCACCAATTTAGCAATGGCCACCGCATTGTAAAGTTTGCCAATACTAGCAATTTTAAACAAAGCTTGTGGGTCGGCGGGTATTTTGTTCTCTCTATTATGCCAGCCAGCCGCGTAAAATTGGGGTGCTTGCGCAGATTGGTCAACGTAAACGATTATACCTTCGAAATGATAATCGAGGGCTTGATTTAGTTGTTCTTGAACGGTATCCGGCAAGGGCATAAGCCAGGCCTTTACGATAAGCCAAGGCACGAAAAATAAGGAGATTATTCCCCCAATGGGGAAAAGGAATTTGAGCATTTTTTTAGTCTTCATAAATGATGATAATTCTTAATATTCCGCTCATATAGTAGGCTAAGATAGGCTATGTATCTAGTAGTCGGCCCGCCTGAGGGATAGCAGCGGAAAGCCCACAGCGAGGTACGAGCGAGGACTTGCAGTGTATAGCCCGACCCCTTGGGGGCAGGCCCAAAAAAGTTAAATGATACCCTTTTTTGCTAAAGTTTTTTCTTGTTTGGAACGGCTCGGTTTTGGGCTCCAGTTCATACCAAACGGGATGCTAAGAAAACGCAGTCGCTTGAGAACCAATTCATAAATAAGAAGGCAGGTGAGCAAAGTGAAAACCACAATAAGCACAAACTTTAGGAAGATGGGCAGCGACAATGGCAGAATAAGACTGGCGCTTAAATACAGTACCAGCATGTGGATGATGTAAACAGGATACACCGCTTTGCTGAGGTAGCTTAAGGCGGAACTGGGTTTATTTAAATAGCGGTAGGCCATGCCGAAAATGCCAAAAATCCAGAAATTTGATTCAATCGCCATAAAATAGAGGGGCGAATCGCCAGCAAAGGCGAATAACCGCAGAAGAAACATGGCAAGGGCTAAGCCCAGGTATAACCACTTCCATTTAAGCATGGTAGACCAAAAAGTTGGACCGATATAGACCACTAGAAAACCGAAAAAGAAAGCGAGAAAACCATTGGCATAGCCATGTAGGGTTTGCGAGTACATGGCAAATACTTGCGGTTTCACAAGTAGAACTTCTAACACAAAAAACACGGATAGTAACATTGGTCCGAAGGGCGACTTCATAAGGCGGTTAAGGGTCATTTTAAATGTACTCTCTTCTTTTTTCAGGAGGTAAAAGAATAAGGGAAAAAGGATAGAAATGTAAATTAACAGGTTTCCCAAGAACCATAAATGAGCGGGATGAGGCATGTAGGATAAGGGCTGTTTATAATAGGATTGGAAAACCCAAAAGTGCAGCGGTACAATGGCTAGAATTCCGAATATATAGGGTAGCCCAATTCTACGCGCACGGTCTAAAAGCAAAGCCTTTATGTTTCGTCTTCGCATAGCAAAGTAAACACCCATTCCCGAGACATAAAAAAGTAAAGGGATACGCCATACATTAAGCATGGTCATGGGTTTCCAAAGTCCTTCCATTAGTTCTTCGCTTCGAATAAAGCCAATGAACATAGCCCAAGGCTGAAAAATTATAGCGATGTGATAAACCAGTAGGAGGCCAATGGCAATGACCCTTAACCAGTCGATATCGTAACGTCTTTCGTTTGCAGTATTTTCCATACTTATTGTAGCATTATGGCGATTACGGGACGGCTTTTTTCGAGTTCAGCAAAGTCGAGTTCCAAACCTAAGGGGCCAAGTTGCTGCTGCATCATTTCGTAAATGGGTTTCATTTCGGCGAAGGGACCACTAATAGACTCTCGGGCGGTGGCACCGAAGTTATTCTTTAAAGATTTATCTGCTTTAGCGTCGATTAGCATTTGCACAATCTCTACCCGTCCAAAAAAGGCGGCAGCATGCAGCGCGCTTGTACCATCATTGTTTTGAATACTAAGGTCGGCTTCGGCATCAATTAAAGCTTGGGCGATTGCCATTTTATTAAAAGTGGCAGCACTAATTAGAGGGGTAGAGCCACCCATGGGTTCTTTTTGGTTAAGATCGGTTCCATAAGCGATGTGTTCTTTTACCGCAGGCAGATAGCCATATAAAACGGCAGTATGTATATCTACCGATGGTTTGCTAAGACTAGACTCCGCTTGACTATTTGCATTTTGTGAGCATGCGGGCAGCACCCAAGCCATTAATAAGAGGCTAAAGGCGGTTGTTACTTGCTTGAGATTTAGACTTTTCATAATTGTTGATTTAAATGATTTTAATTGTTGCAGCAAAAGTCGTTTAGCCCGCCTAGCAAGGCATATAAGGCATGAAGCAGTATTAATAAGCTTTGTAAAGCGGATGAAAATTATGGCGCAGAAGTGTAAATTATGCGGCAAGCGTTGGAGTCAAACATTTTTTATAGCGATAATTTGTCTTCTGCTAGAGCTAATAATTCTAATTTTGAAATCATACAATCAAGATGGCAGAAGCTCCAAATAGTAGGAAGAAATTTATTGAGCAAGCGGAAAGCTTGGTGCTCGAAAATGCTTCCGATGAAAACTTTGGGGTTTCTGAACTAGCAGAGCGCATGAACATGAGTCGTTCTAGCCTTTTGCGAAAAATAAAAAATGAAACGGAGCTTTCCGCCAGTCAGTTTATCCGCAAGCTGAGATTAAAAAAGGCGATGGATGTGCTGCAAGCGTCTTCCTTAACGGTTTCAGAAGTTTCTTATCAAGTGGGCTTTGGCAGTGTTTCCTATTTTATTAAATGCTTTCGTGAAGAGTATGGCTTCCCCCCGGGTGAAGTAGGAAAAATGGGTGCGCAGGAAGAGGAGGAGCCTTTGGAAAAAGCGCCTAAAAAATGGCGCAAGGGGCTAATAGTGGTCTCTGTAATAATCTTAGGAATAATTGCTATCCTGGTTTTTTTTCCCCGTTCCTCTAGCGTCGACTATAGCTTAGAAAAGTCAATTGCGGTATTGCCTTTTAAAAACGAAAGCAGCGATTCTAGCAATCTTTACTTTGTGAATGGTTTGATGGAATCTACCTTGAGTAATTTGCAAAAGATTAAAGACTTGCGCGTAATCAGTCGGACTTCGGCTGAGAAATACCGTAATTCGGGCAAATCCATTCTTGAAATAGCCAAGGAGTTAAATGTAAACTACTTGGTGGAAGGTAGTGGTCAGAAGGTCGGCGATAAGGTGATGCTCAACATTCAGTTAATTGACGCTTCCGTGGATCGGCAGGTATGGACGCATCAGTATAAGCGCGAGGTTAAGGATATTTTTGAGATTCAGAATGATGTGGCGCGTGAAATAACGAAAGCCATTAGCGCTTTTGTTAGGCCGATAGAACGTGAGCTAATTGAAAAGAGGCCAACGCAAAGCATGGAAGCTTATGACTTATATCTTCAGGCTTTAGACCCCTATTATACCCGAAGCAAGGAAGGTTTGGAAGAAGCGATTTCTCTTTTTGATCAGGCTTTGGTTTACGATGATCAGTTTGCTTTGGCCTACGCCCATACGGCCATTGCCTATTATTTTTTAGATCTCTTTCAACAAGATAAACAGTATGTTGATGAAATTAATCGCTATGCCGATAAGGCGCTTTTATATGATTCGAAGTCGGATATTAGTTTAATTGCCAAGGGGTTGTACTATTTACAAAGCAAGGAGAACAGACTAGCGTTGCCGCATTTAGAAAAAGCTCTCGAGTACAATCCAAACTCCGCTTCGGCCATACAAATGCTATCTGACTATTATGCTTTTCGCGTGCCCAATACTGCGAAGTATTTGCAATATGCCTTAAAGGGAATTCAATTGGAGGTGATGGCCAAAGATTCCATTACGAATAGTTATAGTTACTTACAGCTCAGTAATGCTTTGGTGCAGGCGGGCTTTTTTAAGGAAGCCAATGATTTCGTGAACCGATCTTTAAGCTATAATCCTGAAAATTATTACGCGCCACATTTAAAAATATTTATTCGCTTTGCACAAGATGGCAATTGGTTGCGCACACAAAATTTACTGGTAAAGGAGTGGCAAAATGATACTTCCCGACTGGACATTTTACAAGATTTAGCTAAAGTCTATTATGCCCAAGGAAAATGGGATAGTGCCTTTTTCTATTTTGAAAAGCTGGTAGGTGCTAGGGATTCCCAGAAGCTAAAACTCTATGAACACGAGGATGCTAAAATTGCCTTTGTTTACCGGAAGAGGGGTAAACTAAAAGAAGCTCAGCGTTTTATACAATCCTATAGCGATTATTGCGAGCAGGATGAATCAATTTATAAGAGCGCTAGCCTTGCCGTGAAGTATGCCTATCAGCAAAAAAACGAATTGGCATTAAAAGAGTTAGCGGAGTTTTCCGAGCAGCATAATTTTCAGTATTGGTTTTTACTTTTAGAGGATGATCCATTAATGGCTTCTTTGCAAAAGATACCCGAATACCAAAAACTGATGCAGAACATTAAGAATCGCTTTTGGGAAGATCATCGTAAGTTAAGAGCGGTTTTGGAGGAGAAGGGTTTGCTGTAAGTATCGGTCTTGATTTTTTATCGAAAACCGGTGGTTATAATTTACACTGGCACTCACCTTAAGCTAGCACAAGGTGGAATAGTTGAGGCTTCTGCTTGGCAGAGATTGGCGGTATTAAATTTTCCCAACAGTTTTCTCGCCCAAGAAATGGACGTACTTTGCTGAGGTATAAATCCATGCACTATGATTAATCGCCCAAGAACGTTATCTGTTTTTCTAATTTTAGTCCTCCTGAGCCTTGGTATTTTAAACTCTCCGCTCTATTCTCAAAAGAAATCAGATGAAGCCATCGCGAAACTAATTGCCAATTATAAAACCGAACTTAGGGGTCCTTACAAAGACATAAGGTGGTTTTGTACCGATGGAAGCACGGTGGCTCCGCAAGAGCGCTGCGCTGAACCAGGTGGCGTGCAAAGGGCACGCTACCGCGAAGAGGTGGAGGCCTTAGCCAAATCAAATCACATTTTTTTCGGGCAAATCCTTTCCGCCACTGAAACGGCCGATTTTTGGGACGCTTCTAATGCACAATCGCGCATGAAGCAATATCAGTTGGAGCAATACCTCAGAGCGACGGATCAAGGTTGGATAAATCGCAAAGCGCAATTTTATCGGGGTGCTTATCAAGTAGAAGACGAGGAAGCCTGGGGCCTGAAGTTTTTAACTTGGGTGGTCTCTGATTCCTTACGACTTAAAAAGCATTATTTTCTTATTCGAATGGCGGCCAAAGATATTCCCCATGCGAAGGAGAGTAATTTAGCCCTAAAAATCAGAGCCTTATCAAAGGAAATTGCGGAGAAGAATCCTTCTTTTATGAATGTTCGGGTAAAGATTCATGGGCAGCCTGATAAAGGTGATATTCAGAAAGTAGAAGACTATAAAATTCAAAAAGAAGAATTTTTATCGCAAGCCAGCAAAGAAAGCCTCGACCAACTTATTCGCGATATGGAAAGCTATTACCAACCGATATCGGTAAGCGACTTTGAGGAAATTGCTAAGAATTTACCTGCCAACTCCAAAGCTCGGTTAACCCTAGAGAACTTTTTGCTAGAGTTCGCATCGAGCGAAAGCCCTTTATCGAAACTTAAATCGCTTACTTCTCTAGCCTTTAAACTCAGAAACAGCATTAGCTCGGCGCCGAAGGCCAGCGATCGACTAAAAATTATTGATGCGCTGAATAAGCTAGAGCTTATGATTAACAAGGAGGCGGCTAACTCGACTCCGGTAACGCTAATTCAATTAGAGCAGCGAATAGTCTTTCTCGCGAAAGCGGCAACGGGCTTGGGTTACCTAGAGCCATGGGAGTTTAGGCAACTGGATGAACAAGTTATTTTTCCTAAAAGCACGGTGATGATCAACAAGGAAAACACCAATTTAGGAGAACTGAATAATCTTTTAGAGAACGGCCGACGCGCGGTAGAATGGGGTACCGGAATGGTGCGTGCCACCTATCAAGATGTGGTGAAAACGTATCAGGGCTTTGAGCCTTTAAGCGCTGGGTTCACCGATGATCGAGTGCGTAGCTCAGTGCTTTTACCTTTGGGAAATAGTGTTTCAGATTTAGGCGATTTCTTTGCCAGTATTGCGGGCTTCTCCAATGAGTTGATGGCCCAGAAAAACCAAAGTTCAGCCCGAGGTTTAAACCCAGGATATGCCAAGGGAATTTTGGTGGTGAGCACCGCCAACCCGGAGGACATAGAAGTGGAAAGTAATAAGATTTATGTATTCGATCGACCACCAGCTGACCTCAAGCCCGTGGCCGGTATTGCTACCGTATCAGAGGGAAATATGGTATCGCACGTTCAGCTTCTTGCGCGAAACTTAGGTATTCCGAATGCGGTGGTGTCGAAAGGAAATTTAGAAAGTCTCAAGGCATATTCGGGCCGCGAAGTTTTTTATGCTGTTTCTCCGGGTGGGCGGGTTATTTTGAAACCAGCAGAGGAGATGTCCCCTACGGAGAAAGCGCTTTTTACTAAGAAAGTGCGCAATGAAGAAAAAATCACGGTTCCGGTGGAGTTAATGGAGCTGAAAGAGGCTAAAGTCTTAAACCTTCGCGATGTGAATGCGAGCTTTTCGGGTAAGGTTTGCGGACCGAAGGCAGCAAACCTAGGAGAGCTAAAATCACTATTTCCTGAAAATGTGGTCGAAGGACTCGTTATTCCTTTTGCGATTTTTAAAACACATTTTGACCAGATCATTCCTGGAATGGAAATTTCTTACTGGCAATTTCTCAATGAGACCTTTACCGAAATGCGCTCGATGGAAAGTAGCGGTATTGCCGCAGCACAAGTAGAAAACTATGTGCTGGGCCGTTTGGAAATTCTGCGCAAAGAAATTCTTAAGATGAAGCTTTTACCCGAATTAAAAGAGGAGCTGAAAGCTAAGTTTATAGCCATTTTGGGAGCCGACATGGGTAAGTTGCCAGTCTTTATTAGAAGTGATACCAATATGGAAGACCTTAAAGATTTCACGGGGGCGGGACTGAATCTTACCGTTTTTAATGTATTGACCGCTGAGAAAATTTTTCAGGGAATAAAGGAAGTGTGGGCTTCTCCCTACACGGAGCGTAGTTATAAATGGCGCCAGAAATACTTACTCAATCCTGAGAATGTTTTTCCCTCTATACTTATTATTCCCACCATAAATTCCGATTGCTCAGGCGTGATGATCACCAAAGGGGTTAGCAGCGGCAATAAAAAAGAAGTAACCGTCGCTTTTAGCAGAGGTGTAGGAGGCGCAGTAGAAGGGCAAGCTAGCGAAACGTGGCTTATGGATACCAGCCGTTCAGATATCTTATTAAGTCCTTCACGCGAACCCGATCTAACTACTGTTCCTGTTACTGGAGGCACAGCTAAGAAGCATACAAGTTTCGAAATGCAAATCCTTGACAAGGCAAGGCGTGACGCACTTAGCACAATGGCAGCGGAAATGCAAAGAGTATTACCACAAGCGGGAATAAATGGCCCTTACGATGTGGAATTGGGCTTTACTGAAAATAAGATCTGGCTTTTTCAAGTGCGGCCTTTTGTAGAAAATAAGGCGGCCGCGGGTTCAGAATACCTGCAGTCTATCACCGAAACTTTTAATGCGAAGCAAAGCATTTTACTTAAAACCAAATTAAAATGAAAACCCGAAAAATACTTATTCCGACTCTAATTTTAATTGCCTTTATCTTTAGCGCTGCCGGGCCCTATCCCATAGATGGCTATGAAGAAAGCGGAATTAGACGCTTGCGGTATCTGCAATTAGTAATGGAGGGATCCATTAAAGATACCAAGCCTATTTCTGGGGCGAGACTTTCCATTAGCGACATAAAATTGAACCTAGTTAATGAGCATAATCTGGAAGGAATTCCCAACAGCGATGCGGCTTTGCAAAAGTCTATAAGTGGCTTGTTTGCCGGACTAGATCCACAATATTCCGTTTCCGTGCTCGATATTAGTCCAGGTAAAGAAATACGCTATGCCAGTAGAAAAGAGAAGTCGCAATACCAGCCTGGCAGTGTGGGTAAACTCTGTGTTATGGCTGGATTTTTCACCGAAATACAAAAGATTTACCCACAATCTTTTGCTAAAAGGCAAGAGTTAATGCGCAGTCGCAAAGTGATGGCGGGAAAGTGGGCGATGACCGATTCGCATACGGTACCTTTTTTCGACCCTGAAACCAAGACTTTTAAAAAACGCACGCTCATAGAAAGCGATGTTTTTTCCTTGTACGAGTGGCTCGACCACATGCTTTCCGTAAGCAATAATGGCGCAGCTAGTGTAGTGTGGCGCGAAACAATTCTAATGCGCGCTTTTGGCAAAGATTATCCAAGTCTTACCCAGGCTCAGGCCGATGAGTATTTTAAAAGCACTCCCAAAGCAACTCTTAGCGAATTGGCTAATCAGGTGGTAAATCAGCCTTTAAGAAAACTAGATATTAGTGAAGATGAATGGAGACTGGGCGCGCTTTTTACCAGAGGAGCAGGATCATACATTCCCGGAAAAGGTGGCAGCACAGGCACAACCCAAGGAGTTATGAAGTTTTTAATTAAGATGGAAAGCGGTCAAATTGTTGACGGAGAATCCAGCTTAGAGATGAAGCGTTTAATGTATATGACCGATCGTAGAATTCGTTATGGTACCGCCGCGGCCTTAGCCGATGCAGCAGTTTATTTTAAATCGGGCAGCCTTTACCAATGCCGAGAGGAAGAGGGTTATTCTTGCGGAAAATACAAGGGCAATGTGACCAATTATATGAACTCTGTTGCAATTATCGAGCATCAGGACGGTAGCAAATACATGGTCGTATTAATGAGCAATGTCTTGAAAAAGAACTCAGCTAGCGATCATGCGAGTTTAGCAGCTAGTATTGATAAAATCATACGCAAATAACTTACGCCATATAGCAGCCCTCCTCTTTTCAAAACAAATCTTAGCTATTTGGCCTTTCGGCAGATGGCATAGCTGAAAAAGAGGGTTTACTAATAAATTTCTGAGGCTATAATTTTAGGTCGAACATAGGCTTAAAACTTAATTTACGCCTTGCTCCAGTATGCGTTGTGCCCCTTCACGTATTTTATTGACGGGGCTCTCTAAAAGTGGACTGAGAATACTGTTGAGGTCTGGGTTTTTTAAAGCTTCTAATAATTTAAAAACGGCTATTTTCAGACGTACATCTCTACCAAGGAGTAGGAGCGACAAGCATTCTTTTTGGGATGGGATTGCAACCTTTAAGCTCGTAAGCATTTCTTCAGAGATGTGCTCGAACCAGGCGCTTTCGGCAATGGGAATAAGCGTCTTTTTAAGAGTTGGCTCTAAAAGGTTATCTAAAAACTCAACCGAGCTAAGCCGCACTTCGCGATTTATGCTTTTAATACCATTATAAACTTGAATAATATCTTCTGGCGGATAACGCAAGCCGATTAGTCTAAAAATTCGCTCCAAAGTACCATCTAGTCTGCGCTCTATCAACTCTACCAACTCTTGTCGGGCAAGAAGGGCATCTTCATTTTCATCCGTTTGCAGAGTTTCGTTTTGTTTGTAAAGTACCGCCAAAGTAGTTTTATACATTTTCGACTCGGTAATTATAAAGCCTAGAACATCTTCCTTTTTAATTTTTAACTGCGGAAATGATTGCTTCATGGTATTTAAAGCACGGAGCGATTCTAAGCGTAACATCACATCGCTGCTTTGTAAAAAGTAAAGCAAAGTGAGAACCGCTTCTTGCGCTTCTAGTTGTTCTAGCACAGACGGAATTCTTTGCACTAAATCCGTACTGGTATTGGCATCTAGCGCAAGTTCGGAAAGCGCAGGGACAATGCCTTTGCCAAATTGAAGTAAAGCTTTTTCGGCCTCGCTTCGATACAATTTTGGCACAAGAAAAGGAACGATAGGTAGAATAAAATCACTGTGCATAGACCGTCCTGCACTACGTAGCGCTTCGTTTACAATAATTGGTTCAGTCTCTTTGAGCGCGCTTTTTAAATAAGAATAGTGCTCTACTAAACAAGCAGCTCCAATGGCTCGAATGGTCATTATTTTAAAGAAGCGCTTTTCTTCTTCATCTTGCGAAAGCTTTAGATAATCCAGTTTTTCTGCCACGCGTTGTGCAAGATGCAATTGTTTTTTCATCTCTTCATTGCCGCGCGCTTCTTGTGCAATCCCAACTAATGCCGCGCCACTTAATAAAAGGTTATCACTAGTTAGATAAGTGTTAATTAAGCTCGCTCGGTTTTGCGGGTTTTGCCTTACCAGTTGCGCAAAGGCGGAAATACGCACATCGAAATCGCTGTCTAAAAGCAAGTTTTCGAGACGCGCTGAATCCACCTCCATTCTTAAATAATAAATAGTTTGCAAGGCTTTGGCTCTGACCTTCGAGGATGAATGCTGTAGCAGGGCTTCAACGTTTTCGAAAAAACGGGGGTCGCTAATTTCATCGACTTTAGCCAGCATAAATAATATCTGTGACTCGGAACCCTGTTCTAAAGCACGTTTCATACTACTGAGAACGGAGCTGTTTTTTAAATCGGGTTTCAGCTTATTATTTTGCTTGGAAGAAGCAGGCAAAACGGCTTTGAAGGAGGTGATATAAGATTTGCGTACACGTAAAGCCACTAGCACCCACAGGGCTACAATTACGAGCGTAAGTAGTCCAACCCATCTAACCGAAAGGTTTAAACCGTTTATTAAAAAGATAAGGAGTAAACCCGCTATGCCTGTGGCGGCGAGGTCTACAAATACATCGATAAAGCTTTTCGTTTGACCTTTTATCCCTGAGGGAATAGGCAGAGCGAGTAGCTCAAAGGCTGATTTGTGAATAGATTGTTTAAGGGAAACATCCCAAAGTTTGATAAAGATTCCCACCCAAAGCACCGGCGCCATAAGCAGGAGTAATGAGCCGACAAAAATACCTGCGGGCAGCACAAAAAGAGAGCTTCCTACCCCATAAGTTCCTACCACCCTGCGCGTTGCCAGAAGCTGTAGCAGAAGGGAAACGACATTAAAAGTAGAAAACCAGAAGCCGAAGAATGCGGCTAACTCGTCGGGGTCTGGTATTGCGGCGATGGCTAGGCTACTGAATTCAAACTCTACTAGTTTGGAAACGATTACACCAATCGCTACTAAAAGCGCCAAGTTGGTAAGGTGTGAGGATTTTTTTATCAGCCATAAAGGATGATCACCAAAGCCAGAAAAGCGCTTTGTTTTTTGAAAGCTCGTAAGCTGTGTGATGTGCTTTTTCCACACTATGGCGTTTACAGGAATGCAGAAACTTAATAAGCCTGCTCCCACTAAAAGTAAATTAGTACTGGAAATTAGTTCTGCTAAAACGGAAGTTAAATATCCTCCCGCAACCCCTCCGGCAATAGCGCCTGCGCCAATAAAGCCGAAAAGGCGTTTTGCCTCGCGCGCATCGAAGGCTAAGTTCGCCATTATCCAAAATTGGGAAGTTGCCAATACCCCAAAAATGGAAACCCCAATATAGAAAGCATAAATTACTATTTTTTCAGCGATACCAAAGTGAAGTAAAATCGCAATCAGCACCAGTCCAATAATGGATATGCCCAGAGTTAGGTAAATCACTTTTTCGAGAACGTATTTACGCAGCTGACTGGAGTATAAGGAAGAGACAATCATGGCTGCTACCGCCACTAGGATAAATAGTAACGGTAGACGTTCGATTCCAATAGTGGTTAAAAACCGAGCATTTACAACTGGCTTAATCGTAAGAAGCGTGCAAATGATTAGGAAAATATTCAGCTGCATTAAGAATACGCGTTGGTATTCCCCTTCACGGATGTCAAAATATTTTTGGAGAAAAGCCTTTATAAAAGGGTTTTTCAAGGCCACTGTTTATTCGTTTAATTTCCGGTCCACTTCCAGCATAAGATTACGCATGAGGTTTTCCCCTTCGGGATCTTCTGCCAAAGCTACTAAAATGTAACGACGACCATTGGGGCCCCAAACCAAGGCTGAATCGGAGTGGTAATTGCGCCAAGAGCCTGACTTTCGAAACACTTTGGCAGAAGGAGCCACACGATCCATGGTGTTTACAAATTTATGATGTAGCTCAGGATTACCAAGGTAAGCCAGCATTTCTTTCGAGCGTTCGTAATTTATAAGTTTACCAAAAGCAAGCAGGTAGTAATAGCGACAAACTTGAGTGGCACTGGCTCCGTGGCTGATGTTTTTGAGCGGGTCACCATGACGATCGCCACTAGCGGCGTAACGTTTACCCACCCACAAACCACCGCCACTTTGCTCGTCGTAGAAAGCATATTGTGGATCGGTCATGACTTCTTCAATTTTGCCAAAGCCAACGCGATCAATCATGCGTGTGGTGGCGGCATTATTACTTTTAGCAATCATAAGGCGCATATCCGCTCTTATCTCATCGTTTTCGACTAATTCCCCTTTTTCCAAGGCATCTTCGGCGGCTAGAAGCACGGCAATTTTCGGTAAACTAGCGGCATACATCATATGATTACCGTTTACTTGAGCATACTTTACCTCAAAAGGATCACGCATGTCAACTAAACCAATACATAGTTTTTTTTCGGCAACTAGTCGGGCCCACTTCTTGTTAGCCGCCACAATATGGTTGAGCTTTTTTTGAAGCTGGATATCACTAAGCTCCCGTAAAGGGCTAATAAGCGAGTCGTTGATATGCAGAGGCAATTCACTTAATTGCTCTTCTTCAGCGTCAACTTCTACTGCTGAAGGAATGCTGTTTATCTCTTCAAAAAAGGGATTGTTTAATAACAAAGGCATTGTTAAAGCGGGGGTGATGAAAAGCACCTTTACCCATTTTTGGGTATGCGAACTGAAAAGAGCTTTCCACGCGGTGGACATTCGATTGTTTAACAATTGTAAATGAAACATTTAGAGCGTTATTAAGTAAATATCAAAAGATAAAAGCCCCTTTTAATTTTCAACAAAATTGAGCATTAAACTAATCACTCTAACAAATTGAGCCTAAATGTAAGTGTCTGTAAATAAGCATACTGAATTCAATTTTAAGGCTTTGGTCGCAAAGTAGATCTAAAAATTTTCGCAAGAAGATGCTTTTTAGCCTGAAAGTGATAAAACTCCTAAAATTAGACCCTTATATAGTAGAAAGGCTATTGAGGGAAGGAAACATTTTAACTCGAGTTATACTATACGACTCGATCAAACTCTTCTTAACAACATTACGCTGAAAGCCTAGTTGAGAAGATTCAATTGATTAGGGAGGCGGAAGAGATGGGTTTCACCTAAGTGGAAATAAAGGCGCTCTTGGAAGGTTGGTTTAGCCATCACCTTTCTAGTGAAAGGAAAGGGAGGTACTAAAGTTGAAAATTGAAGAAATTGACGCTAAAATTAGGCTGATTAAGCAGGTGAAAAAAATGCTAATTGACGGGATAGAAGACGTTCGAGAGGGAAGGTGTTGAGGTGCATACTAAAGAAGTTTTAGCTCTAATTCAATCCTGCACTTTAATGGTCAAACCAAGTTTAAACCTAAATGCTTTATCAGCTTGTTTTGCAGGCGTGTTCTTAAAAAACTACCGAGTAGGTAATAAATAATCCCCAGGCTAAAAAAGGTTAAACCAAGAGCCCATAAGAACCTAGGCTCGCCAGTTTTTGAGAGGGCCATTATAGAAACAATAAGCCCAATAAGCGTTGAAACAATCCCGAAAAACGGTAAAATAGCATTGGGCTTTACCTTAAGGTTTACCCTCGGCCCGTCTACTCCTTGGGTGATGCTGCCCATTAAATAAGCGGCTTTTCTTTTAAAGCCAGGCATATTCCAACCAACCACATTCCAAGTATCGTAAACAGCAAAACTATGCTCGCTTGTAATGCTTCCTTTTAAGTGCATAGACGCTTGCTCTTTAAGCGCGCCTATTCTGTTCATTATCAGCTCCTCACTAAGCCTTGATTGGTAATTGCTTTCGGTGGAATTAAGGAGGACTGGTATTAGTTTCATTTTCAAAGAAGGGGTTATCTTAATAAGAGTTGAATATAAGAAATTATTGCAGTTGCCAAGTACTTTGAGTTTGACCAAATAATGTCCCTTTGATTTATGTAAGAATTCAAGTAGCTGGTGTAAATCGCACTGTCTATAAATGGGTTTTAAAGACAATGCCGCATTCACAATAAAAGCAAGACAAAACTCAGTAAACCCCAACAAAAAAGGCTGTCTGAAAGGACAGCCTTTTTAATGCTAGCATTAAAACTCCCTTTCTACGCAGCTAGGGCCTTAATTTTTTCCCATTTTAAATCGCCAGAGTAGCGATGTGAAACCTGTCCGTTTTCATCCATGGCTAAAAGGTAAATCCAGCCATTATCACAGAGGTCACGCACAGATTGATGTTTTTCCAGGATGTCATTCATGGCTTCGGTGGGCGCCTCAATTACTACTTGTAACCTTTGCGGTTCATGCTGAAATTGGTCGCCATCGTGCACCGCCTGAAAAGGTAGGCCAACGCGTAGGTCGCCTGAGTAACCTTCTAATACGCCCAATCCAGCGGTAACATTGTGGAGCGTTTTATTGCCGGAGCCATATTGTTTATTGTCTACCGCCGATCCATAATATTGCAGGTTGATCCAGCTCGTTACAACCATCGGAGCGGTCATGATAAGCTCTAAAATAGAAAAGCCCTCGTCTTTTTTCCAGTTGTAGGAGTGTAGGAAAGACTTCCCTTCTAAGTTTATTCCTTTAGTGCGCTCGCGTGGCGCTACTACAAAAGCAGAACAGCCGGCTAAGCCCCATTCGGGACGAATCTGACTCCAGTCTTTGCTGCGGCCCAGCATGGCTTTTTCGCTGTTGCTGCTGTCACTATTTAATCGCAAAGAGCGCTCGGTGCGGGCTGATTTCCCTGCTAATAATAAAGACCGTTTTAGTTCGGCTAAGGCTTTTTCCCTGCTGGACAGAACATCGTTTTCGTTATAAATCAAAACTTCATCCGTGGTAGTATCGTGCAAGCAAGCTAAGAAAACGGTATTGTTGGGGATGTGAATGGACTCCTTTTGCAGCGCTGTTCTAACCGCAGTATTGTTTAAGACTGCTGCCGCCACGCGTGCATTGGCTTCTCCAGTATGGCCGCCGCAGGCACCACAATCGTAACCCGTAGCGTGAGGGTTGTTTACCATGCTAGAGCCGTGGCCCACAATGAGAACAAATTGGGCGAAATCTTCAGTAAGCGACATCGCGTTTAAGGCGTTTTTGGCCATGCTAATTTGCTGGTCCAAAGGAATACCCGCGGTTTTGTCTTGCCAACTTTCGGAAGTTAAACTAATTGTCTTATTCTTGATGTTAGATTTTTTCATGCCCACATCATTAGGGTTGGCTACTGGACGGGTAAGACCGAACGAGTCGGTAAACAATTTCGGTAGGTAAGAAAGCCCCATGGGACTAACAAAGCTAAAATTGCTAATAGCGCCTGATTTAAAGGTCTTCCAAACTTGACGAATTTGACGGTGCAGTAATCTAAACTCTAATGCTTTTTTGTTTTCATCTGCAGAAGCGAGACTCTCTTTAATGGTAGGCCCCGTGGTTAGCAGCACCGGACACTGCGCTTCGCCATCGGCATGACCGAGGGGAACATATTTTATGGGGAAGGCAAAGAAACCGGCAAACCCGAGGGTTTCAATATCATTATCTACCAGCTCTAAATTTCTGCGGTACACTTCCGAGCGCACATCGATACAGAATATGGCTTGGGCCTTCGCCTGTTTTTGATCGTTCTTTTTTTCGGCTTTATGATTTTGAAATTTGCGCACGATACTTTGCTGCGCGGAAAGGTCATAAGCCTCTTGTAAAATCAGTTTGTTTTGTAGCTCCTGATTGATGTTTTTCTGCAATTCACTTTGGGATAATACCTGTATGGCTTCTTGCCATTTAGTGCTAATTTCGGGCTTATTTAGGCTCTGCAGCATAGCCGCTTCCCAACAAACTAGCACAGCTAAAAACTCCAACAGCTTTCCGTCTTCACCCCCGTATAGCTCATTCTCCCAATCTAGACGCGCAGCATAAGCGGACCAACCACCAAGGCGCAATAAAACACGGTGTAAGTACAAGCCGAGTGCTTTACGAGGAAGCCCTAAACGATCTAAAGCGATTTGTGTCGCGGTGTTAGGATCATCGGGTAATGCTTTCACAAAGTGTCTAAAACCAGTTAAGCCATTTAACTCTGGGCTGCGATCTACCGAGGCTTCTTGCTTCCAAGCAGCAAAAGGACTTAGGTTTTTATTGGCCGCCGACCAAGAGGCTTGTCCTTTATCGAAATAAGAGGCCGCCCAAACTGAGATGCGGGCGGTCATAAAACGGTTCCAGTCTTTCCCATCTTTTAAGCTAGCAATATCGGCCAAGGTGGAAATACTGTTGCTTTCCTCCGCATCGATGGTATTCTCCAATTCGTTGATGAAGTCAGAAACATCTCGGTCCAACTCGTGCTTGCGCAGACAAGTATCTAGATCTTCTTCGCGTAACTTTCCTTCTTTTAGCTTTTGCAGATAAAAGGCGATGGGCAAGGTCATTTGTATGCCACCCGCTGCTGCCAGTTCTTGGGCAACGTTTTCAAACTTTTCGGCGGTATGTCCTAAGTAGGGATTTACAGCTACAAAGTTTTCCAGTGGCCATACGGGAGCAATTTTTTTACAGGCCTTACGCATGCTTTGTAGAAGAATTTCCTGCTTAATTTTATTTTCGTCAAGACGACGTTCGCTAAGGGTGTTGAAGTGGGCCATAATATTGTTTTAAAGACTTAGACAATTGTTTATTTAGGCTGAGCGCTTAGCTAAAAGCTGGGTTTTAGTACTTTCTTTAGCACTAGAAGAAGGATCCGTGTTACTCATCTTGGCTGGACCATTAACACTTTGCGTATAGAGACCGCGCACCAAGCGATCGAAGAGGGTATTCATATACAAGCCATTTCTCAGGTGAATGGCTAAAGCGTGGTAGGCAGGCTTTTCGATTAAAAAGGGTGCTATAATTTGGATGAATATCACCGTAGCAAAGGCGCTGAGTAGGAGGCTGATTAATATAATTTCGCTAAGACTAGGTATTGCTAATACGGGTAGCTGTGCTGCGAGTAAGAAGTGCGCTCCCGCTTCTAAAATAAAGAATGAGGCCGCCACCATGATGGAAAGTAGACTGGCGCGAAGAAATAATTTCGGGCTGCCGTTGGAGTCGAGGGCGCTGGTGAAAAGACGGGCCAAGCCTAAGCTGATAATAGCACCAATGGCCAGGAGGGGTAGTTCTGTTTGTGGATTGACGCCCCAAGCGAGGGCAAAAGCGATATACACACCAAAGCCCAGTAATATTCCGAGTGCAACACGAAGTGGCTTGCCCGAGCGGATGGTGCCGGTAAATTTAGCGGATCGCATAGAGTCGATGACGCTGCCTGTGGCTAAAAAGGAGTGGGCTTTATAAAAAGAGTGGGCCACCATGTGCAGCATCGCCGCAGGAAATACCCCTATACCGCAAACCATTAAACTAAAACCCATGTGGGCAGCACTGGAATAGCCCAAGGCCGTTTTTACGGAAGTTTGGGTTAAGAATACCACCGAAGCAAAAAGCGCGGTAAAACCACCAATCGCGATAAGCAACATAGAGGCGGCCGTGCTCGCCTCCATAACAAAGGCCATGCGGATAATTAAGAAGGGCCCCGCATTGAGTAAGCCCGCGTGAAGCATGGCTGATACTGGCGTAGGCGTTTCCATTACTTCTATCAACCAACCGTGGGTGGGAAATTGTGCCGACTTTAAGATGGCCGCGAGGGCTAAGAAAATACCGGCTGTTCCTAAGGCAGAAAGGCTAAGCCCAGATTCTTGCGCATCCTTAATTCCTTGAAAAATGATTTCTAAATTTCCGGTATTGAATTGCTGAAACAATGCTACGATAGCGGCTAATAAGCTGAGGTCACCTAAACGCGCCACGATAAACTTTTTACGTGCGGCAATTATGGCGCCTGGTCTTTCGCGGTAAAAAACCAGTAAGCGGTGTAAGGTCATACTGGTTAAAACCCAAGCCAGAAATAGTAGGGCCAGATTACCTGCCAGTACAAGTAGCTGCACGGAAGCAATGGTAGCAGCTAAGCGGCCAAGGAAAACACCTTGACGAGCATCACCATCGAGATAGTTGAGGCTAAAACGCACTACAATAAAACTAAGCAGTGCAATCATGCCAAACATTAAAAGGCTTAAGGAGTCCAAACGCAGACCGAACCCTAGGCCATAAATGCCATAAGTTGGGGTCTCCAATGCACCATATTGGAAAACGACAATACTGCTCAGGGTGGCAATTACCAAACTAGTTAGGCTAGCGACTAGGCTTAGCTTTTTCATAAACTGGGGGCGCTTGCCTGGTTGAAACCAAGAACTTATTGCGGTCAGGATAAAAATAAGGGGAGATAAAAGAAGGAGTAGAACAAGTATGTTTTGTGTCATGCCATTGGTCGATTTAAAGCGCTGCAAAGTTTCGAAAACACATCCATAAATTTATATTTATGTTTATTATTGTATTCATAAACTATATTTATGAATCTAACCATCCATCAGCTGCAAGTATTTTTAAAAGTGGTGCAGACGCGCAGCGTAACCAAAGCTTCGGAAGAGCTATTTATGACGCAGCCGGCGGTCTCGATTCAGTTAAAAAAACTACAAGATCAATTTGATATTCCCCTTACCGAAGTAATAGGCAGGCAGTTATTCGTTACCGAGTTTGGTGAGGAAATCGCCGTGATGGCGCGCCGGGTGGTGGAAGAAATGTCCAATATCAGTTATAAAACCCAAGCCTATGAAGGCATTATGACGGGCAAGTTGAGCATTTCCAGCGCATCTACGGGCAAGTATGTGATTCCATACTTTTTAAGCGATTTTTTAAAGAACAATTCGGGCATCGATTTGGTGCTCGATGTAACCAATAAAAGTAAGGTTGTAGAGAGTTTAAAACATAATGAAACCGATTTTGCCTTGGTATCGGTAATCCCCGAAAAGCTGAATATTGAAGAAGAATTACTCATTGACAATAAGCTCTACCTGGTGGGTAACCATGCACAACGCGATGAAAGTCAGCCCCTTATTTACCGCGAGGAAGGCTCGGCCACCCGCGCGGCGATGGAACAGTACTTTCATACCCGCGATAGCAATCAGCGCAAACGCATGGAACTCACTTCTAATGAGGCGGTAAAGCAGGCGGTAATCGCCGGTTTGGGCTATTCCATTATGCCCTTAATAGGTATTAAAAGTGAGCTACTCGATGGACAACTTCATATTTATGATGTGGAAGGCTTACCCTTAAAAACACAGTGGCGCTTGATTTGGTTGAAAGGGAAAAAGCTTTCGCCCGTGGGTAAAGCTTTTCTAGAGATAGTGCGTACAGAGAAGCAAAAAATCTTACAGGACCATTTTAAGTGGTACATGAATTATTAAGTTGAGTTCGACCTAAAGTTATCAGCCTCCGATTTTCAGCTTTATTCGAAAAAATGAGTAATTATCGTTTAAAAACCAACTATTTATAAGTGGTCTGAAGCCTATTTTCACATCGAATTGAGCCTATTGAGTCTAAACGCCCTCTTGCATTTCGAACTTATCGGCCAGTGATCAGTTAAAATATTAACCCCTTAACAATTTAACATGTCAATATTTGGAAGCCTCGTAAAAGGAGGAATAAAATTAAACCAAGCTTTTAGTTTCGAAACAGATCAACCGGCAGAACAGCAAGAAAGGCAACTGCGTGCTTTGCTAAAAAAAGCCCAAGACACCGCTTTTGGTAAGTATTACGGTTTTGCAAAAATGCTGGAGGCCGAGGATGTGATTAAAGCTTTTCAGCGTGAAGTCCCCCTTTTCGATTATGAGCAAATGGCCGACAATTGGTGGCAAAAACAACAGGAAAACCCTGATATTACTTGGCCCGGGCAGCCAAATTTTTTCGCGCTAAGCAGCGGTACAACCGGTAAAAGCAGCAAGCGTATTCCCATTACGGAGGAGTTTCTGCAAAGCATGAAAGACGTGGGAACCTCACTGATAAAATCAGTGCCAGCCTTCGATTTTCCCGAAGAACTGTTTGAAAGCGAAGTGCTTATGCTAAGCAGTAGCGCCAACCTAAGTAAAAATGAAAACGGCCATTTAGAAGGAGAAATTAGCGGCATTAACGTGAGCAACTTTCCCGGCTGGTACGATGTGTTTTATCGCCCCGGTAATGAAATAGCCGCTATTGCTGACTGGGATGAGCGTGTGCAGCGTATTGCTGAAGAAGCGCCCCATTGGAATATTGGCGTTATCGCCGGAATACCTTCGTGGGTGCTGCTTATGTTGCAAAAAGTAATTGAATATAACGGACTGAAAAACATCCACGAAATTTGGCCTAACCTTAGCGTTTTTGCCAGTGGTGGCGTGGCTTTTGAAACTTATCGCAAAGATTTTGAGGCGATTTCGGGGAAACCCATTACCATTATTGATACCTATTTGGCTTCCGAGGGCTTCTTTTCCTACACCGCTCGTCCGAATACTCTAGACATGCGACTGGCCTTGGAACACGGCTATTTTTACGAGTTTATTCCTTTCGACGAAAGAGGGGTAAATGATCAAGGCGGTTTATTAGAGGATCCGTTAATCCACACCATCGCTGAGGTGGAAAAAGACCAAGAGTATGTTTTGATAATCAGCTCTTGCGCGGGCGCATGGCGCTACCAAATTGGTGATGTTATAAAGTTCAACAGCTTAGATCCCCACGAAATTGTAATCACGGGTCGTACAAAGTTCTTCCTAAATGTAGTGGGTTCACAATTGTCGGAGGAAAAGATGGACGCCGCCATTTTAGAGGTTTCCGAGGCTATGAACATTACCGTGAACGAATATGCCGTGGCAGCTCTAAAAGATGAAGAGGGCGATTATATCCACCAATGGGTGGTGGTTTCTGAAATGGAAATTGATGAATCGGCCTTTTGCAAAAAGCTCGATGCATCCTTAAAAGAGGCCAATAAAAACTACGGCGTAGCGCGCAGCAAAGCCTTGAAGGGCATAGATGTAAAAGCCATTAGTAAGGAGACCTACCACGATTATATCGCACAAGGCAAGAAAAAAGGCGGACAAATAAAAACGCCCAAAGTGATGAAGGAAGAGCGTATGCAGGGCTTTTTAGAATTTATTCAGTCGGCTTAAATTAGGCTTGTTTTCCCTTACGGGAGATGCCCTATTTGCATAGAAAGAGGCTTTTAACCAGCATTTTGTCCAGCAAGGAATGAATTTAGATATTCCTTAAGCTTGAATTATATATTGTTAAATTAAGCTTGAATCAGATTAAAGCAAAGGCTGCAATTCCTCAACTTTAAAACATTTCCCTTTGCTATTTCGGTGGGCGAGCTCATTTCAATCGCTGCCCATCTCACTAAAGCAAAGGCTTTTATTTTAAAACCTCGTAATTGATGCCTAAAGAAAATGCTTACAAGGTCAAAATCAGGAAGCTCTAATGGATTTAAATCTCCGTTTCAGGTGTGCCAGGCACATGTTCGTGTTCCCACACTTCCGCTTCTTCAATGGGCATATAGTAGCGACGAATTTTCGCTTTATAGCTTTCCTCCAACAGATCGTTTTCTAAAATAAAGCGTTTGGTAGCAATTATCTCGCTGCGAAAACCATGACGTATGGCAATATAATCTGCCGCGTGTTCGGCTTCCTTTTTAAAGCTTTCTGAAAACACATACTTTAAGCCGTAGAAGATCATCTGAAAATTATTGTAGGGACGGTAGTCTACTAGATGCCCTAATTCGTGCGCAAACCAGCCGATAAGCACGTCTTCTGGCAGGTCGGCTACTTTTAGCTCTTTACTATCGCGTACTAGCAGGGCCAATTTCACGCGGTATTGTTGGGTCTCACTAAAAAGATGGGCCAGCTGTACCACGGGCTGCGCCTGCATGGTGGAAGACTTCAGTGGCCCTTGTACTAAAGTAACTTCAGAATTATGAAGTTCGGAATAGCGCCGCATTACCTTCAAAAAGCTCTCTTTGATTTTTTCGTTTTCTACATTCTTAAAGTGTACATTCATTTTCGATTGGCTTGTAGAGGGCTTAATTTCCTCTCTTTCCGAAGTTTGTTTAGGTGCATATTCAAAGCCCAGCAAGGCCACAAGGGCTATAGTTAGGATATACATATAATTCAACATTCGGGGATTTTTAGAATAGATTTAGGCTTGGCTTTATGGTTAAAGGTCTATAATAAAGACGTGAGAATCAACTGATTGTTTAGAGAGGAAATACCCGTAACTCTCGTCACGGGCTTCTGTATGCACCTCAAAAAGGCATTAATACGCCATCTTCACAATTTTTTGGGCATCTACAGAAGTGAGTTTTTGGTGCTCGCCTAAGCCTTCCCAGCCACGCTCTTTAAAGCGTTTGGCGATTTCTTCGGCCGTACCTTCGTAATCTTTGGTATAGGCCGATAGTTTGGTTTCGATGCCGAGTTCGTGGAAAAAGGCTTCGGTGCGCTTAATGGCGGCCCTGGCTTTTTCGTCTACACTGCCATCCTTGATATTCCACACACGCTCGGCGTATTGGGCGAGTTTCTCTTTCTTCGTTTCGAAATTGTACTCGTAGTGGCGTGGCCCGATGATCGCCAAGGTACGGGCATGATCAATCCCGAAAAGGGCAGTAAGCTCATGACCCATGGCGTGCACGGCCCAGTCGGTAGGAACGCCTTTTTGAATTAAACCGTTTAAGGCCATAGTGCAAGACCACATGAAATTGGAGGCGGCCTCATAATCGCTGGGGTCGGCCATTATTTTCGGTGCTATTTCTACCAGGGTTTGTAAAATCCCCTCGGAAATGCGGTCTTGTAAATTAGCATGCGCGGGATAGGTAAGATACTGCTCCAAAACATGGTTAAATGCGTCGGTGATGCCATTGGCCAACTGTCGCTGGGGGATAGAGGCGATTACTTGCGGATCTAAAACCGAGAATTGGGGAAATAAACCAGCGCCACCCATGGTAAATTTTTCTTTGGTTTCGGCGCGGGTAATTACCGCTCCAGAGTTCATTTCTGAGCCGGTAGCGGGTAGGGTTAATACCGTTCCAAAAGGCATTCCTTTTAAGGTGGGGATTTTGTTTTTAAGGATATCCCAAGGCTCAGCGCCATCGTAAAGTGCGGCTGAAGAAAGGAACTTAGTACCGTCAATTACCGAACCGCCACCCACTGCTAAAAGGTAGCCGATGTTTTCTTTTTTAATCACGTCTAAGGCTTTTAGTAAAACCTCGTATTCGGGATTGGCAGGAATACCGCCAAATTCCATTACCTGATGATCGGCCAAGGCGGTTTTCACCTGCTCGTAAATGCCGTTTTTCTTAATGCTTCCGCCGCCGTATAGCATAAGCACTTTTGCGTCGGCGGGAATTTCATTTTTTATACTCTTAATCTGATCCTTGCCAAAGATAATTTTGGTAGGGTTCTTAAATTCGAAATTTTTCATTCTGCTTTTATGTTCTTAAAGTTTTACCACCATTTTCCCCTGATTCTTTCCTTCGAAAAGGTCTAAGAAAGCTTGAGGCACTTGATCAAATCCTTCTCTAATCGTTTCCGTATAGGTTAACTTTCCTTCCTTCATCCAAGCAGCGAGCTGTTGTATCGCAGTAGGATGTTTGTCGGCATAATCGAATACCACGAAACCTTGCATTAATGAACTTTTCTTTACTAGGAAAGACTGTACGCTAATGCTTTTTGGGGCTTCGGTATTATTATACACGGAAATGGCGCCACAGTTTATCGTGCGAGAGAATTTGTTGATATTAAATAGCACCGCTTCTGATATTTCACCGCCTACATTATCAAAGTACACATCTACGCCAGTGGGACAGGCCTTAGCAATGGCCTCGCGCATATTTTCGGTAGTTTTGTAATTGATGCCTGCATCGAAACCGAAATTAGATTGCATCAGCGCAAGCTTTTCATCGCTACCCGCAATACCTACTACGCGCATACCGAGAACCTTTCCAATTTGCCCCACGATACTACCCACGGCACCGGCCGCCCCTGAAACTAAAAGCGTTTCTCCTTTTTGCGGCTTGCCGATTTCCATCATTCCTAGGTAAGCGGTAAGGCCCGTTAAACCTAAAACACCTAGGTAAGCCGAAAGGGGCGCCAATTTGGGGTCTACTTTAGTAAGGCTATGGGCGGGAGCAACTTGATTTTCTTTCCAGGCAAGAGCACCAAAAACATAGTCGCCGGGATGCAGTTCATCCGTTTGCGACTCTAAAACCTCGGCCACAATGCCCGATTCAATCGGCTGTCCCACTTCGAAAGGAGCGATATAGGAGGGAGCATTGCTCATGCGGCCCCTTAAATACGGATCTACTGAAAGGTAGAGCGACTTGAGTAAAACCTCCCCTTCCTTTAGACGGGGGATTTCGCTATTGGTAAATTCGAAATCTTCTAGACTAGGCTTTCCGTGTGGCCTTTGTTTTAGGTTGATGGTTCTGGTGCTATTCATGTGTTTCTTCGTTACGATTGATTTCAGATTAATTAGGAAAGGGTAGCTTCTTCAATGGGCGTATCTCCCGCAAGGATTTCAAAAGTTTGATTTTTCATTCGGTTTTCATCTAGCGCGGACACGATGGTTTTAGCGACGTCTGCTCTACTAATTTGCCCGTGTTTTCCCAGACTTTTGGCGAGCTGAATTTTACCACTGCCCTCCTCATTGTTTAAAGAGCCAGGCCTTACAATGCTGTAGTTTAAGCCACTCGCTTTAAGGTGCTCATCTGCATTTTGTTTGGCCTTGAGATAATCCTCAAGCTCACTGCTAATAGAGGGATCATCGGCGCCCATGGTACTTAACATTACCAGTTTTTCTACGCCAGCTGCTTGGGCGGCTTCGGTTAGTTTTTTCGCACCTTCTTGGTCTACGCCAATTACATTTTTACCCTTAGAGCCAGCCGCAAAAATCACTTTATCGATATTTTTTAAAGCGGGACTAATGTCGTCTTCCAAATCGGCCAAAACGGAACTAACTTGTTCTTTTTCAAAGGCCTCTTTCTGCTCTGCCTTGCGCACCATGGCGATGGGCATATAGCGATCCGATTCTTTTAGTAAATTAATAATAATTCGTCCGGTAGTGCCATTGGCACCAGCCACTAGTACATTTTCCATTTCCTATAATTTTATTAAAGTAAGTGCGACCGAAAATCTAAAGCTCTTATTTATTGTCGAACTCAGCTTATGTGATTGTTGATTTAAGAATGAGCAGAAAAGCTGATAATTACTTTTCCCTGAGCATGGCCAGTAGCTAGATGCTCGTAGGCTTCCACGCCTTTTTCAAAAGGATAAATTAGGTCTATAATAGGCTTAATGCTTTCGTCTTCGACCAAGCTTTTAATTAGGCCTAATTGCTCGCCGTTTGGCTGCATCCAAGTCAGTTTGTAAACTGCCGATTTCTTTTGAATTAAGGCCGCCAATTGTTCGGGTAATTGATAATTAGTCATGCCCATCATCTGCGCTGTTTCCTCGTCGGGAGCAGAGCCAGCAATGGAACTTACTTTGCCACCTTCCTTAATTATTTCAAAAGCATCGAGGGTATAATCGCCTCCCAGCGTATCGAAAACGATATCTAGGTTATTAGCGACTTCTTTATAATTTTCGCTGGTATAATCGATTACACGATCGGCACCGAGGGCTTTAACCCAGTCCACATTTTTAGTGCTGGTGGTAGTGTAAACGATTGCACCCTTGTGCTTGGCATACTGAATAGCGAAGCTCCCCACACCACCAGAACCAGCGTGAATTAATACGCGGTCGTCTTTTTTAATTCCCACTCTTTCCAAGGCCTGAATGGCGGTTAATCCGGCTAAAGGCAAGGCAGAGGCTTCTTCAAAAGAAAGGTTGTTTGGCTTTAAGGCGATTACCTCGCTATTTACCGCAACAAACTCGGCTACGGTACCCATTTGTTCTTGTGGTACGCGGGCATAGACCTCGTCACCAATTTCGAAACTGTCTACCTCACTGCCTTTTTCAACGATTACTCCACTCACGTCATAGGCGATAGTGGCGGGTAAGTCTAAAGCGATCATTTCTTTTAAATAACCGCCTACAATTTTATAGTCGATGGGGTTTAAGGAAGCGGCTTTTACCGCAATTAATACGTCCTTAGCTTGTATTTTAGGTTTAGTAATTGTTTTAATGGCCAAGCTTTCGCTGATTACACCATATTGTGTGATTTGTAAAGCTTTCATGTATTTGATTTTATAAATTATTAGCTTGATTTTCAGGTTTTTTAGATAGGATTGTGATCCATTTATCGAGGGTGTCTTTCAAAAGCATCACCTCGCCAAGTTGCACTTCTTCCGAAAGGAGTGATTGCAATAGTTTTTCGGGAACAGGCATGGCCTCTGACTGATAAGATAGGCCTTTTTCGGTGAGGCTTACCATTACCGTGCGCTCATCTTTTTCAGAGCGATTGCGTTGCAGTAGATTGATTTTTTCCATGCGCTTAATCAGCGGGGAAAGCGTGTTGGTGTTGAGCAGTAGCTTTTCTCCAATTTGATTAACCGACAACTCTTTGTGTTCCCAAAGCACTAAAAGCACGAGGTATTGGGGATACGTGAGGCCCATTTTCTCGAGATGTGGCTTATAGGCCTTAGTAATTAGACGCGAAACAGAATATATAGGGAAGCAAATTTGTTGCTCGAGTTTTAATTGATCTTGTTTTTTCATGCTTCGCTATTTTTTGAGTTAGACCATGCCTTCCATGCACCGGTAGACCAAATTGCCCAGACAATTAAAACGGGTTGGAAGAATAGGCGAATCAGTCGGGCACGATCCGAATCGAGAACTCCAAAGGCATCTTTACCATCGAGGTATTGGGCAATATTTCCAGGGAAAACTAAGACGAAGAATAGCGCCAAGGCCCAGCCGATGCGAGCTCTTTGATTTTTCCAAAGGAGAAGGCAGAGGCCAATAGCCATTTCTACGATTCCCGAAAGAATCACCACCAGGTCTTTGGTCATTGGCACCCAATCGGGAACTTGAGCTTGAAAATCGCTGCGATTAAAGGTGAGGTGACTGAAGCCCGCAAAAATCATAAAGAGCGCGAGAATTACTCGAAATATATTCTGGCTAAGATTGGTTTGAACTGCTTTTTCCATGAGGTATTTTTTAGTCGCGCAAAATTAAATCGTGTGCGATGCAAATGTGGGGCTTTTAGAATTGGCAAGAGGAATAAGGGTATAGAGTTCTTCGATAAGTTATAAAAGTGATAAATGGTAAACTCGCTACTGTTTTTCTAGAATGGTAGCAGTGATACTATTTAACGTGAGTTCGACGTAAAATGGCCTCAGACCTCTTGTAAATAGTGGGTTTCAAGCCGAAGCAGTGAAGCAATAGCGGGCTATTGTGAGCTGCTGAGGCGTGGATAACCGCTTTTTAGAAGGGGCCTAATTTCTAAACACATGGTTTCTTTTAGCAATTACTGGATTTTGAAAATAGAGCTGGAGGTTGCTAGCGCATCTGCGCAAAGCGCAAAAGAAAAGACTTGGGAATAGAGAGCTTATTTATAGATTTATAAATAGCGTCTTAAAAGGATGATCAATTTTTAGCGAAGGTGATAACCTAAAACCACGCTGAAGACAAAACTATTATCCTGTAAGGTACCTTCTCCGTAACCCAAAACAGCATATTTACGGCTGTAGGTATATTGTGCGATGTTGGTGAGATTTAGGTAATAATCAAAGCGCAAACCGATTTGTAATTTATTTAGATCGTGTTTAACTCCAGCGCCCACCATAAGACCGTACATAAGATCCTTTATTTCACCGGTATTTGGGCCGGATAAATTTGTAATGATGGAACCTTTGGTAGAGGCCAAAAAATCAATACGTGGTCCGAAGCGTAAAAAGGCATGCGTAGATTCTTTAAGGGGGAGCTTTACATCTACGCAAGTATTGAAAGATAAATAATGCAGTTGGGCCTTTTCATCCAAAATATATAGGATTCGGTCTTCGGTATATCTCCCTCCTTTTTGGATGTAGCCGATATTGCTAGATAGATTGTAGTATTTATGATTGAGATAGTCTAGGCCGAAAAACATTGAAGGACCAATGATGTATTCTTCATACACGGTTTCATCTACATTTACTAGGCTCGCACGACCAGGTATATCGGCCACAGACCAATTAAGATTACTGAGGGAGCCACCCAGTTGAAAGTTTATAACCTGGCTATATGCTTGCGTAGTTAGGCAGATAGTTAAGAGGAAAAGCAGAGTTTTTGTCATAAAGCTAAGGTAAGATAGTTTCTTTGAGAGGGCCTATTTATACTTAGCTCTTCCCTAGTTTTTATATCGATATGATACGTCAAATTCACGTTTTTGAAAAGGCAAATTAAACGAATACCAGTCCCAAACCCAAAGCTATGGCAAGTAGTTGAATCATAAAAAAGAGTACCACCAGCAAGGCTTTGAAAAAGCTTTCAAAACCTTCATTCTTAGTGAGAAAGACCCGAAAAGTCAGGACTAATAATGTGGCATATACGAAGGGGTTAAATACCAAATTCGTTCTTAAAATAATATGCGCTAGTAGTCCAACTATGGTTGCTTGCCCAAGAATAAAAGCATTGATAGTAAGGTGCTCGGTAAAATTATACTTGCCAAAGAGCAAACGAGTGCAGAGACCTAGGGGTATAATTGCTAATACCCAGAAATACTTGAAGTACTTATGGAGGTATAGTCCACCCGTAAAGGCCACCTGCCCCATGTAATTTTCCGGGAGTTTGTTTTCGCTGCCTATTTCTTTGGGCACTCTTAAAAGGCCTTCTAATATTAAATAGAGGGAAACGGAGAGAATTAAAAAAGAAATGGGGTTTAATATCCCTTTTCGTTTACCGAGAATATACTCTATGGTAATAGACTTGGGGTTTAGAAAAAGCATTTTAAGGTTAAATAAAAAGCCCTTATCCATGGTAGTTATACTGCTAAAGCTATCCGTGATAATAGACTTAAAAGTGATCTTTTTAGTACCTGCCTTTTCACCACAATTGGGGCAAAAATTACAGTTGTGATCAGTGTTACAGGAGATGCAGTTCATTTAATGCTAGTGCAGGATTGTTTAATGCTAGGAAGCATTTAAAGGATAAATATAATCACTCCTACCTTTAAGTTTAAAGGGTGAAGGCAGAAGTACAGAATTAAGACTTTTTTAAGGCCTGCTTGAAACTATGTCCGCAGTCTTTGCACTGGTATAACAGTTCATAATAAATAGGGAAAACGATCAAGACCAAGGCAACTATGGCAGAAATTATCCCTTTGAAACCCTTCATGGATTTAAAACGGTTATGAAGATTTTGCGACTGACATTTGGGGCAGATAAGTACATGATCATCGCTGGTTGTTATGGGCGTACTATCTATTTCACTCAAAATTTCATGGGCTTTTTCAAAGTCAAATTTATTGACCTTAAGCTTTATTCCGTCAACGGTGAAGTTGTATAAAGGGTTTAGCGCCATAATGTTTTCATCAAAGAGAAAACAAGGGAGATCTTCACTTTCGAGCTTAGATTTAATCAGATGCGCCTCGACTAAATTGTCGAATGTTTTTAGCGTTACAAGTTCCAAGAGCTAGGTTTTAGGATAAAAAAAGCGTTAAGCAGTCAAGCGAATTTAGACAAAAGAAAGGTTGGATTTATTTTTAGAACTTTAAAACCCCAACAATTGTCCCGTCTCATTTAAGAGTTCTATGGCAGGAGAGTCTTGCAAACATTCGCGGCAGCGGGAAAACATCATTAGGCAATCGATATAATCGGTAAACATGTGGAAGAGTAAGCCAAGGCCAATAATATTAAAAGGCCTGCGGAAGAAAAGTAATACCAGATAAAGTAAGATGGCGTAATAGCTATGCAGAATGTGAAATTTGATGCTGCATCTATTGGCTTGAAAAATAGGGTCTGCAAACAAGTGATCTAAGTCTACCAACATGGTGGCAATTAGAATGAGATATACTTTCTTCCAATCTTTTTTAAAAAACACCAAGGCCATAAAGAGGGGAAAGCCAAAATGTAAAAAGTAGTGAACAAAAGTCTGCATCAATTTAAGATTAACACCTTGAATGGGATTGTAATTTATCGACGATATTGGGCAAAGAGGCTGCGTAAAGATAGAAGATAGCGATCTTCTTTCGGATCAGTTCTTAGTGCTGGGCATCTACCGAGAGTGAAAAATTATGCAAACCTAAAACAGTTATGTTTGGCACTAACTAGAGCTTTGTTTTAAGACTTCGTATCCCTTCGTACACCACAATGGCCACCGCATTAGCGAGGTTAAAACTACGAATATGTTCGCTATAAATGGGGATGTGATAGCTGCGCTCTACGTTTTCTTGAAGGATATGTTCATCGAGCCCTTTAGACTCTTTTCCAAAAATCAGAAACAGGTCGTCGGTATAGTCAATTTCGCAATAGTCTTTTTTGCCATGACTGGAGAGGTAAACAAAATTACCCGCGGGATTTTTTTCATAAAAGTCAGCCACATTCTCATAAATAGTCACGGAAAGGTGTTGCCAATAGTCAAGGCCAGCTCTTTTTAAACGGGCATCGTTTAGCTCAAAGCCAAAAGGTTTTACCAAATGAAGTTTAGAGCCAGAGCCAAGGCTTAGTCTGCCGATATTGCCCGTATTATTGGGAATTTCCGGTTCGAAGAGGACGATGTTAAATGCCATGATTTATAAAAATAGGGTTAGTTGAGCCAAAACATATCACTGACGGGAATGCTTTTTTCGCGGCCAACAGCAAAGGGATTGAAATTGAATTTTGCAAATAAATACCAAGCGGCCCCCGAGCTGGCTATCTTAGTATCGGCCCCCGCCCATAATGGATCGGGGCCATAGGGTGTTCCGAGATTGCTGGTATAAGGAAAGCCGATAGCATTGCTGTCATTTTGACTAGGGATCAGAAGCTTTTCCATTTCACTTAAGTAGAGTCCCTTTTCAAATTGCATATCCGCTAAACCAAAGGCCAATGCCATTTGCCCCGTGCCTTCTGGCCACACCAGGTCTTTGTCTTCGTCGAAACAGTAACCGGTTACTCTTGCTCCTATGGTTGCGGTTTTGGTGGTTAAAAAGCGCTGGGCACTACTCAGACTGGAGAGGGGGTAATCTTCAAAAATTAAGTAGCTCCACGAATGAAGGTCTAAAGCGTACAGATACGTAGGATTACTCGGCCAAGCCACTAAATTTTGGTCGGCGGCATCCCAACGGTATCTCTTTAAAAAGCCCAGTAAATTAGCGTGAAAAGAAGTGTAACCCGCTATAGCATTGAAGGCATCAATATTACCTTCGCTTACCTTATAATTCATCCGACTATTGTTGGCATTATAGCCCGCGTACAATCCGCCATCAAAACCTTGTAAGCTCTTGAGCCAATTTTCCAGCTCTAGGGATAAATTGTCGTACGTATTCTTGCCAGTGCGGTGTTTGTAATTATTGAGTGCGATTAGCAGCCAGGCATTATCACCCATCCAACGGTGGTTATTAGGAGTGCCGCTTAGATTCCGTAATTGAGAAAAACCGCCAGGCCCCTGCTTTAATTCAGAATCGATCCGACCCTTAAAAAAATCAAAAATTGCTTCCGCTTTGTTAAACTCATCTTGCAGCATAAAGACCATCGCGGCCAAAGCATTATCATATAAAGACGATACCTGGGCATCTTCGGCCGTCTCTAGTAAGCCATTGGCTAAGCGCTGATTGTCGAACCAATTAAAGAGGCGAACTTCGGTTTCACTTAATACTCTATTGGCTCTAAAAGTTAAATCGCTGCGCGCCGTGTTTACCTCAATTAAGGCGGGGCTAAAAAGATAATGGAAAGAGAAGGGTTCGATAGTATTTTTTCCTTCTAAGTCGGAAATAAGCCAGAAGCCTTGACGGTCTGTTAGAATGAACTCGGTCGAATCATAATAAACCCGCAGCCCTTCAATGCCCTTACCGAGATTATCAATTATTCGCCCACTAATAGAGTAGGGGCCCGTACTTTGGGTAGAGGGTAGACCTTCCTCTTTGCTGCAGGAAAAGAGAAGGAGGAGTATAAAATATTTAAGGTAGGATAGTCGCATTTTCGGCTCCAATAGGATTGGGGCTAAGATAAGAGAATGAGAAAAATAAAGACAGCAGCACTAGAGTTAGACTGGGCATCGAACTCAGGTTAAAAGTGCGCACTAAAGACTGTGGTTTAATTGGGGCTTTTGGCAGAAGCATTGCGTTTTAATTATTGGTTTGCGTTTCTTTTTCATGCATTAAACTAGAATGGAAAGGCGCTGAAAATGGTGAAGCTCAGTTATTAGATATACAAGGTCGTGTATTACAGCGTTTAACTCTTAGCCAAGGCATTGGTATTTTAAATACCGATGGGCATTTACCAAATGGGATGTACCTTATCCGCGTACAAAGCGGTCAAGGAGAAGTGCGTACACAAAAAGTATTATTACAACGTTAATGCTAAAAATTAAGAATAATCTAAAAGCACTAAAGGGTCTGTTTACAGGCCTTTTGGTGCTTTTTACTTTTATGGTTTGGGGGCAGCAAAGCCAATTTTCTAAAGTTTGTAAGCCTTCTGTTGCAAGCAGAGGAGTGATTGAAAGTAACAACTACTACTACTCTGTCAACCAAACATTTAATGACTCGGTGGGTGGGTATGCCATACGACTTATAAAGTTAGACTCAACGGGAAGAATAGTTAAGGAAAAGCTATTGCTTAGCGAAGAAGCAGGGGGTTTTTTTCCTTCGAATCATATTTCATTAATTAAAACTTTAGACGGCCATTTTGTAACGAACATAAATATAGCTGGCACCCTCCCTACCAAAAGAGCTATTTTAAAGTTTGATACTAACTTAGATACTTTGTGGTTGCGCTATTTTGTTGACAAAGGGCTAAATATCCCCGCGCAGATAAAGCAATTGCCTAATGGCCAATTTGTGCTAACCGGTACGGATTATGATTCTACCCAAAATAAGTCGGGAGCTTTTTTAATGCTTGCGGATGTTCAGGGTAATTACCTCTGGCACAAAACCTACTATGAACCGGATAGCTTTAGCCTCTTTCCCCTGCATGTATACCCGGCCCCCAATGGTGGCTTTTTAATGGCTGGTACGCGAATGGTAGCAAACTTTGATTATTTAGAAACCCGCGATCCTATATTAATGCGTACCGATAGCCTTGGCAATCTACTATGGCAAAAAACATATGGTGGTAACTCCTACGATGATATTGCCAATGCGGGGTATTTAAACGGGCGAATCATTTTGTTTTACTGTCAACAAGTGAGGCCTTATTTTAGTCGCTATATAAGCGGTCCAGTTTTTCAAAAAGTGAGTGATGTAGATGGAAGCGTGGTGCAAACCAAAAACTTCCCTTTCATTGATGGCTTTGACATGGCTTCCTTTCAAATGGTGCTAGAAGAAGATAAAATTATTGGAGTCGGCTCATTACTTGACAACTACCGCAGTGAGCCTGAAGCAGGCGTAGGTAAAGGTTATACCCTCGCGGTGGATACTAACTTTAACCCGCTGTGGTTCCGATATTACACCTTACGCGATAGTACCCCTGATTCCGGCGAAAGGAGTTATTTATACGACCTTCGCCCCACAAGCGACGGCGGTTATGTAGGCGCAGGATATGTAATTGTCCTTGATACCGCTAATACGGGTGCTAATTTTGGTTACACCGCTTGGATAATTAAATTAGATAGCAATGGTTGCTTGCGCCCAAGCTGCGATAATCGTATCAGTAAGCCAGAGTTTAGCCAAGAGGAAGAAATGCTGCTAAGCATTTACCCTAACCCTGCAAAAGATCATATAAACATAAGCATGCCAGATGCGAAAGAAGCTCAGATAGAGCTAGTAGATGCATATGGAAGAGTGGTGCAAAGCACGGTTCTTCATCAGGGGAATGCCCTGCTTACCTTAAATCCTCCCCTGCCTTCTGGGCTTTATTTTGTGCGAGTTATTCGAGAACATTCGAAGGTATATAATCGAAGGATTATTATAGAATAGACTGCGGTAAACCATAGTTTGGACAGAAAATCATCTAAAAACCGCAAAAAAAAGGGGAGGCCTATCCCCCGGCCTCCCCTAGCTGAACCAAAACCCAACTGAAAAATTGTAAAATCAATTTAGATTTTCAGAAAAAAACAGGCGCGTTAATCGCCCTCTTGTTTAACGTGAATTCGACAATAAATTAGAGCCTCAGATTTTCAATGGAAGGAAAAGACTAGTCTGGATCGTGCAGCTGTAGCGGGCTACAGCAAATGAGCTAGATGCAGGATTTTCATTTTTATTGGAAAATCCGTTTAGGCCCCTTCTAAAAAGCGGTTTTCCACGCCTCAGCAGCTCACAATAGCCCGCTATTGCTTCACTGCTTCGGCTTGAAACCCACTATTTACAAGAGGTCTGAGGCCTAATTTTACGTCGAACTCACGTTTGTTTATTTCCAACCCCCTCCTAAGGCCCGGTAAATATTTACCATGGCTCCAATCTGTTGCTTTTTAGTCTCAATTAATTCGAAGCGCGATTGTAGCGCTTCACGTTGTGTTAATAGCACCTCCATATAATCAGCGCGGGCCGACTGGAAGAGACTATTGGATATTTTCACCGAACTATTAAGGGCACTCACTTCCGCCGATTTAAGCTGGTAGCTCGACTGTAAATTTTGAATTCTACTGAGCTCATTAATCACCTCAACATAGGCTTGTAAAACCGTTGCTTCATACTCGTACAGGGCCTGAATTTGCTTTGCATTCGCATTGTAATAGGTCGCTTTTATCGCCCTTCTATTAATTAAAGGAGCACCTAAATCGCCGGCAAAATTATAGAGTAAGGACCGGGGCGAGTTGAGCAGGAAACTCGGCTTAAAAGCCTGATAACCGAGACCGGCACTAAGGTCTAGGCTAGGGTAAAAGTTCGCCTTCGCCACCTTGAGATCTAATTTAGCGGCCTGTACTTTTTGTTCTGCCGCACGAATATCGGGGCGGTTAGCCAGAAGCTGGGAAGGCAATCCGGCATACACGGTATCGGGAATGATTAGATCTAAGGAACTCGGACTGCGGGGAATTTCTTGCGGATAACGCCCCAATAGGTAGTTCAGATGATTGCTTGTTTCCGTGATACTTTGTTTGATACCAAATTGCAAACTCTTGGTATTTAAAAGTTGCGCTTCAAAACGCTTTACCGCTAACTCAGTTACCTTAGATGAGGCCTTTTGGAGCTTTACGGTACGAAGAGCAGCACTTTGTAAAGTGATGTTTTGCTCTACTATTTCCAACTGCCGATCAAGAACAACTAGTTCATAATAGTCTTGCGCAATTTCCGCTACCAAATTGGTAATCATAAAGCGCTGACCTTCAATACTAGCTAAATAGCGTTTAGCAGCAGCGTCTTTAGCATTGTGCAGCTTCGACCAAATATCGATTTCCCAGCTGGCAAAAGCGCCAAAGTAAAAATCTGAAAGAGGATCAGGTGTGGGTGTTCCGGGAGCAATATCGGTACTGGCATCATTGGCACCTTTACTGGTATAGCGGCCAGGTTTATCCAATCCTGCGCCAGCATTTAAACCCACAAAGGGGAGATACTCGCCTCTACGGGCTTGTACCTCATTTTTGTGGATGGCAATTTCTTGCAGACTGATATTTAACTCTTGGTTGTTTTTAAGAGCCGTGTCTATCAGGGAGATAAGTGCGGGATCCTTAAAGTATTCCTGCCAGTTTAACTGCGCCATATTGGTGCTATCTACCGTTTCCTCAGTCTTGCTAAAGCTATCGGGCATTTTAGCACCCGCGGGCTTTTCGAGCAAGGTGGGACCTTTACAGTTGTATATGCTCAAGGCAGATAAGCCCAAAAAAAGGAAATTGAAAAATTTATACTTAAACATCTTATTAAAATTATTCGGTTAATGGGCGTTCGTCTTCGTCGCGGATAAGCGTGCGGCCTTTAGCAAGGCTGGCAAAGAAATAATAGAGTCCGGGCACTACAATTACTCCGAAAACGGTTCCGAATAACATACCACCCAAGGCCGAAGCACCGATAGTACGGTTACCAATCGCGCCAGCACCAGAAGCAAGTATTAAGGGAATTAAGCCCGCGATAAAAGCAAAGGAGGTCATTAAGATTGGTCTAAACCTCACTTTTGCACCCTCAATGGCGGCATCAAAAACGCTCGCTCCTCTCTGTCTTTCCATTTCGGCAAATTCTACGATTAACACCGCATTTTTACCCAAAAGACCCACCAGCATAATGAGCCCAATTTGAGCATAAATGTCATTATCGAGTCCCATTAATTTGAGCAGTAGAAATGAACCAAACACTCCCACCGGTAAAGAGAATATTACCGTAAGCGGTATGATAAAGCTTTCGTATTGGGCCGCTAATACTAGGTAAACGAAGACCAATACAATTAAGAATATGTATAAGGACTCATTACCTCTATTGGCCTCATCGAAGGAAAGCCCTTCCCAGGCGATATCATATCCTCTTGGCAAGGTTGATTCGGCTACTTCGCGAATGGCATCAATAGCCTCCGCTGTGGTATAACCTTTCGCCGGCAAACCCCTAATAGCAGCCGAATTGTACATGTTGTAGCGTGTAATTTCATTGGGTCCTTGTTTTTTCTCCATCTTCATAAAAGCAGAATAGGGCACCATATCACCTTCGTCATTGCGTACAAAAAGGTTCAATACATCCGTGGGAAGTCTTCTAAACTTAGGGTCAGATTGCACATAGACCTTGAAGAATCTTCCGAAACGAATGAAACCCTGTTCATAGGTGCTTCCAATTAAAATGTCGAGGTTTTCCATAGCCTTACCAATAGAAACCCCTTTTTGCATGGCCAGCTCATTATCGAAAATCAACTCATATTGCGGGTAATTGGCCGCAAAGAAGGTGAACAAGCCAGAGAGCTCTGGTCTTTTACCCAGGTCCTCCAAGAACTGCTTGTTGATCTTATCGAATTCTTGATAATCGGTGGTGCTAGTTTTATCTAGGAGCCGCATAGAGAAACCACCGGAAGAACCAAAACCGGGAATTGCAGGGGGTTCGAAAAATTCAATGATAGATCCTAAGCCTTTCGACTTTTCTTCTAACTCTTCCATGATCTCTGTTACAGAATGCTCTCTTTCCGACCAAGGTTTTAAGTTAATCAAACAAGTACCTGCATTAGAACCTCGACCTTCGGTCATGATTTCATAACCTGCCAGAGAGGATACAGATTCAACTCCGTCTATCTCTTCGCAAATTTTCTGCAGTCGTTGGGCTACCTCATTGGTGCGCTCTAAAGTGGCACCTGGAGGTGTTTGGATAATACCATAAATGGTCCCTTGATCTTCCGCAGGAATAAAACCGGTAGGCAGAATTTGGTTTTCGAAAAGAATCCCTAAACCGAAAGCGATGAGTATGGCGAAAGTAACTACCCGACGGTTTACTATGCGTTTTAATAATCCTGCATACGCACCTGTTAGTTTGTCGAAACTTCTGTTGAAGCCATCCAAACCTCGGGTTAGTAGATTCCTTTTCTTAGGCTTACCGTGGTTGTTTTTTAGCAACATGGCACATAACACGGGGGTAAGCGTTAAGGCAATGATGGCAGAAATCACAATGGAACTAGCCATGGTAATGGAAAACTGTCGGTAGAAAGTTCCTACCGGACCCGACATAAAGGAGATGGGTAAGAACACCGAAACCATAACCGCCGTAATGGCTATAATGGCTCCACTGATTTCTCCCAGTACTTCTTTTACCGCATTAAATGGAGATAGGTTCTTCTCGTGCATTTTTGCATGCACCGCCTCCACTACTACGATGGCATCATCTACTACAATACCAATGGCTAATACTAAGGCAAAGAGGGTTACCAGGTTAATGGATAGTCCAAAGAACTGAATTACAAAAAAGGCACCGATTAGCGATACAGGTACCGCCAGAATAGGAATTAAAGTTGATCGCCAATCTCCTAGAAAGATAAATACCACCAAGGCAACTAAGAAAAAGGCATCTCTCAAGGTGTGGATCACTTGTTCGATAGACGCATCTAAGAATTTAGAAACATCATAACTAATTTTATAGTCCATGCCGGGAGGAAAGTCCGCCTTCATTTCTTCCAGCTTTTCCTTTACATTTTCAATTACCTCGCTGGCATTGCTACCATAGTTTTGTTTCAGTACAATGGCGGCTGATGGATGGCCATCCAGGCTGGAGTAGATATCAAAGAACTCACTGCCTAGCTCTACTTTAGCAACGTCGTGCAGGTGTACACTTTCCCCTTCTGCATTAGCGCGCACAATAATATTTTCGTATTCTTCTGGCTTATTAAAGCGGCCTTTATAGGTTAAAACATATTCTAGGGATTGGGCCTGTATGCCAGAACTACGTCCCAGTCTACCGGGTCTACCTACTATACTTTGCTCTTGCAGGGCTTCCATTACCTCTTCGGTAGAAATGTTGTAGGCCCGCATACGGTCTGGGTTTAACCACACGCGCATCGCATATTTACGACTCCCTAAAATCTGAGTTCTAGCAACCCCGTGAATCCTGTTGATTTCGGGGATCATTTTAACATTTGCGTAGTTATAGAGGTACTTCTCATCCATGCTCTCATCTTTCGCATAGAGGTTAACATACATCAACATACTGGGCTGGATAGGGGTAATAATTACCCCTTCTCTTTGCACCAAGTCGGGCAAGAGCGGCATAACCTGGTCAACCCTAGTTTTTACTCGAATTACCGCTTGGTTAGGATCCGTACCTGGTTCAAAGATTAAGCTGAGAGTAGCTTCCCCTGCACTGGTGGCATCAGTAGCCATATAGCGCAAACCTTGCACCCCATTAATAGAGTTTTCTAGGGTAATTAAGGTTGAGTTTACCAGAACTTCGGCACTGGCGCCGGGGTAGGCGATAAAAATATTTACAGTAGTTGGAGCGATCTGTGGAAACTGCGAAATAGGCAATTGCTTAATGGCCAGAGAACCCACAAAAACTATAATCACCGATATGACTATCGCCAATACCGGTCTATGAATAAACCGTTTAAACATGATTTAATTTTTTAGGATTTGCAATTACTCTGCGTAGAGATCTAGGCTTGCTAGTGTCGCTTTTGGGTCTTGGAAATCGATTGCTATTTCATCGTTTTCTTTAACCAACCTTAAGCCATCCAATAGAATTTTATCGTTTACAGTTAACCCAGAGCTCACAACAAACAAGTGAGGCAACTCAGCAGCAACCGTAATTTCTCGAGCTTTGACAATATTATCTTCGTTAATCACAAAAACGAAGTGCTTATCGAGCACTTCAAAAGTGGCTTTTTGAGGGATAATTAAAGCGTCTTTTAAGGGTACGGACATCAAGATACTGCCAGTTTCTCCATGTCTTAACAAACCTCGAGGGTTGTCGAAACCAGCTCTGAAAGAGATGTTTCCCGTTTCATTATTAAAGTCTGCTTCTATGGTTTCAATTTCTCCATCTAATGGAAAAACTTTATTGTTAGCCATTAACAATTTCACCGCCACACTGCTGTCCTTTTTTACATTGATTTTATAATCAAGGTATTTTGCTTCGGGCACATTGTAGTACACCCACATGCGGCTATTGTTTGATAAGGTGGTTAGAAAATCACCCTCATCAATTAAACTCCCTTCTCGTACGTGAAATCTATCAATGATGCCATCAAAAGGGGCGTAGATATTAGTAAAGCTTAAATGAACATTGGCTAAAGTTAGTTCGGCTTTGGCCTTTTCAAACTTGGCTCTTGCCATGGCTAACTCATTAGGCGCCACGATATTACTATCGGCTAAGTTTTTGGTATTGCGATACTCTATCTCGGCATAGTCCGCTTCTGCTTTAGCCTTTTCATATTCGGCTTGGTATAAACGAGGCATAATTTTGAAGAGTAAATCACCCTTCTTTACGTGTTGACCTTCGTCAATGTATATTTCTTGTAAGAAACCTCTTTCTTGGGCTCTTAACTCAATATGTTGGATGGAGTGGATTTGACAGACATATTCCTCCGTTAAGGCGGTGTCCATCTTTATGGGGCTGCTAACTTTAAAGCGAAGTTCTTCTTCTTTTTCTTCTTCTTCGTGATGAGAGCTACAGCTAAACAGGCTGATTACGGCAAGAAAGCCGAACAGCAAAAAATTCTTTTTCATGGGATATTGATCAACTAAAAATTCTTTGATTTTGGTTATCAAGCACCATTTTTATAAATGGCCTTGACGAATAACCTTAATGGTTATTGAACACCGAAGTGTCTAAACTCAGGTTTCAAAGAAATTTTAAAGTCGAAAAACTTGTAGCAGTAGATAAGTGGGAATATGCTTTAAAAAACAATAGCTTTGTTGGGCTAGCCTTCCAGAAACATAGCCAAAGAAATATAAGGAGCTATCGTTAAAAGAGATGCTTTGACTAAGACTTTTGCTTGGGCTTTTTTTCTCAACGCTAACTTCCTCTTCGCTGTCTAAAACTTCGGAAATAATGTTGAAATGTGGTTTTCCACCTAAGCCTTTTTCGTAATAGTGAGGGTTTTGGATAAGGTTTAGCTGAGGGCTAAACGCTGTATAAGTCTTATCGCGAGCGCTAACACTGCCGTCTAAATCAAAGGCAAACCCTGCAAGAAGGGTGCTTAAGAGTAAGATTATGGACAGCAGTTGTTTTCTCATTAGGCGGCGAAATTACGTATTAAAATAATTCTCTAAGGGTTTAAGGATTTAAATTATTCTTAAATCTTGCGAGCCCTTATCTATCTTCCTTAATTAGATAGCTATGACGTTTTAATGAATTGGGATTTAGTCAGATCTGTTTTCTAATAGCAGAACCATAGTGTTGCTTAGCCATACTTTAGGCACTTATAGCATCCCTTTAAATACTTAATTTATTCTTTTTATTCCGATTTTCTAGTTCGAACTTTTCGCAACTTTGTAAGCAATAAAATAACTGTTTTTAGAATGAAAATTAAAACAAATCTTTTCTTAGCCTGCCTAAGTTTAAGTATCGTGGCCTGCCAGAAACCGGCGAGCACAGAGGCCGACGCGAATGCTGAGGTACAGGTTGAAAGCACCGAAGCCATAGACGAATCAGAGAATGAAACTGATAATTTGGCGCGAGTGGAAGAAATAAAAGCTTTGCAAACTGAAATTGAGAATTGGTCTAAAGGGCAAGAAGCCTATACTTTAAGTACTGACTCTTTACGCCCAAAGCTAAAGCAGAAATGGTCGCAAATTCACTTCTACAGTGAAAACGGAATGGTTAAACGCATTAAGACTTATCCTCATGCGGCAGTATCGGATCGAACCGAAGAGTTTTACTTTGAAAACGGCGCGCTTGTTTTAGCGGTGATTGAAGATCACGGTAATGCTGAAGGTGAAGCTGAGGTGGCGGATAAAATGTACTTCTTTCAAGCGGGGGAAGTAATTGGCGAAGAAAATAGTGCCAATGAAAAAGAATACGCGATTAAGTCTTCCGACGCCGAGGAGCTTTTACAAGAAGCGAGCGAGTATTTAGACTTGATGAAGAAATAAGAAATACTGTTTTTAAACAGGAAAAGCCGTCAGGAGTAATTCTGACGGCTTTTTTATTTAACGTCGAACTCACGTTTTAAGCAATCGAAAGCTCTGGGGATTTCCTTCTCTTTCAATTTTGAGAAGGTAAAGGCCCTTTTTTAAAGTACTGATGTCGACAGGCGACTGTTCATTCTGCCCACTTTGCACAAGCGCCCCCTGCTCGTCTATAATTTCATAATCGAAGCTTCGAGGCCCATCGGTAAATTGAAGGTGAACCTCGGTGCTAGCGGGGTTGGGGTAAAACGCGATTTTAGGCTGACTGATTTGGTTTTTTTTAACCCTCAGATCCGCATCGATATTAGCAATAACGCGGATATTCCCTGTGGCAAATTCGGAAATAAAGAGACTATCGTCTTTGACTGCAATACCATTGGGCTGATGAAATGTAGCCGAGTCGAGGGCACCATCGGTAAAGCCAGCGCTGGAGCCAGCATACAATACAACACTATCCTGGTAGGCGGTAAAAACGCGGTAAATCTTATGATTTTGAAAGTTGGTCGCCCAGATACTACCGAAGGCATAGGTGATAAAGCCCAAGGCGCTGGCGCTGGTTCCCGGCACACGGGCAAGGTATTGTACGCTATCGCGGTAAACCCTGTAAATGCGCCGATCGGTAAAATTGCTCAGGTAAAGTTGCCCTTGATTATCAAAGCATAAGCCCACGGGTCCGTTTAAAGGGCTGCCAGAAAACCAGGGGTAGATGGTGCCATCAGGAGCGAGTTTCATTAATTTATTACCGTTGTAGGTAGTGAAAAAGAGCGTGTCGCTGTTAAGGTCTTTTATAATTCCCGAAGGACCGCTAATTGCAAAACTATCGCTAATACTACCGCTGGTATCTACTTTATAAATGTTGTCGGCTGTATTGTCACAAATAAAGAGGTTCCCTTGCGAATCCAGGGCTAAACCATTGGGGGAGTCAAGGCCAGAAACTACTGTGTTAATGATGCCCGATGGGCTTATTTTATATACGGCATTTCCGCTATAGTCTGAGCCGTAGAGGTTACCTTGACTGTCAAATAATAGGTCGTCCGTAATACGAGCCCCGTTGGAAAATATATCTACAAAAGTGGAAACAGTTTGGCTGTGGCTGGACTTACTAAAAGTCAAGCACAAGACTAGGCAGAGTGTAATGCGCATATTTAATTTTGTAAATGGACTTGAGCCTTTTCATTGCAGTTGCTCACAAGCTCTAAAACTAATTTAAAATTTTTAAACGAATAAATGTGAGCTGGACGGTAAATTAACGTGAATTCGACAATAAATTAGAGCCTCAGATTTTCATTTTTATTGGAAAATCCGTTTAGGCCCCTTCTAAAAAGCGGTTTTCCACGCCTCAGCAGCTCACAATAGCCCGCTATTGCTTCACTGCTTCGGCTTGAAACCCACTATTTACAAGAGGTCTGAGGCCTAATTTTACGTCGAACTCACGTTAAACTATAGCCTCTGATTTTCTCCCTTATTTGAAATACAATTCCTGAGTGCCTCTCTGTAAACAACAGAAATACTGGTCTCCCCCTCATGGTAGCTGGCTTTTAATTATAAATCCACCCTTACTCCACTACTTGCAATGAGCTAGATGCTTAAGCCTAATCGAATTCACTTTATTTAGGAGTCTAATCACTCTAGCTTTGCCAATCTTGCCTGCTTCTTTCATTATCTTTGAACCAGAGTTCGATGTAAAATCAGGCCTCAGGCCTCTTAAAATTCTGGTATTTGCGTCGAACTCCGGTTTTGAGCTATCAAATTTTATAAAAGTCGAGTTAGACTAATGCTGAAGATACATTTGGGCTTTTTATTCTGTTGTTTGACCCTAGTGAGTCTTAAAGCGCAGCAAAGCAATGCTATTAATAATCAGATTCTGAAAGGTCAGTTTTGGGGGGTTGCAGAGGGTTTGTCGCATCGCCAAGTAAACTCAATTATTCAAGATAATAACGATTTAATTTGGCTTGCGACCGACTATGGCATTAATAGCTTTGACGGCAAAGATTTCAAATGGTTTACCTCCGAAAACTCGGGCTTACAGGAAGATGCGGTTGCAATATTAAAAAAAGATGCAAATGGTTTTATTTGGATCTTTTACTCTGATTTGAACAAAACCAGCCTGAGAAATGTCGACATCCTCGACCCCCAGAAGGAGGAGATAATAAGCCTACAAGAGTTTCTAACTGACACTGTCCCATTCGATTTTTCGGAAGTAATTACCATGAGCCTCACGGAGTCGGAAGATATAATTTTTGCGACCCATAAATCACTGTTCTATTACAGTGATCGTTTCAGTGAAATTTCCCTTAAAGGTTCAGATGTTGCAAACTTAAGAGGTATTGAGCGCTCACCCGACGGCAGTTTCTGGCTTAGCTATTACATGCTTTATTCGGATACTTCTTATTTTAAAGTTTTAAGTCCCGAGGGTAAGTTTTTAGACAGTATAGGTTTTGAAGAAAGCCATTACATAGATATTTATGAATGGGATACTTTAGGAAGGCCTCATTTTTATGTTTATTACGATAAGCTTGAGAGAGCTAAGATCTGGCAAAGCTATTATATCTACGATCGAGAAGCCAAGTTCGTAAAAGATTATCAGGCAGAAAAGCGCTTTAAAAATCTTAATCTGAAGAATAATTTTAGCCGCCGTTTCTTCTTAAAGGTAGGGGATTTATATTGGGTTTACAGTAAAGATGAACGTATCTTGGTAGTACCTGAAGATCCAAAAGAAGAGGTAATTAACTTAAGAGATGTTTCTAAAGAGCTGAGAAATGGCGGTGGCATTTATACTGATAGGCTCGGGGCAGTTTGGATAAACACGGCTTATGGTATTCACCGTTTTACTTTAGACGACCTAAGGTTTAAGCGATACTTTTATGAGATTAACCGTCTTGATACCCGTTCAATTAGAGGAATTAAAATAAGCGGAAAAGGGAAGGATAAAAAGCTCTGGGCTATGTCAGAGATGCCGAGGCTTTTATATTCACAAACGCTGAATAGTAATAAAGCGAGGATTGAGGGAAGTTTTTCAGGAGGTAAATGGGCTCTCTCATTTGGCAGCGATTCGACTTTACTTTATATGACAGACGCTGGTTTAAAAGTACACAGTCTAGTAAACCCCAAATTAAATAATCTAATTCCTTTGCCCCCTAATGTTTCAGGTGGGGCCTGGGTAATCCATCAAGATAAGTATCGACAATACTGGTTTAACAGTCATTTTAGGGCCTCGTTTTTCCGCCTTAGCAGCAAGGGCAATGACCTGCAAGAGTTTTCACGCTGGCATGATACTGAAGTAAACCCTTATGTTTATCAAATCTATGAAAATGAAAGTGATACCGCTTGGATCGTTACGGCAGCGGGTATTTTTAGCCTAGATTTAAAAAGCGGGGAAGTTTTTGAGCGCTATTGGTCTGGAGGTAAAGGGAAATACTTTTTAGAGAATGATAATATTCAGCACTTATTAGCGAACGATGACGGCAGCTACTGGTTAGCCACCGCGAAGTCGGGACTGCAAAAATGGAGTCCGGAAGAGGGGCGCATCACCCATTATGGGCGGCTTGAAGGCTTGCCGAGTAATAATATTTATGCGGTTTATAGAGATCAGAAGGACAACCTCTGGTTATCGACTGAATTTGGAATTGCTCATATAGATTTAAGCAGTGATAAGATTCGGAGTTATACAAAAATTGACGGTTTAGCTAATAATGAGTTCAACCGCATTTCTCACTACAAAGATGATGAGGGAATAATTTATTTTGGAGGCTTAAACGGAGTTACCTCTTTTCAGCCCCTTGATTTTTACAAGGAAGAAGACTCCTATGAGCCTAATTTAGTTTTTAATGCGCTTGAAGTATTTATGGCTCAAAAGGATAGTGTGTACGACTTGCGAGTAGAAGCATTAGAAGGCTCTTTGGAAATTAAGCCCGGTGATTATATAACGAAAATATCGGTTGCCCTTTTGTCTTTTGAGGAGCAAGAGAAAGTTCAATATGCCTATAAGCTAGAGGGATTGGATGAGGATTGGACTTATCAGGCTTCTGATGTAATTCAGCTAGGAAAACTCCCTTACGGGGATTACGTTTTAAAAATAAGAGGGCAAGAGGCTAGTGGTCGATGGTCTCAAAGGCAGCTGCGTTTGGCAATTTCGGTATCCAAGCCCTTTTATTTGACCACATGGTTTATTCTTAGCGGAATATTTTTGGTCATTTCGGGGGGGGCTATCTATTTCAATCTGCGGCAGCGGGCTCAAAAAGCACGTCAAATAGAATTAGAGAAGTTAGTTTTAGAGCGAACGGAAACTATCGAAAACCAGAAAATGGAACTTCTTTCTTTAGACCGCATGAAGTCGCGCTTCTTTGCCAATATTAGTCATGAATTACGTACACCCTTGACTCTAATCAGCACGCCTTTAAAAAAGTTACTTAAGGAAGGGAAGGGCTTTGATGAAACAGAAAAACGCTGGCTTTCCTATATGCAACGCAATGCTGATATTTTATTAGGTTTAGTGAACGAAATTTTAGATCTCGCCAAATTAGAAGAGGGCAAGTTGGAGCTAAACTTGGAAAAAGTTGCGCTCTTTCAGCACTTTGAGGTTTTAATGGAGCCTTTTAAAACGATAGCTAAAGAGAAGAATATTACTTTTAATTGGCAGATAAACTTTGACCCCAAACTGATTGTGGAGATCGATAAAGTAAAGGTCGATAAGGTGATTACTAATCTCTTAAGCAATGCTTTTAAATTTAGCGATGAGGGTGGAAGTGTAAATGTGAATATTAGGCCTGACGACCAGGATCAACTCATTATTTCCATAACGGATAAGGGCCTTGGTATTAAGCACGAGGAATTAGATAAAGTATTTGAACGTTTCTATCAAACCAAGCCTACCGAAGATTCAGAAGTGGTGGAGGCCCATGGAGGAACCGGCCTCGGTTTGGCTCTTTCTAAAGACTTAGCACAGCTTATGCAAGGCAAATTATGGGTGGAAAGTGAGTGGCAAAAGGGTAGCACCTTTTACTTTAAATTTCCGTATAGCTTAGCGGCTGGTCAAGCCGAGATGCCTACAGATGAGAATATTCACGCCGTAGAAATAGGGAATCAACTTGGCCAAAATTTAACGAAAGAGGAAAGGGCTAAGCCCCATATTCTATTGGTGGAGGACAACCCCGATCTTTTAGGCCTATTAAAGGATTTATTGCAAGGGCATTACCGGATAACTCTGGCCGAAAATGGCGCTGTGGCATGGCGTATTTTAAAGAGCCACCAAGAAAAGAAGGCCTCTTCTGCTGACTGCTTCGATTTGGTTCTTTCGGATCAAATGATGCCAGTAATGGATGGTTTAAGTCTTCTCAATAAAATTAAGCAAGATCCGGTTTTAAGCCTTTTGCCTTTTATTATGTTAACGGCGCGAACAGAGGCTAAGCTTAGATTAAGTGCTTTAAGAATTGGAGTGAATGACTTCCTTACCAAACCCTTCGAGGAAGAGGAATTACGACTGCGGATAGAGAATTTACTCTTAAATCAAAAGGTTCGTCAATCAGTTATTGCAGAGGAAACAAGTTTAGATAATGAAGGGGAAGCGGGTTCAATAGAGAAAGAAGATGCACGTGCAAAACACAAGGGTCATACTAAGGAGGAGGAAATTTGGCTGGAACGCTTTGATACCTTTATAAACGAAAATCTTAATAATAGCGCTTTAAAGGTTTCTGAGATAGCCTTTCAATTCGCCATGAGCGATTCTACCTTATTAAGACAAGTAAAAAAACTAACAGGCCTAAGTCCCCAAAAGTATTTGCAAGAAGCACGCATGCAAAAGGCACTTATTCATATTGAAGACGGTGAATTTTCCAGCTTATCTAGCCTATCAAAAGCGGTTGGTTTTGGTGAGCTGGCTTCTTTTTCCCGCAGTTTTAAAACACGCTTTGGAAAATCGCCATCTAGTTTTATTGATTGATTTATAGGGACTTAATGCGGGTTCCCCAGTTTTCAAAGCCATGAAAATGCAGGAAACTGTCAAAGAAATGACGGATTAGGTATAGTCAATTACATCATATTTGTTACTCGATATGTTGCTTATCGTGTTTTGATTGGAGCAGAGAGTTAGACATTTATTTCCCCCCCTTCCCCTATATTTATCTAGTTCTCGCTCCTTTCAAAATTTTCTTTTCTCGCCAAGTAATAATCTCCCCTAAAATCAATTGAATCTGCATCAGGCTATTATTTGCTTTGTCCAACCTGAAAGCAACTATTTGAATAACGTGAGTTCGACGTAAAATTAGACATCAGACCTCCAGTAAATTATAGGCTTCAAGCCGAAGCCGCGAGGTAATAGCGGGCTATTTCGAAGGCGCAGAAAAATGCTTTTTTGAGGAGGATTAGCAGTTATTTTCCACCAGTATCAAAACCTGAAGGAATAACTTTGAGGTCTAGCCCAGGTTTTAAGTGTCGTTTAAACTTAAAACTGTGAAAACAGAATTCTTTAATTCTAAGGCAAGTGGCATTTTAGGTCAAAATTTAGTGTCTAATACGTATAAAAGTCTTTAATTCAGCTATTTAGATTGAGATTTGTTTTCTCAAATTGACGATTTTTGTCAATTAGTATTTTCCATATTTGAACTGTGATACCTTGCTTATTATGTTTTGGATGAGGCAGGCCGCTTGAATATTTATTCTCCCCCTCCCCTCAAATTCAATTTCCTGTTTCGGTCCAAAACATTTTTTGGTTTAAGACAAATCAAAAAGAAGTCCTCCTTAACGAGGGCTTTTTTTATTAATTAGTGGTTTTCTAGAGAGACTACAATTAATATTCTGCAAGACTTGAATAAGTGAGATTATGCCTATTCTTTAGCCCCTTAGTCCTAATTTGGTGCTTTTAAATTTTGACCATGAGGTTTATACTTTCCCTTCTTTTAACGCTATTAGCTGTTTTTGGTTTTTCACAGGACCTAGCGCTGTTTTTGCCCCAATCTGGCGGAAGCGTCGTGCAGCATACTTATTATAGTCTTGCTTATAGCGAAGACCACGAACAAGCGATTTGGGTTTTTTATGAGCTGGAGAAGGAGGAGGTCAAAGGGACTTTTAAACGCCGCGATGACTTTAGGTCTGATCCCCTAGTTAGCACAGGAAGCGCCAGTTTAGCGGATTATAAGGCATCTGGCTACGACCGGGGACACTTGGCGCCCGCGGCAGATATGGCTTTTAGTGAAGAGGCTATCAGCGAAAGCTTTTACATGAGTAATATGAGTCCGCAAGAGCCCTCATTTAATCGCGGTATTTGGAAAAAGCTCGAGGCGCAGTTTCGCGAATGGGCTTTGGCCGATGGGTCTTTATATATTGTTACGGGTCCGGTTTTAAAAAATGGTCTAGCCAAGATGGGGTCGAACGGGGTTTCCATCCCGAAATATTATTATAAGCTAGCTTTAGATATGGATGCCGATGAGTTAGGGGCCATTGCTTTTCTTTTACCAAATAAGGGACTTAAAGCCGATTTGCAGGATTTTATCATAAGCATCGATAGCTTGGAAAGTGTTACGGGCATCGATTTTTTCGCCAGATTAGATGATCAATTAGAGGCGCAATTTGAAGCAGAGCCAGGCGATTTTAGTTTTTGGCAGAAGAAAAGGCCAGCTTCGGTTCTTGTTCAAGATAGTATTGAGAAAGCGCTAGTGTCTCAGGCCCAGGCAGAAAAAAGTCCTTCTCCCGCAGTGGAAATGGAGCCATCTCCTTCAGTAACAAAATATCAGTGGTTGGCCATTGTTTTCTTGCTGTTGCTAATTGTTCTCTTGGCCGTGTTCCTTTTAAAACGAGGTTCCTCATAACCTGAGTTCGTACTTTCTTTTTATCAGCTTATAGCATCTAGAAAGATACATAAAAAAGCTCTGTTTATGAGCGCTACGCTTTTCGCGTATAAGCGTGTCTGCCAATTAAAGATCAGCAGTTTAGCTGAAGAAACCGTCTGTGGGCAAGGCTATCAAAGCTAATTTAGATGCAGCTTTTCTTTTTTTAAACCCTTTATTTCCGCAAGGCCTAGATTCTTTCTTTACGAATCAAAAAACATATTGTTTTTTGTGATGGTCATTTTCCGTCTGGCTTCGGTGCTTAATTTTCATAAAATATTAGTTAACAGCCATTGAGCGGTGATATTTTAAATTTTGACTTGACGGATTTAGCTAAAAGTCTTGATCCTATTTGCTCAACGACACCTTGCTTATCGAGTTATGTTTGAAGCAAGAATGTTGAATTTTAAATCGGTCCAGCCCTCACTTTGCCTCATATTTTTAACCATAACTCTAAAAAAGAGGCGCTTCTAACATTGATTTTTATGAAGCAAACAACTTTTATTTCGAAAAAACTTTCCTTCACCATCGGCTGAAGGCACTCACAAACCAACGAAACCTTATAATGTTAAGGGAGAAATTGTACAACGGATAGCGTGTTGAACAGTGTAGAAAAGGTATTTGAAACAAGTAAAAGTATTACATTGTAGACTGTTAAGTTCTCATTAAAAACCAAACTACTTGATGAAGGTTGATCAGTTTTCCAGTATTTTTTTGGACCAGAGCAAAAATTTGTTTTGGGTTATTGATCGTGAATACCTTTTAGTAGAGGCAAATAAAGCCTATCTAAGTCTAGCGAAAATCAACACTGGCAAAGAGCAGAAGCTCAATGAGTCGGTGCTTACCGAAGCTCTGAGTGAAGCGGAGCATAAAAAGTGGAAGGCCTATTACGATCGAGCAATAAATGGTATTTATTTTGAAACAGAAGAGCATTATTTTAATCCTAGCACCAATCGAACCGAATACATTCAAGTTGTTTTTCAGCCTTTAAATGGGGCTGATGACGAAATAATTGCGGTAGCTTGTCTTTCCAAAGACATTACAAATTTAGTTAAGCAAAGAGCAGAAGCAAATGAGATGATGGCTGCTTCTTTAGATGTTTTTTGTACCATCAATAAAAAAGGCGAATTTATTTATGTTAGTGCTGCGGCCAAAAGCCATTGGGGCTACTCCCCCAAGGAGCTGGTAGGTAAGACCTACATTGACATGATACTTGAGGAGGATGTCGCTAAAACAGAGGAGATAGTAAATACGATCTACGCGGGAGAGAAAGTTAAAACTTTTGTTAATCGATATAAGAAAAAGAATGGTGGCCTTGCCTATAATTTGTGGTCAGCAACATGGGATTCCAATACAGGCTTAATGTATGCCGTAGCAAGAGATGCGGGGGAAAAAATTGAGCAGGAGGAAAAAATTCAACAAAGTGAACAGCGTCTTAAATCACTAGTGCAAGGCGCCTTTGATTTGGTGGGAATTCTAGATGGTGAAGGAAGGTATACTTATATGGCCCCTTCTAGCTTGGCTCTTACGGGCATTCCGCCAGAAGACTTTATCGGTAAAAAGGCATTTGATTTTATTCATCCTAATGATGTCGAGCGGGTTTTGAATAGCCTAGCTAAGGTAAAAACTCAAGGTCGGGAAAACATAAAACCTTTTCGCGCTAAGAACCATAAAAATGAGTGGCGCTGGCTTGAAACCGTGCTCACAAATTTTCTGGATGATCCAGCGGTGAAGGGCATTGTAGTAAATACGAAAGATATCACTTTGCAAGTAGAGGAAAGGCAAAGGCAAAAACTCCTCGAAAGTGTTGTTACCAATACCAAAGATGCAGTTTTAATTACCGAAGCGGAGCCAATAAGCGAACCCGGTCCCAAGATTATTTATGTTAATGAGGCTTTTACCAAAATGACCGGTTATCAGGCCGAAGAAGTTATTGGTAAAACTCCGAGGATACTTCAGGGGCCTAGATCGAACTCTGAGGACCTTAAAAAACTTGCTAATGCACTCAAGAATTGGGAGCCGCATGAAATAACAACAATTAACTATAAGAAAAACGGAGAAGAGTTTTGGATCAATTTTACAGTGACGCCAGTTGCCGATGAGAATGGTTGGTACACTCACTGGGTTGCGATAGAGCGCGATGTTACCGAACAAAAAAACCAAGAATTAGAGAGTAAGTTATTGGCCCAAATTAGTCTAAGTTTTGGAGCCAAAAGTTCACTGTTGGACGCCACCAAAGAATTATGTCAAGTTATAGGTGAGTTTGGGAAATTCGACTGGGTTGAAATTTGGGCTTTAAACTTCCAAAATAGTCACATGCAGTTATTGAATCACTTTGTGGCTAAGCCTGAGAATGAAAACTTTTACGATTATAACCCCGAGCTCAACGCGCTTGAATTAGCTCACGGTCTTGCAGGTCGTGTATGGAGTCAAAAAAACCAGCTGCTGTGGGATTATGATGAGATCAACAACAAGTTTTTGAGAAGAGATGCTGCGAATAAAATAGGTTTAAAATCTATGCTGGGTATTCCTTTGATTTTAAATGACAAGGTACTGGGTATAATTAAGGTGGGTACGAAGCACGACACTAGTTACTTAAAAAACTACGCGCGCATTTTTAAAAAACTCGAAGGTTTTATCGGCTCTGAACTAAATCGGAAAAAGCTCGAGAATGACTTGAGCCATTTGTTCGATGCGATTCCTGAAATTATTTGTGTGCTTAATTTTAAGGGAAAGTTTCTTAAGATGAATAAGGCGGGCTCTAAGCTTCTTGGTTGTAGCGAGGAGAGTATTCTTAGCAGCAATTTTGAAGACTTTGCTCATCCGTCTGATAAAAAGGTTTTTACCACAGCATTAAAACAATTAAAAACCCAAGAAAGTCCCTTCAAATTTGAAACCCGCCTTTCTACTAAAAGTGGAGAAGTTGTTTGGATGAGTTGGTATTGCAGCCCTGTTTTAGAGGAAGGACTGGTTTATGCCACAGCCAAAGACATTACGAAAGAAAAAAACCTAAGTGAGTTAAACCGGCAAGTTGGGAGCCTCGCTAAAATAGGTAGTTGGGAGGTAGACCTCATTAAGCAAACTGTTTTTTGGTCTGATGAGGTTCACGAAATGCATGAAACGAATTCAAAAACTTTTGTACCTAGCCTCGAGGTGGGAATTAACTTTTACAGGGCTGATTTTCGTGAAATGGTGGAATCGGAGGTGAAGAATACGATAAGCACAGGAGAAAGCTGGGATTTTGAGGCGGTAATTGTTACCGCAAAGAAAAAAGAATTGTGGATTCGCTCTATCGGCAACGCTGAATTTAAAGAGGGTAAGTGTGTGCGCTTATACGGGGGCTTTCAGGACATAGACGCTAAAAAGCAATCCGAAAATAAACTGATCTCCTTATCTCAAAATTTACCGGGTATTGTTTACGAATACCACATAAGCCCCGACGGAACAGATTCACTAAAAAGCATTAGTGGTAGGGTAGAGGAATTATGGGGCTATACCGCTGAAGAACTGATGCGAGACATGAGCTTGGCTTGGCGACAAATTGAGGCGGGCGGTAAAATAGCAGAAGTACAAGAAAGCATTCGCCAATCAATAGAAACCAAATCTAAATGGCAGAGTCAAGTAAAATACATCATGCCCACAACGGGGAAACTTCACACTCACTTGGGTTTTGGAACGCCAACCTTTTTAGCGGATGGGACTATTGTGTTTAACTCAATGATTTTTGACATTACTGAACAAGCAGCAAATGAGGATTTGCTAGAACAAACTACCAAAGTAGCACGGGTGGGTAGTTGGGAAATGGACTTGCTAAACCAAGAGGGAGATAGCATGCATTGGTCTCCCATGATTCTAGAAATATTAGAAATAGAAGATAGCTACAACCCTACCTTAACAGAAGGAATAGAGTTTCATGTAGGGGAAAGTAAAGATAAAATTAGGAAGGCATTTAAGCTTTTAATAGAGGAGGGTGTTGAGTTTGATGAGGAAATTTTACTGCGAACAGCAAAGGGAAATGAACGCTGGAGCCGCGCCATTGGTAAGAGTGAGGTGGTAAATAAGAAGCGGACCAGAATATATGGTAGCTATCAGGATGTCCATGAGAAAAAAATGGCAACACTGGCTCTAGAGAAAAGCATAAAAGAACTCCAAGACTATCGGTTCTCCTTAGACCAGTCGGCCATCATCGCATTTACAGATCAAAAAGGACTGATTACCTCCGTTAATGATAATTTTTGCAAAATTTCTGGCTATAACCGAGAGGAACTAATCGGGAAAACCCATCGCATAATTAATGCGAACCATCATCCCCCCGCATTTTTTAAAGCCCTTTGGAAAACGATAGGGTCTGGAGAGGTATTCCGTGGGGAAATAAAAAATAAAGCAAAAGATGGCTCCTACTATTGGGTAGATACCACCATTGTGCCTTTTCTGAATGATAAAGGTAAACCAACGCAATACTTGGCCATTCGCTTTGATATATCCGATCGTAAAAAGGCAGAAGCGGATATCTTAAAAGCTAACGAACGATTTGAAAAAGTAACTGAAGCTACCAATGATGCAATTTGGGATTGGGATATAGTAAACGACAAGTTTTACCGTTCTAAGGCCATCGAAAGATTTTTTGGAGTTAAAACAAATAAGGCACTTACTAAGGCAGACTTCTGGAAAGATAATTTTCACCCAGAAGACAAAGATAAAATTAAAGAGAGTGTAGAGGAGGCCATTGCCAACCCCAAAAAACTTAAATGGAAAATGGAGTATAGGATCTTAAATGATGCTGGGGAAGTACTTTATGTAATAGATCAAGGAGTAATTATAAGAAACAAGAAAGGCAAGGCCACCCGCATGGTGGGAGCCATGACCAATATAACAGATCAAAAAAAATCAGAAGAGGAAGATCGGTTTAAAGCCAATTTATTAAAAACAATGGGACAGGCTGCAATTGCTACCAACTTAGAGGGAGAGGTCAATTATTGGAACAAAGCTGCCGAAATTATTTATGGCTGGACCGCAGAAGAAGCAATAGGGAAAAACATCGACTTACTTAGGCCACGAGATATTGATGAAGCAGAAGGAAAGAAAATCACACAGGCGCTGGAGAGCGGGCAAACATGGTCAGGAGAGTATAGAGTGCAGAAAAAGGATGGCACTAAGTTCCCAGTTCGAGCTTCTCAAGCGCCAGTATATAATGAGAACGATAAGCTAATTGGCATTATTGGTATTTCATCGGATATTACTCAAGAGGTTGAAAGTGAAAGGCTGTTAAAGCGGTACACCCAAGACCTCGAATATTCCAATGAAAAGTTAAGAAAAATAGCCTGGACTCAATCTCATGTGGTGCGGGCACCGCTGTCCAGAATTTTAGGAATTATAAATCTGATCGAATTACAAGAGGGTAAAATGGATGATATCCTTACTTGGGTTGAGCAACTGAAAATATCGACAAAGGAAATGGATGAAATAGTTAAAAAAATAGTTATCGAAGCCAATCATCTCGATTGAAACTAAATTTATTGAAATGAAAATCCTTATTGTTGATGACGACATGGTCTATCGGTTCGTGGCCTCAAGAATGATGAGCTTAATTGACTCCTCATTAGTCGTAGAAGAAAGTGAAAATGGTCAAAAAGGTCTTGCTAAACTAGAAAATCAGAAAGATTCCGACGAAAAAATAGTGGTTCTTTTAGATATAAATATGCCAGTACTAGATGGCTGGGAATTTTTGGAGCAGCTTAAGCAAAACGGCTTTTATAATCTAAGCAAACTGGAAATATACGTGGTCTCTTCGTCCACAAATGAGAGTGATATTTTAAAGGCTAAGCAATTCGATTTTATCAAAGGATTTATTCATAAACCGCTCAGTAAAGAGAATATCTTAGCCATTATTAACGGTTAAATAAATTTACTAACGGTGACTCGATTATAAATTATTACCTCAGATTTTCACGAAAAAGATAAGGCAAGCCAAGATTCTGCGGCTGTAGCGATAGCTAGAGCAAGTGCACCCTTTTCACTTTTTTAGAAAAAGCATTTGTAGCACTTCACCAAGAGGTTACTCATGGCTCCGCTCCGCACAATAGCCCTTTAACCCTCTACCGCTTCGACTTAATTTCCCTTAGTTTGAGTCTAAACTTTAGATAAGACTCGGCATACCAAGAAAAGGAACTAAAAATCCCCCTCATTTATTTAAATGAGGGGGATTTTGGTTGACCCCTAGTTTTTTAATCTTTTAACTCCTCAATAAACTTTTCATAAGAATCGGTGGAGGCACCTTGGGACTGCGCAATTTCTAAGGCGCGCATTTCTTGTTCTAGGGCCGCTTCCTTTTCACCGGTGGCCGCAAGTAAATGTGCGTAGGTGTCAATGATGTGGTGGGCTTGCGATAGCTCAACCGCACGTTTTGCCCATTTAAGAGCCGACTTTAATGAATTCTGGTCTTCTACATTTTCAAAGGCAGTCCAAGCTACATTGTTTAGAGCATTGGCATCGTCCCAGTAATACTTTTTTACGCCATTGGTAATGGTTTCTACCCAAAGCTCCCAGTTTTTATCTTTTTGATATTCCAAGACAGAAAGCTTGAAAACAACCTCATCTTTAGCAATATAGTTACCCTTAGAAAAATTGGCCTTGGCATTTAAGTAAGCTTCTTTTCCTTCTTCATCGCGGGCACGGTAAAGCTGTTGTCCTAAAATTTGATAAATGCGATCACTGATAAAAGTAATGGCTTCGGGCCCTTTTTCTTCTTGTACGACACCACTATTGCTAAGAATAGTTTGGAAGGTAGTATTTTCAAAAGCCAAGGGAGATTCCATTAAAATACCCCAGTTTGCATCATTCAACCACTGTTCAAAAGGGATCTTGCTAAAATAGCGATCTACCTCCTCTGCCTCTACCATATTAGCCTCCGACATTAAGCTAAAGTAAGATGACATAAAGCCCGGGTTATCGAAATTAGCGTCTTTATTCGCCAAGAAATAGGGAATGTTATTTTTAGGGTCTAAGGCTCTTTTTCCGTTTTCTATGTACGACTGCGGATCGCGGTTTGCACCAACGCTTACCAGCAGCTTTTCGCCTTTTTCATCGAGGTACAATAGAGTTGGATAAGCACGAATAGTGTAGTTTTTAGCGATGTCAATTCCCTCGCCTTTTTCCATATCAATTTTTAAGCACACATAATTATTATTGTAATAATCGGCTACCGATTGATCGGTAAAAATATTGGCGCTCATCCATTTACAGGGACCACACCAGGTGGTAAAACAATCAATGAAAACGGGTTTACCTTCTTCTTTGGCCGCCGCTAAGCCTTCGGCAAAAGTCAAATTCCGAAACTCAATTTCGCCCGCCGTTAAGCTGAGACTAAAAAGGAGAGAAAATAATAGGTACTTCATAATAATGATCTTAAATCGATGAGAAATATTTTACGTGCCACAAGGTATTTAAATTATTGGCATCTAGCGAAAGCAGGAAAATTACAAGGCGGCAGTGGACGCTGCTGCTAACAAATATTCACCTTTTAAAAAGGGAGTAATTTCTTCCTGGCTTAGGCTAATTTCAATAATGCCATAGGCATAGGGTGCAATTTCGTAGCTATTGTAAAACAAACTCAAGCCCGCGGGCGAGTAGCTAAAAATTTCGGGTAGGTAAAAACGATCATCTTTAAACCAAAAACCTTTCGCTTCTAAACTTTCTGTGGGTGCTAGGTTTTGTTCTTGGCGAAACTTGCTTTCGCAGATGGCTATAAAATCTTGCTTTTTGGCAGGGATTAACAAGCTGTCTAGAGTTAAAAGATTCTGATTATCTAAGCGATAAGTTTGATTGCTTACAAAGGTATTTCCGTGGGCACCACCGGTGTAGGATGCGTGACTGCTTTGCAAGCCGAAAAGGCCATTTGCATTCAACACCACTTGTACACTTTGGCTCAACTCCCAACTTTGGTTGATCTCATTTTCGCCGTTAAGGGTGCGATACTCCTCCATCATTTGCTTAATCATTTCCGTGTAGGTGCTGTAGCTTCCTTCCGAATTCAAATTGTTTTCCAATAAGCGACTGCGTATTTGGCCTTCTAAGCTTTCGCTAGATGCGTAGGAAGTATCAATTTTCAAATCTTCAATATAAAAACGCATCTGCAGAAGCGAGTCCCTTCTCAATTCCTCCTCAATGGTTTCGATGCTAAAAGTAATGGACTCGGGCCCTTTTACTTCTGGAGGATTGGGCGCGCAAGAGTATAAAACTAGGGCACTTAGGGAGAGTATGGTTTTTTTAATCATGGAAAGCTTATTGAGATATCGAAATAAACTTATTTTTGGCGGAAAGCGAAAGTTCTATGAATATATATTCTCTTCATCTCGGAAACTTTAAACTAGACGGTGGTGCTATGTTTGGCGTAGTTCCCAAGTCTATTTGGCAACGTACCAATCCAGCCGATGCTAATAATATGTGCACTTGGGCCTTGCGTTTAATGCTTATTGAAGACGGCAAGCGTCTTATTTTGGTGGATACAGGTATGGGCGATAAGCAAAGTGAAAAGTTTTTCAGCTATTACTACATGGAAGGCGAGCATAGTTTAGACAAAGCTTTAGCGGAACACGGTTTTCACCGCGATGATATTACGGATGTGTTTTTAACGCATATGCACTTCGACCACGTAGGTGGTTCCGTGCGCCGCCGAACCGACAATCCCGATTTATTCGAAGCCACTTTTAAAAACGCGGTGTATTGGTCCAATAAATACCACTGGGACTGGGCCGAAAACCCCAATCCGCGCGAAGCGGCCTCTTTCTTAAAAGAGAACTTTATGCCTATTAAAGCGGCAGGACAGTTACAGTTTTTAGATCTTCCTAATGAAAATGGTTTGTATGAAACCTCTCTTCCTTTTAAGGTTTACCTGGTAAATGGCCATACCGAAGCGCAAATGCTTCCTTTGCTGGAGTATAAGAACGAGAAGATTTTATACGCAGCCGATTTACTGCCCAGCGTGGGTCATATTCCTCTGCCTTATGTAATGGGTTACGATGTGCGTCCTTTATTAACCTTAAAGGAGAAAGCGTGGGTTTTAAACGAAGCGGTTGAGCAAAAGATGAAAGTGTTTTTTGAGCACGATTCTCAGCAGGAGATGTGTAGTTTAAAGGCGACCGAAAAAGGCGCCCGTCTCGATCAAATTTTAAATTTAAAAGATATTTCCTAAAACTTAGGCATGAAGAAAACTCTAGTATTAGTAGGGCTTATTGCGGCATCTCCTCTTTTACGGTCGCAGCCTGATGCGCATTATTGGCAGCAAGCGGTAGACTACAAAATGCAGGTGGATTTAAATCCTGAAAATCACCGTTTCACCGGTAAGCAAAATCTTACTTATTACAATAATTCACCCGATACTTTAAAGGTGCTTTTTTACCATTTATACTTTAAGGCTTTTCAGCCGAATAGTATGATGGATGTGCGCGCGCGGAATCTTCCCGACCCCGATAAAAGAATCGGTCGTCGCATTGAAAAATTAGGTAAAGATGAACAGGGAGAACAGGAGGTGATAAGCCTAAGCTTGAATGGTCAGGCCTGTTTTTTCGAAAATCACCAAACCTTGCTAAAGGTACTTTTGCCCAGCCCGATACTACCGGGTGATTCGGCGCTTTTAGAGATGGAATTTAGAGGACAAGTTCCCGAGCAAATTCGCCGTAGTGGTCGCAACAATAAGGAAGGAGTAGATTATACCATGACCCAATGGTATCCAAAAATGGCCGCTTACGACGTAGATGGCTGGCATGCCGACCCTTACGTAGCGCGAGAGTTTTATGCGCCTTATGGCCGTTTTGAAGTTAATATTACTCTACCGAGTGAATACCGCGTAGCGGCTACCGGTACCTTGCAAAATTTTTCTGATTACTGGCAGGAAGAAAGCCGGGAAGAAGAACTAATTCGCTACAGTTTAAAGGAGTCGGAAGAGAAAAAACGCTCGTGGAAGTTTATCGCTGAAAATGTGCACGATTTTGCTTGGGCGGCTGATCCAGAATATCTGCATGAGGCGCAAGAATTCGATGAAGACTTAATGCTTCATTTTTTCTATTTGGAAGATAATGAGGAGAATTGGCATCGCTTGCCGCGTTATACCGTACAATTTTTTAAAGAGATGAACCAACGCTTTGGCCGTTATGCTTATCCCCAGTTTTCGGCGATACAAGGGGGCGATGGCGGTATGGAATACCCTATGTGTACCATGCTAAAAGGTACGGGTAGCATCGCGGGCTTAATTGGTGTTACCGTGCACGAAGGCGCACATAATTGGTATTATGGTATGATTGGTAGTAATGAAAACAGCTATCCATGGATGGATGAGGGCTTCACTACCTTTGCGGAAGAAGAGGTTTTAAATGCTATGTCGCGTGAACCTAAGGTAAACCCTCATGCGGGCTCCTTCTCCAATCACAATTACTTAGTGCGGCAGGGGGAAGAATTTGAGCCGCTGACCACCCCCGCCGATTATTTTTCTACAAATAGGGCTTACAGTATTAATTCCTACTCACGCGGATCACTTTTTTTGGTGCAGCTGCGCTATATTATTGGTGAGGAAACCTTCGACAAAGCAATGCTGGACTTTTTTAAGGCTTGGCAGTTTAAGCATCCCAAGCCGAGCGATATGTTGCGCAGCATGGAGCGGGCTTCGGGCTTGCAATTGGATTGGTTTTATCACAATTGGGTGGAAACCACTAAAATTATTGACTATGGTGTTAAATCGATTGAGGGCGAAAAGCTCGGAACAAGCCTAGAACTAGAGAAGTTAGGGGAAATGCCCATGCCTTTGCGCCTTAAAATAACTTTAAAGAGTGGGATAGAACAGCGCTACTATATTCCTACTGCTTCGCAAATGGGTGCGCCTATGGAAGAGGGCTGGCAGGTTTTAAGTCCTTGGCCTTGGACGCATCCCGAGTACGAAACTATATTATCGGTAAACTTTAAGGATATCGCCAAAATTGAAATAGACCCTGACGGTTTTATGGCCGATGTGAATCGGGCGAATAATACCTATCCGCAAGAAGAAGGGGAGTAGGATTGAGGGAGAATTTAACTCTTAAATTGAGCTGAAAAGCAGAGTTGGATGTAAAATTAGTCCTCAAAACTCCTGTAAATAGCAGGCTATTACTGAGGGCTAAGGAGCGGGAAAACGCTTTTTTTTAGAAGAGGCTTAACAGTGTTTTTTCAATAAAAATGAAAATCCTGTATCTAGTTCATTTTCTGTAGTCCTCTATAGCGGCGCGATCTAGATTGGTCTTTTCCTTTTGTTGAAAATCTGAGGCTTTAATTTTTGGCCGCACTCAGGTTCAAACATAAAATCAAGCACTCGTTTGTAACGCGAACAGGGAGCCTAGTTCATTTACTAAGAGTAGAGTCGGATAGTTTTAAAAGCAGATTTCAATTTTTAGTCGAGAAATGTTGGATTAGGGCTTTTTCTAATCAAAAAAAATGGCCACTTAAAAAGCGACCATTCAATAAGTATTAAACCTGCGATCTAACCTTCGTTATTTTCCTTCAAGCTATCTTTCATTGATTGCAGTTCTTCGCTCAATTTTTTATTGTCGCTTAGCATTTTTTGGGCTTCTTGCTTCATGCGCATAATCTCGCCTTGAGCCGTATTGAGTTCGGAAGTTTTGCCTTCAATTTCCTTTTTCTGGCGGCCACTTTCTTCTTTTAAAGCGGTTACATGATTTTGTAAATCTTTAATTTCTTTTTGTAAACCGGAAGTAGACATCATATTATAAATGATGTAAAAAAGGAAGCCTACCGCAAATGTTATATTGGTGTACAGTGGGCTATTTGGGCTTTTACCTCCAAAAAGGATCAAAGCTAAAGCGGCACCTACCACCAAAATGCCAACAACTAGTATTAAAGTTTCGAGTTTCTTTTTATCCATATCCCTGTTTCTTAAAGGCCTTAAAATTAAACTTTTTTAGACGGGAACAAAGTCTAATTGTTTTCTTTCTAAATCGGCGTTTTTAACCATCACCGCAATGGCATCTCCTAATTGGAAAACCTTGCCGTAGCGGTCTCCTACGATGCAATAATTTGCTTCATCAAAGTTATAATAGTCGTCTTTAAAATCACGTATTCTGATCATACCTTCGCAATGATTTTCGCGTAACTCCACAAAAACGCCCCATTCGGTAACACCAGAAATAGAGCCCATAAAGGTTTCCCCTACTTTGTCTTCCATAAATTTCACCTGCATATACTTTACTGAGTCGCGTTCGGCTTCGGTAGCCAGTTTTTCGCGGTCGCTGCTATGCTCGCACAGTTCTTCAAAGCGCTCCTTACCTGGATTTGCCTGACGATCAAGGAAGGTTTGCAATAGTCGATGCGTCATCATATCGGGATAACGACGAATGGGCGAAGTAAAATGCGAATAATAGTCGAAGCTTAGGCCATAGTGACCAATATTATCGGTACTATAAACTGCTTTCGCCATACTGCGAATGGCCAGTTTGGAAATCATGTTTTCTTCGGCCTTGCCTTTTACTTCCCCTAAAAGTTTATTCAAGCTGCTGCTGATGGCGCGCGCATTATTATAGTTTACGGTGTAGCCAAATTGCTTCACAAAGCTGCCTAAGCTGCGCAGTTTTTCGGGGTCGGGATTGTCGTGAATACGATAAACAAAGGTTTTACCACTGGGTTTTTTATGATCGTTTAGGCCGACAAATTCGGCTACGCTTTTATTGGCTAAAAGCATAAACTCTTCAATCAGGTGATTAGCTTCCTTAGATTCTTTGAAGTAGACGCCAATGGGTTCCATTTTTTCATTGAGATGAAACTTTACTTCCGCTCGATCAAAGGCTAAGGCGCCATCTTGCATCCTTCCAGCTCTTAAAATTAAAGCTAGGTCGTTAAGGATGTTCACTTCCTCCGCTAAGGGGCCTTCTTTGCTTTCAATTACTTTTTGTGCTTCTTCGTAGCTAAAGCGATGGTCGCTGTATATAATGGTTCGGCCAAACCAGCGATTGATAATTTGTGCTTTAGGACTAATTTCAAAAACCGCCGAGAAGGTTAACTTTTCTTCGTGCGGACGTAAAGAGCAAACCTTGTTGGAAAGCTTTTCAGGTAACATAGGAACCACGCGATCTACCAAGTAAACCGAGGTCGCTCTTTCTTGCGCTTCTCGCTCTAAAGCGCTGCCTTCGCGCACATAATGGGTAACATCAGCGATGTGAACGCCTACTTCGTAATTGCCATTTTCCAGTTTCTTGAAGGAAAGGGCATCATCAAAGTCTTTGGCATCATGCGGATCGATAGTAAAGGTTAAAGTTTTACGGAAGTCAAGGCGTTTGGCGATTTCTGCAGCACTAATTTCCTCTCTAATTTCTTCGGCTTCTTGCTCCACCTCTTTCGGGAAGAAGCGAGGAAGGCCGTATTCGGCTAAAATGCTGTGGATTTCTACTTCGTGGTCGCCTGGGTTTCCTAAAACCTCTAGCACTTCGCCCGAAGGAGAACTCGCTTTAGGGGGCCAAGAAGTGATTTTTGCAATGGCTTTTTGGCCGTGTTTAGCCCCGTTTAAACTTTCTTTAGGGATGTAAATGTCTACCAGCATTTTCTTGCTGTCGGGCACTAAAAAGCCAAAGTCTTTGCTCAGTTCTATAGTGCCTACAAACTCATCTCTGGAGCGCTCAATAATTTCAACAATTTCCCCTTCAGGTTTTTTGTTTTTTCGTTGGGCATAAAGTAAAACCTTTACCGTATCGCCTTGTAAAGCAGTATTGGTATTATTAGGGGTGATGTAAACATCCTGATCTAATTCTTCACAAATTACATAAGCCGAACCTTTGGAGGTAAGATCTACGCGACCTTCTACAAAGTGATCGCTGTGTTTATAGCGGTATTTCCCTCTTTCGGGTTCTTCAATAAAATCTTGCTTACGCAAAGATGCGACAGCTCTTAAAACTAAGTCTCTTTCATTAAAATCGTTAATACCTAGCTTGGCAGAAATCTGTTTATAGTTTAACATTTTCAGGCGGTCTTCACGCAGTACGCCTAAGATGGACTTCTCAATTTTGGCTAACCTTTTTAGCCTTTTCTTACTTTTATTTTGATCTCTCATACTTTGCGAAGGTACGCATAGTAAAGACTCTAATGTTAAGGCTGAGTTAGTATTGAGTTTGCGCTATTAGATGGAGGATGGAAGATAGTTTAAATTGAGCACAGATATTTTTGGCATTTCTACGGGAAGATAAAAGCAGGTGATTATCGCACCTATTCTAGCGGGTAACATGATTGTATTAACCGTATTTTTAGCAGAGTAAAGCAATCTTTGTAAAAAAGATTTTACCCCCAGGCAACCATCTTAAACGTTTAAGGTGTCATGCTAATGAACGACGAAACAATGACTAAGGTTTTTAATCTTCCGAACAACGAACAACGCTTGATAAAGCAGTGTAAGAAGGGCAACCTTCAAGCGCAACGCGAGCTTTACCAGCGCTATAGTGGAGAGATGTTATCCGTGTGTCGTCGCTATACCAAAGGAGTTGAAGATGCAGAAGAAGTTCTTTCCAATGGTTTTATAAAGTTCTTTAAGAATATTGATCAGTTTAGAGGCGAAGGAGCGATTGGTGCTTGGATGAGAATAATAATGGTAAGAGAAGCGCTCAATTTCATTCGCTATCAGAAAAACCTCTTTGTAGAGGTAGACGAAGAACGCAGCAGTGCTTTTGGCGAAGCCAGTGTAAAACACCACTACGATGCAGAGCATCTAATGATGATGATTGATCAACTGCCAGTGGGTTATAAAACGGTTTTTAACCTCTATGCGATAGAAGGTTATAATCATAAAGAAATAGGTGAGATGCTAGAAATCTCCGAGAACACAAGCAAGAGTCAGCTTAGTAAGGCTCGCAAGAAATTACAAGAAAAGTTAGCGCAACATCAACTGTTGTATAAAAATAATTAATGATGAAAAAGAACAACCCCATCGATTCTCTTTTTAAGCAAAAGCTAGGAGAACATAAAATGGAAGCCTCGGAGCAGGTGTGGGAGAAAATTGCTGCGCAGCAAGCCACTCCACGCAAAAAGTTGGCACCGATCTTTTACTTAAGAGCCGCGAGTTTGGCCCTCTTAATAGGCCTGTCGAGTTTAATGTACTTCAATAATAACTCAGAGCGCCTAATGAACTTGAGAATAGAACGCGAAGACCCCACTGGCCCTGAGCTTATCACCAAGCAAAACCCGGCGCAAAGCTTAAGCACTACTTTGGATGCGCCCGAAACAGAGCCCAAGCAAACGGAGCCTAAGGAGAGTCCTAAAAAGCCAGCGGCGAAAGAGCCTAAAAGCACTCCAGCAAAAACCAATGCCAAAAAAGCTAAGCTTATTCCCGTTCTGAAAACTTTTAATGCCGATCCTTTATTGGCACTTAATGAAAGTGAAGTGCCCGGAGCTGAGATTTTAGCAATGGAGGAGCCCGAGGTTTTAACGAAAGAGCCGGGTCGCTTGAAAATCAAAGTACATATCCCAGAAGTAAAAGGGTATTATGGTCCAGATACAACACAGTCAGAAAGTGCCGAACTGGGCGAGAGATTGTGGGCTTATGCCAGCAACCAATTTGATCGTATCGTAGCAGGAGAAAGGCCCACTTTACCCAAGACGAAAACAGAGCTGAGTATTCCACTACCCGATTTTATCAATCGTCAATTTGCAAATACCAAGTAAGATGAGAACGATATTATTGTTAGCCCTATTAGTGAGCACCAATTTTTTACAGGCGCAAGAAAGAAAAGAAAAATTAATGGACTCTTTGAGTGTAGAGCTGGAGTATTTAGAAAGTCAAATTGAGAAATTTTCAAACTTACTCGACGCAAAGGTTGAAGAGCTAGAAAAGGTAGAAATAGACAAGAGTCTAAAGGAAAGTCGTAAAAGGATAGACGAAAGTTTAGAGCGAATTAAAGCTTACCGTAAGGAGCTAGCAGAGGACTATCCAAAACTTAGTGAAAAGCAAAAGGAATTATTAAAACAAAGTAGCGAAGCAATGCGGGAAAGCATGACGGCATTAGGGGCGGCATTGGAAATATGGACGGCTCAAATTGCAGAAAGCTGGAAACAATTAATGGACGAATAGAATTATGAAATCAATCAACTCAAACAAAATAAATGTTAAACGAAAAACAAAAACAGATATGAAAAAGCAAGTAATTATAGCCCTCGCTTTCGCCTTAACAGGCTTGGGGATGCAAGCACAAAGCGATACAAATGCAAGAAGATCAGTAGAAATACAAATTGAAGAGAATACGATCACTTTTGACCCAGGTGAGAAAGAATTAAGTCAAGCCGATTTAGCTACCATGATAGGTTTCGCTACCCGCGAAGTAGGTAAAATGCAGGCCAAGCAGCAGCAAATAATGGCTAAAATTGATAAGCTAGAAGCGCAAGGTAAACTTAGCGAAGAAGAAGCCGAAGAGCTGAGAGATAAGGCCGAAGATAATTTTGAAGAAGGCATGGAACACTTCGAAGAAGTAATGGAAAGATGGGGTGAAGCTTACGGTCAACGCATGGAGTCTTGGGCAGAGAAATTCGCCGCTGGCATGGAAGCTTGGGGCGAACAAGTGGAAAGAAATTTAGAAAATGACAGTACGATGTCTACTCCACCACCACCTCCTCCTGTACCCCCACTACCTAATATGGCTGGCGAGGACAACGATAGCAGCGAGACAGAGCCGGTTAAGAAGCGCATCGTAATCTCAAAGGACGGCGTCATCTTAAAAGATAAAGATGCTGAGGTAGAAGATGAAGAAACCGAGCTTAATTTTGGCGACCTTTTTGACGAAGGCAAGCGTAAAAAGAGTAAAAAAATAAAACGCACTGAAAGTTATTTCGATATTGGCTTTGCTTTCAATCAGCAGTTAGAAGATGGGCAATTTTTAGTAGAAGATGGTGCAGGACAGTTAGACTTTTGGAGAAGCACCTCATTTAACTTGGGCTACGGTGCTAAATCTAGAATAGGTAACCCTTACAGTAAGTTTTACATTAAGTACGGTATCGATTTTAGTTGGCATAACTTCCACCTAGAAGGCAATGAAATACTGGTTAATAATGGTACTGCTGCCGTTTTTGATACAATTCCCACTAATCTAGGCTATGAAAAGAACAAGTATCATATCGCCTACTTTAATGTACCGGTTATGTTGCAATTAGATTTTAGTGATGCGGGAAAACGCGATGATGCTTTCACCCTAGGAGTAGGTGGGTATGCCGGTATTCGCTTACTTGCGAAAACCGAAACTGAATACAATACCGCTCAATATCGCAAGGTAGAAACTAAAACCTATGACGATTTTTATACCCAGCGTTTCCGCTACGGAGTTATGGCACAAGTGGGGTTTGATTCTTTTAAAATTAATGCCAGCTACGATTTAAACGAGTTCTTTCGCGCAGGAAAAGGCCCCGCTTACAATATGGTAAATGTGGGTGTTAGCTGGACCCTGTAAATTCTAAACCTAAAGTTTTTAGAGCCCTCTTGATTTATTAAGGGGGCTTTTTTTTTGCTATAATTTTACATCGAATTCACATTAACTTAGCCCTATGGAATGGAGGTATAAAAAGTGGCAAGAGCTGGAGCGCGATGAGCTATTTGACATCTACAAACTGAGAGTAGATGTATTTGTGGTTGAGCAAGATTGTGCCTACCCCGAAATAGATAATAATGATAAGTTAGTGGGTCACCTTTTCGCTTATGCAGATGGGCAATTAGCAGCCTATTCTCGCTTATGCCCTCCTCATACGGTTTACTCAGATGTAAGCATCGGCCGGGTAATCTGTCATTCAAACTTTCGTGGCCAAGGATTAGGAAGAGAGCTCGTAAAAAGAGCGATAGAACAACTACAAAAAGACTTCCCTGGGCAAAAGATTAAGGCACAAGCACAGGAATACTTAGAAAACTTTTACAAGTCTTTTGGTTTTAAAACTATTTCTGAATCTTATTTGGAAGACGGTATTCCGCATGTGGACATGGTTTTGTAGTACTGAGATTTGAGTATTGAGTAGTGAGATTGCGTCCCTGATATAGGTTGACCTTCGAAGGACAGTTTAATTTTAAATCGATAGTTCCACAGCCCTGCGATTTATCGGTAGTATTGAATAACAACGAAAACCCAAGCTGCGGCAGCTGCGGATTCTCGGTTTATATTCTATTGAGAACGCTGGCATGATAGCAGTCAGTAGTGAGTACAGAGTAGTGAGATTGCACCGCGATATTGATGGAGGTTTTACCTTCGAAAGACAGTTTGATTTTAAATCGTCAGTTCCACAGCCCTGCGAATTATCATGGAGTTGACGATAGGCAATATGGTTATTAACGTTTATAAAAGAAGGAGATTCTGAAATAAATTCGGAATGACGATAGGGTGGAGATTAATGTAAATTCCTGCTGTTCATAGTTCTCCTGCATCCTGAACTCGTTTCAAGACCCCATTGCCGCTAACAAGAATAAAAATCCGTCCCTAATCAATACCCATAAAAAAAGCCCCGAAGGGCTCTTTTATTAATCATCAAAACTTATAACCACTTTTTCGCTGCGCGGGTGACTTTGGCATGTAAGCACGTAGCCTTCTTCCACCTCATCGTCTTCGAGGGCATAATTCATATCCATCTCTACTTCGCCTTCTAAAACTTTAGCTCGGCAAGTACAGCATACTGCTCCTTTACAAGCATAAGGCACATCTGCACCAGCGTCTAAGGCCGCATCCAAAACAGAATCTCCGTCGGCGTTGAGGTCGAAATGGGTTTCGTCACCATCTAAAATAACGGTAAGCTTACTGTCTACTTTAGAACCCGTAGATTTCTTCTCTACCTTGGTTTTTCCCGCTAAAGCGTCGGTAGGTGAAGTAAATAGTTCAAAGTGTATCCTTGCTTTCTCCGCACCTAAATCCTGTAATTTGGTACTTACGCCGTTAATCATATCTTCAGGTCCGCAAAGGAAATAGCCACTAACTTCTTTAATATCAAAGAAGCGCTGGGAGAAATCACCACACTTAAGGGCGTCAATTCTTCCTTTTAAAAGATCCGACCCTTGGTCTTCGCGACTTAAAACGTGATGCACTTCCAGTCGATTCATGTAGGTGTTTTTAAGCGCTTCAATTTGCTCCTTAAAAATTACCGACTTAGACGTTTTATTACCGTAAAAAAGAGTGAAAGAGCTATTGGGCTCTTCCTCTAAAACGGATTTTAAAATGCTGTAAATGGGTGTGATTCCTGATCCGGCTGCAAAGGCAACATAATTATGTTTTTGAGCGCCATCAATTTTTGCAGTGAATTTTCCATCCGGACTCATCACTTGCATTTCGCTCCCCACGGTTAAATCAGAATTAGCCCAAGTAGAGAATTTTCCTCCTTCTACTTGTTTAATCGCCACTCTTAATTCTCCGTCGAAAGGACTAGAACAAAGGGAGTAGGAGCGACGAACTTTTTCGCCTGCAATTTCAGTTTCCAAAGTTAGGTATTGACCCGGGCTAAAACGATATTCTTCGCTAAGTTCTGCGGGCACATCAAATGCAACTGACACGCAATCGGCCGTTTCTCTGCGAATATCACTTACCTTAAGCGAGTGAAATTTAGGTCGGCCAGCTTTCTTTTCATTGGTGAAAAGGTTCTCAGCGCTGTTTTTCGATTTTTTGAAAAAGTTTAACATAATTCTATATAAGGCTACAAATGTAAGTTCTCAATCTTTTAGGAACAATTTGCAAAGGCTTTAAGTTTATCTTTTAGATTATATCTTTGTAACCACCTCTTAAAGAAATACAATATGACGAAAGAAATGAATTTGGAAGATCGCTTCCAAGACTATGTAGACGGAGAAAATAAGGTTGAGCCGAAGCATTGGATGCCAGAAAAGTATCGCAAAACGCTCATACGTCAAATATCTCAACACGCTCATTCTGAGGTGGTAGGGATGCTTCCAGAAGCGAATTGGATCACTCGTGCTCCTTCCTTGCGTCGTAAAATTGCTCTTTTAGCTAAAGTCCAAGACGAGGCCGGACATGGACTTTACCTTTACAGTGCCGCCGAAACCTTAGGAGCGGATCGCCAGGATTTAGTAGCCGATCTTTTAAGTGGCAAAGCCAAATACAGCTCTATCTTTAACTACCCTACTCCCACTTGGGCCGATATGGGTGCCATTGGTTGGTTGGTAGACGGCGCGGCCATCGCTAATCAAGTAATGTTATGTCGCACTTCTTACGGTCCTTATGCTCGTGCCATGGTGCGTATTTGTAAGGAAGAAAGTTTCCACCAACGCCAGGGTTATGAAATTACCATGACCTTAGCCAAGGGAACGCCCGCTCAGAAAAAGCTAGCGCAAGATGCTTTAAACCGCTGGTGGTGGCCTTCGATAATGATGTTTGGTCCAAGCGATGATAATTCGCCCAATTCTGCGCAAAGCATGAAGTGGAAGATTAAGCGCAAGAGTAACGATGAGCTTCGTCAAGAATTTATCGATAAAACTGTTCCCCAAGCAGAGTACCTTGGTTTAACCATTCCCGATCCCGATCTAAAATGGAATGAAGAAACGGGCCATTATAACTACGGCGAAATTGATTGGGAGGAATTCTACAATGTGATTAAAGGAAATGGCAAGTGCAATAAACAGCGTTTAGACGCGCGCAATAAAGCACATGATGAAGGAGCTTGGGTACGCGAGGCGGCGAACGCTTATGCAGAAAAGCAGGCCAGTCGTAAGAAGAATGAAACGCATGCTGCTTAAAGCTTGCTCGCCAAATTAACCTAGAACTAAATAAAGAAAACAACAGCATGTCAACCAAGGATAACTGGAAAATTTGGGAGGTATTTATTCGCTCTCGAAACGGTTTAAGTCACAAACACGTGGGTAGCTTGCACGCTCCTGATGCGGAAATGGCCATTAAAAATGCGCGTGATGTTTATACGCGTCGCAGTGAAGGAATCAGTATTTGGGTAATCCCTTCGGACGCCGTTACCGCTTCCAGCCCTGATGAAAGCGAGCCTTTATTTACGCCTGCCGATGATAAGGTGTACCGTCATCCTACTTTCTATGAAATTCCCGATGAAATTGGCCACATGTAGGCTCTAAATTTCGGAATTGCTTAATTGTTGAAATCAGAATTGTGAACAAAGAATTACTAGAATATACCTTAAGATTAGGTGACAATGCCCTTATTTTAGGTCAGCGATTGGCCGAATGGTGTGGTCACGGACCCATCTTAGAGCAAGATATCGCCCTTTCTAATATTGCACTAGACCATTTAGGTCAGGCACGTATGTTACTCAACTATGCCGCCGAGCAGCAGGGGGAAGGTTTTACCGAAGACAAGGTCGCTTTTTTCCGTGATGTTTTCGAATATCACAACCTCTTAATTTTAGAATTAGAAAATGGTGATTGGGGAAAAACCATTTGTCGCCAGTTTTTATTTGACACCTATAACTACTTCCTTTATACCGACCTTTTGCAAAGTAAGGATGAGACCATCAAGTCTATCGCGCAAAAGGCCATTAAAGAGATTAGTTACCACGCGCAATGGAGCGCCGAATGGTTAATTCGTTTAGGCGATGGTACCCAAGAAAGTCATACACGAGTGCAAAATTCCCTGAACGAATTATGGGAGTGGAGCGGCGAAATGTTTAGCATGGACGCGGTAGACGAAGCTATGTTAAGCGCTGGAATTGGAGCCGATTTGAACTCTATAAAAGAGCGCTGGCATCAAAAAGTAGATCAAATCTTAGATTTAGCCAAACTAGAAAAGCCCAGCGGCGAGTGGATGCAAAGTGGTGGTAAGCAGGGCGATCATACCGAATACCTTGGTTTTGTTTTAGCGGAAATGCAGCATATTCCGCGTATGCATCCCGAGGCGAATTGGTAAATTAAAAATTGAGATCGTGCAGCAGGAAGAGAAAATTTGGCAGTGGTTAGAAGAGGTCTCAGATCCTGAAATCCCCGTTTTAACGGTAGTAGATTTAGGTGTGGTTCGCGCGGTTGAGTATCTCGACGAGCAATGGCGAATAAGCATTACGCCCACCTATTCGGGCTGCCCCGCAATGAACGAGATTGAAAGTAATATCATCGAAAAGCTAAAAGCAGAGGGTATTGCCAATGCCAAGGTGAAGATGGTCCTTTCTCCCGCTTGGACCACCGACTGGATGACGGACAAGGGCAAACAGAAGTTACAGGACTACGGCATTGCACCCCCCGAAGGCAGCTCAGCCGATAAATCGGTTCTTTTCGGTGAAGCCAAAAAAGTCACTTGCCCGCATTGTAAATCGCGCGATACTGAGCTAATTAGTCAGTTTGGCTCCACCGCATGTAAATCTCTTTATAAGTGCCACGACTGTAAAGAGCCTTTCGATTATTTTAAGTGTTTGTAGACTAGTATTAAGACCGCTGCGCTTTTAGTAGGTAGTATTAATACTGGGTACTGCAATATTTGAATGGTTGCGTCTTTGAATGAAAGGTAGTCAAAAAGGTTTTGCAAATGGGTTGGGGAATTGATGAAAACCTTAATCTGCGAAGTGTAAACGATTACTCTATAGCCCTGCGATGTATCGCTGCGTTGGCGAGGCGTAAAATCTATATCTCATTCAATTCCATCGTTGTTTTCGGTTAGAATCGCGATTTATCGAAACTAATGAACGTGAGTTCGACGTAAAATTAGGACTCAGACCTCTTGTAAATAGTGGGTTTCAAGCCGAAGCAGTGAAGCAATAGCGGGCTATTGTGAGCTGCTGAGGCGTGGAAAGCCGCTTTTTAGAAGGGGCCTAAACGGATTTTCCAATAAAAATGAAAATCCTGCATCTAGCTCATTTGCTGTAGCCCGCTACAGCTGCACGATCCAGACTAGTCTTTTCCTTCCATTGAAAATCTGAGGCTCTAATTTATTGTCGAATTCACGTTAATGAGATTGTGGCAGGTACATCCTCACTTCATAGGCTAAGTTCGATGCGAAACTAGGCGTTAGTCTACATATAAATATGAAGTCTTGAGATTGCAGTCTTGCAATTTTTTGTAAGATTCATAACCGCTAGGCAAGTTGCACGGTTAAAACTTTAAAGACAAGTAAAAGGTATATCACCCAACTAGCGTTAACTAAGTCCTGATGATCGTATCCTAATCTGCCTTGTTTTTAAACGCCTGAAAAACAAGACATTGTGTTTTTTAAAGTTTCTTGTTACCACTAAACCCAACCTTTTGTCCAATTTTAACGCTCTAGTTATGCCGAGGTTATGCTTGATTCGCTATATTCGTGAGATTAAAAACGTACTAATAATTCTGCCTATGTAGCATTGCTGGTAGATTGAATGCACTCTGCAAAATTGTGTTCAATCAGATTTCAACCCTAAGGCTTAAGAGACTTCTTAAGTACTGTAATAATAGTTCCCTATAAAATGAAGAAACTAATTCTAGCCCTTCTAGGCTTAGCGGTCGGTCCAAATGTTTGCCTTCAAGGCGTCATCAACACCCCAGTCATTCTTTCTTATTTAGAAGACTCTACTGCTTTATCAAGAACAATAGATAGCGATTCAATTTTTATTTACAACCCTTTCACCTCTTTTACTTTGACCAGTTTCACCGCTGCGAGAGTGATAAAGAAAAGTGGTTGGTAGGAACCAATAATTAGCGGTATGGCCGACAGTTTTAGACTGCTTTTATGTCAGCTTTCGTGCTGCAACAGGTGGTGAAATTCATCCTTAGGTATTGTTTTATGGATTGGGAAATGAAATACATTCAAACCCAATTACAGTAGATTTAACTAACAAATTATTTTATGAAGAAATCACTATTATTTCTGGTGCTTCTGGTGTCCAGCTTTAGTATGTTAGGGCAGGGAACGATTACCACTTTTCCCCCACTAATTAATAACAATGGAGCAGGCGGTATTACTTTTGAGTTGGAGAGTACTGCAGCGGTAAAAATTACCGATTTAAAAAACAACTTCTATACGGGTACAGGTAACGTGGAAATCTGGTATCGTATAGGTGGGGTTCAACATATTGCCGGTAGTGCGCCGAGTGTGACTACAGGAAATGGCTGGGTAATGCATTATACTGGTTCTGTAACTGGTACTAATGATGTCTTAGTTTCTTTGCCTGGCTGGACAGACTTAAGCCTTCCTACTAATCAACGCGTTGGTATAGCTTTAATTGGCACAGGCCTTTCTACTAACTACCAATCGTGGACTAGTACAAGCCAAGACGTTTTTACGGATGGGCCACTTACCCTTTACAATGGTACGAACAGTGGATATGGTGGCGGTGGTACTTGGCCAAACCATCCACGTCAGTTCTTAGGTTCTGTAACTTATGAGCTGAGTGTAGTAGGTAATTGCTCGCCTTTCACTAACTTTTTGGTAAGTAATTTAACCCCTAGCACTGCTGATGTTAGCTGGACGCCAGGTACCGGCAATGCTTCCTACTTTATGGAGTATGGCCCAACAGGCTTTAGCCCTGGAACAGGTACTACTTTTAGTGGAGCGTACCCAGCAAGCACCCCGTTATTATTGCTAACGGGTCTTTCTCCACAAACGAGTTACGACGTTTATTTTGGTGAAATTTGTAACTCAGGAGTAGACTCAGTATACTTTCCAGTTGCTCAGTCTTTTACGACTACCCCTTTGTGTCCAGCACCTACTAACATCAATGTGCTGCTAACCACTACTAATTCAGCTACTTTTAGTTTGAATAGTGCTTTCAGTACTTTTGACGTCGAATGGGGTCCAGTAGGATTTACACAAGGAACGGGCTGTTCGGCTACTCTTACCGCTACAGGTGGTGTTGTTACATTTAGTAATTCCAATGCACCTGCATGTGGTTCTCCAATGCAGCCCAATACTACTTATGAGTTTTATGTAAGTAGCAATTGCTCTGGAGCTGGAAACGGGAATTCAACATGGGAAGGCCCTTTTAGCTATACAACTGCTTGTGCTGCTTTTACAGCATCGTATTCTAATGGTTTTGAAACTGACCCACTAGACTTACCTCCAACATGTTGGGAAGGTTATGCTACAGGCACAAGTGCTTTTGTGGAAGTGGAAGATTTTACAGGAACGGCCGCTCCATATACTGGATCGCAGGCTCTTTACCTATATAGCGGTAGCTCTAGCACTACTGGTGGAGACACCCTTGTGGCTATTTCTCCACAGTTTTCTGATATAACAGCCGGCGATAAGCGGATTCGCTTTTTTGCTAATTCAGATGGAGCATCGAGTCAATTGATAATCGGAACTATTTCTGCCCCTGTGCCTAGTGGTGTGTTTACGCCAATGGATACAATAGTATTTGCTGCCGCAGATACCTATGAGGAAGTAATAGTAAACTTCACCTCTGCTAATGGTTACAATGGCACAGACGAATATATTGTGTTAGCACACAGCTTGGGCGCAACTTTTCAATATGTACGTATTGATGATTTTAACTATGAGCTTATCCCAGCTTGCGTTGGTCCATCGTCTTCATCGCTAATGGTTAATTCGGTTACTAGTAGTACTGCGGATGTTTCTTGGGCCAGTGGTGGTCAAGGAGATTTCACTAAAATCGAGTGGGGTGTTGCTGGCTTTGCACCAGGAACAGGAACTTCAGCTCTTGTGCCAGGTTCAACTACCACCTACACCATTACAGGTTTATCATCACAATCAAATTATGATTTCTATATTCAGGATTCATGTATCGTAGGCGGACTAGGAATTTACTTAGGACCTGTGTCATTTACTACAGCCTGTGCAGCGCTTCCTACGCCACACACAGAATCTTTCGATAATACCAGTATTCCAGCTTGTTGGACTACCTATTCTTCAACTGGTGAGAACTGGTTATTTGGAACGAACTCTTACGCACCATCTACAGACCATACTGGTAATAGTGGTGTTTATGCCAATGTTGATGATTCAGAATCTCCATCATCTTCAGATGTTACTTTGGAGTCTCCATTATTTGATGTTAGCACATTATCCAAGCCAGAGCTTACCTTCTTTTTGGCCAGTACCGATGCAACAGTAACAATTCAAGTAGATGTTTGGGATGGTTCAGTTTGGAATAATAACGTGTATTCTCATGCAGCAGCTACGGCTTCTACTTGGGACTCTATTACCGTTAACCTAACTCCTTTTGCCAGCGGAGGCACTCTAGCGGTGCGTTTTGTTGTAGATGAGCAGAACGGTACTTTTCAAAACGACATTGCAATTGATGACGTGAAAATCGCCAGCGGTCCTTCATGTCCGAGTCCAGTAGGTTTGAATTTTAGAAACATTACGGATGTTAATGCCACGGCTTTTTGGCCAACCGCATCATCAGGAACTAACTACGAGGTTTGGTTCGGCCCACAAGGCTTTTACCAAGGTACCCAAACAGCTTCTGGAACGAAAGTTATTTCTAGCACCGACAGTTTACAAATAACAGGTCTATCTCAAATTACATGTTATGAAGTATTGTTTAGATCTATTTGTGGTCCTGGTGACACCAGTGCTTGGGTTGGTCCCCAATCATTCTGTACATTCTGTACTAATCAGTTAAATGGAACTTATACAATTGGTGGCCCAGCAGGTGCTACTAATTTCCCTACTATTGATAGTGCTGTATCTGTGCTAAACGCTTGTGGTGTATCGGGTCCTGTAGTATTTAATCTTGCTGCTGGAACCTATAATGAACAGGTAATGTTAAATGACATTTCTGGAGTAAGCGCCATAAATACGGTTACCTTCCAAGCCGACCCAGCCAATACAGCTCCGGTTGAGGTTACCTATGCTGCTACAGGCACTGCCGATAACTATGTTTGGGGCTTTAACGGTGCCGATTACGTTACCGTGAAAGGTTTAACCCTTACAGCAACTGGAACTTCTTTTGCACGCGTAATCGACTTTACCGGGTTAAGCAATAACATTGTGATCCGAGATAATATCCTCAATGGTTTGGCCAATGCAGCTACCACATCTACTAACATAACGGTTATTATGAATAATACTGCGGCTTCAAACAGGCTTGAGCATTCTTCAATTATTAATAACCAAATTAATGGTGGTGGTTATGCTATGTATTGGTACGGTGTGAGCACTACTGATTATGAGGTTGGAAACTCTATCGATAGCAATGATATAGACGGTTTTTACTATGCTGGAATTTGGGCATACTATCAAGATACGTTATCGACAGTAGGTAATAATATTACCTCGTTGGGTGTTTATACTACCGAGTATGGTGTTCGTCATTACTATAATGATAACCTAACTTCTGTTGGAAACAAGATTGTGGTGAGTGGTACTTCCACCAACTATGGTTATTACATTTATTATTGCGATGCCAATCCTACCAGTCGTAGCCTCGTTGCCAATAATATGGTAAGTGCCCTCGATAACTCAGGTACCGCCTATGGTATTTATGTCTACAACTGTACCTACATGGATATAGTAAATAATTCAATATTGGTAAATGCTGGTTCCGCAACGGGAGGCCACAGTGCTTATTTTGGAGGTACTGCTACAATAGGTAATGAAGTAAGCTTCATCAATAACAACACAGTAAATAGCGGTCCTGGTGTTGCTCTAGAAGTAACTTCTGCTGCTGTAACTATGATGTCTGCCATGAATTACAACAATTATTTTGCAGTTGGAAATGATTTCGCAAACTGGGCGGGTACCAATGTGGCCGATTTAGCTGCACTGCAAACAGCCTCTAGTTTCGAAGCAAATTCTGTTTCTGGAGACCCTGTTTTTACAGCACCAGACGATCTTCATGCCTTAGGCTCTGCTAGCAATGATGTTGGAACTTCTTTTGCTGGAATCACGATAGATTTTGACGGTGATGTTCGTTCAACTACTACTCCAGATATCGGGGCAGATGAATATACTCCATTGGCAGGCGATCTTGCTTTCCAAAGTGGTGAGTTTGTTAAGAGCTTATGTGCTTCTACCAACGACACCATTGTGCTTAGTGTATTTAACCTTATTGGTCCTGCGGTAAACTTTGTAAATGATCCATTAACGATTAATTATTCTGTTTCAGGTCCAGTTAACTCCACCGGTACTATTGTAGTTAACAGTGGAACCTTAGCATCACAAGATACTCTGGTGTTAAGAGAAGGCGGAATTGACCTTTCTCTTGCGGGTGTTTATACTTTAGATGCTTATATTATAGGTAATGCAGTAAATACGCTATTACTTAATGATACTTTGGTATCAGTTGACCTCGACGTAAAAACTGAGTTTAGCGTAAGCCCTCAAGTAACGAACCTTCCTAGTGCATTAGACTCTGTTGAGATATGCGTGGAATCCTCTTTCTTCGGAGCAGGAGAGTTCTTAATCACGGAAATTTGTCACTTTAAGACCGCTTCTGGTGCCCCAACTACAGGATGGCCTAGTTACCTTCTTGCGGATGACTATCTTGAGATTACGGGTGTCCCAGGCTCAGACCTTGACGGTATCACTCTTGAACAGTGGGATGCTTCATCTATGCTAAGTACTTTTACTTTTGCTCCTGGCACGGTTCTTAGCCCTAATGGAACCGCAATTATTGCGATTGGACAATTAGGATCTAGTGCTGAAAGCCCAGCAGATTTCTATTATCACGGAACGGGCAGTTATACTGGCTTGTTTAGTTCTGGTGGAAATAACGGACGTATTTTGAAAAATGCGAATGGCGACATTATTGATGCCGTAGCTGCAGGAACTTCCTATACCTTCCCAGCTGCTTCCGGTGTAACCGCTGCAGATTGGACCGGAAACTCAGGTAATCATACCAGTACCAGTGGTATTCGATTAGAAGGAGTAGATGATAATACAGCTACAAACTGGGTTGTTTCTACCCAAGACCCTAATGTTTTAAACGCGAATGTTCCTTTACCTAAACCTGCAAGTGCGCCAGGACTTACCTGGACAGAACTAGGTAGTAGTACTGTTTTAGATACACTACCATGTTTTATGGCTGGACCTTATACGGTTGGTGGAACGTTCTCTTATGTGGCAACTTACACCAATAGTTGTGGTACTTATATTGATACAGTTACTGTAATTGTACCTAATCCTACCTTGGATGATGCCGCTATGGACACCGTTTTTATTCCAGAGGATAATTGTGGTGACACAGCTACTGAGGTATACGTTGCCTTTACAAACATGGGTGCCAACCCTATTACTAGCTTGCCAATTACGGTTACAGTTAGTGGTGCGGTAACAGCTACCCTAAATGCAACTTATACTGGTAACCTACCCCAGTTGGGCTCCGATACCATTATGGTAGGAACCGTAAATACTTCGGTTGGTGGACTAACTTTATTTAGTGCTTCACTAAATTTAGGAGGGGATCAAGACAATAGCAATGACAATGGTACTACCTCGGTGGACTTTGATGATGCCTTAGAACCAATACCTACAGCAGCTATTGATACTGTTTGCGGAAGTGGTGCTTTTGATACCTTATATTTCCCGGTTGGCTCTAGCGATACTTACTATTGGATTAGTACTGCTAATGACACATTAGGAACAAGCGACAGTTTAGTTGTAGGTCCTTTGGGTTCTACTGATACTACTTTCTTACTTTCAGCTGTGGGTGGTATAACTTATAATGTTGGACCAGCAGATAATACCATTGGTTCTGCAGCTAACTTTGTAGATGCTTCGGTTCAGCAATTGTTCTTTACTGCTCTGCAACAGTTCACCATAAAGGAAATGACTGTTTACCCGAATGCAAATGGAAATGTAAGTGTTAACTTATTGGACGCAGCTTCTGGTGCTATTCTTCAAACCGTAACGGTACCTGTAACGGGTGTAACTACCCCTGGCACTGCGCAACGAATTACAGTTAACATGACCGTTGCACCTGGTAGCTATGAGTTACACGGAGGTGGCAGTACTACGGGAGGTCTATGGCGTAATAGCACTGGTGGCGCTTACCCTTATTCAGTTCCGGGAGTGGTAGATATCACTGGAAATAGCTTTGGCGCTACATATTATTACTACTTCTATGATTGGGAAATTTCAACTGGCGGCTGTCCTAAGCCTACAGGTAGTGTAACCATTTATAATAGTGGTATAAGCGTTAATGCTGGGTTTACTAGTAACAATGGAGCTCCTACTGCTTCTAACCTTACCGTAAGCTTTGATGCCAGCTCAAGCACCGGAGCAACGGCTTACGCATGGGATTTTGGCGATGGAAACACGGGCAGCGGTATGAACGCTCAAAATGTCTATAGCGCAAACGGTAGTTATACGGTTACGCTGATTGCAACTGGTCCTTGTGGCTCTGATACTACTACCAGTACGGTTGTGATTCAAGGCATTAGCTTGGATGAAAACCCACTTAGCAAAAGCCTAGAGGTTTATCCGAACCCTACTACCGGTGATGTCTCGGTTGAGTTTGACTTACTAGGAAATTCAACAGCAGATATTCGTGTAACGGATATGCGAGGACGTGTAGTAAAAGTCGCTGATTATGATCATCTTAATGCTAGATTCTCTGGGTCGGTTTCTTTAAACGGGCTAGCAAAAGGAATCTATACGATTGAGATTCAATCAGGGCAATTGAAAGCTTATCGCAGAATTAGCTTGCAATAAAGCTCAGAAGCTATATAGCTTATAATCTAAAAGCCGTCTCAGTTTTGAGGCGGCTTTTTTTTTGTGCTTCCCTTTAGGACTTACATTCTTTTAACCTGAGTTCGGCGTAAAATTAAGCCTCAGACCTCTTATAAATAGTGGGTTTTAAGCCGAAGCACTGAAGCAATAGCGGGCTATTGCGAAGGGCTAAGGCGCCAAAAACTGCTTTTTAGAAGAGGCTTACAAGTTTTTTCCAATAAAAGCGAAAATCCTGCATCTAGCTCATTTGCTGTAGCCCGCTACAGCTGCACGATCTAGGCTAGCCTTTTCTTTTTATTGAAAATCTGAGGTTATAATCTTAAGTCGAACTCAGGTTTTTAGTAACTTATCAGCATATCGCCTAGCATGAAAAAACTAATACTGCTTTGTGTTTTGGCCACAAGCTTAAATGGTCAAAATTTTGTGAGCTTCCCCGATTCTAATGCCCGCTGGATCAACAGTTATTCTACTTTAAACACGAGTGGGCAGTTTTATTATTACGAGCTTGCGCATACGCTTAAGTTTTGCCTTTCGGGAGAAGACACACTGATTAATATTAGGAATTACTCTAAGATTAACTATTGTGGAGCGAGCACCGCTTATTTTGGCGCGATTCGCGATACAGCCGGACAAGTGTTCTTGGTGCCCGCAGATAGCACAGAAGCACTTCTATTATACGATTTTAATCTTTTACCCGGTGATACCTTAAAGGATATTTACTCCATAGGTTTTGGTAATTATTGGCCAGGATCGGCACCAAGATTCGAGTATTTGGGCGACACGATCAACCCATTAATTGTGCAGCAGGTGGATACGGTGTACACTTCACGAGGTCTGCAGCGAATTGTTTACCTCGGTACTAGCGGAGGTCCATGGATTGAGGGAGTGGGTAACTCACAAGGACTTTTTTGGGATCCATTTGCTAATATCTCCAACTTTCAAATATTGCTGGAATGTATGAGCATTGGCGATTCAATTTATTATGACGGATACATCTATCCTCCCGCTTCTGCGCTAGCTGGCCCCTGCGATCTTGGCTTGCACCATCCATCAATGTCTATACAAGCCTTAAACATTTATCCAAATCCTTCAAGGGGCCTCATAAACCTCACAAACCAAGAACCAGGTATTCTAAGCGTATATTCCCTTGATGGAGAGTTTATTGAATGTCATAGTATAGATGTTCAAGGGCGTCTAAACTTAGAAGACCTTGCCAAAGGTCTTTATGTACTGGAATTCGGCAATACCCGGTTCCGATGGTTGAAAATCTAGAACCTGGATAGTCTTTTGCTTATAGCACTTTCGTTTGTTTCGCACAATAGAGATAGAAACTAGCTTGGAAATAGAGTTTCCCGCTTTCGGTGTCGATGGTAATACTGGATCTAATCTCAATATCATTAAGCTCCTCAGTACTCGGTGGGCTTCTGCATAAAACTTGGTGAAGGATTGCCCAGAAGAAAGGTTATCATAACTTTTTCAACTAATCTAACAAGCCTAAAATAGCATCCACCATTTTCATCGACTCAGCAAGAGGTGCTTTGAACTTTCCGTTTACGCGTAAGCCGGTCATGGTGGTGTAGAGCAAAGACGAGAGCATTGCAATATCCTTGTTAGGAGCGATTTGACTACTGTCCATCCCTCTTTGCAATAAAGACTGAAAGCTGGCTTCAAAACTTTGTTTGTGGGCTTTTAAAGGTGCTTTAAAACTGTCCTCCTCAGGTAAGAGTTCGCCGGTGGTGTTTACCACGAAGCACCCTTTGCAATCAGCATCGGCAAGGTCATCGGTTATTACCTTTTCAAAAACTTGTCGCAGGGCTAATTTTACGTTTTCTTGATCCTCAAGAAAATGATTCATGCCTTCTAAATTTCTGCAGCTATACAACTCCAGCGCCCGGGCAAACAAGTTTTTTTTCCCGCCAAAGGTATTGTAAAGGCTCGCTCTATTGATGCCGAGGGTTTGTACCAAGTCATCTACGGAAGTGTCGAAATAACCTTTCTTCCAAAAAAGAAGCATGGCCTTTTCGAGGACGGCAGTTTCATCAAATTTTCGGGGTCTGGCCATGGGGCAAAATTAATTCAATTGCTGGCTTTTTCAATTAGGATGACAAGTTCTTGCTCTATCCGTGCGATGCTTTGTTTAGAAATATTCCTGTGCTAATACCATTACCAAAGGAAAACGGTTATACGTCCTACTACTCAAAGCTCGGCAATGGTGAAGACCTAAGGCGGGATAGCCTTTTTTTGGCTTTCTTTTATTCGGTGGCTTTTGAGCCTCGAAAATAGGCGATAAAGCTGAGGGTGATGGCGCTAGCAGAAACAATTGTCATTAGGGTTCCGGGCATGAATTTAACAAAGCCGCCTAAATCGAGGAAGAGGAAGTATCCAAGATCCGCTAATCCCCCAACAATAGCCGCTAGGAAGATGGCATTACTGTTTCTTTTCCAAATGTAAATGGCAGAGATAAAGGTTATAAGGCCAATCCACAAGAGGTTAAAACCGTGTTGACCAATTATCGCTCCAGCTGCGGCAGGATACTCCATTGGTAAAGTACTGGGGTCAACTGCATCAGCAATGCCGCTGATAGAAGAGGCGATATTGCCAGAGAGAATAAAACTAAGGGTAAATACTCCGGCCATAATGTGCACTAACCCCCAAAACGCCCAAAGAATAGCGGAGGCTTTTAATAAACTTGATTGATTTTTCATTGTGATTTAAAGTTTTGGAACATTCATTCTGCGACAAAGATAGAATAATTATGGAACAATCGTTCTAAAACAAATAATAGGCATGATGGCCTTCAGCTTGGCTAGAAAAATCATTCTTCTATTGTTTATGGTTTTAAGCTTTTAATGAACTATTGATCATAAGTTCTAAACCTTCATTTCCAATCCCAAGAAAAAACAACCCAACTTTACACTAGATCATATTCGGCATATTGCTTACCTTCAAGCACTCAAAACAAGATTATGTCCTTCTTCAAAAGTCTTTTGCTTCTCGCTTGCTTAGTTTTCAACTCTGCTGCAGCTTTTGCTCAAATCAATCCAAGTTTAGAAAAGGCCATAGGAGAAAACCCAGAAGCGCTGCAGCCTGTTTTCGTAGAATTTTATAATTCTTTAAACTTCGATTCGCTGGCCTTATCTTTCGATCAAAGGCAGTTAAGCGCGCCAAAGCGTAGCCAAATTTTGAACCGCCTTTTAGGCCGTCAGGCAGCAAGCAGCCAAAAAGAAGCTTTAAATCTGTTGGCTAAAGCGCAGATCCCTGCAAGTCAATACCGCAGTTTTTACATACTAAACGCTTGGGTGGCGCAATTACCCGGTTCTCTAATTTTAGACTTAGCCCAATTGCCTGCGGTAGAGCAAATTAGTTGGTCAAAAGGCGAGCTTGCGCTAGATGCCCCAGCAGATATAAACAGCAATTTTAAAAGCAGCAAAACGACGGCGGTGGGCGTAGAACCTGGTCTTATCGCCATTAATGCCCCAGCTATGTGGGCGCGTGGTTATACCGGTCGGGGTCGTAAAGTGTATATTTTCGATTCGGGGATTTGGGATGAGCATCCTAGCTTTAAAGATCGTTATATGGGTCTTAGGTCTCCCGCTAATGCCGCTTGGTTTGGTTTGTTCTCACCTACACCTTCGGGGGCTTTAAGTAGTCATGGCACCCATGTTTTAGGCACTACCGCGGGTTTAGATACTGCTACGGCAGATACCATAGGTGTGGCTTTCGGGTCGTATTGGCTGGCGAACGATTTAATAAATGCCAGTACCGCGGCAGCTTTGCCCCCACAAGCTTTCTTAATTGCAGGTTTCGAATGGGCGCTCAACCCCGATGGAGATACCAACACTATTCACGATATACCCGATGTAATTAATAATAGCTGGCGCTGGCGCGATATTATCGATACCGCCCAGTGTGGTGGTTTTGTGCCCCGCCTAATGAATACCATTGAAGCGGCCGGGATAGCCAATGTGTTTTCGGGGGGAAATACAGGTCCTAATAATGTGGGCCTCAATGCCCCGCAACGCATCAATACTAATTTGGTGAACACCTTTTGCGTAGGTAGTATCGATGGCAATCAAAGTTTCCCTTATCCGATCAGTGGTTTTTCTACGCGTGGACCCAGTCAGTGCCCCGGGAGTGGGCCTTTAAGTATTCACCCCGAAGTGGTGGCTCCCGGACAAAACGTTCGCTCCGCTTGGGGAGCCGATGGCTACAATGTTATTTCGGGAACCAGTATGGCTTCTCCGCATGTTTCGGGGGCGATTTTACTTTTAAAAGAAGCCTTTCCCCAGCTTAGTGGTAAAGAACTAATGGAGGCTCTTTACTTTTCGGCCATAGACATGGGTCCAGCGGGTGAAGACAATACTTTTGGTCGTGGGCTGATAGATGTTGATGCCGCATTTACCCTTTTAAGCCAAACTTACACTCCAGTAGATCCGCAACAAATTGATTATGATTTAGAGTTAAGCTCCGTGCTTGCGCCGGCCAGTGAGCCCTTTTCTTGCGATACCAGTTTTAGGCCTCAACTTAATTTTAGGAATAAAGGCCTGCAGGCAATTAATACTATAAATATTAGCGTTTTTCGCGATGGTGCCTTAGTACACAATCAGCAGCTTAATACCAGCAAGCTACAAGCTATGGGCGATACCGCTTTGGTCTATTTATCCACTCCGCTGAGTATTCCCCAAGGCTATCATGTGTGGCAGTTTCGTGCTAGCACTAGCTTTACCGAGTACGATAGTATTAACAACAACTATTACGTCCGCCAGGAGCGAATTCAAGAAGCCAGCCTGGCCTTTAGCGAAGATTTTGAAGATAGCTTGAGCGTTTGGAATACGTATAATCCCGATGGCGGTTTGGGCTGGGATACCGCTAGCGTTAAGGGCTGGCCCGGCAACACTAATGCTAGAGCCATCTACTTTAGTGATTACCTGCCCCGCGAAAGTCAGTACGATGATTTATACAGTGCTCGCTTAAGCTTAAGTGCCAATATCAAGGCTACGCTAGCCTTCGATTATGCCTATGAAGCCAGGGGAAGCATTAGCTCCTTGCAAGATAGTCTGCATGTACTGGTTTCTACGGATTGTGGCCAAAGCTATAGCCAGGTGTACCAAAAGGCGGGCATTAGTTTAGCGACCGTTAGCAGTAACGGCGGGAACTTCAGTCCGAGTAGCTCTGCAGACTGGCTACGCGATACGGTCGACTTAAGTGCCTATGCTGGTCAGGAAATAATAGTGCTTTTTAGAGGCGTTAATCGCAACGGTAATAATTTATATCTCGATAATATTAGCGTTTATCAGGGGCTTTGGGATCCCTTAGGGCAGATCGAAAATCGCACAGAAGCATACTTAAAAGTGTATCCTAACCCTACGCAGAATTATATCAACATAGAAACGAGTCGCAGTCTTAGCAAGCCTTTGTCGCTCAGTATTTTCGATAGTAGGGGGCAAAAAGTATGGCAGGGTGAACTGAAGGAGTCAAGCTTGCGATTGTCTGTAGCTCACTGGCCCGTTGGAGTTTATAACCTACAAGCGAATGACGCGGGCTGGGGGAGTATAAAGTTTGTGAAGAAGCCTTGATGGAGATAGGATACCGCTACGCTATTAGATCTGAGTATTGAGACCAAAAGTCCTTAATTCCACTGAAAGCCCTAGATTTGATACTATCAAATGATACTATAGCTATGCGGCCTCCTTATGAAATTAACAGCAAGATTTTAGGATTAATAACAAGCATCTCCGAAAAAATTGGAGAGGTAAATGCCTCATTCTTAATAAAGTCATCCCCCAGTCTTCGGAAGCAAAACCAAATTAAAACGATACACTCTTCTTTGCAAATTGAAGGCAATACTTTAACTGAGCAGCAAATAACTGCAATACTGGAGAACAAAAGAGTTATAGGGCCAACCAAAGACATTAAGGAAGTGCAAAATGCCCTAAAGGTTTATGAGAATATTAGGGCCTTTAAATTTGATTCTGTTCATTCCTTTTTAGAGGCGCACCAGACACTGATGGAAGGCTTAATCGATCATCCTGGAGCCTATCGCAAGGAAGGGGTGGGCATTTTAAAAGGTTCCAAAGTTGAACACTTCGCTCCTCCTGCTAAGAATGTTCAGTATTTGATGAAAGACTTATTCGCTTACCTCGAAAATGACGAGGAAATTATTTTAATAAAAAGTTGCGTTTTTCATTATGAAATGGAATTTATTCATCCCTTCACAGACGGAAACGGAAGAATGGGACGACTGTGGCAAACAATAATTTTAATTTCTCAATATCCTGTTTTTCAATACTTGCCTTTTGAAACATTAATATCAAAATCGCAGGAAGCCTATTACAAAGTGTTATCTATTTGTGACAAAACAGGAAATTCGACCTTGTTCATTGAATACATGCTTTCGGTTGTAAATGATACTCTGGCGGAGTTAATAAGAAATTCCGTTTCTGTGAATATGTCGCAGGAAGATCGATTATTTCATTTTTACTCCCTTAACAAGGTTTCATTTACTAGAAAGGACTACATGCAGGTCTTCAGGCATTTAAGTAGCGCTTCAGCTAGTCGAGACCTAAAGATGGGAATTGAAAAGAATTTATTTTCTAAATCTGGAGATAAAAGATTAACCATTTACCAGCTAAAAAAGTAATAAAAGAAAGATTAACCGCATGGTATAAAGATGGACAAAAAATGGGGTCGACCTCTCTTGATAGGGGCTATTCTTTCCCCGGATCCTCAAGTAGCCGACTATTTTTAAGTGATCTAAGCTTTAATTCTCCGTCGAATTCAGGTTTATAACTCCTTGACCATCTGCTTAATCTAGTTTAATAGAGATGTTTAAATGTCCGCCGAGTCCTTCATTTATAATTCTTTGTAGTGTAGAGAACCGTATATCCTTAAGGTTTCGTTCTACTTTGGATATATACGACTTGTTTGTGCCAGCAAGGTCTGCAAGTTGCTGTTGAGTCAATCCTTTTTGTTCCCGTGCATGCTGAATTAGCACACCAAGCTTAAAAGAATCATAATCATTTTCAAAACTATCTCTTTCAATTGTTCCCTTTTCGCCAATTTTTTCATCAATGAATTGGTCAAGGCTTTTTAGGTTTTTATTCTTTGCTGTCATAGTAGTCCGTTTTTATTTGTTCAGCCTTTTTAATTTGCTGCTTAGGTGTCTTTTGGGTTTTTTTTTGAAAACCATTTCCGATTACAACCAAATTGTCAAGGTCGAAAAAGCAGAAAATTCTGAAAATGTTATTACCAACTTGAACTCTAATTTCATAAAGACCGGAAGAGTTTTGGATAAACTTTAGATAGTTCTCAGGAATCTGTTCAAGCTCTTCCATTATTCTCAGTGTCCAAAGAATTTTCTTTTTAACCTTTTCGTTTTGCTGGCTATAGAACTCTTCGAAATACTTCTTATAGAAATAGAGTTTTCGCTTTTTGTTCATTTAACAAAGATACAAAAGTAGTCCAATCGGACAACTTTGTTTTAAGACTCTTTCGCTTTTCCCGAAGGCTTGTCGAAATAGGTGACTTTTAGCTAGGAACAATTTAATACTACAACCAGATTTTCTGAGAACGGTAATTTCTGCCGCCGCTCCTAGTTTGTAGAATGTACACACCCTGATTTAAATCTCCAATGTTTAAGGTTTTACTAGCCTTAAAACTACCTTCGCGAATGGCTTGACCTAAGGAATTGTAGAGTACATATTTGATCTCTTGTTCGAGATCCGATTCTAAATGCAAAACACCAGTAGTAGGGTTTGGGTAAACCCGCAATTCCGCCTCTAAAGGCCCTATTTCTTCCAAACCTATATTTTGACAACCTTTTTGCAAGCAACCATATTGATCGGTTTTAAGCATGTAAAAATGAAGCGTGCGAACAGAATCGATATCATTATCTACATCTATCAACCTTCCAAGATGTAAAAATCCGGAATCTGGCGCTTCCTGAAAAGCCCAAATATGGTTTCGGTCGGCAGAGTCGTTCAAATGGTAATAAGAGCGCATCCAAATGCTATCTCCTTGAGGGGTGAATTTGTATGCTGAGATTGGAAAATTCCCAGGAAGCACTTGAATATCGCCAGCTACATAGAAATTACCATCACTGGTTCTTATCAAATCCTCAAACCGAAAATAAGGCAACTCAGGTCCAGTAGCGGTGTCGTAAACAACTTGTCCTGAAGTATCAATACGACCAAGCCTCATCCTCGTGGGGTACGCATAGTTTATCGTATTAGGCCAAAATCCTAAAATTTCCATCCGAGCAAAACTATAGGTACCATTCCCATTATCTAAAGCCGCAATGTTTTGACTACCTAAATCCTGGTTAAAGGAGTAAAACCATTTTAAGGCCCCAGTTTGGAGGTCGATACGCGCGGCAAAGGAATGATCGGTATTAGATTGAGTCGGAACATAATGGTTCGCTCTACCAGTCACCAAACAGGATCCGTACTGGTCAATAACTAAATCATCACCATAATAACCGCCATTCATGCTTGGAATTGTATCGGGGATTCTAAGCTCCCAAATCGGGTTAAAAGCCGTATCAAATTTAGCAACCCATAAATCATATTTAGTATAGTTGGTCAACCTGAAAAGTAATCCTGTTACAATAAAAGTCGAATCAGTATCAAAAACGAAGTCATAAACTTCAGGTGTTCCACCTTGATATTCTAGATGTTTTGCGGTAACTAAAGTATCCAGATTATGATTAAACTTAGTAAATCGTACAAAAGCGGAATCATTCCGTATGAAATCTGTCTGGGCTAAAAAATAGGATCCTCTGTTGGCTTTAAAACACTTAAAACAGGGAGAAACCCTTCTTACGGAATCCGGTGATTCATAATAATCATAGGATTTATAGAAGGTTTTAACACCTGTGCTATCGAATAATCCAATCTGTAAAAGTCCTAAGGAGTCCTGGTCTTCATCAGCTATTACCATGTCATTATCTAAAAAGAGTAAAGCTGGTCTATTTGCTCCACCAAAGCTAAGGTCCGTTCTGCTAAACCTTTGGGCACTTAATTGCAGTGAAAAAAGAAATAATAGTAAGATAAATCTCATGGTATAAAGATGGTAAAAAAAGGAATTCGCCCTCTCTTAATAGCCGCTATTGTTTCCTTAGTTCCTCTACAGCCCCACTATTTTTAAGTGGTCTGAGACTTAATTTTCCGTCGAATTCACATTAACTTAGCCCCAAAAGAAATTTATGTCAGATTATATACTCTCTCAGCAAGAAGGCGGTGTTTTACGCTTGAGCCTCAATCGTCCCGATAAATACAATTCTTTCGTGCGTGAGATGGCCTTAGATTTACAAGAGCATCTGCGTAAAGCGCAAGAAGACTCTTCGGTGCGGGCGATATATTTAACCGGTTTGGGGAAAGCTTTTTGTGCGGGACAAGATTTAGCCGAAGCCACCGACCCCAATGGTCCCGAACTCACCAAAATAGTGACGGAGCATTACAACCCCATCATTTTACAAATACGCGCTTTAAGCAAGCCCGTGGTAGCGGCGGTAAACGGCGTGGCGGCTGGGGCAGGTGCTAATATTGCTTTGGCTTGCGATATTGTGGTGGCTCACGAGGCTGCTAGCTTTATTCAGGCCTTTTCTAAAATTGGCTTAATTCCCGATAGTGGTGGTACCTATACTTTACCGCGCTTAATTGGTCAGCAAAAAGCTTCGGCCTTAATGATGCTGGGCGATAAAGTTAGCGCCACCGAAGCGGAAAGTATGGGCATGATTTATAAGGTTTTCTCGGCGGAGACTTTCGTAGAAGAGAGCTTTAAAATTGCCGCTCAATTAGCAAAAATGCCGACTAAAGCATTAGCGGCTACTAAGGCACTGCTAAACGAGTCCTTCGCCAACAATTTAGAAGATCAATTGGCTTTAGAGGATAAATACCAAACTGAATGCGGTTTAAGTTACGATTACCGTGAGGGGACGGCTGCCTTTTTAGAGAAACGCAGACCGGAATTCAGAGGCGAGTAAGATTATAAAATACCCATCAGGCGCAAGCCTAAAAAGTAAAATATGCAAGTAGGAATTATTGGTGCAGGAGCAATGGGCTCTGGCATAGCACAAGTAGCAGCGCAAAATGGCCATCAGGTTTATATTGTTGATAATCATCGTGTTGCTTTAGATAAAGCCAAAAAGGGCCATGAGAAAATACTCGCTCGCCTAGTGGAGAAAGGAAAAATTGCAGCGGGAGAAGACCGTCTTATTTTGGCGCGCATTCATTATCACACCAGCTTAGAACGCCTCGAAAAATCGGACTTAGTAATTGAGGCGATTGTAGAAAACTTAGAGGTGAAAAAAAACCTCTTTAAAAACTTAGAAGAGATCTGTTCGGAAGATTGCATTTTGGCTTCAAACACCTCGTCTTTATCCATTGCTTCCATTGCTTCGGCGGTAGAAAAGTCGGAAAGAGTTTTGGGAATTCATTTCTTTAACCCCGCTCCCCTAATGCCTTTGGTGGAAATTATTCCCGCCATTACCACCAGTCCCGAAAACCTAGTTAAAGCCAAGGAAATTATTTATTCTTGGGGCAAGGTTACCGTTTTGGCGAAAGACACTCCTGGCTTTATTGTAAACCGCGTGGCCCGTCCTTTTTACGGCGAAGCAGTGCGCATTTATGAAGAAGGCGTGGCCGATATTGCCACCATCGACTGGGCCATGAAAGGGCTGGCGGGTTTTAGAATGGGACCTTTTACCTTAATGGATTTTATTGGTCATGATGTAAATTATGCGGTAAGCGAAAGTGTTTTTACTGCCTTTTATTTCGACCCACGCTACCGTCCTAATTTTAGTCAGAAACGCTTAGTAGAGGCAGGTTTACTGGGGAGAAAAAGCGGCCGAGGTTTTTACGATTACCGCGAGGGAGCGCATCTGCCGGAAGCGAAAAAAGACGAGGCTTTAGGCCAAAAAATAGTGGAGCGCATAGTAGCCATGTTAATGAATGAGGCCATAGATGCTTTGTTTTTAAACATCGCCAGCGCGGAGGATATCGATCTGGCCATGACCAAAGGGGTGAACTACCCAAAAGGATTATTGGCTTGGGCCGATGAGTGGGGAGCGAAGAAAGTTTTAGCTATTTTAGATAATTTGTACGACGAGTACCGCGAGGATCGTTACCGCGCTTCCGCTTTGCTGCGCAGAAAGGCAAAAACGGGCGCCAAGTTTTTGGAATAAATTTTTGAGTCTTTGTAATAATTGAAGCTTAAAGCCTACTAATACCAAATAAACAAGCTTATGTACATTACTTTGTTAAAGCATCAGTGGCGTAAAACCACGCGCAGTTCCTTCTTTCGGCAGGGCTGGGGCGTGAAGATTTTAATGACCATTGTGGCCCTTTACTTCTTAGCGAGTTTTGGTGCCTTGGGTTATTTCGCCAAGGAAATACTAAATCAGGCTTTTGACGAGCCGGCTGTGCTTACTCCCATTTTCATGGGATTTGTACTCTATTATTTATTGGTGGACTTAGTAATGCGCTTCTTTTTACAAGACCTTACCGTGCTCACCGTGCAGCATTATTTGGTGCTTCCCATCGCTAAATCGAAGGTGATAAACTACTTATTAGGGAGCTCCATTTTTAGCTTCTTTAATTTATTGCCCCTCTTTTTAATTACGCCTTGGGCCATTCGCGTAATGGCGGTTGAGCAAGGGCCAAGCGATGCAGTACTATGGTTTTTGGCTCTTTTGGGATTTGTTTTTACCAATCACTTTTTAGCCATTTACGTGAAGCGCGTTTTAGCGGTAAATGTTAAAATATTTGGCGCGGTAGCATTAGTTGTGGCGCTGGCCTTTTTGGGCGATTTTATGGATTGGTTTTCCCTGACCGAATTATCGAAAAGTATTTTTGGACCGCTGGGCGCAGATCCGCTTTTAGGATTAATAAGTTTTGGCTTAATGGCTCTAATCTATTTGGTGAACTTCCGCTTTCTCCTAAAAATGACCCACCTCGATCGTTGGAAGGTCGCAGCCAAAGAGGCGAGTAGCACCCGTTTTTCTTTCTTGGAGCAACGCGGGCCTTTAGGTTTAATGATGGCCAATGAGCTAAAGTTGATTACGCGAAACAAGCGAACCAAAACCATTTTGTGGATGACGCTTTTCTTTTCGGCTTATGGTTTAATTTTCTACACCAACCCCATGTACAAGGAAAGTATAAGCTGGTTACTCTTCGTGGGGATTTTCATGACCGGCATCTTCTTAATCAATTACGGACAGTTTTTAGTAAGTTGGGAAAGCGCTTATTTTGATGGTATTCTTACCCGCGCTTACCACATGGAAGAGTATTATAAATCGAAATACTATTTATTGGCCTTTAGTGCGGTAATTATGTATGTTCTAACCTTGCCTTACGGCTATTTCGGCATGAAGGCCATCTATATAAATACAGCTTGTTTTATATACAATGTGGGTGTAAATACCTTGGTTTTAATATTCGCCAGCACCTATAATAAAAAGCCCATTGACCTTAGTCGCGGGAGTGCTTTTAACTACCAAGGCACGGGTGCAGCCCAGTTTTTAATTGTTATCCCTTTAATGGTAGTACCCATGCTAATGGTCTACGCTTTCGATTTATTGTGGGATGGGAATTACGGCTTGATATTCTTAGCCGCATTGGGTTTGATCGGCATCTTGTCGAGAAATTACTTCATCAAGCAAACGGTTTTAAACTTCCAAGAGAAAAAATATATTAATGCGACGGGCTACCGTCAGCGCGATTAAAATAATTGATTATGAGCATTTTAAGCATTAAAAACTTAGAGAAGTCCTATAACGGCACCAAAGTTCTAAATATTGGCGAATTAGAAATCGAAGCGGGCAAGTCCTTCGGCTTAGTTGGAAATAACGGCGCGGGCAAGACTACGCTCTTTCGTTTGCTTCTCGATTTAATTCAGGCCGATAAGGGCGAGGTTTTAAGTATGGGTTTAGACGTGGCGAAAAGTGAAGATTGGAAACTCTACACCGGTAGTTTTATCGACGAAGGTTTTTTAATCGACTACCTCACGCCCGATGAGTATTTTCAGTTTATCGCCGGCTTGCACAATATGAGCGCGGGCGATTTGGAAGCGGCTTTAGCGGGTTACGAAGAATTATTCGCGGGTGAGATTCGCGGTAAGAAAAAGTATATCCGCGACTTAAGTAAGGGAAACCAGAAGAAGGTAGGTATTGTGGGGGCGCTTTTAAGTAATCCCGACATTTTAATTCTCGATGAGCCTTTTGCCAACCTCGACCCCTCTACTCAGTTTCGTTTGATTGATGAATTGCAAAAAATCAATAAGGAAACAGACATCACCATGCTTATTTCTAGTCACGATTTAGGTCACGTGGCTAAATTCTGCGAGCGCATTGTGGTTTTAGATAAGGGTGAAATTGTGAAGGATATTCATACCAATTCCGAAACACTACAAGAACTAGAAACCTTCTTTATCCAAAAGATTAAAGGCGGGGAAGTAGCAGAGGAAGCCACAGAGCAATAGTGGAGAAAGAAGATAAATTTCACATCTCCTTTAAGGGAAAAACCTTTACCGTAGCAGCTGGCTCTAATTTACGCGCGGCCTTGTTGAAAGAAGTAATGAGTCCGCATAATGGCGCCGCTAAGTGGTTAAACTGCAAAGGCTTGGGCACCTGTGGCACTTGTGCTGTGGAGATAGAAGGAGACTTAGGCCCTTTAAACCTGAGTTCGACCTAAAATTATAGCCTCAGATTTTCAATAAAAGGAAAAGACTAGTCTGGATCGTGCAGCTGTAGCGGGCTACAGCAAATGAGCTAGATGCAGGATTTTCGCTTTTATTGGAAAAAACTTGTAAGCCTCTTCTAAAAAGCAGTTTTTGGCGCCTTAGCCCTTCGCAATAGCCCGCTATTGCTTCAGCGCTTCGTCTTAAAACCCACTATTTATAAGAGGTCTGAGGCCTAATTTTACATCGAACTTAGGTTTTAAATGCGCGTGAGAAATGGCGCTTGAATTTTCCGCCTCATAAAGAAGCGAATCAATTGCGCTTGGCTTGTCAAGTTAAGGTACAGGGCGATGTGCAATTGCAAAAGCATGCGGGATTTTGGGGGGAGAAAAAGGGGGCGATAGCTTGAGTGTAGGTAAAACGAATCCTCTCAATTAATGTCATTTGCCAAGTTTTGGTAAATTTGAGCAAAAGCAAGAAACATGAAGAACACATCTGTATCACTCGGTGATTATTTCGATGAGTTTGTTCAGAATCAAGTCTCGGCTGGTCGCTATAAAAATGCTAGCGAGGTACTTATAGCTGGCCTTCGTCTTTTGGAAAACGAAGAAAGTCAAGTAATTGCTTTACGCAATGCCATTCAAGAAGGAGCAGACAGCGGGCTTGCACAAGATTTTAAGCGTGATCAACATCTTCAGGAATTAAAGGCCCAGTATAAGAAGCATGGCTAGTTATAATCGGAAAACTGGCTTTAATACTAAGCGATGCGCTTTTAAGATGGACTAAATGACCGACTCTCAACTCTAACGAAATCTATATTAGGAGGTTTATCGGCCTCAATTAAGAACAAGACTTTAATTTTAATGGAGTTCTTGAGCTCAGCGCCCTGCGCTTCCGTTACGAGCGCCAAAAAATAAAATGAGAGGCTTAGTGAGTTGGGATGCGATTGAAATGAGCTCGCCCACCGAGCTCGCCTTTCATGAAAGTTTTTGAAGAGAGGAATTGGAGCCTTGATTTTTTAGCCAAAAACTTTAATGCCTTATTTGATTGGCTGAGCTCACTACGTTCGGTTGGTCCTTTTTTGATCAAGCAAACAAAGGACGTTAAGAAATTAAAAAGCCAACAATTTTTTGACTGCCTAGTCTCAAAAAAGCTATGTGGTTAATCTATAAAGCAGAATTAACCTTTGTCTAAAACCTTAGCTTTGCAGCATGAAAAATCAAAAGCGCGATTTCATTAGCGAAGCAATCGTAGAATACGATGGTTTACCAGCCGAAGAGCAAGGAAAATTACTGATTCAGGTTTTAGAAGATCAGCCCTATTTAATGGGTTTTATTACTAATGTAGAAGAGGAGTTTAGCGATTCTCAGCACGAAGCCCTAGTAGAATCTCTGTTAATTCTTACCAATGCTTTTATTGCCGCTACCGTTCCCGTGGGAATGGTTCCCGCCCAATTAATCGAAGAAATTATTAAGATCAAAACGGACATTGACGAAGAGTCGATTGAAGTGGAAGAAGTAGAACTTAGCGATAGTCCGAAGGTATTTGAAGATCTTCGTGCCCGGGCAGTCTTAAAATCGGATCTAGCGGAAGCGAAAGCTGAAGTACAACTGAGCTTTAACTTAATGCTCGATGTAATTATCACTGCCGTAGAAAGGGTGGTAGATTATGAAATCAGTCAACTAGAAAAAGCGAAAAAATGAAAAGCGCCTCCGAAATAGTACAGCAGATGTATGATGGCGATGCCTTTAGCCAATGGTTGGGCATTAAAGTGCTCGAAGTAAAGCCTGGATTTGCTAAGCTGGAAATGACGGTAGGCGAGGAAATGTGCAATGGTTTTGGCATTGCCCACGGTGGAATATCTTACTCTTTGGCCGACAGTGCTTTAGCCTTTGCGGCTAACGGTCACGGTAGGCATGCCCTTTCCATTGAAACCAGTATCAGTCACCATAAAGCGATACAAGCAAATACGCGTATTTTTGCTCAGGCAGAAGCGATTAAAGAGGGCCGTTCGGTTGGTGTTTATCAGGTTTTTATAAGCAACGAATCCGCGGAAACACTGGCCTCTTTTAAGGGCACAGTTTTGTTTAAAGACAAAAATTGGTAATACTTAGTGTAAATTTAACACTAAGTTCATCTAGCTTGTCAAAAATTACGCATCTTTGTAAAAGCTATGAGGATAAATTTTTCCAAAGAAGACTTTAATGTTGCCATTGCCACCTCGGTGGTTTTATACGGATTTGATGGTGACGATCTAAAAATTTTAATCGCCGAAAAAGCAGGCGAGCCCTTTGCTGGTGCGCATATATTACCTTCTTCGGTGGTGCATGTTAACGAGGACCCCGAAGACGTGGCGATTGAGTTAATGCGTCGCATTTCCGGTAGTGCCGATTGGCCCATCGAAATTTTAAATGCTTTTGCAGAAGTGTACCGCAACCCTTCTGGGCGAGTGGTGAATGTTGCTTATTACGGCACCTTACAGCTCAACGAAACCTTAAGTCAGGATTTATTGCGTTCGGAATACAAATGGGTGAACGTGAATGATATTCCCCCTTTAGCTTTCGATCACAATAAAATTGTAGATTATTCACGCGAGCGTTTAAAGCGTCGGGTGAAACGTCGTCCCATTGGCTTTAGCCTTTTACCGAAAGAGTTTACCATGAACCAAATCCAGCGTTTATACGAATGCGCTTTAGGTCGAGATTTGGATAAACGAAACTTCCGTCGCAAGCTTTTGAAAAGCGAGCTATTGTTGGAGACCGATCATTTTGTGCGCAGTTCTGCCAAAGCAAGAAGACCTTCGGCCTTGTATAAATTCGATGAGAAGAAATACCGCAGTCTTACCCTACGCGGTTACGACTTCGTCTATCAGTAGAATTTTTTATTCCTTTTATATATGCGATATTCGCGCCTGAAAATAGCGTCCTAAATGGGGCGTGAAACAAAATTTCGGCCCAATGAAAGAAGCATATATTGTTGATGGTATTCGCACCCCAATCGGAAGTTTTTTAGGAACCCTTTCACCGGTACGCGCCGATGATATGGCGGCCCTCGTTATTTCCGAACTCTTGAAACGCAATCCCAGTTTAGACCCCAGCTCGGTGGCAGATGTGATTTTAGGTTGCGCTAATCAAGCGGGCGAAGACAATCGCAATATTGCACGTATGTCGGCATTGCTAGCAGGCTTACCGTTCAGTGTTCCGGGTGAAACCGTTAACCGCCTCTGCGCAAGCGGAATGAGTGCGGGAGCTCAAGCCATGCGAGCGATTCGCAATGGTGATGGGGAGGTTTTTATTGCCGGTGGAGTGGAGCAAATGACGCGTGCACCTTATGTAATGAGTAAGCCTTCGAAGGCTTTTGGAACCGACTCTAAAATGCACGATAGCTCTTTCGGCTGGCGTTTCGTAAACCCTAAAATGTTTAAGCTTTATGGCACCGATGCCATGGGGGAAACGGCCGAAAACTTAGTAGAGCAATACAATATTTCACGTGAAGATCAAGATGCCTTTGCCCTATGGTCGCAGCAGAAAGCCACGGCAGCACAGAATTCTGGTCGCTTGGCAGAAGAAATTGTTCCCGTAGCCATTCCGCGTCGTAAGCAAGATGATTTGATTTTCGATAAAGACGAGTTTATCAAACCCAGCAGTAGCATGGAGATTTTGGCCAAATTACGTCCCGCTTTTAAAAAGGAAGGAGGTTCAGTAACGGCGGGAAATTCATCGGGTTTAAACGATGGAGCTGCGGCGCTTCTAGTAGCTTCCGAAGAAGGTATTAAAAACAATAATTTGAAACCTTTGGCACGCATAGTTTCCATGGGTGTTGCAGGAGTAGAGCCGCGTGTAATGGGTATAGGTCCCGTTTACGCTTCAGAAATTGCTTTGAAAAAAGCGGGTCTTAGCCTAGCCGATATGGATATCATTGAACTAAACGAAGCCTTTGCCTCGCAAGCTTTAGCGGTTACCCGCAAGATGGGCTTGGCCGACAATGATCCGCGCATTAATCCTAATGGCGGAGCGATTGCCTTAGGTCATCCCTTAGGAATGTCGGGCGCACGTCTCTTACAAACGGCGGCGATTCAATTGCAAAAAACCAATAAGCGCTATGCCTTGTGTACGATGTGTATCGGGGTGGGCCAAGGCTATGCGGTAATTTTGGAAAGAGCTTAAGCAGGCAACGTTTTTAGGGAAGGCGGTCTAGAGAAAAAAGAAATTTATGTCGCTAAGAATTCCCTTGGTATTTTTTCTTTTAGCTTTAGGTAGTTTAAAAGCTCAGAGTCTACAGCTCGAATTCCGCGATGCCGAAAGTCAAGCAACGGTTAAGGTGCAGGCTTTAAACGCTCTCGGCAGATCTGTATGTAAAGAGGAGTCGACGATTATTAGCTTAAGTGTAAAAGATGGCTCCTATTTTCAGTTTATTTCCGATCAACATTTTATAAAATCACTTACGGTAGATTGGGCTTCGATAGAAGGCGAAGAAAAACGCATAATTTACCTCCAGCCCTTGCGTATAGATTTACAAACCGTTGAGGTTAGGGGCAAGGCCGTCTTATTTTGGGATACCCTTTTGGTAAATGACTTCGAGATTATAGGGGAAAGCTTATTAGTTCTAGGGGATGATTATCTGCTACTTTCTAATTTAGAAGGTAAGGTGAAGAAGGTTTTGAGCAACCATTATTCTTTTAAGCGCTTAGAGAAAGATCCGCGGGGAAATGTTTTTGCCTTTTTTAAGGATAGCGTAATACAGGTGTATCTTTTAGAAGATCGCCTTTTCTTTTATCCGACTTTCCCTATAGAAGATTACAATACCTATATCGAACCCTTGGCCGCGGTTATTGGGAAGAGTTTAATTTTACGAAACGCCAGGCCAAGCATGTACCCTTTACCGATAAGTGAGTTTAGACCTGGTAATAGAGGAAAGGCCTTAAGTCACCCTCCTTATCACAATAGGGGAATTGAATATGTAATTTACACTACAGGTGAGGCTCCCCAACCATTTTACCATTCTATTGATTCAGCCGCGATGGAGGCGGCTCAACTTGCATTTTCAAATTATTATGGACTTGCGGCTTCTTTGGAAAGGTTTTATGATGAATACGGCTATGTGGATAATGAAAGGCGTTTTCAATTAGACATCTTGCGTAAGCAATACCAAAACTATTACGCAAAGTTTATTCCCTTCCCAATTGTGAAACGCTTTGGCCACTTGTGGATTTTTGATTATGTAAGAGGAGTGGTGCAGCCAATTGATAGCAATTCCTTTGTCTTTGGACAGGCTATTCCTTTCGCCTTTCCCAAGAAGCCGGGTGAAGATTTGATTTTAGAAAATGAAGAAGGCGGGCAAATTTATCTTCAGGAAATAGAAAGAGGTTTAGTCACAATTTATCCTGTGCTGGAAAATTGGCAATTGGGATCTGCAATTGAACTCGGGCTTTTTGCTTCGGAGGTGAAAATTAGTAATGGAACACTCTTCTACATAAGTGATAAAAATTATCTTATTTCGAAGTCTCTTAAGGAATAGAATATGATTTACGAGTTTAATGGCTTCAAGCCAGTGATTAGTGTCAAGGCCTTTGTGCATGAAACTGCGGTGATAATTGGTAATGTAATTATTGGAGACGATGTTTATATCGGTCCGGGCGCGGTAGTGCGTGGTGATTGGGGCGAGATTGAAATTAAACGCGGCGCTAATGTGCAAGAGAACTGTGTAATTCACATGTTTCCTGGGGTGAGCATTGCTTTAGAAGAAGGTGCTCATATTGGTCATGGCGCTATAATTCACGGCGCTAATATTGGCGAAAACTGTTTAGTGGGCATGAATGCAGTAGTAATGGATCGCAGTTCAATTGGGGCCGGTTCAATTATAGGTGCCTTAGCTTTTGTTAAAGCAGATACAATTATTCCGCCCCGCAGTTTAGTGGTAGGCAACCCTGCTAAAATAATAAAGGAAGTGAGCGATGAGATGCTCGCCTGGAAAACCAAAGGCACGGAACTGTATCAACAATTACCAGGAGAATGCCATCTCACTTTAAAGGAGTGCGAACCTTTACGAGAAAAGGAGGCCAATCGCCCGAAGCAAGAGAAGCTATTTGAAACCTGGAATAGTATAAAAAGCTGAGTTCCCTGTAAAATTAGGCCACGGACCTCTTGAGACTAGGGGGGCTAAGCTGAAGCGCTGAAGCAATACCAGGCTATTGCGAAGGGCTAAAGTAAAGAACGCATCTTAATTAGAAGGCTTGGCAGTGGTTTCAATAAAAATTTGGTGTTTAATTAATTTGCTATAGCCCACTACAGCTGCACGATCTAGCTTGGTGGTTTACTTTTCTTGAAAATCCGAGACTATAATTTTACGCCGTATTCAGGCTACTGAAATGAAATTCTGAACCTTTATTTTGTTTTCAGGCAGGGTGCCTATTAATCAGGGGTCTTTTAAGGCTACCTCATTATCGTTCTCCAAAGTAAAACTCAAGGTCAAAATGTGGTATAAAGATAAATAGTGACTGCTACCTCTTAAAAAAGCGAGATTTAAGCATTTATATTGTTAACATTTTGCTAAATTTCACAGCTGTAAAGTGCTTAAATAGGGACAGCAAGTATTTTGAGAATCCTGGATGGATCATAATTACTTGGGGTTTAAGGCTTTACTTATAACAGGTAATTAAATAAATATGAGGAAACTATTAACGAGGGGCTCACTTTCTGTGGGCTCCAGGTGTGGACCAATGTCTGATTCTGTATTTCACACCGTCTGTAAGAGCAGACTCAAATCAAATCTTGACAATTCTTTTAATTTTTCAGTAACCAAGTTCATTTTATGAAAAAATTTATCCAACTAATTTTATTAGTTGCATTCGGTACCCTTCAGGCGCAGAATGATACGGTTACATTTAAGGTAGATATGAATGACTATACTGGGTCGTTCACTACTGTAAATGTTAACGGTACATTCAACGGCTGGTGCGGCGGATGTAACCCCATGACCGACGCGAATAGCGACGGCGTTTGGGAGGTTGCCCTTCCATTAACGGCGGGCACCATTGAGTACAAGTTTACTCTTGATGGGTGGACGGCTCAGGAAAACTTTGCTCCAGGCGGTTCTTGTACCGTAACTGCGGGTGGATTTACCAACCGTACATTAACATTTAGTGGTAATAACACGGTTTTACCCGTGGTTTGCTACAATTCTTGCGCCGCCTGTACAGGCGTTGTTTTAAGTCAGGTCGATCTGCCCATTTCATGGGATGATGCCCTTGTGAACTACACTACCGTTAGTTTTGGTGGTAATGTTGATATGGTAACAGTAGACCCAACAGATGCTACCAATAGCGTCCTTCAGTTAGATAAAGGTCTAGGAACGCAAACTTGGGCTGGTACTACCATAAGTGCTGGTGGCTTAGCCACGGCCATTCCATTTACCACTGGTGGTGCAAACACTATTTCAGTGCGTTTTTGGTCTCCTGATGCAGGGGCAGCTGTTCTTTTAAAAGTTGAGGATAAAACCAATGCTGGGATTTTTGTTGAAACAACCGATACTACAACAGTAGCTGGTGGTTGGGAAATTCTTACTTTCAATTTTAACAACCCTGGTCCTAACGCGGCCACTATTAATACGGCTAATACCTATGATTTAGTTTCAATCTTCCCAAATTTTGGAGTAGATGGAAACACCGCTGGTGCTAAAACCTATTATGTTGATGATGTAGTTTATGGTACTATCTCAACGGGCATGGCTGGTGTTTACACCATCGATCCTGCTGGTTCGGGTAGTATGAATTATACAAGCTTCTCAGCAGCTGCGGCAGACTTGGTAAGTCTTGGCGTTGTTGGAGCATGTACTTTTAATGTAGCCCCAGGTTCTTACACGGATACTGTTTACTTACCCGCAATTATGGGTACAAGCAGCACCAATACCATTATGTTTGATGGTGGTGATAGCGCCACAACATCTTTAGCGTATAATGCCGCTGCGGTTAATCAAAAAGCAGTTATCCTTATGGATGGTGCTGATTACGTAAGTTTTAAAGGATTAACCATTACACATCCAGGTACCTCTAGTTCTTGGGGTATTCGTATGCAAAATGACAACGATAACCTTACGGTAGATGCTTGTCGTTTCGAAATGGCGGTTACTACTTCCACTTCTTCAGACATTGCAGCTATTGCGAGTACGGGTTCATCTACTAGTTCTTTTACCGAGACGGAAGGTGGTGACAATACCACTATTATTAACTCAGCCTTTATTAACGGTCAGTACGGTGTTCACTTTGAAGCACTAGCGGCTTTTTCGGATAGTAACTTTGTTATTAATAATAACCTGTTTGAGGGTAACTATTACCGTCATTTTATGAGTGACAACACTTATAATATGACCATTAATGGTAATACTATGAGAGGCATGCCATATGCTTCTGGTTATGCCTTAGCTCTTTATGACATTATTGGTTTTGAAATAAACAATAATATTATTGTTTGTCCTGACTGGGGTATTTATATTTCGGATGGAAACTTTGATGGAGCACCTCCTGCGACTTCAAACATCACCAATAACATGGTAACCTCTTCGGGTGATGAAGCATTTTATGTGGACGACTTCGAGTCTACCAATGTATATTACAACACCTTTGTTTCTACTTCCACTAGCACCAGCGCTTATGGTGCTTATTTTAATGATTGTATTAACGTAGATGTTCGCAATAATGTCTTCTACAGTGAAGCAACTTATGCGGTTTATTTCTCGGATAATACCACTGTTCTAGGTACAAGCTCTGATGTAATTAACTTAGACTATAATATTTACCACACTGTATCTGGAGCTAACTTAGCTTATGATGGAGCCGTTTACACAGACTTAGCCGCTTGGCAAACTGGACGTGCTACTAATAACGTGAACTCCTTATCCGGTGATCCAATTTTCATCGATCCTACCGCTGACTTGCACATGGCGGGTGGTTTAGCGAATAATGCGGCTACACCTATTGCCTCGGTAACCATGGATATTGATGGTGATATGCGTTCTGCAACTACCCCAGACTTAGGAGCAGACGAGTACTTACCCGCAAGTTGTTTACCCGTTAGTGGAGTAGCAACGATTATGGCTTATGCTGATAGTGCTTCTATTGGCTGGGTTGGGAATAATGGAGCTACAGCAACATTTAACATCGAATATGGGCCTTTAGGCTTTACGCCAGGAACAGGAACAACAGTTACTGCGCATCCTGATTCGACTTTTACCGTTCCAGGCCTAATGCCAAACACAGATTATGAAATTTACATTACGGCTAATTGCGGATCAGGAGGTCTAGCTTCATCTGTCGGCCCAATGGCTTTCCGCACTGCTCTAGCTGGCCCAAGAGTAATTACTTGTGCTACCGGGACATTAGGCTCTTTATTAACAGAAGAGTTTGATAACACCACTACTTTTACAGGTGATGTTAATAGTGGTAACGGAACTTGGTTGTATGATAATAATACGACGGGTTCTTCCAATACTGGTCCTTCCGGTCCACAAAGTGGTACACACTATGCTTTTGTAGAAACCTCTACTGGTGGTCCAGATTCGGCCTCTATGGTTTCGCCAGCTATTGACTTAGCAGCGGCTTCTCAGAATGTTGAATTATCATTTTGGTTGCACGCGTATGGCGCGGATATCGGTGTTTTAAAAGTGGGAGTTTCTACTTCTGCTACCGGTCCTTTTACAAACCTGTTTACTTACGGCCCTGGTCAATTACAAACCGATGAATTAGATCCTTGGCAAAATATTGGTGTAAACCTAGATGCCTATTTAGGACAGACTATTTATGTAGAGTTCCGCTATATTAGAGGAGCTAGCTTTGAAGGTGATTTAGCGATTGACTTAGTAGAAGTTAAATCTTGCTTAAGCTGTTTAACTCCTTCCGCTTTAGCGGCAACCAATATTGCTTCAACTACCGCTGATATTACTTGGACTTCTGGTGCGAGTAATTTGGGAAGTACAATTGAGTACGGACCCAATGGCTTTACCCCAGGAACGGGCACCATTTTAACTTCAACAACGGGCACAGTTTCTTTAACTGGACTTTCACCTATTACTCAATATCAAGTATATGTTACTGATAGCTGTGGTTTAGGCGATATTTCTAGCACTGCTGGGCCAATTAGCTTTACCACTGCTTGCGGTGCCATTATTCCACCTAGCTTAGAAGACTTCAGCGCTGGCTGGACTCCTAATGCATGCTGGGATGAAGGTGATGGCGGCACGCCTGCAACTGGCCCTAGCGCACTTGGTGCAGGTGGTTGGTCAACCGACGGTTTTGCTAATAATGGCACTACTGGAGCGGTTAAAATTAACCTCTACAATACCGGCGACGAAGATTGGATGCTTAGTCCGCAGTACGATTTAGGTACAGGCGCTAATTTGCAAGTAGAGTTTGATTTTGGTGTATATGCCTGGAACTCAACAAGTCCTGCAAGCTTAGGTTCTGACGATGAGGTTCAATTATTGATTAGTACTGATTTTGGTGCTACTTGGATGAACCTAGCAACCTACAATAATACGTACGTAACAGCTCTTGGTGGAAACCACGAAGTAGCAAGCTTGTCTTCCTACACTGGTATTGTTCAGTTTGCTATTTGGGCTTCTGAAGGCACAGTTGATGATCCTGAGGATAACGACATCTTTGTGGACAACTTCGAAGTTAGAGTGACTCCTTCTTGCTTTGCTTCTTCAGCTTTAACTCTTATTTCATCAACGAACAATAGCGCTGATTTAACCTGGACAGCGGGTACGGGTACTTCTTGGGATGTGGAATATGGTCCTATTGGATTTACCCCAGGAACGGGAACAATAGTAAATTCTACTAATGATACCCTTACCCTTACGGGCTTATCTGCCGCAACAGGTTATGAGTTTTATGTAACTGATAGTTGCGGTGCCGCAGGTCTTTCCTCTGCTGTTGGCCCAGCAAGCTTTTATACAGCAGCCTGTGCAGCTTCTAATCAGTGTGCTTATACCCTAGACCTATTTGACGCTTATGGTGATGGATGGAACGGTGGGGAAATCACTGTATGGCAAGCAGGTGTTCCTGTTGGAGTCTACGGTACTAATTTCACTGCAGGAGATTCTATAATTGGAATTACCGTAAACTTATGTGATGGTGTCCCAACCTATGTTACTTTAAGTAATCCTGGTGCTTGGTCTTCAGAGATGAGCTTTGATTTAAGCAACCCGCTAGGCGCTCTTCAAGGAACGCATTCCGCTCAAGGCGGATTAGCACAAGGAGACACCCTAGCTAGCTTTACTACTGATTGCTCGGCTTGTCCAGCCTTAGTAGCACCATTTATGGAAAGTTTCGATCTTTCTTCTACGCCAGCGTGCTGGAGTCAAGAAGCAATAACTGGAGGTCCATGGGTTTTTGGTACTTCAGGATTAAACACTGCCTGTGGTACTTTGGCCGATAACACCGGTAATGGCGGGAACTACGCTTGGATGGATCAGTCGAGCACCGATAACGGTGTATCTTTAATTATGCCTGCGATAGACATTTCTGCATTAACTACTCCATACTTTGAGTTTTACTACAATATGTGTGGTGCGGGGTATACTCCAATAAACTTAACAATCATTGAGTATTGGGACGGATCTACTTGGGCTTCAGCCGATACCTTAGATTTTGCCACCAATGGCTGGCAATTAGTGGCTTACACGATTCCTAGTACTTGGACTTACAACTCAGGAAATGAGGTGAAACTCCGTTTCCGCGCTGAGTCTGGCGGTAGTGGTACAGATTTTAACGGTGATAATGCTATTGACGATGTTCGTATTTACGAGGCACCTTCTTGTTTCCCCGTTTCTAATTTAGCTCTGTCTAATGTTACCGCGGTTTCCCTAGATGTTACTTGGACCGACAATGGTTCTGCTGGTTACGGCGTAATTTATGGCGCGGCTGGATTTGACCCTGCTACTGCGGGTACCTTAGTAACTACTACTAACGACACGCTTAATATCACCGGATTAAGTCCAATTACTACCTATGACGTATATGTTTATAGCGATTGTGGTATGGGTGATGTAAGTGATACTTTAGGTCCTGTTTCAACCACGACTGGTTGTGCACCAATTACCCCGCCTAGTATAGAAGATTTTACCAATGGTTGGACTCCTAATGCATGTTGGGAAGAAGGTGATGGCGGTACGCCCGCAACTGGTCCTAGTGCACTTGGTGCAGGTGGTTGGGGAACTGACGGTTTTGCCAACAATGGCACTACTGGTGCAGTTAAGATCAACCTCTATAATACCGGCGACGAAGATTGGATTCTTAGTCCACAATACGATCTAGGTACAGGAGCTAACTTACAAGTAGAATTCGATTTCGGTGTATTTGCCTGGAATTCAACTACCCCTGCAAGTTTAGGTTCTGATGATGAGGTTCAACTTTTAATAAGCACTGATAATGGCGCGACTTGGGTTAACCTAGCTACCTATAATAATACCTATGTTACTAATGCAACGGGTAACCATGAAGTGGCAACCTTATACACCTATACAGGCGTTGTACAGTTTGCTATTTGGGCTACAGAAGGTGCGGTAGATGACCCAGAAGACAACGATATCTTCGTAGATAACTTCGAAGTACGCGTTACTCCAGCTTGTCCAGACCCAGCAGCAGTATTGGCTAAGAATATCACAAGCACAGATGCTGATATTACTTGGACTTCTAGTGTGGGTGGTGTAGGAAGTAGTGTAGAATATGGTCCTGCTGGCTTTACGCCAGGCACAGGTACTGTAATTACTAGTACTACCGACTCGGTTAATATCTCCGGCTTGGCAGCAGCAACTACTTATGATGTTTATATAACTGATAATTGCGGTGCTAGTGGTCTTTCGGCTGCTATTGGTCCAATTACCTTTACTACTCTTTGTCCTGCTAGCTTCTTGGCGCCTTACAGCACGGACTTTGAGAATATCACTATCGGGCAACAAACTTCGTATGAAAACTGTTGGTCAGTTCCTGCTACTACCACACCACGTTGGGAATCAGAAGATGCATCAGGAGCAAATGAGAATTCAACCGCTACTGGTCCATTTTACGACAACACTAGTTTTGGTTCAGCAGGTGGAACTTATATGTACCTTGAAACTTCATCTGGTGCAACCGGTGGAAAAGGTTTACTAAGTTCTCCAACTATCGATTTTGCAAGCTTAACCGCTCCACAGTTAGATTTCTACTACCACATGTATGGCGCAACCATGGGTGTGTTAAGAATTTACGCTGAAGACGCAACTGGTACCCTTACCATCTTAGATAGTATTGTTGGTCAGCAGCAGACTGCGGGCAGCGATGCTTGGATTAAGAAAAGTATTGACCTTAGTAGCTTAAGCGGTACTTCATACAGCTTCGTATTTGAAGCAGAAAGAGGTACTTCCTTTACTGGAGATATTTCTATTGATGACTTTAGCGTTGCAGAAGCACCTAACTGTTTTGCTTCTTCGGCACTTACTGTTATTTCCACTTCAGATGTTAGCGCTGAATTAACTTGGACCGCAGGTTCGGGTACTTCTTGGGATATTGAATATGGCCCAGCTGGTTTTACGCCAGGAACGGGTACTATGTTTAATGCTACTAATGATACCATTACCATTAGTGGCTTAATGGCTTCAACAGCTTATGAGTTCTATGTAACTGATAATTGTGGTAGTTCAGGCCTTGCAAGTACTGCTGGCCCAACTAGCTTTACAACCTCCGCTTGTCCTCTTGCTGATCAATGTGCTTATACAGTTGATCTTTATGATGACTTTGGGGACGGCTGGAATGGCGGTGAAATTACCATCTTCCAAAATGGTGTAGCAGTAGCCAGCTTTGGCTCAACCTTCAGTAATGGCTTCAACTCACTAGGTAATATTGTAAACCTCTGTGACAATGTTCCAACTACAGTAACCCTTAGCACCGCTGGTGCATGGCCAAGTGAAATTGGTGTTGTGGTTACCAATCCAAATGGTGATACCGCTGGAGTGCATTTAGCTTCTGGTACAGTAGGTACTGGCGATACTCTTATGGCCTTTACCAGCAATTGCTCAGCTTGTGCCGCGGTTGCAGCTCCTTACTTTGAAAGTTTTGAGGTTAATTCTCCTACTATCGGATGTTGGACCAATGTATTTGTGGCCGACACCTTGGTTTGGAGTTTAGGTTCAGGTTCTACTGGCGGTCTTATTACTGCTCCGTATGCTGGTTCATCGAACGCAGTGTATGTATCTCAAAGTGGCGGTCCTGATACTACATTATTAGTATCACCCGTAATTGATATGAGTGCTTTAATTAGTCCTCAGTTAAGTTACTGGTACGCGCAAGAGCAGTGGTTCGGTGATCAAAACGTAACTAATGTTTACTATCGTGCTAATGCAAATGATCCTTGGACTTTCTTATTCGGGGATAATACCAGTAGAGACGTTTGGACGCAGGCTACGGTTAGTTTACCAAACCCATCAAGCACCTATCAAATTGCCTTTGAAGGCGTAAATAACTGGGGTCATGCTAACGTAATTGATAGTCTATCTATTACTGATGTTGCCCTAGTTTGTAATGCTCCAGATAGTGTTGATGCGGTTAACATTACGACGACTAATGCCGATATTACTTGGGCATCAGGTTCTAACCAGTCCAGTTCTTGGATTGAGTATGGTCTCTTAGGCTTTACTCCAGGTACTGGTATTGTAATAAACCCAGCTACTACTCCCACTACCTTGTCGGGATTAATGCCAGGTACGATTTACGAAGCTTGTGTTTACGACATCTGTTCAGCCTTAGGCGACACTAGTAGCGCTGGTTGTGTAACATTCACAACTTTGTGTGCTCCAATTACGATGTATCCTTATACTGAAGATTTCGAAATGGGAATTATTCCAGCGTGTTATGTTTCTTACGGAACTACAACTGGGCCATTCGTTTGGACGCCTGATGCAGGTGGTACAACTTCAACTTCCACAGGTCCGGCCGTAGATAACACCACGGGAACAGGAGCAGGGATTTACTTGTATACTGAAGCTTCAGGCGGAGTAGCAGGTGATAGCGCTTTCTTAGACTTACCAGAATTCGATTTGACTTCTTTAACAGTTCCAGAAATCAGCTATTTCTACCACATGTACGGTGCCGATATAATCAGCTTAGAGCTTGAGGTTTATGATGCAACTACCATGACATGGTCTAGCTTAAACAGTATCGTTGGTCAACAACAAACTGCAAGTAATGACCCTTGGATGGAAGCACGTGTAGACTTAAGCGCCTACAGCAGCAGTACGAATTTGAAACTTCGTTTCTTAACAGTGCGGGGTGCAAGCTTTAATAATGATGTTGCATTAGATGATATCACAGTAAGAGAAACTCCTGCTTGTGTGGATCCAACTAACTTAATGGTTACTAATGCTACTTCTAGCTCTATCAGCTTAAGCTGGATGAGTGATACGAACATCGTTTCTTCTACCATCGAGTACGGTCCTATCGGATTTAGCTTAGGTACAGGAACACAAGTTACCGCTACGCCAAGTGCCTTTACCATAACTGGTTTAGCCAGTGGAGCTTGTTTCGAATTCTACGTAAGAGATAGCTGTTCTTCAGCTACCGCGTGGATCGGGCCAGTGAACTCTTGTACGATCGCTACTTGTAGTGTTAGTTCGGTACCTGTATCAGCTACTAGCGATACTACCGATTGCGACGGAGGAAGTGTTTCTCTAAGTGCAGTTTCTAGTACCGGTAACGATCTAGTATGGTTAAACAACGGTCAGGCCGTTAGTACAGGGGCAAACTTCGTTTCTGACTCTATTAGCTTCACTACTGCCTTTGACGTTGCCGAGTATGTTACTACTACTCCAGTTTTACATGTTGGTCCTTTAACCAATATTGCAGCTGCCGGTTTCGGTAACTTCTCTAACGGTCAGTGGATTACTGTAAACGATACGATTCATATCGATAGCATGGTGGTTAATCACAACAATGATGTAGTGGCTCAGGTGGTTCTTTGGACCGACGACACCTTTAGCAACTTGGTACAATTAGGTGATACCTTTAGTACACCTGCTGCTACTGTTGGCGATTTACAAGTGCCAGTTAACATGGTGGTTACTCCTGGGGTTTACTTTATGAATGTGAATTTCATTAGTGGCGCAGGACAATTATTCCGCGCAACGGGTGGTGCAGCTTATCCATATAGCCTTGCTGGCTTAATGAGTATCGACAGTACTAACTTCGCGGATCAGTCGCGTATCTATTATACTTTCGACATGACTGTTAGCAAAGCATGTATCGGTACTTCAATCCAAGGATTGGGAGTTGTACCTGGTGCCAATGCTGGTCTATCGGATACCGTAACAGTTTGTTCTACAGAAAGCATGGTAGATCTAACTTCTTTCTTAGGCGTTTACGACTTTGGAGGAACTTGGACTGACCTTAGCTCTACTGGTGCTTTAACAGATAGTATTTTCGACGCTACTTCAGTTGCTACTACAGCATTCTATGACTTTAGTTATATAGTGCCTGGTGTTAACGGTTGTCTAGGTGATACGGCTTTCTTAAGTGTATTAGTTGAAGAAGCTCCAAATGCAGGAGCAGATTCTACTTTCGGCGTGTGTATCGGTTCTGGAAACCTTATTCTTAGAACATTCATTACCGGAAACCAATTTGGCGGTACTTGGATTGATCTAGATAACTCGGGTGCTCTTAACACTACTGGTGTTTGGAGAGCTAACGTGGCCTCAGCAGGAACCTTCCGTGTTGCCTATGTATTAGGTGGTGTGGTATGTGATCCAGACACAGCAATCCTAACGATTATGTCAGATAATGCAGTAAGTGCAGGAATGTCGGTTAGTGATAGTGTTTGTGACAATGAGGCCATGGTTGACCTTTCTACCTTCTTAGATGCTTCGGCTACTAGTGGTGGAACGTGGACTGAGCTTACGAGCACCGGTGCTTTAACAGCTAACATCTTCGACGCAACTTCTGTTACCACGAATTCAAGTTATGACTTCCAGTACAAAGTGATGTCTGCTTGTGGAGATGACTCTATCGTAGTTTCACTTTACGTAGATGACTGCGATGTATCCGTACGCGAGCTTAGCACGGGCTTTATCAATATCTATCCAAACCCAACTAGCGGTTTAATTAAGATAGAAGACAAAGCCGTGAAAGGTGAAGTGAGAGTAGAACTTTACTCTGCCAACGGTCAGTTAATGTTGCACAAAAACTTCGGTGAAAACGAAGCGATGAGCTTAGACATTACCGACTACGCTACCGGTATTTACACTGTAAAAGTTAATTCTGAAAAAGGCCTTGATGTGAAACGCATCATTAAGCACTAATCAGATTGATTTAATATCAACTAAGCGCTCTGGCAGAAATGTCAGGGCGCTTTTTTTTGGCAATTTTAAAACCTGAGTTCGACCTAAAATTATAGCCTCAGATTTTCAATAAAAAGAAAAGACTAGTCTGGATCGTGCAGCTGTAGCGGGCTACAGCAAATGAGCTAGATGCAGGATTTTCGCTTTTATTGGAAAAAACTTGTAAACCTCTTCTAAAAAGGAGTTTTTGGCGCCTTAGCCCTTCGCAATAGCCCGCTATTGCTTCAGTGCTTCGGCTTAAAACCCACTATTTATAAGAGGTCTGAGGCCTAATTTTACGCCGAACTCAGGTTTAAAGGTTCTTTCTTGCTCATGGCAGATGGCTATTTGCAAGGCTTGCGATTTTTGAATGTATCTTTGTTAGCCGACAAAACCCTATCCTAAAAACTATTTTATGAAACACTTAAAAATTACGGGTGCTGTATTAGCATTGGCTGTTTTTAACAGTTGTGCACCTCAAGAAGCTAAACAAGACGAGAAAATGGCATTAGATTATCCAGAAACGCGCAAAGACACGAGCGTTATTGAGGATTACTTTGGCACAATGGTGGCCGATCCTTACCGTTGGTTAGAAGATGATCGAGCGCCTGAAACAGAAGAATGGGTTAAAGCAGAAAATAAACTCACCTTTAGCTATTTAGAAGGTATTGCTTACCGCGATGAACTGAAAGAGCAAATGACCAAGTTGTGGAACTACGAAAAGGTTTCTGCTCCCACGGATCATGGTGACTTCACCTACTTTTCTAAAAACGACGGACTGCAAAACCAATCGGTTTTATACCGCTTCCCCAAAGGTGGCAATATGGATTCTGCCCAAGTGTTTTTAGATCCCAATACCTTTGCAGAAGATGGCAGTAGCTCTCTTGGTGGACTAAGCTTCAGCAAGGATGGCTCGCTCTGTGCCTATCAGATTTCGGAAGGCGGTTCTGATTGGAGAAAGGTTGTTATTATGGATGCGGTTTCCCTAGACATTATAGGTGACACCTTAATGGATGTAAAATTTTCGGGACTTTCCTGGCGCGGCAATGATGGATTCTACTACAGTAGTTACGATAAACCTAAAGGTGGCAGTCAGCTAACTGGCCTTACCAATACACATAAGCTCTTTTTCCATAAAATGGGAACGGCTCAGGCAGAAGATGAGTTAATCTTTGGAGGAGCTGAAATGAAAAGACGATATGTGGGTGGTTACGTTACCGAAGATCAGCAGTATTTAGTGATCTCTGCTGCCGAATCGACGACAGGTAACGAATTATACATTCAAAAGCTAGGGGAGGCTAATGCAGCTATTTTACCCATCGTAACTGGTTTTGAAAGCGATCAATCAATCATCCACACCGAAGGAGAAGATTTGTATTTATCAACAAACCTGAATGCGCCAAATCAAAAAGTGGTTAAGACCAGCTTCTCAAACTTGGCCCCCGAAAACTGGGTGGACCTTATCCCGGAAACGGAAAACGTATTAAATATTAGCACCGCGGGAGGTAAGTTTTTTGCCACGTATATGATTGATGCGGTAAACAAAGTTTTTCAATACAATATAAACGGAGAATTAGAGCGCGAAATTGAATTACCTGGACCAGGTTCGGCTGGGGGCTTTGGCGGTAATTGGGACGATAAGGAAATCTATTATTCTTTCACCAATTACGTATATCCAGCATCTACTTTTAAGTATGAAATTGCCACGGGTGAATCGGAATTATACCGGAAATCTGCGGTAGACTTTGACTCTGAGAAATATGAATCTAAGCAAGTATTTTATACTTCAAAAGATGGTACTAAGGTGCCGTTGATTATAACCCACAAGAAGGGTTTAAAATTGGATGGCTCTAATCCAACTTTACTTTACGGATACGGCGGCTTTAATGTAAGTCTAACCCCAGGTTTTAGAACGAGTAATATTGTTTTCCTTGAGCAAGGCGGTGTTTTTGCAGTAGCCAATTTACGTGGTGGTGGCGAATACGGTGAAGCATGGCACCAAGCAGGTATGAAACTTAATAAGCAAAACGTTTTTGATGACTTTATTGCAGCAGGAGAATACCTGATAAAAGAGGGCTACACCTCTAAAGCTAAACTAGCAATTGAAGGCGGTTCTAACGGAGGTTTATTAGTGGGTGCGGTAATGACGCAGCGTCCCGATTTAATGGCGGTAGCCTTTCCGGCAGTAGGTGTTTTAGATATGTTGCGCTACCACAAGTTTACTTCGGGAGCAGGTTGGCATACCGACTACGGAACTTCAGAAGACAATAAAGAAATGTTCGATTACCTCTACGGCTATTCTCCCGTTCATAATTTAAAAGCCGGAACCGAGTATCCTGCAACCATGGTGACAACTGGCGACCATGATGATCGTGTGGTGCCAGCGCACAGTTTTAAGTTCGCCGCTGCTTTACAGGATGCACATGAAGGTGCAAACCCAGTCCTAATTCGTATCGAAACCAATGCGGGTCACGGGGCTGGAAAACCAACTGATAAGATTATTCAAGAGGCCGCTGATAAATGGTCTTTCATGCTTTATAACATGGGCTATGAAAAACTACCGCATCCTTACGCATCTGCTCAAGCGAGTGCACAATAGACATTGGTAAACAAAAACAAAAGGCCGCTAGTCATAAAGATTAGCGGCCTTTTTTAATGGAAAGCTTTTTTCGATTTGAAATCAGCTTTTGAAGCTCACTTACTATTCGGGTAATAAAACGCCATCTAGAAAATGCAGAGCGCCGTTGGTGCCAATAACATCGGTGCCGGTTACTTTAGCGTCATCACTATCATTATTGTTGTCAATGATGCTTACGCCTGTACTATTTACATTCACAAAAAAGGTGAAAGGGGTTCCCATATTATCTGCAAGCGTATTAACGTTACCTGTGCTAAGGTCACCCGATAATATATCTCCCGCTACTACGTGGTAAAGAAGAACTTGTGCTAAACCATCGGTGCCTAATGCGGCCACTAGCTCGGCTAAGTCGCTAACATTTGGCGTAGCGTCTATTAGTGCAGTGAATGCAGCATTATTTGGTGCGAAAACAGTATATCTAGCAGCATCGCCAGCTAATACTTCGTCTAAGTTTCCGTCAGCAAGACTTAAAGCTGCGCCTAAAGAAGAATAATCGCTATTTAAAGCAACTAGGCCATGTACACTTAAAGGTAGAATAACCGCATCAATTACGTGCGCTACACCATTGGAGGCCGTAATATTGGTTTGTTTTACCGTGGCAACGTCATTTAAAACAACATCACTTCCTACAGCGGCATATAAACTTAAATTGTTACCCGCAGCGTTTACCGAAGCAGTACTATAATAACCTGTGCTTATATCGCTAGCTTTCGCGGTTACACCTAAAACGTGGTATAACAATACATCGCGCAAACCAGCGGTAGTTAATGCTCCTTCTAAAGCATCTAAATCTGCTAATTGTAAATCGCCTAATAAAGCGGTAAAGGCATCATCAGTAGGAGCAAATACCGTGTAAGTTCCTTCTGCGTCTAAGGTAGCATCTAAGCCCGTGCGAGTAAGAGCATCTACTAAAATGCTAAAACGAGCATCGCCTGCCACAGTTTCCGTAAGGGTTTTAGGTGCCGCTGGTGTTGGCTGATCATCGTCGTCATCTGAACATCCCGTTAGAATGAACATGGAGCTAAAAGCCAAAAGAAGGCTGCTAAAAAGTAATTTTCTCATGATATTGTTGTTTAATTCTTTATCTATAACGTTAAACAAAGCAAAAAGTTGGAGAAAGGTATTTTATTTTAGGGGCAGACCCTATTTAATCCCCAAGTATTAATTCTGCCAGCCGATAATTTCTTTCCTTTGATATCAAAACCATACTATGAATTTAGAAATAACAGGGACGGGAAGTTACATTCCTGAGCTAAAAGTACCAAACAGTGACTTTTTAAAGCATAGCTTTTTTGGCCCTAAGGGAGATGCGATCGATCAAGATCCGCAGCTTACTATTGATAAGTTTCAGGAAATAACAGGTATTCAGGAAAGGCGTTATGCCAGAGCAGATCAGCAAACTAGCGACCTAGGAACCATCGCTGCACAACGAGCCATTAAAGACGCAGGTATCGATCCTGAAACTTTGGACGGCATTATAGTAGCTCACAATTTTGGGAATATTCCCGATGGTAAAATTCAATCAGATATCCTACCGAGCTTGGCTACTCGCGTTAAGCACGACTTGAAAATTGAAAACCCAAACTGCATCGCCTTCGATATTTTATACGGTTGCCCTGGATGGGTACAAGCGATGATTTTAGCCTATAATTATATAAAAGCCCAACAAGGCGAACGCTATTTGGTAATTGGTGCCGAAACCCTTTCACGTAAGCTCGACCCACATGATCGCGACTCTATGATTTTTGCCGATGGCGCGGGAGCCGCAGTAGTAGAAGCACGTAAAAACGATTTGAAGCGTGGCATATTAAGTACCGCCTCGCAAACCTTTACCAGCGAAGAGGCCTATTACCTATCCTACGACGTAAGTAATGATCCGAATACAGAGGATCAAACGCGCTACATTAAAATGAAGGGACAGAAGATTTTTCAATTTGCCTTAACCCATGTGCCGGCCGCCATGAAAACTTGTCTCGATAGAAGTGGCTTATCCATAGACCAGGTAAAAAAGGTCCTAATCCATCAGGCTAATGAGAAAATGGATGAAGCTATTATAAAGCGCTTTTTCCGTCTCTATAAAAAAGAAACTCCCAGCGATATTATGCCCATGAGTATTCACCTTTTGGGGAATAGCTCGGTGGCCACCGTTCCAACCTTATTGGATCTTCTCCGCAAGGGAGAATTAGAAGGACATAGTTTAGAAGAAGGCGACGTAATTTTATTGGCCTCGGTAGGCGCGGGAATGAGCATTAATGCAATTACTTACCGCATGTAAGTGCTAAACTGAAGCTCTGCCTTGCTTTGTAAGTTTTGGTAGAGCTTCATGGCCTCTTGCATTAAAGACTCCTGATAAGAATACTTCTCGCTTTGTTTTCTGGGATTGCTAAAGGGCTCAACATCTGGGATAGGAAGGTCTTTACTAACTTTTCCTAAGATTAACTCTAGGTTTTCACGTGGTTGAGCACACAGGCTTTCGTAAGGGATGAAAACGCTTTGTGCATCCTTAATTTCCAAAGCATATTGGTAATAGTTCAGCCAGATTTTCAACCAATAATCTAAGCTGCCCTTATCACCTTCTGGCGGCTCCTTATCTCCGAATTGAAAAGCCTTTTGGTTGAGACCGAATTCATGATGCCCCAGCCAGTTCATGTATTCCTCAATAAAGGAGTCTTCTTTTTGCAGTTCGCTGTAGTATAAGTGTTTCTCTAAAAGGGAAGTGGCATGCAAGAGCGGATGGCGAAATAAAACCACAAATAAAAAGTTGGCATTATGAGCGCGCATACTTTTATAGCGCAGTAAGAAATTATTGTTTTTGGCCAAATAGATCTCTGCAGGGCTGCGACGCATTAGACTTTGATAGGATAAATAGTCTTGGTACTCATCTTCCGAAAGGGTATACTCTGTTAGACGGTCCTTGGCAAGGTAGGCGTCGCGCGAAAGCGCCTTGAAAAAATACTCTTCTAACGCCTCATTTGAGTTTAAGCCAATTTTTATTCCGTCTTTATGACTGCGTTCCTTCGTGCTTTTGTCTTTGGGATGATAGATTTTTCGCCAAGTATTGGGGCTTAATAAAAAGGGCATATTAGCATAACTTAAAGAAGCAAAACCCTCTACTTTTAAAAGGTGATTCATTAAGCTCGTGGTGCCCGCCCGCGCTAATCCGGAAACGATAATAAACTCATCTTTTAACTGAATTCCCTCCTTTAATTTTAGCTTTGTTTCGCGTCTAAAAAGCTGGAATCCAATGTTGTAATTGTTTAAAGCCAACCGATGAAGCAGTATCGATAGCTCGCTGTAGCTCGCTGCATTTTTAGGCGGGAGAGGCATAAAAACTAAGCTCGCGCCAATAGAAATACTAAGCACCTCTTGCCAGCTGGTGGGACTGATGAAGGCCCATTCACCGGATTGCCAATAGCCAAAAATTAGGGCTGGTGCAACGATAATCAGGAGGGCGGTAATCAGGAGGGCGATAAAAGACAGAAGGCTAATAAAAAGGCCCGAAGTATCCTTCTGCATGGCCACCAACTTTTGATCATCGTCTTCACTAGAAATAAGCGTATTAAGCAAAGAGACGCTATTTTCGGCCAAGCGGTAAAACTGTTGGCGGCGCCATTTTAGCAGTAAGAAACTTAAAAAACTACTAAGCCCTAAGGCTAGGTAATAGAGCATTATTTATCCTTTTTAAAGAAGCGCTTTAGCTTTAGCCAAATAATATAGCCAAAGGAAAAAAGCACGATTCCACCAATTACAAAAACCAAGATAATGGTGCCTAAACCCATGCCTGGGCCGATGTATAATAAAGTGCTCATCAATTAAAATCTTTTATAATGCGGGTCCAGTTGGGTAGGTGATGATGACCCACATGCTGCGAAGGGATTACATTTTTGTAAATCACTTCCCCTTCCTTTAAAACCCAAAGTAAACCCGAATTTTGTTCTTCCACAAAAACATTCCCGTTTTCTAATACCTCTGACATACCCTCGGTTAAGGTGAATATTTCATTGGCGGTAAAGCTAGAATCTTCGAGGTAGTAAAACTCTTTCGAGGCTAAATCATAGGCCATAATGTTGGAATAGAAAGCGCCTAAGTCTTGGATTTTTTTACCCGTAGGCCAATTGCTAGGCATGCTGGGACGGAAAGTGTGGCTGTTATTATTAAAGAAATAGATGGTATGATCGTCTAAAAAGTCAACATCGTGCTGGCTGTAAAAAAGGCCGTCAATCACTTCTAAAATTTCATTGGTGGAAGGGCGATAATGAAGAATAGTGGAAATATTACGCAAGCTTAAAAATAGATCGCCCTCTTTGTAATAAGCGGTGGTTTTTAAAGCGGGTTGCACGTCGTTTAAATGCAGAGGATCTTCAATGCTAGCCGATTTAATAATAAGATTAGACAAGTTATTATCCCTTAAAATTTCACTAATCGATTTATGAAAAGTTACTTCGCCCGTATTGGGGTCAAGCCGAGATACGCTATTATCGATAAAGCGCAACTCCGTATCACCAGACTGGTATAAACCCTGATAAATAATATACCAATGATCTTCTTCGGTATAGCTGCAAGCCCAAATATTACCTGCGCTATCTAGGTTCATCGCATGATGGTGCACGATTGTATCTTGATGCCAAAGTTTCTTACCTGTTGAATCCAAGGCGAATAAACCAGTAACCCCATTGAAGGAATAAACCAAAGTTTTATTCGGTAATAGCAAAGGGTCCATAATGCGGTCGTGCTCCTGCTGCTTATTTTTAATGTCCCAAGAAATTAAAACGGAATCATTTTTCAGGTTTTTTACTTCTACTCTTCGTTGCTTTCGCTTATTTGAATAGGAAACCAGAGCGAAAAGGTCTTCTTCTAATTTGTTAACAGGCTCAAAATCTTTAGGCGTGGGAACGAAAGTTTCCGGCAGCTTTTGCACTTCCTCTACTGTTTCTTCAAACAAATCGAAAAAGCTAACAAAGCTTAGTAAAGCATCAGATGTGGTTTCACCCAAGAGCTTTTCGCCCTGAGTGATACTTTTTATAATCCAGCCAAAGGTGGACAAAAAGAAGAGGATCAGGACTGTATTTGCAAGTGTGGTAAGAACTTTTTTCATGTAAAAAATAAAGGCGGCAAAGTTAATCTAATTGAAAGAATGGCAGTAGCCTAATTCGTTTACGCTAGACTTGTAAAGCCTATTTGCTCGCAGTACCTTTAAGCCCTCTCAAAAAAAAGCAATAAATGCAGCAGATAAAAAACTACGTAATGGGCGAATGGGTGGCCGGAGCAGGCGAAGAACTCATTGCCTACGATGCCATTTTTGGAACGCCAATTGGCTCCGTTTCCAGCGCAGGACTCGATTATAAAGCTATTTTAGAATACGGTAGAAAGGTCGGTGGCCCCGCTTTACGTAAGATGACTTTTCAAGAAAGAGGTCGGATGCTGAAAGCATTAGCCTTGCATTTAGTGAAGATAAAAGAACAGTTTTACGAAACCAGTTTTAAAACGGGCGCTACAAAAATTGACTCTTGGGTAGATATTGAAGGCGGTTTTGGAAACTTATTTGCCAATGCTTCGCTTCGTCGGCAGTTTCCCGACTTGCCTTATTATGTAGATGGGCAAGCAGCGCCACTTTCACAAGGCGGGACTTTTATTGGTCACCATATTATGGTGCCAAAGCGCGGTGTGGCCGTGCATATTAATGCCTTTAACTTCCCGGTTTGGGGTATGCTCGAAAAAATTGCGGTAAACCTTATGGCCGGCGTTCCGGCAGTGGTGAAGCCCTCTGAACATACTTCCTTTTTAACGGAGCATGTAGTGCAAGAAATCATCAAAGCTAAAATCCTTCCCGAAGGCGCCTTACAGCTAGTAAGCGGTTTGGGTCGTGGTATAGTTGATCACGTGGATAGCGGTGACACCGTTACCTTTACCGGGTCCGCAGCTACGGGTAAAAAACTGCAAGCCTTACCGCATATCATCGATCGCTCGGTAACTTTTAATTTAGAGGCCGATTCGTTAAATGCTTCTATTTTGGGTCCTGATGTAGACCCAAGCATGCCCGAGTTCGACATCTTTATTAAAGAAGTACAACGCGAAATAACGACCAAGGCGGGACAAAAATGTACGGCAGTTCGTCGTATCATCGTGCCCGAAAACCGTATCGAGGCCGTACAATCGGCTTTAATTTCTCGCTTAGAGAAAAATGTAATCGGCGACCCCCGTTCCAAAGAAGTACGCATGGGTTCTCTCGCTTCGCGATTGCAAGTGGAGCGTTTGCAAGAAAACATCGAGCGCCTTAAGCTTTCGCAAGAAGTGGTTTATGGCGATTTACGCGACTTCGCCGTGGTAGGCGCCGAAAAATCCAAAGGTGCTTTTGTGAGTCCAACCTTATTCTTAAATACAGATCCTTTCAAAAATACCGATGTTCATTCCGTGGAATGTTTTGGACCAGTTTCCACTTTAATGCCGTATTCCGATCTTGCGCAAGCAGCCGAATTGGCCAATATGGGCAAAGGTTCTCTGGTGAGTTCTATTATTACGGCCGATGATAAAATTGGACGCGAATACGTGGTAGAAGCCGCGCATATGCATGGACGTATTTTGGTTTTAAATGCGAAGAGTGCCAAAGAAAGCACGGGTCATGGTTCGCCCATGCCAGCCTTAACTCATGGTGGTCCTGGACGTGCCGGTGGTGGTGAAGAAATGGGCGGAAAACGCGGCGTCTTACATTATTTACAGCGCACCGCCATTCAAGGTCACCCCGATACCATTACCGAAATTACGCAGATTTATCAGCCTGGCGCTTCTCGCCCCGAAAGCGAAAAGCATGTTTTCCGCCAGCATTTTGAAGACTTAAAAGTAGGTGAAACGGTGTATACGCATCGCCACACGGTAACGGATGCCGACATAGCTAGCTTCGCACAAGTAAGCGGCGATAATTTTTATGCCCATGTAGATGCCACCTCTTTGGAGGGAACCATTTTCGAAGGCAAAGTGGCGCATGGTTATTATGTTCTATCCAAAGCGGCAGGTATGTTTGTAGACCCTCGCAAAGGGCCGGTTTTATTAAACTACGGCATCGACGAATGTCGCTTTACCAAGCCCGTTTACCCGGGTATGACCATCGGCGTGAAGTTTACGGTTAAGGAAAAAATTGACCAAGAAAAACGCAGCGAAGAAGATATTGCCAAAGGCATTGTGAAGTTTAATGTAGACGTTTACGATGAAACAGGTGAAACCGTGGCTTTAGCAACCATTCTTACTATGGTTAAGAAAATCGATCAGTCTAGTTAAATAAGGGCTTTTTTCGCTTTCGCTAGATGCGCAACAATGATGCATGGCTTAAGCATGAAAGCTAGGTCTTTAAAATAGAGCAATAGTTTAAAAAATCTTAAATATGTCAGAAGCAATCCACCAAGGATATATTAAAAGTGAAGCGCAGGATGGTCTTGCCGAAATCGAGTTTTTCCATCCTCTTTCCAATTCTTTACCCAGTCGTTTACTAGCCGAACTAGCGGCAGCCATTACCGAAGCTGGCACCAATGATGCGGTAAAAGTTATTTTATTGAAATCTGCCGGCGAGCGTGCTTTTTGTGCGGGCGCCTCTTTCGATGAACTTATTTCTATCGAGAATATGGAGCAGGGTAAAAAGTTTTTCAGCGGCTTTGCCAATGTAATTAATGCCATGCGTAAATGCCCTAAGTTAATTGTGGGTCGCGTACACGGAAAGGCCGTTGGTGGCGCAGTAGGTTTGGCTTCTGCGGTAGATTATTGCTTCGCTACAAAGCATGCTGCGGTAAAGTTAAGCGAGCTTGCCGTGGGGATTGGACCTTTTGTAGTGGGCCCCGCAGTGGAGCGCAAAATGGGTTTAAGTGGCATGAGTGAATTAGCGATAAATGCAACCGAATGGCGTGATGCCGATTGGGCGTATCAGCGCGGATTGTATTATCATCTCCACGAAAGTGTGGCCGAAATGGACACAGAAATAGCGGCTTTAATTAGCCGTTTAAAAGGCTTTAACCCTGAGGCGATGCGTCAACTGAAAGAAGTTTTTTGGCAAGGCACTGAAAATTGGGATCAACTTTTAGCCGATAGAGCCGCCATTAGTGGTGAGTTAGTACTCTCTAATTTTACTCGCAATGCTATTAATTCCTTCAAAAAGAAATAATTTCGCGCAAAATTTTTCGATATGACAATCAAGTTTACACTGGGCCTGCTTTTGTCGGCCTCACTTTTAATGGGTCAAAGTTTCGATCCAAAGGAGGATAAAAAGGTACAAAGCTTTCGCCAAGAAGCAGAGGCAAAGGCGGGTAAAGAACTAGCCGATAGCAGTTTCTGGAAGAAAGGTGGAAATTTCGGTGTTCAGTTTAGCCAGGCGGCATACAGCAACTGGCAAGCCGGTGGGGTAAACTCTATGGCAGGGAACACGGTTTTCAGTGCCTTTGCCAATTACCAAAGTGATGCTAAGTGGATTTGGAATAACCGTATACTTTTAGCCTACGGACTTAATTTTCAGGATACAATTTTTAATAAAACGGACGATAGAATTGAGCTCGAAACACGCTTAGATTATCTGAAAAGTAAGAAGTGGAATTATAGTGCTTTCTTAAACTTTCGCACGCAATTTATGCCGGGTTTCGCAAATCCAGGCGAGTCGGGCGATGATTTGCGCGTTTCCGATTTTATGGCGCCTGGTTATATGCTGGTGGGTTTAGGAGCAACCTATAAACCCAATGCTCGTTTTACCGCTTTTATTTCGCCTGCCACTTCTAAATCTACTTTTGTTACGGTAAAGCGCCTATCAGATCTGGGTGCTTACGGCGTAGATTCAGGTCAAACCGCTCGTGTTGAAATTGGGGGTTATATTAATATTGCCTACACGCGTAAGGTACTGAAAGGCGTGGATATGCAAGCCCGAATTGATATGTTCTCCAACTATATAGAAGACCCTACGCTAATCGACATCAACAGTGAGCTTATTTTTAATTTCACGGTAAACAAGAACATTAAGGCCAATTTAGCGCTGGCGTATATTTATGATCATGATGTGAAATTCGATTTAGATGATAATCCTGCAACGGCGGGTGTTCCCCGTTCACAATTTCGTCAGGTATTAAGCATTGGCTTTACCTACGATTTTGGTCATAAACCAGAGTAAATCTAATAAGAAGATTTAGCATTAAGCAATCCAAGCAGCAAAGTAGAGGCTGCTTGGCTATTGTTTACGATATTTGCGGACCTAAATAATGTTCTATGTCCGCAAGTGAAAATGCTAAGCAAAATAATCTATCACAAGAACTATTAGTAAAGGCTTTTCGCCTGATGAGTACTGCCAAACAAATGGCGGAACTTTACGAAGAAAATAAAGAAGTAACGGCCAAATACGTGCATGCTACTTCGCGCGGACATGAGGCTATTCAGTTAGCTTGCGCCTTAAACTTACTGCCCTGCGACTTCGTTTCTCCCTATTATCGCGATGATTCTATCCTGCTTGGAATTGGCATGCAGCCCTTCGATTTAATGTTGCAGCTTTTAGCCAAGAAAAATGACCCTTTTAGTGGCGGTAGAACCTACTATTCTCATCCCAGTTTAAAGGATGACGATAAACCAAAAATTCCTCATCAATCGTCGGCTACGGGTATGCAGGCCATTCCTACAACGGGTATTGCCTTAGGTATCCGTTACCGCGAGTTGATGAAGCTCACCACCGAGGGTGAAAGTCCAGTGGCTGTATGCTCCATTGGCGATGCCGCTATGACCGAAGGTGAAATTGCCGAGGCTTTGCAAATGGCGGCTTTAAAGCAATTACCCATTTTGTATTTAGTGCAGGATAATGATTGGGATATTTCTGCGAATGTGACGGAAACGCGCGCGCAAAATGCCGCCGAATATGCCCAAGGTTTCCACGGCATTGAAACCCGCAGTATTGATGGTAGTGATTTTATCGAATCGTATGAAACGCTTAAAGAAGTTTTAGAACTAATCCGCACCGAGCGCCGACCTTTTTTAGTACATGCTAAAGTACCCTTATTAGGTCATCATACTTCCGGCGTCCGTAAAGAGTGGTACCGAGACGATTTAGAGGAGCATGCTACCCGCGACCCCTTCCCCAAATTATGGCAGGAACTCCTAAACAAAGGTGTAACTGAAGAGGAACTAAATAAAATTTACCACGAGCAAGGAGAAGTGGTTAAGTCCGATTATCAGCGAGCTTTAGCGGAAGAAGATCCTGCACCTAGTGATTTATTCACCCACGATTTTGCCCCCACCCCCATTACGGAAGAGAAGGGCGAAAGAACACCTAAGGGTAAGGAAAAAACCGTGATGGTGGATGCCGCACTTTTTGCAATTCAAGAAATTATGCGCAACGAGCCTGAAGCGCTGTTATACGGACAAGATGTAGGTGGTAGACTAGGTGGTGTTTTTAGAGAAGCAGCTACGCTTGCCCAAAAATTCGGCGACGATCGTGTTTTCAATACCCCTATTCAAGAAGCCTTTATTATTGGTAGTACAGTAGGAATGAGCGCCGTGGGCCTTAAGCCTTTTGTGGAAGTACAATTTGCCGATTATATCTGGCCTGGCCTTAATCAGCTCTTTACCGAAGTAAGCCGCTCTAACTACCTTTCTAACGGTAAATGGCCGGTAAGCGCAGTTATTCGTGTGCCCATTGGTGCTTACGGCAGCGGTGGTCCATATCACTCTTCCAGTGTAGAAAGCATATTAACCAATATTCGCGGAATTAAAATCGCTTATCCCAGTACCGGCGCCGATTTAAAAGGACTGATGAAAGCGGCCTATTACGACCCCAACCCGGTGGTTATGCTAGAGCATAAAGGCTTGTATTGGAGTAAGATTAAAGGCACGGAAGACGCGAAAACCATAGAACCCGATGAAGATTATGTAATTCCTTTTGGCAAGGGAAGGATTGCTTACGAGGCGAGTGCCGAAAGTATTGCGGCTAAGGAAAGTTTGCTAGTAATCACTTACGGAATGGGTGTTTACTGGGCTAAAGAAGCTGGTAAAGCCTTAGGAAATAAGGTAGAGGTTTTAGATTTAAGAACGCTTTATCCTTTAGATGAAGACTTGATGGTTGAGCGCGCAAAGTTCCACAATAAGGTATTGATCGTTACAGAAGAGCCCGAGCGCAATGGTTTTGCACAAGGTATTGCCGGTTGGTTACAGCAGGAGGTTTTCAGTTTCCTAGATGCGCCCGTAATGGTAATTGGTTCTGAGAATATGCCTGCGATTCCTTTAAATAGTATTCTCGAGGCAACGATGATTCCTAATGCAAGAAAGGTAGAAGCTAAACTAAGGGAGCTAGCTAGCTATTGATTTGTACTTTAATACCTTAAATTGGTAGTTGTACTTCTTAAAGATTTGTTGTCGGTTTTTTGTGATCGATGGACAAGAAGCTTCGTTGTTGATATAACAAGTATTTACTTCGTTCCGTCTGTCTGCTTTTAAGCCTAAAAATTTAAACATCCTTTCAATTAACCCCCATTAATTAGATGGTTCTAATGTAGCTTTTGTGTTGGAAAAGTGCAAATTTAAGCCATTATTTATCAGTTAATTAGCTGTAAACCGCGCGCGTATTGGTGTTTGCGGCTTGAGTTTACTAACAAATTGTTAATAAAGTGACTTAAAATGCGCCTTATCTAAGCTTAGTTTGGGAAGCATTTGGAATATTTAAATCAGAGTTCGATGTAAAATTAAGCCTCAGTCCTCTACTTAATAGCGGGCTATTGTGAGAAGCTAACGGCTGGAAAGCCGCTTTTTAGAAGGGCTATAAATGGTTTTTCCAATTAAGATGAAAATTTTGCAACTAGATTAATAACAGGCGCTGGCTACAGCAGCAGGACCTAGACTTGTCTTCCACTTTTATTGGAAATTTGAGGCTATAATTTAAACTCGAGCTTAAATTAATATTACAGCGACCTTCCCCAAATAATATTTTGAGTTTTCCTCCGGAAAACTATCAGTTAGCAAGACGGACTGTGGCTTATATCGAGAATCAATCTGCTACTATCCGCTCAATCTGTGATTATCTGTGCAGACATCGCTTTAATCACGGATTTACGCGGATTAAGCAGAGGACACGGATTGGCTTCTGCTAGAATTGTTTTAGGTCTTCGCTTTGATCAAGTGCTGCTTAAGTTTATGGACTGCTGGTTTTTTCGAGAACCAATCTGTTACGATCTGCTAGATCCGCGATTATTTGTGTTCCCATTGCTTTTAGCGCTGATTTCACAGATTAACATACTTTTCGACTTGAGTTATAAGAGAGCCTTGAGCTTCCTTGCGTTAGTATCATTCTTATTCAGAGTTTACTATTGCTAGTACCCATAGTCGTATAGGTTAGAGGTTTTAAGCGCTTGTTAATTATTTGATACTCTTTAAAGTAGTCGAGGTTCGCTCATTTTTGTGCTCAAAACTATACTGATTATGACGAGCCATTTTTTATATAAGGAACTGACCTCTCTAGCCATTGAAGCTTTCTATAGTGTGTATAATGAAATGGGACATGGTTTTCTTGAAAAGGTCTACCAAGAAGCAATGCTTATCGAGTTAAAGGACCTTGGCCTAGATGTGAAAGGCAACGTTCCTATCAAGGTGTATTATAAGGAACGTTTGATAGGGCGGTATTTTGCCGATATAATTCTTGAGAGCAGAATTGTATTGGAATTAAAAACCAGCTCCAAGTTACAAGCCGCTCACGAGTTTCAGGTACTGAATTACTTAAAGGCAACTGAATTAGAAATTGGTATGCTTTTTAATTTTGGTGTAAAACCTGACTTTAAACGCCTGATTTTCACAAACCATTAAAGTAATCGCTTTTTAATCACGGATTTCTGCAGATTAAACAGATGCCACAGATCGGCTTGTGCTAGAATTGAGTTAGTTCTTCGCTTTAACAAAGTGCTGCCTAAGATTATTGACTGTGGCTTATATCGAGAAACAATCTGCTACCATCCGCTCAATCTGTGATTATCTGCATAGGCATCGCTTTAATCGCGGATTTCCGCAGATTAAACAGATGACACGGATTGGCTTCTGCTAGAATTGTTTTAGTTCTTCTCTTTAACAAAGTGCTGCCTAAGATTATTGACTGTGGCTTATATCGAGAAACAATCTGCTACCATCCGCTCAATCTGTGATTATCTGCATAGGCATAGCTTTAATCACGGATTTCCGCAGATTAAACAGATGACACGGATTGGCTTGTGCTAGAATGGATTTAGTTCTTCGCTTTAACAAAGTGCCGCTTAAGATTGTTGACTGTGGGTTATATCGAGAAACAATCTGCTACCATCCGCTCAATCTGTGATTATCTGCGCAGACATCGCTTTAATCACGGATTTTCGCCGATTAAACAGATCGGCTTGTGCAAGATTGGTTTATTTCTTCGATTTGAATAAGATCGTGGAGAGCTTGGACAGGCTAGTTAACCACGAATTAATCAATGACTATCTGGGCGTGAAAATTTCTTAAGCATAGAAAAGACAATTCGAGATCAGGTTTTTAAAAAGGAAAGGGAGGCGTGATGCCTCCCTTCATGTTTCAAACTAAATCAAAACAATTAACCAAACCTTAACCTGTCTAAATAACTAGGCTTAGGCACTTTGGTTCACGCGGACTAGCTATTTTTTTAAACTTAATGTTAAAACACTGATAATCAATGAGAATAATTTTAATTACAGTTTAAACAGATATCATCGCGGTCCAATAAATACATTAAAGCAGTCAGTGCTGCCGAGCCCATCGTCAATTCACGCGCATTCACAGAGTTGATATCGTCCAAAGCGGAATGATGCACTTCAAAGTAACGATGTCCATCAGGTCTTAAACCAATAAGCACCTTATCGTCGCTGCCAAGTTGAGAGATATCGGCCCCCGAGCCCCCGCTAGAAAATTGATAAATGCCATAAGGCTCGAAATAATCGCGGTAGTTTTTTACCTCCGATATCATTTCTGGGGTAGATTGTATACTAAAGCCACGTGGGCTGAAGCCGCCGCCATCGCTTTCAATGGCTATTACATGCTTCAAGCCCTTTTCTTTGCTCATCTTGGCGTAAGCCTTAGCGCCACTTAAACCGAATTCTTCATTCATATAAAAAACCAAACGCAAGGTGCGCTTATGCGCCAAACCGAGCTTTTGATAGAGGTATAAACTTTCTAAAGCATGCATAGAACCTGCGCCATCGTCGTGCGCACCGGTACCTAAATCCCACGAATCGAAATGCCCCGAAACCAAGATCAGTTGTTCTGGCTTTTCGCTGCCTTTAAGATCTGCGATGAGGTTATAACTTTCTACACTATCGTACCATTGACAAGCCATATTAAGTTTCAGCTTTAAAGCGGGATTTTTGGATAGTTCACGGCTAAGGAGTTCAGCATGAAAGGTGCTTAAGGCCGCGGCGGGAATTTTGGTCACCCCATCCTCATAGCTCATGCTACCAGTATGCGGATACTTATTGACACTGCTGCTAAGCGAACGAATCACCACCGCAGAAGCACCACGCTTGGAGGCTTCAATAGCACCCGCCCAGCGTTGTTTTACCGCGTTTCCATAAGCGTAACCGGTAGAAATAAAGGTTGGGTCCATCGGGATATTGTAAAAAGCGATTTTCCCTTTTAAATCCAGACTGTCTAATTGATTGAAATTGGTGATTTCCACCAACTCGCCTTCCAGACCTCCTTCTGGTGTAGCTACTGATCCGCCGAGAGCGCAAACCGCCAGTTCTTCACTTTTAATTCCTTGGCTTACCATCCAGGCTCTTTCTTGCGGACCGCGTTCCCATTTGGGCACAGTAACGGGCTGCAGAGAAGTTTCAAAGCCGAGACTATCGATGATTTTCCGAAAGTGTAAAAGCGAGGCTGTAGCCTGATCAGACCCCGACAAACGAGGACCCATTGAACATAGTTCCGCTAACCATTTATAACCCTGTTGCTCGCTTAGCGCGAGATTGTAAATGGAACGAATAGTTTCGTTCGTGCTGTCTATCTGGGCTTGACCGGCCCAAGAAAGAAGCACAAAGAAAGAGATGATTAGTTTTTTCACGAACTCGCTAATTGCATTAATAATCCACAAATGTAGGCGCCGTAAGTTCCTAGAGCATAGCCTAATACCGCCAGAAGAACCCCAACTGGAGCAAGACTAGGATGAAAGGCTGCGGCCACAACAGGAGCAGAAGCAGCGCCACCAATATTGGCTTTACTACCTACTGCTAAAAAGAAGAAGGGCGCTTTAATAAGCTTGCCGATAAGGAGTAATAGTCCTACGTGGAAAGCCATCCAAGTGAGACCGACCAAGAAGAGCCCAGGGTTTTCGAAGATGCCTAAAATATTCATTTTCATGCCAATGGTAACCACTAATATGTAGATGAAAACACTGCCGACTTTAGAGGCACCGGCACCTTCGTAGTTGCGGGCTTTGCTAAAAGATAGACCAATTCCTAGGGTGGTGGCTAAAACAATTAACCAGAAGAAGCCCGAACCTAAACTGAAACGTTCCGCTAAATAGGGGGCGTTTTCAGAAATGAAAGGAGCGATAATATCAGCCAGTAAATGGGCCAGACCCGTTCCGCCGAAAGCGATACCTAAAATAACCATTAAGTCGGTAAAAGAGGGGATGCGTGCTATTTTAGAACTGAATTCTTGCATGTGGTTTTTTAAGGTTTCCACCGCAGATGAATCCGCTTTAAAGTATTTGTCAATGCGATCGGCTTTACCTACTCCTAGCAGTAAAAAGGCCATCCAGATTTCGGCGACAATAATATCGACCGTAATCATTACCGAATAAATTTTCCCAGAAATTAAATTGTTATCACCCGAGAAGATTTCAAACATGGCTGCTTGGTTAGCGCCACCGCCAATCCAAGAACCCGCGATGGTGGTCATTCCCCGCCAAACCTCATCGGTACCGGCACCCACAACTTCGGGGGCAATGGCGCTGAAGATCAAAATGGCGAGCGGCCCACCCAGAATCACCCCTACTGTTCCGGTAAAGAACATGATTAAAGCCTTTGGCCCGAGACGGAAAACCTCTTTGAGGTTAATACTTAGAGTGAGGAGAATTAAACTGGCTGGCAATAAATAGCGCGAAGCCACAAAATAAAGCTGCGACTTGCCCATAAAGGGTTTCAGAAGGGTGCTCGGAACTTCCTGATTGATTACATAGTTTTTGAAATCCTTGAAACTACTTATCCCTTCGAGGCTGTATCCTTCTTGCATTAGAAAAGCTTTGGCCGCTTCTAAATCAATCCAATGGGGAGAAATAATATTGAATGTACTAAAGAGCGAGGGGAGAAAATAACAGAGCAGAAGGGCGGGGATAATTTTGAAAAACTTCGAAAAACGAGGATTTTCACTCGTTTTAAAGATGAGAAGCAGCAAGGCCATGAGAATGCCGAAAACCACCGCGTCGTTTGTAATTAAGGGAATATCCGATACAACTTCTTCCATCATAAATTTTTTAGGCGCTCAAATGTAAGGATTGATTACGAAGGGAAGTAAATCAAAGGGAAATTGCTAGTCTTTTTGCTCCTTCGGTTTTGCTCCCTCTGTTTTAGTAGCATCATTAGTACTTGGAGTTTTAGCCTTTTTAGGACGCCTTCTTGCTGGCTTCTTTTTTTGGGCCTCACCTTGAGGTTTATCCGGAGTTGCCGCGGCTTTATTTTCGACAGGTTTTTTAGCATCACCTTTACTTTCGGTAGATGCGTTTTTAGGAGCAGTTTGCTTAGACGAAGAATCTTGCGGAACCTGATTTTTAAAAGTCTTATTCCTTTTTCTTTTCTTGGGTTTATCGCCAATAGGGGCGTCGGCGCGCACAAATTTTTCGCGCTCCATGCTAGCGCTGAGATTGCCCCCAAGAGCGACAATATACTTGCTGCCTTTTTGCTCCATTAGGGTGCCAATAATACCCGAGTCAATAATTTTCACCTGACTGCCAATGGCGATAGCTTCGCTGGTGTATTTGTCAATATTTTTATGGCGAACCGCCAGTTTCTTTTGGTGATCGGTGCTTTCCTCTTTTTGCACCTCACCCGAACGCTGGTTGAGCATGGCGATAAAACGCGCAATCACTTCTTTTTTGTCCTTCTGCGTTTTCTGATCCATCCAACTATCGATCAACTTTTGGAAGCGCTGCCCCCAATACATCATGCGGTCACCTTCCTCGTTAATGCGACTTTGCTTGTTGAGCTTATCTTCTAGCTTGGTGATTTTCACCTGCTGATCGGCCTGCATTTCTCGCAGTTTACGCAATTCAACTTCCTGCTCTTTCCGCGTTCTTTCAATGCTTACTTTATCTTCTTGAATCTGCACCAAAAGGCGATCAACTTCTAAGGTGTTCTGTTTTATTCTGCCTCTTGCCTCGTGAATAATGTGCTTTGCAATGCCGCTGCGCTGTGCCACTTCGAAGGTATAGGACGAGCCAGGTTGACCAATGATTAATTCGTAGCGCGGACTAAAAGTTTCTCTTTCAAAAAGCATCGCCCCGTTTACAATACCCTCCGTTTCGGCCGCTAAAGCTTTAATGGAATTGAAGTGGGTGGTAAGAATGCCAAAACTTTTAAAACCATTTAATTTTTCGAGGAATACCTGTGCTAAGGCAGATCCTAATTCGGGGTCGGAACCTGAGCCAAATTCATCGATTAATAGTAAACTTTCCTCATCGGCGTGACGGAGAAAATGCTCCATCTTCTGTAATTTGGAGCTATAAGTACTTAATTCGTTTTCAATACTTTGGGCATCCCCAATATCTCCGAGTAATTGCTCAAAAAGACACATCTCACTTTCGGGGTGCACCGGCACAGGTAAGCCACTTTGCAACATGATTTGCAATAGCCCCACCGTTTTTAGGGAGAGTGATTTACCGCCCGCATTAGGTCCGCTGATAACGAGCATGCGCTGTTGTGGATGAAGCTCTAAGTTAAGCGCAACGGTCTCTTTTTCTTTAAGGGCATTATAATGCCGCAGCACGGGATTATAAGCATCACGCAGTATAATACGCTTTTCGCGAGATATGTAAGGAACACAAGCCTTTTCACGGTACGAAAAATAGGCCTTGGAACGATGATAGTCCAAGTGCACCATTTGGTTTTCAATTTCTTCTAAATGCTCGCGGTAGGGTGCAAGAATACCACTCAACTCACGTAAGATGCGTTTAATTTCCTCCTTCTCATCTTCAATTAACTCCGAAATTTCATTGTTAATTTCTACCGTTTCACCCGGCTCAATAAAAGTAATGCTGTGTTTATGGGAAGAGCCATGTTGAATTCCTTGCACTTGCCCTTTATAGGCCGATTGAATAGCGAGTACTCTTCTACTTTCCGAAACACTTTCGTCGAAATCGGCGAGGATACCTTTATCTCTCATTTTTTTGAGCGCTCTTTGGAATACCCTTTCTGCGGAAGCGCGCTTTTTAACTAGATCGCGTCTAATTTTTTGCAGTTCTGCGGAAGCATTCGAACGTACTTGCGCTCGCTCGTCAATCACCCGATCGATTTCATCAATTACCGTTTTCTCAGAAAAGAGTAACTCTAGGTTTCGCCACAGGGTGGGCAGGCGGTCTTTTTTACCCTCTATATAGCGACGAATATCGCGGTAGTTAATGGCTAAGCTGCGGATTTCGGCATATTGCTCTTCGCGTAAAGCATGACCTTTAATGGAAATTCTTGAGAGAAAAGAGCCCAGTGCAGGATGCTCGGCATTGGGAAAGTTTTCTTCGCTTAAAAGCAAACTTAAAATTTGATCAGTCTCTTTGAGTGTCTTGCGCAGCGCCGATAAATCATCGATAGGCTGAAGCGCCAAGGCCATTTCCTTAGCACGTGCACTGAAGCAAAGTTTGGCTATTTGATTGCGGATAAATTGAAAATCGAGGGCCTCGGCCAAGTCGCTGGGATAGAGCTGCAAGAGAAATTATTTTTTGCAAAGTAAAGGGAAAGGATAAAATAAGTGATCGAATTTGTTGATCTATGATTCGATTTCGTAGTTTTAAAGTTCAAACAATGAAACCATGAATATAAAACCTACCAAGAGAGAGTATGCTGGAGATGAAGTAACCATTATATGGCAAGCACATAAGTGCATTCATAGTGAAAAGTGCTGGCGCAATTTGGGTGATGTGTTTCGTTATGGGCAAAAACCTTGGGTTGATCCTAATGGTGCCAGCGGAGAAGCGATTCGTAAACAAATTGAACAATGTCCTTCTGGTGCCTTAAGCTATGTTGGTCAAGAAAAGGCCGAGCTTGTTTCCGAAGGTGACCTCAATGCTACTCTAGTTCCCAATGGCCCGATCATCGTAAAAGGCGCCATCAAGTTTACCCATCCAGATGGTAGCAGCAGCATTGAAGAGAATCCTGTGCTTTGTCGTTGCGGGGCTTCGGGTAAAAAACCATTCTGCGACGGAAGTCATAAAAAAATAGGATTTCAAGCCTCTTAAGAGTCAAGAGTGAGAAGGTTTATGGTTTTTTAATGAGGTCAAAACAAAATAATTTTAGCAGGATTTACTCTTTTTTCAATTTCCCCAAGCTCTTTATTTTTATAAAGTGAGTAGTGTATTTTTTGTGTTGTAGGTTTTTAAAAATCAATAGGATACTGTAATTATGGCTTGGGATTTATGAGTTCAATATCTTTTTTAATCAATTTCACAGGGTAAAAAAGCATTTGTTTTCCTTTAAAAATTTGAGAATTTTAAATCGTAAAATAGATAGAAGCTTTATTCCCATAGCTTTTTCTTAACTTTGCTGTATTACTAATCTTATTTAATTTTATGAATCTGCAAAAACTACTCACGTATGGGTTGCTTTTGTTTGGGACAGTTTCTGGTTATAGTCAATGTCCTCCACAAAGTCTGCCTTTCACAGAAAACTTTAATAGCAGTGTCGGCTGCTTTACAATTACCGACGGAGGAACCACCACTGACACATGGGTACAAGCGGCATCAGGTGCTGGAACAGCCGGTGGCGACATCGATGGCACTGGTTTTATGGAAGTAGATAGCGACGCTGCTGGCAGTGGCAATACGCTGGACGAAACTTTAACCTCTCCCTATATTGATGCGAGTAATGTTACGGGAACTCTTTTTCTAGAGTTCGATCATTTTTTTCGGTCTCTCAATACCAACGATAGTGTATGGGTTGAGGTTTGGGATAGCATTGCTTGGCAAACTGTTTACAGCACTAATAGTACGGTGGGAGCTTTCGGTTCTCCGGATCAGCAACAAATCGATATTACGACCTACGCTAATGATAGCTTGCAGGTACGTTTTCGTTATTTCGATAATGGCTCATGGGCTTGGTATTGGCTTGTGGATAATTTCAAGGTGGAATCTGTTTTATGCCCGAACCCTACCGCGGTTACGGTAAGTGCTAATTCTGCGACAGCCTTCACTGTAAACTTGGGAAGTGCAACTGATTCCATTGCTTTTGAATGGGGCCCAGTAGGCTTCACACAAGGGACTGGCTGTGCTGGAACCAAGGCTACTCTTGGTAGTTTAAGTGTAGGTCTAAGCAATGCTGATGCGAGCACCTGCGTAAACCCAATCGGTCCCGGCGCTTGCTATGATGTTTATATTGCTAATGCCTGTCCTGGCGGTGGTTACTCGGGTTACTCTGGTCCATATACTTTTTGTACACCTTGTGCTACGGTAAACTTACCTTACACTAATAGTTTCAATTCAGGTCTTGGCTGTTTCACTGTGGTAGATGGAGGATCAACCACAGATACTTGGCGTTCCGCTCCAGCTGGAGGAGGAACTAGTGGTGGCGACTTAGATGGGACAGGTCACGTAGAAGTAGATAGTGATGATGCCGGTTCCGGTCAAACACTAGTGGAGACTCTTTTGTCTCCTGTTATAGATGCTTCGGGTATCACCGGAAGTTTAATCTTGGAATTTGATCAATATTATTTTAATGCGAGTACCGACTCAATTTTTGTAGATGTTTACGATGGTACTAACTGGGTGAACGTTTATGAATTATCCAATTCTGTGGGTAATTTTGGTAGTCCAAATCATCAGTACATTGATATTACTGCTCAAGCAAATGCAGCTTTACAAGTTCGTTTTCTTTATAAAGACAATGGTGTATGGGCCTGGTATTGGTTAGTTGACAATTTTAGTGTAGAAGAAGTTTTATGTAGCCCTTCTACTAACTTTATGGCTAATTACGTAGGTAGTGATAGCGTAAACTTAGGCTGGACCGTTGGAACAGGAACAGGTATTGCCATTGAGTATGGCCCTGTAGGTTTTAGTTTAGGTAGTGGCACCAATCTAAATGCTGGCACTTCTCCCTTGGGAATAAATGGATTGAGTCCTAACACTATTTATGATTTTTATCTTTTAGATAGTTGTGGCAGCTCCGTAAGCGACACCACTGGTCCCTTAAATATTTCCACGGCCTGTTTACCCGTAAGTTTACCTTACAGTGAAGATTTTGATAATGGCCAAGGCTGTTTTACTGTAAGCGACGGCGGTACTTCAACCGACACTTGGGTGCATGCCCCAACAGGTGGTTTAACTAGCGGTGGTGATTTAGATGGTACTCCTTTTATGGAAGTGGATAGCGATGCTGCTGGTAGTGGAGAAACATTAATCGAGACTCTCACTTCGCCTATTATGGATGCCAGTGCCTATATGTCTGCTGGTTCATTGAGTTTAATCTTCGATCAATATTATAATCATATCGGATCTGACTCTGGAACGGTCGAAGTATTTGATGGTACTTCTTGGGTACAAGTAGCTTCTTTTAGGCAAGACTTGGGAGCGTTTAGTGCGCCTGATTCTCAAAACATAGATATTACTCCATATGCCAACGCTAACCTGCAAGTTCGTTTTGTATATGACGATGCTGGCGCATGGGCTTGGTACTGGTTAATCGATAACTTTAAAGTAGAGGGTCAGCCTTGCGGTGCGGTTTCCAATATTGATACCAATAGCGTAGGCACCAATAATGTAGATTTCAATTGGACTTCTGCCAATGGTAGTCTTTGGAACATCAACTGGGGACCAGCAGGGTTCCGTCAAGGTAGCGGCGTATCTGGAAGTTATGTGCGCGGTGTTAGCAATACGAATTATAATTTAACCGGCTTGCAGGCTGGTACTTGTTACGATTTATATGTACAAGATACTTGTGTTGGTATAGGTAATGGGGATTGGTTTGGACCTTACACGGTTTGTACCGATGTAAGTTGTTTCGAACCTACCAATGTTGTTGTTAGTGGGGTGACTTCTAGTTCGGCGACCGTAAACTGGGTTGGATTTGCTACTAATTTCCAGTATTCTCTGGTAACCACGCCAAGTGCCGCACCTAGTTCAGGAACACTAGGGACATCTAGCACTTTAAGTACATCCTTCTCTAATTTAAGCTCCGCAAGCAGCTACTGTGTTTACGTTCGGTCTATTTGTGCCCCAGGTGACACCAGTATTTGGACAGGACCAATTTGTTTTAATACTTCTTGCTTAACATTTACCGCTCCCTTTTTAGAAGATTTTGAAGGCGGAAGCACTACTTGTTGGGAAAATGACACCATCACAGGTGGAAAGATTTGGAGTATCGGTTCGGGCTCTACGGGCGGAAGCATTACTACTCCTTACGGAGGATTGCAGAATGCGGTTTTCACTAGCAGTAGTGGCGGCCCACATGTTACCCGCTTTATTTCTCCGGTAATTGATGCGAGTGCTTTAAGTGCTACCGAATTAAGTTTTTGGTATGGACAGGAAGATTGGGCCGGTGACCAGAATACCTTAACCGTTTATTATCGTACTGGTCCAAGTGCTTCTTGGAATCAACTGTGGACCGATGCAAATGACGTTTCAGTTTGGACTCAAGCGGTAATTGCTGTTCCATCTAATTCTAGCACCTTGCAGTTTGCTTTTGAGGGCAGTGATAATTATGGTAGAGGTAATGTACTAGATGATATACGGGTAGATGTACCGGGTGGCTCAGTAATCTGTCCACAGGTAAGTAATATCTCCGTTACCAATGAGTCTTGTAGCACGGCCGACCTTAGCTGGACTTCCGTAACAGGTGGCTCAATAATCGAGTACGGCCCCATCGGCTTTACACCCGGCACAGGAAGCTTTACTTCCGCTATTACTTCTCCCTTTACTTTAACGGGTTTAAGTCCTAATACGGGTTATGATGTATACATTGCTGATACTTGTGGACTGCAGGATACGGGCGACTACGTTGGTCCAACTCCAATAAGTACCAATCTAAACGGCGTACCAAGCGGAAGTTTTAATTATACCGTAAGCAGCTCTAATATTTTAGACTACAGCTTTGATGCGAGCGCATCTACGGGAACGATTGCTACCTATTCTTGGGATTTTGGTGATGGAAATGGTGGCGTAGGCGCTAATGTTACTAATACTTATGCGGCTGCAGGCTCATATACTGTAACCTTAATTGTAGCAGGTGATTGCGGAAATGACACAACGATGCAAACCATCGTTGATGTTAGTACCAATGAGTTTGCCTTGGCAGGGTTGGCACTTTATCCTAATCCCGCTTCAGACAAATTATTCCTACAAGTAGCTGAGGGCGGGGCCTATAGTATTCAGTTAAATGATGCTAGTGGTCGCGTGGTTCGCATGTGGAATAAGGCCGCAAATTCAGGCGAAGTTCTAGAGTTTGACGTACAAGGTTTGAAAAAAGGATTGTATATTATAAACGTGGCAGGCGACAAAGGCAGCTACCGCGAAAGGGTACTTATCGACTAAGTACTGGTCTAGATAAAATAATAAAGGGGTGGTTCTCGCGAGCCACCCCTTTTTGCTTTTTTAAGGATTACCGATAATCTTCGATAAACGGTAGAATAATTCGATAAACGGTTTTTCTAACTATTCTAGTCTTCTGCTAACTCTACGAAAAGGCCTTCTTCTGTTTTCTCAACTTTGCTCAAGCCCATCTTGGCTAGACCTTTAATACTCTTATCCCAGGCTTTGTTGGAAAGACCTGAGCGCGTTTTTAAGTCATCTAGCGCCAAGCGTGTTTCTACTTTTAAGATTTCGAAAATCGCTTTTTCACCGTCGTTTAGTTCCAGTACTTTTTTGCTCTCTTTATTTTCGGGCTTCATTTGCGGGAAGAAAAGCACTTCTTGAATACTGGAATTATCGGTCAACATCATGGTTAAGCGATCAATACCAATACCCATTCCTGAAGTAGGCGGCATGCCAAATTCTAAAGCGCGAAGGAAGTCTTGATCGATAAACATCGCCTCGTCGTCGCCCTTGGCAGAAAGGTTTAATTGCTCTTCAAAGCGCTCGCGTTGATCGATGGGATCGTTTAGCTCCGAATAGGCATTGGCCACTTCTTTACCATTAATCATCAATTCGAAACGTTCGGTGAAATCGGGATTATCGCGGTGCTTTTTACAAAGCGGCGACATCTCCACGGGATAATCGGTAATAAAGGTCGGTTGGATGTAATTTCCTTCGCATTTCTCGCCGAAAATCTCATCAATCAATTTACCCTTACCCATGCTATCATCCGTTTCGATGTTGAGTGCCTTACACACATCGCGCAAAGCCGCCTCGTCCATGCCGGTAATATCGTAGCCGGTATGCTCTTTTATCGCATCTACCATAGTGATACGTGCAAAAGGCGCTTTAAAGTTTAGCACCTTGTCGCCTAATTTCACTTCGGTAGATCCCTTATTAACGCTAGTAACTACATGCTCTAACATTTCTTCGGTGAAGTTCATCATCCAGAAGTAATCTTTATAAGCCACATAGATTTCCATTACCGTAAACTCGGGGTTATGGGTGCGATCCATCCCTTCATTACGGAAGTCTTTGGCAAATTCATAAACCCCTTCAAAGCCCCCAACAATCAGGCGTTTTAGGTATAGCTCGTTGGCGATACGCAGGTAAAGCGGCATATCTAAAGCATTGTGATGCGTAATAAAAGGACGCGCCGCAGCACCGCCGGGGATAGGCTGTAAAATAGGGGTTTCTACTTCTAAATAGTCTTTACGATTGAAAAACTCGCGCATGGCATTCATAATGCGAGTGCGAGTTATAAAAGTATTTTTGACCTTGTCGTTTACTACTAAATCCACATAGCGCATGCGGTAACGCTGCTCGGGATTGGTAAAGGCATCGTAAATATTTCCTTCTTTGTCTTTCTTAACAATAGGTAGCGGGCGTAAGGATTTACTCAGTACGGTTAGGCTGTGTGCTTCAATGGTAATTTCGCCCATATTGGTTTTAAAAACGCGACCAGTAACACCAATAAAGTCACCAATATCAAGTAAACGTTTAAAAACAGTATTGTAAAGCTCTTTGTCTTCGCCCGGGCAAAGAATATCGCGGTTAAAGTAAACCTGCACCCGACCATGGCTGTCCATCACGTCAGCAAAGGAAGCTTTACCATTAATACGCTGGGTCATCATGCGGCCGCTAATGCATACTTCTTCCCATTCTTGGGCTTCCGGATTATCTTCGTAGGCGGCGTGGATGTCCTTAGAAAAATGACTCGCCTTATACTCAGCGGCAGGATAGGGGTCTATACCCATCTCGCGTAAGCTTTTAAGGGCCTCTCTTCTTTGTAATTCTTGTTCGGACAAATGCTGACTCATAGCTTAAGAAATTTCGCGCAAAAGTAATTGAAATTAAATGTTTGTGTGCTTAATTCCATTGTGAACTGCTATCCTCTGATAGATTTCATTTCTCTAAATTGCAATTCTTATTTAAGATCTATGAAAACCACCCTTTATTCTTTTGCTCTCCTTCTTCTAAGTCTTGGTATGCTTGCGCAAAAAAAGCTTTTACCCAAACACGAAAAGTTCGTTTTTTACGACCTCAGTTATCTTGCTTTCGCAGATGCGCCCGCGGGTACAGAAAACGCTATTTGGAGCGTAGCGGCGGATGTAGGTTTTATGTTTGAATCGAGCTGGAGTGAAAGAGGGGGCATAGGATATGGTCTGTCGTATTCCTTTCAAGGTTATGGTAACAATCATTTGATAAGCACCGATTTAAAAACGGGCGAAGGCCATTATGAACTAGGAACTGATACCACTTTCAAAAGCGCTTCGCAGAACCTGCAATATCTCTACATTCCAGTTGAACTCCGCTTTCGCTCGAAGAAAAATGAGGCGGGAAAATTTTATCGTTTTTACCTTGGAGCGCGCGCTGGGGTACGAACCTTAGATAATTCTCTAATTAGACGTGAAAACTCACGGGTGCGTTATTATCAACTCGATGATTTGGCGCGCTTTCGCGCAGATGCCTATGTAAAGCTAGGTTACGGTATTACTAATCTGTATGCTTTTTATTCGCTCACGCCATTATACACGGGCGGTGAAATACTCTCTGCGGGCGGCACTCAAGCCACTACTTTAGAAAGGATACGTCCCTTTGGGATTGGTTTTAGTTTTATGTTTTAGGAAAGGATGTTTATACCCAGGCGTTGGTGGTAATTAGGTATGAAGAAAACTCTACTATTATATTTCCTGTTCATTTCTCTATTATGTCTCCTTGATTCTTGCACTTCTTACAGACAAGCACAGAGGGTAGACTTATTAAACATGGAGAGTGTGATTGTATTGAACCTACAGAATAGGGCCGACACTATAATGACGTTGATTGAATCTCCTGCAGGACAACGTACAGAGAGAACTATTAAAGCTTTTTTTACAGATGACGAAGGTGAAGATTATTGCTTCCTTAACAGCAACTACAGCAGTTACCCAGATACTGCGATTATCCAGAATCTGAATTGGGAATTACTAACCAGTTCTTATGATAGCATAAAGACGCAGGAGCCTGTAAAAGCCTATTTAGGGACAATTATTGAAAACGATACAACTTGGGAGCAAATGAAACCTAACTTCCCAACTCGTTTCATTCTTTACATTTATCTTCCTGACCAGGTTATTGCTTGGGAAACAAACACTTTTGAAATGGAGACTAATCCATCAATGACTAAAACGAAGATTATCAAATACTTACTGAATAAAACCGGCCTAGGATAAAAAACAGTTTTTGAACTTTTTGGAAATCCTAAGAAACAAACAAAAACTACCGCCTACAACAAGTAATAGATACTACCCAGACGTTTATTCAAACCGTTAAAACAAGTAAATACTCAATGTCAAAACCTATAATCTATAGAAAGTGGGCTATATTTCTTTTCTCAATCCTAGGAACAACTTTTTTTGGTGGGTTATTATACAGCGCCAATCTAAAAGCCGTAAATAAGAAAAAATATATTACACCGATCATGGTTTTTTCAATTTTATGGTATGGCGGATTAAATTTGTTTTTAAAGGAAATCGATTTTCCTATTATTAAATATTTACTTATTAATAGCGTTGGTGGAGTAATTCTTATTAAACCATTTTGGGACTATCATTTACCAAATCTTATTGAATATAATAATCGAAAAACAACAGGCCCATTTATTGCCGTTTTATTGCCCATTGCATTAGTTTTTTATCTCAATTGGAATACTAGTTCAATAAAGAAAAACAAAGTAGAATCCCTTAGTAATTTTACGGCAGTTTCAGATTCTGCTGCATTGAATTCAATCTTTGTTTTAAATGATTCAATAGTAGAGTTTGAAAAACTATTTTTCACTTTACCTGCCTACTCATACTACTATACAGTTAATTCAGAAAATATAAAAATGATACATTCGACAATCTATTTTGAGGAAGGTGATTTTTCTATTAAATGTGTTGTTTTTGAATTGAATAAAAACGTAAATGTTAGTCCTAAAACATTTAAAAGTAAAGCCGACTCCTTTAATCTAATTGATAAAAAATATTCATTTGCCAATAATGGATTTGTTGGAAATTATGAAAATTACCAAAGTGACACTTTATCAGCAAAAGGTCAAATTGTTGTTTTCAGTTATAAAAATACAGGTTATATGTTGTCCACCGACTACCCTAGGATGAACTCAGTTTATGGTGATAGTTTATCCGATCACGTATTTCAAAATATTAGTTTTTAACAAAACCAGTTGCTAACAAAAAATAAAAATAATAGGCGGTGGCGCTTGGCAAACTTGGGGTTCACAGTTTTGCATTCGACATTCAAGTCCTTTTGGACAATAAAGTCTTAGAAATCGTACTATTCTTATTTAACAGTTGACTTTAATTCTTCCTAGACTCGAGAAACCCTAAGTGCTAAGGCTAAGGCAAAAGCGGCAAAGCGAGAGAAGTTAGTGGAAGATTGAAAAAATATTAGTCGCTGATTAAAAGTATACCAAGTTTGCTTTCACAGGTAGGAAAATGAGCAACATAAGGTGCCAATTTCCCGCTAAGCAGATGGACTTCGAACCCAGCTTAAATAAAATAAATCGTCGAAAACACGATTACCAATCCGCTTATAAATCCCAACCACAATTCGCGCGGTGTATGCGCATCTAGCGTTAAGCGAGCACTACCAATAACCCCCGCTAATAAAAAAAGGAGAACAATAAAGGGTAAAACGTTAAGCGCATATTTGGCGGAAACAGCCATTAAGAGGGCTAAGAAACCACCAATGCCAGCCATATGGGCGCTGGGTTTCAAAAAGCTCAGTAGTAAAAGGTGGAGTAGGATAACCAAGGCCGAGCCAAAGAGAAAGAGATAGGCTTCACTGGCTAATTCGGCTTGATAAATAAAGTGAGCGGTAAAAATAAAAGAGATCGCCCCAAAGGCATAGGGCCAGCGGCGGTCTTTGGCATTCTCCATCATTAAGCTGCTTATCAGGCGTAAGCGAAAAAGCAAAAGACTGATTAATACGGGGATTAAATAGGTGCCGATAAAAACCATGGCAATGCTTAAAACAACGACCCGGTGCGAGTAATGATAAGGTAAATGACGCAGAATAAGGAATATTCCTATAATGGGATAAATGGCAGGATGAAATAATACCGAGATAGCTTTGGCTAGGCTTTTATTCATGCTATAATTCTTTGCGTAAACGCGCCACGGGGATATCCAATTGCTCACGATATTTCGCTACCGTTCGGCGGGCAATGGGATAACCTTTTTCTTTGAGCAAGGCGGCCAGTTTATCGTCGGTAAGCGGTCTGTGTTTGTCTTCTTCGCCAATGGAATCTTCTAAAATCTTTTTAATCTCTCGAGTACTTACATCTTCGCCAGCCTCATTTTTCATGCTTTCGCTGAAGAACTGTTTAATTAAAAAAGTTCCGTAGGGTGTAGAAACGTACTTATTACTGGCTACACGTGAAACAGTCGAGATGTCCATGCCAATTTCATCGGCAATATCCTTGAGAATCATGGGGCGTAATTTGCGCTCATCTCCGGTAATGAAATACTCTTTTTGATGCTCCATAATGGCGCTCATGGTAATCATTAGCGTTTGCTGGCGCTGACGAATGGCTTCGATAAACCACTTGGCGCTGTCGAGCTTTTGCTTTACAAAAAGGGCCGCGTCTTTCTGGGCCTTATTCTTCTTGTTGGTATCCTTATAGGTCTCCAACATGTCTTTGTACTCGCGGCTAACGTTAAGCTCGGGGGCATTGCGCGAGTTAAGACTAAGCTCTAACTCTCCGTCGTTAATGGTGATGGTATAATCGGGAATTACCACTTGTAAATCGCCGCTCGAGTTGCTGGAACTATTGCCAGGCTTGGGGTTTAAACGAACAATTTCTTCAATCGCTAGCTTTAGATCTTCTTCGTCGATGTCTAAGCGAAGAATCAGTTTTTCATAGTGTTTTTTGGTAAACTCGTCGAAGTGATCTTTAATTATTTCAGAAGCTAAGCGCACATGGTAACTGGGTGTGTTTCGGGCCAATTGCAGGGAAAGGCACTCTTTTAAGTTTCGTGCGCCTACGCCCGCGGGGTCCATTTTTTGCACCTTAGCCAGCACTTTTTCTAGCTCTTCTTCTTCCACAAAAATATTTTGGGTAAAGGCTAAATCATCAACAATGGCGCGTAATTCACGCCGGATATAACCATCGTCGTCAATGTTGCCAACCAAGTATTCGGCTATCTGCCGATCTTGATCGTTAAAACTAAAGGTGGCTAATTGGCTGATTAAATATTCGTGAAAGCTAATGCCGCCGGAAATGGGCACCTTGCTATCTTCATCGTCTTTCGAGTAGTTGTTGGCTTGCAGGCGGTAGTCGGGCACCTCATCGTCGCTGAGGTACTCATCCACATTTATATCGTCGGCATCATTGGACTCATCACTACTCTCATTTAAGTCTTGATCGTAGTCGAACTCATCGTCTTCATCGCTGTCCGCTTCACTGCCTTCATCGAGGGCAGGATTGGTTTCAATTTCTTCTTTGATTTTTTGCTCGAGGGCGAGCGTAGGCAACTGAATCAGCTTCATCAGCTGAATTTGCTGAGGCGAGAGTTTCTGAAGGAGTTTTTGCTGCAGCTGCTGCTTTAACATGGGGCAAAATTAATGGCGTGAAATTACTAAAGATTGTGGCTCGTAGCAATTAGTTTGCCGAAATTAGTCCCAGCTGGAATTTTATAAATTAAAGCAGGCCAAAAGATTCTCTCAAAAAGCTTTTTAGACTGGATAGGCTTAAGGCTGGTCTTGCTAATTAAAAGACCTCAAAGACCTCTGTGAACTCTACAATATTTCCGCGCCTCCAAAGATCGCGGCTGCCATATTCCGTGCTGTTCTCACTCATATAACGTTGTGAAGTTCTAAGCATTTGCTTTCCATCAATGCTAAGAAGGTAAAAGGTTTCATAAGGAAGACCTTTATTGTGAATGAGGCTATCGCCCGCTTCATTCAATTGATAATAGCCAAAGCTCGGTTGCCAATTAGGGTCTCCCTCGGTTCCCAGGCTGTAATCACCACGATCAGCCCATTGTAATTGATAGGTTCCATCTTCGAAATATTTGATATGACGTCTGGCTAATTCTGCTCTTTCACCACCAAGGGCGTCCTTATATTCCCCTGGCTCTAAGTTGTTACTAGCGAATAGAAAGTCATAGCCATCTACAGAAATGGAAGTGTATTGCCAAACTCCAATTAAGGGGTTTCGGTCATTATTTACCAAGCCCGTATCTTTTTTCTCACAAGCAAATAGCACCAGCATTAAGATGGCCAGAAGACTATTTCTTGATGAGGCTTTATAATTCACCATTAGCAGATAGTTTTTGAAGGGTGGCTTTTTTAATTCCACCACCATAGTTTACGTCGTTAGACAACAGGATTCCTCCGTCTGAACTTTCAATAATATCGCGCACTCGTCCACTATATCTTTTTCTAAAAAGCATCTCACCTTCTGGGTTTAAGCGGTAAACAATACTGTTTTCATCTAAACTGTTAGATAAGTCAATGCAAACCAAAAGGAGGTCGCCATTAGCACAGACAGAGCTCGTTAGTGGATATTGGTCACTTAGATTGGGTTCCAATTCCTTAATAAACTTTGTTTCATAATTAGTATTTAGCACATGCATATAGGCGCTATCGCTTGGGGCTGGATAAAAAGCTACAATTTTATTAGCTACCGTCCTTTCCACTAACATGGGGTTACTGTTAATTAAGCCGCCGACACCTTTGAAATTAATGGAGTAGGCACTGAGCTCTTGGTTGGAACTCATGTCAATTTCCGTTAGTGCAATGAAATTGCCTTGCTGTCCGATGCTAAGCACATTGCCATTTTCTAAGAAGGTGAAATCGCGCGCTACTCTCAGTAAAGGTGAATGATAAGGATGTTCGCTCACTATTTCCCCTTCATTATCGAGGTGGAACAGGGTAAAGCCCAGATACCGTTGATTAAGACTAACATTATAACCTAACATGAACACAAAGCCAGAATGGTCGGGTTTGGGTTTTAATACCCCGACCGAATAGAAATTTCGATCCCAGGGTGTTTTACCATTAAAGTGGTCAATTTTTTCTAGCTCTAGGTTAGCATTGAAATAAGCTAAAAACATAGAGGTATTACTCGGGCTTGGGGGCAGTTCGAAGTTAAAAGGCGGTCCAATGCTAATGCCAAAACCACGAAATTCACCTAATCCAATATAGCCGCCATTAGGCAGAGGGTAAACTTTTAGTAACTGACTGAGTCCTGATACATCACCAATATCGAAACCTGGGTCAATAGCAATATTGCTGATAGGATAACTTCTTTCTTTCAGTGTTTCCCCTTCAGAATTTGTTAATATAATGCACATAGCGCGTTCCGAAAGATTGCCGCCATTGCCAATGCTGCTGGCTTCGGAGCCTAAAAAGGCAGGCCTAGATAGTCGCCCAGCCAGAAGTAAATTTCCATTAGCTAATTCTGTAATTCCCGAAATACTTGATTCGCCTTGGCGACCGTAAACCTTGGTGAAGTTTGTATCTATTTTTCCTTCCTCTATTTGGCAAGCACAAAGTCCCAGTAGGATGCATGAAGTGAAATATAGCTTTCTCATTACTTCTTCTTTTTAACCTCTTTAATGGTATAAATGAATCCTAGACTAACACGCCATAAGCTGGTGGAAAAATCTTGGGGCAGATAAGCTAGCTCTTTCTGTAAGCTTGCTTGCTCATAGATTCTTTCGGTATTTATAATGTTTGAATTGCTAAACTGATAACTACCTGCCAGTTCTAGGCCAAGGTTATTAATGCTATAGCGCAAGCCGCAGCCCAAGTGGTAGCTATTTCGCCAAGGTTCAGTTTGAAATCTTAAATCATAATTACTCAAGCTTTGGGGGTAGCCGCTAAAGGCAACCAGGTTTTCAGGCTCTACCGGATTGAGGGTAATGTCTGCTTTTGCGCTTAAAAGTCTTTGCGGAACAAAGCCAACTTCCACAAAGGGCTTGAGCCTTTTAAAGTTGTACTGGTAGGCGAGTACTATGGGCATTTGAAGGTATTGGAAGCGTTCATTACTTTGTAATCGTCGATAACCACTTTGCAGTTGAGAATTACTAAAAGAGAAGAATAAATACTCTAGCTTCAGGGCGACATTAAGGCCCTTATAAAGATTATAGCTGGCTTGAACACCTAGCAGTGCGGCGTTGTTTTTCTCAAAACTCTTTTCAATTTCGTATTGCCCGGCAAAGCTTCTATTCTTGATTAATTGGTAGTCCATAAAAACGGGGCCGCCATAAAAACCGAATTGCCATTTCGGTTCTAATTTAAACTCATTTACCAGCTTGGCGATGGACACACTTCTGGAGGGACTGGCTTTATAATCGTTTTGAATTTTTAAAATTTGCGCCACCATTTTAACCGCCAAAGAGTCTTGCTCAAGCATTAAATAAGACTTGCTCAGCAATTCCAAAGCTTCCACCTTTTCTTTTTCGATTTCCAATAGCTCAACGCAAGGTTTCATAAACTCTATCACCCGCTTAAACTGCCCGTTATAGAAAGCAATTTGGGCGTCGCCTAGCTTATCACGACAAGTTTGGGCGACCGTAGCTAAGCTGAAAAAACTGAGAAGGATTATAGAGGCGATAATCTTTTTCATGGGCAATAATTGATATTTGTTGGCTTAGGCAGACCCATTTTTAGCCACTGAGAATCATCGATTTTCCCTAAATCTTTCTGGCAAAGTAAATCGGCTAGGTATTGACTTTGGATGGGGAAGTGATAAAGATGTCCTTCAAAAGTACTGAGCCAAATATGTTCCTTTTCAAAGTGAACGGCCGAAATCCAATAAGCCAAATTTTGAATTTCACGCGGGCGCTCAAGCAGGTTTTCCAAGTCCCAAATTTTAACACTTCTATCGTAAGAAGAGCTAGCCAAGCTGCTGCCCTCAGAGGAAAAACATAAAGAGCTAACAGCGCTGCTGTGGCTAGAAAGTTGCGTGTATTCGCTCGTATTTAAATTGAAAATTCCTACTCGCCCTTCGTCATTAGAGAAGGCGATAATGCCTTTGCCATTTTGGGCTTTTATAGAACTCATATTTTCTGGAATCGGGCCAATTTCTGCAGGTGCACTGGCCTTGAGATCCCAGGCCAATAAAACATTACTGCTGTTTAAAAGGTTTAGGGTTTTAGACTGGCTGTTAAAATCCATTGCCTTGAAGTTTGAGCGGAAAACCAGCTTCGCTTCCTCCTCAACACTTCCTTGCTGGTACAAGCTGCCCTTGCTTAAAAAGTAGTAATTACCTTCCCAGGCAAAGAGGGCGTCTTTTTGCAAGGCGACGCTAATTTGCTTTTCGTTTTTAAGGCTGGGGTTTTGTGGATCTATTTCCACGATTAGCCCGTCTTTGCGATAAAGAATGATACGCTTAGAATTAGGGTCCACCGATACATTAGTAAAGCTTCTTGCGTCTTGGTAAATTACTTTGGCTCCCTCAAGTAAATTTTCATCCAGTACCACCAAGCTACCATCTATGCGAAGACCATACTTCTTCCCGTCAAGGCTTATCATCTTTAAAATTTGCTCCTCTAATTGGCGCTTCATGAATGCTTCCTGCAGGTCGAAAGAGTTTAAAAGAGCAGAGAAAATGTCGCTTTGATCGGCATAGGCATTTTGTTCTATGTTTAGGGCATAAGCCTGCAGGGCTAGCTGGGCATTAAAAGGTGCGTTTAACTGTAAGGAGCGCAGGGCTAGGCTTCTCGCGAGGGATATCTTACTCAAGCGTTCGGCTTCTGCTTGGGCTTTTCGGGCAATTTCTTTTTGCGCTAAAGCGGCCTTCTCGCTTTTTAATGCTGCCTTTTGGGCGAGGGTGGCTGCGTTTTTCTCTTTGATTGACTGTTGTTCTGCTTCGCGCGCTTTGATAGATTCCAAGCGGGCTAATTCTTCCGCCTCTAAAGCCTTTTCTGCCTCACTCTGTGCTAATCGCGCACTTTCCTCGGCGCGTTTTTTCTGCAATTCAGCGTTTTCTTTTTGCACTATTGCTTTCGCAGATTCGCGCTTAGCCAGCTCTGCCGCACTGTCGGCTCTATCTTTTTCGGCTAAAGAATAAACCAGTCCAAATAAGGCGCTTAAAGCCAAAAGGAGAATTAATACGGCAACAATTCGCTGATAACGTTTTTTTGTTCTTTGCTTTTTAGACTGACGCAGACTGGTGTCAATAAAAGCCTGCATTTCCTGTTCTAGTTTAAGCTTACGCTGATGCGTTTTTATATAATCGAGGTCCTCCTCTTTTAATAAGGTTCCCCTTTTTTGATATTCCCTTAAACTAATGCTTAGGAAGCGCTGTACTTCTAGTCTTTCCTTCTCTTGCAAGGAGATGCGCTCGTAAATTTTCAGGGCTAAGCTATCGTGCCTCAGTTCTTGTCGGCCTTCATCATCTTTCTCACTTAAGATGCGCTTGTTTACCAAGGCTTCTAAAACCAAATTAAGCTCTTCATTGGAGATTGTGGTTCCAATTTGTCCCAAAGAACTTTGTAACTCATCTAGCGAAAGCGGGACTTTAGTGCCATCTAAACTTACAAAGCACTTTAGTATAGACCAAGCCTGCAGTGGCTTCTCCATTTTAAAGATTTGCTCATCAACAAATTCGGCTAGGATATCACTTACTTGGCCTAAGTCTTCTACCGACTTTTTAGTGAAGCTTAGCTCTTTTAAAGAAGCATTTTGGGTGAGGCTTTTTTTGAGAATTCGGTCTAAAAAGACTTGTAAAAAGGTAGGCTCTATCCGTCGGCCTTTAGGGTCGAGCTTGGAAATTAAGGCATTTTCAAAGCCTTCTTCCAGGGTGATTCCTGCCAGTCCGCAAGGGCCGCTAATGCATTCCTTAGCTTGGTTTAGGCGCATTTTTTCTACTCGGAAGCGGTTGTTGAAAAAGCCAGGAATCGTCTTTTCAAATTCGCTCAGGTATTCCAAATAGTCGCCCCTTACCACAAATATGAAGTGTATCTCTAAATCGCTAGCCAAAAGAATTTCTAGGCTTTTAGTGAAGGCTTCCCATTCTTCTCTTTCTCCAAAAATAAAGAGCTCTTCAAACTGGTCGAAAATGAGGTAAATCGGTTTAAAATGATCTAGAAATACAGAGTGTACCAAGGGTAGGATTTCCTCGGCTTGCCAATTGTTTTTAATAGGACTAATGGAAGTGCTTAAACAGTTTTTCTGCAGCTGATAAGCCAAAGAGTTTAGAATATTGCCACTGCGTCGAATAGAGATAGGGAACCAATCGCTTTTTTGAAACCTGCTGGCCAGTCCGCAATTAACCAAGCTAGACTTTCCGGTGCCAGAAGCCCCGTAAACCAATAATATTTTGCTTTGGAATACCTTTGTATAAAGCTCTTCGACTTCTTGGTTTCTACCGAAAAAGCGCTCAGAGTCCTCTGCTGTGTAGCTATCAAGAAACTTGAAGGGTGATATTTCGTGCACAGAACTCATAGCCTTTGTAGTATTTTAAGACTCTCAATAAAGGAGCTTTCCCAATGTTCGTAATTGATGTTTTCAGCTAGACTTTCTAGTTGATTTAGATCTGAGCCTTCGAAGTGTAGCAGACCTTTTTCGTGATGATGATACAGGAATACATCGCGTTTAATTTTTTGCTGGTCTAAGCCCTCCTCTTCGTAGGTGTCAATAATAAAGGGTGAAAGGTTTAGGAATTCACCGGTATTTTTTATGCTGTCCATAAGCAGTACCGCTTTAGAATCTGCAAAATCATCGAGCGACTCGAGGTGCATTTTAAAGTCTGCGTCAATCGCATTTAAAAAATGATAATGATGCTGAAAGCGCGCTTCGCCAAACTTGGGCTTCTCTACTTTAATAGCACTAACATGAACCAAACGATAACGGGCTAAAAAAGATAGCTTTTTTAGGACGAGAATTAGGGTTTGCTCTGCTTCTTCGCAGGCTTGATTTAGGTTTTCTGCATTACTTTCTTTTAGGCTTTCCAGCCAAGCTTCCAATTCAAGCTCCCATAAATTCTCTTGCACAAACGCTAATTCAGGAATAAAGAGCTTTTCTTGGGTCTTTAAGCTTGCAGGGAGCAGTTTTAATAGGCTCACTAGGTCTTTATCTTCAGCGCGTTTTAACAACAAACAGATCTCTTCGCCCATTTCCGTTTTGCTAATCAGCGATTTGTTTTTGCCTTGCTCTACCAACTCGCTTATATATAGGAAGCTTAAAAAGCGGAGGCATTTGCGCAGGGTCTTGTTTATCTGCTGTAAGCGCAGGCCACTAATGGCATTGAAGTCACTCGAAAATAGGCGCCTTAATTCTACCCCAATAGGCCAAGGAAAGCATTTAATAGTTTGGTAGGCCAGCAGTCTTTGGTCTAGCGACTCGCCTTCTCCTTCTTCTACAATGAGAAATTTTTCGAGACTAGGCTTGTGTTTTACTAGGGCGCGGAAAATCTCCTCTATTAAGGGGCTGTCGGAGCTCGGGTGTAGGGTTTCTATAGTATTACCTTGCCGAGGTGGAGCTTTGAGATTACTTGGTCTAGGCGCTTCAATTTCAGTTTTGTTTTTGTTGCGACGCACATCTCCCGGAGGGTGACCATAGTACTCGTGAAAACACTTGCTAAAATAAGTGGAGCTTCCGAAGCCTACTTTAAAAGCAATCTCCGAAACGGTAGCTACTTCCTGTTCTAATAGTAAATAGGCTTTTTCTAAACGGATATTTCGTATAAAGAGACTAATGGATAATCCTGTTAAAGAATGAATTTTTCGATACAGGTGAGAGCGGCTAAAGGCCACTTGGTTGGCCAGGTCTTCTACACTAAAGTTTTCATTTTCTAGGTGTTCTTCAATTACCGACTGAAGCTTCATGATAAAGCGCTCATCCATAGATAGAGCCGCTCCGCTTGAGGAAGAACTAGGGGCTCTATTTGAAGATGATGGCGATGAAGCGGAGTGCATAAATACCTTGTCTATTTCTCAAAAATACTGATAACCAAGGTAAAAGAGCGGCTTTGCAACATAATTTCAGTCTTATGCAACATAGTTTACCTTTTCTCAAAATGTACCAATAGACATTTATAACCATAGTTAAAGACTTGGCAACATAGTGAGTGTTTTAGGCAGCGGCAGCGGGCTAGGTTTGCTTCATCAAATAATCACAAAACAAAATTTAATTATCATGAAAGCAATTAAAAGTATTTTATCACTCGCCTTAGTAAGTACCGCTATTTTTATCAGCAGCTGCGCCAAAGAAGGTAGAGAAGTTCTGTTACAAGAGCCTTTAGTTGACACCAGTAGAGATTCAATTTCACGCTATGGAGAAGGCTTTCAATTAGGCTTGGCCGGCGACGAAAGCGATATTACCGTATTTCAATATGGCAGTCAGAGCTATCAAAAGCTGCATTTTTTCGCGGCTAATAGTCACTTCCTAAACGAGCGCCCTTTAGTGCTTCTTAATCCAGGTGGCGCTTGGGCTTCTTATACTGAAGTCGCCAAATTAGAGGAGCTCGCTCGTTTTTTAAATACTAAAGGATTCTCGGCAGCAATAATAGAATATGCCTTAGGTCCTCAAAATTATGATACCTACTTAACCAGTATGCAGGATATGAAATCTGCTGTTCGCTATATGAAGTTAAATCACCATAGTTTTAAAGTAGATACGGCCAATATCTTCTTAGGCGGTTGGAGCTCTGGTTCATTGGTTGCTTTAACAGCTGCCATTATGGAGCAGTCAGAAATTGCAGAAGTGAGCAACTCTATATTAAAAGGAATTATTCAAGACGCAGTGCAACGCTTAGGTTGGGAAAATACGGATAATTTGGGAGTAAGCAGTTCGGTAAAGGGCTTTGTGGGTATGTTTACTTACGGGTTTGAGCCCAAACTTATTGATGCGGGAGATCCTGCGATCATGTTTATAAATCATAATAGCGCACAATTAGCGGATGGTACTGCGGTTATTGGTAGCTTTAATGTAGGCCCAATTAATCAGTACGGAACAGACCTATTAGTGAGTAGAGCTCGCACAGAGTCTTATGTGGATGGCCAAAACCTAGAATATATCCGCATGACAGGCGCTTCTCCGTACAAAGGCGCAAATGAGGCTTCTTTATGGTCGGGCAATTACCCTGCTATTGCCGACTTCCTGACTAGAAATACACAATAATAAAGGCTTTTATTACCCTCCCCTCTATGGAGTTGGCTATTGATTAGTCAGCTCCTTTTTTGCTTTAGAAACAAGGCCGAAGTTTTACAAAATAGCCTTGGGCAGTATTTTTCGCGTCCATGTCTTAAAACGTTTACCGCGGATTACTTCCCCATCGGGATTGAATTCTAAAGTGGTGTGCCGTGAGCTTTTAGTACATTTTCGCTCGGCATTCTAAAAACGATAAAAGCAATCCGCTTTGGCCTTTTTTAAAGTTGGTCAAATCCGCCCTTTTCTATCCCGAATATATCAGCAGCCCCGCTTTCGCAGAAAAGGTAGAAGGTTCCATTCCTTGGAAAGGCGAAGAGGAGGCCTTTTTTAACCGTTGCTTTTACGCCTGGTTAAAAGCAAAGATGCTGAAGCAGCCGGTTTATGAAACGACTTTAGCACTTTTACAGGAGAAGTCCTGAAAAAAAAAGCTCGGGTAATTTCCCGAGCTTTTAGAGGTGTTTAAAAGAAATTTTGTCGGATGGTAATGCCATAAGTTCTCGGGTCCCCAAGCACTGCGGCATAATGGCCTGCATTGCCGCCGGCCGCTAAAAGCTGCTCGAAATAATTGGTGTTATTAATATTGCGCGCCCATACATAAACGGTCACACCTTTGGGAACGCGGAAGCCTAGCCTTAGGTTAAGTAGTGCGTAAGCATCGATATTAAGGAATTGCGAAGGGCTAGGGTTAGATGAAAAGGAAGAGCGATAAAAGAGATCTGAGCCAATAAATACCTCGCCTGCCTGATCGAAAAACGTGGCCTTCGTATATAGGTCAAGGCCACTGGTAAACGACCATTTAGAAATCCCCGGTAATACGGCCCCCGAAATATCTTTTAATTCATTGCCACCACTACCGGTTTCCTCCAAAGGAACAGGGGCATTGCTGAAGCGGATATATTTGGCATCGGTATAGCTCACCGAGCTAATAAACCTAAGGTGATTCATCCAATTATAGCTTAATTCCAATTCAGCGCCAGCGGTGCGTACTTGCTCAGCATTAGCCAAGTAACCGCGTATCACCCCTAACTCGGCAGAGCGTACGGTAGTCTGATAATCGTAAATATCGGTATTGAATACACTTAAATTAACCACGCTATTGGGCGTTGGTTGCGTTTTTATGCCAATTTCAAAGTGACTAACGCGTTCGGGTTTTATGGCGGCTAATTCTAGCACGGGCTCGCCGTTTTCGGTGGGAATTCCACCTAAGTTTAAGCCCACTGGCTTGAAGCTGTAAGAATAACTTGCATAGGTCATGGCCTTCTTGCTAAGGGTGTAGCGAATACCAAGTTGACCAGAAAGATTCCAGTTATCGATGCCGGACTGGAAAGCGAGCGGGCGGAAAACGGTATTTTGCAGGGCTAATAGATCGGGGTCAGAGGTAGCTAAGCCGCCTGTAACGGTCCTTTGAAAGTCAACTTCCTTTTGGTCGTAATTGAGACGAATACCTGGGTTAATAATCAGTTTGTCGCTAATATTCCAGTCAAGTTGACTAAATACGGCGCCACTAAAATTTCGAAAGCGTGGCTTGGTTTCTTGTGTTAAGCCGTCTAAAAGCCCAGGTGTTTGCCAAAGCGGACTGGTACTGTTTCGAACAAATGCCCATTGGTCGCTACCCGCTTCTAAAGTATGTGCGCCATCAGGGTCTAGTTTCTGATAAAAAGCAAATAAGCCTACCGTTCCACTTAGGCGGTTATTGATATCACCAGTATAGCGTATTTCTTGAGAAAACTGATGATGGAAAGAGGGAGCTTGTGATTTTGCAATTGCAGAAAGACCGGTGAAATCGCGGTCATTAGAAGGCTGCCAATGCCAAGCGCGCCAAGCGGAAGTGCTGGTTAAAACACCATACTCAAACTCAAAGTCGGCATTTAATGATACGCCACCCATATCCTGGCCAGAACGCCAAGGGGTATTGTGGTCTATGATACGATCGAAGGGATTGCGACTGGGAAGATCATAGTTTAGCGTGGCGATAATATTTTCAAACTGCCTAAAGTCCTCCCTTTGGGTGGGTGCGCTTCCCGCAAAAACTTGGGCATAACCATCGGGCCTTTGACGACTGTAATCTGCCGCAAGTATAATTTTAGTTCTGGAGGAGGCTTTATAAAGTAGCTGCCCTCTAAAGCCTTGATTGTTTAGGGTATTGGTGTAGCTTTCTGTCACGGTATTGTAAATAGTGCCATTACGGTGGGTGCCTGTAAAGGAGATACGGGCGGCCAGTTTATCAGTGATTAATGGCCCAGAGATGGATCCTTTGGTTTGGATAAATCCGAAATTTCCAAAAGACTGTTCAAAAATGCTACTGAGCTTGAAAGTTGGTTTGCGACTGGTGATATTAAAAGTTCCTGCGGTGGTGTTTTTGCCAAAGAGTGTCCCTTGCGGACCGCGTAGTACTTCAATTTGTTGAACATCAATAAAGTCGAGAGTGGTTGCGGCAGGACGCGCGTAGTAAACGCCATCTACGTAAAAACCTACTCCAGGATCGATACCATCGTTGGTAAGGCCGAAGGTAGAGCCAATACCACGGATGTTGAGCGTAGTGTTCCGCGGGTTAGAGGAATAAAGCTGCACCGAAGGAACTAATTCTTTTACGCGATTAACATTAAAGGAAGTGGAAAATTCTATTTCCTTCATCCCTAATACGGCAATGGGGATGGGCGTTTTTTGTAAATCCTCGTTTTTACGACGCGCTGTTACCGTTACTTCAGATAGGGAAGAACTTTGGGCTACCAGGAAGATTTCCACTGGGCGAGAAGTGGATACGACAATCTCTTGCCCTTCATAGCCAATATAACTAAGGCTTATACGAATGGGGAAGTTGCCCATAAAATCCAGCGTAAATTGTCCATCTACGTCGGTGGTAGCGCCGTTTTTTGTGCCGCTAATAATAACACTTGCACCAATTAATGCTTCTTTAGTCTCTTGATCGTAAACGGTTCCGGAGATTTTGTTTTGGGCTGCCGCTTGGTTAAAAACAAGCAGGATTAAGGCACATACCTTAGCTATTTTCTGGTTCATAATCAGATCATTTTACTTAACCTATAAGTCCCACCAATTAAGTAGGTTATTTTGGCAAATGTAATAACCCTTTAAAACCTACCAAATAAATAGGATATAAAAATATTTACGAATAAGACTTCGCTTATTTAGGGTTTATCTAATTGATAAGAAGTAAGTTGGCGAATAGGAGTCGAGAAAGGCGATTCCTAAATTTTAGATTGAAAGCTAGTTTTTAAGCTTTTAACTTTGATTCGCGGGAGATAATTTCGGCGAGTGTGGCCGCTTTTAAACGTTCTACTGTTTCATTGCGAATTTCCATTGCAATTTGCCGAATGCCACATGTTTCTTCGTCTTTACACTCTTCACAACGCTCGTAGAAATCGAAGGTAACACAAGGTAAAAGAGCGATAGCGCCATCAAAAAGACGCATAACTTTGGCCATATGAATTTCTTCGGGCTTGCCATTTAGGGAGTAGCCACCATATTTGCCTTTTTTACTGTTAAGAATGCGGGCATTTTTCAGTTCCGTTAAAATAGACTCGAGGAACTTCAGCGGAATATTTTGATCTTCAGCAATACGACTAACGGGGATAGGTTGCTCGTCTAAGTTCTTCGCAATATAAACGAGCGCATTGGTAGCGTACTTTGCTTTTTTAGATAACACTATCTTTTATTTTTTTAGGTGCTTTCGCAACATAACGATTTATTTCAATACTGCTGATTTACTGCATCAGAAATGACCTTTTAATTTAGCTTCTTCTAAAAAACGAAGCATGAAAATTAATCCATGCTTCGTTTAATAATTTCTAAAAAAGTTATGGCCTAAAACTCCGCATTACCAGGAGTTCTTGGGAAAGGTATTACATCGCGAATATTGCTCATACCGCTTACAAATAACACCAAGCGCTCGAAGCCTAAACCAAAGCCACTGTGCACGCAGGTGCCAAATTTACGCGTATCTAGGTACCATTGTAATTCTTCAGGATCGATGCTAAACTCTTTCATTTTTTCTAAGAGCACATCGTGGCGTTCTTCCCTTTGCGAACCGCCCACAATTTCACCAATACCGGGGAAGAGGATATCCATGGCGCGCACGGTTTTTCCATCTTCGTTTAAGCGCATGTAAAAGGCCTTGATATTTGCGGGGTAATCGAATAGGATTACCGGCGCATTAAAGTGCTGTACTAAGAATTTTTCGTGCTCACTCTGTAAGTCAGCGCCCCACTCTTCGATGATGTATTTAAACTTCTTCTTTTTGTTAGGTTTCGAGTTGCGTAAAATGTCAATCGCCTCGGTATAGCTTACTCTGCGGAAGTTATTGTCGGCCACAAACTGCAGTTTCTCGCGCAAAGGCAAGGCGCTGCGTTCGTTTTGGGGCTTCATTTTTTCTTCTTCTACTAAGCGAGATTCTAAGAACTCTAAATCGTGTATGCAGTTTTCGAGAGCATTGGTAATGACGTACTTTAAAAAGTCTTCCGCCAAATCCATATTGCTATTTAAATCTGCGAAAGCAACTTCTGGCTCAATCATCCAAAACTCGGCAAGGTGACGACTAGTGTTGGAGTTTTCCGCTCTAAAAGTGGGTCCGAAAGTATAGACCTTACTCAAGGCCAAAGCGCCCAATTCCGCTTCAAGCTGCCCCGAAACAGTGAGGTTTGTTTCTTTCGCAAAAAAGTCTTGACTGTAATCGATGCTGCCATCTTCCTTTAAGGGGGGATTTTTTTTGTCTAAAACCGAAACATTAAACATTTCGCCCGCTCCTTCGGCATCGCTGCCCGTAATAATGGGCGTGTGCATCCAGAAGAAGTTGTTTTTATTAAAGTATTCATGGACTGCAAAAGATAAGCTGTGTCGCAGTCGCATAATGGCCCCAAAAGTATTGGTGCGCATGCGCAGGTGGGCGTTTTCACGTAAGAATTCCATCGAGTGCTTTTTGGGCTGTAAAGGATATTCTTCCGGATTGCTATCGCCTAAAACCTCCAGTTTTTCTACCAGAAGTTCTACATCTTGACCCTTACCCTGTGAAGGCACTAAGTCGCCAGTAATTGCCAGAGAAGCTCCGGTAGTAATCCGCTTTAAAAGTGCTTCGTCAATTTTTTCAAAATCAACAACCGCTTGTATGGTTCTAATCGTACTGCCATCGCTTAAAGCAATAAAACGATTGCTGCGAAAGGTTCTCACCCACCCTTTTAGACTAAGGCTGGTGCCGATAGGTTTTTGATCGAGTATATCTTTTATTAGGAGCATGCTTTCTATTCTAATTGGCGGCAAAGGTCAAAATTTTTCCCTTGTAATGGAATGAAATGTTAAGAAACCATTAAACGAAGAAACTTTTCATGGGATATAGTTTCCGCGTGTAAACTTTTTCTACTTTTGCGGCCGCATGGAGAAAATTGAAAAGGAAATATTAACACGCTCAGTGTCTTTGTTTAATCGCTATGGATTACGACCTGTAACCATGGATGATATAGCAAAAGATCTAGGCATATCTAAAAAAACGCTTTACAAGTACTTCGCTAACAAGGAGGAATTAGTGCGCAAAGGCGTGAATGAATCGTTCACTTCTATAAGCAGTCGTATGCTGGCCTTGCTGGATTACCAAGACGGAAATGCCATTGATATGCTATTTCAAATGGATGCACAAATCTGCGTAAGCATAGAAGAGCACGATCCAAGCATTCAATTTCAATTGGAGCGCTATTACCCCGAGGTAAGTGCTTCTTTGGAAAAACGGAAACGCGAAATAATCTTTCGTTTAATGACGGAGAATATCAATCGTGGCAAAGCAGAAGGTATTTACCGTGAGGAGTTGAATTCCGAAATTGTCAGTTTCCTATACTATAGTAGAGCGCGCTTAATGCTGCAAGAAGAAAGTTTCTTTGAGCAAAGCAAGTGGTCTATTACCGAAATAATGCGTGAAATTTTAATCTACCATATCCGTGGTATCGCTTCTGCAGAAGGGATAAAATACCTCGACTACAAACTAAAGAACAATAGCTAATTATATGAAATTAATGTATCCCAGCCTTTTGCTAGGCCTATTACTAAGCAGTGGCATTATGGCTCAGGCAGATGCGGCGCGCTTTAGCCTTGCGGAAGCAGAAGACTATGCAGCACAGCATGCTTATACCGTGCAAGACAAAGTTTTAGAGTTCGAAAAGGCTAAAAAAACCATTACCGAAACAGCCGCGATGGGCTTACCGCAGATTAGCGCCTCTTTTGGTTATTCGTATAATGCTCAAATTCCCGAGTCTCCTATTCCTGCTCGCTTCTTCGACCCTAACGCACCAGAAGGAGAGTTTGCTACGGTTGCCTTTGGAGTAGCGCATCAAAACCAAGCACAAATTCAGGTAAACCAATTACTGTTAGATGGTTCTTACTTTGTGGCTTTGCAAGCTTCTAAAGTTTTTAAAGAGACCAAAAGGCTCGATAAAGAGCAAGCGGAAATTGAAGCACGTAAAAATGTGGCGCAGAGCTATTATGGGGTTTTGGTGGCGCAAAAAACCAAAGGAATTTTAGAGAAAAACCTTAAAGTACTGAGCGAGAATTTTAGAGAAACGCGCAAGCTGTACGAAAATGGTTTTTTAGAGGATCAAGATGTGGATCAGTTGGAATTACTGATTAACAATCTTCAGAATAACCTCAGTAATACCGAACGTCAGTTAGACTTGGCTTATCAACTGTTAAAGTTTAATATGGGCATGCCACTAGACAAGTCCATTGAGTTAAGTACCAGCTTAGAGGAATTAATTACGCCTGCGCAAATTGCGGTAGGACTTAGCTTGGATAGCTTTAATATTGAAGACCACATTACCTACCGTACTACCTTGGCAAATGAACGTGCGGCGCAATTATCGCTGGCCAACGAAAAGGCAAAATACTATCCTTCCTTAAGTGCATTTGCAACGCATAGCCAGAGTAACTTCGGCAATGAGTTTAACGATGTATTTAATTTTGACACCTACTGGATTCCAGGAACAACCATCGGCGCAAGCCTTAGCTGGAATGTTTTTACGGGCTTAGCTCGTCACGCGAAAGTACAAAAAGCCAAGATTGATGTAGATCGCATTAGCGTTGCGAAAGAGGCCACCGAAGGTCAGTTAGATCTTGCCTACGAAAGAGCTTCCAGCGACTATAAGTTTGCCATTGATAATTACAATAATCAATTACGCAACTTAGAATTAAGTGAGAAAATTCGCAATAGAACCCTGCTTAAATACAAGGAAGGTTTAAGCAGCAGTCTCGAATTGAGCCAATCGGAAAACCAATTACTACAAACACAAACCAATTATATCAACGCCATTTTAAACGCCTTAAACTCCAAGGAAGCTTTAGAGTACGCACTTGGTAAATAAAACAAGACAAAACATGAAAAAAGTAATCTACATATTCACAGCCATTAGCTTATTTGCCGCCTGCAACCAGGAGCCTAGCTTGGAAGATTTAAAAGGTGAACTATCCACTGCTCAAGAGGAGATGGGCACTTTACAAGTTACGATCGATTCTTTAGAAAAGAAAATCGCGAAACTCGATACCAATCGCGTGGCAGAGCCCGTGAAATTGGTGCCTGTACAAGTGAGTACTATCGCCAAGCAGAATTTCGAGCACTTTGTAAAAGTATCGGGTTTAGTAAGCAGTAAGCAAAATGTTATGCTTAGCGCAGAGGGCAATGGTAGGGTAATTAGCATCGATGCTCAAGAAGGCGATCGTGTGCGTGCAGGCCAAGTAATTATTCGCTTAGAAAACGATTTTATCAGCAGTCAATTAGCCGAGGCGAAAGCGGCCTATAAACTGGCTAAAACTACTTTCGAACGTCGTGCACGTTTATGGAAAGATAGCATTGGCTCGGAAATAGAATATTTAAATGCCGAAACTAATTTCCTTTCTTCTAAAGATCGCTTAGCGCAGGTGGAGGCTCAATTGGAGAACAGTAAAATTATCGCACCCGTAAGTGGTGTGGTAGATAATATCAATGTTAACAAAGGCGAGTTTGTGGGCGTTGGTACTCCGGTAGTACGCATCGTTGATTTATACAACCTTGAAGTTGAAACTGATCTTTCTGAAAACTACTTGAAGTCCATTAAAAAGGGAGACCCCGTACAGGTAAATATTCCTGCTTTAGGTTTAAACCAAGAAGAGAAAATCATTTTCACCAGCCAATACATTAAACCCGAAAACCGCAGCTTTACCGTAAAAGTGGCATTGGATAATAAAAATCAGATGATTAAGCCCAACCTATTAGCGGAGCTTACTTTTAAAGATTACCAAAATGATTCAGCTTTTGTGGTGCCCTCTATTGCGGTTAAAAAAGATTTAAAGGGTAATTATGTGTACACCGTAATTAGCGATGCTAAAGGGAATGTGGTTAAAAAGCGCTACATCACTACTGGCTACTCTTTTTCCGATAAAAGCGAGATCACTTCTGGTCTTAGCGCCGGCGAGCAAGTAATTATTGCGGGCTTCAATGAAGTATCGGAAGGACAAGAAGTAAGCGTACAATAAAATATCCTCAACAAGATTATGGCTAATAAAACCAATAGAAACTTCGGATTAAGCACCCTGTCGCTGCGCAACAGCATCAGTGTGTTTATCCTCTCGGCTCTCCTTATTCTTTTTGGGGTGTATTCCTACATCACCATGCCCAAGGAGTCTTTCCCCGAGATTGTATTCCCGCTTATTTACGTGCAAACACCTTACCCAGGTAATACGCCCGTAGATATCGAAAACCTTATTACACGTCCCCTCGAAAAGGAGATTAAAAGTGTAAGTGGAATTAAAAACCTTAATTCTGAATCGGTTCAGGATGTAAGTATCATTAACGTTGAGTTCAACATTGACGTGGATACCGAAAAGGCTTTGCAAGATGTTAAAGATGCGGTAGACCGCGCCATGAGTGATCTTCCCTCCGATTTGGATCAAGACCCCGTGGTTTTAGACATCGACCTTAGTCGGGTACCCATCTTAAATATTAACCTTTCAGGAGATTACTCCATCGACGATTTGGTAGACTATGCAGAGTACCTGCAAGATGAAATTGAAGAACTAGGCGAAATCTCGGAAGCCACCATTACCGGTGATAAAGAGAAAGAAGTACAGGTGAACATTGATCTACCGAAGCTGCAGGCCAATCAGCTCAGCTTCAATGATGTACAAAGTGCTTTGGCTTCAGAAAACATTAATATTGGTGCCGGCGATATCCTTTTAGGGAAAACCCGTCGCAGTATCCGCACAGATGCCGAGTTTACCGATATGAAGGAAATTCGCAATGTTATTGTGAAGCATGAAAAAGGCAATATTGTATACCTAAAAGACATTGCCGATGTGCTTTTCACTTATAAAGAAGTGGAGAGTTTCGCCCGTTTAGGCGGTGAGTCAGTGGTTTCCTTAAACGTAATTAAAAAGAGTGGTGAAAACCTATTGGATGCAACCGATAAAATTCGCGCTCTTATCGCTCTAGCCAAGAAAGATATTTTACCAGAAGGCCTGCGTATCACCATTACCAACGATCAAAGTAAACAAACGCGTAATCAGTTGGCCAACCTAGAAAACTCCATTATTTCGGGAGTGATTCTGGTGGTAATTACCCTTTTATTCTTCCTGGGTTTACGCAACGCCACTTTTGTGGGATTGAGTATTCCTTTCTCCATGTTTATTAGCTTCTTGGTCTTAAGTGCCCTCGGTGTAAGCTTAAACTTCATTGTACTCTTCTCGCTAATTTTAGCACTGGGGATGCTGGTGGATAATGCCATTGTAACGATCGAGAACATTTACCGGCTTTATGCCGATGAAGGCTATTCCGCTTTCGAAGCAGCTCGCCAAGGAGTAGGTGAAGTAGCCGTACCTATTATTAGTTCTACTGCTACCACTTTAGCGGCTTTCTTCCCTCTTTTATTTTGGGATGATATCATCGGTGAATTTATGGGCTATTTACCGCGTACGCTGATTATCGTATTGGGTTCTTCTCTATTCGTGGCCTTGGTTATTAACCCAGTTATTGCTTCGGTATTTATGAAGAAGCAAGATTTGAATAAGAAGGTAAACCATAAGAAAGCCATTATTTTTACCGCCATATTCTTGGTATTAGGCATAGTTCTCTTACTAGGCGACAATACCATTTCGGGTAATTTAATGTTAACCATTTCGGGAGGCGTCTTGCTTTTCAGCTATCTCTTAACTCCGCTTTCCGCGTGGTTCCAAAAGGAGGTTTTACCGCGTTTAGAGAAAGTTTATTCCCAGAGTTTGAAGTACTCCTTAAGTGGCATTCGCCCGTACCTAATTATACTTGGCACGGTAGTTTTAATGTTTGTTTCAATTGGCTTTTACTTCTCCTCTAATCCTAAAGTTGAGTTCTTCCCAGTAAACGAACCCAATTACATTAATGTATTTGTAGAGGTTCCTTTAGGCACAGATGTACTAGCGACAGATAGTGTTACCCAAAGGGTGGAGAAACGATTAAATGAGGTATTAGCGCCTTACGCTGATTTGGTAGAAAGTGTGGTGACCAATGTGGGTGCTGAAACGGCTAGCCAGAATGAGTTCGGCGGTGGCGGTGGTCAAAACACGCCTAACAAAGCGCGTATCACCGTCTCATTTGTAGAATACGAATTTCGCAATGAAGTGCGTACTACCGACATTCAACGGGAAGTAACCGACGAGCTGAACAACTGGCTACCCGGTGTTACTATTAGTGTTGAAAAAGAGAATAACGGTCCTCCCGTGGGTAGAGATATTAGCCTTGAGCTTACTGGAAGCGACTTCGATGTTCTTCTCGGTTCTGCGGAAGCGGTAAAACAAAAGATCGACCGTTCCGGGATTGAAGGCATAGAAAACTTGCAGATTGATTTGGAAACCAATAAGCCTGAGCTTTTGGTTAAGATTAACCGCGATCATGCGCGTCGCTTAGGGGTAAGCACTCAGCAAGTAGCCTTAGCTTTACGTACTGCTTTATACGGTTCGGAAGCCAGTAAATACAAGGAAGGCGAAGATGACTATCCTATTGAAGTTCGTCTTAAACGCGAGTACCGCTATGACGTTGCTAGTTTGATGAACCAATTGGTAACTTTCCGTTCACAGGCTAGTGGCCAAATCGTTCAAGTTCCAATTTCGGCCGTAGCCAGCTATGAATTTAATTCTTCTTATAACTCCATCAAACGCAAAGACAGTGAGCGTTTGGTTACGGTTTACTCCAATGTGGTGGAAGGTTTTAATAAAACGGAAATCAATAACGCCATTAAGGAAGTACTAAAAGGTCATGAACTTCCTCAAGGTTATAACCTTAAGTTTGGCGGTTCTCAAGAAGAGCAAGAGGAAAGTGGAGCTTTCTTAGTTAATGCCTTATTAATTGCCATTTCTTTAATTAGCATCATCCTTGTTTCACAGTTTAACTCGGCCAGCAAGCCCTTTATCATCATCTTAACCGTACTCTTTAGTACCATTGGTGTATTCTTAGGATTGGGTATTTTCCAAATGGAATTTGTGGTAATTATGACCGGTATTGGTATTGTTTCCTTGGCGGGGATTGTAGTAAATAACGGTATTGTTCTTATTGACTTTATTGAGCTTAGCCGAAATCGTTTACGCGAAAAACTCGGTTTAGAAGACAAAGAAGAATTGGATGACACGCACTTAGTGGAAGCGATTGAACTGGGTGGTATGACCAGATTACGTCCTGTATTACTAACTGCCATTACTACGGTATTGGGTCTTTTACCTTTAGCGGTAGGCTTAAATATCGACTTTATCGGTCTCTTAGATAATAGAGGTGCCAATATTTACTTCGGTGGCGATAACGCGATCTTCTGGAGCCCCATGGCTTGGACTGTAATATTTGGTTTAGTCTTTGCTACCTTCTTAACGCTTATTGTGGTGCCTGTTATGTATCTTTTATTAGAACGCCTTAACCGTTGGTTTAGGAAAGTCATAAAGTTTGCATAAAGGAAATTAGTTGATTTGGTTGAATAGAGCCCCGCTGGAAACAGTGGGGTTTTTTATTTTTAGAGCGGTAGGCCTAGGCCTTATTTATTCCAAGCCAAGATTTACCTTTGTCGGCCATGAGTGATTTGCTAAAAACGTATCGAGGAGTTGATTCCTTAAGGTCTCTACCGCCGGCCGAGCTTCCCGCTTTTTGTGAGGAGTTGCGCCGTTTTGCCCAAGTGGAAGGCCAAGGAAAAAAGGGTCACCTTCTCTCCAGTTTAGGCGTAGCCGAGCTGAGCGTGGCTTTGCACTATCATTTCAATACTCCACAAGATATTTTGGTTTGGGATGTGGGGCATCAAGCGTATTTCCATAAAATCATTACTGGTCGTAAAGAGGGCTTTCGCCAGAATCGTCACAAAGAGGGTTTATCGGGCTTTACCAATCGTTTGGAAAGTATTTTCGATCCTTTTGGAGCCGGGCATTCTTCTACCGCCGCTTCGGCAATTGCTGGTTTTTGGAAGGCGGCTCAACTGAAAAAGGAAAAGGCCGAGTTTATTGCGGTAATTGGCGATGGCGCCTTTACCGGCGGTATGAGCTTCGAAGCGCTAAATTACCTAGGACAAGAGCAGGCTAATGTGTGGATTATCCTTAATGACAATGGCCGCAGTATCGACGAAAATGTGGGTGCTCTCAAGGAATTTGGTCGCTATGAAGATCTGGCGGAAAGTCTAGGTTTTCACTATAAAACCTTAAACGAGGGCAACTCTATTCCCGCGCTTTTGGCCGCTTTCGCAGATGCGCAAGAATTAAAGGGACCGAAATTTTTACACCTTAAAACTTCGAAGGGCAAAGGCCTATTAAAGGCATCTAGCCCCCGAGCAGAAGAAAGCGCAGCAAGTACCAGTTTTCAGGACGTGGTAGAAGCGAGTCTAATGGCAGAGTTTACTAGTAATGATAACTTGGTGCTTCTGAGTCCCGCCATGTTAGCAGGAGCGCAGCTAAATAGCCTTAAAGATGCTTTTCCTGCTAGAGTAATTGATGTGGGTATTGCCGAACAGCATGTAGTTACTATGGCCGCTGCTATGGCGGCTGCAGGACTAAAACCCATAGTACATATTTACAGCACCTTCGCCCAAAGAGCCATTGATCAAATCATTCACGATGTAGCTTTACAAAAGCTGGCCCCCGTGTTTTTAATTGATCGCGCGGGTTTAGTGGGAGAAGACGGCCCTACGCACCACGGGGCTTTTGATATTAGTTTATTAAGCGCGATTCCTAATCTGCGCATTGCTGCTCCCGCCGGAGAAAAGGCCCTGCGGGAAATGATTACTTGGTCTTTAGCACAAGAGGAAGCTTGTTTTATCCGCTTTCCTAAAGATGATATTGATTTAAGCTACGAGCATTTGTGGAAATCCTATCGTCCGCATTGGTGGCAAAATAAAAAACAGAAACTCATTTTGAGCTTCGGTTCTTTGGCAGCGCAAGCGCAAGAGGCGGTGCAAAATAGCGAATATGGCCATCTGCATCTACCCATTTTAAAACCTTTCCCCGACGGAGATATTCTCGAGCAATTAAAGGAAAGCGAATTGATAATTTGCTTGGAAGAAAACACCTATGCCGGAGGACTGGCCAGTAATTTAGCTCGCCTCAAAGCCGAACATAATTTAAAGGGCCAGATAAAAAGCATCTGCCTACCCGATTATTTTATTGCCCACGCATCTCGCCTTGAGCAGTTAGAGGAATTAGGAATGACTTCGAAAGCTTTGCAGGAATATTTAGCTCGTTTTTCCTAAAATTCGCGCGACGTACTTACCCACTACATCAAACTCTAAGTTTACGGGGTCGCCTGGTTTAAGATCGCGGAAACTCGTGTGCTCGTAGGTATAAGGGATAATGGCTACCGAAAACCAATCGTCTTCCGAATCTACCACAGTGAGACTAACGCCATTAATGGTAATAGAACCTTTTTCGACGGTAATGTGATTGGGGTTTTTCGGATATTGAATTTTAAACTCCCAGCTGCCATCTTTTTCTTGCACCGACTTGCAAGTTCCCATAGTATCAACATGGCCCTGCACTATATGTCCGTCGAAGCGACCATTGGCCGACATACAACGTTCTAAATTTACCAGATTGCCCACCTTGAGGCTTCCCAAATTACTGCGCTTTAAAGTTTCATCAATGGCGGTAACCGTGTAGTTTTTTCCATCAATTCCGACCACCGTAAGGCAAACGCCATTATGCGCTAAACTTTGGTCGATCTTTAATTCGTCGGTAAAAGACGATGAAAAAGTAAGGTGAAGATTCGTGCCTTCTGGACGCAGAGCCTCAAGTTGGCCCATGCTTTCTATAATTCCCGTAAACATAAATGTGATTATCTAAATAAGTGGACAAATCCGGTGGCAACTTGTTCGCTGGAATCGCCTAAACTTTCGGCGGTATAGCTACAAACGTAATAGTAAACGCCTTCGGGTGCAGGAGCATTTAATTGCTGCGATTCCCCTGTCCAGCCAGGTGAAAGAAATTCTTCTACGCTTTTTGCCTCGTAAACCAAAGCTCCCCAACGGTTGTAGATCTGGATTTCCAGCTCCTTAACTTGGTCAATTTTGGTAGGTAAAAATTCATCATTAACGCCGTCACCATTGGGTGAGAAAACATTGGGGAAACCAATGGTAAAGCAGCTTTGAATACAAACTTCGCTACTTAAAGGGCTTTCATTAGCGCTGCCGCCTGGGTCATTTCCGGCGTCATCTACGGCCGTGGCCGCATAACAACCGAAGATGGGCGAGTCGCTCACAAATTTAATGGTAGAATCGCCCCTAGTGGGAATGCTTAAAAAGGGTGTATCGCCGAAACCACCTGTACCCGTGCGGAAATAAATATTTATGCGCGCCACATCATTACTGCAATTGCCTAAATCTTGTAAGCGCCAACTGAAGTAAATGGTGTCTGGGCAAACATTGCGCAGACTAAACTGAGGGGTACAAGGCGCAATGGTATCGCGTGCTACATTGCAGCTAATCTGACTGCGGTTTAAAAGAGGCTGCGGCAGACTGTCGCTGGCGGTATAGCGCCCTACACTTTCTACATAATAGCAATAATTCTCACCGTTGGTTAAGCCCGTATCTTGATAACTGGGCGTAAAACTTTCTGCAATACTATCGAAATTACCGCTGCCAGTGGGGTTTTCACGGTAAATCACAAAGCGATCATTTTGCCAAGGCGTATTAAATTCAAAGTCTAACAGCATGCCGCTATCAAGGCCACTCGTCTTTAAGAATACCGAGCTAGCCTTGCTAGAAGAGCCAACAAAATCGCGGTTAGGGCCAGAGTATAAATCTACCGTATAAACATAAGAGCTGTCACGTGTATTTAGACCTTGATCGTTAAACTGACCGTCAACTAAACCATTTTGCGTGGAAATTAAAATCGCATTGCCCGTGTTTTCGGTGCTGCTGCGTTTGAGTTCATATTCATAAGGCGGAGGAAAAACCACACTATCAAACTCCGGCGGGGCAATCCATTCGACCTCAATATCTCCCGTTACACTCGAAGTGCTGGCCACATCTACTTTAGTAAGCATGGGGAGATTAAGTGGTAGGGCCGCGCAAAACTCTTCTGAGGCATAACTTTCCGCTTCATCGGGGAAATAGGCCACCACCATATAGCAATAGAGTTTGCCCGTTTCTACATTTTCATCATCTAAATAAGTGCTTACCGCTGCGCCAGAACTTAAGGAGTCGATAAACTCATAGCCGGTATAGGCAGGCACACCTGTTTCGCAGGGCCCTGGCACAAAACCATAACTTCCTTCGCGACGGTAGATTAAATAGCCTGCGGCTTGTGCACAAATACTGGGGTCCCAGTTTAGGCGTAATGCTCTACCCTCTGGTCCGGCAGATGGGTTTTTAGGAGCAGGAGCGACTACCGTAATTTCGGTGCTGTATAAATCGGTCAGGGGAATATCGTTGAAAGCAGGGGCGTCTTCTGCTTTAAAAGTAACCTGATAAGGCTGCTTGCGCACCAAGTTACAGGTAGTGGCCCAATTAAAAAAGCCCGTCACAATGGGTAAACCCGTAGCACCGGAAAAGGTAGCGGCCGGATTGGTGATAAAGGGTCCGCCGAAAGCGGTAAGGTCCACCAAGTCATTATCCTGATCATCGGCCTGAACGGCGAAATTTAAATTGGTTCCTGCTTCCACGCAGAAGGGGCCAATGGGTAATACCTCGGGAGGATTATTCGGGCAATCCTCTATGTCAATTTGTAAATCGCGAGTAACGTAACCGATGCGGACATAGCGGCCTTGCGAGTTTTTGCGGTACTCTACAATTTCAAAGGCAAAATTATATTGCCCTACATTTCTAGGCACATCCCAATAAAGCAAGCCGGTGGTGGGGTCTATTTTTACCGAATCTTGCACGTATTGCGTATCGTAAATAGTTTGAATGGGATCACCATTTTCGGTGCGTGAAAAAGTTAGGCGATAGGCTAAACTGTCGCCATCGGGATCGTAGGCCCCAGGGCTGTGCTCAAAACGTTTGTCTTTGCAGCCACGCTCTACTGGCGGATTAGTTAAGATGGGCGAACTATTGGGTCCTAAACTAGGCGATATAAAAAGTTCGCTGGCGATATAAAAAGGAACCTGATCACTATTGATAATATTGCTGATACCCGCATTGCGATTACGGTCTTCCATGAAAATTATATAGCTGCCTGCCGCCGGATATGTATGCGTGCCCACATAGGTGTTTTTCCGAATGCGGTTAACTTGATCGATAATTACACCATCGCGCCCAGTTAAGCAACGCGTATTATTGCCATTATTTCGCAGAAGAACATCGTTACTACCATCGCCCCAATTAATGGTTAAGTCGCAGCGATCGGCGCAAAGTTCGCAAGCGCGCGTGTAAGTGGTAATGGTAACTTCATAGGTAAAACCGTTTAACCATCGATAGGTAATTTCTCCTGCACGGTTGTGAGTAGCCTGCAGGCCGAAAAAACAAATTCCGAATAATAGGGTAGCGATTTTTTTCATAATCCTTTTGAAGGTCATCTCCGTTATAGCTTAACGTAAAAAACAGCTAATTGTGTTGGTCTTTAAAAGCTTTTATTGTTTCGCCCGCTGAAATGATAACTTTGTCCAAATTTAAAGATTCTTTGTTATGATTTTTAGAACTCAAGTGGCGAATGAAAAATTGAGCCACGAAATATACCTTATTAACCATTTTAATCAATTGGGGGAAGTCCCCTTAACCGAGGATCAGCGCGACTATCTGCGGGAAAACCTCAAAGCCTCAAACTTTATTTTCTTTCCTCAAAAACCGACAAATATTTTTGTTGCTTTCGCAGATGCTAATGCTAAAGAACCTTATCAAAAACTAGAAAAACTGCGTTTATTGGCCAATAAATTAGTCTCTAGCTTAAGCGCTCAAAAGGCAACTGGGGTTTTATTAGTTTCTAAACTTGATGACGAAGAGCAGGCCGCTTTTGCTGAAGGACTTGCTTTAGGCGCCTATCGCTTTACCAAGTATTTTGCGCGCAAAGAGGAAAAGCAAAGTTTGCAGGAAATAGTTTTTGGTCAATTAGATGCGGAAACCCTGAAAGATTTACAAGCGGTAGTGGAAAGTACCTATGTTGCGCGCAACTTGGTGAATGAACCGCTGAGCTACCTTACGGCAAAAATGCTGGCGAAAGAAATTGAAAAGTTGGGAAGTGAGTCGGGTTTCAAGGTAGAAATATTCAATAAGAAGAAAATTGAGGCTCTAAAAATGGGAGGACTTTTAGCGGTAAACCGCGGAAGTCAAGATCCTCCCACCTTTAGCATTTTAGAGTACAAATCTGCGCAAGCAAAAAACAGCGCCCCCATAGTATTAGTAGGAAAAGGGGTAGTTTACGATACCGGCGGAATGAGTTTGAAGCCTACAGCGGGCTCCATGGATTCGATGAAAAGTGACATGGGCGGAGCTGCCGCGGTAATTGGTGCTATTAATGCTGCTGCTAAGGCCGGGCTTCCCGTACATGTATTCGGTTTAATACCGGCTACTGATAACCGTCCGGGTGAGAATGCTTATGTTCCGGGTGATGTGGTAAAAATGTACGACGGCTCCACAGTAGAAGTTTTAAACACGGACGCCGAAGGGAGAATGCTTTTAGCAGATGCCTTGGCGTATGCGAAGAATTACAAACCGCAAGTGGTGGTAGATTTAGCGACCTTAACGGGTGCCGCCGCCGTTGCCATTGGTAAGTATGGAGTAGTAGCCATGGGGACTGCCGACGAAAAAGACTTTACCAAACTGGATGCAGCGGGTAAAGAATGCTACGAAAGGGTCGTACGTTTTCCTTTTTGGGATGAGTACGATGAATTACTTAAATCTACAATTGCTGACCAAAAAAACATAGGCGGCAGAGAAGCGGGCGCCATTACCGCGGGTAAATTTTTAGAGCATTTTACCGATTACCCTTGGATTCACATCGACATTGCTGGTCCGGCCTTTTTAGATAGTGCCGACCATTATCGCAGTCAAGGTGGAACCGGCGTGGGCGTTCGTTTGATCTATCAATTCTTAAAATCACTATAATGGGCGATCAATTAGAAAAACCCATAATCGGGATTAGTATTGGCGACGTAAACGGTATCGGCATGGAGTTGATTATTAAATCTTTCTCCGATCCAGATTTGCTGGATTTATGTACGCCGGTGGTTTTCGGCTCAACTAAGGCAGCCTCCTATCATCGCAATGCGATTGATATGCGCGATTTTAATTTTAATATCTGTCGTGATATATCACAGGTACAAGTAGGCCGCGCCAACTTGATTAATGTATACGAAGAGGAGGTTAAAATTGAGTTTGGTCAAATCAGTAAAGAGGCGGGCGAATTAGCTTTGGCTTCATTAGATGCGGCTTGTACTGCTGTGGAGGAAGGGAAAATTCAGGCTTTGGTTACAGCGCCCATTCATAAAAAATCCATGCAAAGTGATGCTTTTCGCTTTTCGGGGCATACCGATTACTTAGAGGCGCGCTTTAAAGCGAAGGCTTTAATGATGCTGGTTAGCGATGAAATGCGCATGGCGTTGGCAACCGTGCATATTCCTATAAGTAAGGTAAGTGAGGCTTTAAGCGAAGATTTGATTGTGAGCCGCTTGGAAAGTTTAGCGAAAAGCTTAAAGGATGATTTTCATCTACCGAAAGGTAAAATAGCTGTATTGGCATTAAACCCGCATGCGGGCGACCAGGGCGTAATTGGCAAGGAAGACGATGAAATGGTGCTTCCCGCTATTGAAAAAGCGAAAGAAGCAGGAATTATGGCTTTTGGGCCTTTTCCAGCCGATAGTTTTTTTGGAGCGCAGATGCATACTAAATATGATGCAGTTTTAGCGATGTACCACGATCAAGGTTTGATTCCATTTAAATCTATGGTTTTTGGCGAGGGTGTAAATTTCTCGGCGGGCTTGCCTATAATTCGTACCAGTCCTGATCATGGCACTGCTTTCGACATTGCTGGAGAGGGTAAAGCAGATCCGAGTTCTTTCCGTCAGTCGATCTATTTAGCCATCGACTTGATCCGCAATCGGACGATAAGTTCGGAGATCAATTCCAACCCCTTAAAAATCAAAGGCAAAAAAAAGTAGAAAGCTCTTGGGGAGATTAAAAATTTTATACATTTGCCCTCCCCAAAAAAAACAGTGGAAATGAAGAATTTGAAAGCATTTGACATTCAATTCTCAGGACTGAAATTGGGGAAGCATCAGTTTGATTTCGAGATTGATGAAAAGTTCTTTGCTCATTTTGGATATGAGGAGTTTGAAAAAGCTGAGCTTGTAGCGCATGTTCTTTTTGTAAAAAAAGAGAACCAGCTAGAGTTGAAATTCACACTTTCGGGCCGAGTATGGTTATATTGCGACATCAGCAATGAGCCTTTTTGGTTTCCTCTCGAGGCTGAGTCTCACCTAATGGTGAAATTTGGGAATGAGTTTGATGACAGTTTAGACGAATTACTTATTATTCCGCATGGAGATCACAAAGTAAATATTGCGCAGTATTTATACGAAATAGCAGTATTAGCAAAGCCTTTAAAAGTGGTGCATCCCCAAGTTGAGTCTGGTGAAATGGATTATGACGCTAAGAAACACTTAGTGAATGCCGTTCCAGAAGAGGAAGAGGAAGAAGAACAGCAAGACGAAAAAATAGATCCCCGTTGGGATAAGTTAAAAGATTTATTGAATTAATTATTTGAGATATGGCACATCCTAAACGCAGACAGAGTACAACTCGCCGCGACAAAAGAAGAACCCACTACAAAGCTGAAGTTCCTACCGTAGCGGTTTGCGCTGTTACTGGTGAAGCTCACCTTTACCACCGTGCATACTGGCACGAAGGAAAACTTTACTACAAAGGTAAAGTGGTAATGGAAAAAGATCAAGCAGCCGCTTAATTAGCGCAGCTGTTTGTATACAGTACTTAAGGCAGTTATAAAAAACTGCCTTTTTTTATGGTAAAGCTGGGTATAGATTTAATGGGAGGTGATCAGGCCCCATCAGCGGTGATGGATGGTCTATCTTTGGTATGGTCTCACCTCAAGCCAAAAACAAGCATTGCTTTATACGGTACTGCCGAGTCTTTGGCATTGGTACCCGATTCTCCTAGGCTGGAAAAGGTGGTCTGTAGCGAATACATTGCTATGGATGAACATCCTGTAAAGGCCCTTCAACAAAAGAAGGATAGTACTTTAATTCGCGCTTTCGCAGATGCGGCCACTCAGAAAATTTCGGCAGTAGCCAGTGCAGGTCACTCGGGTGCCATAATGGTGGCATCCATGCAAATTCTCGGACTAATCGATGGGATTAGTCGTCCGGTAGTACTTTCAGTTTTCCCCAAAATAAGTCAAAAGCCTTTGGTGGTTTTGGATGTTGGGATTAACGTAGACTGCAAAGCAGAGCAGTTTTTAGAGTTTGCCAAAATCGGTAGCATTTATGCCGATAAAGTTCTAGGTATATCTCAACCCAAAGTCTCCTTATTAAATAGTGGAACGGAAAAGTCAAAAGGAAGTTTGCTTTACCAGAAAGCACATTCTCTATTGACAGCATGTCCAGCGATCCATTTTGCGGGTAATTTAGAAACACGCGATTTATTTGATAATGAAATCGATGTCTTAGTTTGTGATGGATTTACGGGTAATATTGTACTGAAGGAGGTAGAAGCCTTTTTTAGTTTAAGTCAGAAATTAGGACTGGAACATTCCTTCTTAGAGCAACTTAATTATGAGAACCACGGCGGTTCTCCTATCCTCGGAGTAAAAGGAAATGTGATTTTAGCCCATGGCGCCTCAGGCCCGGAAGCAATAAAAAACATGATTTTAAGCGCCGAGTCAATTGCTCTTGCTAATTTTGTTAGTCAACTAAGCAGCATTTAGCATTAATATATGGCAGTAAAAGCAGCGATTACCGCAGTAGGAGCCTACCTTCCAGAGTTTAAGTTAACCAATAAGGTTCTAGAAACGATGGTAGATACTTCCGACGAGTGGATTACCACCCGTACTGGTATCAAAGAAAGAAGAATCCTTAAAGAAAAAGGTGCTGGGGTTTCCACCATGGGCATCAAAGCCGCTCAACAGGTTCTTGATAAACGCGGAATTTCCCCCAAAGATATTGAGGTCGTAATTTTTTGTACTGTAACTCCAGACATGCCCGTGGCGAATACCGCGGCTTATGTTATTTCGGAGATGGGCATGACCAACGCCTTTGGTTACGATTTGCAGGCCGCCTGTTCAGGCTTCTTGTTTGGCCTAACCACGGGTGCACAATACATCGAATCGGGACGCTATAAAAAGGTACTTATTGTATCGGGTGATAAAATGTCTTCTATAATCGACTATACCGATCGCACCACTTGTGTGATTTTTGGTGATGGTTGTGGAGCTGTACTTCTTGAGCCTAATGAAGAAGGTTTAGGAATGCAGGACAGTATTTTGCGCAGCGATGGCGTTGGACGTCAATTCTTAAACATTAAGGCAGGAGGATCAATGTATCCGCCTTCTAAAGAAAGCGTGGAGTTAGGTCAACATTTCGTTCATCAAGAAGGACAGCAAGTATTTAAATTTGCTGTAACCAATATGGCGGAAGTTTCAGCCCAAATAATGGAGCGCAATAATTTAAGCTCCGATGATGTAGCTTGGTTAGTACCGCATCAGGCCAATAAGCGTATTATTGATGCAACGGCCAAGCGCATGGGTTTAGATGCCGCTAAGGTGATGCTAAACATCGACCGTTATGGGAATACGACCAATGGGACTTTGCCGCTTTGCCTATGGGATTATGAAGATCGCCTAAAGAAGGGCGATAATCTTATCTTCGCAGCATTTGGAGGAGGTTTTACTTGGGGCGCCGTCTATTTGAAATGGGCCATCTAAACCTCGTTATTTTTTTTAGTTTTGTTTCAACACGTTAATTAATACTATAATCATCCATGGACTTAAAAGAAATTCAGAATCTTATAAAGTTTGTGGCCCGCTCTGGAGCCGCTGAGGTAAACCTCGAAACTGAGGATTTTAAGATTATTATTAAAACTGAGTCAGCTATGATTCAGGAAAACCAACCGACCCAGGTGATTAGCATGCCTCATCAGGCCATGGCGCAAGCAGCTCCCGTTGCTCCAGCTCCTGCCGCTCCCGCTGCGCCTTCTGCACCAGCAGAAAGTACTGAAGCGAGTGAGGATTCAAAATATGTTACGGTAAAGTCACCAATGATTGGTACTTTTTACCGCCGTCCTTCCCCCGACAAGGAACTTTTTGTTAATGTAGGGGACGAAATCAATGAAGGCACGGTAGTTTGTATCATTGAGGCGATGAAGCTTTTCAATGAAATCGAAAGTGAAGTATCTGGTAAAATCGTTAAGATTTTAGTAGACGACCAAAGTCCAGTGGAATATGATCAACCGCTTTTCTTGGTAGATCCTTCTTAGTCAACCAAAAACAGCGATTATGTTTAAAAAAATACTTATCGCCAATCGTGGAGAAATTGCCTTAAGGGTAATTCGTACCTGCAAAGAAATGGGTATTTCTACGGTGGCCGTATATTCTAAAGCAGATAAGGAAAGCTTACATGTGCGCTTTGCAGATGAGGCCGTTTGCATAGGTCCAGCAGCTAGTTCTGCTTCTTACCTAAACATTCCTAATATTATTGCGGCAGCAGAAATCACCAATGCGGATGCAATTCATCCAGGCTATGGTTTTCTTTCCGAGAACGCAAAATTCTCGCGCATCTGTTCCGAAAATGGTATTAAATTTATTGGTGCTAGTCCAGAAATGATCGATCGTATGGGTGATAAAGCCATGGCGAAAGAAACCATGAAAGCGGCTGGAGTACCTACTATTCCTGGTTCTGATGGGCTGATAGATACATTTGAAGATTGTAAGCGTACTGCAAAAGAGACGGGTTACCCTGTAATGCTGAAAGCCACTGCAGGTGGTGGAGGTAAGGGAATGCGTGCCGTTTGGAAAGAAGAAGAACTTCTCAAAGCTTGGGAAAGTGCGCGCCAAGAGGCAGGGGCAGCCTTCGGGAACGATGGTATGTACATGGAAAAACTTATTGAGGAACCGCGTCACATTGAAATTCAGATTGTAGGTGACTCTCGCGGAAAAGCTTGTCACTTATCAGAAAGAGACTGTTCAATTCAGCGCCGTCATCAAAAACTTACTGAAGAAACGCCTTCTCCTTTCATGACGCCCGAACTGCGTCAAAAGATGGGAGCAGCAGCGGTAAAGGCGGCGGAGTATATTAAGTACGAAGGAGCGGGGACGATAGAGTTTTTGGTGGATAAGCATCGTAACTTCTACTTCATGGAGATGAATACGCGTATTCAGGTAGAGCATCCCATTACTGAGCAAGTAATTGATTATGATCTCATCCGTGAGCAGATTAAAGTTGCTGCGGGCGAACATATTTCAGGTAAAAATTACGAGCCTAAACTACACTCCATCGAATGTCGTATCAATGCCGAGGATCCCGCGAATGATTTTCGCCCATCACCTGGCATGATTAAGACCTTTCATGCACCAGGTGGTCACGGAGTGCGATTAGATACGCACGTATATGCGGGCTATATGATTCCTCCTTTTTACGATTCTATGATTGCAAAATTGATTACTACCGCGCAAACGCGTCCCGAAGCAATCGATAAAATGCGTCGTGCTTTAGATGAGTTCGTAATCGAAGGCGTGAAAACTACTATTCCCTTCCACCGCGCTTTAATGGATGATCCTGATTATAATTCAGGAAATTATACCACTAAGTTTATGGAAGATTTCAAATACAAAGGAGCCTAAAAAAGGCTAATAATATATTTTAAAGGGCGCTTAGGGCGCCCTTTTTTTTTGTGATCTTTTAAGCACGGTTTGAAGAAAGCTTCAGTTTAGTTTTTTGTTAACCAGAGTTCGACCTAAAATTATAGCCTCAGATTTTCAATAAAAGGAAAAGACTAGTCTGGATCGTGCAGCTGTAGCGGGCTACAGCAAATGAGCTAGATGCAGGATTTTTGCTTTTATTGGAAAAAACTTGTAAGCCTCTTCTAAAAAGCGGTTTTTGGCCCCTTAGCCGTTCACAATAGCCCGCTATTGCTTCACCGCTTCGGCTTAAAACCTGCTATTTATAAGACGGTCTGAGGCCTAATTTTACATCGAACTCAGGTTATAAATCTGAGATCATAATCCATCTTGCAGCGGACCATTGGTATGATCTAGATTTAGCGCATAGGGATGGGCCTGGAAGCGAATCCGAACCTGTAAACGAAAAAGGCTCAGTCTTACTAGGTAAAACTGAGCCTTTATTGGATTGATTAAAAAGGATTTTATCGTATCGCTCCGTTGATAGTTACGTTTCCTTGCAAGCTTTGCGTTGCACCAGAAGACGGACTTCTCATTTCAATAACGTAATAATATACGCCATTACCTAGTGCTTGTCCATTGGAGTTCACTCCATTCCAACCATTAGCTCTGTCGTTAATAGTTTCGAAGGAAGTGTTTTCGTACACTTTCTCACCGTGGCGGTTAAATATGCTTAAGCTGATCTGCTCATAAGGAGCACCATCTACTGGAGGTTCAATGAAGAATCTATCGTTAACCATATCACCGTTAGGTGTAATGATGTTAGGAATTAAAACAACTCCTGGTACTTCTGGTTCTGGTGGGATAATGGGTGGATAGTACACGATCCCGTAATAAACCCAGTTAGACTCCGATGAATCCGTTCTAGCATTTCCATTCGGATTTTTAGCAACAACCTTAATAGCATAACTACCTTCATTGAGAGAGTCAGCTTCTGGTCGATTAAGTACTACAGAAGAGTCGGTGGTAATATTACCTTCTTGTTTCCAGTCGATGGCAAAGGTAGTGGTGTCCATTTTACCACGATACACTTCATATCCTCTTACGCTTTGGTCCATGCAGCCGTAGTGGTTCCAATAAAGACCAATTTGTGTTTCGCTTAATTTAGAAGAATCTACTCTCAAATTGATATTAGAACAAGTACGGCTAATTTCTCTTCCTTTACCGTTATACACTAGTAATAGGGCATAGTCGTAAATGAAATTATCTACATAATATCCATTCGGGGCGAAAGAGTCTACAAAGAAGCGAGCAGTTGGGTCCGTAATCACTTTTAAAAGTTGCATAGGTCTTACGCCAGAGTCTGCACGGTAAATATTCCAAGAATTGAAGGTATTTACAATGTTGGCATCAACTAAGTCATTATTTCCAGACCAGTCTAAGCGCACGTCTAAATCTCTCTCTACGGTTAAGCCATCAAGTTGATATTCTGGTGCAGGACAACCACCTACCACAATAAGGGCACTGTAGAACTCAGTAAGTTCGTAACCGCACTCATTGGTTAAGGTGTTACCATCATTACCTCTTCTAATTTGAAGAAGATAGTTACCATCTACATCCAAAGGTTGGTGTAAGTGAAGATCGATTTGACGTGTATTAGAGAAGGTACAGTTATCGTCAAAGCCTACGATAGGACGAGCAACACCGTCGGGTCCAATCAGACGGAAGTCGGTAGGGTCGATAGAATTACAACGTACATTGTTGTCAAAGTCAAGTGAAACGATCGTGTCGAAGCAACTGTAACCATTGTAGATTGGCATCTGAGTAATAGTAGCGACTCCATTACCAAGACTGTCGGCACCTTTAAGAACGGCCACATTGTAGGATGCCATCATTGAATCTTTTTCGCTTTGCAGGAAGTTACTTAAGCTGTTTCCTGTGCCAGTAATTTCAATCTTAGGACCATCTTGCGCCAGCGGATTACAGGCGGCAGTTACGGGAATTTGAATTTCACGAATGGTATTTCCCACGTATAACCATTGTAAGGAGATAGTATCGAAGCGATATTCTTTTACGTCAATTTTCATTACATAAGAACCTTGCTGACTAGGGCTAAAGGTGAATGTTCCTAATTTTTGATCTACCACAATACCAGTAGAACTTGGAATTGGATTACTGATGGTGTAACCTCCTGCTAAAGGAATGTTAGTTCCTGGACCGCAAGTAGTACCTTGCTGTGGGTTAGCAAAGGAATAAACGATAGAGTCACCGTCTACTTCTAAAGCGCCTTGAGCAAAAACAAAAGGCTTTTGCCCCGGTTGCGTTAAGCAGAAAGCTTTTCCCGCAGGAGCAATAATTTGAGGAGAACTGTTATGACCTCTCGTGTTGTTTAGATCTACCTCAATATACATATCGGGTGCAGTAGCTAGGTTGGTTGAATTATCACGACAACATGGCGCACTTACAGTAATCTTGTAATTAGAACAAGGAGGAAGAATAACGTTTCCTTGGTATTTATGAATGGAAAGATCTTTAAAGGCTGGATCCGAAGGGTTCGCACATTCATCTAAACCAGGAACTACCCAACCACCGGAGTTGTCCCCAGGTGAAAGATTTGCGCCTGTGGCTAAAATTTTCGGCAGAGAAACCGTAATGTTAGGTCCGCAGGAAGAAGTGATACAAATCGCCTGTGCCCCTGTGCCAATAGTCGCACCACCGTTGTTTCTATACCACCGCACAAAAACGGTGTACTGGTTAGCTACCCCCGTGGAGTCTCCAATGTATTTATAATAAACCTCACCACTGGAGTAGTGGGACGCCTTAAGTTCTGTTGTGAAGCTAAGCGCTGCAATTAGAGCAAAGCTTAAATAGCCGATAATTTTTCTCATTTGTCCGATTTAATGAATCCGGCTACGAACTTAACGCAAAAGTTCATATTTACCAATCCTAAACCTATTATCCATCGGTCTCATTTAGTTTAAGATAGAATTAGAGTAAAAAAATTACAGACCTCTTATTTGTAGAGAGCCATAATGGTTTTAATGAAAGAGAAAAACCAGGCGATAAGAGAACCTGGCTTTTCAAGGGATTGAGTTATCGTATACCGCCATTGACAGTAATACTGCCATTTAAGCTTTCGCTGAGGCCTGTGCTGGGACTCTTTAGGCTTATCGTGTAAAAATACACGCCATTAGCCAAGCTTTGCCCATTGGTATTCACACCATTCCAGCCATTTTCACGGTCGTTACTATTTTGGAAAGATTTATTTTCAAAAACCTTCTCGCCGTGACGGTTGTAAATACTTAAACTTATTTGCTCGAAGGGAGCGCCATTGAGAGGGGCTTGAATAAAAAACCGATCATTAATACCATCACCATTGGGGGTAATGATATTGGGGATTAAAACTTGACCCGGTAGTTCAGGCTCTTGAGGGGGATCAACATATTGGACGATATTATAATACACCCAGTTCGATTCGGATGAATCGGTTCTAGCGTTTCCATTCGGATTTTTAGCGACTACTTTAATAGCATAACTGCCTTCATTGAGAGAGTCAGCTTTTGGTTTATTGAGCACTATAGCGGAGTCGGTGGTAATAGTGCCTTCTTGTTTCCAGTCAATGGCAAAAGTATTGGTATCCATTTTACCTCGAAATACTTCATAGCCTCTCACACTGGCATCCATACACAGGTAGTGGTTCCAATACAGCCCAAGTTGAGTTTCGTTTAGTTTAGAAGAATCTACCCTTAGGTTGATGTTTGAGCAAGTACGGCTAATCTCCCTTCCTTTGCCATTGTATACTAGCAATACCGCGTAGTCATAGATAAAATTATCTACATAATATCCATTCGGAGCGAAGGAGTCAACGAAAAAGCGAATGTTAGGATCAGTAATCACTTTTAATAATTGCATCGGTCTTACACCAGAGTCGGCCCGGTAAATATTCCACGAATTGAAGGTATTCAGAATGTTAGCATCCACTAGGTCATTATTTCCAGACCAATCCAAGCGCACGTCTAAATCTCTCTCTACCGTTAAGCCGTCTAGCTGATACTCGGGCGCAGGACAACCACTTACTACGATAAGGGCGCTGTAAAACTCAGTAAGTTCGTAGCCGCACTCATTGGTAAGAGTATTGCCATCATTACCTCTTCTAATTTGTAGAAGGTAGTTTCCATCTACGTCGAGAGGCTCAAAGAGTTGAAGGTCAATTTTACGGGTGTTCGAGAAGCTACAGTTATCAGTAAACCCGACAATGGGACGGGTTATTCCGTCGGGGCCAATCAGACGAAAGTCGGTGGGGTCAATAGAACTGCAACGTACATTATTGCTAAAGTCGAGAGAGATGGAGGCATCAAAACAGTTGTAGCCATTGTAAATAGGAACTTGGGTAATGGTCGCCGTTCCATTGCCGATACTATCGTCTCCCTTTAATTGGGCCACATTATAGGTCTGTCTAATTGAATCTAATTCAGCGTTTAAGAAGCTGCTAATTCCTATGTTGGAACCACTAATATCTATTTTTGGTCCATCTTGCGCAAGCGGATTACATGCCGCCGTTACGGGAATTTGAATTTCACGAATGGTATTACCGATATAGAGCCATTTGAAGCCTATACTGTCGAAGCGAAACTCCTTTACGTTAATTTTCATCACATAAGAACCTTGCTGACTAGGGCTAAAGGTGAAGGTGCCTAGTTTTTGATCGATTACAATACCAGTGGAACTAGGGATGGGTGAGCTTACCGTGAAGCCTGGTGATAGGGGTAGATTATTTCCTGGACCACATCCTGCCACGGGCCCATCTTGGGGATGTGCAAAACTGTAAACAATAGAATCTCCGTCTTCCTCTATTGCACCTTGTGCAAAAACAAAGGGTTTTTGGCCGGGTTGGCTTAGGCAGAATGCTTTACCAGCGGGAGCAATAATTTGGGGAGAGCTGTTGTGGCCGTTGGTGTTATTTAGGTCTACTTCGATATACAGATTTTCGAAATCGGAATTAACAATATTGTCTGACGCATCTCGACAGCATTGGGCGGTTACCGTAATTTTATTGTCGGCACAAGGGGGTATAATTACATTTCCTTCGTACTTGTGCATCGATAGATTTTTAAATTCACTTGCCGTAGCGTCGGCGCATTCATCTAAACCGGGCACTATCCATCCGCCAGCTTGATTATCGAAAGGAGAGGCCATGCCTGGTGGAGGAAGAATGTTACCTAAATTGACATTAATGTTAGGGCCGCAAGAGCGCGTGATGCAAATCGGTTGATTGGTTACCACCGTAGCTCCGCTCTGATTGTTTTTATACCAGCGCACAAAAACTCGATATTGATTGGCCACGCCGGTTGAATCGCCAATGTATTTATAATACACTTCACCACTAGAGTAATGGCTGGCATAAATGTTTTTAGGTAAAGCAAATAGGGCGATAAATGAAAGCGTTATAATAGCGGTAAAGTTCTTCATGATTTTAATTAATTATAGAACTAAACTAGGATTATATATTTTACATTTCAAGAGGAAAAACTTTAAAGAGGCTTTTTGATTATTAAAAGCACCTGTTAGGGAGTTGTGTTTATAGGCTTTCGTTAACTCAATGAATTTTATCTTAAAAATAGCCTAGCTTAATAATCCTAAGTTATGCTCGATTTTAAATTAAAAAGCCGACCTAATTAAAAGTCGGTTTTTAAATTTTTTCACAAACAGCGCGAGGTCTCGAGCGGTTTTAGCTAATCTTGCTGTGGCATTAATACTAACTAACCCCCAATTGTGATGCTGCCCTGATAATGCTCGCTGACATTAGAGTCAGCAGTTTTAACTTCAATGGTATAATAATAAACGCCACTGCTTAGAGTTTCCCCAGAAGAGTTTACCCCGTTCCAGCCACTGTCGCTATTATTAATGTTTTGGTAGTTTTTGTTCTCATAAAGTAACTCTCCATTGCGTTTGTAGATACTTAAATTTATTTTAGTAAAGTAGGAAACATTAGTGGGTAGTTCAATATAAAACCGATCATTTATTTGATCTCCATTTGGGGTTATAATATTGGGAATTTGTAATTTTTTTCCATTTTTACCCGAAAATGATGTCGGTGGAACATGATAGAAATAGATCCAATTTGATTCTGATAAACCTTGGGTTGAATTATTCTTTTGATCTTGAGCAACCACTTTGTAAACATAACTTCCTGCAGGAAGCGGGTTGCTGGAGTTCAGATTGACCTCTAAGTTATTGTGGCTCGTCATATCGCCTAGTTGCTGCCAGCTGATACTGTTCGTTATTGTATCAACAATTCCGCGATAAACTTTGTAAACACGACTAAGCGGGTCTAAACAGTTGTAGTGATTCCAAGAAAGGAAGACTTTAGATTGCCAAGGTCCGGTGGGTGCTACATTCAATTTGATACTCTTGCAGTTTCGCGTCATTTCGCGTCTTTTACCATTATACTTCAATAACAGGGCATATTCACGGCTTGCGCTAGATGGGTTGGGTTCATTATTATGAAAAGAATCGATAAATATTCTAGTACTAGGATCGTGAATTACCTTAATGGGTTTCATAAGATTGTCGTTAAGATCTCGACGATGAATAATCCAAGAGTTGAAAGTGCTTAAAAGATTGGGATCGTTAAAGTCATTATCTACTTCCCACTCTAAACGGATATTCTCATTATTATCAACGCTAACATAACTAAGGTTATAGCTCGGCTGAGGGCAACTATCTACCACCACTAGGGCGCCATAAAACTCTTCTACCGCAAAACCACAGGAATTAAGGAGAGTATTAGCATCGCTACCTCTTCTAATTTGCAGAAGGTAGTTCCCATTAAGGTCTAAAGGCTGATGCAGCATTAATTGCACCTTAGAGCTGACACTAGTTTGGTTCAAATTTTTAATTCCTACAATAGGGCGAGGAACACCATCAGGACCAATCAAACGGAAGTCTGTTGTTTTGAGAGAATTATAATTAATTGTGGAAGTGAAATTCAAATCGAGGAGCGAGTCGAAACAAGTATAGCCATGGTAAAAAGGCAATTTGGTAATCATACTCGAGCCGTTGCCGAGGCTATCCGATCCCTTTAAGATGCTTATACCATAAGCGCTTTTAAGAGAATCCATTTCCGTTTTTAGGAGATTATTTAATACGGTAATGGCAGAATCGGTTTTTAGCTTGGGGCCTCCAGTTATTTGTGGGCTACAATTAGAAGTAATGTAAACGCTAAAGTCACGTGTAGACTTACCAACATTTAGCCATTGCAATGAAATAGTATCAAAGCGAAATTCATTAATGTCAATTTTAACTTGGTAGTCACCAGTTAAGCTAGGGCTAAATGAAAGTAAACCATGAGAAGGATTGAGGGTTGTTCCAGTAAAACTGGGAAGGGGGCTGTTAGCTGTAAAACTGCCAGTATAAGGGATGTTAATAGCTGGCCCGCAGTTGAAATGGCTTGAGCCTGAAGCAAGATTTTTTGGTGTCGCTAAACTAAAAACCAAAGAATCACCATCTTTTTCTGTAACCGCATGTGGGTAAAAAACATCAGTCTGCCCAGGCTGAGTTACGCAAAAAGTTCTACCAGCAGGACTTAGAATTTGCGGTGAGCTATTTTGCCCTTGGCTGTTATTTAAATTAGCTTGAAGAAATAAACCGGTATTTGAGCTACTACTCAAATTATCTAAATTATCACGGCAACATTGGCCGTAGAGCTTGAACTTATAATCTGCACATGGTGGGAGTATAATTCTGCCAGAGTATTTCGCGACCGAAATATCAACTGCAACATTGGTGTCTACGCATAAATCAAAATCAGGTAGTTTCCACCCATTGGTGCTTAAAGGGTGCGCTCTGCTAGCTGGCGGAACCATTAAAGCTAAGTTGATCGTGCTGTCTTGATAACATGAGGAGCTAATACAAAGTGGTTGACTTGTATTAGTTTGCATAGTTGTCCCAGAAAGGGTTCTATAGAGTTTAACGAAAATCTCATATTGATTGGCTACCCCAGTAGAATCACCGATGTATTTGTAAAAAATCTCTCCACTGGTATAATGAGAGGCTTTTAGGTTGTGAAACAGGGACCCAATAATGAGTAAAACAAAAAAAGCTAACGAATATTTTTTCATCATTGTTTTGGTAAGATTGCAGAGCGAACCTAGTGGTTTCATTTTCAGACTAAAATAGTGAAGGCCTTTTCGCTTACTTTGAAATAGCGAGCGCGATATTTGAATGAGGCGTATTAGCCCTTTCGTTAACTCAATGGCAGTTAGCGAAGAAAGCGAGGAAATAGGTGAATGAGGAAGTCATGCAGAAATAAAATTTACAGCCTCAGGTTAATAAAGTTTCAACTCAAGTCCTTTTACGTAATTTCGCGCATTAAACAGAGAAAAATTTCCTCGCAATGGTGATGACTACTATCCGCAACTTTTGCATTATCGCACATATCGATCATGGCAAGAGTACACTAGCGGATCGACTTTTAGAAAATACGCAGACGATAACGGACCGAGAGAAGAAGAATCAGCTGCTTGATGATATGGATTTAGAACGTGAACGTGGCATAACCATTAAGAGTCACGCCATTCAAATGCAGTACGTAGAAAGCGGGGTATCGTATACTTTAAACCTTATTGATACGCCTGGACACGTAGATTTCTCGTATGAGGTTTCACGTGCTATTGCCGCCTGTGAGGGAGCTTTACTTATCGTAGATGCAGCCCAAGGAATTCAAGCGCAAACTATCTCCAATCTCTATCTTGCCTTAGAGCATGATCTAGAAATTATTCCCGTCTTAAATAAAATTGACCTTCCCAGTGCTAATGTGGAAGAAGTGAAGGATCAGATTATTGAACTTTTAGGTTGCGAAGACAGCGATATTATTCTCGCTTCCGCTAAGACGGGCTTGGGGATTCAAGATATTTTAAGAGAAATAGTAAAGCGTATCCCCGCACCGGAAGGTGATCCGGATGCGCCCTTGCAAGCCTTAATCTTCGACTCTGTTTACAATCCTTACCGCGGAATTGAAGCCTTATATAAGGTGGTAAACGGCACCCTTAAAAAAGGTCAGCAGGTAATGTTTATGAATACCGGCAACAAGTATGGCGCCGATGAAATTGGGATTTTAGGCCTCAAACAAATGCCTTTAAAAGAGATTAGCACCGGTAATGTAGGCTATCTTATTTCAGGTATTAAAGAAGCCAAAGAAGTAAAGGTGGGTGATACCATCACTTTGGCAGAAGCGCCCGCAGCAAAAGCGATTGCTGGTTTCGAAAACGTAAAACCCATGGTGTTTGCGGGAATTTTCCCGGTCGACACAGAGGAGTTTGAAGAATTGCGTTCCTCTTTAGAGAAGCTGCAATTAAACGACGCTTCTTTAACCTTTGAGCCCGAATCATCGGTAGCCTTAGGTTTCGGCTTTCGTTGCGGCTTCTTAGGGATGTTGCACATGGAAATTATTCAGGAGCGCTTAGAGCGTGAGTTTAACATGACCGTTATTACCACCGTTCCAAACGTGTCGTACTACGCTTACATGAAGAAGAATCCTGATCAGCGCGTAATTGTAAACAACCCTTCCGAGTTTCCAGACCCTACCAAATTAGATCGTTTGGAAGAGCCTTATATCAAAGCGCAGATTATTACTAAATCTGACTATGTGGGGGCGGTAATGAACTTAGCGATAGAAAAAAGGGGACAACTTACCAATCAGGTTTACTTGACCTCCGAGCGCGTAGAAATGAGTTTTGATATGCCTTTGGCAGAGATTGTATTTGACTTTTACGATCGTTTAAAGTCCATTTCGCGCGGCTATGCTTCCTTCGACTATCATCCTACTGGCTATCGCGAAAGCGACATGGTGAAAGTAGATGTGCTATTAAACGCGGAGCCCGTGGATGCACTCTCCGCCTTAATTCACAGTAGCTCAGCCTATGATATTGGCAAGAAAATTTGTGAAAAATTAAAGGAACTTATTCCGCGTCAGCAATTTATGATTGCCATACAAGCGGCAATTGGTGCGAAAATTATTGCGCGTGAAACCATTAGTGCTCTTCGTAAAGATGTTACCGCGAAATGTTACGGGGGTGATATCTCGCGTAAGCGTAAACTTTTAGAAAAGCAAAAGGCGGGTAAAAAGCGCATGCGTCAAGTAGGGAACGTAGAAATTCCCCAGCAAGCATTTTTAGCAGTACTGAAACTGAATGACTAAAGATTTTTTATCCTAATAAAAATAGGCGCCCATTAAGGCGCCTATTTTTGTGAGTTCTAATAATGAGCTGCACTAATATCCGAGGGCGTTTTTTACGCGTCCTAATACTTCGTCAGCTATTGGTCTTACCTTTTCAGCACCGGCAACAAGCTGCTCTTCAATTAGCTGAGGCTTGGCGATTAGGAGGTCATATTTCTCACGCGCCGCGCCGTATTTCTCGTTGATAAGGTTTAGTAATTCCTTCTTGGCATGACCATAACCATAACCAGGTGTGATATAATTTTCGCGCATTTGACCAATCCCATCTGCGGAAGCGAGAAGAGAATAGAGTGCAAAAACATTACAGCTATCGGGGTCCTTAGGCTCATCCATGCCTTTGCTATCGGTGATGATGCCCATTACTTGCTTTTTCAAAACCTTGGCGGGAGAAAAAATATCAATGGTATTACCGTAACTTTTACTCATCTTTTGGCCATCGGTACCGGGCACGGTTTTAACGTCTTCGCGAATTACCGACTCGGGCAGCTTTAAGATTTCGGCACCCACGCTACGATTTAATGCCCCTGCAATATCACGTGCAATTTCCAAATGTTGTTGCTGATCCTTACCCACGGGCACCAAATCGGCATCATATAAAAGTATATCGGCCGCCATCAGTACGGGGTAGGTAAAAAGACCAGCGTTAACATCGGCTAAACGGTCGCTTTTATCTTTAAAGCTATGGGCATTGGCCAACATGGGGTAGGGAGCAAAACAATTTAAATACCAGTTCAACTCGCAAACGGCGGGGATGTCACTTTGGCGGTAAAAGAAGTTTTTATTGGCATCGAAACCTAAAGCGAGCCAAGCAGCCGCCGCAGCGTTTACATTGTCTAGTCGTTTCGTACGGTCTTTCAATGAGGTAAGCGAGTGCAAGTTTGCTATAAAGAAAAAGGATTCAGCATCATTTTTCCGCGAAAGCTCAATGCCTGGCTCAATCGCACCAAGTGCATTTCCTAGATGAGGAATACCGCTACTTTGAATGCCTGTTAATATGCGTGCCATTAGTTTTAAATATTTTGCACAAAAGTATGAAGGCTAAGCACAAAATACGGTCATTATCTTAATTTAGCGCGGTGAAAAATTTACGCTTCATTTTTGCGCCGCTATTTCGTGTATGGTTTTACGTGGCCGTTTTTATTGCCATCGTTCTTTTGTTCCCTTTTATTTTTATTAGTTCGCTCAGTCCCAAGACTTACAAGCGCTTCTTTTATTATGCGAGAATTTGGGCGCGTTTGGTTCTGTTTCTTTGTGGATACCGCACTTCCGTAAAGTGGCACGAAAAGCCCAAAGCAGATGGACAGTATATCATTTGCGCCAATCATACAAGTATGCTGGACATTATGCTAACCTTCGCTATTTTCCCATTCCCCTTTTTATTTATTGGTAAAGCTGAACTCGCTAAGCTCCCCATCTTTGGATATTTTTACCGTCGCACCAATATTTTAGTGGACCGCTCAAGCTTAGCAAGTCGCCGAAAGTCTTTTGATGCAGCCGGTGAAAAGTTAAAAGAAGGCTTAGGAGTTTGTATTTACCCCGAGGGTATGGCACCTCGTGCTGATATAACGCTTGCGCCATTTAAGTCAGGGGCCTTTCGCTTGGCAGCAGATAATCAGATAACGATTATTCCCGCTACTTTTTACGATTGCAAGCGCTTACTGCCTTATGATATCTTTCGCGGCAAGCCGGGGAAACTCAAGGTAGAAGTGCATCCATTTTTGGTGCCTGGTCAAGGCGATAAAAAAGCCGTAGCAAATACCTTAAAAGAGGATTGTTATCAGTTAATTTTGCAAACTTTACAAGACCCACCAAAATCTCTATAGATTATGAAAATTTCCAAAGAAGAAGTTGAAAAACTCGCCCACTTAGCGCGACTAGAGTTTTCGGAAGAGGAAAAGTTAAGCATGCAGGCCGATATGGATAAAATCCTCGGCTTCGTAGATAAGATCAATGAACTCGACTTAGAGGGAGTGGAGCCCCTAGTATACTTAAACGAGGACCGCAACATTATGCGTGCCGATAAAGTAGAACAAAACATTAGTAAGGAAGATGCTTTACGGAATTCTCCCGCGAAGGATAGTGATTATTTCCGAGTTCCTAAAGTACTTAAGCGCGAGGATTAGGACTCAAAATCCGAACTCAGGTTCAGTTGTTTATTTGCGATTACTAGCATAGAAATAATCGCTTAGCTGTTCTAGTGCCGCATCTTTGCTATGGCACCTCGACCAAGTTATCGAACATCGCACCATTCAATCTTATGGCTGCTAATGCCTTCTTTTTGGCTTTTCGGTGGAGGGCCAAGGTCTAATGTCTGCCCTTAAGTTTAGATGTAAATGTCCCTGATTGTATACTCCTAGCTTTGTGGCTTGCGCACAAAATAAATCCTAAGGATTCTTTTCGTTCTTCAGCAATTTTAGTCTTCCAATTATACCTGGCAAACTAAAACTTGTCCTCTCCCTTCCTAATTTTAGACCCAAGATTCAGCAAGAAGCGATACTCATAAAGACCCAGATAACTAAGGCGATGTATTTCTTAGAAATTTTCAAGCGGACATTATTTAGTGAGAAGAATAAGAAATGCTCGGCCTTTTTATGCGAGTTAAGAGGCAGAAGGTCATCAATCTAACTAATTTTTTAAAAGCTCTGATAGATAGGGGTTTACGGAGTGAATTGAGCGCTATTTTCGGATGTTTAGTAATCTAAGTGTATAAAGTACAATTAGCTTGCTTTCTCTTATTTTTCCACTAATAGTTTAAAGTACTATAAGTCATTTTAAGAGATAAGCCTGTATCCCTTATGTAATGGCAGCTTCTATTTCTTTTTTGCCTTGCTTTTGGTACTTTTAACCAAAAGATATATATTTGGTAAAGCTTAATAAATGTAATGCGTACAATAGTGGCGATGTTGCGATTGTAAGTATTTGAAAATCAACTAAAATAAAACTATTAATGCGTGGCTTATGAAAAATTATTATGTAAGGCGTTTTAAAGGGTTGGCAGCTATTGTTTTGCTATTCCTTCCAATTGGGATGCAGGCGCAGTCTGTTGCCATTACGGGGGTAGTAAAAGAAGCGGCAAATGGTCTGCCTATTCCAGGCGTGAACGTGCTAGTGAAAGGGACGTCAGTTGGAACAACAACAGATATGGATGGTAATTATACTATTCAAGCGAAGCCGGGAGATGAATTAGTCTTTTCATTCATTGGTTTTCAAGCGGCAACTATAAAGGTTACCTCCGCTCGTACAATTAATGTTTCTATGAAAGAAGAGTCTTCCGTATTAAGTGAAATTGTGGTAGTAGGTTATGGCTCATCTACCAAAAAGGAAATTACGGGTGCCACTTCGCAAGTTGACGGAGTAGAACTAAAAAAGTTAAACTTATCGAGAGTTGACCAAGCTTTACAAGGGCAAGTTTCTGGGGTAACTATTAACTCTAATTCTGGTTCTCCGGGTGGATCGAGTAATATTCGTATCCGTGGGCTTTCAACCTTTGGGGATAATGATCCCTTAATATTGGTGGATGGTATTGTTTACGATTCTGAAGGCCTAAATGCCTTAAATCCAGCTGATATCGAATCGGTAAACGTTCTTAAAGATGGCACCGCTGGTATTTATGGTGTGCGTGCCGCTAACGGTGTAATCATCATTGAAACCAAAAAAGGAAAATTAAACACCAAGCCGCAGATTGAATTTAGCGGCTTTTATGGTATGCAGGAAACCACGAATCGCCTAAGCCTGCTCAATGCAAATGAATACGCGATAATAAAAAACAATGCCTTTGTAAACGCGGGGCAAACTGCACCATTCAATAATACACAACTAGGTGAGGGTACCGATTGGCAAAATGAAGTTTTCCAAGTGGCACCGATGCAGAATTATAATATTAGCATTAATGGGGGGACCAATAAGACTCGCTATTCTATTGGCGGGTCTTATTATACGCAAGACGGTATTGTTGGTTTAGATAAAGCCAATTTCACGCGATACAACGCTCGTTTTAACGTGTCCTACGAATTGTCTACTAAGTTTCGCATCAACAGCGTACTACTTTATACCAATGAAAACCGCAGGTCATTACCAGAAAACGGTTTGGGTTCGGTTCTTTACAATACTATTAATGCCTACCCTACTGAACCCGTTCGTCAAACGGACGGAAGATACAGTTATCTAGAATTGGTTAATGACATTATTAATCCGGTGGCGCAGATGGAAAATACCTACAATGAGTCGGCGGTAAATAAATTAGTGGGTAAAGAGGAATTGGTTTATACCATCAACGAAAACTTCACTTTTACCAATCGCTTTAACTACAACGCTGCCATTGTGGACGGCAAAGTGTTTTCCCCCTTAGTTTGGTACGGTCCAGGTAAGGCGCAAAATACTGCGGTAAACGCCGATTTAGATGCGCCGAGAGTAGAAATTGCAGACAGTATTTTCTTGGAAAGAGGAGCGAGTGTTTATGAAAACCGCGATTATTATGTTGACTTAAACTTCGAGAGTTTCTTAAACTATGAGAGACAGATTAACAAAGAGCATAAGGTTAAAGGTACTTTAGGTACTTCAGTGTTTACCCGCTCTGGTAATGGCTTAAATGCAACAGCCTTTAACGTTCCCAATAACTCGGTAGATTTTGCCGACATCTCTGCCAACCAAGCGGAAGGTGGTTTCTTAAACAACGCTGGTTCATTCGAATTTGAGGAGCGTTTAGTATCGGCTTTCTTAAGAGCAGAATATTCTTACTTAAATCGTTACTTATTTTCCGCTATCGTACGTCGCGATGGTTCATCAAAATTTGGCGCGAACAATCGTTGGGGTATTTTCCCAGCCTTTTCTGGAGCTTGGGTATTTAGCGATGAGAGCTTTTTTGACGTGAGCTTTATCGATTTCGGTAAACTGCGTATGAGTTATGGTATTTCTGGTAACGACCAGATTCCAAACTTTGCTTATCGCGCTCTGCTTAATGGGGAAGGCGTTTATGTATTGGATGATTTAATTACTAGTGGTGTGGCAATTGGTCGCGCTTCTAACCCAGATTTGAAATGGGAAACAACCCACCAATTTAACGTGGGTTTAGATTTAACCATTCTTAAAGAGATCAGCTTTGCCATGAACTATTTTGTAAAAAATACCAATGACTTGCTTTTCCAACCTGATGTTTCTGGCGTATTAGGAACTTATGGTCCCGGAGGTTTCCCTCCTTACGTAAATGCGGGTGATGTATCTAACCGTGGTTTAGAATTAGAATTAGGCTATAGCACTGATCCGATGAAAGACTGGGTTTTCTCTACCTCTTTTAACATGACGCAATTAACTAACGAAGTTATGCGTGTACCCGAAGGCGTTGACTTTATTCCTGGAGCTCAGTTTGGTGTGGGCGGTAACGTGGCTACTCGTTTTGAAGTAGGTCAGCCTATTGGTTATTATATCGGTTTACAAACGGATGGTATCTTCCAAAGTCAGCAGGAAATCGACAACGCTTCGGTAGTACAAGCAGGTGCTCGTCCTGGTGATCTACGTTATGTTGATCAGAATGGTGATGGTGTAATTAGCTTTGGGGACGATTCGGATAGAACTAAAATAGGTTCTCCTATTCCCGACTTTACCTTTGGTTTAAACCTAACTGGTCGTTACAAAAATTTCGATGCCTCATGTAATCTTTACGCCGCTGTTGGTCAAGAAATCATCAGAAACTACGAAAGACAACAACCTTATGCCAACCAGTTAACTTACGTTATTGATCGTTGGACTGGTCCAGGTTCTAGTGAAGATATTCCTCGGGTAACTACTGGTGCAACTCGTAATAATGTGTTCTCTGACTATTTTGTGGAGGATGGTTCTTTCTTAAGAATTAGAAACTTACAAGTAGGTTATACCCTTCCTAAAAAATGGCTAACTCGTCAAAAAGTAGAGTCTATGAGAGTTTACGTTTCAGTTAATAATTTGTACACTCTTACCAACTATCAAGGTTTTGACCCCGATATTGGAAACTTCGGTGGTGTATTAGCTGCGGGTGTTGACTATGGTTTCTACCCACAAGCACGCACAATTATGGGAGGCTTTAACATTAAATTTTAAGATCATGGCAATAAGAAGATATAGCACAATAATTTTAACCGCCTTGGCTCTTAGCTTAACCAATTCGGGCTGTGAAAAGTACTTAGACGTTGACCCACCCTATGCTCAGGATGCGGAAAACTATTTCAACTCTAAACAAGACTATGAGTTGGCTTTAATTGGAGCGTATGATTTACTGCAGGCTTCCTACCTTACCTTGTGGATTGGTGAAATTGCTTCTGATAATGCCATCGCAGGGGGCGAAAGTGTAAATGACTCAGAAGGTTTGCATCAAATTCAAGCTATGACGCACAATGCGGTGAACAATGAGTTGAGAAGCATATTCCGTTGGAATTACGCGGGTATTGCTCGTACCAATTTCATCATGGAGTTTAAAGATAAAACCGACTTTGATGGTAAGGAGCAAATACTGGGCGAAACTCGTTTCTTGAGAGCTTATTACTATTTCGAATTGGTAAAGTACTTTGGTGATGTACCCTTAATTATCGACAAGCGTTTGGGCGCAGAAGAGGTTACCGAAGTAGCACGCACGCCACGCGCAGAAATTTATGCTCAAATTGAGTCTGATCTTCGCTATGCGGCTAATAATTTGCCTTGGAATAATCCTGTTAAAGGTAAAGCTGAGAAAGGATCTGCCTTAGCGCTTTTAGGTAAGGTTTATCTCTACCAGAATAAGTTTGCCCAAGCAGCTGTGGTTTTAGATGAGGTTATTAATGATGGCCCATACAGCTTAATGGATAATTTCGGCGACTTATGGTTTGCGGCAAATGAAGATAATAGCGAAACAGTTTTTGATGTAGAGTACTCCAACCTTGAAGGCGGGAGCTACGATTGTTTAATATGCTTAGAAGGAAATGCTGCCGCAGGTTTTCAAGGAATCCGTCAGTATGAAGGTCCCTTTTATGGAGATGGTAATAGCTATAATTTGCCTACGGCCGATTTATACAATGCCTTTCCAGTAAATGACCCTCGTCGCGATTTAACCGTTTTAAACTTAGACTCCTTTATTAACTTACAGCCAGATCCGGGTTCCATTAGCTATGCTATTGGTGGTGGTGGCCATACAGGTTTTTATAATAATAAGTATATTAAGCGTCAGTCTGAATTAGGATTGCCAGATGATGACTTAACTAGTCCTCTCAACTACAAAGCAATTCGCTACGCGGATGTACTTTTAATGGCTGCGGAAGCGCATACCAGAAACAATAATGATGGTCCTGCTTTAACCTACTTAAATGAAGTGCGTGATCGAGTGGGTATGCCTGCAATAAGTGCGAGCGGACAGCAATTAACCGAGGCCATTTGGGAAGAGAGAAGATATGAACTTTCTGGTGAAGGTTTACGCTTCTTTGACTTAGTGCGCACTGGTAAAGCAGCTACCTCAATAAACAATTTCACCTCTGGGAAAAACGAGATTTTCCCCATACCTCAGGTGGAGATTGATTTAGCAGGTGGTATTTGGACACAAAATAGTGGCTACTAATAATTTTATATTTTTAATTTAATCAAATCATGAAAATGAAATCAATGAGAAGAACAGGTTCACGATTTCTTGCCTTAGGCGCTCTGCTATTTTTTGCAGCGGCCTGTGGTGAAGATGACAAACCATCGATTGGGACTCCTCCCAGTCAAAGTGATGCAGCTTTTACCTATGCTGCTTCAGCGCAAAGTGATAACGTAATTGAGTTTACCGCATCAAACTCTAGTGTAAGTGCTAGTTGGGATTTTGGTAATGGTGCAACCGGAGAAGGAACGAATGTTTCTGCCTCTTATCCATTTGCTGGAACTTATACTGTTACTTTAACGGTACAGAATTCCGGTGGTAGTGCTAGTAGTACGCAAGATATTACTATCGCACAGGATGATCCGAACTTAATTAATAACCCAATTTACGACCTGTTAACAGGTGGTACAGCGGGACCAGGTTCAAAAACTTGGGCAATTGATTCGGTGAGAGCTGCGCATTTCGGTGTCGGCCCAGATCCTATCGGCGCCGCAGGTTATTTCCCAGAGTGGTATGCTGCCGCTGCTTTAGAAAAAACGGGAGCCGGCATGTATGATGACCTTTATACCTTTAAATTAAGTGGCTTTGGTTATGATATGGTTACTAATGGTGATGTATATGTAAATACCGCAAGCGCTGGTGTTGCTCCATTTAACGATACCACAGCTACCAATGTAGGGGATTACAAAGCTAACTTCCCTAATCAATTAGGTGAAACTTGGACCCTAAATGAAGGTGCTGACACTACTATCACCATTAGTGGAGATGCCTTTATCGGTTATTGGGCGAGTACTCGTACATACCAAATTATAAGTATTAGTGAGAATGAACTTTTCTTACGTTTTGTGGATGGTGTTGCCTCAAACCCAGCACTTGCTTGGTACATTCGTTTGGTGCCTGAAGGTTATGTAAGTAACCCAGATCCACCCGCACCTTCTTATAACTTACCTTTCGATTTCGAAACTATTCAGCCAACATTTACCACTTTTGGTAATAGTACGGCAGCGGTAATAGCTAATCCAGATGCCTCTGGAATTAACACAAGTGGAAATGTAGTAGAAACCGTTCACGGTAACGAAACTTGGGCTGGTTTCTTTGTAAATCTTGATTCTAAACTTGATTTTAGTACACAAACTACGATCAAACTTAAAGTTTGGGCTCCTGTTACTGGTGACTTCCGTATTAAGTTAGAAGAGCAAGCAAATACCAACAATTTTGTTGAAGTAGATGCTACGGTAACTACCGCTAATACTTGGGAAGAAATTACTTTCGACTTTACCGGTACTGCAGCAGATTTCGATCGCTTGGTAATGTTCCCAGGATGGAATGTTGCTAATGCAGGAACTTTCTATATTGACGATATCGTTCAACAATAAATAGAATTTTTTAAAGAGGCGTAGGGTGGAATTCCTTGCGCCTCTTTATTTTTTAACCTAAAACGCAACTTATGAGATTGAGCATTTACCCCCTACTTGTAATACTACTTATTACAGCTTCTTGTGCAGAGGAAAAAACAGTTGCACCAGCCCTTTTACCTTCTAATTTACAAACTACTATTGACGTATCCACTACTACGGAAGGTCTCGTTAACCTAACCACCCGTGCCGTGAATGCAAATTTTTATACGGCCGAATTTTACGATTTAGATGGACGTACAGACCTAGAATCTAGAGAAGGTACTTTTTCCTACCGCTTTACCGAAAGTGGTACATACCTGATTGTTAGCCGTGCCCATATTTCTAATATAGATTTTATCGAAAAACGCGATTCAGTAGAAATCACCATATCTACCAATTCGGGTGCGGGCGGAATTCCCACAACCGGATATACAACGCCTCTCACTTATCCCAACTATACTTTAACTTGGCAAGATGAGTTTGAAGGAACTTCGCTATCGAGCGCTTGGACCCACGAAATTGGCACCGGAAATGGTGGCTGGGGAAACCAAGAATTACAATATTACCGTCCAGAAAATACGGAAGTGCGTGATGGTTACTTGGTAATCACCGCAAAAAGAGAAGACTTTTCAACGAGTTCCTATACTTCTTCACGTATTGTTTCGCGTGGCAATCAAAGTTTTAAATATGGTCGAATCGATATTAGAGCGGCCATGCCAGAAGGACAAGGATTATGGCCTGCCTTATGGATGTTAGGCGATAATTTTGGTACCGTAGGTTGGCCAAGATGTGGCGAAATAGACATTATGGAAATGGTAGGTGGACCTACCGCGAACAAACGAGGCGATGGCTATACACACGGAACAGTGCATTGGTTTGATGATGGCAGCAATGTGAAAGCCGATTTCGGTGGTTCTTATCGCTTACCCAATAATGCTAAGCTATCCGAAGAGTTTCATGTGTATTCTATTATTTGGGATCAAAGCAGTATTACATGGTATATCGATGATATTCAGTACCACTCTATCAATATCAATCCTTCCTCTTTAGATGAGTTTAAAGAAAAATTCTTCTTTATCTTTAACATAGCAGTAGGCGGGACTTGGCCAGGTAGCCCCAACAGTAGTACCGTATTCCCGCAAAGAATGGCGGTAGATTACGTAAGAGTATTTCAATAATAAAAAGGAAGACTAATTGCGGGAATAATGGATATTCTTCAGTTCTAGAGTGGCGCCATCAAATTGATTAAGCCCTTTAATATAGACTAAGCCGCTGATATCTTCCCAATTAAGCTTCCCTTTCAAAGTATTAAAATCAAGGCTGAATGTTTGCCATTCGGTCTTGATTTTTTTATTGCTAGCAGGACCAAATCTAAAATGAGCTTCCGCTAAATTTCCCTTTGCATAATTTCCACTTTGCAAGCCAATCTCGAAATTGCATTCACTCTGCCCTCGGATACTAAAGACTAGCTTTCCGTTTTCTTTAAACTTACTTAGGTTTAGGCTTTCGCCAGATGCAAAATTAAGCGCGCATCCCCACCAGGGGCCAGTACCGGTTTCTATCACTAATAGCGAATCCTGCTTTAGCTCTATACTGCAAGTGTTTTCCCAGGCTTCTAACTTTACAGTAGATGCGGGATAACGGAAATCATCATTAGAATGGCCATCTACGGCAGTGCCCAATAAAAGGATGTGTTTAGCCTCAGTAAGCACGCTATCATTGTTAGGGTACACTATCTCCTTAATCGGCATTAAACTCTTGTAGGGTGGTGCTAAGAGCCCTTGCAACACATTATCTCTATCGCCATTATAACTCTTGTACAAGGCTTGCCCGTTTCTGCTTAAGCCTTCAAAAACTCCTTGATCAAAACTTTGCCATAGAGGCATCTTCACTGCTCCGGAAACTCCAAATAAGCCAAAGTGATTTTCTGAGCCGCCCGGGTTTTTGTCGTCTTTCCAAGGTTCGTCGAAGGCTTCAAAATAAAAGCAAGAAATCCCATTGGCATTGGTCCATTCGTGTAGTGAATTATAATACAAAGCTTGCTTGTACTCATCGGCCGCGTGCGAGCCTTCAGCTCCGTACATGGTATTGGTATAACTGGCCCAACCTGTTTCCCCAATGTGGATTTCCTTTTCAATACCCAAGCTATTCATATAGTCTTTTACCGCTTGAAACTGCTGTTTTACGCGCGATACGCATCTTGCGATAGCGGCTTCAGCTTGGGCTTTGGTCATTAGGTCTTCCTCATTTTCAGGAACATACCAAAACTCTGGATCATAATGCGTATCGTGAAAAGGATAACTGTGCAGTGAAACATAATCTACCGCATTGAGCAGTAATTCCAAGTCTTCTTTAAAGTAGCTATCGTCGCCACCACCCCAAGAAGCAAAATTATCGGAGGAGGTAATCCATAATTTAGCGTTTAAGCTACCTTCCTTTTTAAGACTTTGCAGATAGTGTACCCAGTGAAGAATAATGCCGGGTTCTACGTAATAAGTGGCCGCCCAGTGTACCATCGATTCATTGCCCACGGCAATTACTTTTACAATGTCTGGGTACTGCTGTGCGAGCTTAACTGCTTGCTCTATTTCTGCGCGATTATTAGCGGTGTCACCACGACTGTGATTAGGCCTTTCACCAAAGGCATTTTCACATTGCATCCAGGCGCCTAGCATTACGTACATTTCGAAATCAGGATCGAGATCTTTCATTTCTTTAATGGCCTGTAAAAGGCGCGGTGTATGGTCGTAAAGCCGCGCATGGTAGGTTCGCAGGATTCTAAACCCTGCCGCATCTAAGATTTTTAGGTCTTCTTTAATCTCTGCTACGCTCGGCGCCTTAGAACGATCTTGGTGGCGATACCCACCATAAGCGATGGCGGGATAATCTCTATTGCCTAAAATATCTTCAGCCTCTTTAAACAAGTTATCCTCCTGGTTACAGGAGGATAAACTAAATACTAAGGCCAGCCCTAAAAGAGCGGTCCATTTTTTCATTTCAATAAATTTTATTTCACAATCAAACGCAGGTTTCTCACCGCGGCTCCTTGTTGAATTCTTAACATATAAAAACCCGCTTGGAAAGAACGCATATCGATTATATTAAAGCCACCATCCAAGCTAAGATTTTGCAATAGTTGCCCATTCACATTGAAAATGGATACTTCTTGTTTGCCTTCGCCTAACTCAAGCTTAAGGAAATCACTTACCGGATTAGGGTAATACTGAATTTCATTTAAGGCCATTTGCTCGTCTAAACTTATATTCTGACAGCTGCCCACTAAATATACATCTTTACTGCCGGCATTATTTCTTTCGCCACCACTAGGATGGGTGTAAGTATAGTAGAAATACAAACGCGTGCCCTTGCTAGCCGTTATTCTAAAAGGCTGATTGGGCGTAACATTATAACCAGGTAAAGCGCCCGGGTCGGTGCCGATGTATAAAATACAGGTGGGACTGCCCATGCCCGTAATAGTCGGGATAAAAGTGATGGTAGGATTATTATCATCGTCGGAAAACTCGTAATAGAAATCGCCATTCGACGATAAATTACGGCAAGGTGGCGCGGGATCTACCGTAAAGTTTACCACATTCGAGGTGGCCGAATCGCCAAAGCTATCGAAAGCCACTGCTTGTAAAGTTTTCTGCCCTTGAGCGGCATTCCAGTTCATAGTAAAAGGCGCTTGGGTATCACTACCTAGTAGATTACCATCGAGGTAGAAATCAACTTTTATTACACTGTCATTCAGATCATTAGCAATGCTGTTGAAGTCCAACACTTCTCCCGTAAGGTAAACACTGCCGTTTAAAGGACTGATTAAGGAAACGGTAGGTGGCACATTGCTACTATTGCCAGAAATCACATAAACTTGGTCAATATCTCTACTGCTGCCATTCGTAACTTCTAACTCAAAAAGGTAAACGCCTTCTTGCAAACCGCTTATTGCGCTTGTCGCAGATTGGGCATTCGCCAAGTTTACGATGCTGGGGCCAAAAATTTGGGTCCATTGGTAATTTAGGCTTCCGCCTGATGGGCTGGAACTGGCGCTACCGTCTAAAGTAGCAGTGCTTTGGGGTAGCAATAGAATTTGATTAGGGCCCGCATCCGCTACCGCTTGATCATAACTAAGCGGACCTTCGTAGGTCCAAGTGAACTTACCTACGTTTACTTCACCGCTTTCAAAATGAATGCGCATAACTTGCTCGCCACTTTTAAGGGGAATGCCGGTTACGGTTTTGGTAGCCCAAGTGTTCCAACCGCTGGTGTTGTTTACGCCAATGCCTCCGAAAACAAGATCGCCGTCTGATTCTATGCGCAAGGGGCCGCCACCGGCAGAATTACCACAGGCATAGCGCATTTCTAATTTATATTCACCGGCAGTTTGCACGTCTACGGTATATTCCAACCACTCACCGGCAGAAATCCAGCCTACCACGGCTCCTTCACTTTGATTTAGTTCAGAGTCTACGTCTTCCAAAAGACGGAAGTCGCCGTTATTATTAGCGCTGAGGTCTTGGTAAGCAATACCATTGCCATTACCGCCTTCAAAAACATCGTAATGCCCTGCTTCAAAAGATCCAGGAATAGGAGTCGGAATGCCAGAATAGGCATATTGCTCTCCTACTTGTACGCTCACTAAATTGGTAAGCGCGTAATTGGTATTTCCTTCGTAAACACGAGCATAGAAATTATGCACCCCAACTTGCAGACTGTCGGCGGTAACCCTATAAGGAGCGCTATTGCTGGTGCCAATAAGCACATCTTCTTGGTAAAACTCTACCTTAGAAACAATGCCCATTCCCGAGGTTACTACATCTAAATCGACAGATCCGCCGGGGTAAGCGCGCGTAAAGCTGGTGCTTAATACCCCGTCTACGTCTACATCAATGCTAGTTACCAGTTTATGTCCGGGTACATCTAAGTTAAAACCATCGGAGAAGCTTACTACGATGCTATCATTGCCATAATTTTGGGCCACATAAATAATGGTTCCATTATTATTAAAAGCCGCCGCTAAGGGGTGGTTAGAAGTAATAGCCGTGCTCACCTCGCCTAAGACGTTCATGCTGTGCAACCAGTGGTAGGTTTGCGCATCGGAAACCCCAAACTTGAGGGTTCTTTCGGGATAAGAATCGTACATAGTTATGGCCTTTTGGGGATCGGTAAAGGAGAGGTATTTCCACTTTACATCATGCCATAAATTCACATTGGGATCATTAGTTAGGATGCCAGTATTCTGCTCAATTTCCGCCCAAAGCTGATCTACATAGGAAACATTGTGTCCTAGGTAAAGCGATCCACCGTGAATCGGGTACATCTCAATACCGTAAGAAGCGGCAATGTCTGCCGTCCAGAAAGTACCGTTGTCATAGCTGTTTCCCCACACCCTCGATACTAAGGAGTATTGTTGACTACTGGCAAAATTGCGATTGTACATATCAAACCAATACTCTTCTACCGCTGCTTGCTCGGTGGTGTAGAGGTAAATACCTAAATCACGAATGGAATCGTTGCCGGTAACTTCTCCCCAGTGAATTAAAGAGGAGTTAAATTGCATACTTTCGGAAGTCGATTCTTGATCGTTTCCTTGCGGGAAAGTAGCAAAGCCATTAGCCCAACAATGTCCGGCATAAGGACTGAAATTTCGTAAATAAGGGAAGAGGTTATCTTGGCGATTGCTGCTCGCGGCATCACGCACTAAAAGATTAATCATATCACCCCACTGGTTTTTCCAACCCGCATCGTATTGCTCTAAAAAAGCGGCGGCATGAATAAAATAGCCCCAATGAAAATGATGATCATTAATATTTACATCTTGGCCGTGACCAGCAGGATAGCCTAGCATAGCCGACCAAGTTTGGTTGTAATAAAATAAGAAAGCGACTTCACCACTATTGGCTTTTAACCAATCTTCTAAACGCGCTTTAATGGTGCTAACGATTTTATTTAAAGCTACGGTATCACCGCTAATTTCAGCGACGCGGGCCGTTTGAATTAAGCGGTTCATGGCTTGACCTTCATTATACGAATCAGTCCAAGTAGCTAAGCCTTCGTTTTCCAAAAGTTTAATCTTGGTATTCATCTTAGCCGGACTGAAAGTAGGACTATAAAAGTCGATATAAGGCAGGGTTGGAAGAATGCCATGAAAGGTGTTCACCGTGCTAAAAGTATTGCCCGCCATCATTTTTAACTGCCCTCTTACGGTATTGTAAATATGGGGCGTGTTAACGCTTCCGCTGCCTAAATTAGCCCATTGATGAGGTAAAAGACCTAAAAGCATATTAGCTGCAGTGCCCTCTTTTACACTAGTCTGCACGTTAAAAGTCGTGCTTACTTGACTGGTGTTTTCATCGTAAGAGAAAGAACTTGTGGTGCCCGTTGGAAAAACATAAGCGTACTGCTGAAAGGCATTTGCCGCCGTTACTAAATTGCTAGAGCTCAAAGGCAAGAAGGCCAGAGACCAGTAGTTCTCGCCATTTAAATTGGAGCTATACACATTGCCAGTTTTAGTCCAAACACTACCCGTGGGGGCATAAACCGCAAAGTCGGCCCCATTGCGTAAGTTCTCGATAATAAGAATCTCATTATGGATAGTAGCGGTGCCTTGATCAACGGTAACTTCCGCCAAACTCGCGGAGTCTTTCGTGAAATACACAAAAGGCATCCCTATACCGGTAGTGGCTTCCATTTGCTTCGTGCCGTTTTTCCATTGCATAGTAATGGTCCAGTCGCTGAAATCAGAAATATTTGCGGCATTGGCATTGAGGCCGTTTAGGCCCACTTTTACCGGTTCGATATTATCAATCGGTCCCCAGGGAATGTAAGTTAAAACCAAACCGCTGTTGAGGGTTTTTTCAGTGAAAGGGTAGTTAAAGAGATTGCTGGAGTGCGCATTTTTAATTTTATCGGACCACCAGTCGTTGGTGGGCACGGGACGGTTAGCTGCATTGTCCACCACAAAGGGTGTACCCGAGGGGTAACCGTTTCTACCGGCAGCATCGCTGCCCGGGAAAGTAGTGGTATAGCTACCACTGCCCACGTTTACTACCTGCGCTACGGCAGAGAATTGGACCAATAAGGTCAGGATGAAGATCTGCGTAAAGCGCTGATAAATTTTAATCATAACTAGATTTTAAAGAGCTTTTTTGGTTAATTAAAAGCTTAATTCGATACGTTTAATGTGGCCACTTCGGCTGAAAATACCTTGGCTTAATTCTAGGCTTAGACTAGCTTCTGTACTTGATTCCTGCTCGCCATTAGCATAGAAAATAGTAAGCTGGTAGCTTGCGCCAGATTGGTAAACAATAGGTACTCCACAATAGGTAAATGCCATTTGACCTTCTTTTAAGGCAATACTTTGAAACTTACCCAAAGCATCTACATAGTCAAAGGTGCTTGCGCTGCTATTAAACTCATCGCGGTGCATAAAGAAAGGTGCAATGCTCAGTTGCCCTTGCTGCACTTTTAGTCCTAATTCGGCCCAACGATTTAGTACATCTTCCTTCACTTGGCCGGTCATGCCAGGCTGTTGTACACCAGCATTGGAGGGCGTATGCGAGTAGGCATCAGTAGGGAAAGCACCGTACAATTTTGGGTTTTTATTAGCCCCAATACCGGCTCTAATCTCGTAGTAGTGATCTATTAAGGCACCCATAACTTTAGGATCAGCCTGGGCTGCTTTACCTTTGTAAATATTCTCTTGCACGGCTAAGAGAAGTTTAGAAACCATGTGCCAGTAAATGCTTCCTAAGCCTTCGTAACCGTAAAAGGTACCCGAACGGCCCGTAAATGCACGGTGATTAAAGATCTCTTCAAAAAGCTCCAACAAAGAACTAGCTTCTGCATGAGCAAGTTCTGACCAAGGAGATTGGGCCAGTTTGTTTAAACGCTCTTCTAAATCTTTGGCATTGCTCAGGTCGCCATTAAAATGATAGGATCCAGTCCCTCCAATCTCTACGATGCTTTGATTGCCTTGGGCATGCATAGCTTTGATTAAAGCAGAAGACTCTACAAAGCTGGCGGGGATATTATTTTTCTCGATAAATGGTGCTAGCGTTCGGTCGGGGTAAAGCATATAGCTATACTGATCAGCACGATACATGGCACTTTGCTTTAATTGGTCCAGCACATTCAGGGCTTCTTCCGCTTTTAAATTATCAGTGCTTAAAGCCGCTACTTGGCCTTCTAACATTTCGTAGAGATTGGAAACCTCTACACTGTTTTCGCTAAAATCAATTAAGTTATAAGCATGATAAAGACCATCAGCGCGACGGTTTTTAGCAATAGCATCATCGATATAGGCTAAGGCCAAATCAAATAAATTGAGGATGGTTTGCTTATCGATTTGTTGTTTTTCACCCCCTAAGCCGGAATAGGCAAGAGCGCGATAGCGATCGCCTGCATAACCGAGACTGTCGCAAACGGCACGACGTTCTTGCGCACTAAAAGGTTTACCAAGGGAATCTTTATGCTCTTGGAAAGTCCTTAAAACGTTAGCGCTTAAATCGTAAAGTGGGCTGTGTAAAGCAAATTCATTCTGACTTGCTTCTTTGAATAGTGTGCTGTTAAAAGCAATAAAGCGACGTAAATAATAAAGAGTCACCATGCTTACGCCATTACCTACGAGGGCATTGTTTGCATCATTCCATTCTGGTCTTTGAGTATTAAGCCAAATGCCAGTTTCGGGAATAAAATTATAGAGCTTGGTTAAAGCGGTTAGGAGGATTTTCTCCGCCAAATTCGCCTTAATAATATCTTGTGATTCATCCCAAGCCAAGCGACCATCGCTGCCCACGGCCTCTACGCGACTTTGGATTATTTTTTCCAAATCGTGATCAAAGTCGATGGTATCGCTAGAATCTCGAACTATTTCGGAATAAGATTTTATGCGATAGGGGACATTGGCGTAAACGAAGGATTCTTCCGATAGCATTTCCTGCAGTTTGCTGGGGTAGTGCGCGGCCGAATGTTCAAGGAGCTTCTGCAGATAAATAATTTGATGATCACCCCAATAGCCAATAAAAGACCAAGGGTCATGTTCTTCAATAACTTCCCAATCGATGCCGTTTTTAGAAATACGATAGGGGTTATAACCGTCAAGCGTTGATGCGTTAACAAATTTGGCAATGATGCCTTCAATATAAAGTGGGAAAGAATAGCTCAGCGCTTCCCAGTTTTGAAAAATATCGCGCCAGTTTCCTTCGTAATTTATAATGCGATTGCCTTCTTGGTCGAGGTTTTCGATACTGAAATAATTCCAAGGACGGCTGGGGTCTCCGTGGCGGCGACTGAAAGATAGTGGTAAATACTCGCGGCAAATACGGGTTAAATCGCTGTTGCCCGTTTCCTTCGCTTTTGCAACCAAACTGCTGTAACTAAGCTGTTCATCTAGGCTTTCGAAAAAGGAAGCGTAGGCAATGCTAAGCTTATGGTTTACAATATTGAAGTACTTTAATAAGTCGTTTTTACTAAGCAGGTAAAGTCCTTCGAAAATACCACCACGCATAATGTTAAAGAGCACATTACTATAATGACGGGTGCTAATTAGCTTGTCCTTACTGCTTTGTAAACCATCGGCTAGGCCTACTAGTTTTTTTAACTTGAGGGAGTCGGCGGTAATTTCTGCTTCTACCTTCGCTACTAAGGTACTTTCGTTTTTAAGCTCATCTCTTAGTTGCGCAACTTGGGCGCTAGACATATTGAGTTCTGCTACGCAAAGCCAATGCTTCTCTTCGTTTCCTGCCATTTTAAACTGGCTATGAATAAAATAAGCACCTTTGGTAGCCTTGATAAAGCTTTCGTTTTCAATGGTAGTGCCACGACGGAAACTATCCAATTGTAAATTGGATAATAAAATCGCATCTGCCGCAAGGCCGCTAGACCAAATGGTATTGGCCCTTAAAGCTTCGGCGGGCTCGGCTTTGTCTACGATACGTGCGCTGAGACTAAAGATGGCCAAAGTAGAATCGGCTATCTTTTCGTTTTTCTTGTAAGCGTCTACTAGAGTGCTTCTGCCACTTTGCAGCGCGCTATTTACACCCGAAGGTAATATGTTTTGCAAACCATCGAGAATGGCGATTTCGGCTCCATCAGAACTTAAATTTTTAAGCCAGCTTTTTTTAATAAAACCATAGCGATTACTGAAAGACCATTCATAGCTAAAACTTAGGCCGAGGCTTTCATTAACTTCTTCGAAGCGCAGCTTATTACCCAAGCTATTTTTGTAAATATTTCTGCGAATTTGATAGAGTCCTTCCGAGCGTAGCGAAAAGGCTTCCCATAGTTGGGTGTGTTCGCCGCGCTTAACTTTAATTAAGGTTTTGGAGCCCGTGTTTTCCGCATTGTCGATAATTTTATCATCAGTATAATAAGGAAATAAGGCCGATTCCGCATTCTTTCTACCCGCGGTAAGTCCGCCGTTACTGGCAATAAAGAGCCACTGATCGCTGGGACTAACCACTGTCATAAAGAAGGGGTCCATCGCGTGGTAGTTGGAAATCTTGTAATAGCTTTCGCCCGAAATTTCTACAAATCCCCCTTCTACCTGAGTGGGAGCTTGCTGAATAGGGTTGGAGCCAAGGAAAGTAGTTTCTGCTTTAGAAGACATCAAAAAAATCTTAGGGTTTTAGTACTAGGTTTTGCAGTGCCTGTGCAGGCACTAAAGTTTTGATTTCGCGCTCACCAATTTTTAGGGTAAAGCTTTTCGCACGTTCGTCGGTATTAAATAAATACACGACAATACTTTCATCAGGGTTTTGCACAGCAGTAAGTAAAAGCGATTCGTCGGAACAGCTAAAGCCAATGCGTTTCGCTTGGGGCTGAATGAATTGACTAAACTGACGGAGAATATAATAGAGCGGCGTAAAGTATACTTCATCGCTAATAGTATCGACTAAGACCGGCGCTACACACCAATTTTTTGCGTGATTGGGGCCACCTTGTTTGTCGAGGACCATATTCCAATCTACCCAACCAGCCACCCAGTTATTTAAGCACCCGATTATATCGCGGGCATAGCGGTAAGCGGGAATATAAGGTGTGTGCAGGTATTTATTTTCGGGCTTGGCCCAATCGTAGCCCCAGTCGGTCGCTTCTTTACGCCAATACCAGTCATCTTCCTGCCAGTGCGGGATTTCCGCGTCTACACAGGCTTCCGTTTGGATGATCATTTTATCGGGCGCTAGGGCGTGGGTGTGTTGTAGTGATTTTGGAAACCAATCGTAGGTGCTGGTATACCAATGCACCGCTGTCCCTGCGATGTAGGGCGAAGCAAGCGAATCTTGCAAAAGCACATCGGCCCATTCTTCGAGTTCCTCGCCGCGGTTTTGATCGTATACGAGAATTTTTATGTCTAGGCTATCCGCTTCTAATTGCGGGCCTAAATAGTTTGCAACGAAATCGGCGGTTTCTTCGGGCGTAAAGTGCATGCTTTCCCAGTTGGCATCATTGCCTAAGGGTTCGTTCTCTACCGTGAAACCCCAAATGGGAATGCCTTCTGCGGCATAAGCCTGTGCATATTTAGAAAAATACTTGGCCCAAACTGAGCGATATTGGGGCAGGAGTTTTCCACCGAAATAGGCTTGGTTATCTTTCATCCAGGTAGGTGCAGTCCAGGGAGAAGCAAAAATTTTAAAGCCGTTTTTAGAGACGGCTTTCGCTTCTTTAATGGTGGGAATAATGTCATCGCGATCTACCGCAATACTAAAGGATTCCAATAAGGTATCGCCTGGCACATCTGCGTAAGCATAGGAACTTAATGAGAAGTCGCAAGAGTTGATATGCGTGCGGCATAAACTATAAGCGGCGGCATCACTGGAGAAATAAGCTTCGAGAACTTCCTTGCGTTTTTGGGCGCTCATTTTTTGGAGCAGGTGGCTGCTCGATTCGGTAAAGGCGCCGCCAAAACCTTCAATGGTTTGGAAAGTCTGCTCTGGGAAGATTTCGATGCCAAACTCGGTAGTCGAATCAAAGGGCTCGCTTTGGGCCATTTTCGCTCCTGCGGCAGAACTGTTATAGATTTCAACCTTTAGCTCATCCGCAACCGGTGCGGGACTTTGGCAGCCAAAAAGTAAAAAAGGGAAAGCCAGCCTAAAAGAGATTTTGAAGTATTTAGTAAGTCTAGTGTAATTCATATACCCGCACATAATCTAAAATATATTGGTGGCTTTCCCATTGTGGATCGATGCCTTTGGCACCGCCCCAACCGCCGCCCACGGCTAGGTTAATTATAATATTTTGCGGCTTAAAGAAAGGCCATTCTTGCTCGTTTGCGTTCTTGTCATAGGTGAAATAGCGCTCGCCATCTACCAATCCGTAAATCACATCAGGATACCATTCTACCGCATAAGTATGAAATTCGCCATCCATGTTTTTCACTTCTATTTCGTTACCAATCTGATTGCCTTGTTTAAAGTAGTAGGCCCGCGTGTGGCAAGTGGCGTGGTTGATGCCATCGCCCGTACTATCGTTAATTTCGTAGCCAACGCATTCTAAAACATCAATTTCACCGCAGTAGGGCCAAGAGAGCTCATCGCGATATTCATCACCTAATAACCAACCTGCTGACCAAGTGCCGCGTCCAACTGGAACTTTGGCTCTAAATTCAATTTTCCCGTAAAGAAAAGACTCTTTGCCTTGCGTGCTTAAACGGGCGGAGGTCCAAGGGTTTCCATTATCGTTTTTATGTGCTTCAATAATGAGATTGCCATTTTCTTGACGGGCATTTTTTAGCTTGGCATCGGTGTAAAATTGCGGCTCATTATTGCCCCAACCCCAGTTGCCAACCTTATAGCTCCACTTGGTGGTATCGGGTAAGCCCTCGCCCTCAAATTCATCGCTCCACACCAGTTGCCATTCATCGCCTTCCATGCTTTGGATGCTGCTTTTAGGAGTGGAAGTGTGACGTTTAATTAGTTTAAATTCAACACTTTCGGGCTGGGTTGTACCTGCTTTAAAATGCAAACGCATGGGGTGCATACCACTATCTAGCGGAGAGCCAATAACATAAGCTTGCCCATCTGCAAAAGCGAGGTCGCCGCTAATATTATAGCTGCGGCCATCGGTGTTTGTAACGTAATCTTCTACCCAAACTCTGGCACTTGTATCGGCTTGTCCATTGATAGTTAGTCGGTAGCGACCCGCTTCGGGGATTTTCACATCATATTCTAACCACGAGTTAGGCGGCATGCTTAAACTGTCTTTATTTAGGCCCGGCACACTGCTGTTCACAAAACTATTAGCCGCTATAATTACTGTGTTTTTAGGGCTTTCCCTTTCGGTAGATGCGTTCTCTGGAACCGAAGGGTTAGCACAGGCGAAAGTGGTCAATGCTAATGAAAATGCTATTAGTTTTTTCATGATTAGTCTTTTGTAACAAGTTGTTTTTCAATTTCCTCTAGCGATTTACCTTTAGTTTCGGGAATTACTCGAATAATAAAGATGAGTCCGAAAGCAGCAAAGAGGCCATAAAGTAGGAAGGTTAGGGAGTTACCGAGTACCTCCAATTCCCAGGGGAAGATCCATTGTACTACAAAGCTTACCGCGGAGTTTATCAAACCCACGAAAGAAATAGCGATTCCTCTTATTTTATTAGGGAAAAGTTCGGAAAAGAGTACCCACATTACTGGCCCAATGGAGATTGCAAAGCTGGCTACAAAGGCAAGTATGGAAATTAAAGTAAGGGAGGTATTCATGTGAATCGATCCTTTTACAATATCCGCTTGATGTTCTTCTAAGGTGGCTGCGTCAATTTTGGTTGCAAGAGCAGCAGTAAAATCGCTTTCGCTGGTATAAACCGTGGCGGTTAAGCTTTGTAAAGTAGAGCTGTCGAATTTTTCGGCGTAGTTGGCAATGAGCTCTTGGCTTACCGAAAATTCGGCCGTTTTAAAGGCATAGGATAAAGTGAACATAGAAAGTGCGATACCCGCTACCCCAAAACTTAAGAGCGGTTTACGCCCAAGACGGTCGATAAATAAAATAGCTAATACGGTAAAAGCGAGGTTTACCAAGCCTACTAAAATGGCTTGCATAAAGGAGGCGTCGGTTCCTAGGCCGCTTTGCTCGAAAATCATGGGTGCGTAAAAGAATACCGAGTTGATACCAGTAATTTGCTGTAGGATCGCTACCACAATTCCAATGGTTAAAACTAGGCGCAGGCCAGGACGGAATAAATCTTTGATTTTGGCTTCTTCTTTATTTTCTTCTAGCTCGATACTTTTTTGGATACGATCGATCTCGATTTTAGCAGCATCAGCACCGACTACTTTGGCCATAATTATTTCCGCTTCAGCAAAGCGGCCGTGCATAATTAACCAACGGGGGCTCTGTGGGACAAAGAAGAGTCCGAAGAAATATAAGATAGCTGGAAGGGTTTCTAATCCAAGCATCCAGCGCCAATTATACTCATCAAGCTTTAGGTTTAAAGCCCAAGTGGCATCGCTTTTCCCTAATTGTAAAATAAGATAATTGGTAAAAAAGGCGAGTGAAATTCCCACCACAATATTGAGCTGGTTGAAAGAAACTAGCCGTCCGCGTAAATCTTTAGGAGCGATTTCAGCAATATACATAGGCGCTAAAATCAAAGAAGCACCGACTCCAAAACCACCAATCATACGCGCAATAACTAAGAAAAGAAAAGAGGGTGCGATGGCCGAAAGGATGGCGGAAAGAGCATAGAGGGCGGCGGCATAGCGCAATACAGTTCTGCGTCCGTACTTATCACTAATAGGGCCGGCAATCATCATGGCCAGCGTCGCCGTGAGAGTAAGCGAAGCGACCGACCATCCTAACTCTAGCTTGTTGAGGTCAAATTCGGGTTCAATAAATTTAACTACTCCAGAAATTACGGAGGCATCAAATCCCATTAAAAGTCCTCCCAGCGCAACTATCAGCGCAATCATGGAGACTAGATTTCTATTTGTTTTCATAAAAATTGGTTCTGCCACAGGGCAGTTTTAACTAAACACTATCCAAAGCACTCCGATTACTACAAAAAGGCCAATACTCAAAAGTATATTGGTGCCTTGCTTCGGTTCGGAATTGCTTCTACTATATAATAAAGACTTAATTTTTTCGAAATTCGGTGCGCTTTCGCTGATGCTTACCAGAACTAATACGAGCGTACAAATAAGGAAAAGCAAGAGGGCGAAATGCAGGAAGTTAATATCTACATACCAACTTAGGCTCGCTGGTAAATTGGTTTTATTCAACTCTAAAACAAGACGAGTTGCTCCTAAAACAGCACCACTGAGTAGCGCATATTTAGCTCCCTTGGCGGTGATGCGTTTGGAAAATACGCCTAGTAAAAAAACCGAAGCAATGGGAGGTGAAATGTAAGATTGAATGCTTTGCAGCTTCTGAAATAGGCCACCTTCTAATAAATCGAGAAGGGGAATCCACGCCAATCCTAAAATTACTAAGATTCCGGTAGCAATCCGCCCCACTTTAACCAATTGCTTTTCGCTGGTTTCTGGTTTCAACCTTTGATATACATCGATGGTAAATAAGGTAGAGCAGGAATTAAAAACAGAACTGAGCGAACTCATTAAAGCCGCGATTAAACCAGCTACCACTAGGCCTCTTAAACCAGCGGGTAATAGTTGCATGGTTAACATCGGTAAAGCCGCATCGTAAAGCACTTCGCCATTTTCTTGCGGAAAGCTAAAGTTAGAGCCAGCTTGTTCGGATAATGCGTAGGCGATAAGTCCGGGAACAACAAAAATAAAGAGGGGAAGCATTTTTAAGTAAGCGGCGAAGATGCTCCCTTTACGGGCTTGATCGATATTACGGGCCGCTAAAACACGCTGTACAATAAACTGATCGGTACACCAATACCAGACACCAAGGATAGGCGCTCCAAAGAGAATGCCGGTCCAAGGGAAGTCGGGGTCGCTTAGGGGTCGCCATAGACTGGTATAGTTGGGGGCGGTTAACTTTTCAACTTCGCTCCATCCGCCTAAGGCTTCAAGACCGTAAAAGCTGAGGGCAATGCTTCCACCGAGAAGGATAAACATTTGAATCATATCGGTGTAAACTACCACTTTCAATCCCCCGAAAATGGTATAAACACCAGTGGCAACCACCACTATTATGGCTCCAGTCCAGAAGTCGATACCCATTAAAGTGGTGAAGATGATTCCTCCAGCAGTAATGGTAAGGGCAATTTTGGTAATTACATATCCTAAAATAGAAACCCAGGTAAGGTAGTTACGCGCCCAAGCGCCGTAGCGCCTTTCTAAAAACTGCGGCATGGTAAATACACCACTTCTTAAATAAAGCGGAACAAATAGCCAGCCTAATAGGAGCAACATAAAGGCCGCAAGGATTTCGAACTGAGCAGCGGGAAAATCGCCAGCCGCACCAGCACCCGCTAGGCCTACCAAATGTTCGGAACCAATATTAGAAGCGAAAAGTGAGGCGCCGATAACAAACCAAGATAGGTTTTTACCCCCTAAAAAGTAATCGGAAGAAGCATTGGCGGTGCTGGTCTTCTTTTCCTTTATGATTAAATACAACGAAACCACAAAGATCAGGGCAAAATAGCCAATTAAAACAGCGTGATCTATAAAGTTGAGTTGTTGGTTCATAAAGTTGGTTTAGGAGGGAGGAGCTTAAATCTCGAAAGAGAAATCTTTGGACTTTAGGTTTTCGTAGGAGTGCGTATCGAAAGAATACAGCCGAGCGGGACGATGCGCTACATTAGCTTGGGTTTCCTCTAAGGCTTTTAGTAGACCCATATTCAGCATGCGCTTTCTAAAGTTTCCCTTGTCAAGTTTAGTGTTGAAAATGCTCTCGTAAATGATTTGCAAATCATTAAGCGTAAACTTTTCGGGTAAAAGGTCGAAACCAATCGGCTTTTTACGTGCGTCAGTGCGCAAGGCATCCAGTGCATCGTCAATAATTTCTTGATGATCGAAGGCTAAGCCCGGTAGCTGTTCAATATCTACCCAGTGGATATTATCGGCCCAAGAAGAAGCATGCGGATTATATATATCAGGATTAACTAAGGCGTAGTGGCCTACTGTTAGAACTCTTCCTACCGGGTGGCGGTCCACCTTTCCGTAGGTTTTGGTTTGCTCCATGGTGGGAATATTATCTATACCTGTAAGGTCTCTCAGTACTCGTTCTGCTGCAATTGAAATTTCTTCATTGGGATAAACGAGGTCACCGGGCAAGGCCCATTGTCCTTTAAAAGGCTGCACGCCTCTTTCTACCAACATTACTTTTAAAGTGTTATCTATACACCCAAAGACAACACAATCTACCGAAAAGCCAAATTGGAAGAACCTTTCAATAGGAATTTGATAGAATGAAACATGATATTTACTGGGTATTTGGAGAGGAAATTCTTTTTCGCTCATTTGTATAAGGCTTGTCTATTTGTTTTTCAAATGTAAAAAAAAAGTTGATATAGTACCTAGTACTATTTTAAATCCACTAATAACTTTTGATAAGTGTCTGATAAACAATAAATAAAATATTTTTTTTGGTTACTTATAGTTTTTTTGAATAAAAGGCTATAACTTTGTACAAATAATTTTAAAGCAAATGAGAAAATTTACTCTACTCCTTTTATTGGTTTCCTTTAGCTTTTTACAGGCTCAGACGGATACCGTAACCTTCCAAGTGGATTTGAACAATTACACAGGAAGTTTCACCACAGTAAATGTTAATGGGACATTTAACGGATGGTGCGGCGCCTGTAATCCTATGACGGATGCAAATAGCGATGGTATTTGGGAAGTTTCACTTCCATTAACTGCAGGAACTATCGAATATAAATTTACCCTTGACGGTTGGACTGCTCAAGAAAACTTAACTGCAGGAAGCCCGTGTACTATAACTACTAGTGGTTTTACTAATCGTGCGCTTACCTTTAGTGGTGATACTACTTTAGGTGTTGTTTGCTGGGAACAGTGTACTATTTGCGGAACAGGCGGTGGTTCTGGAACTCAAGTTGCTTTGCCAATTACTTTTGATGACCCAACTGTAGCGTATACTACAGTTAGTTTTGGTGGAAATGTAGATAGCATTGCTGTAGATCCTACTAATGCAGCAAATAATGTACTAGTTCTTAATAAGCCTCTTGGTGCACAAACTTGGGCTGGTACTACCGTATCTGCTGGTGGTTTGGCTACTGCGATTCCTTTTTCTTCTACTGATAATATCATTACGGTTCGTGTTTGGTCTCCAGATGCGGGTATCAATTTCTTGCTTAAAGCAGAAGACGTTAATGATAACACCAAAACGGTAGAAACTTTAGCAGCTACTACTCAAGCCGGTGCTTGGGAGACCTTAACTTTTGACTTCAGCGCAGGAAATGAAGCCCCAGGAACAGCGGTAATTAATTACGCGAATACCTACGACATGCTTTCTATCTTCCCTAACTTCGGAACTGACGGAAACACAGCAGGTAACAAAACTTACTATGTTGATGATGTAGTATTTGGTGCTGGTGGAACGATGCTTTCACAAGTAGATTTACCCATTACTTTCGATGATGCAGCAGTAGCCTACACAACCGTTAGTTTTGGTGGTAATGCCGATAGCGTTGTGGTTGATCCTACTAATGCCTCTAATAATGTGTTACTTTTAAACAAGCCTTTAGGTGCACAAACTTGGGCTGGTACTACCGTATCTGATGGTGGTTTGGCTAGCGCTATTCCTTTTACAGCTACTGATAATATTATTACAGTTCGTGTTTGGTCCCCAGATGCTGGTATCCCATTCTTGCTTAAAGCAGAGGACGTTAATGATAATACCAAAACGGTAGAAACTTTAGCGACTACTACTCAGGCGGGTGCTTGGGAAACTTTAACCTTTGATTTTAGCGCGGGTAATGAAGCGCCAGGTACAGCAGTAATCAATTACGCTAACACCTACGATATGCTTTCTTTGTTCCCTAACTTCGGAACAGACGGTAACACCGCTGGTGATAAAACTTATTATGCCGACGATTTCGTATTCGGAACAGGTGGCGGTACTGGTCCCGTTTTAAGTCAAGTAGACTTACCTATTACCTGGGAAGATTCTACTGTAAATTACGCAAGTGCCGCTTTCGGTGGTGCTTCTGATACTATTGTAGCCGATCCAACCAATGCTGCGAATACAGTAATGGAAATTACTAAAGATGGTAGCGCTCAAACTTGGGCTGGTGTTACAGTATCTTTCGGGGGTTTAGCTAATCCTGTTCCTTTTACGGCTACTGAAACTACAATGACCGTTCGTGTTTGGTCTCCAGATGCAGGGGTTGATGTACTTTTAAAAGTAGAAGACAATAACGACGCTGCTATTTCGGTAGAAACTATTGCTACTACCACTATGGCCAGTGCCTGGGAAACTCTAACTTTTGATTTCACTAATAATGCTGCGAACACTCCAGCTTTAGATTTGACTCAAACCTATGATGTAGTTTCTGTATTCCCTAACTTCGGAACAGATGGTGCTACCCAAGGCGGACCAAAAACATTCTACATCGATGATGTAATGTTTGGTGCAGGCGGTATTGGTTTAGCTGAAAACACAAGCTTAAATGCTTTCAGCTTTAGCCCTAACCCAACTAATGGTTCTTTTGATGTTCGTCTTAGCTTAGATTCACCTCAGGCTACTTTAAACATCATTAACCTTGCAGGCCAAATAATGCACACTGAAGTATTAAACCTTAATGGTAACCATAGTGCACATCACATCGATGCGCAGTCTTTACCCAAAGGTATCTATCTAATTAATGTAAGCAACGGCTCTAGCAGCCACAGCGAGAAAATAGTAATTGAGTAGGTGTAAATGAGAGAGATCTCATTAGAAAGCCCCGTGCGAAAGCACGGGGCTTTTGTTTTTTAAGCGGTGTTTGATGCAAAATTAGGCTTCGCACTCCTTTTAAATAGTGGGCTTTTAGACCACTCCGCGGCTAGTTTTGATAAGCGAGAGTATTTATCCCTGGGCCTGCGTGGCTATGAATTTTTTAGAAACTATGTGGCTGTGGCCTCTAACTATAAAAAAAGGCCCCCTGCGTAAACAGAGGGCCTTCGGTATTGTAAGTCGGTAGATTATACTAAACCTTGGTCAATCATGGCATCAGCCACTTTTACGAAACCAGCAATGTTAGCACCTTTTACATAGTCAATATAGCCATCTGCATTAGCGCCGTATTTGTGAGCATTAGCGTGGATGTTTTCCATAATGCTGTGTAATTTGGCGTCTACTTCTTCGGCCGTCCAGTTTAAACGCATGCTGTTTTGAGCCATTTCCAAAGCGGAAGTTGCTACCCCACCAGCATTGGCAGCTTTACCAGGAGCGAACTGAATTTTATTACTTTGGAATACGGTAACTGCTTCTGGAGTACAAGGCATGTTGGCTCCTTCTGCAACAGCACTAATACCATTGGCAACTAAGCTTTTGGCAGCGGCTTCGTCTAACTCATTTTGAGTTGCACAAGGTAAAGCGATATCACATTTAGTTCCCCATGGTTTTTCACCTGCGTGGAAACTAACACTGTCAAATTTATCAGCTACTTCGCTAATACGTCCGCGACGAACATTTTTAAGGTCCATCACAAAAGCAAGAATTTCTTCCGTGATACCATTGGCAGCGTGAATAAATCCTGACGAGTCAGATAGCGTAAGAGCATTACCGCCTAATTCGATAACCTTGGCGCAAGCAAATTGTGCTACGTTTCCGCTACCTGAAATCACTACGTTTTTACCTTCTAAGCTTTCGCCTTTGGTCTTTAACATTTCGGCTGTAAAGTAAACAGCACCAAAACCAGTGGCTTCAGGGCGAATTAAAGAACCGCCCCAGTTTAGACCTTTACCAGTAAGTACACCAGTAAACTCATTGCGAATACGTTTGTACTGACCAAACATAAAACCAATCTCGCGGCCACCTACACCTATGTCACCCGCAGGTACATCTGTATCAGGACCAATGTGGCGAGAAAGCTCAGTCATAAAGGATTGGCAAAATTTCATTACTTCATTGTCTGACTTTCCTTTTGGATCGAAGTCAGAACCACCTTTACCACCACCGATAGGAAGAGTAGTTAAGGAGTTTTTGAAAATTTGCTCGAAACCTAAAAACTTAAGAATCGATAAGTTTACCGAAGGATGAAACCTCAATCCTCCTTTATAGGGTCCAATCGCTGAGTTAAACTCAACTCTATAGCCTCTATTTATTTGCGTGTTTCCTTCGTCATCTAACCAAGGCACTCTAAACATGATTACGCGCTCGGGTTCTACGATGCGCTCTAAAATTTTATGATTTTTATAACGAGGGTTTTCTTCCATAAATGGAATAATCGCTTCCGCTACTTCGTGAACAGCTTGTAAGAACTCAGGTTCGTGGCTGTTTTTAGCACGCACCAAGTCCATGAATGCGTCAATTTGAGAGGTGTAATTTGCAGACATAATTTTGTCAATTAATTATCCTGCAAAAGTAGTTTTTTTATTTATCGAAAGCCCTTTTTAATAAAGAGTGTCGCGTAAACACTTTTAAGCTTTACTTTTTGCTAGCCTTCTGCCGATATTAACCTTAGTTTTGTGCCATATAAATATACTATGAGGGTTTTAGTTTTAGGCGGCGGAGGACGCGAGCACGCCATGTCTTGGAAGATTTCGCAGAGCGACTTATTAAAGAAATTATTTATTGCACCAGGCAATGCGGGAACAGCGCAACTGGGTGAAAATATAAATTTAAACCCCGAGGATTTTCCCAGTTTAAAAGCCTTCTGCCTAGAGCAAAAAATTAACCTAGTTGTGGTCGGGCCAGAAGCGCCTTTAGTGGCGGGAGTAGTAGACTTTTTTAAAAACGACTCAGAACTAAAGAACATTGCTATAATTGGACCGGATAAAGTCGCTTCTCAATTAGAAGGTTCTAAAAAGTTTGCCAAAGAGTTTATGGCTGAGCACCATATCCCCACCGCAGGCTACCGCAGTTTTAGTAGCGGGGAAGAAGCGGAGGCCAAAGCTTTTCTATCTACCTTAAAAGCGCCTTATGTGCTTAAGGCAGATGGTCTTGCGGCAGGAAAAGGCGTTTTAATTATTGATAATCTAGCGGAAGCGGAAGAAGAGTTAGCTGCCATGTTAGGCGGTAAATTTGGCGACGCGAGTAAAACCTTGGTAATTGAGGAGTTTTTAAGTGGGCTGGAGTTTTCCGTTTTCGTTTTAACGGATGGTAAGAGCTATAAAGTATTGCCGGTGGCCAAAGACTACAAACGCGTAGGGGAAGGCGACACCGGTCCTAATACAGGCGGTATGGGGGCTGTTTCTCCCGTGAGTTTTGTAGATGATATAATGATGGAGAAGGTCATAAGCCGCATCGTAGAACCAACAGTTAAAGGACTCAATGAAGCGGATTTCACTTACGTGGGATTTGTATTCATTGGCCTTATCGAAGTGCAGGGAGAGCCAATGGTAATTGAATATAATGTTAGAATGGGGGACCCGGAAACAGAAGTAGTAATGCCGCGAATTAAAAGCGATTTCTTACAGCATCTTAAAGCTACTGCCGAAGGAACTTTAGCGGAAGAAAAGCTAGAAATTAGTGATGAATTTGCTACCACTGTTATGGCAGTTTCCGAAGGTTATCCGGGAAGCTATCCTAAGGGCAAGGAAATTAGTGGCCTTGATAAATTGAAAGAGGTATTAGCTTTTCATGCCGGCACCAAATTAATGGAAGACAAAATTGTTACCAATGGCGGCCGCGTAATCGCTATCAGTGCTTTAGGAAGCAGCAAAGAAGAGGCTTTGTCCCGCTCTTACGAAGGAATCAAAGCCATTTGTTATGAAGGGATTGAATACCGAAAAGATATCGGCTTCGATCTTTAATCTATTTTTCTCCGCGACTAGCGTGGCTTGCCATTTCTTTCATCCAATAAAGAAAGAGAATAGCAATAATGCTTGAGAAAATAATATTAGGTATATTTCCTAAAGTACTAAGTATTTCAAAAGTCCAAAGAAAAAAATCGCCCAAGGCGTATACGATATCCTTAATTTGCATGACCAAAATTTTGTGCGTCAAAAGTAGCTAAAAAGCCTAGATGTTTGCAAGACTCTTTTCCAATATAGGCATTAGAAGCATGCTAAATAGCATAGCCCTAAGCTTGCTTGTGTGTGTGTCAGTATTCTGGATTGATGATAAGTTACTGGTAGTTAATTCCATAGGACTCGCGACCGGCCTGAATATCACTCCTTTTTGGGCCAAAATTATTTTTATTCTAAGCCTTTTATTATTTGCTTTTATCTTTAATGAGGCCCAAAACCGCTTGCGTATCTTCGATGGTAATTATCATACCACTTTTATAGCAGTTCTCGCTTCCTTAAGTTTATTTGTGGGTCTTAATGATAGTGGAAGTTATTGGCTTTTAGGTCTTGGGTTAATCCTACTTTTGCTTTTACAAGCCTTAGTGCGTAGGGAATCTAGGATAGAGGAGGCTGTATTTCTCCTCAGTCTTTTAGCGGGCTTTGTTAGCTATCAGATTCCTGAAGCGATTTTCTTTGCCCTTATCATTTTAGCTACCTTATTACTAAGTGCCAAGTTTACTGCGAAAAGTCTTGCAGCGATAGTCTTGGGTTATGGCGCGGCAACTTATTTTGTGGTGGCCGTAGAAGGATGGTTTGGCGTAGATGTTTTCACGAGCTATAAGAACTCTCTCACTGCCTTAAGCTTTGGCTTACCTTCGGCGAGCTGGATTAATAATTATGGTTTATTGATTTGGCCGATATTGGCCATTTTCAGTATTCTAGTCTTGTTATCGCTTAAGAAGCGCTTAAATAATTTGCAGAGGAAAGTCGTAGATTTATGGGTGATCTTACTAATCCTACTAATCCTAGCTAGCTTTAGTTTGGGCAATAAAACTTTTTGGCTAAGCATGCTCGTTTACAGCATTGCCTATGCCTTGTCATTGACATTAGAGGCCGTGCAGAATCGTTGGATAAAAGATTCCATCTACCTATTAGCCTTACTTTCTTTCTTTTCGATATTTCTAATAAGCTGAGTTCAACACAAGTCTGCTGCACAAGCTGACTAGTTGCGGTCGGGTTTTTTAAGAACTCGTTTTCTCAGAGTCTTCTCCTAAAAAGAGCTTCTTAAGTTCAGTAGCCTCGGAGGGATCCATTTTTCCGGATAGGATAAGCGCTAGTTGTCTGCGTCGCATTGCACCTTCGTAGCGATCTTTTTCAATCTTCGTTTCAGGTTCAATTTGCGGAATGTTAATGGGGTTGCCTAATTGGTCTACCGCTACAAAAGTGTAAATAGCCTCATTGGCTTTAGATTTCTTTCCTGCGATAGTCTGGTCTTCAATAAAGACATCTACAAATACCTCCATGCTTGAGCTAAAGGCACGTGATACTTTGGCTTCTAAGGTTACAATGGCCCCTTGCGGAATAGCTTGATTAAAGGAAACATTGTTTACCGAGGCGGTAACTACAATACGGCGACAATGGCGATGCGCAGCAATAGCGGCACAACGATCCATCCAGCTCAACAGCTGGCCTCCAAAAAGATTTTTAAGGTTATTGGTATCGTTCGGAAGAACGATTTCGGTCATTATAGTAAGTGAATCGGAAGGAGTTTTTGCTTTCATCGCCAAATTTTCGGCAAAGCTACGTCATTATAATGCGTTAAGCCATGCTCCCGCTGCTACTTCACGTTTAATTTTTGTTAAGCTTTCACTGGCCGCATCGGCACTTGGGAAGGAGCCAATGGCTACTCTATTGAGGCTACTACTTTCGCTGATATAAGCGTTGAAGCCTTGCGACTGTAATTGCGATACGTAATTACGGGCATTTTTGGCATCTGAAAAAGCGCCAACAATAATTTGGAAATTCCCTGCTTTAACTGGAATAGAAACACTGCTTGTAGCCTCCGTAGCTTTGGGGCTTTCAACTTGAGTTTTCACGGGCCTTACTATAGACTGCGCACTATTGGCATTTGCAGCGGAAGCCTTTTGGCTGTTTAACTTTTTTTGATTTAAACTGGAGTATTGATTGGTTTTCCCCGTTTCTTGATAACTTAGGGCAGAAAGGGAGTCTGGACGTTTTTTAACATTATAAAGCGGCTTCTCGGCAAAGGCATTATAATCGTAATTAATGGTAGGTTCTGCCGCAATCTTTGTTTCGCTGCTTGGCTCTTCTGTTACTTCTGCCACAACAGGTTCTACTGTTTCTACCGCAGTATTTTTTGTTTCAACTATTGCTTCTTCTAATGGCTCGCTTGCAATTTCAGCGATAACAGGCTCTTCAGCATTTTGCAGGCCTTCACTATCAGTTTCAACTTCGCTTAAAATGTCATCTTCCGGACCGAAATCCTTATTAAGCTTCTCTGCTTCTTCAAAGCTTAAGCTAGAAGACTCCTCACTGCTAGCCTCCTCATTAAATTCATCTGCTGGTTTATTGGTTCCGAAAATATCGAGAACAAAACCAGAAACATTATTGAAGGTTTCTCTTTCTTGGGTGTAGTAATAACTACCAACGATTAGCAGAGCGGCTACTGGTCCGAGGGTGGCTACCCACTTTAACCAATTGGTTTTTGAAGGTTCCTTCGCATTTTTGGCAGCAGATGTACCTTTATTTGTGATTTTTTTACCTTGATGTTTTTCAATAGCCTTATTCACCGACTTTTTAATCTCTGCCTCTCTCTCCATTGCATTTGCTCTAAAAATGTTGAGACCGTATGAGTGAAGGTCGTAATTGATATCATGCGCAGGGTTAAACTGAAGTTTACCCGTGCTGTCCATGTATAGTCGACCAATTCCGATTAGATTAACTTTCTTGCCAGCGCGTAAGACTTTTTTCCAACTGCGAACAGATATCTCAATGCTTTCAATGGCTTTTTCATAGCTAACCCCATCAACGGCCGCAATGTGTTTTGCTAACAATCCATCATTTTCATTTACCCTAGCATTGAAGGCCACCCGCTTGGAAGGAGGGCGCATCATATGCGTTGCTGAGTTAATCTCCGCAGGGAAATACCGCGTCAAAAAGGCCCCGAAATTGGGTACTACAACGCATTCGTGATAGTATAATAAATTCCCTAGATGTTGGTCGATAGTACTTTGCACGGTCTTTTGTGATAAATGAAGCTAAAGGCGAAGTTACAAAAATGCTCCAATTGATAAGCAGTTTTAGACAAAATGCTATATTTAGGCGACCAATAACCTGATTGTATGACTGTAAACCATCCCGATACCCTCTATCGTATCGCATTAAGCCTGTGCGACGGAGTGGGTCCCATCTTAGCAAAAAACCTCATTAATACCCTAGGCTCGGCCGAAGCCATTTTCAGAGAAACGGATAAGGGTTTAGCGGCAATTCCTGGTATCAGCCTTAAAGTGCGCGCTAGTTTAAAAGCTGAGCATCCCCTGCAAAGGGCCGAGAAAGAAATGACCTTTGTAGATAAGAATGCTTTCCTGATGCATTTTTATCAGGACTCTAGTTTCCCGCGTCGCTTAAAACACTGTCCCGATGCCCCAGTAATTCTATATCAAAAAGGAAATCTTAATCTCAATCCCAATCGATCTTTAGCAGTAGTGGGAACGCGCTCCGTTACCCAGTATGGACGTGGTTTTTTAGAAGACTTTATGCCCGATTTAATGGCCTTTCAACCCCAAGTTATCAGCGGCTTGGCTTATGGGGTCGATGCTATTGCCCACCGTGAAGCTCTTAATCATAATTTAAAAACTATTGCTGTGGTTGCTCATGGTTTGGATAGTATTTACCCCGCATTGCACCGAGGTCTTGCAGCAGATATTCTTGAAAAAGGTGGAGCGATTGTGACCGAGTTTTTAAGTGAATCGAAGCCAGATCGAGAGAACTTCCCCAAGCGAAATCGCATCATTGCCGGCATGAGCGATGCGGTGATTGTAGTAGAAGCCGCTCGCAAAGGAGGAGCGTTAATAACAGCCGACTTAGCCTTCCAATATAATCGCGATGTTTTTGCGGTGCCGGGCCGCTGTCGTGATAGCTTTAGTGAAGGCTGTAATTTGCTAATAAAAAGTAATCGAGCCAATTTGTTAGAGTCAACCAAAGACATAGAATACATAATGCGTTGGCAACTGAAAGAAGAGGTTCAGCAAGCGCAACTACCTCTATTTGATGACATGAGCGCGGAGGAACAGAGTCTAATCAGTGCCTTAGGAGTAGACTCACAACCAAAGGAAATTGAGTGGTTGGCGAATAAGTTAGAATTGCCAATGAGTAAATTACTAGTTCAGTTAATGAATTTAGAGCTTAAAGGCCTCTTAGTTAGCATGCCTGGCAAACGTTATAGACTCTGTTAGAGAAATTAATTTGAGTACCTTTGCCCATAATTTCTTGGGAAATGAAACAAAATCTTAGCCTCTTAATGGCAGAGGATAACGAGATAAATCGCAAACTGGCCGATCTCTTGTTTAAAAGAATTCAGTTGAATCTTGATTTCGCCGTAAATGGCGAAGAAGCAGTTGAAGCTGTTTCATCCAAGCATTACGATCTTGTCTTCATGGATATTGAGATGCCCGTTTTAGGAGGTATTGAAGCCACCCAAAAAATTAACGAAACTCTTGCCGATACTGCGCCTCCCATTGTTGCTCTTACCGCTCATACCATGCAAGGAGATCGTGAAAGATTTTTAGAGGCAGGAATGACAGACTACCTTACCAAGCCCATCAATGTGGATGAGTTACAACGCATCCTCGAAAAATATGGCAACGATTAAAACCATTCGTTCTTAAGCCAATATCCTCTTCTAAATTAAACTATTCACTTTAACCTAACTCTAAGCATTTTACAAATGTATTTGGAGCATATTTGCTTTTCCTACATCAAGCAATATTTTTATGAAGAAGCTATTATTATTTTTAGTTATTGGTTTTAACACCTTCAGCCTGAGCGCTCAAAAGATTAACGGTTCTGCTACTTATAAAACAGCGGGTTCCATTCCTATGAAACTGGAGAGCACAGAGATTTCTCCTGAGCAGAAAAAACGCATCGAAGAACGCATGTCTAAAGCCATGCAAAAAGAATACACCCTTAATTTTAATCGCAACGAATCGCTTTACGAAGAGGTGGTTGCTTTAGAAAAAGACGGGCAAAGAGGCATGCGATTTTTAAGTATGTTGACCGGAGCTTCAGGCACATACTACCGAAATTTAAAAGAAGCCATTATTAAGCAGGAACAAGATCTTTTTGGAAAAGCATTCTTAATTGAAGATTCCATCGAAACCCTAGATTGGAAACTGGGAAAAGAAACCAAAAGTATTGGTAATTATATCTGTAATAAAGCTACCGCAGAACGCGTGTTTATAGTCTCAAAAACAGAAATGATTGACGGCGAAGTAAAAGACACCATTATTAACGATACGGTAGAAATAGTTGCTTGGTATTCTATGCAAATACCCGTTAGTCACGGTCCCGGAAAATACAGTGGCTTGCCTGGTTTAATTCTCGAAGTGTATGATGGTCAAACCACGGTATTATGCACGAAGGTTAGTATTAGTACAGCTGAAGCGGCAGAGATTAAAATACCAGAAAATGGCGAGAAAGTTTCTCGTGCTGAGTTTGAAAAAATTAGCCGTGAAAAAATGGAAGAAATGCGCGAAATGTACGGAGGATCGCGCAATGGTCGCGGTGGTCGCGGCTCCATGGAAATACGTATTGGAGGCTAAAATATTTCCATGAAGAATCTATTTATCACGGCTTTGCTAAGTTTGGTATCATTAAGCTTGTCTGCCCAAAGTGTATATGTAAAAGGTGCAGTGAAGGACGATCAAAATCAGCCTCTAGAAATGGCTAATATATTAGTCCTTAATGCCCAAGATAGCAGCATGGCTACTTATGGATTTACCAATTCAGATGGTCAATATCGTTTGCAATTAAAGGCCAATGAAAGCTATATCTTAAAGGTTAGTTATTTCGGATTGAAGCCCTTTGAAAAGGCTTTTAAAACGGGGGAAGCCAAAGACCAGAGTCTCGCTGAAGTGGTATTAGAAACCGATGTTAATTTACTACAGCAGGCTGAGGTAGTAGAGGAAATGCCCATTGTGATTAGCGGCGATACGATCAGCTATCAGGCCGATGCCTTTACCAATGGTGAGGAGCGAAAACTTGAAAATGTTCTTGAAAAACTACCCGGCTTTGAAGTGGATGAAGATGGCCAAGTCACCGTAGAAGGTAAAAAGGTGGAAAAGATTTTAGTAGAAGGCAAAGAGTTTTTTGACGGCGACACCAAAGTAGCAGTAAAGAACCTTCCTGCAGATGCGATTGATAAAGTTCAGGTCCTTCGTAATTATGAGGAAATTTCACCCTTAAAAGGGTTGAGCTCTGACGATCGCATTGCCTTAAACATTAAACTAAAAGAGGGCAAGAAGAACCTTTGGTTTGGTGATGCTGAAGCGAAAGTGGGCGATCCTGAACGCTATTATGCCCACGGTAACGCTTTTTACTACAGCCCCAAAGCCAGCTTCAACCTTATTGGTGACATAAATAATATTGGCAAGGCGGCATTTACCGCACGCGATTATTTTCGCTTTAGCGGTGGCTTTCGAAACTTAACTGGTCGCTCTGGTTTTCAGTTAAATTTTGCCCAAGATGACCTCGGTATTCCCTTAGGTCAGAATAACCGCGCCGATTATGGTATCGGTCGTTTTGGAGCGGCAAACTTTAGTTATAATCCCCGCAAAGACTTAACCTTAGCGGGATTTGTAATTGCTAATGATGCGGTAAGCAGTAGTCCTTATACCACCACGCGTACTTATATTGGCTTAGATAGTTTGAGTCCTGGTGGAATTACCGAGACTTTAAACACCCAAAACTTCCAACATTCTCAGGCTGTTTTAGCCAAGTTTTCAGCCACCTACGAACCTAAAAAAGGGGTGTATGTAAACTACGATGCTTTTTTTAAGATTTCCGATCAGTTAAGCACCAGTGTTTTAGCTTCCGACTTCGGTTTGTTTAACAACAATCTTAGCACCCAAGCAGCCCAAAAGCCTTGGTCGATTCAGCAAAGTTTAGAGCTTTTCTTTAATAATGGCGAAAATGTGTTCTCTTTTGAGGCACAACATCTGCGTAAGCAACAAGACCCACTTTTGGCATTACAAGCAGAAAATCAGCCTTTTGGCTCGCCTTTCACTTTCGTAGATACCAATATTTACCAGCTCCTGCAAACCAATTTAACCAATAGTGAAAGCTTAGAGGGAAGGGCTAGTTATTACTGGGTATTAAATGCCAATAATCACTTCGAGTTTAATGTGGGTGGAAATTTAAGTACCCAAGATTATCAAAATAATATTGGTGAAGGAATGCCTGGCTCTTCCAATGATTTCAGCAATCCCATCTTACAAAACACGGTAGACTTTACCTTGCTTGATGGTTTTGGTGGCATTCACTATAAAACCAAAATTGGCAAATTCACCTTCCGTCCGGGAGCGAACTGGCATTATTACCAAGTCCGTGATTTACAATCGGGCGATGAGCGTATCAGAGATTATCAGGTATTATTACCCGATGCCCTTTTAAAATACGATATCAGCAATAGCCGCGGAATTGATTTACGTTATTCCATGCAGGCCCAGTTTAATGATGTGAATCAGATTATGAACGGTTTAATTTTGAGAGGTTATAACAGTTTGTTTACCGGAAACGATAGCTTAAACTACTCTCGTTCGCATAATGTAAGTTTGTTTTATCGCGATTTCAATCTCTTTAATTTCACTACAGTTTTTGCAGGTTTAAATTATGCACGCACCTTAGATCCTATTAATAACGCAGTGCAGTATATTGGTTTACAGCAGGTTTTTTCACCCATCAATGCCATTGGCTACAACGAATCGATTACCGGCTTTGGTTCCTACTCGCGTAAGTTTAAGAAGTTTAAAACCGATTTTAGAGTTTCGTATTCCTACCTAACTATCGAAAATACAGTGAATGATATTTTAAATACCAATAATACTTTCACTCAAAATTACCAATTTGGTTTCGGTACTAATTTTAAAAAGTGGCCAAATCTCGACTTAAACTACAGCTTTCGCCAGAATGATTACAGCGGTGCCCGCAGCGCCAGCGTTTTCACCACGCATACTCCAAGTGCAGAGTTGAGTGCCGTTTTCTTAAAGAGTTTCGTAGCCCGTGTTGATTACAGTTATAGCAATTATGGCAACCCTGGCAGCGAAACTCGCACTAGCTTCGATTTCCTTAATGCTAGTGTAGAATACCAAAAAAAAGGCAGTCCGTGGTTATTTAGTGTAGAAGGTCTCAATATTTTAAACACCGAGTTTATTAGAGAAGATGCTTTAAGTGCCAACCTTATTTCTACCACCGCCTATAATGTTTTGCCGCGCTACCTGCTTTTTGGTGTGCGGTATGACCTATAATTGCAAAACTAATATACTCCACAGGTCTTTTAGGGTCTGAAACCGTTAACTGATTAGGCTTAGTGCTTATTTAAATGTCCATCTTAATCTGTCCATATTGCCAAAGTCCTTTAGTCGCTTCGGAAAATAGAACCTATGTTTGCGCAAACAAGCATAGCTTTGATTTAGCGAAACAGGGTTATTTAAATTTATTGCCAGTAAACCAGAAAAAGTCTAAAGATCCCGGCGACAATCAAATGATGATTAGCGCCCGCAGGGAGTTTTTAGAATTGGGCTTTTACGATCCTCTCATAGAAAGCATTAAAAGTCTGGTAGCGGAGAAACTATCTTTTCGCTCCTCTAACATTGTTGCTTTTGATGCCGGCTGTGGCGAAGGTTATTATTCTCAAAAAGCCTTAAACGAGCTGCCGGGTTTAAGTACTAAAATTTGGGGCACTGATATTTCTAAATACGCGGTAAAAAATGCCGCGGGAAAGTACAAAAGCAACTTCTATTTTGTCAGTTCCGTTTATAATTTACCCGTCGCTGAAGCAAGTGTAGACCTTATTCTCTCCGTGTTTTCTCCCATAATGGACGAGGAGTTTAAACGCATTTTATCGGCACAAGGCTATGCCATAGTGGTTAGTCCTGCTCCCAATCACTTACGTGAGATCGCCGAGCTGATTTACGAGAATTTTAGGCCCCATACTACCAATATTCTCGAGAAGATGTCTGCCTCCTTCCAGCATTTACACCGAGAGCGTACCAGCTTTAAAATAGAAATTAGTAGTGCGGAAGATGTGCTCTCTCTTTTAAAGATGACTCCTTATTATTGGAGTACCGCGGAAGAGCGTTTGGAGAATATCACCAAGAAAACGGAATTGTCTGTTAGCTGTGACTTTAATATTGATATTTTTGGCCAATAGATGAAAATGAAAAAGTCAGTTTCTATTATTGGTGGTGGACCAGCGGCAATGGCCGTGGCGGCTTTTTTAGATCCGCAAAAATTTTCCGTGACCATCTTTGAAAAAAAAAAGCGCTCGGAAGAAAGTTCCTCGTAGCGGGAAAAGGAGGCTTTAACCTCACCCATGGGGAAGCGATACAGAATTTCATTTCGCGTTATACGCCCTCTTCATTTTTAGAAAAGTCCCTTTTAAACTTTGATAACAAGGATTTACAAGATTGGTTAGAATCAATCGGTATTCCCATGTATACCGGCACTAGCAATCGAGTGTTTCCACTTAAGGGCATCAAACCTATTGAAGTGTTGCAGGCCATTGAGGCGCTTTTAGCAGAAAGGCAGGTAAAGATTGAATACGGAAAAACTTGGCAAGGCTGGGGTGAAAATAATCAGCTAAGCTTTAAAGAAGGCGATCTAGTTGAGTCCGATTTTCAGATTTTCGCCTTAGGCGGTGGTAGCTGGAAAGTCACAGGTTCAGACGGTTCATGGCTGTCCGCTTTCGCAGATAAGGGCATTGAGACCATTCCTTTTCAAGCTTCAAACTGCGCCTATACCATAGACTGGGATCCGGATTTCATTGCGCGGCATGAGGGTGCTCCGCTTAAAAATGTTGCGATTTCTTGCGGTCGGAAAACACAAAAGGGAGAGGCCGTCATCACCAAACAGGGTATGGAGGGCAATGCTATTTATGCTCTAAGTCCCATTATACGACAAAGGCTGAAACAAGGGCAATCGGCAACAATCTATATAGACTTCAAAACTACCATGCCCGAAGGAAGAGTCTTCTCAAAGTTAAAGCGATCGCGCTACCAAAAAGTTAGCGACAGTTTAAAGAATGATTTAAAACTAAGTACCACGCAAATAGCACTGCTAAAGTCCTACCTCACGAAAGAGGAGTTTTTAGAAAAAGATAGGTTAGCACAAAAGATCAAAGGTTTCCCTTTAGAGGTTATCGGTGCGAGCGAAATAGATGCCGCGATCTCCACTGTAGGAGGGATAAGCTTAAGCGAGGTAGACGAAAACTTCCAGCTGAAAGCATTTCCCCAGCAATACTGCATTGGCGAAATGTTAGACTGGGATGCGCCCACCGGTGGCTATTTATTACAAGCTTGTTTTAGCATGGGATATGGATTGGCTGAGCATTTAAATGGTACAAAGTATTAAGTACTGAGTACCTAGTTGATGATCACTACTCACTACTCTGTACTCACTACTAAAAAACCAAGCTCCCCAAATCCACATTACCGCCACTTAAAATAATACCTACTTTTTGTCCTTGAAAGGCAGCGGCATTTTTAATTAAACAAGCTAAAGGCACGGCACAACTGGGTTCAATCACAATTTTTAGACGCTCGTAAATTAAGCGCATAGCAGCAATAATTTCCGTTTCAGCGCAAGTGTAAATGGCACTTACATGTTTTTGAATAATGGGGAAGTTAATGGGGCCTACCGTGGTCCGCAAGCCATCGGCAATGGTGTCTGGCTCATGCTCTTCTACTAAAGTGCCCGAATAAAAGGAACGATAAGCATCATCTGCGCCAGCGGGCTCGCCTGCATAGACCTTCGTTTGCGGAGAAAAATAATGTGCAGCTAAGGCAGTGCCGGCCAAAAGGCCACCGCCACCCACTGGGGCAAAAATAGCATCTAAATTCGGCTGCTCTCCGAGTAATTCCGCAGCAGAGGTACTCTGACCAATGATAATATCACGATGATTATAAGGGGGAATAAAGAGCGCGCCTGTTTTATCTTGCACGGCCTTTAAGCCCGCTTCACGAGCGGGAAGATTAGAGGGGCATAAATGCACTTCGGCGCCATAGCCTTTTACCGCGGCAATCTTTACCGCAGGCGAATTTTCGGGCATCACCACCCAACATTTTATACCCAAGCGCTGCGCAGCCCAAGCCAAGGCCTGACCGTGATTACCCGAGCTATGCGTAGCTACTCCCTTAGCTTTTTCGGCGGCCGATAATTTCAACAGCGCATGCGAAGCACCGCGGGCTTTAAAGGAACCGGTTTTCTGAAAGTTTTCGCACTTAAAGTAGATCTCTGCTCCTACCGCGGCATTGATGGCTGAGCTACTTAATACTGGGGTATTATGAATAAGTTGCGCTAAGTCTTCCTGTGCTTTGCTCAGGTCTATTTTGCTAATTTTCATTCTCTTCTTCAAGTTCTTCGCCTCTTTCCCTAAAGGGAATAGCGGGGTTATAAAGTTCTTCTAAAAGGGCCTTTAGTATGTCGGAAAAATCGTTCTCAAATTCGGCGTCCATGGCGCTTTTAGCTCCTAAAGCCATATCGATAGGGTTTTCATTTTGCTTGCGTAGACTTAAGATTGCCGCCGAAACAGGTGCCTCGCTATGCGGGTTTTCTTGCCGGTAGAGGTAGGCGTAAAACATTAATTGCAGAGCCTCCGGTTTTTTAATGAAATCGGCCAAACTGGGTGTTTCGCGGGTTGTGATGCGATAGGCCGTTTTAGCTTTAGCCCCCGTTTTATAGTCCACAATACGGATACCATCATTGGAGCTTTCAATGCGATCGGCCGTACCTTTTAGTTGAATTAGCTTTCCCGAATTTAGCGCAAGGCTGCCCGTCATTTCCTTTTCATTGGCAACAATAATACGATCGGGATTTTTCTCAAATTCTTGCTTTTCATAATCCAGAAAACGCTTCAACATCATGCTGAGGGTTTCTAAGGTGAGAAGATTGGCCCCTGTTTCTATTTCCGCTTCCCCTAAAATGCTTTTTAGCTTCTGGTAAATCAAAGCTCTTAATTCTTCTTGTTTGAACGCAAAAACGGGATCTTCGGGGCGTGGGGTAAATGCTTTTTCATCGCGGGTGTAGAATTCTTCTAGTAATTCGTGCAGGGCAATTCCTTGCACCCGTGCCTCAATTTCTTCTTCCATTTCCTCCTCTTCTCGCAGGCGCAAAAGGCGCTCAAAATAAAATTGTAGAGGATTGCGTAAATAACTAATCAAGGCGGTGGCAGAAAGTCCTTTTTCGGCGATTTCGTCCAAACGCTCCATTAAAGCCGGACTTTTTTCTATGATTAAATCTTCCGAAGAGCTCAATTTGGCCTTACTGCTTATAATGCGTTCGGTAATTTGTATTTGTCGGTTTTTTTGCGGCCACTCAATCTTTAACTGCTCAATAAAACGCGATGCTTCCGCGGTTCCGATACCTTTTTCAGAGGTGCCATGCAGCAAGTAAATCTCTTCCGCGCCTTGCAACAAGCGGTAAAAGTGATAGGCATAAACCGCATCCTTATCCAAATAGGTAGGAAGCTTGTATTTCTTTTTTACATCAAAGGGAATAAGGCTATTTTCACTGCGCCCTTTGGGTAAAATCCCTTCGTTTAAAGAGCAGATTACCAGTCGCTTGAAGTCGAGTGCGCGCGTTTCCAGCATTCCCATTACCTGTAAACCTTTAAGGGGCTCGCCTTTTAAATCAAGACTTAAATCGGGGAGGATTTCGCGGTACAGCTGTAAAGCGGTTTCAAACTTTTCTACGTAAGGGTATTTCTCCAGCAAAGCGGCCAACTGGTTGAAAAGGCTGTAAAAGCCAAAGAGGGCCTCGCTTAAATTCTGACTGCTATCAAAAATTTCTTTCAAGTCAAGGCAAGCCTGGGCTAGTATTTTAAAGCGCTCTTGGGCAGATAGGTCTTTCTGAAAATACCGTTCAGGAAAGGGCGCTAAAATTTCCTCTAACTCGAGTTCGGCAAAGGAGCGAAAAATGGCATTGGTTCGCTTTATTTTCTGTTTTAGTTCATCGGGTGCTTGGGGCTTAAGGCGATTGATGCGACGAATAACAAAGCTACTAAGCAGCGAATCCCACTTGCGATGGTAATAGCGGGGCGAGCCGTTTTTATCCACTTTAGCGCTGCGCTCAGCTTCCACCGGAAACTCCAGCAAGAGCTCAAAAAATCCGCTTAAAGGCGAGTTTTCCAACCCCAAACCCATGGTGAGGTTAAAGGCTTCAATATTGGGATGCAATGTGTTAAGAAAGGAAGTAAGCAAGGCTTCATCGGCCAGCACGAGAGCGGTGTCATTTTGCTCGCTGGCCTCCAAGCTCCCTAAAATACCGTTGGCAATTTGCGCTTGCAGGTTATTACCCGGCACTGCAATGCTTTCTACGCTGCGTTTGCCTTCTTTCAGTTTCTGGTGTAAGCCGAAAAAGCGCTCTTGCCCTTTCAGGCGACGGATCAGGGGTGATTGTCGTAAAAATTGCCCTGCCTCGTGTTCAAGGTCTTCAAAATAGTAGCGATCAATATCCCAGTAAAAATCGGCCAGTCCCTCCTCAAAAAGGCGAAGGAAAATTTCTTCTTCTGCTCGGTTTAAGGCATTAAAACCTAAAAAGTAAAAGTGGCCATATTGTTCTTTCAGCTCAAGGCAGATGCGGTCCATTTGCTGATGCATCTGCCGATAGGCCAAGCCTTGGTAAACGCGACCATCTGCTAAAAGGCCGCTCGTAAATTTTTGATATACCTTAGCTAGGCGCGGCCAGAGAGCGAGATACTCTTTAATTAATTCGTTCGATTCGCCCGGTTCTAAATCCCAATTTTCGATGCGCTTTACATCGGCGAGGTAGGAAAATAGATTTTCAGCATCTACCAAGTGGCGGTCAATTTCATTGCAATCGGCTAAAAATAAACGTCCCCATTTACTGTACTCATCAAAGCTTTCGGTCTTATCTACTGATTGCGTATAGGCTTCATAACTCTTGAAAAAGAGGGCAGCCGTTTCCTCACTTTGCAGACCGGTACTTTCTAAAACCAGCTCTTCGATAGTGAGAATGCGAGGGCCAATTTGCACTTTATCGATTTGCCTGCTCAGCTCGCGTTCGAGAAATACCGCAGCGCGACGGCTCGGCATTACTATCGCGAGGCGATGCAGAGGGCGGGAATCTTGAAGAATAAAGGCAGCGGCTTGTTGAAGAAAGGTCGTCAAGGATGATCTGTTTTCACAAATATACAATCCTAAAACACCAAATTCGTTGCGCTATTATTTTTCCTTTAATCGTAGATAAACATGCGATTGTCCCTCTTGTAAAAGAGTGATTTTAGCGCAGTGACTTGGATAGGAAATTTCAAATTCTTGGTCCATCTTTAGCGAGCCGTGCAGAGCTTCAAAAACACCCTCACATTCTAGTTTGCCTTGTTCACTAAAGCGACTAATATGCAGTTGCTTGCCCATCTGCCGAAAGGCAAAAAAAGAACTTGCGCCAATGCCGTAAAGCCACTTTTTAAGATCGGTATCCGGACTAAGGGCTTCGTTTATTGGGCCAGAATATTCGCTTTCTTGGGCCATGGGTCTAGGTATTTAGGGGGTTTTAGGCTAGGAAGAAGACAGGTAGAGCCCAAACTTTTTACCAAAAACAAAGGTAAAGGGCTAGGATATTTGGCCAGTTTAATGCGCCAGTTAAAGAACTCGAAACCAATGTCTAAAGTATTTAAAACGAAGCGGGCACAATTGGTTCCACCTTTCACAAAGGGACCGTAGGGAATGAGTTCCTTGGCTTGTAGCAGAGTGATGTAATCACGCGATTTTTGATAATTGACCAAGGTCTGAGCGGCAATTAATGAGCCCTCACCGTGGCATTGCGGCATGGCTCCTAATTCGCCTAAAAGTTCGGGGAGGTTGGCCAATTTTCCGTCTTCTTTTATTTGCCCGCGGAAGCGCAATTGTAGTTCATGATCAGTATCGGCGGAGCGAACTCGTCCCATGCCGGGTGGACAATGGTAGCGGCCGAAATCGAAATATTCGGCTGCACCATTATCACTTTGAACTAACACGAGAGCGGCGTGACCAACACGATAATAGGAATTTTTACTAATCCCAAGTTTTTCGGCCCAGCTATCGTACCAGGCGCCAGTGCCTTTACAATAAGTTTCGGGCCAAGCCAAGGCCACTAAAATTCCGCTGCTTTTTGCCGGCATTTTCTTTAAGGTAAATTGGCAAGGATTTCTTCTGGACTGGCACGTTGGCTGTAATCCCTATCGAAGTGGCGCCAAACTACTTTACCGTCTTGGCCAATTATATAAGTGGCGGGTACCGGTAAGCGCTCGGAGTCGTCACTTTGTGCTTCCGCAAGATCGGCTCCCAAAATGGTATTGTATTTTAAACGCGTACCCCTGCTGGGTAGAAAAGCAAGGTCGAAGGCTTCGGCAATTTTAAAACCATTATCGGTTAAAAGGCGAAAGCTCGCACCGGTTTTTTCGACACTTTTTAGCAGCATTTCTTGGTTTTCGGGCGAAATGGCTACTAGCTGAGCACCTTTCTGGTTAATGGCTTGCAGATTTTCTTCCAAAGCGCTGAGGTGGCGGTTGCAGTAGGGGCACCATTGTCCGCGGTAAAACACCACTACTACCGGACCTTCTTTTAGGGCTTCTTTCAGGTCGAAGCTTTGGCCATCTTGCGCAAGCGCGCTGAAGTTTTTTACGGTGCTGCCCACGGAAAGACCTTGAACCTCTTCTACGGCGGGGAATTCTTGCGCTGGTAGGCTTAGCCCGAGGATCAGCATGAATAGGGAAATAGGGTACTTCATTTTGGAGAGTATTTAGACTTAAAAATTAAAAATTGGCTTCAACGGTAACTTCTACTTCTTTGGCGATGTTTTTAGCAGGCTTTCCTTTTTCAAAGGCAATTCCGTAATCGGCTAGTGTCAGCATAAACTTAGAGTCGAGATCGATGGCGTCTTCTTTAATAATAACCAAACCAGTCCCGTTAAACTCTTGGCGCACTCCTTTAATGGTCATCTCACCGGTAATTTGTACTTTATAGTTGCCATTTTCCTCAAAGTTTACCGCTTCTAGGTTTATAATTTTAGCAATTAACTTCGCTTTAGGAAACTTTTTGGTATTTAAGAAATCTTCTTGGTTAAAGTGCTTTTGCATTAGGCGTTTTTCAAAGTCAAAGCTTTGCATAGGAACGGAAAATACTAGTTCGCCAGTTTCGCTATCTAAGGTGGCAATACTTTTATAATTATGCGCCTCAATATCTTCGGCGGGAGTGCTGCTAAAAAATTTGATGTGGGTTTGCTTGCTGATTTTTGTGCTGTCTGCGCTAAAGGCAGATCCCAAAAAGAGAGCGGAGGCAATGAGAAGAATTAATTTTTTCATGTTTGTATTTAAATTATTGAGGATTGATTATTTCACATTTTTCGAGAATGACATTTTCATACATTCCCAAATCTAAATCGTAGTTGGCGCCGGAGCGAATTACTCCTTTTACCCGATAGACCTCACCTATTGTTAAGTCTTTTATTGGGCTAGGTGTTTCATAACTCAAGGTTGCGCTAATGCCCGCTTGCGCAGATGGGCTTTTGAGAAGTAATACGGTTTGTCCCTTAAAATCTTCACTTATCTCAGCCAGCGGACCAGTTACGGTAATTATACTTGACTCGCCACTTTCGTCTAAATATTTCATGTTAGCAGCCTGCTGATTTTCCAGGAACTCATCTACCAGCGCATCTACCGAAAGGGTAAAATCGCTCTTGCTTCCAGCGATGTCTCGCTCAGGCATATTGTAGAGGTAGAGTCCCGTAGCCAGGCTAATTACTAAGCCCGCTAAGAGGAGAAAAATAATTTTCTTTTTCATGTCAGTTTGGTTACTCGTTTAAATGGTCGCGAGTAGAATGGAGTACTGACAAAAGATGCGAAAAAAAAAATTTAGTGAGGGAACAAACTTTGGATTTAAGGCTAAACCCGACCTTTACAGACGCCAATCTGATGCCTTAATTTTCACGAAGCATGTTTCGCTTTATACTTCGCCACGCTACTTTCAATGGCTTCTTTTAGCGCTTGTAAATTGGGGCTACCAATAAATAAGCGTTCGCCCTGCACGGTTGTGAGGGCAATGCCATGACGGGCATTCAAGGTGAATTTTTTCTCTTGCCAAGAGTTTTCTAAATCTGCATTCCAGCTTAAAAGGTTTGGGTCACTCACAATTTTGTAATGGGCAATTTGCTGCCATTTCAACTTGCGCTGCTTTAGGTGAAAAGGAGCCATTTTAAAAGAAAGGCCCTTATTGGTGATTTTGATTTTTAAAGATAGCTCTTGCAAAAACCATAAAATCGCGGTTAAAATGAAGAGGCTTGAGCCTAATAAAAAGAGGACCGAAGTAGATAGATGAAGATTGGGGTTAGCGCTAATTTGATAGGTGATTTCTAGCACTAAAAGCAGCTCTAAGGCTAAAGCTAAATAGAAGTTCTTTTTAGAGAGAAATTGTTGTTTTTCGGAATAAACTAATTGGGCCATATTACTGAGTTTTGCTCCCAATATACTAAATAATTAACACTGAGTTAACGTTAGCTTAATATTAAGAATACCTTGAATGCTCGTTCGTAAAGTATAAGAATCTGTAAGTCAGTAGCCTAAAGTGGTTTTATGTGCTAATCTCAGTTTCGGGCTTAAAGATCTTCCAACTTCGCTTTTATACCCGCTTTAAACTTCTCGTTTTTTTGTGGCTTAGACTGCTTTTCGCTATAAGCTCCAAACATATTCTTAAGGATCTCACTTTGCTTTTCGTATGCCTTGCAAGTTTTACAAGCCAGCAAATGGAGTTTCAGTTGCAAGCTTTGCTTAGTGTTTAATTGGCCTTCTTCGCGGAGATTTAAATACTCAGTTGCCTTAGCACAGGATAACATTATAGTTTGTAAAGCGTTCATTGCCAAAAGGTTTCAATGCATTTTTTAAGTAAAAGCTTCGCACGGTGCGTGATCTGCCAATAATTAGTCGTGCTCAGTTCTAAGTCCTGACAAATTTCATCGGCCTTGAGATTTTGTAGGTATTTGGCTTTAATTACCTCTTGCCAAAGAATTGGTAGGTCAGCGAGGCAGGCTTCAAATTTCTCGCGAAAATCATCATGATCAAGCAAGGCTTTTTCATCTTCCCAAATAGGGTCTACACTCCTATTTTCCCAATGCCCATCTGCGGTAAAAAAGCCCTGAACTGCCTCTTCTGCCTTGGCAATATGCGGATCGGCGTAGTTTTTAAAATCGCTTTGGTGGCTCCGATAATAGTCGGCAATTTTGCGATTGAGAATGGAGAAGAGCCAGGTTTTAGGCTTGCTGCGTCCCTCAAATTTATCGTAGCCCTCGTAAGCCGCCATAAAGCAATCTTGCACCAAATCTTCGGCTATACTTTGGGAACCCAATTTATAGGAAGCCCAAGTCAGTAGCTCATCGGAATAATCATCTACCCAAGTGCTAAAGGCTTGCTTTTTAGAAATGCTATTGCTCAATGCATCATTGCTTTTAGGAAGGCAAAGGTATGCTTATTGAAATTTTGGTTCCTCCTGTTCTTCCCGGTATGGGCGAGTCAATAAACAGGCGTCCTCCGAAGCTTTTGGCAACGTAATAGGCCTTACTTAAGCCGAAGCCTCCACCGCGGGTTATGCGCGCTTTGGTGTTGGAAGCGCGGTAGCCAAATTCTACCACTTTTGCAATTTCATCGGCGGGAATCCCCGAACCCGAATCTTCTACCACAAAGCGAATTTCCTTTTCCCCCTGATGAAAGCCGGCACTGATAATTCCACCTGGCGCGGTATACTTTCTAGCATTCGCCAAAAGGTCACGCATCACATCTTGAAAAATGGGAGGCATTAGGATAGATGACTCGTTAACACTGCTCATTTCCAGGTTAATGAGGTATTCTTTTTCATAATGTTCGGCCAAATTGTAAACGATATGGTAGGCACCGTGGCTGTTTTCTTCAATAGCCTGAAAGACGTTAATGAAATTATTTTTAAGTGCTTTAATATCATGTTCTACCCAAGCTAAAGGATTGTCTTTACGGGCATTAATCTCTTGGGCACGAATTTTCAGAATACTAAAAATGCTGGTGAGATTGGAAAGAATGGCCGTGCAAAACTCATCTTCTGCCTTGCCTTTTTCATTAAGAACCTTAAGGCAGGTCGCATAAGTGCTATCGCAAAAGTCGTTAATGGTGGCCACGCGCTGCTGCGCTTTTTCACTATCGCTTAGGTCTTCCGCGGCACTTAGTATGCTTGCGCAGATGCCTTCAATTTCTTTGGGGTTTTCCAAATAATCAGAAAGCCTCAATAATTCGTATTGCACGACATTAAGAACATTTAAAACGCTGTGCATATTAAGCAAGGAAACCTCGTGGGCTTCAAATGCTAGTTTGTGGGTAATTTCCATAATTGATAGGCCTCTTTGCTCGCTTACAAAGATATAGACTGTTAAAAAATCAAAGTATGAGTTATTTCAGGTCTTATCTTATTTTTAGAATAAAATCCCAGTAATTGGCGGCTTGATAGTAAAAGCTCCATTTATCTAAACGATAATAATCTTTGCTCTGCACCTTCGCTAAGCTCGGTAGAAGGGCATCCAAATGCGCGGGGTCGTAGAACTGGGCACTATCTTTAAAGTCTGGGATATCTGCGTAAGCGTGATCCATGAGCAGACATTTTTTAAAGGCAAAGGCCAAATTATAGCTCCCCGAAACTTGGTTTTGGTAGGTGGCACCCGAGCTATGCTGGGCGTGAATGAGGGGCATGATAAAATCGGCCATTTGGATATAGCTGTAAAAGGTATCCATATCGATAAAGGAGGACCAAAGCACAAAGTTTTCTTCGAGGCCTGCCGCGCTAATTTCCTGTTGTAAAGCGGCGCCATCACCATGGGCATGTTTGGAGGCACCCAGTAGAATAAAGCGAATATTTTTCGGAGGCTTGTTTTGCGAAAGTGCCTTAATTAAGGCGGGATAATCACGACGCTGATTCTCTACCTGTCCAGGAATGACAATCCAAACCTCCTCCTCTTTCTTGTCCAATTCAAGTAGTGGATAACTGGGATAAAGTATCGCGTAATAGCTGCTAAAATGCAGGTCGGGGTAATTCTTCTCCTCCAGCCTATTTAGCAAATAGTCGTTTAAAACAAAGTACTTTTTCACCTTACGGGAGATGGCTTTCTGACTGCGACTCGTTTCCAAACGATTGATATTGTGTATGCTAGAAATGAATTCTATGCTTTTCGGAAAAGGGAAAAGTAGCAGCTTTCGAATATGTGGTCCTTGCCCAGTATTAAAGATCACTTTGTTGAAGCCTCCATTTTTTAGGTGCTTATACAAACGGTAAAAGTCAGCCCAACCCAGCTTTTGTTTGAGCAATTGAATTTCAGAAGGATCGGCCCAGTCGGCAATGCGCTCGGCAATAATGGGTGAACAATATATTGTTAAGCGACAATTGGGACGGCTCTTTAAATAAGCCACTTGTGCGTAAAGGCACTCATCGTGAGAGGTGCCAATTTCTAGGAGAGCAATTTTTTGGGGCTTAAACATAAGGCAAAGGTAAGTCGCTTTCAGCAGATGCTTAGGGCAAATTATGGGTATCGACTAGCACGTCACATTCAAGGTAAATAGTCTTTAAACGTTTGTAAAACAGTATGATGCTTTTTATCTCGCAGTTTTGCTTCTTATAATCAGTATTGTTAAACTAAATCTTATCTGATGAGTAATTTAAAAAACAGAGTAACCTTAATTGGTCATGTAGGACAAAGTCCTGAAGTAAAATCCTTTGACGCCAAAGGTAAATTAGCGCGCTTTTCGCTAGCAACAAACGAATCGTATAAAAATAGCAAAGGCGAAAAAATCGATGAAACCCAATGGCACAATGTGGTGGCTTGGAGTAAGCTGGCTGAAATCGTGGAAGCTCACGTTGAAAAAGGCAGTTATCTCGTGTTGGAAGGCAAGATTGTAAACCGCAGCTACGAAACCAAAGAAGGGGAGAAACGCTATGTCACCGAAATTGTGGCCAACGAGTTGAACTTCCTTTCTACTAAAAAAGAAAAAGCCGCATAGCTAATTAAAGCCCTTCCGAATTCCCCTCCATGGAGGGGCTTTTTTTTGCTTAAAAACCTCTTTAGCGCTTCAGTCAGATTTTAATACAAAGTCATTTCAGCTTCCTTATGCCCGCCCTATATTTGTGGAAATTTGAAAATGATGGCAGTAAACTGGACAGTTGTAAAAGAATACGAAGATATTACTTATAAGAAATCAGGAACAGGGGTAGCGCGCATTGCCTTTAATCGCCCTGATGTGCGGAATGCTTTTCGCCCCAAAACGGTAGGCGAATTATACGAGGCCTTTTTAGATGCGCGGGAAGACACTTCTATTGGGGTGGTTTTATTTAGCGCCGAAGGACCTTCTTCCAAAGATGGGGTATACTCTTTCTGCAGCGGTGGCGATCAGAATGCACGCGGACATCAAGGTTATGTGGATGATGCCGGTATGCCACGCCTCAATATTTTAGAAGTACAAAGACTAATTCGCTTTATGCCCAAGGTGGTAATTGCGGTTATTCCCGGCTGGGCCGTGGGTGGCGGACATAGCTTACACGTGGTTTGCGATTTAAGTTTAGCCAGTAAAGAGCATGCTATTTTTAAACAAACCGACGCCGATGTTACCAGTTTCGATGGGGGTTATGGTTCCGCATATCTTGCGAAAATGGTAGGCCAGAAAAAGGCACGTGAAATCTTCTTTTTGGGTAGAAACTACTCCGCGCAAGATGCCGTAGATATGGGAATGGTTAATGCTGCCATTCCACATGCCGAATTAGAAGATACCGCTTACGAGTGGGCGCAAGAAATTTTGGGCAAATCACCAACTTCTATAAAAATGTTGAAATTCGCCTTTAACCTTACCGACGATGGTATGGTAGGGCAACAAGTTTTTGCCGGCGAAGCAACGCGCTTAGCCTACATGACCGATGAAGCCAAAGAAGGAAGGAATGCCTTTTTAGAAAAACGCAAGCCCGACTTCAAGGACATCAAATGGATACCTTAATGGATATTTCAACTTTAAAAGGTAAGCATCCTGACTATTTTAAGAACTACCTGAGCTATTTAAGCGATGGGCCCGTGCTGGATATTTGGGAAAACTATTTGCCGGCCACGCTTGCATTTTGGCGCTCTATCTCCGAAGCGGAGTCTAATTACGCTTATGCAGAAGGCAAATGGACCATTAAGGAAATGCTCCTGCATATTATCGATACCGATCGCATTTTTGCCTATCGTGCTTTAGCGATTGCCCGCGGTGAGAAACAGGCTTTGCCGAGTTACAATCAGGATATGTATGCGGCGAACTCCGATGCGAACAGTCGCGCTTATGAAGATATTTTAAAAGAATATGAAAGTGTTAAAATTGCCAATCTAAGTCTCTTACAGAGCTTTAATGAACAGCAATGGCAAGCTTCAGGAATGATGGCAGACGCGGAAACTTCGGTTTTAGCTTTGGCTTATGTTATGCCTGGCCACGATTTACATCATATTGAAATTTGCAAAGCACGTTATTTTAAGGTAGCCGATTAAGAAAAGTATTGCGCAAGCATTAACAAGGCTTTAGACTTTGGGCTTTCTATTTTCGACCTAGAAATAGGATAGCTGCATCATGCGTATTAACACTAGGGCATGATTGGATCTCATTTCATACCCGAGAGGCGAAAAAAGGGTTGCTTCTCGGGTTTTTTGTTTTTAATATTCAAACTAATGGACGCTAATCTCCAGGAGGTTAAAACAATAATTTACGATCAATGTGCCTTGCACATGACTGACTTTACGCTTGAGGCAGAAAGTAAAGAATATGCAGCGAGTCGATTTAAATTGAATGGACGGCAAGCTTTAGGCCGGACCGCTAAAATCACCCCTCGCAAAAATGGACAATTTGTGTGTTTTTGGAAGAGAAATGCAGAAGGTAGCATTGCGCCCTTTCACCAAAACGACGGTATTGATTTTTATGTCGTGAATGTGCGTAAGCACAATCGCTTAGGTCAGTTTGTTTTCCCAAGATCCGTCCTGATTGAAAAGGGAATTATTTCCACGAACGATAAGGAGGGTAAGCGAGCCTTTCGCGTTTATCCCCTTTGGGAGTCACCCACTAGCAAGCAAGCCGAGCGCAGTCAGGCCTGGCAATTGCATTATTTTTACCAAGTGGATGACGCTCTTGATTTTAAGCGAGTGAGGGAATTGTACGCTCTTGACTAACGGTAAAACAACTCTTGGTCAATATACTCCCACACATCAGGCGGTAGCATAAAGCTAAGATCTTTTCCTTCTTTAATGGCATGGCGAATATCGGTGGAAGCGATTTCTACAATAGGCGCTTGGGTAAGGTTCACTTTAGGGTGATGGGCTAAATCGCCCCCATCGGCGCCAATGCGTGGATAAACATAAAGCTCGTGGTTCGCTAAAATGTTCTCGTAATTTTTCCACTTCTTAAAGCTTTGCAAATTATCGCCGCCCATAATTAGGTTAAAGCTACAATCGGGGTGTTGCTCGCTTAGGTAAGCAAGTGTAGTAGCGGTGTAAGAAGGTTGTGGTAATGAAAACTCTACATCGCTTACACGTAGTTTATAGTGTTTGCCAATGGCCAAATTAACCATGTGCAAGCGCTGATAGTCGTCTAATAAACTACTCTTCTTTTTATGGGGATTGTGCGGGGTAACCACAAACCAAACTTCATCCAAGTCGGTGCTTTCCAGCATGTACTGGGCAATAATACAGTGCCCAACATGTATGGGGTTAAAGGTTCCGAAGTAAAGGCCAACTTTTTTCATTTCCCCAAAAAGACTTTTAAAAGAGACTCGGCTTCTTTCTTCGCTAAATCTAAATCTCGATTAATTAAAATATGGTCGAATCGATCGGAGCGACCAATTTCTTTGCGCGCCTTGGCTAAGCGCTGACGAATTTTATCCTCGCTATCGGTATTGCGACCACGCAATCTGCGCGCTAATTCATCCTCGCTCGGAGGCATTACAAAAATCGCTAAAGCTTTATCGCCATAAAGGCTTTTTAGGTTTAAACCTCCTACCACGTCAATATCAAAAATCACCGCTTTGCCATCTTGCCAAATACGCTCTACTTCGCTGCGCAGCGTACCGTATTTGGTGCCAGAATAAACTTCTTCCCACTCGATGAAATCGCCTTTTAAAACTCTTTTGCTGAACTCTTTATCACTTAAAAAGTAATAATCTTTTCCATGCACTTCTTCCCCGCGTGGGGGTCGGCTCGTGGCCGAGATGCTAAAGGATAAATCCAGTCCTTCTTGCGCTAGTAAATGTCTTACCAAGGTGGTTTTTCCTGCTCCAGAAGGAGCCGAGAAGATGATTAATTTTCCACTTTTATCTGCCATCTAGCCCAAGAGATTAAAGGATATTTAAAACCTGTTCCTTAATTTTTTCAAGCTCGTCTTTCATACCCACTACAATTTTTTGCATGCCCGCATGATTGGCTTTACTTCCCAAGGTGTTAATTTCTCGGCCAATTTCCTGACTAACAAAACCAAGCTTTTTACCGGCTTCATCGCCGGCAATCATTAATTCTTCGAAGTAATCAAGGTGAGCTCTCAGGCGCACTTTTTCTTCGGTAACATCTAGTTTTTCGAGATAATAGATCAGCTCTTGCTCAAAACGATCTTGGTCCACTTCTACCTTGAGTTGCTCTAAACCGCGCATTAGTTTATCCTTAATACGCACGGTGCGCTCCTCTTCCATAGGAATAATAGCTTCTAAACCGTCGCTAATATTTTTTAGGCGCATATCGATATCTTCTTTCAAGCGCGCTCCTTCGTCGGATCGGAAGTTCCCGATTAACTCTAAGCATTCGATCAATCCGCCTTCTAAAAGTTCCCACTCTTGCTCACTAAGCTCACTTTCGGCACTTTGTAAAACATCGGGCATGCGCATTACAGCACCAATTAAATCGCCGGTACTATTCGTGCTGTCGGCCAGTTTCTTCAATTGCATGAGATAACCTTGCGCCAAGGTCTCGTTTATTTGTGGAGCACTTTCAATGCCAGTAACCTCGCTGTAAATGCTGCAATCTATTTTGCCGCGCGATAAGGTTTTTGCCAAATGCTGGCGAATTACGCCTTCCTTACTACGATAGAGCGAGGGTAGACGTAAATTGATATCAGCCGACTTACTATTAAGCGACTTGATTTCAATGGTAATTTTTTTACCGGGTAATTGCAATACTTTTTTGCCAAAACCCGTCATAGACTGCAATGCTTTCATAAATGCAAAGGTAAGCAGGCATTTTAGTTTCGCCGCCCGTAAAAGGAGACTAAATAAACCCCGCTAAAAATTAAGATGGCTGAGCTAATCATACTGAAGCGCAGTTCATCGGTTCCTAAAATAGTGGCCGAGATAGCCGCAATAAGTGGTTGTAAATAAATATAAAAACTAACCGTGGTAGAGCTTACGGTTTTTAAGGCGTAAATGTTTAGTAAATAGGCCATAAAAGTGGTGCCGACCACCACAAAGGCTACTTCCCAATAAATAAAACTAGGCATCTCTGCCCAAGCTATCTCGCTAAATTGCTTAGCGCCAAAGGGAATAACAATAAGTAAGCCCGCCATAAATACGAGGCGGATTACCGTTACCGCTTTGTATTTAGCCATTAAGGGTTTTACTACAATTAAATACGAAGCGTAGGAAAAGGCATTCAGCATTACAAAAGTATTGCCCAATGACTCGCCACTATTAAAAATGCTAGCATCGCTACCCGAATATATAATACTTAGGGCACCGCTTAGGCCCAAAATAATGCCGATAATTTTCGCGGCATTAAGAGGTACTTTTAAAATAATGGCCGAAAGGCTAAGTACCATAATCGGATTGGTCGTCATTATTACGGCGGCACTAATGGGGGTGGTGAGATTTAGACCTTCGAAAAAAAACAATTGGTTAGCGGCAACGCCGAAAAAACCCGCTAGAGCAATACGCAGATAATCGGCTTTGTCCACCTTCTCTCTGGGAAAAAGGAAGTACAAAATATTAAAGAGGATCACGGCACCAGTCACACGAACTAAAATAAAACCGCGGGGTTCAATGTAATTGGGCATTACATCTTTGGCAATGGAATAGTTAAGTCCGTAAATTAGCGCTACTGCAAACAGAGCCGCATGAGCCCAAATTTTTTGATTCTTTTCCAGGATAGAATTTTCGGCAAAGGTAAAGGCAAATAAGAGAGGATTTACCCCTCTAAATTTTAATGTTTTCGAGTCAAGAAATAATTATGAAGGTATTAATAATAGGCGCTAGTGGCAGAACGGGTAAACTAGTGGTGGAAGAAGCGCTGGCCCAAGGGTGGGAGGTAAAGGCTTTAGTGCGTGAAGTGAAGGTCTTTGATCTTAATCACCCCAATCTTTTGAAGGTGGAGGGCACGCCTTTCGCTTATGCAGATGTGAAAAAAGCCTGTGAATCTTGTGATGTCGTAATTTCGGCATTGAACATATCGCGCGCCAGCGAAAACCCTTGGTCTAAGCTGGTTTCCCCAGAAAATCTATTATCGAAGAGCATGCAAAATGTGGTAGATGTGGCCAAGCATATTAAGCTTAAAAAACTCATTATTGTTTCGGCATGGGGCGTAGGCGATTCACGTGCTGAAATCCCTTGGTGGTTTAAATTGATGCTAAGTATTAGTAAGATTGGCCGGGTGTATAAAGATCACGATCGGCAAGAACGCATCGTGCAAAATGCAGATCTGAATTTTACCATTGTACGCCCCGTCGGATTAAACGATAAAGAGGCTAGTCCTGTAAAAGTTAGCCAAAATGCTAGCCCTAAACCCGGATTATTTATTTCGCGCAAAAGCTTAGCTAAATATTTGGTGCAATGTGCGAGTGAGGATTTACACGCTAGAGAAATTGTTACGGTAAGCGAGTAATTTTATTTTAATGAGATTCCAATGTTTCCATTTTCGATAGTTCAAAAAATCAGTAAATCTGGCCAAAATAATAAGGCATTCATTCAAGCTTTGAAAGGTAATCTAGGTGGTTATTATCTTAAATTCATGAGTAGAGACATATATGAGCTAACTCTATATCATAAGCCATTTTTGATCAATCCTGTGTTTGAGGTACATACTGAATTAGAATACCACACGAAAGAAATAAGGATAATAACCACAAACCCATGGGGTGCCGGAGCTGCCGCGTTCATGACACTAACGATTCTCGTTCCTGGAATTATTTCTTTTTTAAAGGGTCAAGAGTTTGATTTTGAGCCATTACTTCTAATTCCCATAATCTGGGTCGTAATTCCAAGCTTGCTTTTTTCAATTATTTATTTAGAATACCCGTCATTAAAGAGATAAAGAATCGTATCGACCGAGAAAAACAGAAACTTCATTAGAACTCAGCTTAAAAGTCCTTCTTGAACTGCTATGCGAACCATGCCAGCTACATTTTTCACCTCGAGTTTTTCTAAAATGGATTTGCGATGTGTTTCTACCGTGCGAATGGCAATATATAGTTTGTCGGCTATTTCGCGGGTGCTTAGACCTTCGGCAATTAGTACCAATATTTCACGTTCACGCTCTGACAGGCTTTGACTCTTTTTTAACCCCGTTATATCTATTTGCTGACTGTTAGACATTAGAACTTCCATGGCTTTAGGAGAGAAATAGGTGCCGCCTGAACTTACGACTTGCAGGCATGCTTTTACTTCAGCTTTATCGGCATTTTTAGGAAGGTAACCATCTAGTTTATGCTCCATCACCTTTTTTACAACCGATTGATTTAAATGCATGGTGAGTAAAACCAGTTTACAGGGAAGTTTTTCCTTATGAATTTTTTGAGCGAACTCTAGTCCATTTATGCCTGGCATATCTAGATCCGTGAGAATAATATTAGGTAAGAGAAGTTTTATTTTGGCAAGGGCCTCAGTAGCCGAGTGGTAAATTCCAATGACTTCAATATCCTCATCATTTTTAAAAAAACTAGCTATTCCTTGCGCCACCATTTGATGATCATCAACAATAATTAATGTGGTTTTCGCCTTCATTCAAGGGGGATTTTTATAGACACAGAGGTGCCGCTATTAGGACTAGGTTCAAAGTTCACGCTTCCTTTAACCATATCTAATCGGCTACGGATGTTGAGGAGACCATGACCCTTACTGGAGGACTCGGGCATGCCTTTTCCATTATCTTCTGCGAAAAGCAGTAGGGCGTCTTTATTCCTAATGAGTTGTACAGCCACTTCGGTCGCGTCAGCGTGTTTTATGATGTTGTTTACCAGCTCTTGTAGCACGCGATAGAGACTAATTTCTATGCGTTGATTAAAGCGATTGGATACTTTATGATGTTCAAAATGATAGGTGATTTTAGAGAACTGAAAACTACTGGACAATAAATCTTCGATGGCCTCCACTAGTCCATTTTCAAGGAGCTTGCGCGGCATCATCTGGTGAGAGATTTGGCGAACCTCGTCTGCGGAAGAAGAGAATTGCTCACTAATTACTTGGAGGTTTTTTCTTTGCGTTTCGTCAGTAATCTGCTGACTTACATTGTTAAGCGACATTTTAAGTGCGCTTAGTTGCTGACCAATGCCATCATGCAGGTCCTTGCTAATTCTAGAGCGTTCTTCTTCTGTGGCATTAATTACCGCTTCAAAGCCTTTTGATTTTTCTTCAAATAGGGCTTTTTGCATTTTTTGCTTTTGCTTATTTCTGTATTGATTGTAGAAAATAAAAGCGAAGAGACTTAAGATGAATAAGCTACTGATTAGACCGAAAATTTGCATTCGCTGCGACTTGATAGCAGATTCTTTAGCGGCAATATCAAGTTTTTGATGGGCTATTTCTTGTTCCTTTTTAGCGGTTTGGTACTTGGTTTCTAAATCAGCAATTACCTGCACCTTTTGAATACCTTGAACGGAATCATGGTATTGCTGAGATGCTTCTAAGTAGGCCATGCTTTCGGCATAGCGCTGCGCATTTTTGGTGATACGATAAAGCATCTTGTTAACCTCTGCTAGATCTTCTAAACTCCCCGTTTTACGGGCAAGAACAAAAGCTTTTTGTGCGTATTCTTTCGCGAGTTGCAGTTTAGCTTGCGCTAGATATAAATTGGATAAACCCAAGCTTATGGTAAAGGTTTCTTCTTCAAGTTGATTGGCAAGGCTCAGCTCAAATGCTTCCAAAAATTGCTTTTCGGAAAGCGAATAATTTTTTAAATGAAAATTAGATTTGGCAAGCACCTCCAGTGGATACATGGCATAAGCTGTAAATCCAAGGTTTCTATATCCTTCTAAGCCTTTGTTGCCGTAATAAGTTGCGCTATCATACTCCTGCATTTCAATATAAAGAGATGCTAGGTTGGTAGAGATGGTTGTAATGCCAAAATCATCTTTGAGAAGACTTAAATCACGATACGCTTTTTTATAATAATCCAGTGCTTTGGGAAACTCACTCATGGATTTAAATACTAATCCAATGTTGATTTTCAAATAAGCTGAGTTCAGAGTATCATTGAGATATTCAAAGAATTTAATCGCATTCAGGTAGTTGATAATAGCACTGTCTTTAAGACCTGCGGCATCTGCAGTAGCGCCAATATTTAGATAGGAGCGCGCAATAACACTCGTGTCTTGAATGCTAATACTTTTAGTTAGGCCTTCGCGATTATATTTTTGAGCGAGGTCATATTGGCCATCGTCATAGAGAAAATTCCCTTTGAGCAGAGCGGCAACAGCCAAAGCTCTACCATCATCTATTTGCTCCGCGTAATCCACCAGCATCTGTAAATACATGCGAGCGGAATCCATGTTTATATAGGCATATTCTTGGGTAAGGAAATTCAACGCGTCTATCCGGTTTTGCCCCTTGAGCACAGGTAGCTCGGTAACTAGCGAATCCAATTTTTGGCCAATAGATGGCTGTGGAATAAGCATGATAGGGACGAAAAACAGAAAAATACCGAGTTTCAGCGAGGGGAATACCGAATTACCATTAGACATATTTCAAAAATACCGCATCACATTTGAATATTCAATAACCAAAGGCCTCAAAGGCATGAAGAAATCAATTTTTAAAGGTATGAAAACCTTGTTTATGCTGAGTTCTATAGGGAGTGGCGGCTAATCTTGAAATAATCAATAAAATAAATTAAAATGAAAAATACTTTAATTTTAGTAGCAGTTCTCTTGGGAATAGTGAACGTCTATGGTCAAAAGTCCATTCAGGAATTAGCAGAATTGTCGGATAAAAAATTTGAAAAAAAAGTAAACAGTGGCAATTCAGCCGTCCTTGTTAAGTCTTTTGCAAAAAATGCAAGAAGAAAAGGAGTTGACCTGCCTGATCCTCTGGTTCCATCTTTGAAAAAAGTTGGTATCCTCTCCTTCTTTACCGCTGACTTATCTGAGCGCGACTCAAAAGCTTTAAAAAGGGGTGGGATTTATGAATCCTTTTTAACTACTGATGGTGGAAAAGAAATATTACAAAGTTTTCATGATGAGGCATTGAATGCACTTAAAAATGAATTCTCTTCTCAAGGAATTATGTTATTGACACCGGGAGAATATTTAACTGATGAAACATTAGAAATCTACGACAACTTCCAAATTGAAACTTCTAAAATGGGATCTGCGGTTTTAGCATCCGCCAATTATCTACAAGGTCAGAGTGAAAAGTCTATAGTGGCTGCAACAGGATATAAAGTGTTTCCAGCACCTACAGTATTGAGCGGAACCGATCCAAAAGTAATATCCTCCATGGCAGATTTAGCAAATCAGCTTGGTGTTGACGCCTTATTGACGGTGCAAATTGTAACTAGGAAAGAAAAAAATGAAATCGGCCTTAGTGCCATTCGAATTTCTTTGCATGGCCCTAACCCAGTTCCAGATGATCCAAATGTGAAATATGGTTTTGGTAAATACGTTTCGGGGATTTTGATTGAATATGCCGGTACTGAATTCAACCCAGCAATTCCTTTTGCCTACCTAAACAAAAAAGATAAATCTTTCGAAAGCATTGAAACCAAAAGTTTTGATACAATCATTAAAAGGTATGCAAGTCTATTATTGGCTAATTTCAAAAGTGATTATGCAGAAAAGTAATCATTCTGAATAATGCCAAAAAGTAAATACTCGCGACAACACGGCATATAGCTTCTGGTGTTTCTGCCAAGAGATTTTTATGTAATTAAATAAATTAGTATGAAAAAATATATCTATACTATTTCGGCTGTTTTAGCCCTATTCTTTTTAGTCTCAACCAAAGCTAATGCCCAAGCTGGAAAAGTTACCACCACCACAATAGGAGAGGTTAACTTTACCGTAGATGAGGCAAATGCAACAAAGTGGAGCGGGTTTACTCACTTTGAATTGTCGTCACACCTTCTTGGTACAACGGGGATGGGTTTTAGCGCAGGCTTACAGAGTCAATACGAACTGCCCGCTCTGCCAATTACCTTGAATGGACGGTTTAGATATGAAATTGGGGGCTTAGGTCAAGTTAAATATAAGGGTGAAGCCTATGGCTCTTCTCGAAATATAGAATTGGCAGCGCTCTTTCCGATAATACCAGGTAGGAAAAAGGAGGCTAGAGTCAAAGTAACTACCGATTATAGTGCTTCGAACACAACCATTCGCGAGGAGTACTTTTACGCGGACGGCCAGAAAAAGATGGACTTATTGGTGCGTGGCGGGGGCTTTCAATATTGGACCAGCGGGAATTTCAGTTCAACCGGTTTGTCCGCAGGCTTGGTCTTGCGCACACGCAAACACGTAAAGGTTTCGCTTAAAAACGAAGAAGGTTACTACCGGGAAGTTTTTACTAATTCCCAAGTGTATGTGGATATGCTTTATGCTCCTATAATGACGGGCCTTAGAGAAGATGAGGGCTTTAATGTAGGGGGCAGGATTGGCTTTTTACAGGCTTCTAGTGGCGGGATGAATTACTATGCCGAAATAGAGTATCGACCGGGAGTTATTGCTGCCATCACCTTTGGCTGGTTGTTTGGCTGGGAACGCATGAAGTAATAGAGCCCTTTTTTAATTTTAAATGTAGGATCCATTGTATACCCTTACCCATAATAATTATTCACCAGGAATGAGGGTGTTTAGCTCTCTCCCCTCTATAAGCCCTTGTTCTCGGTGATAATTATTAATGAATGGCTGCTGCTGTTTATTTAATTCATTTAGTAAATCCAAGATTTAAACTAATAAATCAAGAGTAAATTACTCCTCCAAAATCCATTTTCCAAAAGAACTGGGAATATGGAAGTCGGGTTCGACCGCATCTGGTTTTAACCATGACGACCAGCGTATATCAGCGTCTTCTCCTTTAAGGGAAAGGACGTGGCCACGGTAAATACCCGCCTCTAAAACATGGCCCTTTAATAACTTAAGAGCTGCCAATGTTTTTAGGCTGATCGTACCGCTCAATAAATACGCATCTGCCTGCGAGCGACAAACAAGATTTAAACTTTCGGGCCATTGCCAGTCGCGGTTAAACTCACGGTAATGTTTCGCCTGATAATCCAAAACGCGCAATGCTGGATCCATTTCTAAACAATACTAGTTTCGTAAACCTGCATCTTCACGGAAAAAAAGTTCCACTCGCTCGGAAAATCGCACCTCTAATTTATCGTTTACCTTACGGTAGATGCGTACCTTATCTGCATAAGCAGTAAATTGGAAATGCAGGTCTTCGCCCGTATGGTAGGCTTTGAAATGGGTTTTTACTAAGGTTGTATCCTTGTCCCATGGATATTGTAGTTTGCATAATACGGGCAGGCTAGTCCAGTCTGGTTTATCGATGCGGCGGGGAATTAACAAAGTATTCATCGGGGGCGATACATTTTCACCAAAGGAGGAATAAGACTCTCCAGTCCTTCAGTTTTAATAACAAACATGGTTTCTAAAAGCACACCAATGCGACCTTTCGGGAAGCCCTTCCCAGCAAACCACTCGAGGTAATAGGCGGGTAGTTCATAAATGCGGCGACCAGCGTATTTGCCAAAGGGCATTTCGGTTTGGATAATTTCCTTTAAAACCTTTGGGTCAGGTCCATAATTCATAGGGCTTTTATTTCGTATTCATTGTATAAAGGAAGTTTTTCGGCTTGTAGCTCGCCCGCCTCATTAAAGTACTGTTGGTATTGGTAATTGGTATCGGGCTGGTAGATATTGGTGGTCTGTTTTATCGGTCTTCCTCGGCGATCGTAAAAGCGATAGGTGGAATTACTATAAAGGTAATTAGGGTTTTTAGGTGCAAGGATATTAATGCGGGTCCAAATCACTTTGTGGCTTTTCCCATAAGCGCTGTCTACTTCAAAGCCATTGGGGCAATCGCAGTCACTATAATAGTGAGTTGAATCGGGCAGCCGTAAATACTTTTGTCGCAAGCAATTGCCGAAACTGCCGCTAATACTATCTTTTACAATGGTGTAGTTGTTTAGATCGCCGTTTTGCAAATTTTTGGGCGCTCGGTAATGACTAATATGATAATCCCAAGAACAGGCTAGCACTAAAAGAAGCAAGGGCCAAATGAAGAGATGACGGAAGATTAGTGCCTGCTTTTTCATGCAACAATGATAAAGTAATTACTGCAAAGATAGCACGAGATAGAGCAGGATAGCGCAGGCTATTATAGAGTATTAATTATTGAGATTAGTGGGCGTTTTTCATATTTAATCAGAGTGAATACTAGGCCGTTAATTGGAATCTGGTAACATTAGACCCTTGAAGCAGCCATGCCAACTACTAATCTCAGTACTATTTCCTACTTTCAAAGCTCAAATCAAGCAACCATGAAGCGATATTCGACCCATCTAGCCGTACTGATTTTTACCGGTATTAACTTTATGGCGCTCACCAGTAGTGCTCAGAGGCAGGTTCGTGAAAAACAAACCGAAATTATAGTTCTGGGTATTGCGCAAGATGCGGGTTATCCCCAACTAAACTGTGAGAAGGAATGTTGCCAGCGGGTTTTTAAAAATCCTGCTTTAGCCGAAAAGGTGGTAAGTCTGGCTATTTATAATGAAAAGACCCAACAGTATTTCTTGTTGGAAGCTAGCCCTGATATTAGCGCACAGCATCAATACATGCAAGAAAAATATAACGCAGCGCTTGCGGGCGTATTTGTGAGTCACGCTCATATCGGGCATTATACTGGCTTAATGTATTTTGGTAAAGAAGCCGCTAATACGAACCTGCTTCCTCTCTATGTGATGCCACGTATGCAAGAATTCCTGCTGCAAAATGCTCCTTGGGAAGCGCTTATCAAAAATGAGAATGTAGAACTGCATGCCCTAACAAATCATGCTAAATTACCTTTAGCCGACAGTGTTACCATTCAAGTTTTTAAAGTCCCGCATCGCGATGAATACTCGGAAACCATCGGCTATCGGATTATTGGCCCCAATAAAACAGCCCTCTTCATTCCTGATATTGATAAATGGGAGCGCTGGGAAATTGACATCATTAGCCTAATTAAAGAGGTTGACTATGCCTTTATTGATGCTACTTTTTTCGATGGCAAGGAATTACCCGGAAGGGATATGAGCAGTATTCCCCACCCTTTTGTAGCAGAGAGCATGACCCACTTTGCGCATCTACCGCAAGGGGAAAAACGCAAAATATTTTTTATACACCTGAACCATACCAACCCTTTAATCGACCCGCAATCACAGGCCAGCCAGCAGGTGGAAGCCGCTGGCTTTCATGTGGCACGCGAAAAAATGAGCTTCAAGCTTTAGGGCTACTTTCCTTTCTTAAACTGTAGTTCCCTAGTTTATGATTAGCACGCGCGACTCCACCTGTGGGTAAGCAGGGAAGTTTAAATAGTACATACCCGGTTTCAGGTGAAGGTCTAGCACATTCGTGCCTTTTTGAACAGTGTAGCTGCGCTCTAGTTTACCAGTAACGCTGTATATATCTAGCTGTGCTTCCTTGCGGGAACTCCAATTTAAATAAGCTTTCGAACTCGTTGGGTTGGGGAATAACTCGTAAGTACGATTTATCGTATTTTCACTTAATCCCACCTCTGTTCGGTAGCGAAAACCTAAGGGTAAACGAGAATTAGAAGTCATTAAGCCTCCTCCTACTGGCCCCTTGCGCATGTTGCTATAGTGTATGAAATTTCGGGTAAAGGCCGATTGATTCTGTGTTAGACTTTGATAAATTAAACCTGAATCTAACATTACTTCTATATCAGCCTCTAGGCTAGAGCTTAAGTCAAAGTTTACTGGGAACTCAACATATTCTTGATCAGTTATGGAGTAAGTCGCACTATCCGCAAAACCATAATTAGTGTTCACCTTTATTGTAAGTGTTTTTACCTTATTGGGATTAGGGTTCTTAAAACCATAATAAAATACTTTTTTAATAAAGCGAAAGTCATTAGGCATAGACAGGTGAATAAGATAAAGATCGTTTGTACTTGTATCCATGTTTACACCGGTTGTATAGAGCATATCCGCACCGTGGTTACTGGACCATAAAAAGTCTTCCGCAATGGAAAAAGTGTCGGAGTATTCTTTACAGCGATTAATGCCTAAGTCGTTTACAAAAGAATAGCTACCCGACCCTAAAATAGGTAATGTGTTATTTTGTAAAGGTTTCACCTTGATGAGGTTTGAAACTTCCCAAACTTGCGTGGCATTAGTTGTGGCTGCATTATGGATAATATTTTCAGCGGCTCCTGCCTGCAATGCTTTGTTTGAACCAGGGAGCTCAGGCAAAATATAAATGGAGTCGAGCACGAGGCCATTCCCGCTTCTTAAATACAGCCAACCAAGATTATTGCTCGCAAGGGTAGTTTGCACAGCATTACTGTCTTGCACCCAATTACCCGGCGACCAATAACTGTTAGTTGAGCCATTAATAATCCCCAGAGCAGGCCTTAAGTTCTCGCAGTAAACGAGGCTGTCAGCAGGATCACCAAGAGAGTAAATAAAAGCCTGATCTTCTAAATTAATTTGAACCCGAATAACAGAAACAAAGCCCTCACAGCGAGCATTGCTTAGTATCAGTTTGTATTTATATTGTTTTGGGCCATAAAAGAAGTTAGCGAGCTGTGCCTGAAAACTCCAAAGCAGTTTGTTGGTATCTAAAGCATTAAAGCTCTGACCAGGGTTTAAAGATTGTAGACTTGGTAGGGCAAAGGCAGTCCCCCCAGGAAGACCAAAACTGCTAGTGTCTATATTCAGATTCTCGCTTATTATGTAAATACTATCGCCCAATCCAGCGAAGGCACTTAAATCTAACTGAATATTTTCGCCATAGCTCGCGTTTACATTGATCGTGTGAGCAGGCGCAGTATTGCTTAGCAGGTTGCCATTCCGTTCGACCCTTGACATCAGCGTATCTGTATAATTGGTATCTCGGTCGAAATAATAAACTACCGGAAAGCAATCCTCTACAATATAGGGGACTGATGATCGGAAATACTGATTTTTGAAACGCAAAAGATAAAACCCACTATTGTAAGAGCCAGCTCTGGCCCTAGAAGAAATAATACGTTCTTCTGGAAGGTAATTAATATCTCCATTTAAGCTATCCTCACTTTTATCAGGTAAAGGAAAGAGGCCCGAAAAACCATTTTTATAAACCATGGAGGTATTCGCAGCGCGCTGTGCATCGAGTAATTTATGGTTAACACTATCTGTTCCCAAAGGCATGGAAGTCAATCCAAAATCTAGATAATTGCGGATATCAGGATAAGCGCCTTGCAGCATACTAGGGTTACGACCAATGTTGTTAAATTCGGGATAATAAAAAGATCCATTGGGTAAGGACCGAGGCCAAATCGAAAACTCAAGATAAAAATTATTGCCTCCAACATAATTAGCACCAAGAGAGTTACAACAAGGAGTTTGGACTGAAAAATTCTTTCGCCCGGCACTCTGCATGGCAGCGTTTGTTAGATCTAAGGTGCCTACATATTCCCTCTCATAATAGGTTTTACCACTACAACGATCTCCACCTACAGGGTAGTAGACCAAGGGAGCGTTAGTATTGGTCAGGGTAATATTAACAGGGCCTACTGCATAGAGGTAAGGAGCAGTCTGCGGCTGCCCTGCAGAATCCAAAAGCAAATGTAGTCTAAGCTCCAATTCTTGTTGCACCGAGTCTACCTTATATTCAAAGTAGGCGCCAATAAAGTGGCTAGCCTTGCTGGGAAGAGTTAATATAATGAAAGTTGAGAGAAGTAGTAATTTTCGCATCCTAGTGAAGAATTAATTTTACGTTAAAAGCTGGGTTTTGGGTATCCCGCAGAAAGTAAACCCCATGCGGAAAATTCGCGTGAACCAAATGTTTCCCCGCAGCAAACTCATAGTGTTGTAAGAATTGACCTTGGCTGTTGTATAAAGAAAGTTGTAAAGGCTCTTTTCCTTCCCATTCCACCCTGAATTGACCTTGAGCAGGATTCGGATATATATTAAGTTGAGCACTCCATTCTTTCAGCCCCACATCGTTGGCAGTAATGCATTCGCTGCGGTACACACACTGATTCTTTGTCATCCGCAAATAGGCCCAAGTGCGGTATTCGGGTTCCCAAAACGGTTGTGGTCCAGAGGCTAATACCGCGCCATCAAAACAACTAACCCATTCGTAAAGATCAGCAGTTGTATCATTGGCATAAAAAACGCCCTCTCGATAAGATATACTTGTATCAGCTGCCTCACAATAAAGCCACTGCGCAAGAATACCATCACGATCCAAAACATTCCGCAGCACAGAGCTAGAATCTAAATTAAAGCCGACATTAAGCGTAGGGCCATTACCATAGGCACTAAAACCAAAAAGGTAATTTCGGCTGCCTAATCGGGCAGCATGCTGTAAAGTGGAATTGCCAATTCTAAGCGGTTGCTCCATTCTGAGATGGGCCCAATCGCGAGTAAGGCTAGTATCGAAATGGCTAATTAATACGGCACTCAAGTTGCGATTACCGCTTAGAGTTTCATTTAGGCGAAAATCCAGGTCGCCCATGCCTCCTGACTGAGCCATTAGTAAGTAACCTTCGGGACTGGGTATAAACTGGCCGGCAATTTCATCGCTATAACTATTTTGGAGAGCACCAGTAAAAGACCGATTTCCTACCTGATCAAAAGCAAAATAAAAGGAATCATAGTCATAAGTAGCGCCAAACTGTGGTGTATGACTATAGGAAGGGGAATCGAAGGTTTGGATATCACCTTTGTAGACGCCAGCGACCCACCACCAGGCTTTAGCAGCATCAAAAACTATTTCGTCTATAGAGCAAAACCCACTCGTTTGAATACGGTTGTGCCAGTCCACGCCAAAAGTAGCTTCATCCAAACCGATAATATAATTGGTGGCGGTATATCCACCAGAAATGACCGGGCTTGACAAGGCTAGATTAACATTAGGACGTGAATCCGCATCTACTTGGCCAGTTAAACGAAAAGCTATAGCCATTTTACCTGCCTGGTTAGAAGCTAACCCTTGTACAATTAACTCGTGCGGAGTGGTCCAAGTAACATGTCGCTGCAGGCCTAGCTGAAAATTATATTCCATCAAACTAACGTTTAGGCCTCCACCATCTGCCGTGTTACTTACATTGGAACTCATTACATCGGCGTCAAAAAAACCCTCGTGGCTAAAGCAAACAAAAAAACCACTATCGCTGGGCGCTAAAAATGCGTTTCTTTTATCAACAGTTAGTGCTTGGTCTGCGTCAAAACGGTTATTCCAATTAATGTTGCCGTTTTCAGCATAATTAACAATGGTAAAATCTCCTGCACCAGCGGAACGAGCCGCACTGCCAACACGGTACTCGAAGTAAGCTAAGCCTTTCTGGTCAAAAAGGATAATCACCCCCACCGAATCGACAAATATCATATCGCGATAATCCAACTGATTTAAGGAGTACAAGTGACGGTACCATTCTACACTGCCGTCCTTGGCTATTTTTAAAAGAGTTAAGTTTTCTATCGCCTGATAATTGGCAGGCAATAGATTGATTTGGTTGGAATATTCAAATTTATCCTCCCAAGAAACCATCACGTAAGACTCTCCCGCGGAACCAGCCACCACTGCTTCAACCGTTTGATACCCTGTTCCCGTGAAGTGTTTTAGGTCTGCCAAGGTCCATTTTTGGGCAGAAAGAGGCATTAAGAATAAACTGAGGACTAGCGAAGACCAGGTTTTCATAATAGAATATTAAAGCTCAAATATAGCCTAAGTTATACACTAAGTTAAATTCGATGTTAAAAAAGTCTAGCATTAACAGGGCAATACTGAAAATGAAAATGAACTGTTGATCAATTGCTTAAAGATGTTCCTAGATGACTAATTGTTAAAAGAGCTTAGCATAAATTTTGTACCAAAAACTTACAATAGTTATTAAATTTTTTAAGCAGCAGGACCTTACTTTGATCCAATAATTTTAAGATAATTGGCTTACATTTAGAGCAAATTCTTGTTATGAAGTATCTTCTTTCTTTTTGCCTCTGTCTGGCATTTAGCTCTTTCAGCTTTGCTCAAGTTTGGGGTAATTCAACCTACCAAACGAGGGTGCGTTACGAAGAAAATAACCTAGCCTTAGGCAATGGTGGAACTGGTGCGGATATTAGCATTAGCGCCAAGGGTTTAGCAAATGTTAAAGCCGATGCTTTTGTGGCGGTTTTTAGTGTAAGTCAGGTGGCCAACACGCCCAATGAAGTACATAAACTAATGCAAGATCGGCTTAATACCGCTCAAGAAAAGTTAAAGACAATGAGCAGCCAGCAGCCCTTAAAGATTCATAGCGATATGATTTCCTTTATTGCGCTGTATGCTTATGAGAAGGAAACCAAGATTTTCAGTAAGGATACCTACATCGAAATCCCTGCGGGTTTTGAACTCAAGAAAAACTTGCATATCGAATATCATAAGCCAGAAGAATTAGATGAAATTAGTTTGATTCTAGCCCAATCGGAAATATTCGACCTGGTACGGGTGGATTACTTTGTCCAAGATTTAGAAAAGGTAAAAACCGAATTAATGGATCGCGCCCTAACTAAATTGGGGGAAAAGCGGGCCAAGTTAGAAAAGCTAATGCATCTAAAACTGGATACCCTAAATCTTTCTAGCAGCGATGCTTATCGTGTGGTGTATCCTGCCGAAAGTTACAAGTCCTATCAAAAATACGCTACCGCATCCCAGTATGGTTCTAAATCGGCCGCCACACCCGGACAAAGTGTAACGCTTTATTATCAACCCATTATCGATAAAGAATTCGATTTCGTAATTAATCCAATTGTCTTAGAACCCGTTGTTCAGGTAATGTACGAGTTGAAGCTAGAGGTTCAAGATGCATCGTATGGACGTAAAAAACGCGAACAGTTAATTTTAAGTCCCCAAGGGCAATTACTTCCCTTAAGCCGCCCGTAATTAATACCTTTTGGGCTATTACTTTTGTGCAGCATGAAAAAATTCTTTCGCCTTTTTGTTTTCAGTTCGCTTTTAGGACTAAGCTGCGCTGCGGCTGTCTATTTCTTTTGGTTTAAGCCCAATTACCCCGCTTATGCTAAAAACTTCCTCGTCTTCAATTCTTTTCAGCCCGCCCCCGAAAAACTCCTCGCTAAGCTTTCGCTCGAAACGTGGCAAAAACAAGAGCTGCCTGCCGTAGAGCATTATCGCTTGCGCCTCAATCAGACGGATGATTGGCAAATTGATACCGAAGATATTAAGAGTTTAGGCAGCGCGAATAGTCTTATCATCACCATCGAAACTTGGGGTTCTAAATATTGGCCCAACTACCGCTCCAATCCCCTCGATTGGGTGCCCGCCGCTACTTATGATGCGAAACTAAGCTCTCTTCTGCGGGCTTTACAAAAACATCCCGGTCCCATTTATCTCCGCCCCAATCCCGAAATGGAAGTCCCTGGCCGCTTTTACCCTTGGCAAGAATATCCCAGCAAATACATCGCCGCCTTTCAACATATTGCCCGGCTGTCCGATTCGATTTTACCGCAAGCGCAAATGATGTGGGCCCCCGCAGGTTATCCAGGCTGCGAAGAATTCTACCCCGGCGACCAATGGGTAGATGCCATTAGTATTAGCCTGCAGCCTCCCTCGGAAAACATTCCCAAGGCGTACCCGCAATACGATGACATGAATTACGATCTAAACCGACGTCTGCACCGTTTGCGTTTTTTCTCCCAAAATCTTTTTCTTTTCGCTTCCGCAGATGCGGCCCCTGAAACAGTTGGGTCTATCGACTATTCCGCTTTAGCGAAGCACCATGAAAAATACGCCGCTTATGGTTATTCTTCGGCTTACTTTAATCGTCCTACACCGGCAGAAAAGAGTGATACCCTGCCCTTTCGCATCGGTGTTTACGATCCCAATCTTGAGTTGGTAAAAGATAGTGCTGTCCAGCTAGAACACTTCTTTATTAACCTTGGCGACTTTGGCGATCTGAATTTTGAAGCCGAATTTTGGGCCGCGCAAAAAAGGGGACATGATCTCATCATTACCCTCGAAACCATAGAAGACTCGCTGAATATACGGGACGATAATTGTTTAGAAAACTTGCTCAGCGGCAAATACGATCTTCGTTTAAAAGCTTTCTATCAGCTTATCAATCAAACGCAAAGAACGGTTTATTTGCGCTTTTCCCAAGAAATGGAGATCCCTATTCAGCGCTACCCATGGCAAAGTAAAGATCCTTTTTTGTACATCGACGCCTACCGTTATTTAATGCTTTTCAGCGACAGCTTAAGCCCGAAAATTAAACGAGTTTGGGGTCCCGCCGGCGACCGCGGCTCATTAGAGTGGTATCCCGGCAATGATGTGGTTGACTATATCAGTTTTGCGATTTATGGCTTACCCGATAAAAACATTGTAGACCCCACAAAGCAGGAAGCTTTTGCGGCTATTTACCATCGTAAGTCTTGGCGAATGCGCTTTGCTCCCAAGCCTATTTTCATTACGGAGTTTGGGGTAAAAGGCCCAGAAGATTATCAGAAAAACTGGCTTCTGAAAGCCACAGAGACCATCAATAAAAATCCCGAGTTAGTTGGTATCAATTACTTTAATAGCCCCGACGTACCGCAGGCCTGGGGCGATATTGAAGCACCAAACTGGAGTATTAGCCCCATTACTTTTCGCGCTTTCGCAGATGCGATTAAACGAGATAAGTAAAGAAAAAAGGATCAGGGATCAATTAAAAAATCTTCCATTAAGGCTAAACAGTGTTTGCTTTCATTCTCTAAGGGATTATGCCCGGCATCTTTAATAATCCTCAGCTGAGCTTGTGAAAAGAGGTCTAAATATTCCTTCGCAAAACCCCATTTCTGATTATCGCAGTCGCCTCTTAAAATCAAGATAGGCGTATTCATTTTCGCCAAGCGACTTCTTTGATCGGCCTGCTCCGTAAAACTTTTAAGCGTCATCAAATGACTGTAATAGCCACTGCCACCAAGGTAGCTCTTCTCGTTCTGCCTTAAAAAGCAAGCGGTAGATTTAGACAATTCCTGACTGAGTAGGGTGAAGAAATCATCCACTTCGGCATCAGTTGCTAGCTTAATTTTAAAGTAAAAGGCCCATTTTTCAATCCAGCGGCTACGCCAATTATGCACTTTAGCATTTGCCTTCGCATTTGAAAATTCAGGAATACGCAGGGCTAAGCTATCGGGCGCAAGCTCCTTGGATATCGCTCTATTAATCGGTAAAATTGGTCCTGGCCCAGTGATGATAATTTTTTCTACCCGGTTCTCATGCTCTTGTAAATAATTTATCGCCAAGCAGCTTCCCCAGGAATGTCCGTATAAAATAACTTGGGGAGCATTTATAATCGTTATGATTTCCTGTAAATCTTCCTGATGTCTTTGCACCGAATATTCACTGATATCCGCTAAACGCGCCGAATGTCCGCTGCCTATTTGTTCGTAAAAGTAGATGTCGTAGCCTTGCTTACTAAGCGGCCGCAAAGACTCGATAATAGCATCGCTAATAATGCCGCCCGGTCCACCGTGTAAATAAATGATAGGGCTTTCCTGCTTTTCTCCCTGCGCTTCAATTTTAAAATAACCGATCTGCGAGCCTGTACTCAAAGACCAATATTGCGTGCCTGACCGCTTGCTAAAAGGCAGAACCTCATAGTGTTTCGGTAAAAACAAAATAGCCAGTAAGATTGAGGATAGAACTAATAGTCCCGCTAAAATGATGCGTTTTAGTTTCATGGCCTACTTAAATTTTGTGCATTAAAACTCAGACTACTTCTTGCGCTAAGGCCGATGCAAGGCTATAAAAATGCTCAATCCTTTGTAGGGCTTGATGCCACTTGTGGGTTAATTTGTCGGATATATGAGTAGAAATCTACCAGCTCTTGCGGTACTTTTTCGCGTCCTTCTGGCCAGAGGTAGTACACGTAGCCGCTAGGTTTTAAATTGGCCTCTACCTTGTATTCCGTGCTTGTACCATCGCCATCACCTAAAGATTTCACCTCTAAGCCCTTAACTAGGTTTAACATTTGCTCCGCTTGTTTAAACTCTTCTACTTTCACAGAGCCAATCGTATCCCAGTTTCCCTTGGCATTAACGGTTAAATACATGCCATCATCCAGCAGTCGGTATAAAGTAGATTGACCAACTAAGCCACCCCGCTCGCCTACGGTAATGCTTTCAAAGCTTTTGGCCTTTTTAGGCTTCGCCTCTGGTGCTTTTTTATCCACTAAGGAACAAGCACTAAAAATTAAAAGAAAGGCCGTAAGCTTGTATATCTTCATGGAGGAGTGTTTTAAAACAATGGCCAAAGGTAAATAACGTGAGCTATTTAGATTCTTTCTCGCGCAAATTATCCTTAACTTAGGGCATCATTTATTCTTAAGCTTAGCCCTATACATGTACAGTCTCGAAGAACTGAGCAAAGTTCACAACCGCAAGGATTTAATGGATTTAGCCGATCAAAAAGGCATGAAAATCCAAAAGATTCTGCGCAACCAACGCTATGAAGAAGAGCTTAAACTTCTTCAAACCGAGTTAGTAAACCTCCAACGCTGGGTTGCAAAACATAAGTTACGAGTGGCGGTATTATTCGAAGGTCGTGACGCCGCGGGTAAAGGTGGATCCATAAAGCGATTTGCCGAGCATCTTAATCCGCGCTCTATGCGAGTGGTGGCGCTATCTAAGCCCACTGAAGTAGAAAAGGGGCAATGGTATTTCCGTCGCTATATTAAAGAGATGCCCAATCCTGGTGAAATCGTTTTTTTCGACCGCAGCTGGTATAATCGTGCCGTGGTAGAACCTGTTATGGGCTTCTGCTCCAAAGCAGAATACAAACGTTTTATGGTACAAGTTCCTGCCTTCGAGCACATGCTGTATGAAGACGGTGTAATTGTCATTAAATTTTGGTTTTCCATCTCCAAAGATGAGCAAGCAAAACGCTTTAAGTCGCGCATGAGCAATCCTCTTAAAGAGTGGAAATTTTCGCCCGTGGATATGATGGGGCAGAAGCTTTGGGACTCTTATACCCATTATAAAGAGAAGATGTTTTCTAAAAGTCATACCACTTTTAGTCCGTGGATAATCATTAAAACCAACAACAAACGCGAGGCTCGCTTGGAAAGCATTCGCTACGTTTTATCACAGTTCGATTACAGCAATCGCAAAAACAACAAAACCACTTTGCTCCCTGATCCTAATGTTGTGGTGCGCTATTACCGCCACATCGAACAAATAGACATTTAAGATGACCGCTAAAAACACGCTCCTCGATCTTTCACCCGAAGACCTCGAATTACTCAATTCACCCTTGGGCCTCAAGCAATTATTTTCGGATAAAAAAGTAGATGTTCCACGCGCCCTGCGCCTAGCTAAGTACGAGTTACGCCTGCGCGAACTGCAAGCAGAGCTTATTAAAGTACAAAATTGGATAATCGAAAACAACAAGAAGGTAGTGGTTCTTTTCGAGGGAAGAGACGCCGCAGGAAAGGGGGGCGCTATTCGCAGAATCTCCGCTCATATCAATCCCCGGCATTACCGCATTGTGGCTCTTCCTAAACCGAGCGAAGAAGAAGAGGGACAGTGGTATTTTCAGCGTTATGTGAACAAATTACCTATGCCAGGTGAAATCGTTTTCTTCGATCGCAGCTGGTATAATCGCGCGGTAGTGGAGCCCGTAAACGGCTTTTGCAGTCCCAAGCAGTACGAGATTTTCATGAATCAGGTAAACGATTTCGAACGCATGATTTCGGAATCAGACACCACCCTAATTAAGCTCTATTTCTCCATTAGCAAAGAGGAGCAAGCCGCTCGTTTCAAAGACATTAAAAGCAGTCCGCTCAAGCGCTGGAAAATCACTAAAGTAGATGAGCAAGCCCAAGAATTATGGGATAAATACACGGAGTACAAAGAGGATATGTTTCGAAAAACCAATACCGCACTAGCTCCTTGGCATATTATTCGAGCCGACCATAAAACCGAAGCTCGGGTAGAAGCTTTGGAGATTATTTTAGAGAAGTTGAGGGTTTTTTAGAGTACAGAGATATTAGTAGTGAGTCCTGAGATTGGTTTGATCAATACTAGAGTGTGAGGTTTCTAAAACAAACATCCGTAAGTCCCAGTGTCTGGGGCAATAGAAGGCAGAGAGAAGAATTCGGTTTTAGTGTAGCCAAGCGATTTATCAAGTGGACGAGTGACGAGAAAACCCGATTCTAATTCGGTTTGGGTAGAGAAGCGATTCATTTTAAAGCACTTAGATATTAGTAGTTAGATCAATACTCACTACTAATATCTATGGGCTAAAACTTTTAATTTCCGCTAATATCAATAGTTTTTCCAGGAGCAGGTGCTTGATACCAATCGGCATTACTGCCACCGCCGCTGCTAGCCCAGTTGCCAAAGTTCGGATAAGCCTCAATCATGTCTACCGTTTCATTAGGGTGTTGGAAACTAGTTCCATCCAAAATTAACTCCATGGCCCAAGGTAAACCATTTGCTGTTTTATAGGTGCCATTTACATCATCGTCGGTATTGTAAAGTGAGGCATCTGCGGCAGCGGTACCCGCAAAACCCGGTAAATGCACTTCGCGACCACGATCGTTGCTTCTAAAGATGTAGAAATCGGGTAAAATGGCGGAGCCGTCGTTCGCGCTAAAGTTAATGGTAAACTTCGCCGTATCGGGAGTAGTAGTGCTCTGATTAGGATCGGTATTGGTGTAATATTGACTTCTTAATTCATCGGGATTGTTAAAGATGATAAGTCCATTGGTAACATCAGGATCGGCACTGGCATCACCAGATATAGAGGCAATAATATTGGTTTTAGTCTGCTTGCTGGCATCCACTAAGCGCATGGCTAAACCGCTGCTTAAGCCCGCGCCCACGGCATCTAAAGCAATTTCATAATCGGCCGAAACCCAATTTAAAGAAGCATCACGAGTTAAACTCACTTTAACGTTTACAATAAGATCGTTGAAATCATAATCCCCCTTACTCGGCCATAAATCTTCGAAAGCCAAAGTCTGACGACCTGCCGCTGGGAAAAAGGTAATGTAAGCTCTAGTAGGATCGTTAGGAAAGGCATCATCGCCATCGACAACCCCATCACCATCGGCATCAACAATGGCAGCAGGATTACTTAGGAAGGCGTTGTCTACCCACGCTCCGTCTACGAAGTTTAGTAAGGCCGAAACCACCGTAGCACCTGCGGGAACAACAGTTTTAATTCCTTCTGAGTTGCTGGGCAATTCTAAAAATTCATAAGCTATGTGTGAAGTAGAGTTCGCATTGGTATAGAAAAATAAAAAGGCCCTCACATCACCAGAGAAATCGGTGTTGAAGTAAATACTGTCTCCTGGATTTACGGTGTGAAGCTGCCAAATATGTGTCCAGCGATTATCTTTAGCTTTCACTACTTTACTGCCACCTTCGGTGCTCCAGGTATAGTCATTATCGACAATTATCCACTTGCCCTCGTCTATAATTCCCGAAGTTGGGTTATAAGCAGATCCGGCATTGCCGTAAAAATCATTAAGCTCAAAATCGGCATTACCCAAAATGTTTGTTCCAGAGTTTAATGAATTTTGCTTACGCGACATGGTTTGCTTTCCGGTCTTATTTGTGAAAGCGAGATCAAGTGGGTTTATCAGGTTTAGGCTAACCGAGCCTATTTCTTCTAAAGGCCATTCTTCACCCGTTGCAGGAAGGAAATACTTGAGATTAGATCCTAAAGCAGGCAGATTAATATTGAAAGTAGCTTTGGTGCCAACAATCTTTTCTTGCGCTAAAATATTATCATAGGCATCTTTAATATAAAGCAAGCCACCGTCAAGGTTAATAGGAGTTTCTGGACTGGCAATTAAATTCACTTCTATTTCTCCGCTTTTGCTGCTACTCCAGTTAAAATCGCTGGGCGCAACCAAAGTTTCAAAACTCGTATTGTCAACTATGGTATTGCTATTCGTTTCTTTGTCTTTGTTACAAGCTTGCACAATCAGTGCTAAGGTTAATAGGCTTACAATCTTTTTCATAATGGGGATTATTAACCATGTAAAGATAAGGGCCGTTCTAGGTGAAATAACAGAATTTCTCGATGAAATAACATTATTTTCGGATGAGGGGGTTATATTAAGTAGTTAGTATTAGATAGTTAGATGTCTGATGTGAGTTGGCAGGAATGAATGAACCTGCTGAAATTAGAATCTGTAAAAACCCCTGCCTAATACCTTGGAAGGCGGAGGGAGGGAATTCAGCTGGAATTCAGTTGTAGGGTAGCCAGGCGATTTTGCTAGTGGGCAGGTGGAGCGGAAATCCAATTCTGTTACGGCTTTGTTGTAAGCCGAGCTCAGCCTCCATAAAAAACTTGAGTCTTGATAAATATCATAGGCCTAAAGTCCCCAAGGCTCTAGCTTTACGCAAAGAGTAATGTCATGGAATTTTTTAAAATCGTTGCAGTCACTAGCAGCGAAGAAGAACTACGAGAGAAGCTGCAATTAAAACACCTCGATCGTTTTAGCAATGAGTTCTTTAGTCTGGAAGAAGCCAGTGAAACCAATCTTTCCATTGGAGGAATTTGGGGTGAGTTTACCTTAAGCCGAAGTCTTATTAAAGGCGGCCTGCGTTTCGCCCTAGACGAATGTCCGAATGCACTTTGTTGGACAGTTACTGCGGGCTATCCACCCGCCCGCGATGCAGTAGTGATTCACTTAACCATTAATCGCCAGCAAAAACAGGATGAGTTCCTCGAGGAAATTGAGGAATTTTTAAGCGATCATCAGGCCTGTTTAAAGGAGTACTTAGTAGCTCAGATTTAAAATATCAGATGTGATGAACCACACTCAGGTTCTTAGTCTTGGTATACCACACTCAGATACGAGTATGTCATTACATAAAAAGACTCCGGCTAGCAGGCCAACATCATGCAAAAAACAATGAAAAAGGATATACAAAAAACCTAGCCGTTAAACTGGTTCATGGTGATCTGCGGACCAGCTAGGGCAAAAGACTTGATGGCTTCCGCTGCTTTTTCAATTTTGGGGTCTATGATTTTCCTTTCGGAAGATGTCCATTCGCCCAAAACGAAGTCAATTTGCTGACCTTTAGCGAAATCATTCCCTATGCCAAAACGCAAACGGGCATAATCTTGCCTACCCAATACTTGATTGATGTGTTTGAGACCATTGTGACCTCCGTCGCTACCCTTCATTTTAAGGCGTAACATACCAAGGTCTAGTGCTAGTTCATCTACTACCACCAAAAGATTTTGCAGCGGGATTTTTTCTTGCTGCAACCAATAATTTACCGCCTTGCCGCTCAAGTTCATAAAGGTGGTAGGCTTAATAAGAATAAGTTCTTTGTTTTTCACCTTTAGCTTTGCCACTGAGGCATAGCGGCCACTGGAAAAAGAAATGCTAGACCCTCTCAACAGAGCATCTAGCACCTCAAATCCTATATTATGACGAGTGGCCTCGTACTCAGCGCCAATGTTTCCTAATCCGGCAATGAGATACTTAGTCACGATAAAGCTATTTATGCTTCAGCTGTTTCCGCTGAAGCTTCTGTGCCTTCAGCATCTTCTGCTTCGTCTTCATCATCTTCTGCAACAACGTTACGAGAAGTTTTAATAGCTACTACTGAACGAGAAGGATCACCTAAGATCTCAAAACCTGCAGCAGGAATATCGCTTACTCTTAAAGACTGACCAATTTTCAGGTTCTCAACATTTAAGTCGATCATACCTGGAAGGTTTTCTTCCGTAGCACGTATGGTTAAACGACGAAGGTTGAATTTCAACTTACCACCATTACGCACACCACGCGGATTACCTACTAAATTAATAGGTGCAACAATTTCTACCGGTTGGCCGTCTGTTAATTGGAAGAAATCAACATGTTCGATGGCCTCCGTAACGGGATGGTATTGGCTGTCGCGAACCACACATTTAACTTCTTTACCGTCAATGTTAGCCACTACTAATAGTGCTTCCGGAGTATAAAGAAGTTCTTTAAAACTGCGGTGATCGGTGTAAAAGTGGATGTTTTCGCCACCACCATAAATTACGCAAGGTACCATACCTTCACGGCGTAACTGCTTAGCGTTTTTAGAGCCTAGCTCCTCTCTGGTTTTACCCTCAATGGCTACTGATCTCATTGTATCTGGGAATTTAATTTTCTAAAAAATGTGAACTAATCGATTCGTGATTGTGAACCTTCTGCATAATATTAGCAAAAAGCTCCGCAATCGGCAAAACTTCTATCTTACTGCACCCACTCTTTTGAGGGATGGTATCGGTAATAACTAAACGCGTTAGTTGTGAGTTTTCTATTCTTTCAATGGCTTTTCCAGAAAGCACTCCATGTGTACAATAGGCTTGCACAGATAAGGCTCCTTTCTCCATTAACATGTCAGCCGCTTTCGTTAAAGTTCCCGCCGTGTCTACCATATCATCGATAAGTACCACATTGCGACCTTCTACATCACCAATAACCGTCATTCTTTCAATAACGTTGGCTTTCTTGCGCTGCTTATAACAAATTACCATCTCACTGGTTAACCACTTCGCGTAATTATTGGCGCGCTTGGAACCACCCATATCGGGAGAAGCGATGGTAAGATTTTCTAAATTTTGAGACTTAATGTGCGGAACAAAAATGGATGAAGCAAATACGTGATCAACCGGAACTTCGAAGAATCCCTGAATTTGATCAGCGTGTAAATCCATTGTCATAATACGCGTCGCACCTGCAGCTGTAAGCAAGTTGGCCACCATTTTAGCCCCTATGGGTACCCTTGGTTTGTCCTTGCGATCTTGGCGTGCCCAACCGAAATAAGGCATAACTACCGTGATGTGCTTTGCCGATGCGCGTTTTGCCGCGTCAATCATTAAAAGCAATTCCATCAAGTTTTGTGTAGGCTGCATAGTAGAGCCTACTAAAAATACTCGACCCCCTCTAACCGTCTCTTCAAAAGAAGGTTGGAATTCACCATCGCTGAATTCCAGAATCTCTACCTTACCAAGGGGAAGACCATAGGATGCTGCAATTTTAGCCGCTATATCCTGCGAAGTACGGGTTGAAAATATTTTTGCTTTAGGTACCAAGTCTCTAAATCTTTGGAATTGACTATTTTATACTCCCTTAAAAAAGGGCTGCAAATGTAATTAAATCATTGGTAAGTTATAAACAATGACCTATTAATTCTCTACTAAATATTTCTTATCCGCAATTTCCTCTTTCTGCCAGCGAAAATTTTATTTTTGTAGCATGTTGAAAATTGATATGCACACCCACATCCTACCCGAAAGACTCCCCAATTTTGCGGAGAAATTTGGCTACGGAGACTTTATCTACCTGATGAAAAACCAAGACGGATCTGCCAATATGATGCAGGGCGATAAGTTTTTCCGACGGATTCAACCCAATTGCTGGGACCCGCAGGTGAGAATAGACGATTACCAAAAGTTCAATACACAGGTACAAGTAGTTTGTACCATCCCCGTAATGTTTTCCTATTGGGCCAACGCCAAAGACACCAAAGCGCTGGCAGAATATCTAAACGACGACATTGCCCAGCTTTGTAAAGACTATCCCAAAAACTACCTCGGACTAGGAACCTTGCCAATGCAAGATGCCGACGAGGCGATAGCTGAATTAGAACGCTGCAAAGAAATTGGTTTATTGGGTGTGCAAATTGGCTCGAACATTAACGATAAAAACTTAAGTGAACCCGAATTCTTCCCCATTTTTGAGGCGGCCCAAGAATTAGGCATGGCCATAATGGTTCACCCTTGGAACATGATGGGCATGGCTGATATGCGCAAATATTGGCTTCCTTGGCTCGTGGGAATGCCAGCCGAAACCAGCCGTGCAGCTTGCTCCATGATTTTTGGTGGCGTACTGGAAAAGTTACCTCAACTCAGAGTGTGTTTTTCGCACGCAGGTGGATCCTTTTTACCCACCTTAGGCCGTATCGAACACGGCTATAATTGTCGCCCCGATCTGGTAGCCATTCATAACAATGTAAACCCCCGTCAATATGTAGGCGAATTTTGGGTGGATAGCATTACTCACGACCCCAAATTATTGGAGTACATTCTTTCCATGCAAGGTAGCAAGCGTGTTATGTTGGGCTCCGATTATCCTTTCCCTTTAGGAGATTTAGAAATAGGTTCCTTTATTGAAGAAATGGATCTGGAAAGCAATATTGTTGAAGACATTTTCGCCAACGCTGCAATCGAATGGCTTGATATCGATAAAAGTAGATTCGATATAAATGAAGGTGATAAGAGCAACATTAAGGTCTCAGAAAAGGGCTAACTTTGCGCCACATTTACGGGAGATAAATCATGAGCGATAAACTTACACACGAATGCGGCATTGCCCTCGTTCGTTTAAAGAAACCACTGAGCTATTATTATGAAAAATATGGTTCAGCGCTTTACGGGATCAACAAGATGTATGTCCTTATGGAGAAGCAGCACAATCGTGGACAAGATGGTGCCGGCTTAGCAAATATTAAATTGGACGTTGAACCCGGCAAACGCTATATCAGTCGTTACCGTTCCATCGACAAAACGCCCATCCAAGATTTATTTGAGCGCATCAACCAGCGCATCCAAACAGGTTTAAATGGTGATGACAGTAAAATTCACGATCCAGATTGGCTTAAAGAAAATGTTCCCTTTTTAGGAGAATTGTACCTGGGCCACTTGCGTTATGGCACTTATGGCGGTCAATCTATTGAAGCGGTTCATCCATTCCTAAGGCAAAATAACTGGTTAACCCGTAATCTTATTCTAGCGGGAAACTTCAATATGACTAATGTTGATCAGCTTTTTAAGCAGCTGGTAGACCTTGGTCAGCATCCCAAAGAAAAAGCCGACACGGTAACCATTCTTGAGAAAATCGGTCACTTCCTCGACGAAGAAAACGAGAAACTTTACCGCAAATACAAGAAAGAAGGATTAAGCAAAAAGGACATCAGTCCTAAAATTGCCCGCGAAATTAACATCCAGAAAATCCTTAAGCGCAGCGCTAAGTATTGGGATGGCGGTTATGCTATGGCGGGATTATTCGGTCATGGCGATGCCTTCGTTTTACGCGACCCCAATGGTATTCGCCCTGCCTTTTTCTACGATGATGATGAAGTTTGTGTAGTCGCAAGCGAACGTCCCGTTATTCAAACAGCTTTTAATGTGCCCTTTGCAGAGATTAAGGAAATTGAGCCTGGTCACGCATTGATTATTAAAAAGAGTGGCGAAACTTCCATGAAGCAAGTGCGCAAGCCCGGCCTTAAAACCTCTTGCTCCTTCGAGCGCATCTACTTTAGTAGAGGAAATGACGCCGATATTTACCGCGAACGAATTGAGTTAGGTCGTCGCTTATGCCCCAACATTTTAAAAGAGGTTGACCTCGATTTAAAGAATACCGTTTTCTCTTTTATTCCCAATACCGCTGAAATAAGTTTCTACGGAATGGTAAAGGGTATGGAGGAATACCTGAACGAGGTGAAACGTGAGAAAATATTAAAATTCGAAGGTGAGCTTGATGCAGAAAAGCTGGATCAACTTTTAAGCATACGTCCACGCGTAGAGAAATCATTGTGGAAAGATGTGAAAATGCGCACCTTCATTACCCAAGATAGCAGTCGCGACGAACTTGTAAGTCACGTTTACGATGTAACGTATGAAACGGTAAAGTCCGACGATAACCTAGTGGTTATTGACGATAGTATTGTGAGAGGAACTACTTTAAAGCAAAGCATCCTTAGCATATTAGACCGCCTTGGGCCAAAGAAAATCATTATAGTTAGTAGCGCTCCACAAATTCGCTACCCCGATTGCTACGGTATAAACATGTCTTTACTCGACGATTTCGCAGCCTTTAGAGCGGCCATCGCCTTGCTAAAAGAACGCGGTTTAGAGGGCACCATTGATAAAGTTTATGCGGAGTGCTTAAAGCAGAAAGATCTTCCCGACTCCGAAGTACGCAACTACGTTAAAGAAATTTACGAGCCTTTTACACCGCAAGAAATTTCTGATAAAATTGCCGAAATGCTTACTCCTGCTGGTATGAAAGCAGAAGTGAAAATCATTTATCAAGGAATTTCCGATTTACACGCATCTGCCCCAGAGCACACTGGTGACTGGTATTTTACTGGAAACTTTCCCACTCCAGGCGGACAACGCGTGGTAAACCGAGCCTTTTTAAATTATTACGAAGGTAAGCGGGAGAGAGCGTATTAGGGTTTGTAGTGAGTGGTAAGATGTGAGAAGGCTTTTTCAATACTCAAAAACCTCTCTCCGAATTATCACCTTAGACTTCCCTTTTATAAAATATCGAGCACTCCAACGCTACCGTACACCATCTCAGTGCTCCGTACTCACTACTCTATTTATACCCCTCCGCCTGTAAAAGAAACAGTTCCGCATAAAGCTGCGGATCCGCCAAAAGCTCTTCATGGCTGCCAATCTCGTGCACGCGGCCATCTTTTAAAACCAAGATGCGATCGGCAATGCGTACGGTACTAAACCGATGCGAAATAATAACGGCGGTTTTGCCTTGAGTGAGTTTGATAAAACGATCAAAAGCCTCGGTCTCCGCACGGGCATCGAGGGCCGAAGTAGGTTCATCTAGAACCAAAACCTCGGCGTCTTTCATATAAGCCCGCGCAATTGCGATTTTTTGCCACTGTCCCCCCGAAAGGTCTTTGCCATTTTTAAAGCGTTTGCCCAACTGCTGATCGTAACCCAAAGGCAAACTCTCCACCACCTCGGTGGCCAGACTTTTATACGCCGCGGCGTCTAGTCGATCCGTCTCTTTAATGGCGTCAATTTTACCGACGGCAATATTCTCGCGCAGACTCAATTCGAATTTGACGAAATCCTGAAAAATAACCCCAAAATACTGCTGGTAGGCCTCTCGGTTGAAATCAGAAATGGGAATATTATCTAAATAGATGGTGCCCTCAGTGGTTTTGTAAAATTGTAAAAGTAGCTTAATCAAAGTGGTTTTACCCGCGCCGTTCTCGCCTACAAAAGCCAGTTTTTCGCCTGCCTTCAGTGTGAAACTAATATCGCGTACCACCCACTGCTCACTATTAGGATATTTAAAACCCACTTTCTCAAAGCGGAAACCCTCTTTTATGGTGGCGGGCAAGGGAAGGTTTTTCTGATCAAGCTGTTTTTCGAATTGCAGATCTAAAAACTCAAAATAATCTTGCAGGTACAGCGCTCTTTCGGTAATGGCGGTGAAGCGGCCAAAGAAGCCCTGCAGCTGATTTCTACTGCGATTAAAAGAACCCGCTAAAAAAGTCATATCGCCCAGACTAAATACCGCGCCTACCGTTTGGTAAACAATACTCGCATAGGCGGCATAATAGGCGGTGGTGCCTAAGAGGTTAAAGAAGCCGCCCCACAAAGCCCGCTTCTGGGCCAAGCTTTTCGAAGCTAGGTAATATTGGTCGGAAAGACTTTTAAATCGCTCGGCAATATAATCGGCTAAGCCAAAAAGTTTCACTTCTTTGGCGGTTAAATCGCTCGCTCCGGCATAGCGGAGATAGTCTAGTTCGCGTCGTTCTTGGGTCCATCCGCGTACCAGCGAATAAGAGGTACCACTAAATTTTATTTCGTTCCAAATGGTGGGAATAATGCTAATCAGCAAGAGGATAATTAACCAAGGTTGAAAGCTAATCACCCCAATAAGTAGGGAAACAATCACCACCGTATCTTGGGCCTGACTCAGCACATTAGACATGAGTCCAACGCGGCCGGTGGTTTGTCGGCGCGCCCGTTCCAGCTTATCGTAAAATTCTGAATCCTCTAATTGGTCGAGGTTTATTTCCGAGGTTTTGCGAATAATTTGCACCGAAGAACGAATGGAATACTGATCGCCCAAAAGGGAATCGCTCAGGCTGATGCCGCGCGAAAAGAAATCGGAAAGTAGGGCCAAAAGCAGCTCTAAACCAATCAGCCCCCCGAGGCGATAAAAATCTTTATCGGAAGCATCAATCTGTAACACTACTTCATCTACAATTTCTTTACCCACCCATAGCATAAGCAAGGGTAAGATAGCACTGAGCAGACGCAAAAACACATTGCTGTAAAATAGCAGGGGATTAACGGTGCGTATCTCTTTAAAAAAGCGGGGAATAAACTTCAGGGCGGCAAAGCTCTCTTTGAAATTTATCGTATTGGTTTCGAATGAAGTAGACAGAGTGGAGTAGTATAGTTGGAAAGGGCGAAATTAGGGATTTTTGTGGATAGTAATAGGTAGTTAGTACCAAGTGCTGAGTATTTTACTCACTACTCACTACTCACTACTCACTACTCACTACTCACTACTCACTCTAGGCCTTCCTAGAAGCTAGGGTATTGAAATTGGATAATAGGAGCAGAAAATGGAGAGAAAGGATTTGTCGGATTATTGAATTCAGGTGGGTTTTAGTTTAGATTCGCACTTTTTAATTTAGTAGTTGTAGAAAAAGTGATAACAGTGAAAGTGCTATACTTACTATATTGTAGGCCAAATTAATTAAAAAAAACTACTATGAAATCATTAAAAAAACTGCTGGCGCTTAGTTTTCTTCTGACAACATTTAATGTTTCGTCGCAGAGCCAAAATTTTACTGGAACGGCTTATTATGTAAAGGAAATACAAAACTGGGCTAACACTACGGTGCCGGGTCAATTTGGCGGCTTTGTTTTTAAGCCGGCTGCCAGCGACAATTATGCTCAGAACATCACGGTTTTCTTTGATGAAAGTACCCAGTTTTATAGTAATGTTAAGGCGGTTCAGGTAGAGAATGGTACTTCGCTGCAAACCGTTGTTCATCGAGTTAGCCCCATTCTTATTAATTATAATTCTGAGGGATCTAATGGAGAACCTTCTGCGTTTTGTCTACTCAAGTTACAGTACGATGAGCCAATGGGTATATTTTCTACAGGTGCTTATATAGGCATCCATGGCGGTACAGCCTCCGCTGGTTTTGATACGATTACCAATCCAGAAAAAGTGTTTATTTTCCTGAATAGCAACTATCTTAATGCCGATATTATTGGCTGTACAGAGTATAAGTCAGAGGAGTAAAGCTTATGCTACGCAAGGTAAGGCCGACTCAGGTTTATAGCTATTCTAGCAGGGAAGTTGCCTACAAAGGCTTTTAAAGTCCCACTTATTCGAGGTTGTACATTTATGTAAAAGAAAAAGGTTTTTCTCGGCCTTGCAAGTGATTAAACTTGCAAGGCCGAAGCAGCCAGTAACATATTTTTAGGTTAAACCATAGCACAACGTGAAAAAGCCGGAACAATATTGAAATCAATTCCGGCTTCTCCTGTAGACCAACAATTTATAAAAGGGCTCAAGCGATAAGGAAAGTTTGGTCTATCCTCAAATGCTAGAGTTAAGCAGCTTTGCCTAATTGGAATTAACGCTATTCAATTAGTATCTTTTTCTGTGTAAGGGCCTCACCTTGCTTTAATAAAATAAGATAAAGGCCACTTTTTAGACCTGAAAGCGAAAGTGATTCGGAATCTTTAATAGTGTCGGATTTTACAGTTTGGCCTTGTAAGTCAAATACCCTAAGCTCTAATTGACCCAGGCTAAAGTCTACTCCAGAAAAGTGCAGAACATCATGGGCTGGGTTGGGATAAATACTCCATTGAGAAGCAATATCTATTTCATTTACCGAGATACTCTGTGGCTGAACCACATTTATGCTAAAACCCTGACCTGCTTTGAAAATGATATTACCCAAGCTGTCCACTCCAATAGTATCACAAAAGATAGCAGAGCAGGTAGTGCCTGTTGCGGTATGCGTTGCATTAACTTGAAGGCAAAGATTATATGCTTTGGTCTGTTGGTAGGTATGAGTAGGGAAAGCAATCATAGAGCTATCGCCATCTCCAAAGTACCATTTATAACTAATCGAATAGTCACTGTCGTTATGAGCCGGGATAGAATTATTGACAATTACTAGGTTATAATTGCCTGATGATGCCGAATCAACCGCGAAGTGCGCCACACACTGCGTTGGGGGAGTATTAGAATTAATACTTAGCAGCTTACTTACAGTATCAACACAAAGTAAATTTTGTTGAGTGCTATCATATACCGAGTGAGTAAGCTTTACCCGGTAGCTGCCATTTTGCCCAAAAATGTGCCGTGGAGAAGCACTGCTGTCCGTTGCGCCGTCGCCAAACTCCCAGTGAAATTGACTAAAAGTATTTTCCGAAAAGCCATTTGAGCTGAGGTTTGTAAAATTGACATCAAGCGGATTTTGGGATTGGTAAAAGGAAAAATCTGCTCGACAAGAATTATTGGGTGTAATAGTGATAGAGTCGCGAATAACTGTAGCGCCAATAAAATCGCCAGTGATTGTATCTGCAAGAGTATAGGTTAATTCGTAATAGTATGTACCCGTTCGTGGGAGATAAACATTTTGGTTGTTACCCGTGAAGCTTAGTCCATTTCTGAAATTCCAGCGAAAGCGCTCCACCGTGCCTTGGGGAAGATTGCTAGGAAAAGCCGTTCCAACTGCCGACAAGCTCACTGAGCCTTGACTGCTTACTTGAGTCTGATCCACTAGGTTTAAGGTGAAAGGAGCTTGCACTACGATATTTTTGCAATCTATGCACTCCGCTATAATAGAATCCGTCCCTACTTCCATAAACTGTCGAGAAGCACAAGCCTCCATGCTGCCATTTCCGAAATAAACACTTCCATAGCCCCCTGTGCCAGCAGGGTGGGAGGTACTTGGAGGACCCCAATCAGTCGACATCATGCGACCAAAAACCCCGCCCACTCTCATCTTTTCGATTTGATAAGTGGCTTGGCTGGTGCTAAAGCTCTGTAAATTAGAATTCACCGTGTAATTATTGGTATTAATCGTATCGTTTGATTGTATTGAAATCATGCAGTTGTTGCCCACCAAAAATCCTACAGGGAAATGATTGGAATATTGATCCGTGCAAACTGTATCTCCAGCGGGGTCTATGGCATAAACTATTCTGCTTACTTCGTACCATCCCGGCGTGGCGTAGGTATGGGTAACTCGCCAGGGTTTAGTTCTATAATAGGCAGTGCTACCATCGCCAAAGTCCCAAGCATATTCAAGACGAGCATTGTAATAGCTAGAATTTCCAGTGCGCCAGAAATGTGCGGTAAGACTAGAATCTGGCATTTTACTAAAATGGGCATTACAATTTACTGTTTGTGCTACAAGGGGATCGATGCTGGAAGCATTCAACATTATAAAAGCTAATAAAGCCATGAAAGAAAAGCGATGCATACTTGTTTTTTTAAAGTGAATTTTTGTTAACTTAAACTTAATCAAGCAGTTTTGAACTTAAAAAATAATGGTCGAAAAAAAAATTAATAAGCTGCTAAAAATTGATTTCCGCTTGGATAATATTTAGCAAGCATTTTATTAATCTCAAAACTACCCTCTCAATTCGGCTTAGCAAAGGGCGGATGAGTTTACGGCATTTTTTTCTTCTGCATCTAAAAAAGCCTCAGTTCTATTGTTCTGTCTAAAACAACCTAGGACCAGAAACCTAATGGGAATAATTGAGTAATCAGATGTGTCTTTAACTAAATTGATAATGGTCTGGTGCTAATTCAGAAGGAAATCTGTAATAGTTAAGGTATTATCAATATTTTTAAAACTACCCACTACTAAACCCTTATTGCCCTTTAAGCTCATAAGGCACAGTTTTATCTTAGTCCATTAATATCAAATTTGTTAAAGAAGGCCCAAGCCTCTTCGCTGGCCTGCAAGTCATAATTAATTTCTGTCTCTCCAAACCAATCATGCAAGCCGTTCACTACTTTTATATACTCTACTTGAACACCATTTGAGCCGTTTTGATAGAGGCTGCTATTTCCTGTATTACCCGTATTGGGATCGGTGTCTGGTAGATTTCTAGTCAACGCGATAGTATCAGTTTGATTAAATCCATTCCAAAAATCTAGTGTAGCTTGTACTCCTTCATAGGAAACTAATGGGTCTTTTGTTCCATGCATTTGTATAATAGCAGTTGGCAAAGTGGGTTGGCAATTGGAAATCTGATCGGCCAGCATATACCCTTTAACTGCGGCTACTCCTGCAATTTTATTGCTGTGCTCACAAACATATTGAAACGACATAAAGGCTCCATTGGAGGAGCCGGCTAAGTAAACTCGATCCAAATCAACAGAATACTCCATCGCAACCAAAGAAATAAGCGTGTCTATAAAGCCAACATCATCTGCTCCATTGGCGGAACTCAGCTGGTTCCAAAAAGTGAAGTTTCCTCTTGGTGCTATTGCTTCAGGTGTTACCAATAAAAAGTTTTCTCGATCTGCAATTTCATTAAATTCGCTTAACTGATATTGACTCTCCTTCGTTCCGCCCGCTCCATGTAGACTAAAAACTAAAGGAAGGGCTTGACTAGCAGAATAATTTTGAGGGACAAACAATAGATATTCTCGTACTAATCCATTATGCGTCATCGTAAGGTCATACAAACCATTTTCTATTTCCGGCTCCACAATTATTGAAGAACCATTGTCGTCATCGGAACTACAGGCAGTTGAGATAATCCCTAAAAAGTAAAGTGCAAATATTTTTTTCATCAGACTAAGCCTTGGGTTATTTCTGAACCTGAGTTCGACCTAAAATTATAGCCTCAGATTTTCAATAAAAAGAAAAGACTAGTCTGGATCGTGCAGCTGTAGCGGGCTACAGCAAATGAGCTAGAT